>NZ_JBWKUN010000005.1:0-603015 GCF_059420865.1 Janthinobacterium sp. GW821-FHT03C10 | reverse complement strand
TGGATCGCCAGCGGCGGCAGCGGATCGGCCTGGCCAGCGCTGAAGGCGGCGTACAGCGTGCTGATCTCGCGCACCAGCACGCCGATCGACCAGCCGTCGGAGACGATATGATGCTGCGTCAACAGCAATACATGTTCATCCTCGGCCAGGTGCAGCAACTGGCAGCGTATCAGCGGGCCGGCGGCCAAGTCGAAAGGCCGCACCGCTTCCTCGTCCGAGAAGCGCTGTACGGCGATCTCGCGTTCGCGCGGCGGCAGATGGCGCAGGTCACGCTGTTCCAGCGCCATGCCGGCACCGGCTGCGGCGATGCGCTGCACCGGCGCGCCATCGACATTCACAAAGGTCGTGCGCAGGCTTTCGTGGCGCGCCACGATGCGGTCGAGCGTATCCTTCAGCGCCGTCTGGTTCAAACTTCCCTTGAGCCGCAATTGCGCCGGGATATGGTAGGCGATGCTGGCGGCGCGATCGAGTTCGGTCAGGAACCACAGCCGCTGTTGGGCGTACGACAGCAGCAACGGCTGCTGCCGATCCGCGAATTCGATGCGCGTCTGCTCGCGCGTGGCGGATTGCTTGATGCGTTTTTGCAAACGCTGCATCAGGATAGCCTGCTGCAACTGCTGCAGATCGGTATGTGGCTTATTCATCTGTGGAGGTCTCTTTATTCAGAATTTCCAGCAATTGGCTTTCGGATAAATTGCCAAGGTCGTTTTTCATGCGTTCCATTTCCTCACCCAGGAAAAGCGAAAACTGCAGGGTGGTGATCACCTCGGCCAGCTGGCTCAGCACCGGGCTGCCGAACAAATCCGTCAGGGAAATCTCGATCTGGAAGACCGCGCGCACGCGCCCCATCAACTGCACCGCCATCAGCGAATGGCCGCCCAGCTCGAAGAAGTTGTCCTGGCGTCCCACGCGTTCCAGTCCCAGCAGCTCCTGCCAGATCAGTGCCAGCTCGCATTCGGCATCGGTGACCGGGGCTTCGTGATCGCGCAACGCACTGGCCGCGACATCCGGCAGCGGCAGCGCCTTGCGGTCAATCTTGCCGTTCGCATTGAGCGGAAAAACATCGAGCACGACAAAGCAGCTCGGCACCATGTATTCGGCCAGATGCACACTCAACGCGTGGCGCAGATCGCCTGGTGACGGCAGTGCGCCCGGCTGGGCAGTGAGATAGGCCACCAGCCGCTTCTCTCCCGGCAGGTCTTCACGCAGCATGACCAGCGCTTCGCGCACGCCATCGCAGGCCATCAGCCGCGCCTCGACCTCGCCCAGCTCGATGCGGAAGCCGCGGATCTTGACCTGGAAGTCGTTGCGGCCGATGAATTCGATAGTCCCGTCCGGCAACCAGCGGGCGACATCGCCGGTCTTGTACAGGCGCGCGCCTTCGCGGTCGCTGAACGGATCGGTGACGAAGCGCTCTGCCGTCAAGTCCGGGCGATTCAGGTAGCCCCGCGCGAGCCCGGCGCCGCCGATGTACATTTCGCCCGCCACGCCGACCGGCACGGGCTGCAGGTAGGAATCAACGATGTACACCTGGGCGTTGGCCAGCGGGCCGCCAATCGGCAGGGTGTGGGCGTCATCGGCGATGCCCGGGATATCGAAGGCGGTGGCGAAGGTCGTGGTTTCGGTTGGTCCGTAGCAGTGCACGAAATGCTCTGGCGGGCCGCTGCGCAGGGCACCCTTGATACGGCTCAGGTCAGTCCTCTCGCCGCCGAACAGTACGTATCGCATGCGCGGCAGCAGCTCGCTCATCGCCTCGGCGTACTGGTTGAACAGCGCGATGGTCATAAAGGCTGCGGTAGCACCTTCAGCCAGCAGCAGGTTCGTGAACCGCACCGGGTCGAGCAGCACGGTCTGCGGCACGATCAGCACCCGCGCACCGTTGAGCAGGCCGCCCCAGACTTCCCAGGTCGAGGCGTCGAAGGCGGGATTGGCGCAGTGAACAATCACATCATCGCGGCCGATCTCGGCAAATGAATTGTTTATTACCAGCTGCACTACATTGCGGTGCTCCACCATCACGCCCTTGGGCATGCCAGTCGAACCGGAGGTATAGATCACATAGGCAAGATGGTGCGCAGCCAGGCCAGCCGCCGCCGCGTCCGGATCGCCTTGGGCTTGGCTGGCGATGGCGTGGGCGTCTGCTTCGCCATCGACGATGATCGCGCGCACGCCAGTCGGCGGCATGCGTTCCGCCAGCGATGCCTGCGTCAGCAACGCCACCGGTCCGCTGTCGGCCAACATGGCCGACAGCCGGTCGGCCGGATAGTTCGATTCAAGCGGCACATAGGCGGCGCCAGCCTTGAGGATGCCGAGCCAGCCGATGACCATGGCGCTGCCGCGCTCCATGCAGATGGCGACCCGGTCATCCGGCTGCACACCCAGCGCAAGCAGATAATGCGCCAGCTGGTTGGCACGCCGATTGAGTTCATCGTAGCTCATGCTCGCGCCTTCGCAGACCAGCGCAATCGCCGCCGGATGCTCCTGTACCCGCTCCTCGAACAACTGGTGCATCAGCTTGTGCTGCGGATACTCGCGGGCGGTATCGTTGAACGACTCCAGCACCTGGATGCGCTGGGCGGCGGTGAGAATCGGCAGGCGGCGCACCGTCGCGCCGTCATTGACCGTCATGGCGAACAGCAGCGTTTCCAGATGCATGGCCAGGCGCTGGATCGTCGACACGTCGAACAGATCGCTGGCATATTCGATGGCACCGCTGATGGTATCGCCGTCATCCCTCAGCATCAGGCTGAGATCGAAGCGGCTGGTCACATGGGCTTGCGCCATATTGCTCACTGTCAGGCCGGGCAGCGCCAGCGTGCCCTCCTGGTCGCCACTGTCCAGATTGATCGCGACCTGGAACAGCGGGCTGTAGCCCATGCTGCGCGCCGGCTGCACTATTTCCACCACTTGCTCAAACGGCAGATCCTGATGATCGTAGGCAGCCATCGTGTGGGCCTTGACCTGAGCCAGCAGTTGCGCCACGCTCGGCTCGCCATCCAGCTTGACGCGCATTGCCAGCGTATTGACGAAGAAGCCGATCAAGTCCTCGACCTCGGTGCGCTGACGATTGGCGACCGGGGTGCCGATCACCACGTCGTCTTGTCCCGACAGGCGCGCCAACAGCGCGGCCCAGCCGGCCAGCAGCGTCATGAACAGCGTGGTCTGATGCTTCTGGCTCAGCGCTTTCAAAGCCGCCGTGACGTCGGCGTCAAGGCGCAGCGGCACGCTGCCGCCGGCATAGCTTTTCCGCGCCGGACGCGGATGATCGGTCGGCAGTTCCAGCAGCGCTGGCGCGTCGCTCAGTTGTTCCTTCCAGAACGCTGTCTGCGCCCGCAACGCCTCGCCACGCAGCCAGCCGCGTTGCCAGACTGCGTAGTCGGCATACTGTATCGCCAGCGGCGGCAGCGGATCGTCGCGGCCCTGGGTAAAAGCAGCGTACAGGGTGCTGATTTCGCGCACCAGCACACCCATCGACCAGCCATCGGAAACGATGTGGTGCTGGGTAATCAGTAGGGCGTGCTCATCTTCGGACAAGCGCAGCAACTGGCCGCGGATGAGCGGGCCAGCAGACAGGTCGAACGGCCGCGCCACTTCCATGCTGCTGATGTCGGCCAGCGCAGCATCACGGGCGCGGCCGGACAGGTGGCTCAGGTCATGCTCGCCCAAGGTGAAGCCCGCTGCCGGCGCGGCGATCACCTGCACCGTCTGGCCATCGATCTCGGCAAAGGTGGTACGCAGGCTTTCGTGGCGCGCCACGATGCGGTTCAGCGCGGCTTTCAGCGCGGCCTTATCCAGCGCACCGCGCAGGTGCAGCGCGCCCGGCATATGGTAGGCGGCGCCGGCAGCGTGATCGAGCTGGTCGAGGAACCACAGGCGCTGCTGGGCGAACGACAGCGGCGGAGGCTGGTGCCGGTCGACCGGTGCGATACTGGCGGCGGCGGCGCCGGCATTTTCAGCAGCGGCGGCGAAGTCGCACAAGGTCGGGTGCAGAAACAGCTCCCGCAGGCCCAGCTCGCGGCCAAGCTCCTGGCGCAGGCGCGCCATCATTTGCACGGCCAGCAGCGAGTGTCCGCCCAGTTCGAAGAAATGGTCCAGGCGGCCGATGCGTTCAAGCTTGAGCAGCGCCTGCCAGATGCGGGCCACGCTTTCCTCCATCGCGCCGCGCGGCGCTTCGTAGTCGCGCACCACCACGGCGGAACGGTCCGGCGCCGGTAGCGCCTTGCGGTCAACTTTGCCGTTCGGGGTGAGCGTGAAGGTATCGAGCACCACGAAGGCGGCCGGGAGCATGAAGTCGGCCAGGTGCCGCGCCAGCTCGGCGCGCAAGGCGGCCACATCCAGCGTCACGCCTTCCTGCGCGGTCAGGTAAGCGACCAGCCGCTTGTCGCCGGCAACGTCGTCGCGGGCCATGACCAGCGCCTGCCTGACGCCAGCGCAAGCCGCGAGCCGCGTCTCGATCTCGCCCAGCTCGATACGGAAGCCGCGCAGCTTAACCTGGAAGTCGTTGCGGCCGATGAACTCGATATTGCCGTCTGGCAACCAACGTGCCAGGTCGCCGGTCTTGTACAGGCGCGCGTCCGTCTGATCGGAAAACGGATCGGCGACAAAGCGTTCGGCCGTCAGTTCAACGCGGTTCAGGTAGCCGCGGGCAACGCCTGCACCGCCGATATACATCTCGCCCGCCACACCGACCGGCACCGGCTGCAGGTGACGGTCCAGGATGTAGACCCGCGTATTGGCGATCGGGCGGCCGATCGGCAGCACATGAGCATCGATCACCGATTCGTCGACTTCGAAGGTAACGGTGAAGGCGATCGTCTCGGTCGGACCGTAGGTGTGCACGAGATGGCGTGGCCGGCTGTTGCGAAACACTTGCGCCACCGTCGTCAGGTTGACCTTGTCGCCGCCGAACAGCAGGTAATTGAGACGCGAGAATGACGTCGCCAGCGCCTCCGCGTACTGGTGGAACAGGCCGGCGGTCAATTGCACGATGCTGGCCGCCTCCCTGTCGAGCAGCGCGCCGAAGGCGGCAGGATCGAGCAGATCCTGCTGGCACACCACCAGCAGTTTTGCGCCGTTGAGCAGGGCGCCCCAGACTTCCCAGGTCGATGCGTCGAAGGCGGGATTGGCGCAATAGGCCATGCAATCGGCCGGCGTGATCTCCACGCAAGGTTCGTTGATCACCAGTTGCACCACATTGCGGTGCTCGACCATGACGCCCTTCGGCATGCCGGTGGAACCGGAGGTGTACACCACGTAGGCGAGGTGGCTGGCGCGCAGGCCGATGGCGGCGGCATCGAGATCCGTGTCCGGCTGCGCGGCCAGCACCTGCGCGATGGCCGGTTCATCAGTTGCCAGGATCGGGATAGAGGTGGCTGGCAGCACCGGCGTCAGCGCGGCCTGAACAAGGATGGCCACGGGCGCGCAATCGTCAAGCATGAAGGACAGGCGCTCGGCCGGGTAGCCGGGATCCAGCGGCACATAGGCGGCGCCCGCCTTGAGGATGGCCAGCCAGCCGATCAGCATGGCGCTGCCGCGCTCCATGCAGATAGCGATGCGGTCATCCGGCTGGACACCCTGGGCGCGCAGGTAATGCGCCAACTGGTTGGCCTGGCGATTCAGCGCGCCGTAGCTCAGGGTGACACCCTGATCCACCAGCGCTGGCGCCTGGGGCCGGGCCAAGGCCTGCGCTTCGAACAATTCGTGGATCAGCTGGTGCTCGGGATAGGCCCGCGCCGTATCGTTGAACGCCAACAGCAACTGGTCGCGCTGGACCTCGGTGGTCAGCGTCAAGCGGCTGACAGGGCTGGCGTCGTCGGCCACCATGGCGCGCAGCAAGGTGTCCAGGTGCGCAGCCATGCGCTGAATCGTCGACGGGTCGAACAGGTCGCTGGCATATTCAAGGTAGCCGACGAGCGTGGCGCCAGCGGCGCTTTCCTCGTGCGCCAATGCCAGGCTCAGGTCGAAGTGCGTGGTGATGTGGGCCGGATCGAGCATCTCGATCGCCAGATCGGGCAGGTGCAGGGTGCGTTCGCCCGGTGCGTTGTCCAGATTGAGCAGCACCTGGAACAGCTGGCTATGGCTCATGCTGCGCACAGGCTGCACCACTTCCACCACTTGTTCGAACGGTATATCCTGATGGTCATAGGCAGCCAGCGTGTCGGCACTCACCCGGGCCAGCAGCTGCGCCACGCTCAGGTCATCGTCCACCTGGACGCGCAGCGCCAGCGTGTTGACGAAGAAACCGATCAGGCCTTCGACCTCGGCGCGCTGGCGATTGGCGATCGGCGTGCCCACCACCACATCGTGCTGACCCGACAGACGCGCCAGCAGGATCGACCAGCCCGTCAGCAGGGTCATGAACAGGGTGGCGCCATGTTTCTGGCTCAGCGCTTTCAGGCCGGACGTCAGTTCCGCATCCAGTCTCAGGGGCACTGCGCCGCCGGCGTAACTTTGCTGCGCCGGACGCGGACGGTCGGTCGGCAGCTCCAGCAGTGCCGGCGCGCCCGCCAGTTGTTCCTTCCAGAAGGCGCTTTGCGTCCGCAGAGGTCCATCGCGCAGCCAGTCGCGCTGCCAGGCCGCGTAGTCGGCGTACTGGATTGCCAGCGGCGGCAGCGGATCGGCCGCGCCCCGTTTGAAGGCCGTATAGAGGGCGCTGACTTCGCGCACCAGCACACCGAGCGACCAGCCGTCAGAGATGATGTGGTGCTGGGTGATCAGCAACACGTGTTCGTCCTCGGCCAGGCGCAACAGCTGCCCACGGATCAAGGGGCCGTTGACCAGGTCGAAGGCCCCGATCGCTTCGGCGTCGGAGCGACGCTGCACGGCGTACTCGCGCTCGTGGCCGGACATCTGGCTCAGATCGCACTCGTGCAGGGTGAAGCCGCTGTCCGCGGCGGCGATCGTCTGCACAGTCTGCCCTTCGAAGTCCGCAAAGGTGGTGCGCAGGCTCTCGTGGCGCGCCACGACGCGATCCAGCGCGGCTTTCAGGGCCGGCTTGTCCAGTTTGCCATGCAGGCGCAACGCGGCCGGCATGTGATAGGCCGCGCCGGCGGCCTGATCAAGCTGATCGAGGAACCACAGGCGTTGCTGTGCATAGGACAAGGCCAGCGGCTGGCTGCGGTCGACCGTGGTGATGAGGTCGGCTACGCTGCGTGGAGCATCGGCCACCACGGCGGCGAATGCCGCCAGCACGGGATGCTGGAACAGCGTGCGCAGGGTCACTTCGCGTCCCAATACCTGACGCACGCGCGCCGCCAGTTGCGCCGCCTGCAAGGAATGCCCGCCCAGTTCAAAGAACTGGTCGTGGCGGCCGATACGCTCAAGCTTGAGCAGTTCGCGCCAGATGCGGGCCACGGCCTCCTCGACGGCGCCTTGCGGCGCCTGATAGGCACGCGTCGCCACCGCCGACTGATCGGGAGCCGGCAGGGCTTTGCGGTCGATTTTGCCATTCGGGGTGAGCGGAAAGGCCTCCAGCACCACAAAGGCAGCCGGCAGCATGTGTTCGGCCAGATCCCGCGCCAGCGCGGCGCGCAGGTCCGCCGCTCCCGGCACGACGCCGGGTCTCGCCGTCAGGTAGGCAACCAGGCGCGGCTCGCCCGCCGCGTCCTCACGCGCCACGACGAGCGCTTCCTGTACCCCCGGGCAAGCGGCCAAGCGCGCTTCGATTTCGCCCGGCTCGATGCGAAAGCCGCGAATCTTGACCTGAAAGTCGTTGCGGCCAATGAAATCGATATTGCCGTCCGGTAGCCAGCGCGCCAGGTCGCCGGTCTGGTACATACGTGCCTCAGGAAGGCCGGAAAACTCATCCGCGACAAAGCGTTCCGCTGTCAGCTCCGGACGATTGAGGTAGCCGCGCGCGACACCGGCACCGCCGATGTAGATCTGACCCGCCACGCCCACCGGCACCGGCCGCAGATGACGGTCCAGGATATAAATGCGGGTGTTGGCCAGCGGACGGCCGATCGGAATCGCGTCGCAGTGGCGGCCGGCAACGTGGCGATAGGCTGTCGTGCACACGGTGGCTTCGGTAGGTCCATAGGCGTTGAACAGACGGTACTTGCCACCCCAGTGGTCAGCTAGCGCCGGCGGCAGGGCTTCGCCGCCGACGATCAGGGCCTGCAGGCTGCCCAGATCGGCGTCGCGCGGCAGGGCCGCCAGTGCGGCCATCGGCATGCTGACGTGGGTGATGTCGCTTTCCTGCAGGGTGCGCGCCAGCGCTTCTCCCGGCAGCAGCGCATCCGGCGAAGCCAGGCATAGCGTGGCGCCGCTGCCCAGCGCCATCACGATTTCGGAGACGCAGACGTCAAAGCTGAACGAGACAAACTGCAATACGCGGCTGTCCGGTCCCACGCCGAAGTCGGCAATGAGGGTGTGCGCCAGGTTGCACAGGCCGGCATGCTGGTTCATCACGCCTTTCGGCTTGCCGGTGGAACCGGAGGTGTAAATGACATACGCCAGGTGCTCGGCGCGCAGGCCGCTGGCGGCAGGATCGGGGTTGGTGTCCGGCAAGGCCGCCAACGTGTCGTCCAGCGCATCGAGCAGCACCACCTGCGCTGCGGGCGCCGGCACCAGCGCCCGCAGCGCCTGTTGCGTCAGCACCACCACGGGCGCGGCATCCTCGACCATGTAAGCCAGGCGCTCGCCTGGATAGGCGGGATCGAGCGGCACATAGGCGGCGCCCGCCTTCCAGGTCGCCAGCACGGCGACGATCATGTCGATGCCGCGTTCGACGCAAATGGCGACGCGGTCATCCGGCCGTACGCCGAGGCCACGCAACTGGTGCGCGAGGCGGTTGGCGCGGCGATTCAGCTGATCGTAGCTCACGCTGACGCCTTCCCATGCCAGGGCGGCCGCATGCGGACGGGCGAGGGCCTGCGCTTCGAACAGTTGCTGTATCAGTTCACCTTGCGGGCGGGCCGCCGCATTGGCGTTGAAATCGACCAGCAATTGCCGGCTCTCCCGCGCATCCAGCAGCGGCAGGCGGCTCACCGCCATGCCCTCATCGGCCAGTGCGGCCTCCATCAGCAGCGCAACGCGCGCCTGCATCCGCACCACTTCGTCGTGCGCGAACAGCTGCGAGTTGTAGTTGAAATCGATAATCACCTCCTCGCCGGGATGGTGGTCGCGGATGAGGATGGCCAGCGGCGCATGCTCGTAGCCGTTGTCCATCGGTACCAGCCGCGCCGGCGCGCCGCCGAGCTGGCCGACGGCGTCGAAACCCATATTGGACAAGGTGATGTCGAATAACTGCCGGCGCCCCTGCTGCCCTACTCGCAGGTGGCGGTTGATTTCGGCAATGGGAAAGCGCTGGTGGCGGTAGCAGCGCCGCAATTCGGCGGCCACCTCGTTCATCAGGTCCACGAACGAGCCATTTGGATCGACGCGGATGCCGACCGGGCTGGCTGACGAGAACATACCGACGGTCTTCTTCTGGCGCGCCGATCCCCGGTTGTGCACGGTAACACCGATCACCACCTCCTCGACCTCGTGGACGCGGGCGAAGTAGGCGCCGAGGGCGGCCAGTATCACGTGAGTAATCGCATGGCCATGGCCGGCGGCGAAGGCAGTGTAGCGGTCGAACTGCGCGCGCGGCAATGTCCAGCGCACCTGTTCGCTTGTGGCGAGATCGACCGTGATCTCGGTCTCGTGGCGCGCGAACAGCGGTTCCGGCAGGCGCGCATAACGTCCGCACCAGAACTGGCGGTCGCGGTCATAACGGGGCGAGTCCAGATAGGCGCAGTCGTCAGCGATAAATTCACTGTAGGACGGGGCCGGGCCGGCTGCCGCCAGCGGGTCCACCAGCAGGCGGTTGTAAACATCGGCTACGGCGTGCAGGAAATTGATCAAACCAGTACCGTCGGTAACCAGGTGATGGTAGCGCTTGAGCCAGTAACAGCAGTCGTCTGTGCGCACCAGTTCCACCTCCCACAGCGCGCCGCGCGCCAGGTCGAATGGGCGGCGGAATGCCTGCGCCAGATAGACGCGTGCCCGGGCATCGGCATCCGGCTGGCCGGAGAAATCGATGACCGGCAGCGCCACATCGACCGTGTCACGGAAGCGCTGTACCGGCAAGCCGTCTTCGTCGTCCAGCACCATGCGCAACGCGTCATTGGCATTGGCGACCTGATTGATCGCCTGGCGCAGCAATGCGGCATCCACCGCACCGCGGATTTGCCATGCCATACCGACGTTATAGATCGGCAAATCCGGATGCAGCGCCTGGTCCAGCCAGATCACCTTCTGCACCGACGAAAGAGGAAACGTTTGTTGGAAATCATTGGGCATGATGCAAACCTTTTCTAAGAGGACCTGTGCCCGGCATGGCCGGCGGCGCAATCCAAATACCTGTATCTGTTGAGATTGGAGGCGCCGCGACTAGCGCGCCAATGAGATGCATTAACGCAAAATAACGGGAAAATTTTTACTAGCAAGTTTGCTAGTGCCGCGCTCACTGAGGGGCGGTGGAAGGCAATGCATGGATTCGGGCTCTTGTCGCTAGAAGTTCTGCTAGGCCGTTGCGGCCGTTTCACTAGCTGGATCGCTAGTTATTTGATTTAGCCAATTTGCATAAAGTAGCTACATCAAACGCAGCAATTTGACAACCGCAGTCAACGTACTAGTGAAATTCAACCATACAGGGGAATGACCATGAGCTCGATGATTCAAATAGGACAGCGCGATAAATTCAGCCGCGTGGAACTGCGCGCCATCCATGTACTGCGCGCCAAAGTGTTCCGTGATCGCATGGGCTGGGCAGTGCCGATCCTGGGTGGCATGGAGATCGACGGCTATGATGCGCTGGAACCTCATTACATGGTCATCCGCGGCGGCGACCAGCGCATCTGCGGCTGCTGGCGCATGCTGCCCACCCTGGGCCCATACATGCTGAAGGACACCTTCCCCGAACTGGTGCAAGGCGCAGCCCTGCCGGAAGAAGAGAACATCTGGGAGCTGAGCCGCTTTGCGATCGAGACCGACGGCGACAACCGCTTTGGCTTTGCCGAGCGCGCCAAAGAAGCGATGCGCGGCATCGTCAACTTTGCCGATACGCAGGGCATCAGCAAATATGTGACAGTAACCACCACCGCCGTCGAGCGCCTGCTGCGTCACAGCGGAGTGGAAACCACGCGCATGGGTCCCCCCCTACAGATCGGTGTAGAAAAGGCAGTTGCTCTGGAGATTCATCTAGGCGCCAAGACACGCACCGCACTGTTTGGACCCGACCATTGATGACATCGACCCATGCGACGGCAACCTGCCACCGCTTAACCAGCAGAGTACGATTATGAGCAAGCTTTCCTCGGTGCGCCGCACGGCCGGCGCACCGATCCAGGCCAGACGCGTTGTCCTGTCGTCGCGCAGCGCCACGCCAGACGATGGTGGCGACGAGCTGCACTGGATCACCACGCGTGATAAATATCTGATCCGTGACTTTCGCCAGATCATGCGCGAAAATCAGACCGCCTTCTGGCGCCGCTTCGGCGTTTCCCAGACTCGCGGCAGTCGCTTCGAGCGCGGCAAGTCGATGCCGCTGCCGGTGCTCATACTGATGCGACTGTACTTGCTGCGCGTGATCGACGACGCCGACCTGCTGGCGGTGCGCTCGGGCGACGACGATGCCAGCGGTGGCCGACTCTAACCGGGAATATTGACGAGACCAAGGCGAATTGCCTTGATCACCACGTCATTGCGACGGGTAACGCCGAATTTGGTACGAAGATTTCCGATATGAAAATTTACTCCCGCCTCCGAAATGCTCAGAATGCGTCCGATTTCCCACGCCGTTTTGCCAGCCACCATCCATTGCAGACAATCGAGCTCGCGCGCGGTCAGTACCGGCGCCTCCTGCGCTACCGGCGCAGCATGCATGTAGCGACGCATGGAGTCGAAAGCGATGTCGCGCAACAGGGTCAGGTTAGCGAGTTGTTGGCTGAGGTCATTCGTGAAACCGGCCCCCGGTGCCTGATCCCGGACACAAGTCAGCATGCCGACTTCGCCGCCGATACCGTGAACCGGCAGGGTCACGCCGGCCTTGAGGCCGTGGCCAGCCGCCTCCTCGTACAACGCGCTTTCCTCGGTGGTCTTGAACGAGTCCGGCACCCAGACGAAGGGCGACATCGATTGAAAACAGTGTCCGACCGTGGGATCGGCGGCGCGCAGATTCTGGCGGTCGTACTCTTCCCGCCATTTGCCAGGGTAATTGCTACGCAGATAGACATTGCCCTGGCTGACCTTGGGCTGGGGGATAACCGCGAACAGGACCTTGTCGAAACCAAGGTTCTGGACCCCGGCCTGCAGCTTCAACACGGCATCGGCCTCACAAGAAGCTCCAGCCAGCCCCTCGTAGAAGCCGGCAAACCCGTTCAACATACCATCGCGCATGTGCGCCTCCCTGAGCAGACATTTATTATTAAAATAATTTTTACTCTCTTTTAACTTTACCATGATACAAATTTCTTAAGTTAAAAAATCAACATAAGTAGACTTACAAACTACACTCACCTTGCCCCCTCGCCGCCAGCATCCTGTACCTGAAGGCCGGCGAAGCGCGGCCGACACACGGAAATCGCTATTTCAGGAATAAAGCATGTCCTTGGCCGGCGTCCCGGACTTTGCCTGCCAATTCCAGCCAAAAGGGTCAACTTCAGGCTCCTACTTATCAGAACTACTAGTTACGCCCGGCTTGCCTGCGCTAGATAATGTGGCCATTGTTGTTGCCAATAAGTTGACGCCCCATGTCCCAATCCATTCTGTGGCCTGACACCGCCCTCATCGATATCCGTGCCAACCCGGTGCGGGACGCGATCGCAATCTACCTGCTCGAACTGGATATTCCGGCGCCAATAGCCTTGCTGCCGCGTTATTTGTCCTATCTGGGCGATGCTGAAGGCGAGTGCAAGCGCGCCATGCGCCCAACGCAAAGCCAATGGCAATATCTGCAAAGCCGCGTGCTGCGACGGGTGGTGCTGGGTGCGTATACCGGGCGGGAGCCCGGACAACTCCGTTTCGCGCGCGACAAATGGGGCCGAGCCCGCCTGACCGACCAAGACACGCTACATTTCAGCCTCGCCCAATGCGCCAGCCACGTGGCCCTGGCGGTGGGCAGCGGATCTGTGCTCGGCATCGACGTCGAAACCGTATTCCCGATGCATCCCAACTTCATGCACACGGCCCGTACCCATTTCAGCGCCACCGACCTCGAGCAGCTGGAGGCCTGTCCGGAAGCGCGGCGCTACCACCACTTCCTGGAGTTGTGGACGCTGAAGCAAGCGTATCTGAAGGCGGTCGGCCTGGGCATACACAGACCGATGGCGCCTTGCACTTTCTCACGCACCAGTTCGGGCCTGCTGGTATGCCAGGACCGCGAGCCTCTATCCGACCGCGAGCAGCCCAGCGCCTTTCTCAGCCAGCAATGGATGAGTATTTGTCAGCTGGGACTGGCATATAGCACCGGCCTGCCTGTCAGTTTCCGTTACCTCAACGGCAGCAACCTGGCACAAATCTGGCCACACATGCAGCATGGCAACGGTAACGCGTTCTCCCCTGGGAACAGCGCGCCCCCCTTGTCATCGTAATCCTTACATGAGGTATATATGAAACGCCTTTCTCAGATTGCCGGTCTGTTCGTGCCGTGCCTGCTGCTGTGTCCCGTATCCGGCGCAGCCGACCAGAGCGATGCCGGCATGGCTGCGGTAGTCGTCAGCAGCACCAAGGACCCGGACTGGAAAACCTACCGCGCATTCACGGCCGGACTGGACATCTTCGACGAACAACGCCAGCTGGCACCGGACGCCACGCTGCGTTTCGTGCTGCTGCCCAAGGCCGCCAACGCCTCGCTCAAGGACATCAAGCTGCGCATCGCCGGCGACGAGTTAAGCATTCCGGTGCCGGTCGCGGCCGACGGCACGTTCACCGTGCCGCGCAGCGAAGCGGCCACCAGGGAGGACGCCGAATTGCTACTCAACCGCAAACCGGGTACCTTCCGATGGCGGCCAGACGTGCGCACACCCGGCGTGGCGGACAACGCCCGCCGCCTCGGCGACCTGCGGCTCGAATGCGCGGTGCGCTGGGCAGTCGAACAGTACGAGACGCCCTATATGATCCGCAAGCTCATGTACGCTGCCGGCCAGCCCTGCCTGACTTCGCGCATCAAGGTCGACTACTTCGCCCCACGTCGTATCGCCGCCATGTATCTGACCGCGGACGGGCGCCGTACCCAACTACCGCAGAACCTGCTGGAAAACGACGGCAAAGTGTTCGTGCCGCCAGTGCATGACAAGAGCTGGCCTGACGACGCGCTGCTGGAGTTCGAGTACTCTCCGCCGGAGCAGGCGGCAAAGTAGGCCGGCGCCATACGACTGGGGAGATTTGTTGCATGAAGCAGCTTCCAATAATTCAGCAGGAGATCGTGCGCCGCGCGTGGGACAAGCTGGACGAAACGTCTTTCGGCTATGTCCCGCTCGGCGAGGCGCCGGATGGCTTCCACGCCTATGCGAAAATGGCGTGCGGCGACGAGTGGTCGCTGATCGCCGCGATGAGGGCACGCGGAACGCAGGAAGCCAAGCGCCAAACGGACCGTTGATGCCCGAGGCCGGAATCCTCGGCCTTGGGCGCGTTCTATCGACGTCTTGCCGCACGCATCGGCAACGCAAAGACCGTGACGGCGACGGCGCGCAAAATCGCCGTGCTGTTCTATAACGCTATGCACTTCGGGATGAACTACACCGATCCAGGGGCGGATCAATACGAGCAAGAATACAGAGCACGGGTTAGCAAGCAACTGCATCGCCGTGCTGCGCAATTTGGATATCCCTTGCAGGCCCAAGACACGCCGGATTCCGTTGGTGTTTCCTAGGAAGCAGCGGCGTACTGCGCGCGGGATGTGCTGTGAAATACGCCTGGCTTGACCATCATGCGTCAGCATATCGAGGCAAGAGTTAGGGCTTACTCATCATATACACTTTTTTACACCTGCCCAAAATCATAGACACCAGCGTATCCACTTTTCCTTTGTAATGCATTGCAATCTTTCGCAACATCCAGAAATGAAAATGCCCTCATAACAGAGGGCACATGTGGCATTTCCGGGCGAATCAGCAACGTCCTGAAATCGCCGGCAATCGCTGAAACAGCTTAGACGTTGAACAGGAAGTTCAGCACGTCGCCATCCTTGACCACGTATTCCTTGCCCTCGGCGCGCATCTTGCCCGCTTCCTTCGCGCCCGCCTCGCCCTTGTAAGCGATGAAGTCGTCATAGGCGATGGTTTGGGCACGGATGAAGCCGCGCTCGAAGTCGGTGTGGATCACGCCGGCCGCCTGTGGCGCCGTAGCGCCCACGGGGATGGTCCAGGCGCGCACTTCCTTCACGCCCGCCGTGAAGTAGGTTTGCAGGCCCAGCAGCTTGTAGCCGGCGCGGATCAGACGGTCCAGGCCCGGCTCTTCCATGCCCATGTCGGCCAGGAAGGCGCCCTTGTCGGCGTCGTCCAGGTCGGCGATTTCCGCTTCCAGCGCCGCGCAGATGGCGACGATGGGGGCGTTCTGCGATTGCGCATAGGCCGTCAGCTGGTCCAGCAGCGGGTTATTCGTGAAGCCCGAGTCGGAGACGTTGGCCACGAACATGGCCGGCTTGGCCGTGATCAGGCACAAAGGCTTGATCAGTTCCATTTCGTCGGCGTCCAGGCCCATGGCGCGCACCGGCTTGGCGTCGTTCAGGTACGGCATCATGCGTTCCATGATGGCCAGCAGCTTGGCCGCATCCTTGTCGCCCGAGCGGGCTTTCTTGTTTTCGCGGTGGATGGCTTTTTCCACGGTGCCCATGTCGGCCAGCGCCAGTTCGGTCTGGATGACTTCGATATCGTCGAGCGGGTTGATCTTGCCGGCCACGTGGATGACATTGTCATCTTCGAAGCAGCGCACGACGTTGACGATGGCGTCCGTTTCGCGGATGTGCGACAGGAACTGGTTGCCCAGGCCCTCGCCCTTCGATGCGCCAGCCACCAGGCCGGCGATGTCGACGAATTCCACGATGGCGTTGACCATGCGTTCCGGCTTGACGATGGCGGCCAGCGCATCCATGCGCGGATCCGGCACTTCGACGACGCCGACGTTCGGCTCGATGGTGCAGAACGGATAGTTTTCAGCCGGGATGCCGGCTTTCGTCAGTGCATTGAACAGGGTGGACTTGCCGACGTTCGGCAAGCCGACGATACCGCATTGGAGACTCATGGAAAACCTTTAAATAATCAATATTGCCGGCAAGCGGCTGGTGCAAAACGGCCGTTGCGGGCGTTTTCTGGATAATCTTGCTGTATTCATGCTCTAAGGGTCAATTGTACCTCTATGCACCCTACTCTTCAAAAAAACCGCCCCGGCGACGCTAACTGTCGCCATCCCCGTCGTCCGGCTGCGACGCATCGAATTCCAGGATGTCGCCAGGCTGGCATTCGAGCATCTCGCAAATTTTCGACAAGGTATCGAAGCGCACGCCGCGCACCTTGCCCGATTTTAAGAGGGACAGGTTCTGCTCCGTGATGCCGATAAAGGCGGCCAGTTCCTTGGATTTCACTTTTTTCCTGGCCAGTACCAGATCGAGGCGCACGACGATACCCATCAGATGAACCCGCTGTTTTCATCGGCCAATCTCTGGCCTTCATGCAGGATTTGCGCCAGCGCAAAGAATACCGAGCACAGCAGCAAGGTCCACAGGTCGCCGCCCGTGATGTCGATAACCAGGCGCAACTGGCGCGTTCCCTCTTCCAGCAAGCCAAACAGCATGCCGCGCACGGTCGGTTCCAGCAAAGTCAGCACCGTTCCCAGCAGCAAGCCGCCGGCGAAGCGGCGAAAGTGCCGCGCCACCTGCGGCGTGAAATATACGCCCTGTTCGAACTGGCGCAACACCAGGGCCAGCTGGCGCACGGCATCGCCCAGCACGCACAAGGCTGGCAAGGCCAGCGCCAGACCGAGTCCCCGCTGCCACAGGGGCATGGCGGCCAGGCGCTCGAATGGCTGGCTCTGCAATTGCAGCAACAGTTCATACATGCCGGCGCCGCCCAGGCTGCCTTGCGCGGCCGGCGCGGGCGCCAGCCAGCCCAGCACCGTCAGCAGCAGGTACAGCAGAAAGAATCCCGAAACGCCGTAGCGCACGCGCCGGCTCAGTAGGGCCGGTCCCGTCTGATTTTTTTTCATATTTAAAAGTATACGAAAGCGTCAAGTGTCGCTAGAATAAATTATCGTAAAACAATAATTAAATCATGTTTTGCGACCATTTTAACATGTTCACCCTACCCTATCGACTGGAGACACCATGAAAACCCTGCTTGCCGCACTCGTTTGCAGCACCGCCTTTTTGCTCAGCGGCGCCGCCCGCGCCCATGACTTGAACGCCATGCTGCAACAGGCGCTGGCCGACAAGAGCGTGCCGGCCATGGCCATACTCGTGATCCGCGACGGCAAGATCGAGGCGCAGGCGCAGGCGGGCGTACGGGCCAATGACGGCCACGACGCCGTGCGTGCCGACGACGTGTGGAATATCGGCTCCGACGGCAAGGCCATGACGGTGACCCTGATCGCGCGGCTGGTGGAACGGGGCCTGCTGTCGTGGGACGCGCCGCTGTCAAGCATGCTGCCCGCGCTGAGTGCCGGCATGCGCGCCGAGTACCGCGACGTCAACCTGATGGATCTGCTGTCGCACCGCGCCGGCCTGCCGCCCAATCCGGACGAGACATGGATCAATGCCACCTACACGGACGCGCGCCCCTTGCCGCTGCTGCGGCTGGAGTACGCGCAGCGCGCGCTGGCGGACGCGCCCGTGGCCGCGCCGCGCGGCGAATCGCATTACTCGAACAGCGGCGCCATGATCGCCGCCGCCATCGCGGAGCGTGTCACGGGCAAGACGTACGAGGAGTTGATGCAGGCGGAAGTGTTCGGCCCGCTGGGCATGCGGGCCGCCTTCGGCCCCACCGTGCGCGGACAGAACCTGGGCCACAAGAAAGGCAAGCCGATCGCCGGCTTGATGGCCAGCAATCCGCTGATGATGGCGCCCGATGGAGAAATTCACCTGAGCATGCAAGACTGGGCCAAGTTTGCGCTCGATCAACTGCATGGCGAGCAGGGCAAGGGCAGGCTGCTGAAACAGGAAACGTATGTCTTGCTGCACACGGCGCAGGGCGACACGCATGCGGCCTTGGGCTGGGGCGTGATGCACTTTCCACCGCAAGCGCCGCAGCGAGTGCTCACTCACCTTGGCTCGAACGGCTACTGGCACGCACTGATCGCGCTGGCGCCCGGCAGCGGCGACGGCCTGCTGATCGCCGCCAACGCGGGCGACGGCAGCAGCGCCCAGGCCAGCCAGCAGCAGATGGCGAAAACCATCATGGCCGGCTTCGGCAAGGCGGGGAAATAATTACGCGGTGTGCAGCTTCATCGTCGCCGCCTCGAACTTGCCGTCGACGATCAGCGGCATGACCTGCAAGGATTTGTCGATCGCCTGCTCGATCAGTTCCTGGTCTTCGCGGCGCGGGCGGTGCAGCACGAAATCGGCCACCTGCTGCTGCAGGCTCAGGGTGCGCGGGTGGCCGATGCCCAGGCGCAAGCGCCAGTAATCCTGCGTGCCCAGCGCGGCCGTGATGTCTTTCAAGCCATTGTGGCCGCCGGCCGAGCCGCCCTTTTTCAGGCGCGCGATGCCGGGCATCAAGTCGAGTTCGTCGTGCACGACGAGCACTTCATCGGCGGCGATCTTGAAAAAGCGCGCCAGCGCGCCCACGGACTGGCCCGAGCGGTTCATGAAGGTCAGCGGTTCGAGCAGCCAGACTTCGTTGCCGCCGATGGACGTTTTCGCCAGCATGGCGTTATAGCGCGAATCGCGCTGCAAACGCGTGCCGGGCAAGCTGTTGGCAAGGTTGTCCACCAGCCAGAAGCCGGCATTGTGGCGGGTTTGTTCGTATTCGGGTCCCGGGTTGCCGAGGCCGACGATCAGGCGTATGGGCATGGCTGTGTCTGCAATGTAAAAGAAAGCATTATCGGTGAAAACAGGCGGAAAAAAACCCGCGCGGCGAACCTGGCGGGTTTTTCCTTGCGACTACCGCATTGCTGCGGCGGCAGAATTACTTCTTGTCAGCAACAACTTCAGCAGCAGCGGCTTCAGCAGCAACGTGGCCAGCCGGTACCGAAGCGGTAGCGATGGTCAGGTTGGCGCCGTGGGTGACAGCGGTCACGCCAGCTGGCAGGACCAGGTCGCCAACGTGCAGCGAGTGGCCGACGTCGATGTTCGACAGGTCAACGTTGATGAATTCTGGCAGTTGGCCTGGCAGGCACGAAACTTCGATTTCGTTGGCTACGTGGCTGATGGTCGCGCCGTGCAGTTTGACTGCCGGGGAAACGTCAGCGTTGATGAAGTGCAGCGCCACTTTCACGTGGATAGCTTGCTTAGCGTCAACGCGCTGGAAGTCAGCGTGCAGAACCAGTTGTTTGTATGCGTGGACTTGGAAGTCGCGCAGCAGAACTTGCTGGGAAACGCCGTCGATTTCCAGATCCAGGATCGACGAGTGGAACACTTCTTTTTTCAACGCGTGGTACAGGGCGTTGTGATCCAGCGAGATCAGCACAGGGGCTTCAGCGCCGCCGTAGACGATACCAGGGGTTTGGCCGGAAATGCGCAGGCGGCGGCTCGCTCCGGAACCTTGCAATTCGCGTTTAAATGCGATAACTTTCATGTGAAACTCCAAGAAGAACAAGGCTTGCGCCTTGTGTTATGAGGACTCCCGCGACCAGGAACCCTCGAAAATGGGTGCAAAACACCCCGAAAACTAAAACACTGCGGCGCAACAGGCAAAAGCCGGTCGCGCCGCAGGCATTACGTCTGTTGCTGCTCTTGCCGAATTAATCGATGAACAGCGAGATGACCGAGTCACCCTTGATGATGCGCTTGAACGTCTCGGCCAGCAGCGGCGCGCACGTCAATTGACGGATCTTGCCGCAGGCCAGGGCCGCTTCGGACAGGGGGATCGTGTCGGTCACGACCAGCTCATCGAGCGGCGAGGCCGAAATACGGTCGATCGCCGGGCCCGACAGCACCGCGTGCGTGCAATACGCCACGACTTTTTTCGCGCCGCGTTCCTTGAGCACTTCGGCGGCCTTGGTCAGGGTGCCTGCCGTGTCGACCATGTCATCCATGATCACGCAGTTGCGGCCTTCGACTTCACCGATGATGTTCATCACTTCGGACACGTTCGCTTTTGGACGACGCTTGTCGATGATGGCCAGGTCGCAGCCCAGGCGTTTTGCCAGGGCGCGCGCACGTACCACACCGCCGACGTCCGGCGACACCACCAGCAGATCCTGGTAGTTTTTCTTTTGCAGGTCGCCCAGCAAAATTGGCGAAGCGTAGATATTGTCGACTGGGATATCGAAGAAACCTTGAATCTGGTCAGCGTGCAAGTCCATGATCAGGACGCGCTCGACACCGGCTTCTTCCAGCATGTTCGCCACCACCTTGGCCGAAATCGCCACACGCGCGGAGCGTGGACGACGGTCTTGGCGGGCGTAGCCGAAGTAAGGAATCGCGGCGGTGATGCGGCCAGCGGAAGCACGTTTCAAGGCATCAACCATCAGCATGATTTCCATCAGGCTGTCGTTGGTTGGAGCACAGGTGGATTGCAAAACAAAAACATCCTTGCCGCGTACGTTTTCGTTAATCTCGACCATTACTTCGCCGTCGGAGAATTTCGAAACGTTTGCTTTACCGAGAGGGATGCCGAGGTTTTTTGCGACCCCCTCTGCCAACGCTGGATTCGCGTTGCCGGTAAAAACCATC
Organism: Janthinobacterium sp. GW821-FHT03C10; assembly: GCF_059420865.1. Taxonomy (NCBI): domain Bacteria; kingdom Pseudomonadati; phylum Pseudomonadota; class Betaproteobacteria; order Burkholderiales; family Oxalobacteraceae; genus Janthinobacterium; species Janthinobacterium sp. GW821-FHT03C10. The sequence continues at coordinate 582,206 of NZ_JBWKUN010000005.1, read as the reverse complement.
AGGTTTTCGTAAGCCATGGGAGTCCCAAGAGGTGATATAGAAGTCTTGAAAAGCACTAACCGGGCATAGGCCCGGTCAGTCATTGTTTAGAATATGCCGCGTGGCGGCACATCTGCTTTTTCCCGTACTGGACGCCAACTTCGCATCGACAGACTACGGTGAAATGGTGGCAGGGGAAGAAGGATTCGAACCTTCGCATGCTGGAATCAAAATCCAGTGCCTTAACCAGCTTGGCGATTCCCCTACGTTACTGACTGCTTGCCGTCATGTTGGCCAGTATTATACCGACTATTTGACGCTAAGCAAAATCTTTTTTTGCTCTCTACAACATGGTGAGCATCGGGTGGCGATTCAGCGCTTTTGCCTTCCAGGCGTTCCAGACTGGTGGCACATTGCTGAGCACCGCATCCGCTTCTTCCTGACTGCCAAACGCACTAAACACACAAGCACCGGAACCAGTCATCCTGGCTTCACCGTAAGCACCCAGCCATTCTACCGCATCTGCTACCGGCTTGAAAAGACTGCATGCCACTTGCTGTAAATCATTCTTTCCGAACCCGCCCGCATCGTTTCCTTCTGCGAGGTACCTGGAAAAGTCCGCTATTGTGACGGGTTCGGTATTTCTCGTCAAGCCTTCCGCGCAAAAAATTGCGGCGGTCGGCACTTGCACGCCCGGCTCGATCACCACATACCAGCATGCGGGCGTGGCGACGGGCTGCAAGGCTTCGCCCACGCCTTCGGCAAAGGCGTTTTCGCCAAAGATGAAAAACGGGATATCGGCGCCCAGCGGCAAGCCGAGCGCCATCAATTCCTCGCGCGTCAAACCGGCCTGCCACAGGCGGTTCAGCGCCATCAGCGCCGTGGCCGCGTCGGACGAGCCGCCGCCGAGGCCGCCGCCCATGGGCAGCACCTTGTCGATGGCGATATCGACGCCGCGCGGCAAGGCGCCCGTGCGGCGCAATACTTCCGCCTGCAGCAATGTCGCGGCGCGGATGATCAGGTCCTGCTCCTGCGGCACGCCGGCCAGCTCCGTCACGCGGACAATCGCCGTGTCGTCGCGCAGCGCGAAGTGCAGGGTGTCGCCATGGTCGAGCAACTGGAACACCGTCTGCAGCAGATGGTAGCCGTCGGCGCGGCGGCCGTTGACGTGCAAAAAAAGGTTCAGCTTGGCGGGAGCCGGGCAGTTATTCAGGGTCGTCAACGTCATTGTGCTTGAGCCGATGGGGCGGGATCGAGGACGATGCGCAGCGAGACGGCATCGGCCTGCGCGCTGGCATTGCGTTCGGCATCGATACGCCGCGGTTGGGGCAAGGCGCCCGGTGTGTTGCCGGCCGCATTTTGCCCTATTTCTTGCCACGACACATAGCGCAAGCGCCAGCCATCTTTGGTCGTCACGCTGTCGTTGGCCGGCGAAGCGATGAAACGCTTGCCGTCGGCGCCCACGGCATAGCCTTGCAGCCAGTCGCGCAAGCCCGACACGGGCAGGGACCAGCCCAGCAGCTGCGCGCTCAGGGTGTCGACGTCGGGCGCGCTGCGCGGCGCCTTGCCGCTTTGCGTCAACACGGCCTCTTGCGGCGTGACGGCGATCGTCGCCAGCGTGCTGCCGACGGGAGAATACAGGGTCACGTCCGTGCGCTGCGCCGTCTGCTGCCAGTTGAAATTGACGGTGGCCGATTCGGGCTTGTCATCCTTCTGGTACACGACGTTCAGGCGGCCCGTCAGCTCCACCTGTTCGCGGTAGGGCGCGACGGTGTTGGCGGATGGCGCGGCGCCGGACGAGAATGGGGAACTCAGGGTCGAGCAGGCCGAGAGGGACAGGCAGACGAGAGCGAGGGGAAGCAGTTTTTTTAACATGGGCACAAGGAAAAACCAGCGCCATGGCGCTGGTTTTTTATAGTTGAGTTAATCGATTCAATCACAGACTGACATTCAGGCGCGCCAAGGTGCTTTTCAGCGCATCGTTTTTCGGGTCCTTGCCTTGCGCCTCGCGCCACAGCTTTTGCGCTTCGGCCTTGTCGCCCTTCTGCCACAGCACTTCGCCCAGGTGGACGGCGATTTCCGGATCGCTGCGCACGGCATAGGCGCGGCGCAGCGCGTTTTCCGCGGCGGCCAGGTTGCCCATGCGGAATTGCACCCAGCCCATGCTGTCCATGATGAACGGGTCGCCCGGCGCCATCTGCAGGGCTTTGTCGATCAGCGCATGGGCTTCCTCGAGGCGCAGGCCCCGTTCGGCCAGAGAATAACCGAGCGCGTTGTACGCATGCTGGTTGTCGGGCGCCAGCGCCATCACGCGGCGCAGGCTCGCTTCCATCAGCTCGAATTTGTCCAGGCGCTCGGCCAGCAAGGCGTAGTCGTACAGCAGTTCCGGATTGTCGGGGAAGCGCAGCAAGGCGTTTTCCAGCACCGTGTAGGCGCTTTGCACATAGCCGGCGTCGCGCAGGAATTGCGCGTCGACCAGCAGCACCTGCGCCTGGCTTGCAGGATCGTCCGTTTCGATTTCCGTCAGCGCCTTGCGCGCCGCATCGAGATTGCCGCCGCGGGCGATCAGCTGGGCGCGGCGCAAGCGCGCCTCGACATAGCCGGCCGACGCACTGTTGTCGACCTTGTCCAGCCAGGCGATGGCGCCCGCCGTGTCGCCGCGCGTCTCGGCGATCTGCGACAGGATCATCAGGGCCTTGAACGGATCGCGCGTGTCGCCGGGGGATTTTTCGAGCACGCCCAGGAAGCGCTTGAAGTACTGCTCCGCACCCTTGGTGTCTTCCAGCTGCAGCGCCACGATGCCAAGCGCATACAGGGCGCCCACGTTATCGGGCGCGCTTTTCAGCAGCAGCAGGAACTGCTCGCGCGCCGGTTCCAGCTGCTTCTGTTCAACCAGCAGGCGCGCGTATGCGCCGCGCACTTCGACGGCGTCCGGGTTCTTTTGCAGGAACGCGGCCAGCACCTTGCCCGCCGCCTCCGGTTCGCCCGTCACCTGCGCCAGGGTCAGCACGGCCAGCTCGGAGTTCGGCTTGATGGCCAGCGCCTTGTTCGCTTCGCCGATGGCGCGCTCACGCTCGCCGATCGACAGGGCGCCCTGCGCCAGCACCAGGTGCGCTTCGAACATGTCCAGGTAGGGCTGCACCAGGCGCGTCACCATCGAATAGGCGTACAGCTTGTCATTCGAGCGCGACAAAATCTGCTGCATCTGGAACAGGGCCACGCCCCGTGCGCCTTGCGGCGCATTGGCCAGGCGTTCGGCGAAGATCGGTTCCGCTTCCTCGATCTTGTCCGTCAATACGACAAAGCCGAGGAAGAACTGCGTCGCCTCGTCCGAGTCGGGCGCCAGCTCGCGCCACAGCCGGATGGCCGCCAGCGCCTCGCTGCCCTGCTTGGCGGCCAGCGCCATTTCGGAAGCGCGGCGCGCCAGGCGCGGATCGCGCGTCTGCTGCGCCGCCACCATCATCGTCACGTACGGCCCCTGCCACTGGCCGCTCTTGAATTCCATTTCGGCCTTGGTCAGCTTGTACAGCAAATCGCTGCTCAACTCGACCTTGGGCAAACCGTCCGCCTTGGCGTCCGCGCCCTCTTCCTGCGGCGCGGGCGCGGACGCAGGGGGGCTGGCCGCGGCATCGGCGGGGACGGCAGGCGTCTGTGCCATGGCATGCGTGGCCATCAGGGCGGACAAGGTTACAATGGCGAAAGCGTTTTTCAAAGGCTGATCCTGGCTAAACGGCAAAGTTTGATTCTACGCCCAACGCGGCTATCGCGTACTTCACGTATGTAACGAAATATATACGTCGCGGCGGCGTGGCCTGCCAAAGCCAGCCCTCGGCCCGCAAGCCGCCTGTTTTTTACCCGGTTTTCAACCATTCGAGCCCTATGCCAGAATTGCCAGAAGTCGAAGTCACACGGCGCGGTGTCGCGCCCCACCTCGAAGGGCGCGCCGTGCGCTCCGTCGTGCTGCGCCGCGACGGCCTGCGCTGGCCCTTCCCCCCTGCCCTGGGCGAACAATTGTCGGGGCAAACCATCGGCCTGACGGGGCGGCGCGGCAAATACCTGCTGATCCACTTCCGCCACGGCACCCTGATCATCCACCTGGGCATGTCCGGCCATTTGCGCGTGCTGCCGACGGGGACGGAAGCGCAAAAGCACGACCATTTCGACCTCGTCGTGGAGGATGAGGACGGCGGCAGCCAGGTGCTGCGCATGACGGACCCGCGCCGCTTCGGCGCCGTGCTGTGGCACGACGAGGCCGACGGCCCGCTGGACGGCCACGCGCTGCTGCGCGGCCTGGGCACGGAGCCGCTCGAAGGCGGCTTCACGGGCCAGTTGCTGTTCGAGAAAACGCGCAACAAGGGCACCAATATCAAGCAGGTGCTGATGGCGGGCGACATCGTCGTCGGCGTGGGCAATATCTATTGTTCCGAAAGCCTGTTCCGCGCGGGGATCAACCCGAAGACGCCGGCCCGGCGCATCGGTCTGGCCCGCTATGAAAAACTGGCGCAGGCGATCCGCGACGTGCTGGCCGAAGCCATCGTGCAAGGCGGCAGCACCCTGCGCGACTTCATCGGAGTGAACGGCCAGTCCGGCTACTTCCAGCAGACGTATTTCACGTACAACCGCGCGGGCAAGCCCTGCCGCGTCTGCGGCGCGCCTATCCGGCAAATCGTGCAGGGACAGCGTTCCACGTTCTACTGCGTGCATTGTCAAAAGTAAGCACACTCACAGAGGGAGCCAGATGGTCAGAGACCTGGAACAATACAGCGCATGGCGCCAGGACGTGCAGGCCGCCTTGCAGGCATACCGGCAAGCCGCCGGCGCGGCGGGCCTGGTCGACGGCGCCTCCGCGCTGCGCCTGGCGCGCTGTGGCTCCCGTCTGCTCGATGACCGTCTATCCGTCGCCTTCGTGGCGGAATTCTCGCGCGGCAAATCCGAGCTGATCAACGCCATCTTCTTTGCCGGCTACGGCCAGCGCATCCTGCCCTCGGGCGCGGGCCGCACCACCATGTGCCCCACCGAACTGCTGTACGACGCGGCCTGGCCGCCATCGATCCGCCTGCTGCCCATCGAGACGCGCGCGCAGAACCTGTCGACCAGCGACTACCGCGAACTCCCCGCCGCCTGGACCGTCCTGCCCCTGAATATCGAGGCGGGCGGCGACATGCAGGAAGCCATCCGCCAGGTCAGCCTGACGAAAAAAGTCGGCGTGGAAGAGGCGGCGCGCTACGGCCTGTATGACGCCGGCGATGCGGACGCGCCGGCCATGCTCGACGAGCACGGCCAGGTGGAAATCTCGATGTGGCGCCACGCCATCATCAACTTCCCCCATCCGCTGCTGAAACAGGGTCTGGTCATCCTCGACACGCCGGGCTTGAACGCCATCGGCACGGAGCCGGAACTGACATTGAACCTGATCCCGAATGCGCACGCGGTGCTGTTCATCCTGGCGGCCGACACGGGCGTCACGCGCAGCGACATCGAGGTGTGGCGCAACCATATCGGCGCCGGCGCGGGACGCCTGGTGGTGCTCAACAAGATCGACAGCATGTGGGACGAATTGCGCGGCGATGCCGAGATCGCGCAGGCGATCGAACGCCAGCAGGCCAGCGTGGCCCACTTGCTGACGCTGGACGCGGGCCAGGTGTTTCCCGTCTCGGCGCAGAAGGCCCTGGTGGGCAAGATCAACCACGATGCGGCGCTGCTGGAAAAAAGCCGCCTGCAGGCGCTGGAGACGGCCCTGTTCGAGGAGCTGATCCCCGCGCGCAAGGACATCATCCGGCGCCAGCTGGCGTTCGACCTGGACGCCATCGAAGCGGCGCAGCAGGTGCAGGCGGCGGCCCGCGCGCGCGGCATCGCCGAACAGCTGCACGAGCTGCACAGCCTGCGCGGCAAGAACCAGAGCGTGATCGCCCACATGATGCGGCGCGTCGACATCGAGAAGAAGGAATTCGACAGCAGCCTGTTCAAGCTGCAAGCCACGCGCGCCGTGTTTACCCGCCTGTCGACGGAACTGTACACAAGCCTGGGCATGGACATCGTGCGCGACGATATCGACGGCGTGCGCGCCGCCATGCAGCGCAGCCGCTTTTTCACGGGCTTGCGCGAGGCCGTGCGCCAGTATTTCGAGCGCATCGGCCAGAACCTCGACCGCTCGGAAGGCAAGACGGCCGAGATCACGGAGATGATGAACGTGATGTACCGCAAATTCGCTTCCGAACATGGCCTGGCGCTGGCCTTGCCGATGCCGTTTTCGCTGGCCCGCTACCGCCAGGAGATCGCCGACATCGAGGCCGTCTACCATAAACAGTTCGGCACGGCGACCCTGCTGACCACCAGCCGGGTCGTGCTGATGGAAAAATTCTTCGACACCATCGCCTCGCGCGTGCGCCGCAGTTTCACCAACGCCAATGACGATGCCAGCGCCTGGCTGAAAGTCATCATGGCGCCCCTTGAGGCGCAGATCGTCGAGTACAAGGAACAGCTGAAACTGCGCTTTGCCTCGATCCAGCGCATCCACGACGCCACGGGCAGCCTGGAACAGAAAATCGCCGGCTTCGAGGCGAGCCTGGCGGCGCTCGAACGCGACAAGGCGCAACTGGCGCAATTGCTGGCGGCCTTGCGCGCAGCCAGCGCCGCATGAACCCTACGCACTGAATACAACACTGGAATCCTGCATGAAACGTCTGCTGCATCCGCTCTCGCCCGCCACGGGCGCGGCCCCCTTGGAAGACTATATCGACCCGACTTTTTCCGCCACCGTCATTGCCTGGCAAAAGCAGCATGGCCGCCACGCGCTGCCGTGGCAAAACACGCGCGACGCCTACCTGATCTGGCTGTCCGAAATCATGCTGCAGCAAACGCAGGTCACCGCCGTACTCGCTTACTACGCGCGCTTCCTCGAACGCTTTCCCACCCTGCGCGAACTCGCTAGCGCGCCCGTCGAAGACGTGATGGCGCAGTGGAGCGGCCTCGGTTACTACACGCGGGCGCGCAACCTGCACAAGTGCGCGCAGCGCGTGGTGGCCGAATACGACGGCGTTTTCCCCAGCGACCCGCTGCTACTGGCCGAGCTGCCCGGCATCGGCCGCTCGACGGCGGCCGCCATCTCCGCGTTTTCCAGCGGCACGCGCGCGGCCATCATGGACGGCAACGTCAAGCGCGTGTTTGCGCGCACCTTCGGCATCGACGCCTATCCCGGCGAAAAGCGGGTCGAGGAAGCCATGTGGCGCCGCGCCGAAGCGCTGCTGCCTGAAACAGGTATCGAAGCCTACACGCAGGGCCTGATGGACTTCGGCGCCACACTGTGCACGCGCAGCAGCCCCGATTGCGGCCGCTGCCCGCTGCAGCCGCGCTGCGTGGCCTACGCTACCCATCGGGTCAAAGACTTACCTGTACGCAAGCCGAAGAAAACCAGCCCGGAAAAACACGCCGTCATGCTGGCCATCATCGACGATGGCCAGGTGCTGCTGGAGCAGCGCCCCGGCTCGGGCATCTGGGGCGGCCTGCTGTCGCTGCCCGAACTCGATGGCCACGTGCTGGCCGATGCTGACGCACCGCGCGAGATAAGCCAGGAGGCGCTGGCGCGCGCCGTGGCGCCGTTCGGCGCCATCGAAACGCAGGAACGGCTGCTGCCCATCGTGCACGTGTTTACCCACTACAAGCTGCACATCGTCCCCTGCCGCATCACCCTGGCGCGCCGTTTGGCGCTGGCCGGGGAAGCGACGCACGTCTGGTACGACGGCGCGAGGATCGCCGACGCGCCGCTGCCCGCACCGATCAAGAAACTGCTGCTCGACCTGTTCGGCGATGCGCGCACGGCGCAGCGCAGCATGTTCTAGTGCGGCGTTTATTACTGTTCGCGCTGGCGGCGCTGTGTTTGCACGGCACTCAAGCGGCTGACGAGCTGCCGGAGGTACGCATCGGCGTGCTCGCCTACAAGGGCGGCGACGCCGTGCAGCAGGACTGGTCGTACGTGACGCGCCACCTGCAGGCGAACATTCCCGGCATCCGTTTTACATTGGCCGACTATGACCAGGCGGGATTGACGCGCGCCGTACAGGCGCAGGCCATCGCCTTTGCCATCACCAGCAGCGGCCACTACGTGGCGCTCGAACACAGCGACGGCGCCAGCCGCATCGCCACGCTCGAATCGCCGTGGACGGACTCGCCGCGCCAGGCCATCGGCTCGGCCATCGTCGTGCGCAGCGCGTCGCCGCTGCACGACCTGGCCGACCTGGCGGGCAAGAACGTGATGGCCGTGGCGCCCGACGCGTTTGGCGGCTACCAGATCGCCGCGCGCGAACTGCAGGAAGCGGGCATCGATCCCACGCACGATTTTGCCAGCCTGCGCTACAGCGGCTTTCCCTCGCAGCAGATCGTCGAGGCCGTGCGCGCGGGCCGCATGGATGCCGGCATCGTGCGCACCTGTCTGCTGGAACAGATGGTGGCAAGCGGCGAAGTACGGGCCGAGGAACTGCGCGTCATCACCACGCGTCCGATTCCCGGTTTTCGCTGCGCCAGCTCGTCGCGGCTGTATCCGGACTGGCCCTTCGTGGCCCTGCGCCAGACGCCGCCCGCGCTGGCGAAAAAAGTGGCGCAGGCCCTGCTGGCCATGCCGCGCACCGGCGAGGGCTACAGCTGGACGGTGCCCAGCGATTACCAGATCGTCGACGAACTGTTCCGCGAACTGCGCATCGGCCCCTACGCCTACCTGAACAAGCTGACGTTCGAGACGGCCCTGCGCCGCTACTGGGGCTGGATGCTGCTGGTGCTGGCCTTGCTGGTGGCGTGGGCAGTGCACACGGTGCGCGTGGAATACCTGGTCAGCCGGCGCACGGAACAATTGCGCGCGGCCCAGCACCAGCAGCGCGCGCTGGAAGAACAGGCGCGCCAGCGCCAGGCCACGCTCGACCACACGGCGCGCCTGGCCATCCTGGGCGAGATGGCCAGCGCCATCGCGCACGAATTGAACCAGCCGCTGGCGGCCATCGGCAATTTCGCGCGCGGCATGGCGCGCCGCATCACGGCGGGACGGCTGGACGCGGCGCCCTTGCTCGACGGCGCGCAGGAAATCGCCACGCAAAGCGAGCGCGCGGGCGCCATCATCCGGCACATCCGCGCGATGGCGCAAAAGCGTCCCGCGCACAGCACGGCCTTCGCCCTGGCCGACGCTGTGGAGCAAGCGGTATCGCTGTTCCGCGCGGCCCATCCGCAAGCGAGCATCAGCTGGCGTCACGAGGCGGTCAGCGCTGCACCGCGCGTGCTGGCCGACCCGCAGCAGGTGCAGCAGGTGCTGCTCAATTTATTGAAAAATGCGCTCGACGCGCAGGTGGAAAACGACCATCCGCAGCATCCGATCGGCGTGCTGCTGCACCGGGAAAACGGCGCCTGCACGGTGGCCGTGCGCGACGCCGGCTGCGGCCTCGATGCGGCGCAGATGGCGCGCCTGTTCGAACCCTTCTTTACCACCAAGGCCGAAGGCCTGGGACTGGGCATGTCGCTCAGCAAAAGCATCATCGAGTCGTTCGGCGGCAGCCTGTCGGCCCATGCCAACGCCGATGCGCCAGGCTTGACGGTCTGGTTCCGCCTGCCCGAAGATACGCATATGGAAGCAGATAAGGAAACACCATGAATGAAAGCGATGCGATCATCTTTGTCGTCGACGACGACGCCGCCATGCGCCGCTCGCTGGCCTATCTGTTCGATTCGGCCGGCTGGCAAGTGCAGACGTTCGAATCGGCGCGCGACTTCCTGCAGCGCTACGAGGGCCATGTGCCCGGCTGCCTGCTGCTCGACGTGCGCATGCCGCTGATGAGCGGGCTGGAACTGCAGCAGGAGTTGAATAACAGGACCGGACACGCCATATCGCTGCCCGTGATTTTCCTCAGCGGCCACGGCGACCTGGCCATGGCCGTGCAGACGATGAAGGCGGGCGCCTGCGATTTTCTGGAAAAGCCGTGCAAGGACCAGGTGCTGCTCGATGCCGTCAGCCGGGCCGTGGCCCGCAGCGTGGAAGAAAGCCGCAGCGCCGCCAGCGCGACTACGGCGCAAACGGCGCTGGCCAGGCTCACCGCGCGCGAGCGCGAAGTGGCGCTGCTGATGGCCGAAGGCAAGGCTTCGAAAGTCATCGCCCGCGAACTCGGCATCAGCGACAAGACGGTGCAGGTGCACCGCCATAACGCGATGGAAAAACTGGGCCTGCATTCAGCAGCCGAGGTGGCCCGGCTGCTGATGGCCGGCGGCGCAATTTAAGCCCGCACGATGCGCGCCGGCAGCCCCTGCCGCACCGACGTGCCCGAGACGGGATCGACGAACACGTTCTTGTCGCCGCGGCTCGGGTCCGTCAATCCCAGGTCGTTCAGGTTGATGCCCGCGCCGATGGCCGGTTCGTCGGGCTGGCGCAGCTTGCCGATGCGGTGGGCGCGCGCGCCGTGCTCCTTGTGGCCGAAACCGTGTTCGACGGCGATCACGCCGCGCTGCACGCCATGGCGCAGCATCACCGTGGCCCTGGCCCTGCCGCCCGGCGTCTCCAGATAAATCTGGTCGCCATTCTCCAGCTTCAGGCGCGCCGCATCGTCGGGATGCACGGCGACGGGGTTGTCCGGATGGATGCCGCGCAAGCGCCGCGCGCCGATGCTGTACGAGTTCTGCAGCGCCGATTTAAAACTGATCAATTCGAACGGCCATTCGCTGGCAGGGTAGGTTTTGCGCACGGGCGTGCCGTCGGCAAACGCCGCCACCCTCCACGCGGGCGTGCCGGGGAAACGCTTGCCGCTCAGGCTATTCTTGCTCACGCCCAGCCCCTCGTTGTACAGCATCATCGGTTTCAGGTAGCGGTGCGTGGACCAGTCCTGCGGATACGGCGCCTCGTCGGCCACCGGGACAGGCGCCGCGGGCGCCTTGGCATTCGCTGGCGGCGGCAGGCGCAGGCCGAACATCTCGCCATAGCTCTGGTAGCGCCCTCCCCGCGCCAGCATGAAGGCCACCTTGCGCCACTCTTCCGGCTTCAGGGTGCGTTCCAGTTCGGGGCGGATGCGCGCCACGCCGGACAGCGCGATGTCGTCGTCGCTCGCCTCCGGCACGGCCGTCTTGCCCTGCCAGGCGATGTTGGCGCCGCCGCGCAGATACCAGTCTTCCGCGCGCTGCAGGGGGAAGCGCTGGCCCTCCATGTCCTGCAGGGCTTCCGGGCCGAAGCCGGGCAAGGCCATCGTTTTTGCCAGCGCGATGAAGAACGATTCCATGCAGATGGTCTGGCCGTCCGGCGTCTTTTGCACGCGCGGTTCGACCACGGGCCAGCGCGCCGTGCTCATTTTGACGGGCATGCCGCCCCAGGCGCCAGCCCAGCCCCAGCTTTCATACAGCAAGGTATCGGGCAGCAGGTAGTCGGCAAACGCGGAGCTTTCATTGATGAAGGGGTCGATGGCGACGATCAGGGGAATCTTCTTCGGATCGGCCAGCTCCTTGCCGATCTGCGCGCGCAGCCCCGTGATGCCGTACACGGGATTGCAGCTCCACAGGATCAGCGCCTTCAAGGTGTACGGATAGCCGTTCATGGCGCTGGTGAGCCACTCGGTCGCCAGCGCGGGCGCGTTCGGATACCACGGCGCCTTGGCCGGATACGCCTTGCCCGCTTCCTTCTTCAGCTTGAATTCCGAGGTTTTTTCATACGGTACGTTGCGCCCGATGGGCATGCCGGCAGCCTTGATCTCGCCGTCGAAACTCTCGAGGTTGTAGCGCGGGCCAGGGCCCGCATCCTTGAAGCTGCCGCCGTTGACGAGGGTGCCGCCCTTGCGGTTCAAGTTGCCGATCAGGGTATTGAGCATGACCAGCGCATACGCGTTATAAAAGCCGGCGCCCGACATCATGCCGCCGTGCGCATTGACGGCCGCGCGCTTGCCATGGCTGGTCAGTTCCCGCGCCAGGCCTTCGATGATGTCAAGCGGGATGCCGCAGGCGCTGGAATAGTCCTCCATGCTGTGGCGCTGCGCTTCTTCGTTGAGCATCGTCATGGCCGTCTTCAGGTGCAGCGGCGCGCCAGCCACGTCCAGCGGGCCGTCGAAGAACAGGCGCGCTTCGCCCTTGGCGCCGTTGTGCGGCACGATCGCTTGCGTGGCCGCGTCGATCACGCAGAATGCGTCGCCATCCTTGTAGCGCTCCTCTTCCGCCAGTTCCACCGCGCCGATGTCGGACGCGCGCAGGTAACGGCCGTCGCGCGGATGGCCCTTTTCGCTGATGATCAGATGCGTGGCGTTGCACCAGGCGGCCTCGCCCGCCGCTTCCGCCACCTTCAGGTTCGGCTGCACGAGGAAGTTGCGGTCATAGCGTTCCTGCTCGATGATCCAGCGGATCATGGCCATGGCCAGCGCGCCATCCGTGCCCGGCTTGATCGGCACCCAGCGGCTGCGGTCGCCCGCGGCCAGGCTGTCCGCGTTCGTCAGCACGGGGTCGACGACGACGTAGCTGAATGCGCGCTTGCCCGAGCGGGCCTTCGCGATCAGCGTGCCCTGGCGCTTGAACGGGTTGCCCGCATTGCCCGGCGCCGTGCCGACGAAGATGCAGAACTCCGTGTTTTCCAGGTCCACTTTTGCGTGCGGCATTTTCTTCATGTCGCCGAACATGGCGCCCGAGCCGCTGCGGTAGGCGCCGCCGCAATACGAGCCGTGGTTGACCAGGTTCAAACTGCCGTACGACTGCTTGAAGAAGCGCGTGCCGAACGCCAGGCGGCCATCGTCGGTGCTGCACATCAGGCCCACCTGGTTGACTTGCGGCCCCAGTTCCGGCTGCGCCGGATCGATCGGTTTTTCCAGCTCGCGCAAGGCGCGCAAGCCCTGCACGTGGCCTTCGCCGAACAGGTCGCCGCCTTCCGTCACTTCCTTCACCAATTGGTCGAAGGCGATCGGCTCCCACTGGCCGCCGCCGCGCGGTCCCACGCGCTTCATGGGCGCCAGCACGCGGAACGGCGACTCCATCTGTTCCAGCACGCCGTTGCCGCGGCCGCAAGCGGTGGAGCGCCCCTTCAAGCCCTTTTCCTCGAAACGCGACAGGGAAATGAAGCTGTCGCGTATCGGGGTCTGGTACGGCAGCGCCGGATCGGCCGACAGGGGGCTGTAGGGATTGCCCGCCACGCGCAGCACCTTGCCGCTTTTTTTATCCAGGCGCACGCGCACGCCGCAAAACGTGGTGCAGCCCATGCACATGGTGTAGCTGACCTGCTGGTCGGGATTGACCGTCAGTTTGCCCGTGGCCGTGTCGACGGAAAACTCGGGCGCCAGCGAATTGCCGTGCAAGCGCTGTACAGGTTTGTCCTTGCCCAGCGCGTGGTCGACCATGCGGCCGGCCGTGGTGGAAAAGCTGGCGGCAAACGCGGCCAGCCCGCCGCCGATGGCGCCGTAGCGCAGCAGCTTGCGGCGTTTTTCTTTTTCGTCTTCAGGGACGTCATTGCGGTCGTCGTTGTGTATTTGATCGTTCATTGTTGACTCCTCAGTGCGTGGCCATGGCGGGACGGCTGCGTGCAGCGACGACGCGTCTGGCCCATGGCAAAAATTCCAGCATCAGCAACAGCAGCGCGATCCACAGGCCCGCCGTGCCGATAATCCCCATCAAGCCGTCGTTCCCCATCGGCAGGTGGTAGTCGTACAGGCCCGCGCCCGTTTTCGGGATGTTCTGGCCGCCGATGAAGATCGTCCAGCGCATCATCCAGGCGCTGTGCAGCGCGATCAGGCCATTGACCAGGCCACTCGTGGCGGGACGCCAGATGGCCAGCGCCATCGGCACGATGGACGACAGCACGGCCCAGACGGCCGTGAACTGCCATTGCGGCATGCCCGCCACCTGGGTAAAGGCCATGCTGTGGCTGGCGCTCACACCGGACAGGCTGACGAACAGCCAGCCGCCGCCCAGGGCCAGCACCAGCGCCAGCGACAGGGCCAGCGCGCGGTTCAAGGACACTTCCAGCGCCTGGTCGCGGCCCGGCAGGAAGCGGTTGAACAGCAGCGCCAGGCCCACCGCCCCGACAAAGGCCGTGGCGGCAAATTGCGCCGGCAGGAAGGGCGTAAACCACAGGGGACGGGCACGCACCACCATCACTTCCATGCCCGTGTACAAGCCCACGACAAAGGCGGCGAGCAGGGTGAAGGCGGCGGCGGTGACGATGGCCTTGCGCGATGCGGCGCCGCCACGTCCCAGCAGGCGATAGGCAAAGGCCAGGCGGTCCTGACCCTGCCCCCGCGTGGCGAAGTCCACGCGCAGCGCCAGCCACGCGTACAGCATCAAGCAGCCCAGATACAGGGGAATGAAGAACGAGCCCCACGACATCCACGACTGCGGCTGGAAGTAAATATAGAAATGGTAGAAGCGGCCCGGCCCGTGCAAGTCGGCCAGCAGCGCCACGGGCGCCGTCATGCCGCAGACGAGGGACGCCAGCAGCGCGATGCGTCCCAGGCGTTCATACGCCTTGCGGCCGAAGACGAAGTACGGCAGGGTCAGCATGAAGCTGCCGTAACTGAGGCCGATGAGGAAAAAATACTGCACCGCCCACGGCAGCCATGCCGCTTCGCGCGTGACGTTGACAATTTCGGTGATGTGGCTGTCCATGGTTTATTTCCCGTGTTTGCTCGGTTGCCAAAGTGTCGCTTCGCCCTCGACGTGGCCTGCGAAGCGCGTGTCCAGTCCCAGGTAAAACACGTGGGGCTGGGTGCCCTGCTCGGGTTTGAGCACCTTCACCTTGTTCTCGGTCAGCAGCTGGTGCACCATGCTGTCCGGATCATTCAGGTCGCCGAAGATGCGCGCGCCGCCCACGCAGGTTTCCACGCAGGCCGGCAGCAAGCCTTCGTCGACCCTGTGCGCGCAGAACGTGCACTTGTCGGCCTTGCCCGTCTCGTGGTTGATGAAGCGCGCGTCGTAGGGACAAGCCTGCACGCAGTAGGCGCAGCCCACGCAGCGGTCGCCGTCGACGACGACGACGCCATCCTTGCGCTGGAAGGTGGCGCCCACGGGACAGACGGGAATGCAGGGAGGATTGGCGCAGTGGTTGCACAGGCGCGGCAGCATGTAGGTGCCGCAGCGGTTCTCTTCCTTGACTTCATAGGTCGAGACGACGGTGCGGAAGCTGTTTTCCGGCACGGCGTTTTCCATGATGCAGGAGACCGTGCACGCCTGGCAGCCGATGCATTTCTGCACGTCGACCACCATCGCCCAACGCTGCCCGCCCTCGCCCCTGGTGGCGGCCTTGCCGGGCAGCGGCGCGATAGCTGCCCCGACGGTAATGGCGGGCAAGGCGCGCAAGAAACTGCGGCGCGATTCGATCATGACACTCTCCTTGACTATGGGCGGCAAGCCCTTGTTGACTTGCTGCCATGATAGAAAAGAAGGGGCTACAGGGGTATTGGGGTGATCGTGCGGGAACCTAGATGATCATGCCGATTGACAGGATCGACAATGCGGAGTAGGCCGGATTAGCGGGGCCGCCGAGGCGCGCCAGCGCGTAATCCGACAACCTTGCTGGCATGAAGTGTCGTGGCATCGCGCAGACATGTCGGATTACGCTGCGCTAATCCGACCTACGTCAGATTCCCCATGACCGCTTGCATTGGTAGGTCGGGTTAGCCGGCACGGCGTAACCCGACATGAAGGCGGGGATGCAGTCCACGCAGTGACCGTTACAGCTCGTCGAGCGAATACAGACGACGGTGCTCGCGGATCGCGTAGCGGTCCGTCATGCCGGCGATGTAGTCGGCGATCTTGCGCGCCTGCTTTGTCACATCATCGCCGCTGACCTGATAATCGGGCGGCAGCAGCGCCGGTTCGGCCATGAAGCTGTCGTACAGTTCGCGCACGATGCGGCTCGCTTTGACGCGCATGCGGTTGACCTGGTAGTGGCGGTACAGGTTCGCGCGCAGGAAGCGCTTCAGCTCCGTCGCATCGCGGCGCATGGCGTCCGAAAAACGGATCAGCGGCGGGCTGGCGCGCACTTCGCTGACATCGCGGGGAGCGGCGTCCGCAATCAGGGCCGTCGACGTGACGATCAGATCGTCGGCCAGGGCCGTGATCAGGCGGCGCAGGGTTTCGTAGATGGCGCGCCGGCCCGACAGGCCGGGAAACGCCTGCTGCACGTCGCGCCACAGGCGGCCGAAGAACTCCACCTCTTCCAGCTGGGCGATGGTGATCAGGCCCGAACGCAGGCCGTCGTCGATATCGTGGCTGTTGTAGGCGATTTCATCGGCCAGGTTGGTCAGCTGCGCTTCCAGCGTCGGTTGCGTGCGGTCGATGAAGCGCTGGGCCACGGGACCGAGTTCGCGCGCATGCGCGAGCGAGCAGTGCTTCAAGATGCCTTCGCGCGTCTCGAACATCAGGTTCAAGCCGTCGAAGGCGCCGTAGTGCTCTTCCAGGGTGTCGACCACGCGCAGGCTTTGCAGGTTGTGCTCGAAACCGCCGTGCGCCTGCATGCACTCATTGAGCACGTCCTGGCCCACGTGGCCGAACGGCGTGTGGCCCAGGTCATGCGCGAGCGCGATGGCTTCGACCAGGTCTTCGTTCAGGCGCAGGTTGCGCGCGATGGAGCGGCCCACCTGTGCCACTTCCAGGCTGTGCGTGAGGCGCGTGCGGAACAGGTCTCCCTCGTGATTGAGGAAAACCTGGGTCTTGTATTCGAGGCGGCGGAAGGCCGAGGAATGGATGATGCGGTCGCGGTCGCGCTGGAACTGGCTGCGCGAGGCGTGCGCCGCCTCGGAAAAGCGACGTCCCTGCCCCTGTGCCGAATGGGCCGCATAGGGAGCAAGGAAGTCTTCGGGCAGCATGTTATTGCACTCCGGCGGCCAGGGTGGCCAGCACAAGTTCGTGCGGCGCGGACGTGATGCACGGGCTGCCCAAGGGTTTCAACAGGATGAACTTGATGGCGCCGCCCTCGTTCTTCTTGTCCACTTCCATCAATTCCAGCCAACGGTCGACACCGAGGTCGGGCGCCTTGACCGGCAGACCGGCGGCGGCGACGAGCTTGCGCACGCGCTCGACGGCCGCCTGGTCGATATAGCCCATGCGGCACGACAGGTCGGCCGCCATCACCATGCCGCAGCCGACGGCTTCGCCGTGCAGCCAGTGGCCGTAGCCCAGGCCCGCCTCGATGGCGTGGCCGAAGGTGTGGCCGAAGTTCAGGATGGCGCGCAAGCCGCCTTCGCGCTCGTCCTGGCGCACCACGTCGGCCTTGATTTCGCACGAGCGGGCGATCGCATACGCGAGCGCGCCCTTGTCGCGCGCCATCAGCTTGGCCATGTTCGCTTCGATCCAGTCGAAGAACGCGGCATCGATGATGGCGCCATGCTTGATCACTTCGGCCAGGCCGGCCGACAGCTCGCGCGCGGGCAGGGTTTCCAGGGTCGAGGTGTCGGCGATCACGGCGCGCGGCTGGTAGAAGGCGCCGATCATGTTCTTGCCCAGCGGGTGGTTGATGCCCGTCTTGCCGCCGACGGAGGAATCGACCTGCGCCAGCAGGGTGGTCGGTACCTGCACGAAGCCGATGCCGCGCATGTAGCTCGCGGCCGCGTAGCCGGTCAGGTCGCCGATCACGCCGCCGCCCAGCGCCACCAGGGTGGTCTTGCGGTCGCATTTATTGGCCAGCAGCGCGTCGAAGATCTGCATCAGGCTGGCCCAGTTTTTGTATTCTTCGCCGTCCGGCAGGACGATGCTGATCACTTCGCGGCCATCGCTGGCCAGCGCCGCCTGCAGGCGGCCCAGGTACAGCGGCGCGACGGTGGTATTGGTGACGATGGCCACCTTGTGGCCGCTGATATGGCGCAGCAGCGCATCGGCGTCGGCCAGCAGGCCGGGACCGATGGCGATCGGATAACTGCGTTCGTCGAGGTCTACGCTCAACAACATTTTGGATTGCTCGTTCATCGAAGGCTCTGCATGAATGACGCAGTTGGGCGAGGCCTCGCATTCGAGGCTGGCCAGCTGCATCAGGATGGTCTGAACCATCGATTGTACGTTAGGACGGCCCGTGTCGATGACAATGTCGGCCACTTCCATGTAATGGGGCTCGCGCTGCGCCGTCAATTCTTCCAGCTTGCCGCGCGGGTCGGCCGTCTGCAGCAGGGGGCGGTTCTTGTCGTGGCTGGTGCGCGCGAGGATGTTGCTGACGCTGGCGCGCAGGTAGACGACCGTGCCCCGCTCCTTCAGGTAGGCGCGGCTGTCGGCGTTGAGGATGGCGCCGCCGCCCGTGGCCATGACGATGCCTTCCTGGGCGCTCAGGTCGCGGATGACCTCGGCCTCGCGCCGGCGAAAGCTGGCCTCACCCTCGATTTCGAAGATCCACGGGATGGTCGCTCCCGTGCGTGCCTCGATTTCGTGGTCGGAATCGACAAAGCGCAAGCCCAGCTTGCGGGCCAGGATGCGCCCGATCGTGGTTTTGCCTGCGCCCATGAGGCCTACTAAAAACAGATTTTGCATGTGCTGCGACAGTTAATTTGGATTACGACAATCAGTGGCTTGTCCATACGGACTAATGACGCCTGGAGGTGAAACATCCACGCGGTTAAAGTCCGTAGCCAGCCCCGGAAGCAAAGTGTAACCGACATAAGTTGCCTCCGTCCCGGAACTATTGCCGCGAATCGTCAATTCGACGTCCAGCCAGTTGGCTCTGTCGCGCGGATAAGTCAGGGTAACCATCGCCGTTCCCGAGCTGTCCGTCTTGCCGCCGGTCGACAGATTGAGCGGAATGCCCGGGTCGAGACGGCCATTCAGGTTAAGGTCGTTATTCGGATCGAAGGCGCCAGTGCGGTTTCGGTCTTCATTGTCACATGCGTTCGCTGTCCTGACGACTATCCACGACTGGGCAAGCAGGGAATATTGCAAATAACCCTTGTAATAATAGCGGGGCCAGGCAGCGGCCGTGATGATCACGTCCGGCACGGGATTACCGGCGGCATCCGTCACAAACACGCTATACGTCTTGCGGTAGGTGCTGCTGTCGGAGGCGTCGAGCGCGTTGCCGCTGCCGGCGCTGATGAACAGCGATTTTTTCGTCACCGTCAGCTTGA
This sequence comes from Janthinobacterium sp. GW821-FHT03C10, assembly GCF_059420865.1. Classification (NCBI taxonomy): domain Bacteria; kingdom Pseudomonadati; phylum Pseudomonadota; class Betaproteobacteria; order Burkholderiales; family Oxalobacteraceae; genus Janthinobacterium; species Janthinobacterium sp. GW821-FHT03C10. Next base: position 563,196 of record NZ_JBWKUN010000005.1, on the reverse strand, counting down.
CCGTGGCGGCATTGCTCGACACGCCCTGCAGTTGTGCCTTGATAACGACGCCATCGACGCCGGTGGTGCCCTGTCCCGCGATATAGCTGACCGTGGCCACGCCATCGCTGTCAGTGGCAACCAGCGAAGGGGAACTCAGGGAGCCATTGCTGGCATCGGCCTGGATCGAGAAGCTCACCTGCGCATTCTTGACCAGGTTGTTTTCCGCCGTGCCATCGCGCACGATGGCACGCAAGGCGCTGCGCTGCGCCGTGCTGCCGGCCGTGTTGGCGCCGATGACCGCGGGGTCAGCTTGCAGGCTGATCGTGGCCTGGGCCGTCAGTGGCGCAACGAACTCCACTTCCGACTGCACCAAGACGCCGCTGTCTTCGTACTTCGCCGTCAGGGCGGTCAAGCCGGCGCCGCTGGCTTTCACGTAGGCGATGGCATTGCCGCCCACCAGCGCCAGCGGCGCCTGCAATGGTGTGCCGCAGGCGGCATCCTGGTAGATGGCGCCGCGCGACGTGCTGAAACGCACATTGCCCGTTTGTGGCACGCCAGCCACATCGCTATGCACCGTCACCGCATAACAGGTATTCGTGTTCAGGGTCGCTAACACAACATTGCTGCCCGATACGGCATTGATCGTGAAGTTCGATGCATTAATTGCAATTGGCAACACGACGCTGTCACCCTGCGCCTTGACGCTGATGCTGTCGCTGCTGCCCGTCTGGGCGTTATAGCTCAACACCAGCTGGCCGTTGTTGTCGGTCAGCGCTGGACTGGCGCCGCCGCCCTTGACCGTGATGGCATTGCTGCGGGCGCTGAATGTCACCGGCTTGCCAACGAGGGGATTGCCGCTCGAATCGACCAGCTTGACCACCATGTCGGTGCTCGTCTTCAGGTTGACCGTCGAAAAGGCACTGATGACCAGCCGGGTGCCGCTGACGCCGATGTCCGTGCTGGCCGTCTGTGCGCCGGCGCTGGCCGTGACCTTGATCGTGCGCAAGCTGGCGTCGCCACCCGTATTCAGGCTGACCAGCGCCTGTCCCTGGGCATTGGTATTGACCTTTGTCGCACCCAGCGCGCCCGAATCGGCGCTGAACGTCACGCTGGCATTGGGCACGACGGCATTGTTGGCGTCTTTGACAAAAGCGATCATGTTGACGGCGGTACCGCCCGAGGAAGCGAGAGTGCCGCCGGAAGACGTCAGCAGCAAGCTGGCAATGCCGGAGGTGACGGGCACGACTTTGACCACCACGGGGGCCGATTCGATGCCGCCGCTGCTGGCCTTGATGGTGATGTCGCGCAAGCTCGCATCGCCTTTCACGCTGAGTTTTTCCGTCACCGTGCCATTCGCGTCCGTCACGCGGTTGGTGTTGCTGATGGTACCGGAACTGGCCGTGAAGGTCACCGTCTGGCCTGCCATGGCATTATTGCCGGGATTTTTCACCACTGCCGTCAGCACGACTTCCGTGCCGTCCGCGCCCGAAGCCACAATCGTCGTTGCGCCAGCCACCAGTACCACACTGCCGACACCGGCATTCGCGCCATCCTTGACGCCCAGGGTCGGATCGCCGCCACCGCCGCCACACGCGGCCAGTACAGTGCCAATGACCAGCAAAGCCAGCCAATTCGATACCCTACTCCAAGAAATATTGCCAAAAGAAAAATTCCGCATAGTCGCCATCAGTCCGCTTTCGTTTGCATTGTTACTTAAACGTAAAGATGTGACATTAACGTGTTGCTGGCCGATCTGCCACTATTTTCGGCGTAATAAACACCATCAGTTCCGTTTTTTCTTGACTGCGGCCCCTGCTGCGGAAAAAAACACCGAGCACGGGGATGTCGCCCAGCAGCGGCACCTTGCTGTCCGTGCCCCGTTCCGACTGCTGGTAGATGCCGCCCAGCACCACCGTGCCGCCGTCTTCCACCATCACCTGCGTGCGCACGTGCTTGGTGTCGATGGCGAAGCCGGAACGGGTTTCCTGGCCCACGCTATCCTTGTTGACGTCCACTTCCAGCACCACGTTGCCGTCCGGCGTGATCTGCGGCGTCACTTCCAGGCGCAAATTCGCCTTGCGAAACGTGATCGACGTGGCGCCGCTGCTGGTGGCCACTTGGTAAGGCAGTTCGATGCCCTGCTCGATCAGCGCCAGCACCTTGTCCGCCGTTACCACGCGGGGGCTGGAAATGATCTTGCCCCTGCCGTCCGCTTCCAGCGCGGACAGTTCCAGGTTCAAAAAACGGTTGGCCGCCGCCGAAAACAGGCTCAGGGCGAAGCTGGCCGGCTGCAAGCCATTAATGCTGGCGGCCGGCAAGTTGACGAACTGCGTGTTCGGCACGAAAGCGCCGGCGCCCGCCACCGTTTGCCCCGTCGCCTCGCCCACGCCCTGATACGTGCCGCCGATGGCCGCCCGTCGCCCGCTGCCGCCCAATGAAAAACCGGGTACCTGCCCCGCCGCCAGGCGCTGGTCCGTAAAACCCAGACGGGCGCCCAGGTTGCGGCTGAAACTGTCGTTCGCCTCGACGATGCGCGCCTCGATCATCACTTGTCGCGTGGCGATATCCGTCTTGTCGATCAGCTGGCGGATCTGTTCCAGGCGCGCCGGCACGTCGGTGACGAACAGCTGATTCGTGCGCGGCTCGATCAGCACGCTGCCACGGCGCGACAGCAGGCGGCTGCGCCCTTCCCCCGCGTCCAGGCCGAACACGGTGCGGAACGCTTCGGCCTTCTGGTAATTGAGCTGAAAGATGGCCGACTGCAAGGGTTCCAGTTCGGCGATCTGCGCGCGCGTTTCGAGCTCCAGTTTTTCGCGCGCGAGGATTTCCTCGCGCGGCGCGATCCACAGCACGTTGCCATTGCGCCGCATGTCCAGGCCCTTGGCCTGCAGCAGCACGTCGAGCGCCTGGTCCCACGGCAAATCGCGCAGGCGCAGGGTCACATTGCCCGCCACGCTGTCGCTGGCGATGATGTTTTGCCCGGACGCGTCGGCCAGGATGTGCAGGGCCGCGCGCACGCCCACGTTCTGGAAATCGACGGATATCTTCTCGCCCGCGTAAGGGCGCGGGGCCGACACGTGCACCACCGCCTCCTGGGCAAGGCCGCAGGCATGCAGACACAGCATGGCGGCCAGGAGCATGCGGCGCGGCCTCATGGCGCCGCCTCCGGCAGGCCGGCCTTCGCCCCCGCCACCTGCAAGGTCAGGCTGCCGCGCCGCTCGCGCCAGGGGCCGTCCGCCTCGCGCAGCAATTCACGGTACTGCACGGCCTGTTCACTGATGTCCGTCACCACGCCGTGGTCTTGCCCCAGATGCTGGCCCACCGCCACCCGGTACACGCGCTGGCCCGCCAGCAGCAGCGCGTTCAGGCGCCCGTCCTGCTGCACGCTGCCGACCATGCTGATGGCCGGCAAGGCGACGCTTTCCAGCGGTTCGCGCACACGGCGCGGGTCGGGTCCCGCCACACCGCCCCGCTGCCCCGGCGCGGGCGCGGGCGTCAAGGCATCAAATGGATCGGCCTGGGCGGCAGCATCGTAGGGCTGCGGCGCGACAGCGGCAAGCGGACGCCATGCCGGCACAGCCACGGACGCGTCCGCCTTGAGCGGCAATGCCGCTTGCGCCGCCCGCTCCCCCGCTTCCGGCAGGCGATACGCCTGCAGCACGGCATCGAGGGTCAGCAAGCGATCCTTGCCGAGGGTTAAGGCCAGTTCATGCACCGTGACGATGCGCGGCAGGCGCGCCAGGTCCGCCAGCAGCGCGCCCATGGCGTGATAGCCGCCGCGCAACTGGATGGCGATCGGCAAGGCGACATACGGCGCTTGCGGCCGCGCCACGCCCGGCTTGAACAGTGAAAATTGCAGACCGCGCGACTGGCCGGCGGCGTTAATGTCCGTCAACAGCACCGCCATCGCTTGCTGGTCGGGCAATTGCTGTTCCAGCAGCGCCAGCTCGGCGCCCGCCTGGCGCTGCTGCGCGCGCCACTGCGGCAACTGGCTGGCCCTGGTCTGCGCCGCCAGATAAGTGGCGCGCAGGCGGCCCTCCTCTCCGTGCGCCAGACGCACGGCAGCCATCAGTCCATCGAGCCACGCAAGGTGCAGCAGGGCGGCCACCAGCGTACAGGCCAGGGCAGCGCAAGCGAGGCGCGCCGGTAATGGCCACAGCGACGCGATCTTCAAGCTCAGCATGATCAACCTCCACGACTAAGAGCCTATCCCAGTAGATGAATACATCTCTTGCAAGCGCCCCTCAGAAGCGGGGACTGCGTTGTTCGTCGTCGCGTGGCTCGCCACGCGTCCTCCTCGCGCCTTGTCCGCGCTCCTGATGTGCTGCCTGCAAAAGACGCGCCCTACTGGGATAGGCTCTAAGATTGTCCAGCGGGTGACAAAGCCAGCCGTATCGTCCAGTCCACGGCGCCATCGGCCGCGCCGCGCACTTCCATCACTTCCGGCCTGGACCAGGGCGCGGCCTGCGCCAGCGCCAGCAGCAATGCCGCGACCTTTTCCTGTGAAGCGGCCTGCCCTTGCAGGCGCACCATCGCCGTTTCCTGGCGCACGCTATGCAAGGCCACGCCGGCCGGCATCGCCTGGGCCAAGGCTTGCAGCATGCGCACCCAGGCATTGCGCTGTTCTTGCAAACGGGCAATAGCCTGCTGGCGCAGCAGCAGGGCCGCCGTTTCACCCTGCACCCGCTTGCCGGTGGCGAGAACGGTATTGACTTGCTGCATGGCATTGCGCCAGCCCTCCTGGCGGTGCAGCTGCGCGTCGAGCTGATGCTGCAGCCAGGCGCCTGCCGCCAAGGCCAGCAGCAATCCCAGCAGCGCCCCGCCGGCCAGTTGCCACAGCAGCAGCTGAATACGCCTGCGGCGTGCCGCCTGGCGATACGGCAAAAGGTTGATGCATGGCACTTCCACCACGGCCTTCATCGGGCGTACCGGTGCATGGCCAGGCCCCAGGCCAACTGATAGCTGAGGCCGCCATCGGGCAGCGCTTGCCATCCCCCTTGTGCAACGGCCGCCTGGCACGCCAGCGCCTCGCTATCCATGATGACTGGCGTCAACCCGGCCGCCTTGGCCGCATCCAGACGGCGCTGCACGCTGGCACGCCGCGCCGCCACCAGCAGCACGTCGATCTCGCTGCCTGTCTGGCCGGCAAGCGGCGGCGCGGGGCCGAGAATGAAAAAATCCAGGCTGGCGTCTTCCAGCGCAAACGGCATGTATTGTCCCGCTTCCAGTTCCACGAGGATTTCCAGCTGTTCCTCCGGCAGCCCGGCGGGCAGGCGGATCGCGTGCGTGATCAGTGCCGTGGCCGGCATGGCCAGCGCCACGCGCGTGCAGCCACTGCCGCTGTCGCGGCATGCCAGGCGCAGGCCGGCAGCCAGACCTGGCAAATCTTCGACATTGCCGTCAAGCATCATTCCGGCAGCCAGCGCGGCGCTGCCGTAATGCCGGCACGACAGTGTTCCCCGCCGGCGTCTCAGCTCGACCACGCGCACGGCATCGTCCGCGATGTCGACGCCCAGCAAGCCGACGCCAAGAAAACTGCTGATGGACATGTTTTTCATAGAGAAATGTCAGCGTGGAAGGAGGTCCTGCCATCCGCAAGCCTAGTCCCGGCGGCGCTGGCTTGTAAATGGATTTCACGCCGGTGTCTGCGGCGCGCGGCGCCTATCTGGCGGGGCCGTGATCTGGCGCAGGATAATTGTTACCAAATCCTGGTTGCCAGCGGGCCGATACACGCTTATATAGAGTATCGGCAAGTTTCGACACTCCCCCGGCAAGCGCCACGGCGCGCTGCCACCCCGGCAAGCTCGCTTATAATTGGCCGGCATAATTAACCGAAAGACATACGACGCATGACATCTTCAAAATCCGCTGGCCCCGCTGGCTCGAAGCCGCCCACCAAGGGCAGCAAACCCAAACGTTTTCTGCTGATGGCCCTGGCATCGCTGCTGGGCCTGGGCATCGTCGGCGTCTTGCTGGTGGTCTTCGGCCTGGCCATGGCCTATCCGAACCTGCCGGCGCTCGATACCTTGACCGATTACAAGCCCAAGATGCCGCTGCGCGTGTTCACGTCCGACAGTGTGCTGATCGGCGAGTTCGGCGAGGAACGGCGCAACATGGTGCACATCAAGGATATTCCCGATGTCATGAAGAAAGCCGTGCTGGCCATCGAAGATGACCGCTTCTATGAACACGGCGGCGTCGATTACCTGGGCATCACGCGCGCGGCCCTGCACAACCTGACCGGCGGCGCCAAGCAAGGCGCCTCGACCATCACGCAGCAGGTGGCGCGCAATTTCTTCCTGTCCAGCGAACAGACCTTGAAACGCAAGGCGTATGAAGTCTTGCTGGCCTGGAAGATCGAGAAAAACCTCAGCAAGGACCAGATCCTCGAAGTGTATATGAACCAGATCTATCTGGGACAGCGCGCCTACGGCTTCGCCTCGGCCGCGCAAATCTATTTCGGCAAGACTATCCAGGACCTCACCGTGGCCGAAGCGGCCATGCTGGCCGGCTTGCCGAAGGCGCCGTCCGCCTACAACCCCGTCGTCAATCCGAAACGCGCGCGCATGCGCCAGCAATACATCCTGCAACGCATGGCGCAGCTGGGCTATATCACGCCAGAGCAATACACGGAAGCCAAGAATGAAGAGCTGAAAGTGAAGACCGACAGCAGCGCCTTCGGCGTGCACGCGGAATACGTGTCGGAAATGGCGCGCCAGCTGGTCTACGAGCAATTCAAGGAAGACACCTACACGCGCGGCCTGAACGTCTACACCACCATCACCAAGGCCGACCAGGACGCCGCCTACATCGCCTTGCGCAAGGGCGTGATGGATTACGAAAAACGCCACGGCTACCGCGGCCCGGAAGCGTATATCGAGATTCCGAAAACCAAGGCCGAGGCCGATGACGCGATCGAGACGGAACTGGCCGACCACCCGGACAGCGACGACATCATCGCCGCCATGGTGCTGCAAGCCTCGCCCAAATCGCTGCAGGCAGTCACCTCGGCCGGCGAGGAAATCACCATCACCGGCCCCGGCCTGACCTTCGGCGCGGCCTGGCTATCGGAAAAAGCGGCGCCGAACCGCCGCATCAAGCGCGGCGCCGTGATCCGCGTCATGCAGGAAAACAACGCCTGGGTCCTGACGCAGATGCCGGAAGTGCAATCGGCGTTCGTCTCGGCCAGCACCACGGACGGCGCCATCCGCGCCATGGTGGGCGGCTTCGATTACAACCGCAACAAGTTCAACCACGTCACGCAGGCGTGGCGCCAGCCCGGTTCGGCATTCAAGCCCTTCATCTATTCCGCTTCGCTGGAACGGGGCCTGTCGCCGGCCACCATCATCAACGATGCGCCGATCTCGTTCGACGCGGGCCAGACGGGCGGCCAGGCGTGGGAACCGAAGAACTACGACAGCAAATACGACGGCCCGATGACCATGCGCAAGGGCTTGATGAAATCGAAGAACATGATTTCCATCCGCATCCTGCACAAGATCGGCGCCAAGTATGGTCAGGAATACGCGACGCGCTTCGGCTTTGACGCGGACAAGAACCCGCCGTACCTGACCCTGGCCCTGGGCGCCGGCAACGTCACGCCGCTGCAGATGGCCGGCGCGTATGCCGTCTTCGCCAACGGCGGCTACAAGATCAACCCGTACCTGATCGCCAAGGTGACCGATAGCGACGGCAATATCCTGTCGCAAGCCAAGCCGGACCTGGCCGGCGAGGAAGCCAACCGCGTCATCGACGAGCGCAATGCCTTCATGATGAACAGCATGCTCAACGACGTCGTACGCTTCGGCACGGCAAATAAGGCCATGGCCCTGAAGCGCCCTGACCTGGCAGGCAAGACGGGTACCACCAACGATTCCATCGACGCGTGGTTCGCCGGCTATCAGGCCAAGCTGGTGGGCATCGCCTGGATCGGCTACGACCAGCCGCGCAACCTGGGCAACCGGGAAACGGGCGGCGGCCTGGCCTTGCCGATCTGGATCAGCTACATGGCGAAAGCCCTGAAAAGTATTCCCGTCGAGGAACGCGCCGTGCCGGAAGGCCTGATCCACGTGGGCGACGAGTACTACTATGCGGAAAATCCGCCGGGCACGGGCGTGGGCAGCCTGGAAGGCGCGGCGCGCGGCACGCCGGAGGAAGAAAAAGCCAAGGAAGCCGTCAAGAACGAGTTATTCTGACGGCAGCGCATGGAGTAGGTCGGGTTAGGCCGCAGGCCGCAACCCGACACCACGCCGGCGCCACATGTTGTCGGATTACGCGTGGCATTGCCCCGCTCATCCGACCTACGCAAGCAAAAAGGGCAGCCCATGCAGGCTGCCCTTTTTTATTGCCGCGGTGAAAGTTACTTCAGCACCACGGGCGCGCCGGCCTGCTCACTGGCCATGCTGGACAAGGCCGCAAACAGTTCCGAGCCGTCGCGCGTGTTGATCCACTCGTCGCCCACGCGCTTGTAGTGGAAACCGCCGGAACGGGCGGCCACCCACATTTCACGCATGGGAGCCTGGCTGTTGACGATGATTTTCGTGCCGTTATCGATGAACTCGATTTCCAGCACATTGCCGCTGCGGCTGCATTCGACGTCGAGCACATCTTCATCGTTCAGCCGGTCCAGCGCCGCCTCGATCTGGGTCAGGGTGGCTTCGGCCAGGGCCAGGAATTCCGATTCGCTCATGCTACACTCCAAAGATCTTAATCAAACCGTGATTCTAATCGTGAAGTCATCCTCAGCGTTTTATATCGGCATCGCCATTGTGGTTTCTAGCGTCCTGGCCGGCTGCGGCCAGCCCGGTCCACTGTACCTGCCCAAGCCGCCAGCGGCCAAGGGCGCACCGGCGAAAGGCCCCGTCGAACCGGCCCCCGTGCCGCCGCCGCCCGTCATCGTGCCAGCGACCTAAACGGAACGCACCGGGGTGGCGGCATGCGCCGCCCTGGCAGTTTTGACGCGCTTATTCCAGGCAAAATATACGCGAATTAACAGCAGTAGCGCGACGATACACCCGAACAGGATCGGTTGCGCGAAATTGTGCTTGCCCGCCTTCATCCACCAGAAGTGCAAAATGCCGAGCGGCGCGATCACATAGATCAGCCGGTGCAGCCACTGCCAGCGCTTGCCGCCCAGGCGCTTGACCATGCCGTTCGTGCTCGTCACGGCCAGCGGAATCAGCAACACAAAGGCAATGAAGCCCACCGTGATGAACGGCCGCTTGAGCACATCCTTCCACATTTCCTGCAGATCGAAAAAGTGATCGAACCATAAAAACGTGGTGAAGTGCAGCGCCGCGTAGAAAAACGCGAACAGGCCCAGCATGCGCCGCAGCTTGATCAGCCAATTCCATTGGGTGAAGCGCCGCAAGGGCGTCACCGCCAGGCTGATGCACAGGAAATACAGGGTCCAGTCGCCCGTGCCGCGCGTGATGAATTCCAGCGGCTCCACCAGTTGGCCCGTGTACGTCAGCCAGACCATGCGCGCGAATGGCAGCAGCGCCAGCAAAAAGATCAGGCTTTTCAACAGCGACAACTGCCTGGTCGAGGGATTGATGGCCATGGTCTTTCCTTAAAAGAACTTCTTCAGATCCATGCCCGCGTACAAGGAAGCGACATCGTTGTAGCCGTTGAACATCAGGGTCTTGCGCTTGCGCGCGAGAAAACCGTCTTCGCCGATGCGCCGTTCGGACGCCTGCGACCAGCGCGGATGATCGACGTTCGGGTTCACGTTCGAATAAAAACCGTATTCGGACGGCGCTGACAAGTTCCAGGACGTGCGCGGCTGTTCCTTGACGAAACGGATCTTGACGATGGATTTGGCCGATTTGAAACCATATTTCCATGGCAAGACCATGCGCACGGGCGCGCCGTTCTGGTTCGGCAAGGTTTCCCCATACATGCCCAGGGTCAGCAGCGCCAGCGGATGGTTCGCTTCGTCGATGCGCAAGCCTTCCGTATAGGGCCACTGCAGCACGCGGCTGCCCACGCCCGGCATCTGCTTCTTGTCGGCCAGGGTGATGAATTCCACGTACTTGGCATTGCCCGTCGGCTCGACCTTCTTGATGATTTCCGAAAAGGAGTAACCGACCCACGGGATGACCATCGACCAGCCTTCCACGCAGCGCAGCCGGTAGACGCGCTCTTCCAGCGGCGCCAGCTTCAGCAGCGCGTCGAGGTCCAGGGTCATCGGTTTCTTGACTTCGCCTTCGATGCTGACCGTCCACGGCCGTGTGCGCAGGGTGCCCGCGTTTTGCGCCGGGTCGCTCTTGTCCGTGCCGAATTCGTAGAAATTGTTGTAGCTGGTAGCGTCTTTATAGGCCGTCTGCTTGTCCAGCGCCGAATAGGCGGAATTGAGCTTGGCTACCAGTTTGGGATTCGTGCCTTGCGCGAACGCTTCGCGGCTGGCCATTTCCAGCAAGGCCGCGCTGGAGATCGAGCCCAGCGCCACTTGCTTGATGAAGCTGCGGCGCGATTCAAACACGGCGCGCGGCGTGATTTCGGAAGAATACGGCAACTCGATGCCGTTGGGACTGCGCTGGATCAACATGGCGGCTCCGGAAAAAGGTGATTGGATATACCTTACACCAGTTTTTCCGGGCCGTTCATGACGCTTCTGTCATGCAGAAAACCGTTACAGCTTGCCGTAAGAGTGCAAACCTGAAAGGAACATATTCACGCCCAGGAAGGCAAACGTCGTCACCAGCAAGCCCACCAGCGCCCACCACGAGGCGACGCGGCCGCGCAAGCCCGTCATCAAGCGCATGTGCAGCCAGGCTGCATAGTTGAGCCAGACGATCAGCGCCCACGTTTCCTTCGGGTCCCACGACCAGTAGCCGCCCCACGCTTCGGCCGCCCACAGGGCGCCCAGGATGGTCGCCACCGTGAAGAAAGCGAAGCCCACGGAAATAGCCTTGTACATGACGTCGTCGAGCACTTCCAGCGACGGCAGGCGGTCGACCAGATAACCGCTCGATTTGAGCAGGTAGGCCGCCGCCACCATGGCCGACAGGGCGAACGTGCCGTAGCCGATGAAGTTGGCAGGCACGTGGATCTTCATCCACCAGCTTTGCAGTGCCGGCACCAGCGGCTGGATTTCGGCCGCGTCGCGCGTGACCGTGTACCACATCAGGAACACGACGGCCGCCGAAATGACCAGCATGACGAAGGCGCCCAGCTGGCGCGTCGCATAGTGCTGCTCGTAATACAGGTAGAACATGGCCGTGATCAGGGAAAACAGGATGAACACTTCATACAGGTTCGACACGGGGATGTGGCCCACGTCGGCACCGATCAGGTAAGACTCGTACCAGCGCACCAGCATGCCCGTCAGGCCCAGCACCACGCCGGCCCAGCACAGCAGGGAGCCGACGGAGGAGCCGAATTCCGAACGCGCCACCAGGCCGATCCAGTAGAACAAGGTCGACAGCACGAACAGGGTGCCCATCCACAGGATGGCGGACTGGCTCGACAAGATGTACTTCAGGAAGAATTTCTGGTTCGCCATGTCCAGGTGGCCCGCGTACAGCTCGATGGCGAACAGCGACAGCACGGCCGCCAGCGGGATCAGCCAGCGCACGGGCTTCCAGTACCAGCCCAGCCACGCGAACGTGGGCGCCGCGGCCAGCAGGATGACCTTTTCATAGATATCCATGAAGGCGCCAAAACGCATCAGGCCGAACAGCGAGGCGGCCAGCAAGCCGGCGCCATACAGCCAATCGATCAGGCTCAGGCGCTTGAAAAATCCTGGTTCCTGCGTATATATTTGCTTGTTTGCCAATTCCATCATTTTCTCCATTCCCGCGGCAACGCTGCAGCGTCCCGGACACAGCGCAGCTTACGCCGATTGCGGCAGCTTTGCCTTCAAAGTCTCAAATTCTTTTTCAAAATCCAGCGTCTTGCGCTGCGTGCTCATGGCCATCAGGGCCTCGCTGCCGCCCTCACCATCCTTGATCCACACCCACAGGCGGCGCTCGCGGATATAAAACATGGAAAATACGCCGATCACGAGGAACAGGCAACCGAGGTAGACCACGCTCTTGCCCGGCGAACGCGTCACCTGCAGCACGGACGCCTTGATTTCCGTAAAGTCGTCGAGTTGCAGGTACACGGGCGCGCCATAGAAGAAGCTGTCGGACAGCGCATTCGTGGCCAGCTGCAGGAAGCGGCCGTGCTTGTCATCGGCCTCGATGGCTTTCAAGCCATCCTGGGCGCGCGCCGCCTGCCACAAGTCCCACAGGCTGCCATTGAGGATTTTCATGAAGATATCGGCCGCCTTTTCTTGCTCGGCGGCAGGAATTTTCTCCAGGAAACGCGAAATGGCGAGGAAACCGCCCTCTTGTCCATTGCCGGCAAAGATGCCCAGGCTTTTCGCCGCCGATTCCTGCAACTGGCCGCGCAAGGCTTCCGCGTTCGCCTGCGGCATCGCGCGCGCCGCATAGCGGGCGGCCGCCTGCTGGCGCAGCGCGGGATCTTGCAGCGCGGCACGCAAGCGCATCCACTCATTCACGCTGACATTGTCATCGGCGGGAATGCGCAGATAGCTGAACGGGTCGCTGGGGTTGACGCGCATGCCGGCCAGGAACACCGTCGTGCCATCGACCGTAACGGGCTGCATATAGTTCTGGTACTCGCGCGCCTGGCCCGTCTTGTCGCGCAATTTGTATTGCACCGACGGCCCCACGTTCTTGAGATCCTTGTTGTTGGCGTTTTTCGCCGCCGATCCCAGGCGTTTATCGAGGCCCACGGAGAATTTCTCGTTGAAACTTTCCGTCTTGTTGACGGCGCGCACGTCCTGGCCCGCGCTGAGGTTTTCCACGTTGAAGGGACGGAAACCCGACCATTCCACCGTGTAGGAATTGCCGTCGCTGCGCTCGAGCGGCGTGCTACCGCCCACTTCGCCGCCGATATCGAAGCGTTTCGTCGTCTTGCCCGTCATGGGATAGCCCGTCAACTTGAGCTTGCTGCCGCCATCCTCAAAGCTGGACTGGTACAGGGCCAGGCCCTTGTACAGCAGCGGCTGGTTGACCTTGATGGTTGCAGGGAACGTCTCGCCCGTTGCATGGTCGGTGATGACGACATCGCTGGCGAACAGCTTGGGCATGCCCGTGCTGTAGAAATCGATGTGGAATTTCTTCAGCAGGATGGTGATGGGCAGATCCTGGATCAGCACGCCATCGGCCTGGGGAATGATGGCCGTGTTGCTCGACGAGCCTTCCGGAATCATGGTATTGCCGCGGAAAGTAGGGTTCGACAGGCTCAAGCGGTGCTGGGCGGGAATATCGGCGATCACGCCGCTGCCGGAAAACGGCGTCTTGCCAAAGAACCATTGCTGTACGCGGATCGGCATTTCCGAATCGAGCAAGCCGCCCACGCAAATGATGACGATGGCGCCATGGGCAAAGATATAGCCCCATTTATTCGCCGCGCCCCGCTTGGCCGCCACCAGGGTGGCGTTGTCCTTCTCGACCACCTTGGCCCCGTAGCCGGCGTCTTTCAGGCGCATCACCATCTGCTGCGCCAGCACGGCGCGCGGCAGCGGTGCCTGCCATTCCAGCTTGTGGTGGAAATTGCGCAGCGATTGCTCGCGCACGGTTTCGCGCCAGCTGCGCATGTCCTTGAGCATCTTCGGCGCATTGCGCACGATGCACAGCGAGGTCGAGGCGACGAGGAAGCCCATGATGACGAGGAACCACCAGGCCGAATACACGGAATACAGGCTCAGCTTGTCGAACACGGCGAACCAGAACGGGCCGAACTGGTTGACATAATTGGGCATGGGCTCGTTTTGCTTGAGCACGGTGCCGATGATGGACGCGACGGCGATCAGGGTCAGCAGGCTGATGGCAAAGCGCATCGACGAGACCAGCTCGACGAATTCAGCCAGGCTGCGGCGTTGGGTCTTTAACTCGATTCCGGTCGTGCCAGTGCTCATACGTGGATACTCATACGGGATATGCAATCTTCAAGAAAATGTAGGCATGGAGCAGAGTGTTTCTCCGCGCAAGGCGGCAGCATACTCCTGTTTGGCCCCTGCCATGAAAAAGGGCAGCCTGTGGAAACGGCCGCCCTTGTTCACGCGCGCTGCTGCGCCTGGCAATGTCTTGCCACTATGAAAACTTACTTCAGGCCGGCAATATAGTCGGCCACGGCGGCGATCTCGTCATCCGACATGCGGGCGGCGATGGTGTGCATTTGCGCGCTGTTCTTGCGGGCGTCCGCCTTGGTGCTGCGGAACATCGTCAGCTGGGCCACCGTGTAATCCTGGTGCTGGCCGGCGATGCGCGGATACTGGACGGGAATGCCATTGCCCGTCGCGCCATGACAGCTGGCGCAGGCGGCAACTTGCTTGGAAGCAATGCCACCACGGTAGATTTTCTTGCCCAGGTCGATCGTATCCTTGTTTTTCGCGGCGCCCGGCTTGGACAGCTGCGCGCCCAGGTAGGCGGCGATATTCTTCTTGTCGGCGTCGCTGAGCATCTTCGCGTACGTCGTCATGACGGGCTGGTTGCGCTCCGGCGTGGTGAAGTCGACCAGTTGCTTGTAGATATAGCTTTCGTGCTGACCGGCCAGCTTCGGATTGACCGTGATGGTCGAATTGCCGGCCGCGCCATGGCAGGAGACGCAGGCAGGCAGGCCGCGCGCCGCATCGCCATCGGCGTACAGGGTAGCGCCCTTGGCAGCGTCAGCCTTGACGGCCGGTTTCGGTGCTTCGACCGCGGAGGCAGTTGCCGATACAGCCAGCAAAGCGAGCAGCATGGATTTGATAAACGGTGAAAACGCACGATTCATTCAGGCACCCTGAGACAGTGAGAAATTAGTGGTGGACATTGCCGCGCCCTGGGGATTTTTGCTTTATTTTCAGGGCCGCAAGCCGCATCGCTGCTACGCCGGCAACAATAAACAACCCCTTATTGTACAATAGCTTCTTGGCGTTATCGCTCCCTTATCGCTCCCTTTTGTTGCTTTACTACTCCCATGTCAAAACTCTGGCAAGCCCGCTTCTTTACGACCGTCAACCAATTGCGTGACCTGCCCGATACCACGGTGCCGGAAATCGCCTTTGCCGGCCGCTCCAATGCCGGTAAATCGACCGCCATCAATATCTTGTGTAATCAGAAAGGCTTGGCGTTCGCCTCCAAGACACCTGGCCGTACCCAGCACATCAACTACTTCTCCATCGGCGGCGCCCACGTGGCGCAGCACCGCAAGGATGCCACCATCGTCGAAGAGATCGAATGCCTGCTGGTCGACTTGCCGGGCTACGGCTACGCGGAAGTATCGGGCTCGGCGAAATTGCACTGGCAGCGCCTGCTGGGCGACTACGTGCAGCGCCGCGAGCAATTGGCCGGCTTGATCCTGATCATGGATTCGCGCCGTCCCTTCACCGACCTGGACATCCAGATGCTGGAATGGTTCGCCCCGACGGGCAAACCGATCCACTGCATCCTGACGAAAGTCGATAAGCTGAACCGCAATGAATCGGTCAACGCACTGCGCCAGGCGAAAGCCAAGCTCGACAGCTATGTGGATGAAGACGGCGTCGGCTTCCCGTTCACCGTGCAACTGTTCTCGGCCTTGAAAAGAGTCGGCATCGACGAAGCCAACGACAAGATCATGGAACTGGCCGGCATCAGCGAAGACGGCGCGGCCCAGATGGTCGACCTGATCGACATGGAAGACGACGTCGAGCCGGAGTCGGACAAGCCGGCTTGATCGAGATCAACGCTGCGTAAAAAAAGGCTGCCCGTTCACACGGTGCAGCCTTTTTTATTGCGCGGGTGCCGAACGCCTAGCGCCGTCCCGGGCCTGGCCGCTTCTCGGAAAAGAATTCCTGGCGCAGGAAGGCAGTCAACTCGGCCGTGTCTTCCACCCTGGCGCTGAGGTTGACGTTGCGTCCCAGGCGCCGCGATTCCCAGACGAAATCGCCGGGCTTTTCGGCACGGATCAGCTGGATCATCTTCTTGATGATGGCCGTCTCGATATCGGGTTCATTGCCCAGTTCCACTTTTTCCTGCTTCAGCCAGTTGCGCTTGAAATTGCCGTTCCAGCCCTTGAACTTGACTTCCGCGCTGAACGAGGTCTGGTTGACGATGGAAAACACGCCGCCCGAATCCTCGCGGTCGCTGCCGGAATTGCGTCCCTGCGCGCCGGCGATATTCGCCTTGGCCACGCGCATGGCGCGGTCGTTTTCGCTTTCCTCGGCCGGCGGCGCGGGGTTCTGCGCCTCGCGCTGCTTGCGGCGCTGCTCGATCATCGAGCTCATGTCTTCAGCGGGCGGCGGCGGCAGCGGCACTTTCGATACCAGCGGCGGCGTGAATGTTTCCAGTTTCGGCTTGTCGCGCGGCACATCTTTTGTGACCACGCGCTTGCTCGGGGCCGGCGGCGGTTTCACCTTGGCCACTTTCGTGTCCTTCGGCTTGGGCGTGGGTTTCGGCTGCGGCTTCGGTTGCGGCTTGTCTTTCAGCGGCGCGATGTAGACCATCGCGCTTTCCTTCTTCGACGGCGGAATCTTTTCGATGGTGTCGCTGCGCAGCAGCACATACGCCGCCAGCAGCACGTGCAGCAAGACGGACACGCCGAGCGCAACCTTGCGCGTGGTGCTGGTCCTGGACCCGTAGGCCGGTGGCGGCTGGATTACTTGCCCGCAGGTGGGGCAAACATCGGAATCGGCAGCCATCAAATGGGTCGTGTCATGCAAAATGAATCGTGCTTTCTGTGTAGCGAAGAAATAACATTACAGGGCAGCCATAGTGCCAGAGTCCCTTGCTTTTGGGAACACTTCCTCGGCCTTTCCAACCCGAAGCGTACAGGATAGCGACATTCCTTGCAGCGCTGACCAGAGTACCCGAGCCGTCCCTTGACGGTTGTTACCGTATGTATCACCGCCCATACAAAACCGGCGCCGCATTCACTGAGGAACGGGGCGCCGGTAGGGGCCGTGTGGCGGCTCAGGCCTGGTTGTCGAGCGCCACCAGTTGCTCGTCCGTCATCGGCCCCGTGCCGCTGTACTTGTCCAGGAACAAATAGATGACGGGGGTGATGAACAGGGTAATCACTTGCGAAAACAGCAATCCACCGACCACGGCCAGGCCCAGCGGCTGGCGCAGCTCGGCGCCGGCGCCCAGGCCCAGGGCGATCGGCAAGGCGCCCATCAGGGCCGCCGCCGTCGTCATCATGATGGGACGAAAACGCAGGATGCAGGCCTGGCGGATGGCTTCAGGCGGGCTCATGCCTTCATTGCGCTGCGCATGCAGGGCGAAGTCGATCATCATGATGGCGTTTTTCTTGACGATGCCGATCAGCATCAAAATGCCGATGATGGCGATCATGGTCAGGTCCATGCCGAACAGGCGCAGGGTCAGCAGCGCCCCCACGGCCGCCGACGGCAATCCGGCCAGGATGGTCAGCGGGTGGATATAGCTTTCATACAGCACGCCGAGCAGCACGTAGATCACGCCCAGCGCGGCAATGATGAGGATGATCTGGCTCGATTGCGAGCTCTGGAACACGGCCGCGTCGCCGCCATAGCGCGTGATGATGGAGGCCGGCAAGCTCATGTCCTTGGCCATCGCGTCGATCTTGCCTGTGGCGATGCCCAGCGGCACGTCCGGCGCCAGGTTGAAGGCGATGGTCACGGCTTGCAGTTGCCCCTGGTGATTGACGGAGGTGGGACCGATCGTGCGTTCCACATAAGCAATACTCGACAGTTTCACCAGCTCGCCCGACTTGCTGCGCACGGAGACGCGCGTGAGCGCATCGTCATACTGGCGGTCCGCCGTGGCCGCTTCCAGGATCACGTAATAGCTGGCCGCCGATGAATAGATGGTCGATACTTGCCGCTCGCCAAAGGCGCTGTACAGGGCCGTGCGGATGTCGGACATCTGCACACCCAGCAGATTGGCCTTGTCGCGGTCGATCCGGAGCGACGCCTGCAAGCCCTTGATCTGCGAATCGCTGGTGACGTCGCGGAAGGCCGGGTCGGCGCGCATGCCTGCAATAAACTTTTCCGCCCAGTCATTCAAGGCGTCGGGACTGACGCTTTGCAAGGTGTACTGGTAGCGGCTCTTGCTCTGGCGTCCGCCCAGCTGCAAGTTTTGCACGGGACGGAAATACACGGCCATCCCGGGCACGGCGCTCGTCGCGCGGCGCAGGTTTTCCAGCACCACGGGCATTTTCGGCCGTTCGTTGCGCGGTTTCAGCACCATGAACATGCGGCCCGTGTTGCCGCCGCCGACGAACGACGTGACGTCCTGCACGCTCGGGTCCGCCTTGAGCACGGCCGCCACGCGCGCTTGCAAGTCCTGCAATGCCGCAGATGAGATGTCTTCAGACGCTTCCGTATTCACCTGGATCTGGCCCAGGTCTTCCTCGGGGAAGAAACCTTTGGGAATGGTCGCGTACAGCAGCACCGTCAGCGCAAAGGTGCATACGGCAACGAACAGCACCACGTTGCGGTGCGCCAGGGCCTTGTCGAGCAGATGCACATAGCCGTTGCGCAATTTCGTGAAACCCGCTTCGAAATGGCGGCCGATGAAGGTTTTCTCGCCATGGCTGGGGTCGCTGTCATTGTGCTCGCGCGAATCGGCCGGCAGGAAGCGGCTGGCCAGCATCGGCACCAGGGTCAGCGACACGACGGCGGACACCAGCACGGCCAGCGAGACGACGACGGCAAACTCGTGGAACAGCAAGCCGATCACGCCCGGCATGAAGAAGATGGGAATGAACACGGCCACCAGCGAAACGGAAATCGAGATGATGGTAAAGCCCATCTCTTTCGCCCCTTCGAGGGCTGCGCGTATCGGTTTCTTGCCCATCTCGATATGGCGCACGATGTTTTCCAGCACCACGATGGCATCGTCGACGACGAGACCGACGGCCAGGGTGATGCCCAGCAGGGACACGTTGTCGAGGCTGTAGCCGAGCCAGTACAGCAGAGCCAGCGCGCCGAGCAGCGAGATCGGCATGGTGACGGCCGGAATGAAGGTCGCTGCCGCGCGGTGCAGGAACAAAAAGATCACCAGCACCACCAGCACCACCGTCAGGGCCAGGGTCAGATTGACGTCGTGGATGGCTTCGCGGATCGACAGCGAACGGTCGTTGACCAGGCTGATTTGTATCGACTGCGGCAATTGCTCCTTGAAGCCCGGCAGCAAACGGCGCACGCCATCGACCACTTGCACGGTGTTGGCGTCCGGCTGGCGCTGCACCATCAGGCTGATCGAGCGCTCGCCGTTGAAACTGCCGACGGACTTGATCGATTGAAAGCTGTCTTCCACCTCGGCCACGTCTTTCAGGCGCACGGGCTGGCCGTTGCGGCTGGCGATGATCAATTCGGCAAAATCAGCCGCTTTCATCATTTGCGGATTACCCTGGATGGTCAGGGTCTGGCTGGGGCCGTCAAGGATGCCCAGCGGGGAATTCGTGTTCGAGGTGCGCAAGGCAACAGCCAGCTCGTCCATCGTCAGGTTGCGCGCATTCATCAGGTCGGCACGGGCGCGCACGCGCACGGCGAAGCGTTTCTGGCCATTGACGATGACCTGGGCTACGCCAGGCAAGGTCGACAGGCTGGGCGCGATCAGGTTTTCCGCATAATCGTTGAGGTCCGACAAGTTCAGCGAGGGCGACGTCATCTGGATGAACAGCACCGGCGCATCGGCCGGATTGACCTTGCGGTAAGACGGCAAGTCCGTCATTTCCGTCGGCAACTGGCGCTGCGCGCGCAGCAGGGCCGCCTGCACGTCGACGGCCGCCTCGTTGACATTGATGCTGGCGTCAAACTCCAGGGTCAGCGAGGTATTGCCCAGGGTACTCGTGGAGGTAATCAGGCTCAAGCCTGAAATGGTGGAAAACTGCTTTTCCAGCGGCAAGGCCACCGAGGACGCCATGGTTTCCGGGCTGGCACCAGCCAGGTCGGCGCTGACGTTGATGACGGGCGTGTTGTAGCTCGGCAACGCCGCCACGGGAATTTGCAGGTAGGCCAGCACGCCGGCCAGGATGATGGAGAGGGATAGCAGCACCACCATGACGGGGCGGCGGATGCTCAGTTCGGACAGGTTCATGCTGGCTTGCCCTGCGGTACGGCGGCGCCGTCAGCGGCCTTGTGTTTTTCCGCCAGGCGCACCTTGCTACCCGGGCGCAAGTTCTGCTTGCCGTCGACGATGACTTTTTCATCGCCCGCCAAGCCGGTGACGACGGCGCTCGGTCCGAATGCATACACGCGGGCAATCTTGCGCATCCTGGCTGTGTTGTCCGCCTCCATCGCGTACACAAAGGTGCCGGTGGTACTCGTGATGATGGCGTTTTGCGGAATGACGAGCGCATCCTTGAGGGTGCGCACGGTCAGCTGCGTATTCACGTACTGGCCTGGCCACAGGTCGGTGCCGCCATTGTTGAAGCGGGCCTTGACCTTGATCACGCCGGTGGCGGGATCGACGGCATTGTCGATAAAGTTCAGTCTACCTTCCAACTGCTTGCCGCCCGCGTCCGACAGCAGCGCCTTGACAGGCACCTCGCCCGCCTTCTGCGCCGCCAGCAAGCCCGACAGACTGCTTTCCGGCAAGGTAAAGACCACGTCGATCGGGTCGAGCTGGGTGATGCTGGTCAGCGACGTGGCCGGCTGCACCAGGCTGCCCGGATACACATTGATGGCGCCCACGCGGCCGCTCTGCGGCGCGCGCAAGACGGTGTAGCTGGAGTCGACCTGGGCGGCGCGCAAGGCGGCCTGGTCAGCGGCCAGCAAAGCGCGTGCCGCGTCGAGCTGGCTTTGCAGGGTGTCCACGGCGCCCTGGGCGATGAAATTCTTGCTCAGCAAATCCTGGTTGCGCTTAAGCTGGCGTTCGAGATCGGCTACCGAGGCGCGGTCACGCAGCACCTGCGCCTGCGCCTTATCGACATTCGCGTGCTCGCTGCGGGCGTCCAGCGTGAACATCAGCTCGCCCTGCTTGACGAACTGGCCTTCGCGGATGTGCACCTTGGTAATCGTGCTGGTCGTCTGCGGATGCAGGTCGACGCTGCTGATCGGCGTCACGCTGCCATTGGCTTGCAGCAGCATCGGCACGTCCTGGCGCACGGGCGCGACCACGCTCACCGTCGTCGGCGCCTGCCCGCCCTTGCCCCCTTTGCCATCCTGCCCAGCGGCTGCTTTGCCTGGCTGATGATTGAAATACCAGATGCCGCCACCGATACACAGGGCAGCACCCACGAGGATTGCCAGACTAGTCTTTTTCATTGTTCTGTCACGCTGTCGCAGCGCAGGGCTGCAGGTTGAATGTAGTTGCCAGGGAGGCCTAACGCGCAATATTGTCGCATGGAAATGCTCACTTTCCTGCGTAATACTCTGGCACGATGAGGGTGACTTCCAGTCCACCGTCGACATGATTGGCCAGCAAGACCGTGGCGCCATGCTGCTCGGCGATATTGCGCGCGATGGTCAGGCCCAGGCCCGTGCCGCCCGATTCGCGCGAGCGCGAGGTTTCTATCCGGTAAAACGGTTCGAACACCTTGGCCAGTTGATCGGGCGCAATACCCGGCCCGCCATCGCGGATGCGGATGCGTGCGGCACCGGCGATGCGCTCGACGGTCACTTGCGCGTACTGGCCGTATTTGACGGCATTGTCGATCAAGTTCACCAGGCAGCGCCGCATGGCGATCGGGCGCGCCATCAAGGCCATGCCTGCCTGTCCACTGAGGGTGACTTTCTGGCCGGCATCGGCCGCGTCGGAGCAGACGCTATCCAACAGGGAATCGAGATCGAGCGCCTGCATCGCTTCCGTGCTATCCATCGAGCGGGCCAGGTCCAGCCCTTCCTTGACCATGCTCTGCATGGCCGACAGGTCGCCCACCAGGCGGTCATGCAGTTCCGTATCCGCCACTTTCTCCAGACGCAGACGCAGGCGCGTCAGCGGCGTCTGCAAATCGTGCGTGATGGCGGCCAGCATTTGCGTGCGCTGGGAAATGTGCTGGCGGATGCGCGCCTGCATGGCATTGAAGGCGGCGCTGGCCTGGCGGATCTCGCTGGCCCCGGACAGGGTCAGCGGCGGGTGGTTGATGTCATTGCCCAGGTCTTTCGCCGCCTGCGCCAGCTGCTTGAGCGGGCGCATGGTCATGCGCGTGACGAGGTAGGCCAGGATGGCGATGCTGATCAGGAAAGGCAGCAGGGTCATCCAGTCGTTGTGTTCATTGAACGGCGGCTGCTGGCGCGGCGGCAAGACCATCAGGCGCAGCACGTGGCCATCCTGCATGCGCACGTCGAGGTTTTCGCAGGTACCGCCCCATGGCTTGGCGCCGAACTTGCCCGGCGACTGGCGCGGCTTGACGCAGGCGTCCGGGCGTTCGGCCAGCGCGCTGACCTTGAAACCCTCGCCCAGCTTGGCTTGCAGGGCGGTGGAAAATTCCGTCGGCGCGCCGGGCGTATGTTCCGTGTCGGGACGCAACTCCAGACGTACGCTGCCCTTGTTGGCCACCTTCAGGTAGGCGGCGCGCGAGGCCAGCGGCACCACATCGGCCGCCATCACCAGCTGCTCGGCCCGCTCGACGGCGTGGTAATCGCGGTATTGTTCGATGGCGCGCTGGCGTTCGCCCACGGCCAGCCACTGCGTCAGCGCGGCCGAAGCGACGATGCCGATCAGCAAAAACATGAAGACACGGCCCGTCATCGATCCCAGGAAGGCCTTCACGCGTGCGGCTCCACATTGACCTGGCCGGCCAGCACGTAGCCGCCGTTGCGCACGGTCTTGATGATCTGCGGCAAACGGGCATCTTCACCGAGCTTTTGCCGCAGGCGGCTGATCTGGATATCGATCGAGCGGTCGAACGGGTCGGCGTCGCGGCCCTGCGTCAGGTTCAGCAGCTGATCGCGGTTCAGCACGCGGTTCGGGTGTTCCAGGAAGACGCGCAGCAAACGGAATTCCGCGCCCGACAGCATGATCACCAGGCCGCTGGGATTGAGCAGGTGGCGCGCCGTGAGGTCCAGCGTCCAGCCGGAAAAACGGATTTGCTGGGCCTTGTCCGACGGCACGTTCGACGGCATGGCGTGGCTGCGGCGCAGCACGCTGCGTATGCGCGCCAACAATTCACGGGGCTCGAACGGTTTCGGCAGATAATCGTCGGCGCCCATTTCCAGGCCCAGGATGCGGTCCAGCGGCTCATTGCGCGCCGTCAACATGATCACCGGCACGGTCGATTGGGCGCGCAGCTTGCGGCACAAGGTCAGGCCGTCGTCGCCTGGCAGGTTCAAATCGAGCACGATCAGGTCGGGCCGCGTTTCATCGAGGATTTTCCACATGGCCGTGCCATCTGCCGCGCCCAGGGTGCGGTAGGCATTCGTTTCCAGGTAGTCCGCCAGCAAGCTGCGGATATCGCGGTCGTCGTCGACGATGAGAATTGTAGAAGTGGGTTCCATGGTACGAATTATCCCCACTTCCCCTGCCCTTGCACAACGCATTTGTATCGTCTTGTATATAGAAGACCCGAAGAAACATATAGATACAAACTGTCTGGCAGCGGACACTTCGGGGAAACATGGCGCGTCCAACATGGCTTCATGTGCAGCAGCATGCACATCCCTCACTTTTACAAAGGAATCCAGATGAACGCCTCAATGACAACCTTGCGCAAGAATTTGATCATCGCCATGAGCGTACTCGGCATGGGTGCGGCATCGCTGACCGTCCACGCCCAGGAAGCGGCCGCCAGCGCGCCTGCCGCCGGCACCAAGATGCAACATGAAGGCCAGCGCGGCCAGCACCGCGCAAGCAACCCGGCCGAACGCATGGCCAAGTACCAGGCCCGCCTGCACGACAAGCTGAAGCTGACGGCCGCGCAGGAACCGGCCTGGGCCACGTTCACGGCCGCCAGCGCGCCGAAAAAACCGATGGGCGACTGGAAAGCCAAGCGCGAAGCGATGGCCAAGCTGTCGGCGCCGGAGCGCATGGAGCAATGGATCGCCATGTCGAAGGAACGCATCGCCAGCCAGGAAAGCCGCCTGGCCTCGCTGAAAACCTTCTATGCCGTGCTGACGCCGGAGCAAAAGAAAGTGTTTGATGACAGCGTGCCGGGCGGCAAGCATGGTGGCCATCGCGGTGGTCATCATAAAGCAGGCTGAACGTAGGTCGAATTAGGTCCGCAGGACCGTAATCCGACAACGTTGACGTGTGCGGTGGTGTCGGGTTACGCCCTGGCGGGCTAACCCGACCTACCCCGACCTACCCGACCTGCCCGTCCTACTCGTCGAGCTTGCGCAAGGAAGTCAGGAAGGTGGCAGCGTTCTGGAAGCCGATCACGCGCGACTGGACGATCTCCTGCCCCTGCGGGTTGAACATGATGATGCCCGGCGGGCCGAACAGCTGAAAACGTTTCAGCATGGCTTTGTCATCCGCATCATTGGCCGTCACGTCCACCTGCAGCAGCACGGCTTGTCCCATCTTCGCGCGCACGGCGGGATCGACGAAGGTCAGTTTTTCCATCTCGATGCACGACACGCACCAGTCCGCATAAAAGTCCAGCAAGGCCGGCTTGCCGTTCAACTGGGCCAGCGCCGCATCGAGCTGCGCCACGGTCTTCACGCGCGTAAACGGTTGCGCGTGGGCCTGGCCGCCACCGAGGTGCGCCAGCGGCGCCAGCGGGTCGCGGCCGCCGCTGGCCACGCCCACCAGCTGCATCGCGCCCAGCACGGCAAACACAAGGCCGAAGGCCTTGGCCACCCAGGCGTGTTGCGCGCCGCTCTTACCCACCAGCAAATACATGCCATAGCCGACGAACAAGACCGTCCAGCCCAGCATCTGCACGGCGCCTGGCAGCACGGGCGAGACCAGCCACCAGGCCACGCCCAGCTGCAGTACGCCAAAGAAGCGCTTGACGGCGTCCATCCACGCGCCGGCGCGGGGCAGCAAGGTACCGGCCGACACGCCGACCAGCAGCAGAGGCACGCTCATGCCCACCGCCATGGCAAACAAGGCGCCGCCGCCGATGACGACGTCGCGCGTCTGGCTGATGTACAGCAAGGCGCCGGCCAGCGGCGCGGCCACGCAGGGTCCCACGATCAGGGCGGAAATGGCGCCCATCACGAACACGCCCGCCAGGCGGCCCGACGATTGCTGGTTCGATACGCTCGTCAGCTTGCCTTGCAGGAAAGCCGGCACTTGCAGCTCATACAAACCGAACATCGACAGCGCCAGGCCCGCCATCAACAGGGCAAAGAAGCCCAGTACCCACGGGTTTTGCAGTTGCGCCGCCAGGCCTTCGCCCGCCAGGCCGGCCGCCACGCCCAGTGCCGTGTAGACGATGGCCATGCCCAGCGCGTACGTCAGCGACAGCAGCAAGCCGCGCGAGCGGCTGACCTTGGCGCCATCGCCGATGATGATCGACGACAAAATCGGCACCATCGGAAGCACGCACGGCGTAAACGCCAGGCCCAGGCCCAGCAGCATGAACAGGGGCACGATGACGAGCAACTTGCCACCCTTTAAAGCCGCTTCGATCTTGCCCATCTCGCTTTGCGCGGGCGCGGCGCTTGCCGCCACGGGGGCCGCCGCGGCCGGCTCGGGCGTGCTGGTGATATCGGCCTGGGGAATGCTCAGCACGGACACGCCGGGCGACGCCTGCGCCTGCGGGCCGTTGACGGCCGCCGTGTCGACTGCCGGCGCGGCCGGCAGGGCGAATTTCGACGGCAGGCCCGTGCCGGGCGCCACGCTCTGGCCGCCGCCACCGCCCACCAGCTGGGCTGTCGCATCCTGCGGCGCATAGCACAAGCCCTTGTCGGAGCAGCCCTGTCCCGTCGCCTTCAGGGTGAACGCGCCGGCCGCCTCGACGGGAATGGTGATCGTCAGGATCTTGCGGAAGGTTTCCACGTTCTTTTGGAAGGTGTCGTCGAACTTGACCTTGCCGGCGGGATACACGGGTGCGCCCAGTTTGGCGCCCACGACCTCGAACTTGAAGCGCTCGTGGTACATATAGTAGCCATCGGCGATCACGTAGGTGACGGCGATGGTGGACGGATCCTGCATGCGGGCGGAAAACTTGAAAGCCAGTTCCGGATCGAGGAATTCATCGTCGGCGCGGGCATGACTGGCGCCGAAGACGGCCATGGCCAGCAGCAAACAGGCGGCAAGCCAGATCAGCAGTTGATGTAGTGGAGCGGCGCGCGCGGAGGCGCTGGAGGGGAAACGGGACATGAACTACCTTTTCGACCATTCGACGGAGGACGCGCGGAGCAGGCAGCGCTTGTGCCGGGCCGGCGCGAAAGAAGAATAGTACACCGCAGCAAGGATAGCTGCAGCAGAAAACAAAAAAGCCAGGCTAGGCCTGGCTTTCTCAGATGCAATTACCGGGATTACTCGCCAGCAACTTCAACTGCTTCGGTCGTATCTGGACGATCCATCAGTTCAACGAACGCCATAGGAGCGTTATCGCCGACGCGGAAACCCATTTTCAGGATACGCACATAACCACCGTTACGGTTGGCAAAACGTGGGCCCAGTTCAGCGAACAGTTTGACGACCATTTCGCGGTCGCGCAGGCGGTTGAAGGCCAGACGCTTGTTTGCCAGGGAGTCGGTTTTGCCCAGGGTCAGAATTGGCTCGACAACGCGGCGCAGTTCTTTTGCTTTTGGCAGGGTGGTCTTGATCGCTTCGTGACGCAGCAGCGATACTGTCATGTTGCGCAGCATTGCCAGACGGTGGGACGAGGTACGATTCAGTTTACGGAGGCCGTGACCGTGACGCATGATAAATCCTTTCGGTGAGTGTTTAAATCCAGTTCTTCGATCAATGAAACCTGGGCTTCATCGCGGACCGGTTTGGTACTTCAAAAATAAAAGCCTGGGACACCTGTCCCAGGCAGTTTGCTACGACTACGAATTACTTTTCCAGGCCGGCAGGCGGCCAGTTTTCCAGCTTCATGCCCAAGGTCAAGCCGCGCGATGCCAGCACTTCCTTGATTTCGTTCAGGGACTTGCGGCCCAAGTTTGGCGTTTTCAGCAGTTCGTTTTCCGAACGTTGGATCAGGTCGCCGATGTAGTAGATGTTTTCCGCTTTCAGGCAGTTCGCCGAACGCACGGTCAACTCCAGGTCGTCGACTGGACGCAACAGGATAGGATCGACCAGCGGAGCGCGCGATGGCGCTTCGGCGGCAGCTTCCGTGCCTTCCAGGGCAGCGAACACATTCAACTGGTCCACCAGGACGCGGGCCGACTGGCGGATCGCTTCTTCCGGCGAGATGACGCCGTTGGTTTCGATGTTGATGATCAGCTTGTCCAGGTCGGTACGCTGTTCAACGCGGGCCGATTCAACGAAGTACGATACGCGGCGCACTGGCGAGAACGATGCATCGAGGATGATGCGGCCGATGGTCTTGTTCGTGTCTTCCGACAGGCGACGCACGTTACCAGGAACGTAGCCGCGGCCTTTTTCAACCTTGATCTGCATGTCCAGCTTGCCACCAGCGGTCAGGTGGGCGATCACGTGGTCAGGGTTGATCAGTTCGACGTCATGCGGCAGATCGATGTCGGAGGCCAGGATCGCGCCTTCGCCTTCTTTTTTCAGGGTCAGGGTTACCGAATCGCGGTTGTGGACTTTGAAAACCACACCCTTCAAGTTCAGCAACAGATCGACGACGTCTTCTTGCACGCCATCGAGGGAGGAATATTCGTGGACGACGCCGGCGATCGTCACTTCGGTCGGCGCGTAGCCCACCATCGACGACAGCAGAACGCGGCGCAACGCGTTACCCAATGTGTGGCCATAGCCGCGCTCGAACGGTTCCATCACGACCTTGGCGTGACCTGCACCGAGAGCTTCAACATCGATAATACGTGGCTTCAACAAACTGTTTTGCATGAAATGTCCTTTTCAATACCCTCGGCTCATTACACCGATAAGGCTGATGGCATTAGTGAAACGCCCACTTTACAAAAGCAAAGTGGGCGGAGATCTTGCTACTGACTACTATTAACGCGAGTACAGCTCGACGATCAGCGATTCGTTGACGTCGTTAGCGATTTCGTTACGCTCTGGCAGGGACTTGAAGGTACCTTCCATTTTCTTGGCATCAACCGAAACCCAGCTAGGCATGCCAACTTGTTCAGCCAGCGACAGTGCTTCAACGATACGCACTTGCTTTTTCGATTTTTCACGAACAGCGATGATGTCGCCAACTTTGACCGAGTACGAAGCGATGTTCACAACGATACCGTTCACGGTGAACGCTTTGTGGCTGACCAATTGACGCGCTTCAGCGCGGGTCGAGCCAAAGCCCATGCGGTAGCAAACGTTGTCCAGACGCGTTTCCAGCAACTTCAACAGCGTTTCGCCGGTGTTGCCTTTACGACGGTCTGCTTCAGCGAAGTAGCGGCGGAATTGACGTTCCAGCACGCCGTACATGCGCTTGACTTTTTGCTTTTCGCGCAGTTGGTTACCGTAGTCCGAGGTGCGGGCGCCGGATTTGACACCGTGCTGGCCTGGCTTGACGTCCAGTTTGCACTTGCTGTCCAGCGAGCGACGGGCGCTCTTCAGGAACAGGTCTGTACCTTCACGGCGGGAAAGTTTTGCTTTAGGTCCGATATAACGTGCCACGATACTTCCTTTTTTTAAATGATAACGCCCCAGCCACATGCATGATCAAACACACTGATGCGGTTAGGCGCTAGTCTGATTTGGTTTCAATCAGACGGTGGCTGAAAACGAAAAACCCGTCAAACAGGATTTGACAGGCAAGAACAGCCGGGCAGTATAACCGTTTCCGGCTCCCTGCTCCAGCGTTTTCACACAACTGTACTGAGTTACAACAGACAGCAAAGCAGCTGGCGCCGAAGCGCCCTCTGCAACACTATCTTAGATACGACGACGTTTCGGTGGACGGCAACCGTTGTGCGGTACCGGCGTCACGTCCTGGATCTCGGTGATCTTGATGCCCAGGTTGTTCAGCGCGCGAACGGCGGATTCACGACCAGGACCTGGGCCCTTGATACGCACTTCCAGGTTCTTCACGCCACACTCAACAGCCACTTTACCAGCGGCTTCCGCGGCGACCTGCGCTGCGAACGGGGTCGATTTACGCGAACCCTTGAAGCCTGCACCGCCGGAGGTAGCCCACGACAAGGCATTGCCTTGACGATCGGTGATGGTAATGATGGTGTTATTGAACGAAGCGTGGACATGCGCGATGCCTTCAGCGACGTTCTTTTTAACTTTTTTACGCACGCGTGCTGATGCGGCGTTATTTTGCGACTTAGCCATAATTATTCCCTAGCGGATTATTTTTTCAGCGATTGAGCGGCTTTACGCGGTCCCTTGCGGGTACGTGCGTTCGTACGCGTACGCTGGCCACGGCAAGGCAGACCCTTACGATGACGCATGCCGCGGTAGCAACCCAGATCCATCAAACGCTTGATGTTCATGGACAGTTCACGACGCAGATCGCCTTCGACGATGAATTTACCTACTTCATCGCGCAGTTTTTCCAGTTCGCTGTCATCCAGATCTTTGATCTTTTTGTTGGTTGCTACACCGGTCGATGCACAGATTTTCTCTGCGCGTGGACGGCCCACACCGTAGATGGCCGTCAGGCCGATAACGGTATGCTGATGATTTGGGATATTAACCCCTGCAATACGTGCCATTTGTTATTCCTCGATTAACCTTGACGCTGCTTGTGACGTGGTTCCACGCAGATAACGCGGACTACGCCTTTGCGCTTGATGATCTTGCAGTTGCGGCAGATCCGCTTGACTGATGCGAGAACTTTCATTTTTGGGCTCTTTCTTTCGCTTCTTTGGTTTGATTCAGTGTGTTACTTGGTACGGAACACAATGCGGGCTCGGCTCAGGTCGTACGGCGTTAACTCCACCGTCACCTTGTCTCCAGGGAGAATGCGAATATAATTCATCCGCATTTTACCTGAAATATGCCCGAGCACCACGTGTCCGTTCTCCAGCTTCACTCGAAATGTTGCATTTGGGAGATTCTCAAGAATCTCGCCCTGCATCTGTATGACGTCGTCTTTTGCCATTCGGTATGTTTACCGCGCTTAACGCGTCGGAATTCCGCCCTTGAAATTTGCTTTGCGCAGCAGCGAATCATATTGCTGCGACATCACGTAGTTCTGTACTTGCGCCATGAAATCCATGGTGACAACTACAATAATCAATAAAGAAGTACCGCCGAAATAGAATGGTACTTTCCACTGGGCTTGCATAAATTCCGGCAATAAACACACCAGGGTGATGTAGACTGCGCCGGCAAGTGTCAAGCGTGTCAGGATCTTGTCGATGTAACGGGCTGTCTGCTCGCCTGGACGGATCCCGGGAATGAACGCACCGCTTTTCTTCAAGTTATCCGCTGTTTCCTTGCTGTTAAATACCAGCGCTGTATAGAAGAAACAGAAAAACACGATCGCCACTGCGTACAACAGCGCATGGATAGGCTCACCAGGCCCCATCGATGCTGCCAAATCTTTCAAGAACCGCACCGCAGGGTTAGCGTTGTCGGCGCCCTTTGAAAACCAGTCCACGATAGTGGCCGGGAACAAGATGATCGAAGAAGCAAAGATCGGCGGGATCACGCCGGCCATGTTCAGCTTCAACGGCAAATGGCTGGTTTGACCGCCATAAATCTTGTTGCCTACCTGGCGCTTCGCGTAATTGACCAATATTTTGCGCTGACCACGTTCGACGAATACGACGAAGTACGTTACCAGTGCTACCAGGATCACGATGAAAATCGCGCTGAAGCTGCCGATCGAACCATTCGACACCTGGGTGAACAAACCACCCAACGCCGACGGCAGACCTGCTGCAATCCCGGCAAAAATGATGATCGAGATGCCATTCCCCAAGCCACGCTCGGTAATTTGCTCACCCAACCACATCAAAAACATTGTTCCGGTCAACAAAGTGACGACCGTCACGAAGCGGAATGCAAGACCAGGTTCCAACACCAGACCAGCTTGCGACTCCAGTGCGACTGCAATGCCTAACGCTTGGAACAGTGCCAGGGCAACCGTGAAATACCGGGTGTACTGGGTGATCTTGCGACGACCTGCTTCGCCTTCTTTTTTCAACGCTTCCATCTGCGGTGACACGATCGACAGCAATTGCATGATGATCGAGGCCGAGATATAAGGCATGATACCCAGCGCAAACACTGTAAAACGAGACAAGGCACCGCCCGAGAACATGTTGAACATGCCCAGGACGCCGCCTTCGTGCTCCTTGAACAGCGAGGCTAATTGTGTCGGGTCAATCCCGGGAACCGGGACGTGAGCACCGATACGATAAACCACCAATGCGCCAAGCAAAAACCAGAGCCGTCCCCAAGGGAAACCGGCCGCTGCACTTTTAGCAAGTTGTGGATTAGTCGCCAATTTTCGCTCCGATCAAGCTGTTAGCGGTCAACTCAGGCTACCGAGCCGCCGGCTGCTTCGATGGCGGCTTTCGCGCCAGCGGACACTTTCAAGCCCTTCAAATTCACCGCTTTGGTGATTTCGCCGGACAAGATCACGCGCACGTCACGGGCCAACACGCCCAGAACGCCAGCTTGCTTCAAGACCAGAATGTCGACATCGCCAACAGCCAGGTTGTTCAGATCGGACAGACGCACTTCAGCTTTGAAGGTGGCGTGCATCGATTTGAAACCGCGCTTAGGCAGACGGCGTTGCAGAGGCATCTGACCGCCTTCGAAACCGACTTTATGAAAGCCGCCCGAACGCGATTTCTGACCTTTGTGACCACGACCCGAGGTTTTACCCAGGCCGGAGCCGATACCGCGACCGACGCGACGCTTGTAGTGCTTAGCGCCTTCGGCTGGTGCAATAGTATTCAATTCCATGATTTGCTCCGTTCGTGTAAGCCCGAAGGCTTACCCGACAACTTTAACGAGATACGATACTTTATTGATCATGCCGCGTACGGATGGGGTGTCTTGCAATTCGGAAACCGAATTTACACGACGCAGACCCAGACCGCGCACGGTAGCGCGATGCGATTCGCGCGTACCGATCAAGCCCTTGACCAATTGCACTTTGACTGTGTTTGTCATTTTGTCCACCTTAAGCCAGAATGTCTTCGACCGACTTGCCGCGCTTGGCAGCGATATCGGAAGCAGTGCTCATTTTCGACAGGCCGTCCAGCGTAGCGCGTACCAGGTTGTATGGGTTGTTCGAACCGGTGGATTTCGCCACCACGTCCGTCACGCCCATCACTTCGAAGATAGCGCGCATTGCGCCACCAGCGATAACGCCAGTACCCGGCTTGGCTGGGTTCATCAGGACCTTGGAGGCGCCGTGACGACCAACAACCGTGTGATGCAAGGTACCGTTTTTGAGCGGTACTTTGATCAGGTTGCGACGGGCTTCTTCCATTGCCTTCTGCACGCCCACTGGCACTTCTTTCGATTTGCCCTTGCCCATGCCGACGCGGCCATCGCCATCACCAACTACGGTCAGCGCGGCGAAACCCATGATACGACCACCCTTGACCACTTTGGTCACGCGGTTGATCGCGATCATTTTTTCGCGCATGCCATCATCCGGCTTGTCGCTTTGCATTTTTGCTTGCATTTTTGCCATGATTGATCCTTAGAACTTCAGACCGGCTTCGCGTGCGGCTTCTGCCAACGCTTTCACACGGCCGTGGTAACGGAAACCGGAGCGGTCGAACGCAACTTCGGTAATTCCTGCTTTCAACGCTTTTTCAGCGACGCGCTTGCCGATCAAGGCTGCAGCAGCGGCATTGCCGCCTTTGCCGGATTGGCCTGCCAGTTCAGCGCGAACTTCCGCTTCAGCCGTCGAGGCCGAAACCAGGACTTTAGCGTCCGGGCTGATCAGGTTGGCGTAAATGTGCAGGTTGGTGCGATGCACCGACAAGCGATTTACTTTCAATTCCGCAATCTTGATGCGGGTTTGGCGTCCGCGGCGAAGCCGTGATTCTTTCTTATCCATCGTCAGCCCCTAATTACTTCTTCTTGGTTTCTTTAAGCTTAACCACTTCGTCCGCATAGCGAACGCCCTTGCCTTTATAAGGCTCAGGAGCGCGGTAAGCACGAACTTCAGCGGCTACCTGGCCAACCTGTTGACGGTCGATACCTTTAATCAGGATCTCGGTCGGGGTTGGTGTTGCGCAGGTAACGCCGGTTGGCATGTCATGCACTACAGGGTGCGAAAAACCCAGGGACAGATTCAGCTTGTCGCCTTGAGCTTGCGCCTTGTAACCCACGCCTACCAGGTTCAGCTTTTTCTCGAAACCCTTGGTGACGCCAACAACCATGTTGTTGACCAGTGCGCGCAGCGTGCCGGACATGGCATTGGCTTCGCGGCTGTCGTTCGCCACGTCGAAACTCAGGGTTCCTGCATTGTTTTCCACTTTGACCAGACCGTTGAGGGCCTGGGAAAGTACGCCCAGCGGGCCTTTTACGGTGATCGCTTGTGCGGAGATGGCGACTTCGGCGCCAGCTGGCACTACGATAGGCATTTTAGCTACTCGAGACATGTGTAACTCCTTAAGCCACGTAGCAAATAACTTCGCCGCCGACACCGGTAGCGCGTGCTTTGCGGTCAGTCATGACGCCTTGCGGAGTCGACACGATCGCCACACCCAAGCCATTCATCACAACAGGGATCTCGTCTTTACCCTTGTAGACGCGCAGACCCGGACGGGACACGCGCTCCAAGCGCTCAATAACGGGACGGCCAACATAATACTTCAAACCGATCTTCAGTTCCGCCTTGCCACCAGCTTCGGCAACAGCGAAATCTTCAATGTAACCCTCGTCCTTCAGGACGTTGGCAATCGCAATTTTGACTTTCGACGATGGCATGGCCACGGTCGTTTTTTGCACGCCTTGTGCGTTGCGAATGCGGGTCAGCATATCGGCGATAGGATCGCTCATACTCATTGCATATTCTCCTATTACCAGCTTGCTTTTGTCATACCCGGAATTTCACCACGCATGGCGAATTCACGGAGCTTGATACGACCCAGACCGAATTTACGGAATGTGCCGCGCGGACGACCGGTGATGGCGCAACGGTTACGTTGACGCGTCGGGTTCGAGTTACGTGGCAGCGCCTGCAGTTTCAGGCGAGCTTCGTAGCGCTCTTCTTCCGATTTCGATTGGTCATCGACGATGGCCTTGAGAGCTTCGCGCTTAGGGGCGAATTTCGCCACCAGGTCAGCACGCTTGATCTCACGATTAATCAGTGACAGTTTGGCCATGATCAGTTCCTGAAAGGGAATTTAAAGGCGGCGAGCAAAGCTTTGGCTTCGTCATCGGTCTTAGCGGTTGTCGTGATGCTGATATTCATACCGCGCAACGCGTCAATCTTGTCGTATTCGATTTCAGGGAAAATGATCTGTTCCTTGACACCGATGTTGTAGTTGCCACGACCATCAAATGCACGGCCGTTCACACCACGGAAATCGCGTACGCGCGGCAGAGCCACGGTAATGAAGCGATCCAGGAACTCGTACATGCGAGCGCCGCGCAGGGTGACCATCGTACCGATCGGGTAACCTTCACGGATTTTGAAGCCTGCGATCGCTTTGCGGGACTTGGTGGTCACTGGCTTCTGGCCGGCGATCTTGGTCAAGTCAGCAACTGCGTGCTCGAGAACTTTTTTATCCGCGATAGCCTCACCAACACCCATGTTCAGGGTGATCTTGGTCAGGCGTGGAACTTCCATTACCGACTTGTAACCAAACTTGCTGGTCAGGTCGGCAACGACTTTTTCTTTATAGAATTCTTGGAGACGTGCCATGATTTCTTAAGCCTTCACTACTTCGCCGGAGGATTTAAAGACGCGGACTTTTTTGCCATCCACTTCTTTGAAACCCACGCGATCTGCCTTGCCAGTCGCTGCATTGAACAATGCAACGTTGGACACGTGAATTGGCATGGTCTTATCGACGATACCACCAGTTACGCCAGTCATCGGGTTTGGCTTAGTCGCTTTTTTAGCGATGTTAATGCCGTCAACCACGATATGTTCAGCATCGATACGCTGCTGTACCACACCACGTTTGCCCTTGTCTTTCCCGGTCAGAACGATGACTTCGTCGTTTTTACGAATCTTATCCATTACGACTCCTTACAGGACTTCCGGTGCCAGGGACACGATTTTCATGAACTTCTCAGTGCGCAGTTCGCGCGTGACAGGTCCAAAAATACGGGTACCGATCGGTTCCAGCTTGGCGTTCAACAGAACGGCGGCATTGCCGTCGAACTTCACCAGGGAACCGTCTTGGCGGCGAACACCTTTAGCGGTGCGCACAACCACGGCGTTATAAATTTCACCTTTT
The DNA here is from genome assembly GCF_059420865.1 of Janthinobacterium sp. GW821-FHT03C10. Lineage (NCBI taxonomy): Bacteria > Pseudomonadati > Pseudomonadota > Betaproteobacteria > Burkholderiales > Oxalobacteraceae > Janthinobacterium > Janthinobacterium sp. GW821-FHT03C10. Next base: position 527,927 of record NZ_JBWKUN010000005.1, on the reverse strand, counting down.
TTGACACGGCCACGTGGCGCAGCAACCTTGACGGTTACCTTGATCACATCGCCAATGCCAGCATAACGGCGCTTGGAGCCGCCCAATACCTTGATGCACATTACTTCTTTGGCACCGGTATTGTCAGCCACTTCGAGCCGGCTTTCAGTTTGAATCATAGTATTCTCTTTCCCAACTTAAGCCGAAGAATCCACACAATGTAGACCCACGGTCAGTCTTGGTCCCGCCAGAGCCGCCCTGCTGGGCTTCACTGTTTGGGTGCATGACCTTCATACATCAACTGACCGCGAATGCTACTGTCTGTGGCCAGACACTTTGCGGCGTTACATGAACGAAGCCCGCAAGTATTACATACAATTTGCGGGCCTGCAAGTACTAATTAAAACCCACCGCCGAAACGGTGGTTTTTATTTAAACGGTTGGTGCGGCTTGAACCACACGTGTCACCGTCCATGCCTTCGTTTTGGAGATCGGGCGACCTTCCTGGATCTCGACCGTATCACCGGCCTTGACTTGGTTGGTCTCGTCATGCGCGTGATACTTGTTCGAGCGCATGATGATCTTGCCATACAAAGGATGTTTTACGTGGCGCTCGATCAGAACGGTAACGGTCTTGTCCATCTTGTCCGAAACCACTTTACCGATCAGCGTGCGCTTGAGCGACTGTTTCACTGGTTCGTTCATTTGGCTTCCTTCAGATTCATTACCGTCTTCACACGCGCGATATCGCGGCGTACCTTCTTGAGCTGCGAAGTGTTGCTCAGCTGCTGCGTAGCGATTTGCATGCGCAGGCCGAACTGTGCCTTCAACAGGTCATTCAGCTCTTTTTGCAGAGCTGGCTGGTCCTTGCCGCGGAGTTCAGATGCTTTCATATACAACTCCAATTATTGGCCGACTTGGCGGATGACAAACGTCGTCGCCAGTGGCAGTTTAGCGGCGGCAAGACGGAATGCTTCCCGTGCCAGCGCTTCATCAACGCCATCCATTTCGTACAGTACTTTGCCTGGCTGAATTTCAGCGACGTAGTACTCAGGATTACCCTTACCGTTACCCATACGGACTTCAGCCGGTTTGTTCGAAATCGGTTTGTCCGGGAAAATACGGATCCAGATACGGCCACCGCGCTTGATGTGACGCGTCATTGCACGACGCGCCGCTTCAATTTGACGCGCAGTGATACGACCGCGCGCAACTGCCTTCAGACCGAATTCGCCAAACGACACGGCGGTGCCGCGGCTGTGCGAAATACCGGTATTACGGCCTTTCTGCTCTTTACGATACTTTCTGCGTGCTGGTTGCAGCATGATTATTCTCCTGCTTTCTCAGCTGGTGCTGCTGCGGCGGCCGGTTTAGCGGCGGTACGCACACGTGCACCTGGTGCTGTGGATGGTTTCGCACCGGCACCGGCTGGACGTGGACGGCCAGCTGGCTTGCCATCGTCACGGCGTGGGCCGCGGCTTTTCTTCTCGTCAGCTGGGGTATCGATGACTGGTGCATCGCCGTTCGGCGCGCGGTCACCCTTGTATACCCACACCTTGACACCGATGATGCCGTAGGTGGTCGACGCTTCGCTGGTACCGTAGTCGATATCGGCGCGCAGGGTATGCAGAGGCACGCGGCCTTCGCGGTACCACTCTTTACGCGCGATTTCGATACCGTTCAGACGGCCGGACGACATGATCTTGATACCGAGAGCACCCAGGCGCATTGCATTTTGCATTGCACGCTTCATGGCGCGGCGGAACATGATCCGTTTTTCCAGCTGCTGCGAGATCGAATCGGCGATCAGTTGCGAGTCGATTTCAGGCTTGCGAATTTCTTCGATGTTCACGTGAACAGGTACGCCCATGATCTTGGTCAGCGCCGACTTCAGTACTTCGATGTCTTCGCCTTTTTTACCAATGACCACGCCTGGACGCGAGCTGTAGATCGTGAAGCGCGCGTTCTTGGCTGGGCGCTCGATAACGATGCGGCCAACGGAAGCGTTCTTCAGTTTCTTTTTCAGGTAAGCACGTGCTTTCAAGTCTTCGTTCAGCATGGCAGCGAAATTACCGTTGCCTGCATACCAGCGCGAAGCCCAGTTACGGGTGACCGCCAGACGGAAACCGGTTGGATGAATTTTCTGACCCATCGTGGCTCCTTAGTTACCGACAGTCACGTAAACGTGACAGGATTGTTTCGAAATACGGTCGCCACGGCCTTTTGCACGCGCGGTGAAGCGCTTCAGGACCGGGCCCTTTTCGACGTAGATCGTTTTCACGAACAATTCGTCGATGTCCGCGCCATCATTGTGCTCGGCATTCGCAATAGCGGATTCCAGAACGCGTTTGATGATCGCAGCACCTTTTTTCGGGCTGAATTGCAAGATGTTGAGTGCAGCGTCAACTTTCTTGCCACGGATCAGGTCAGCAACCAGGCGGCCCTTTTGGTCCGACAGGCGCACACCTTTGAGGATAGCTTTAGTTTCCATTATTTCTTAGCCTTTTTGTCAGCTGCATGGCCCTTGAACGTACGGGTCAGTGCGAATTCGCCGAGCTTGTGACCAACCATGTTTTCGGAAACATAAACCGGCACGTGCAGCTTGCCGTTATGCACCGCGATCGTCAGGCCGATAAAGTCAGGCATGATTGTCGAACGACGCGACCAGGTTTTGATTGGCTTTTTGTCTTTGGCTGCTTGCGCGGCTTCAACTTTTTTCACCAGGTGGGCGTCACAGAACGGCCCTTTTTTCAATGAACGTGTCATGTGCTACCCCTTATTTCTTGCCGCGGCGCGAGACGATCATGGAAGTAGTACGCTTGTTGCTGCGTGTCTTCTTACCCTTAGTCTGTTGGCCCCAAGGCGAAACTGGATGACGACCAGCTGCTGTTTTACCTTCACCACCACCGTGCGGGTGATCGACCGGGTTCATGACCACACCGCGAACGGTAGGACGAACACCGCGCCAGCGCATCGCGCCAGCTTTACCGATCTTACGCAGGCTGTGCTCGGCATTGCCGACTTCACCAACCGTTGCACGGCACTCGATGTGCACGCGACGTACTTCACCCGAGCGCAGACGCACTTGAGCGTAGGTACCTTCACGCGCCATCAGCACGACGCCAGCGCCGGCGGTACGTGCCATTTGGGCACCTTTACCTGGCAGCATTTCAACGCAATGCATCACGGTACCGACTGGGATGTTACGGATTGGCAAGCAGTTACCCGATTTGATCGGCGCTTCCGAACCGTTCATCACGCTGTCGCCAACGGCCATGCCTTTGGTTGCGATGATGTAGTGACGTTCGCCGTCGGCGTAGCACAACAGAGCGATATTCGCGGTGCGGTTTGGATCGTATTCGATACGTTCCACTTTCGCTGGAATACCATCTTTGGTGCGCTTGAAGTCGATCAAGCGGTAGTGTTGCTTATGACCACCACCGATATGACGGGTGGTGATGTGACCGTTGTTGTTACGACCAGCGGTCTTGGATTTCTTTTCAACCAGGGCAGCGAACGGACGACCTTTGTACAGGTCGGCATTCACCACCTTCACCATGCCGCGACGGCCTGGCGAGGTTGGTTTCATCTTAACGAGTGCCATTATGCAGCCTCCTCGGAGAAGTTGATTTCCTGGCCAGGCTTCAGGCACACGAAAGCACGCTTGGTATGGTTACGACGACCGTTGAACTTGCCGGTGCGTTTTTGCTTACCTTCGCGGTTTGCAGTTTGCACGGACAGAACTTCAACCTTGAACAGCAGTTCGACCGCTGCCTTGATTTCAGGCTTGGTTGCATCCGGCAGTACGCGGAATACAATTTGCTCGTTCTTTTCCGCGACCATGGTGGCCTTTTCGGAAATCACGGGCGCCAACAGCACCTTCATCAAGCGTTCTTCGCTATGTTTCAAAATCGCGCTCATGCCAGCATCTCCTCAATCTTGGCCAATGCAGCTTTGGTGACCAGGATCTTCTTGTAGAACACCAGGGACATCGGATCTGCGTGACGTGGCTCAACGACGAGTACGTTAGGCAGGTTGCGCGATGCCAGTTCCAGGTTTTCGTTCAGAACGTCGGTGATGATCAGAACCGAATCAAAGCCCAGGCCGTTCAATTTTTGCGACAGCAGCTTGGTTTTTGGCGCGTCGATCGTCAGATCGTCGATGACGATCAGGCGCTCTTCGCGAGCCAGCTGCGACAGGATCGAGCAGATACCTGCGCGATACATTTTTTTGTTCACTTTGTGGGTGAAGTTTTCGTCAGGCGAGTTCGGGAAAATCCGACCACCGCCGCGCCACAGTGGCGACGACGACATACCAGCACGCGCGCGGCCGGTACCTTTTTGGCGCCATGGCTTTTTCGTCGTGTGGTGAACTTCTTCACGGTCTTTTTGCTTGCGGTTACCACTACGTGCATTCGCTTGATAAGCGATGACGACTTGGTGGATCAGCGCTTCATTGTAGTCACGGCCGAAAATCGTATCGGCTGCAGCAACGTTCGAGGCGGCTTGACCTTGCGCATTCAGAAGCTTGAGTTCCATCGTTTAAGCTCCCTTCTTGGCTTTGGTTTTGATGGCTGGCGAGACAACTACCTGGCCATTTTTCGCACCTGGAATCGCGCCTTTGACCAGCAACAGCTGACGGTCGGCATCGATACGGGCGATCACGAGGTTCTGGATCGTACGGTTAACGTCACCCAGATGACCGGTCATGCGCTTACCAGGGAAAACGCGACCTGGATCTTGTGCCATACCGATGGAACCTGGAACGTTATGCGAACGCGAGTTACCGTGCGTTTGACGGCCGGAAGCGAAGTGGTAACGTTTGATAACGCCTGCATAGCCTTTACCGATGGTAACGCCTTGCACGTCGATCTTTTGACCGACTTCGAACAGGGAAGCAGCGACAACATCGCCAGCTTTCAGTTCAGCGGCTTTGGCAGCGTCGACACGGAACTCTTTCAACAGAGTACCGGCTTCAACACCAGCTTTAGCGTGATGACCAGCAACAGCTTTGGTCACGCGGGAAGCGCGACGTTGACCGAATGCGACCTGAACAGCGGAGTAGCCATCTGTTTCAGGGGTTTTGATTTGCGCAACACGGTTGTTCGATACGTCCAACACGGTGACAGGAATCGAATCCCCTTCATCCGTGAAAATGCGCATCATACCAACCTTGCGACCGAGAAGGCCTAGGCTCATTTTTTCTCCATTCCCACCTGCGATTGGGCGGGGCTTGTTTAACTACAAAGTAACGTAGGACTCAAAAAAGACGAATCCATACCGAAGCCGGCTAGTATATAGCACAAAAACCCTTGACGCAACAAGTTAACACGAGGTATGTCAAAGTGTTGCGCGACGCCCCTGCGGGAGTTGCCGGCGCGCCTGAAAAACGCTGCCGCAAGGCAAGCTCACGGGCGCAAAGCACGGCGGCATGCGGCCTCGCGGGCGATGCCAGAAACACGCAGGGCGCGCCATGGCATGCGCGCCCTGCTCCACACATCCTGGGCGTGGCGCCCGGAAAACTTATTGCTGGCAGTTGATCAGGCAATGCTGGTACAGATCCTCGCAGATCGGGCTGCCGCCGAGGTGCGCCCGGCAATTCGCCACTTTTTGCCCGCACTCGCTATAGCACTGCGTCACATCGCCGGCAGCAAACGCATACGAGGCGCTCAGGCCCAGCGCAAACAGAAAAACCATCGTCTTTTTGATCATATTGCATCTCCGTTTATCAGATGGACAAACAACCAGCGCGGCATGCCATCCTCACGCCGCCCCGGACGGATGCCGCGGCGCCCGCCATTACTTAAAAAACAATGCCAATAGAATACCGTAAACAATACCAACCAACTACCAATTTATGATGCCGCACCCTGCCTGCCCAAAATACAAAAGCCAGCCCGGGCATTTCGCTGTCCGGGCCGGCTGGAAGGTGGCGCATGGCACCCGGTTAGGCCTTACTCTTGCGGTGCTCCTTTGCCAATCTGATACCAGTCCACCTTGCGCGTCGCCACCATGATGACTGCCAGCACGGCGAACAACAGGATGCTGCCCATCACCAGCGCATTGTTTTCCGAGCTCAGCAAGCCATACAGGGCGCCATACAGCATGGTCAGCCCCACGCCGAAGCCAATGCCGCGCCAGGCGTTGTGCAGCACGTGCGCCAGATAAAAGCTGGTCAGCACGATACAGGCGGCGCTGGCGATCAGGTAGGCGGCCAGGAAGGCGATGTGTTCCGCCAGGCCCACCAGCAGCAGGAAGAAGATCACCAGCGACAGCCCGACCAGCAGATACTGCACCGGGTGGATCGGCAGGCTTTTCAGGATTTCAAAGATGAAGAAGGCGGCAAAGGTCAGCGCCACGAACAGCAAGCCATATTTGGTGGCCCGGTCCGATTGCGAATACACGTTCACCGGCTCGATGAAGCCCACGCTGAAGCGGTCGATCTGACCCAGCGGCGCGCTGTCGGGCACCTTGAATTCACCCTCGATCGTGCTCAGTTGCGTTTGCGCATTGGTGGCCAGCGAGGAGATGCTCCACTCGACCTGAAAACCATCGGCGTTGATTTGGCGGAATTTCGGCGACGGCAGGAAGCGTCCGCCAAACTGCGGATGGGGCCAGTTCGACTTGATGCTGATCTGACTGTTTTTCGCCACCGGCACGAAGTGCTGGCGTTCGATGCCATCGAGGCCCAGGTCAAAGCTGAAATGCACCTGCTGCGGCGCCGCCAGCGGCATGGCGCCCAGCGGCGCATGCAGGCCGCTGCGGAAGGCAAACAGGTCGCTGCCCTGCTCGAACTCGATCTTCTGGCCGCCCCAGTCGATTTTCGGGATGTTGCGGATACCGCGCACGTCCTCGATGGACAGGGCCACGAACGGCGCCCCCAGGGTCACGCGCGAATCCGGCGACTTGCGCGGCAGCTGGCTGCCGGCCGGCACCGTGAAGTCGCCCTTGAACGCGTGCTGGCCGCTGTAGACCAGCACCTGGTGGATGCCGCGGTAGCGGCGGTCCGTGTCGATGTTACCGTTGAGCAGTAAATTGTTCGGGTAGACAAGCAGGCGGCGCTGCACCGTGCGGTGCAACAACTCCGTGCGTACGGGCGCTTTCACTTCCTTGTCATCACCCTTGGCCACCTCCACGCGCTCTTCATACTGCTCCGTGTAGGGGACCACCAGAATGGGGCCGATGATGGTTTGTTCGCGCACCGAATCGGCGGCGATGCTGTTGACTGCTTCCTGGCGGAATTCCATCCGCTCCTTGATCGTTTCCTGAATCATCAGCAAAGGCAGGCCGATCAGCAGCATCAGGCCGAACACGATCAACGCTTTGACTAACAGAGTTTTTTGCATGGCGCATCCTTGAAGTAAGGGGGCCAGTGTAAAAAAGCTGTATGCGCTGACGATGCAGTCTGTGTGAAGCCGGCAAATAAAATGTGCTACACCAACGGCAGGCACAGGCGCGCGCAGGCGCCGCCGTCCGGATGATTGAGCACCTCGACCGTGCCGCCATGCAAGGAAGCGACCTCGCGCACGAAGGGCAGGCCCAGGCCCGTGCTCTTGCCGGCGGCCGGGCGCGGCAGGGAATAGAAGCGTTCGAAGACGCGTTCCAGCGCATACGCGGGAATGCCTGCACCGCGGTCGCGCACGGCAATTTCCACCTGGCTGCCCTGGCGATGCGCCGTCAGGTCGATGCCGCTGCCAGGCGGCGCAAAGCCGGCCGCGTTGTCGAGCAGGTTGCCCAGCGCCTGGCGCAGCAGCAAGGCATCGCCGGCCACGCTCAACTCGTCGCACTGCAGCCGCAGGCGCACGCCGCGCGCCGCCAGCGTGGCGGCCGCATCCTGCGCCACTTGCGCCAGCAGGGGCGCCAGCGCGATGCGCTCGGGGTGTTCCAGGCGCTGCTGCTTTTCCACGCGCACCAGGGCCAGCAGCTTGTCGATCAGCTGCCGCTGGCGCGCATTCTGTTCCAGGATACTAACCAGAAACTGACGGCGTTCGGCCGGCGGCATGTCTTCCTGCAGCAGCTCGGCCGAGGCCTGGATGGCGGCGATCGGGCTTTTCAATTCATGCGCCAGCGTGTGCATCAGCTGCTCCACGTATTCCTTGCCTTCCAGGCGCGTGCGCATCGCTTCCAGCGCCCGCCCCAGGGTGCCGATCTCATTCTTGCCCAGCGCCGGCAGCGCCACCTTGCGCCCCGCTTCCACGTCGCCGATGTAGTGCATCAGCTTGCCCAGCGCTTGGTGCAGCCACCAGGCGAACGCCAGGCCGATCAGCAGCGACAGCAGCAACAGCACGGCGCCGCGCTGCAGGATCTTGCGCTGGCTGCGCTCGACAAACGCTTGCACGCTGGCGTTCGGCTTGGCCACCGTCAGCACGCCGATCACCTCATTGCCGTCGCGAATCGGCGCGGCCACGTGCATCACCGTCGACATCTCGTCGTCAGGCCGGCTGCGCGTGCTGCGCGCGCCGTACTTGCCCTGCAAGGTCAGATACACGTCATTCCAGCGCGAATAGTCGCGCCCCACATCGCGCCCGCTGGAATCGAACAGCACGATGCCGTGCCGGTCCGTGATGGTGATGCGGTAGTCGAGCGTGCGCTTGCGCACACCATTGATATTGACGTCCACACCATGGCGCGCGTAATCCTGCATGCGCCCGGCCACGGGCGACTGCGCCAGCGTGCCCGCCTTCACGTCGGGCGCCACCAGGCTGGCCAGCAGCTGCGAGGTATCGACCAGGGTGTCTTCCAGGGTCGAGCGCACGCCCGGCTTGACCTGTTCCATGAAGACATTCAGCAGGAACCATGCGGCCAGGCCCACGACCAGGAAGTAGCCGAGCAGGATGCGCAGGCCGATCTTCATGCGCCGGCCAGGCTGTAGCCGAGGCCACGGTGGGTGTGGATGGGGTCGACCTGCGCATCGACGGCACGCAGCTTGGCGCGCAGCGATTTGACGTGCGCATCGACGGTGCGCTCGAGCGTGTCGGGCGCCCCGCTCCACACGCGCTGCATCAGCTGCGCGCGCGACAGCACGTGGCCCGGATGCTCGAGCAGGGTCTTCAGCAACAGGTATTCATAGCGGGTCAGGTCCAGCGGCTGGCCGTGAAACAGCACGCGCGCCTCCAGCGCACGCAGCTCGAAGCGCGCCGGCGCGGCCGCGGCGACAGGCGCGGCTATCGTCATGCCAGTCTCGCGCGGGACTGGCGCGACGCCTGCGCGGCGCAGGATGACGCGGATGCGGGCCACCAGTTCGCGCGGCGAAAACGGTTTAGTGACGTAATCATCGGCGCCGATTTCCAGGCCGACGATACGGTCGATCTCATCGCTGCGGGCCGTCAGGAAGATCACCGGCACCTCGGAAAACTGGCGCAGCCGGCGGCACACTTCCAGCCCGCTCATGTCGGGCAAGCCCACGTCGAGCACCACCAGAACGGGCAAGGGCGCGGCTGCGCCGGGCGTCGGGCGCAACGCGGCCAGGGCGTGCTCGCCCAGCATCACATGGCGCGGCGTAAAGCCGTCCGTGCGCAAGGCATAGGCGATGCTGTCGGCAATCGCCTGTTCATCTTCCACGATCAGGACAGTCTTGGACATGGCGGCGGCACGCATTAATGGACAAGCCCGGAGTATCCCTGAAGCACGCAAGCGGCGTCAATCCGGCGTCAATCGCGTGCGCCGGCGAAAAGCCGCCCATGCCCAAAAAACTTAGAGTATATTTATCACGGCATGACTCCACCGATACACCGTGTTTGACACCCGTCCGAGGAGACTATGAAGAACCATACCATCAGCCTGCTATGCGCTGTCAGCCTGCTGGCCGCCTGCGCGGCGCCAGCGACACTCACCACCTCCAATGAACAGCGCGACGCCTGCAACGCGGCCGAACTCAAAGGCCAGTTTGGCGAAGCGGAACTGGCTTGCGTACAGGCGCTGCGCAGCGCCGAGCAGGCCGGGGCCAGCGCGGACATCCTCTCGCAGCGCCAGTACAACCTGGGCCGCATCAAGCGCTTGCAGGGCAAGAATGCGGAAGCGGAACAACTGTACCGGCAAGCGCTGGCCACGGAAGAAGCAGCGCAGCCGCGCAGCGATGCGCGCATCGGCCGCCGCATGGTGGAACTGGCGTCGGCGCTGGCCGCGCAAGGCAAGTGGCAGGAAGGCACGGGCTATCTGGAACGCGTGCTGCCGCTGCTGCCGAAGTTGTCGCCCGCCTCGCGCACGTATTCGGCGGAAGTGCTGCGCCAGTATGCCAAACAGCTGCAAGGCGGCCCGCAGGCGGCACTGGGCGCGCGCTTCGACGTGGTGGCGGCCACCTTGCAATAAGCGACTCCCGGGGCCCGGCCTAAGGCTGGGCGACGTGGATACGGGCCTTGATGTGCTTGAGGTGGGCCACGATGGTGAACGTCATCACCACCAGCAGCGACCATGAACTCCATTTGCTGACATGCACGACCGACCATGCGCCAAGCTGGTTCGGATAGCGCCACACGCCCCAGAAGGTGCTGATGTTTTCGGCCAGCCAGATGAAGAAGCCGACCAGCACGAAACCGAGCAGCAAGGGCATGCTGCGGTCGCGGTCGAGCGGCCGGAACACCACGGTGGTGCGCGCATACAAGCCCAGCGCGCAGGCAGCCAGATACCAGCGGTAGTCGCCGATGTAATGATGGGTGAAGAAGTTGGCGTAGATCAGCAGCGCGATCAGCACCGCCATCCAGTACGGCGGATGGTGGCGGATCCGCATGTCGAGCAGGCGCCAGGTCTGGATGATGTAGCTGCCGACGGCGGCGTACATGAAGCCGGAAAACAGGGGCACGCCAAACACCTTGGTGTAGGCAAAGTCGGGATAGCTCCACGACTGTATCGTGCCCGACACCTTGAACACCTCCAGCGCGAAGCCGACCGCATGAAACAGGCAGATGGCTTTCAATTCATCCCACGTTTCCAGCCCGCTCCAGACCATCGCGCCCTGGATCGCCAGCGCCGCCAGCAGCAGCACGTCATAGCGCGGCAGGCCGAACAGGCCGGCGCGCGGCACCAGGAAGACTGCGGCAAAAAACAGCCCCACGAACAGACAGGACCTCGCCTCCTTGATGCCGAAATACAGGAACTCGGTCAGCAAGCGCGGCCAGCCGCGCAAGCGGTGACGGGGGGCGGCATTTAACAGGTGGGTATCGAGGGCGTTAAGCATGCGGCAACTTTATCGTCCAGCCGCAGCACTGTAAAGCGATATCCCCCTGTGCCTCGATGGCAAGGCAAAAAAAACCAGGCACGAGGCCTGGTCTTTGACACGCCCGGCATCGCTGCCGGACGGTGGAGGTATCAGCTGACGCCGATCAGAGGAAGGTGTAGCTGGCCGTTACGCCGATACGACGCATCTGGAACGATTCAGCGTAGCCTTTGCGCCATTGAATCGGTGCAGCCTTGTCGAACAGATTGTCGATGTACAGGCTCAGACGCGTGTTCTTGATGCCGCCGTACGACAGGTTGTAGTCGACCGTGGTGTTGCTGCCTACGCGCGAGCAAACACCCATGTTCTCAGCCGAAACCTTGTTGGTAACACAGTAGGTTGGCGAAGTCTGGTTGTCGTTGCTAAAGCCGCTGGCGTAGTTCAGGGTCATGCCGTGGTCGAACTCGCCGGTCTTCAGGCTGGCGCGCAGCTTGGTTTTCAGACGCGAACCCAGGTCATAGTTACCGGCCAGGTTGGTGTCATAGGCATTGTCGGTCACGCTGAATTCCTGGTATTTCCACAGGTAGCTACCTTCCAGTTTCAAACGAACCTGGCCGATACCGGTGTTGAAACGGCCACCCGCGTCGAAGTCGAAGCCCGAAGCACGGGTCTTGCCACTGTTGACGTATGGGTTGTACAGCAAGCCGATCGCGCCAACGCCGCCGAAGTTGGTGGTATTGCCCGGTGCGTATTTTTTCACCAGTGCCAGGAATTGTGCATCGGAAGCCGAGTTATCGACACGCACCAGCTGTCCGGCTGGCAGGCCAGCTTCGCCGCGCAGGATGTCGGCCACGGCACGGGTACCGATTTCGTCCTTGCGTTCGATATGGTAGTAGTCCAGTGCCACGGTCCAGTTCTTGACCGGTTCGAAAACGAAACCAGCGGTGATCGAACGCGAGGTTTCCGGTTTCAGGTCCTTGTTCGCCGACACGAAGCTAGGCACACCGCCCGAGCAATCGCTGTTGCGGAAGGTATTCGCCTGCGCCTTGTCGACGGTGGTGGCTGCTGGATTGTTCTGCACCAGGTTGTTCAGGGTGCTGGCAGTCGAGCAACGACGTGGATCGCTGACGCTGGTCGCGAACGAGCTGCGGCCCAGGCCATTACCGGTTTCAACGATGTTAGGCGCGCGGAAGCCGCCAGCGGCCGTAGCGCGCAGCAACAGCGTGTCGGTGGCGTTGACGCGCAAGCCCAGCTTCGGCGAGAAGTGCACGTCGCTGTTGGTGGACTTGTCGGCACGTACCGCTGCGCTCACTTCCACACGCTTGACCACCGGAATGGTCGCTTCGGCGAACAGCGCGTAGTGATCCATGGTGTCTTTGACTTGCAGGCCGGCGATGCCGACCAGGTCGCCACGCAGCACGTTGTCCGAGCTGGCCATTTCATACTTTTCGCGACGGATATCGGTACCGAATGCCACATTCAAAGGACCGGCAGGCAGTTGCGCCACTTCACCGGACACGGTCGCGTCGATGAAGGTGATCTTCGACTCGCCCTTGGTGGTACGCACCGGGAACATCGATTCCAGCAGCGCGGCATCGTTTTGCTGGCCGAACTTGTAGGTGCCGTTGACGATGGCATTGGTGTAGCCGGTTGCGCTCACGGCACGGGTGGCCTTGTTGGCTTTCGAGTTCATGTAGCCGACCGCGGATTTCCAGTCGAAATTGCCGATGTCGCCGTTCAGGCTCAGCATGACGCGCGTCTGATCGGACTCGGTGCGGTTGAAGTTGAAGCCTTCACCGGTATCCATCATGCGGGCACGGTATTCCACCGGTACGCCGTAAGGGTTGTTGGCGTGGCCAACCGGCAATTTTGGATAGAAGTATGGACCGACCATCTTGCCGTTGATCGCGTCGTACCAGGTGCTCGGCGACGTGGTGGCGCTACCGTTGCTGACGTTGAACGGGGCGACGATGTAGTCGTTGCTGGCGCCGGCGTTGGTGATCTCGAAGTTGGCGTCGATGTTCTTGCCGATGCGGAAATGCGTGTTGCTGGCCAGCGCATAGCGCTTGGCATTGGTGGTCAGGCCTGTGTATGGCAGGACATCCATCTTGCACAGCTTGTCTTTCGGGTCGATCTTGTCGGCCGGGCAACCTGGCGCGGCGACGATGTTCGTGCTGTTCAGGAAGTAGTTACCGGTTGGCGAGAACGCGCTCAGGGCGTCCCAGGTCGAGCGGCCCGGGGTCTGGCGGTGCCATTCCGGATAGTGGCCGCGCAGGTCGTCAGCGGTGTAACCGTCGTTCTTGTAAGCTTCGTACGTCAGGTAGGTGTTGAAACCATCCTTGTCGATATCGCCGTAACCGACGATGCCGGACACGTTGCGGCTGCGCTGGTCTTTGAAGCCTTCGGTTTCCTTGTAGTTGCCGGTGATCTTGGCGCCTTCGAAGTTCTTCAGCAGGATGATGTTGATCACGCCAGCGATGGCGTCGGAACCGTAGATTGCCGACGCGCCGTCTTTCAGGATCTCGATGCGCTCGATGGCGGCAGCCGGGATCGCGTCCAGGTTGGTGAAGTTCTGTTGTGCGCCATCGGCCAGGCCGTATTGCGCAATGCGGCGGCCGTTAACCAACACCAGGGTCGCGACCTTGCCCAGGCCACGCATGCCCACGCCCGAGGAGCCCGTGGCAAAGCTGCCCGAACTGTTGTTCGACGAGTCGATCGAGGTGCTGATGGCAGCGGAGGAATTCAGGATGCCCAGCGCCGTGGTCTGGCCGGTGCGCTCGATGTCGTCGCGGGTCAGAACCTGCAGCGAGCCGGCTGTTTCAGCTTCGGTACGCTTGATGCTGCTGCCGGTGACTTCGACGCGTTGCAGTTTTTCTGCGGGTGCGGCAGCTTCTTGCGCCACAGCGTATGGGGAGAAGGCCAGTGTCAATGCTATTGCCAGTGTGCTTTTCTTCAAACGGGGTGTACTGCTCATCACTAAACTTTTCAAGACTACTCCTCAAATATTGTTTTCGTTTTATAAATCGATGCGTTGCATTGACCATTTTTGTAAAAGGATCACACATTCTCACGCATGTTACAAATTTCTCACATTTGACGCAGCCGGGAAAGAGAACAATTAACAATTGTTGTTTTAACCCCACTTTATAGGCCGGGTGAGGGAAAGCGAAAAGAAGAAAGAGGGATGAAATGGGATGAGGGAAAGACGGACGCACCGCAAAAGGCGCGACACCAAAGCAATGGGGCCGGGCGCGCTCACGATCGTGAACAGGCCCGGCCCCATCATCAGGCAGCGGGACACCCCGCCGGCCTGGAACAGCTGTCAACACCTGGTGCTACGGCGTTGTCAGCTGCCCTTGAAACTCTTATTGCAGTTTGATTTCAACATCAACACCAGCTGGCAGATCCAGCTTCATCAGCGCGTCAACGGTTTTGTCCGTTGGGTCAACGATGTCCATCAGGCGTTGGTGCGTACGGATCTCGAACTGATCGCGCGAAGTTTTGTTGACGTGCGGGGAACGCAGCACGTCAAAACGTTGAATACGGGTAGGCAGTGGTACTGGGCCTTTGACGACAGCGCCGGTGCGCTTCGCGGTTTCAACGATTTCCAGAGCGGACTGGTCGATCAGTTTGTAATCGAAAGCCTTCAGGCGGATACGGATTTTTTGGTTTGGTGCCGACATGATATTTCCTTAAAAGAACGAACCGCGCGGTCTGCACGGCAATGAGGTCATACGGGAATTTCTGACGCAACAACCGTCAGGGTCGACATGATAGCACCAAAATGCTTGCCAACCCCGGCAGTTGAATAAAAAGAAGGGCGCCGGGCGACGACGCGTCTTCTTTTATGCAGGCTTAAGAATTAAGCCAGGATTTTTGCAACAACACCAGCGCCGACGGTACGACCGCCTTCGCGGATAGCGAAGCGCAGACCTTCTTCCATCGCGATCGGGTTGATCAGCTTGACGGTGATCGACACGTTATCGCCTGGCATGACCATTTCTTTGTCTGCTGGCAACTCGATCGAACCGGTCACGTCCGTCGTGCGGAAGTAGAACTGTGGACGATAGTTGTTGAAGAATGGCGTATGACGGCCGCCTTCGTCTTTCGACAGAACATAGATCTCGCCGGTGAAGTGGGCGTGCGGCTTGATCGAGCCTGGCTTGGCCAGCACTTGACCACGTTGCACGTCTTCACGCTTGGTGCCGCGCAGCAGCAGACCAACGTTGTCGCCTGCTTGACCTTGGTCCAGCAGCTTGCGGAACATTTCCACGCCGGTGCAAGTCGTCTTGACGGTATCGGTGATGCCGACGATTTCGATCTCTTCGCCGACCTTGATGATGCCGCGCTCGATACGACCGGTCACCACGGTACCGCGGCCCGAGATCGAGAACACGTCTTCCACTGGCATCAGGAAGGCGCCGTCAACAGCGCGCTCTGGCGTTGGGATGTAGGCATCCAGCGCATCGGCCAGACGCAGCACTGCGTCCACGCCCATTTCGCCTTCTTTGCCTTCCAGCGCCATACGTGCCGAACCTTTGATGATAGGCAGGTCGTCGCCTGGGAATTCGTACTTCGACAACAGCTCGCGCACTTCCATTTCAACCAGTTCCAGCAGCTCTGCGTCGTCGACCAGGTCGCACTTGTTCAGGAACACGATGATGTATGGAACGCCAACTTGGCGGGCCAGCAGGATGTGTTCGCGGGTCTGTGGCATTGGGCCGTCAGCTGCGGAGCACACCAGGATCGCGCCGTCCATCTGGGCAGCACCGGTAATCATGTTCTTGATGTAGTCGGCGTGGCCTGGGCAGTCAACGTGCGCGTAGTGACGCGTTTCCGTTTCGTACTCGACGTGGGCGGTGTTGATCGTGATACCGCGCGCTTTTTCTTCTGGAGCCGCATCGATCTGGTCGTATGCTTTGGCTTCGCCGCCGAATTTCTTCGACAGAACCGTTGCGATTGCAGCGGTCAGCGTGGTTTTACCGTGGTCGACGTGGCCGATGGTGCCGACGTTGACGTGCGGCTTGGTCCGTTCGAATTTACCTTTTGCCATTTTATTCTTCCTTAGAACAATGATTTAAATGTAGGGACCGGCATTCTCGTGAAAGCCGGCCCGGAACTTCTATTACTTAGCTTTCGAGCTTACGATTGCTTCAGTCACATGCTTAGGTGCTTCAGCATAGTGCTTGAATTCCATCGTGTAAGTCGCACGACCTTGGGTCGACGAACGCAACGACGTGGCGTAACCGAACATTTCCGACAGAGGCACTTCGGCCTTGATGATCTTGCCGCCACCGCCAGCAATTTCATCCATACCTTGCACCATGCCGCGACGCGACGACAGATCGCCCATCACGGTACCGGCGTAGTCTTCCGGCGTTTCCACTTCCACGGCCATCATCGGCTCCAGGATGACTGGCGATGCTTTGCGGCAGCCATCTTTGAATGCCATCGAAGCGGCCATGCGGAATGCATTTTCGTTCGAGTCAACATCATGGTACGAACCGAAGAACAGCGTGACTTTCACGTCAACGACTGGGTAGCCAGCCATCACGCCCGAAGTCAGCGTGTCGCGCACACCTTTTTCAACTGCAGGGATGTATTCGCGAGGAACGGTACCGCCCTTGATCGCGTCAACGAATTCGAAGCCCTTGCCCGGTTCTTGCGGCTCGATCTTCAGAACCACGTGACCGTATTGACCACGACCACCCGATTGCTTGACGAATTTGCCTTCCGACTCTTCGCACACTTTACGGATCGTTTCGCGGTAAGCCACTTGTGGCTTGCCGACGGTGGCTTCAACGTTGAATTCGCGCTTCATGCGGTCAACGATGATGTCCAGATGCAACTCGCCCATACCGGCGATGATGGTCTGGCCCGATTCTTCATCGGTACGCACGCGGAACGATGGATCTTCTGCTGCCAGACGGTTCAGCGCCAGGCCCATTTTTTCCTGGTCGGCCTTGGTTTTTGGCTCGACTGCCTGCGAAATCACCGGCTCAGGGAAGACCATGCGCTCCAGAACCACGCTGGCTTTTTCGTCGCAAAGCGTATCGCCCGTGGTGGTGTCTTTCAGACCCACAACGGCGGCGATGTCGCCAGCGCGCATTTCCTTGATCTCTTCGCGTTCATTCGCTTGCATCTGCACGATACGGCCGATACGCTCTTTCTTCTGCTTCACGGAGTTCAACACCGAGTCGCCCGAATTCAGGGTACCCGAGTAGCAACGGATGAAGCACAGCTGACCGACGAACGGGTCGGTTGCGATCTTGAACGCCAATGCCGAGAATTTCTCATTGTCGTCGGCAGCGCGCTCGACTGGCTGCTCGTCGTCATCCAGACCTGGGACAGGCGGAATGTCGATTGGCGATGGCAGGTACTCGATGACCGCGTCCAACATGGCCTGTACGCCCTTGTTTTTAAAGGCGGTACCGCACAACATTGGAACGATTTCGCTGGCGATGGTACGCTGACGCAGAGCAGCCTTGATCTCGGCTTCCGACAGGTCGCCTTCTTCCAGGTACTTGTTCATCAGGTCTTCGGACGCTTCAGCAGCGGCTTCCACCATGTTCTCGCGCCACTTGGCAGCATCGGCGGCCAGGTGTGCAGGAATGTCGCCGTATTCAAACTTCATGCCTTGCGAAGCGTCGTCCCAGATAACCGCTTTCATCTTGACCAGATCGATCACACCGGTGAAGACGTCTTCAGCGCCGATAGGCATCTGAATAGGTACTGGGTTGGCTTTCAGACGCGAACGCATCTGATCGTAGACCTTGAAGAAGTTGGCGCCGGTACGGTCCATCTTGTTCACGAAGGCCAGACGTGGCACTTTGTACTTGTTAGCCTGACGCCATACCGTTTCCGATTGTGGCTGCACGCCGCCGACTGCACAGTAAACCATGCAGGCGCCATCCAACACGCGCATCGAACGTTCCACTTCAATGGTGAAGTCAACGTGGCCTGGGGTGTCGATGATGTTGATGTGGTGCGCTGGGAAGTTGTTTGCCATGCCTTTCCAGAAGCACGTAACAGCAGCCGAGGTAATCGTGATACCGCGCTCTTGCTCCTGAGCCATCCAGTCGGTGGTGGCAGCGCCATCATGGACTTCGCCCAGCTTGTGGTTCACGCCTGTGTAGAACAGGACGCGCTCGGTCGTGGTCGTCTTACCTGCATCGATGTGAGCGGAAATACCGATATTGCGGTAGCGCTCAATGGGGGTCTTGCGGGCCATAATTAATCCTAAATGAATGGACAAAACCGAGCAGCATTTTTTTGCAAAAATGAGCCCGGCCTCGAACAACAGATGCTTGACAGCCGCCTTGCGGTAGCTGGCTTTATATTAGAAGCGGAAATGCGAGAACGCTTTGTTCGCTTCAGCCATACGATGGACTTCGTCGCGTTTTTTCATCGCGCCGCCGCGGCTTTCAGCCGCTTCCATCAGCTCACCGCCGAGGCGTTGTGGCATCGATTTTTCGCTGCGCTTGTTAGCAGCTTCACGCAACCAACGCATGGACAAGGCCATACGACGGACTGGGCGAACTTCGACCGGCACCTGGTAGTTTGCACCACCGACGCGACGGGATTTCACCTCAACCAGCGGCTTGGCGTTGTTGATTGCGGTAGCAAAAACTTCGAGCGGATCTTTGCCCGATTTTGCTGCGATGTGCTCGAAAGCACCGTAGATGATGTTTTCTGCAACCGATTTCTTACCGGACAGCATCAGCACGTTTACAAATTTAGCGACATCAGTGTTGCCGAATTTTGGATCTGGCAAAATTTCGCGCTTGGGTACTTCACGACGACGTGGCATATCAATTCCTTTCAATCTTCAGTTGAGCGCGCGTTCTTCGCACACTCGCGGACGACCATCATAGTCTTCCACTTACTCGACCAGATGCGGTCGACTACATTCACTTAGCTAGTTGCCACTGAGCGAAACTTGGGTTTGCTGCGTACAACTTATTACTTCTTGCCAGCTTTAGCGCGCTTGGTACCGTACTTCGAACGCGATTGCTTACGGTCTTTGACGCCTTGGGTATCCAGAGCACCGCGAACCATGTGGTAACGCACACCCGGCAAATCCTTGACGCGGCCGCCGCGCAACAGCACAACACTATGCTCTTGCAGGTTATGGCCTTCACCGCCAATGTACGAAATGACTTCGAAACCATTGGTCAGGCGAACTTTAGCGACTTTACGCAGAGCCGAGTTAGGCTTCTTTGGAGTCGTGGTGTAAACACGTGTGCAGACGCCACGTTTTTGCGGGCTGTTTTCCAGCGCCGGCGATTTGCTCTTCACGGTCAAAGCGACGCGTGGATTGCGAATCAATTGATTGATGGTTGGCATCGTTATAAATCCAACAAAAAACTACGATTAATAACCCGGGCAAGATGCCCGGCGACTAAAACCTCGTCCCGCTTTCATCTACTGCGCACCGGAGGCGCCCGCAGCCACTCGATAAGGAGCGGCCATGAAATGCCAAGTAATGCGTAAACGATGAGCAGAATAAAATCGAGAACTCGCTAGTTTAGACCTTGTGTTACAGGGGGTCAATCGGTTTACCGCTTTTTGCTATAAAAAAAGGCAAAAATCGCGGGCATTTGTGGCATTTTGACTAATCTTTGGCCGCGACGCGCGGGCGCTGGCACCTCCCGGCGATTGATGATTTGGCATTCTTTCCCTGCGGCCAAGGAGCGCACGGCCGCATTCTTGTATGACCGCAAGACAACAAAAGGATTGATAATAGCGGACATTTTTCGCTGCCTCCCTTTATGCGCTCCTTGCTTCGCCCCGCCAATCTGTTCCTGCTCCTGACGTATGCCTTGCTGACGGCCGTGCCCTTCATCCCCGCGCTGCTGGGGCGCGCGCTCGAGCATCCCTGGCAGATGCTCACCTTCGAGCTGCTGGCCTGGCTGGCCGTCTGGAGCGTGTTCCAGCGCCCCGCCTACTTCCACTGGCTGCTGGTGCCCGCCTTCCTGGCCCTGCCGACGGAAATCTACCTGTTCATCTTCTATGGCCAGGGCATTTCCACGCACCACCTGGGCATCATCTTCGAAACCAGCCCCAAGGAAGCGATGGAATTCCTCGGGCAAAAAGTATGGCTGATGGGCGCCGTCATGCTGGGCGTGATCGCCTGGTGCGCCCTGAGTTGGTATGCGGCCACGCGCACGCGCGACCTGGACTGGCGCGGCAAGACGCGCCCGGCCGCCTTCGTGCTGCTGATCCTGCTGGGCGGCTTCTGGTGGTATGGCTACGAATTCGGCTTCGAGGCCAAGGCCGTGCACAGCGCCCCCGCGCCCGCCAAGGCCAGCGGGCCGGCGGCCAGCGGCAAGGCGGGCGCCTCCGGCTTCGGCGACGCCAGTTCGGCCGACGACGACACGGCAGAGGAAGACGAAGAAAGCAGCAAGCCGGAGAACGCCAGCATCGCCGGCGCCGACGAAACGGGCCTGGGCTGGCCCAGCCTGCCCCACTGGGCGCGCCTGCCCTACGCCTTCGACACCGTCAGCAATTCCTGGCCCTTCGGCCTGGCCGTGCGCGGTTTCGACTTCTACAAGGAACGCAAATACCTGGCCGAGCTGGGACAGAAAAGCAGCACCTTCCGTTTCGGCGCGCACCAGCAGCAGCCCGATCCCCATCCGGAAGTGGTGGTCATGGTGATCGGCGAATCGTCGCGCTACGACCGCTGGAGCCTGAACGGCTACGAACGCGACACCAATCCCCTGCTGAAGCAGGAAGCCAACCTGGTGCCGCTGGCCGACGTCATCACGGCCGTTTCCGCCACGCGCCTGTCCGTGCCCGTCATCATCTCGCGCAAACCGGCCACGCAAAGCCTCAAGGATGGCTTCTCGGAAAAATCCTTCCTCACCGCCTACAAGGAAGCGGGCTTCAAGACCTACTGGCTGTCGAATCAGATCTCGTTCGGCCAGTTCGACACGCCCGTCTCCGTGTTTGCCAAGGAAGCGGACGTGGTGCAATTCCTGAACCTGGGCGGCTTTACCAACAGTTCGAACTTCGACCAGATCCTGTTCGACCCGTTCAGGAACGCGCTGGCCGACCCGGCGCCGAAAAAACTCATCGTGCTGCACACGCTGGGCAGCCACTGGAACTACAGCCAGCGCTATCCGAAATCGTTCGACAAGTGGCAGCCGTCGCTGTTCGGCGTCGACAAGCCCGTCTACACGGACACGGCCATCAAGCCGCAGCTGAACAACAGCTACGACAGCTCCATCCTGTACACGGACTGGTTCCTGTCGAACGTGATCGGCATGCTGAAGGACGATGGCCAGCGCACCGCCCTGCGCAGCTCGCTCGTCTACGTGGCCGATCACGGCCAGACCCTGTACGACGGCACCTGCCGCCTGGCCTTCCACGGGCATAACACGCAGTTCGAATTCCACGTGCCCGCCTTCGTCTGGTACTCGCCGCAATTCCAGCAGCACTATCCGGACAAGGTGACGCAGCTGCGGCGCCATCAGAAATCGCGCCTGTCGACGGAAAACATGTTCCACACCCTGCTCGACCTGGGCGACATCCGCTTCGCCGGCGAACAACCCGAATGGAGCATCGCCAGCCCCCGCTTCAAGCAGCACAAGCGCTACGTCGACAGCTACGGCTGGACCAACTACGACAACGCCATCATCCGTGGCGATTGCCGCGAAGTGATCGACAAGAGCACGCCGGAAAAGCAGGACAAGTAAGGGCGGCCATCAGGCCCGTTCCAGCACGCCGCCGCACTCGGCCGGTTGCGCCATGTGCGTGCTGAGCCAGTCGAAGACGCGCCCGGCCTTGTCCGCGATACCGGCGTCAAAACCGCGCTGCGCCAGCAGGGCGATGCCGTTCGTGGCCTGCAGCACGCCGGGCGCCAGCAGCAGCGCGCCCGCATCGTCGCGGCGCACGCACCACGGCGCCAGGCAGTCTTCCAGCAACGGCCCCAGCACCAGGTTGTGCGACGAGACGATCACCAGGTGCTGCGCTGCCAGGGAATGCAGCACGGCGGCGGCCGCCGCCACCGATTCGAGGTGGTTCGTGCCGCGAAAAATCTCGTCGATCAGGAACAGCGCCGGCGTTCCCTCCTCGGACCGAGCCAGCAATTCGCGCGCGCGACGCAATTCGGCGATATATAGACTTTCGCCGCCATCGAGAGCATCCTCGTTCTGCATGCTCGCATACAGGGGCAGCATGGGCACCTGGGCCGCCTGCGCGTAGCAAAAGCCGAAGGCGCGCGCACTGATCAGATTGAGGCCCACGCCGCGCAACAGCGTACTTTTACCCACCGCATTCTGCCCCGAAATGAAGGCGCCGCGGCCATTGAGCCGCAGCGACAGCGGCATGGCGCCTTCCAGCAGCGGATGCACCACGGCATCGAGCGACAACTGCCGCGCATCGGTTTCCTGCGCCCAACAAAACTGCGCGCGGCCGCGCAGGTGGCGCGCCAGGGCCAGGTCCGCTTCCAGGTCCGCCAGCAGCAGGAAACTCTGGCGCAGGAAGGCGCGTTCGCGCCGCACCACGCGCAGGCTGTGAAAGTAGCGCCGGATATTGCCCAGCATGAGCCAGTCGTCATATTCGCTCAGCAGGGGAATCATCTTGACCCAGCGCACTGGCGTGATCTGGCGGTTGATCACGCCGGCAGCCCGTCCACCTTCTCGCAGGTCCGCCGTGAACGGAGTATCGAGCGCGCCCAGGCGGCCATGCACCAGCAGTATCCGCTGCAGGGTAAAGACGCTGCGCTCCCACGGTTTGCAACGGTCGTGAAAGCGCATCTGCAAGGCCATCAGCAAGAGCCAGACGGGCACCGCGACGGCCCAGGCCAGTGGCGCAAACACCCACGCGGCCAGCAGCGACGCCAACAACGCCAATGTCGGCAGCAGCAGCCAGCGGCTCCACCACGGTGGTGCTGGCGGCGCTGCGCCGCACAGCAGCGCCGCCACCTCCATGTCTGCCGTCCGCAGCGGCTGCATGGCTTGCTCGATCACCGCCTGCTGTACCGGCGCGGCCAGCAGGGCCGCGATGCGCGCCCGCGAGGCGGCGTCCGCCGTGCCGCCCGCCAGTCGCTGATGCAATCGCTGCTGGCCAAGAATGCTGGTCTGCGTGGCCAGTTGCGCATGGTAGGCGTCGAGCAGCATTTCCTCCCACGTCTGGCTATCGAGCTGGGGCGAACCACCCTGGAGCCGCTGCAGCATGGCGATGTCGCTGGCGGCAAATGGATAATCGAATTCCGGCGGCTCGGGCAGGCTGGCGAACTGGCGCAGCCAGCGTTTTAAACTGGCCAACGGGGACGGCTTGGGGGACGAGGCAGGCATCATGCTCCAGAAAGGTGCCAGCATGGCGCCGCGCGCCATCACTGCCAGGCACAGATCAGGTCGATTGCCAGATTATCAAGATCCATACGTGCGCGGACACCCACTGGACGGCGCGGACACGCCGGACAACCGGACACTTTACATTTTCCCCTTGCAAATCAACACCTTGGTTCTGGCACGGAACCTGCATACAGAAGGGCATTGTCCACGAAATGTCCACCATGATCCGCGATACTTCTTCCCAAGATGCCGTAGTGAGCGCCCCACCGGGCCAGCGCCACAAGCAACGCGCCCTGCTGCTGGCCGGCGCCGTCCTCGTCATCGGCGGCACCGTCGCCGTGTTCTCCGGCTGGCGCAACAGCGAACATTCCGTCAACGCCAGCCGCCTGCGCATCGCCGACGTCACGCGCGGCACCCTGATCCGCGACGCGGCCGTCACGGGCCGCGTGGTCGCCTCGATCAGCCCCACCCTGTATTCGACCACGGTGGCCACCGTCACGCTGAAAGCGAAGGCGGGCGACACGGTGAAAAAGGGCGACATCCTGGCCGTGCTGGAGTCGCCGGACCTGTCCGACGCCCTCAAGCGCGAACAGTCGAGCGTGCAGCAGCTGGAGGCGGAAGTGGCGCGCCAGCAGATCCTGGCCAAGAAGCAGAAACTGCTGGCGCGGCGCGAAGCGGATACGGCGGAGATCGAGCGCCTGTCCGCGCAGCGCACCCTGGAGCGCTACGAAAGCGTGGCGCAGGTGGGCATCATCGCCAAGATCGACTACCAGAAAGCCAGGGATGCCCTGAATTCGGCCGATATCCGCAGCAAGCACGCGTCGCAGGCGGCGGGCCTGGAAAGCGAAGACGTGACCCTGGCACTGAAAACAAAAAGCAATGAACTGGAACGCCAGCGCCTCGTCCGCGACAACGCCCAGCGCAGGGTCGACGAGCTGACCGTGCGCGCCCCCGTCAACGGCTTTATCGGCACCCTGTCGGTGGCCAACCGCAGCGTGGTGCAAGCCAATACGGCCCTGATGACCCTGGTCGACCTGTCGCAGCTGGAAGTCGAGCTCGAGGTGCCGGAAACGTATGTGGCCGACATGGGCCTGGGCATGCGCGCGGAAATCGAAACGGGCGCCATCCGGGCGACCGGCAGGCTGTCGGCGCTGTCGCCCGAAGTGGTGAAGAACCAGGTGCTGGCGCGCGTGCGTTTCGACGGCGCACAGCCGGCCGGCCTGCGCCAGAACCAGCGCGTGGCGGCGCGCCTGCTGATCGATGAAAAACCGGACGTGCTGATGCTGGCGCGCGGCTCCTTCGTCGAAGCCGAGGGCGGCCGTTTCGCCTACGTCGTGCGCGATGGCGTGGCCATCCGCACGCCGATCAGGCTGGGCGCGACCAGCGTGGCGGCCGTGGAAATCCTCGACGGCTTGAAGCTGGGCGACAAGGTGGTCGTCGCCGGCACGGAAAACTTCGAGAACGCGGCACGCGTCTCGCTTAACTGAATCTCACTCATCTCACTCCCACAAGAGGCCCCGCCATGCTGCGCATGCACAACCTGAGCAAAGTCTACCGCACCCACATGATCGAAACCCACGCGCTGCGCGGCTTCGACATCCATGTGCAACAAGGTGAATTCGTCACCGTCACGGGGCCGTCCGGCTCGGGCAAGACGAGCTTTCTGAACATCGCCGGCCTGCTGGAAGAATTCACCGACGGCGAATACATCCTCGATGGCGTCAACGTCAGGGGCATGGACGACAATGCCCGCTCGCGCCTGCGCAATGAAAAGCTGGGCTTCATCTTCCAGGGTTTTAATCTGATCCCCGACCTGTCGCTGTTCGACAATGTCGACGTGCCGCTGCGCTACCGTGGCTTCAACCGCGCCGAGCGCAAGGAGCGCATCGAGGACGCGCTGGCCAAGGTGGGCCTGGCGTCGCGCATGAAGCATTATCCGGCCGAATTGTCGGGCGGCCAGCAGCAGCGCGTGGCGATCGCGCGCGCGCTGGCCGGCTCGCCCAAGCTGCTGCTGGCCGATGAACCGACGGGCAACCTGGACACGCAGATGGCGCGCGGCGTGATGGAGCTGCTGGAAGACATCAACGCGCAAGGCACCACCATCCTGATGGTCACGCACGATCCCGAACTGGCGCTGCGCAGCCAGCGCAATGTGCACATCATCGACGGCCAGGTGTCGGACCTGGTGCAGCACGGCGCCTCGCTGTCGGCCAGTCCGCAGCACGCCGCGACCGCGTAAGGAGAGACCATGTTCCGCTACTATTTCACGCTGGGCCTGCGCAGCCTGCGCCGCAACCGCGCCCTGACCGCGCTGATGGTGCTGACCCTGGCCGTCGGCGTGGCCGCCAGCGTGTCCACCGTCACCATCCTGCACGCCATGTCGGGCGATCCGCTGCCGCACAAGAGCGACCGTCTGTTCGTGCCGATGATCGATGTCGTCCCCTTGAAAAGTTATGTGCCGGGCGCCAAGCCCAGCTTCGGCCAGTCGCAGCTGGCCTATACCGACGCGAAGAATTTCATGGCCAGCAAGGTGGGCGTGCGCCGCACCGTCATGTACGGCGTGGCCGGCCCGGTCGAGCCGGCACGCACGGATATCGGCGCCTTCCAGGCCCAGGGCCTGGCGCCCACGCGCGATTTCTTCGCCATATTCGAAGTCCCTTTCCTGCATGGCCAGCCATGGAGCGAAGCCGATGACGCCAGCGGTGCCGACGTCATCGTGCTGAGCCGGTCGCTGGCGGAAAAACTGCTGGGTACGGTCAATCCCGTGGGCCGGCGCGTGATGGTACTGGGACAGCCCTATCTGGTCAGCGGCGTGCTCGATCACTGGGATCCCGTGCCGCGCATACACCGCATCATCGGCAGCAAGGGCGCCTTTGGCACGGAAGATGAATTCTTCATTCCATTTGCCAGCGCCATCCGCCATGAAACGCGGCATGACGGCGGCATGGCCTGCAGCGGCGTCGAACGCGGCCCCGGCTTCCAGGGCACCCTGGCGTCGGACTGCACCTGGCTGCAGTTCTGGTTCGAGATGGAAAGCGCGGGCCAACGTGGCGAGCTGCAGGCATATCTCGACAGCTATGCTGCCGAGCAGCGCAAGCTGGGCCGCATGCCGCGCCACGCGCCCAACGCACTGTACAACGTCAAGGAATGGATGGTGTTCCTGAACGTGGTCGACAACGACAACAAGCTGGCGGCCTGGCTGGCCTTCGGCTTCCTGCTGCTATGCCTGGTCAATACCATCGGCCTGCTGCTGGCGAAGTTTTCCGTACGCGCCAGTGAAGTGGGGATCCGCCGTGCGCTGGGCGCCACGCGGCGCGACATCTTTCGCCAGTTCCTGATCGAGACGGGCGTCATCGGCCTGGCCGGCGGCGTGCTGGGCCTGCTGCTGGCGTATGCAGCGCTGGCCGTCGTGCGTACGCAATCGAAGGAACTGGGCGCCGTGGCACACATGGATATTCCGATGCTGCTGCTGACATTTGCCGTCTCCGTGCTGGCCGCCCTGCTGGCGGGTTTGCTGCCCACCTGGCGCGCTTGCCAGGTGACGCCGGCGATACAGCTCAAATCCCAATGACATTTACCGTACCGCAATGAGGTTCAACATGGAAATCCGCCCCATCCTGTCGGCACTGATGCGCAGCAAAACCGGTGCCGTACTCGTCGCCGTGCAGGTCGCCATCAGTCTGGCCATCCTGGCCAACGCCCTGCATATCGTTAACCTGCGCCAGGCGATCGCCGCCCGCCCCACCGGCGTGGCCGCTGAAAACGACATCTTTTATGTCAACATCCAAAGCATGGACAAAGGCAGCCACCAGCGCGAGCTGGCCGACCAGAAACGCCAGGCCGCCTTGCTGCGCGGCCTGCCCGGCGTGCTTTCGGTGGCGCAGACCTCGCAGGCCGTGCTGTCGCGTTCCGGCAGCAGCACCAATGTCTCCATCAAACGTGGACAGCCCACGGCCAGCGCCACCACGTCGATGTATTTCACGCCTGACTCGCTGGTCAAGACATACGGACTCAAGCTGGTGGAAGGCCGTGATTTCCATCCCGACGAGGTGCTGGAAATCGATGAAAAAGTCGATGAGATCTTTCCCAAGGTGGTCATCGTGACGCTTGCCGCAGCGCAAAAGATCTGGCCTGGCGAAAGCAGCTTTGTCGGCAAGACCCTGCTCAACGGCACCGGTGACGATGACGACGAAATGCGCGTGATCGGCGTGTTGGAGCGGTTGCAGACACAGGTCGGCCAGGTCAGCGCGCACGGCGAGCATTCGCTGATCCTGCCGGCGCGCCTGACGGGTTCGCGCGATTCGCTGCTGTACGCCGTGCGGGCCGAGCCTGGACAGCGCGACCGCCTGATGAAGGAGGCCGAGCAAGCCATCCGCAGCGCCAGCAGCGAGCGCCTGCTGGTACGCACCGATACGCTGGAAAAGCACCGCACGTCACGCTACCGGGCCGACCAGGGTTTGTCCTGGATGCTGATCGCCGTCTCGGCCCTGCTGCTGCTGGTGACGGCCAGCGGCATCGTCGGCATCGCCAGCCTGTGGGTGACGCAGCGCAGGAAGCAGATCGGCGTGCGGCGCGCACTGGGCGCCCGCCGCATCGACATCCTGCGCTACTTCCTGACCGAGAATTTCATGATCACCAGCGTCGGCGTGGCGGCCGGCGTGCTGCTGGCCCTGGCGCTGAATCAGCTGCTGGTCAGCCAGCTGGAAATGGCGCGCCTGCCCTTGCCATATCTGCTGGTTGGCGCGCTGGTGTTCTGGCTGCTGGGCTTGGGCGCCGTGTACGGCCCGGCATGGCGCGCGGCCAGCATTTCGCCGGCCACCGCCACCCGCAGTACCTGAGCCGGCACCTGAGTGATATGCTGCGCGCATGCCTACCGTACTGATTATTGACGACAACGCCGCCGTGGCCATCGCGCTCGACGTGCTGTTTTCCCTGCACGAGATCGACGCCGTGCGCGCCGCCTCGCCCGAGGAAGGCCTGCACCTGCTCGAGCGCCACGCCATCGACCTGGTGGTGCAGGACATGAACTTCACGGCCGACACCACGTCGGGCGAGGAAGGCGGCGCGCTGTTCCACGCCATCCGCGCGCGCTACCCCGACCTGCCCGTGATCCTGCTGACGGCATGGACCCAGCTCGACGCGGCCGTCGAACTGATCAAGTCCGGCGCGGCCGACTACCTGGCCAAGCCCTGGGATGACCGGCGCCTGATCGCCAGCGTGCGGAACCTGCTGGAACTGGGACAGGCCAACCGCGCGCTGCGCCAGCGCGTGGTGGCCGAGCAGCGCCAGCGCCACGCCCTGGAACACGACTTCGACTTGCGCGGCATGGTATGGCAAGACCCGGCCACCGAAAGAGTCGTGCACCTGGCGTGCCAGGTGGCGCGCGCCGACGTTCCCGTGCTCATTTCGGGGCCGAACGGCAGCGGCAAGGAACGCATCGCCGCCATCGTGCAAGCCAATTCCCAGGTCGCCGGCGGCCCCTTCGTCGTGCTCAATTGCGGCGCCGTTCCCGTGGAGCTGATCGAGGCGGAACTGTTCGGCGCCGAGGCGGGCGCCTATACCGGCATCACGCGCGCGCGCGACGGCAAGTTCGACGCCGCCGACGGCGGTACCTTGTTCCTCGACGAGATCGGCAACCTGCCGCTGGCCGGACAAATGAAACTGCTGCGCGTGCTGGAAACGGGACGCTTCGAACGCCTCGGCTCGAACCGCGAGCGGCAAGTAAAAGTGCGCGTCATCAGCGCCAGCAACGCCGACCTGCCGGCGATGATCAAGGCCGGCACGTTTCGCGAAGACCTGTTCTACCGCCTGAACGTGATCGAACTGCGCCTGCCGCCGCTGGCCCAGCGCCCGGCCGACATCCTGGTGCTGGCGCGCCACTTCCTGGGCGGCGAAAAAACCCTGGACGCACAGGCCCAGGCCACCTTGCTGGCGCACGGCTGGCCGGGCAATGTGCGCGAACTGAAAAACGTCATGCAACGCGCCAGCCTGCTGGCGACCGGCCCGGTGATCGGCGCGCAGGAAACGGGCTTGCCGCTGGCTGGTGCCACATCGCCGCGCACGCCGCAGGATGTCGGCGCGACGGAACCGGACCGCGACAGCGTCGCCGCGGCGCTCGCGCGCGCGCATGGCGTGGTGGCGCAGGCCGCGCAGGAACTGGGGCTGTCGCGCCAGGCCCTGTACCGGCGCATGGAGCGCCTGGGCATCGCGCGCGGCTGATGGCAGACCGCCCCATGCGCCTCTCGCTGCTCACGCGCTGGACGGCGCTGATCGTCACCTTGCTGGTGCTGGGCATCGTCATCGCCCTGCTGCTCGCGCATTTCTTGCCAGGCCAGCCGCTGCTGGTGCTGGCCGGTACCCTGCTGTGCGTGCTGCCCGTGGCCGTCATTACCATCCGCGCGCAGCTGCAGGCGATGCTGTCGCTGTTTCGCGCCTTGAGCGGCACGGTGGCCAGCTACCAGGACGGCGACTTCGGCTTCAGCTTGCGCTGGCCGCAGAACGATGAACTGGCCGACCTGGTGGCGGCCCACAATGCGCTGGGCGACGTGCTGCGCAAGCAGCGCCTGGACCTGGTGCAGCGCGAACTGCTGCTCGACACCATGGTGCAAAACACGCCGGTGGCCATGCTGCTGGTGGCCGAGGGCAGCGCCATCGTCTACGCCAACCTGGCAGCGCGCCAGCTGCTGCACCACGGCCGCCGGCTCGAGGGGCAGCACTTGGCCGACATCGTGCGGCAGGCGGCGCCGGCCCTGGCCGAGGCGCTGGCGCGCCGCAACGACGGCCTGTTTACCAGCGGCGAAGGGGAACAGGAAGAGGTGTATCACCTGGCGCGGCGCAGCTTCAGCCTGAACGGGCGCAAGCACGAGCTGCTGCTGCTGCGCCAGCTGACGCTGGAGCTGCGGCGCCAGGAAGTGCAGACCTGGAAAAAGGTCATCCGCGTCATCAGCCATGAGCTCAACAACTCGCTGGCGCCGCTGGCATCGCTGGCCCATTCCGGCGCCGAGCTGGTACGCCGCGGCCAGACGGCGCGCCTGCCGCAAATCCTCACCACCATCGAGGAACGCACGCGCCACCTGGAAACCTTCATCCTCGGCTATGCGCGCTTTGCCAAGCTGCCCGCGCCGCGCCTGGCGCCGTGCGAATGGCAGCCCTTCCTCGACGGTCTGGCATCGCAAGCGGCCTTCACGCTCGACGGCCCGCCGCCCGCGCAGGCGGCCGTGTTCGATGCGGCGCAAATGCAGCAGGCGCTGCTCAACCTGCTCAAGAATGCGTTGGAGTCCGGCTCCAAGCTCCAGCATATCGGCCTGCACGTCAGCCAGGCGCATGGCCAGCTGCGCATCGAAGTGCGCGACCGCGGCCCGGGCATGAGCGGCGCCGTGCTGGAAAACGCGCTGGTGCCCTTTTACTCCACCAAGCGCAGCGGCACGGGGCTGGGCCTGGCCCTGGCGCGCGAAATCGCCGAAGCCCATGGCGGGCGCATCACCCTGGCCAACCGCGAGGACGGCGGCCTGGCGGTGACCTTGATTCTTCCCTTACTGGATAGAAATTAGTTCCTCGTGCAACTATCTTTACATCACAAAATCCCAGACTATTTTTAAGTAAAATATTGACAATAATAGTTTTAATTATCGCAACTCCTCGCGTCCTATGCCCGTGTGTTAGAAATAAGCTATTTAAGTTTGCATAATGATATAAAAATAGCTCATTGACAACGAATTATCTTGGCGATAATTTATCACTGCGGTACGGTTTTTTTGAAACATCAATCGTTTTTTCGCGGGGATCAACATGAAATTAAAATCACTCATCGCAGCGGCGGTACTCAGTGCCGCCTCCATCGGCAGCGCCAGTGCCGCCGCCTACACCGTCAACCTCGTCAATACCACGGGCAATCTGTGGACCAGCGGCTTCAACGCCGTGCCCAGTCCGCTCGGCGACTTCACCGATACCTTCACGTTCACACCCAACGCGACCTTCGGTTCCACCGCGCAAGCCTTCCTGGCCAACCTGTCCGTCACGGGCTCGGACAGTTCCTCCATCAGCTTCAGCAGCGCCAACCTGAACGGCATTTCGCTAAGCGGCTTTGGCGGCCCCACCGTCTTTGGCTATGCCCAGGGCGAAATCCTGGCGCCCACGAGCGTCCTGTTCAACGGCCCGCTGGTTCTGACCGTGATGGGCAACACCAAGGGGGGCAGCTATGGCGGCGTCTTCAACCTGAACCTGGCGCCCGTTCCCGAACCGGAAACCTATGGCATGCTGCTGGCCGGCCTGGGCATACTCGGCTTCCTGGCGCGACGCCGCAAGCAATCTTGAACGCTCCTCCCCAAAGACGCCGCGGCGTCTTTTTTCATGTGGCTGCTACACTGGCGCCATGACGACCGACTTTATCTCCACCAGCAACACCGCTTTCAGCCACCCGGGCCACCCGCCCGCCACCACCACCGAACACCGCGGCATCCGCTACCTGCACCTGGGCACCAAGTGGGTGCAGGGCGCCATGCGCCTGGATAAACCCGACGCCATCGAGCTCGAATACGTGCAGATGATGATGATGTGGATGCTGTTCAAGACGCAGCCCAAACGCATCGTGCAGCTGGGCCTGGGCAGCGCCGCACTGACCAAGTTCAGCTACCGCCGCTTTCCCGACGCCACGGTCACAGCCATCGAACTCAATCCGAACGTGATCGCCATCTGCGGCGCCCAGTTCGCGCTGCCGCCCAATGATGATCGCCTCGACGTGCGCGAAATGAATGCGCTCGACTTCGTGCTCGACCCGGCCAACCACGGCACGGTCGACGCGCTGCAAGTGGACCTGTACGACGAAGACGCGCGCGGCCCCGTGCTCGACACGCCCGAGTTCTACCAGGCCTGTTACGACTGCCTGACGGACGACGGCATCATGTGCACGAATGTCTTCGGCGACTTCCCCAACTACGACAAGAATTTGCAGGCGATGGAACTGGTCTTCGACGCCGTCGTCTGGGTGCCGGAAATGGAAGATGAAAACATCGTCGTGCTGGCCTTCAAGAAATCGCCGTCGCTCGACTTCAGCGACTTGTACGAACGCGCCGCCACCATCAGGAAACAGTTCAACCTGCCCGCCAAGAACTGGGTCAACGGCTTGAAGCAGTGGATGCTGGACCAGCAGTAAGGCAGTAGCACGGCATCACGCCGGCAGCAGCGCGCCCAGGCGGCGCGCCAGGCCATCCATGTTCTCGGCCGGCACCTGCGCATAACCGAGCAGGAAACCGTTCCAGCCCGCCCCGTCTCCCGTGCCGTGCGCGGACAGCGCCAGCGCCACGATGCCGTCCCGCGCGGCGCGGCGGCTCAGCGCCAGGTCATCCCATTCCGTGTCGTGAAAACGCAGCGCCAGGTGCATGCCGGCCGTGCCGCCATGGATGGCCGCGCCCGCGCACGCATGGCGCTGCAATGCCTCGCTCAAGGCGTCACGGCGCTGGCGGTACAGCCTGCGCATGCGGCGCACGTGGCGCGCAAACAGGCCGCTGCGCAGGAACTCGGCCAGCGCCAGCTGCTCGGCCACGCGGCCGCGCGCGGCGCCCTGCGCCTGCATCTGCGCGAAGGCCCCGGCCAGCGCGGCCGGCACGACGATAAAGGCGATGCGCAAGGCGGGAAACATGGTCTTGCTGAAGGTGCCCAGGTACACGACGGGCGCGTCGGCCACCAGTCCCTGCATGGCCGCCAGGGGCGGCCCCCCATGGCGAAACTCGCTGTCGTAATCATCCTCGATGATCAGCGCGCCCGCCGCCCGCGCGCGTTCGAGCAGCGCCATGCGGCGTGCGGGACTGAGCACGCTGCCGGTCGGATACTGGTGCGACGGCGTCGTGTAGATCAGGCGCGGCGGCGTATCGCGCCAGTCCTCGTCCGTCGGCGCGATGCCATCCATGTCGACGGCGATACCGGTCACCTGCAAGCCGGCACCACGGCCCGCCGCCAGCGCGCCGCCATAACCGGGATGCTCGATCCACAAGGTATCTCCCTGGTCGGCAAAGGCGCGCAGGCAGACATCGAGGCTGCTCTGCGTGCCGTCCGTGATGAACACCTGGCGCGCATCGCAGACGACGCCGCGCGCGGCGCGCAAATGGTCGGCGATGGCCATGCGCAGCTGCGGCTCGCCGGCAGGGTCGCCATAATTGAGCTGGCGCGGCGTCAGCGCGCGCCACGCGCGGTCCAGCATGCGCCGCCACTGCGCCAGCGGAAATTCGTCGAGCGCCGGCACGCCAGGCGCGAACGCGC
Organism: Janthinobacterium sp. GW821-FHT03C10; assembly: GCF_059420865.1. Classification (NCBI taxonomy): domain Bacteria; kingdom Pseudomonadati; phylum Pseudomonadota; class Betaproteobacteria; order Burkholderiales; family Oxalobacteraceae; genus Janthinobacterium; species Janthinobacterium sp. GW821-FHT03C10. The sequence goes on along the minus strand of NZ_JBWKUN010000005.1, from coordinate 494,244 downwards.
CCATGGCGTCGGCGGGAAACACCACCGCCGCATTCACATCCTGTCCCGCCACGCCGCGCAAATGCCGGGCGCGGCGCGACAAGCCATCCTGGCCAGCGCTCGCTGGCGATGCCACCGGCACGCCGGCGCCGCCGGCGACGACGGTGCCGCGCCGGTCCGGCAAGACAAACCCTTCGCTGGCCAGTTGCTCGTAGGCGTACAGCACAGTATTGCGCGCCAGCCCCAGTTCTGCCGCCAGCACGCGCGTGGCGGCCAGGCGCGTGCCCGGCGCCAGCTGGCCGCTGCGGATCGCCGCACGCAGGCATTCATGCAGCAGGCGCTGGCGCGGCCAGCCCTGCTCGCGGTGCGTGCGCTCGAACGCGCCCAGCAGCAAAGCGAAATCCATGTGTCCCTCTCACCGTGGCTCCATATTATTTATCGGCTCTGGATCTTTTTTCAGGGCCAGATGCCGATTATAGTGCGGCCTGCTTCTTCAACCAACCGGACCTCCGCCATGACCGCTACCGCCCTGCCTCCCAGCCCCCGTACCCGCGTGCGCCGCGTCGCCGAACTGGCCAGCTATGAGCAAGCCGCCCTGTACGCCATCGTCGATGCCGCCTACCTGTGCCATATCGCCTTCCACGACGACAAGGGCAGCCATTGCATCCCGACCGCCTGCTGGCGCATCGAAGGCCACCTGTACATCCACGGTTCGAACGGCAGCCGCATGCTCAAACGCTTGCAAGACAGCGACGTCTGCGTGACCATCACCCATCTCGACGGCTTGGTGCTGGCGCGCTCGGCCTTCAATCACACGATGAACTACCGCTCGGCGATGGTGTACGGTCAGTTTGAAAAAGTAAGCGATATCGGCCAGCAGCATGCGGCCATGGACGCGCTGATGGAAAAGCTGGCGCCGGGGCGTCTGCCGCACGTGCGCGGCGGCAGCGCCAAGGAATACGCGGCCACCACCGTGCTGCGCATCGCGCTCGACGAATATGCCGTCAAGCAGCGTCAGGGCGGCCCGCTCGACGACGCGGGCGACATGGCGCATATCGTCTGGACGGGCGAACTGCCGTTTACCCACGGCCGTGGCGCGGCCATTGCCGATGCGCTCAACACCAGCGACATGCCCGCGTATGCCGCCGCCTGGAGCACGGAATCCGCTTGACCGGCCAGCGTGCTTGCCCGATGATCGGCATTGATGGCGATCGCCACCAAGTTAGCAACCGATCCAATCACGCATGGAGCATATGATGATGAAGCGAGTATCCCTGGCCGCGGCCCTGACGGTCATGCTGGCCTGTGGCGGCAGCGGCGCGGCGCTGGCCGCCGATGCGGGCGACGCGGCGCTGAAGGCGGCCATTGCCGGCAGTGCGCGCACGCCAGCCAATGCGCTGCGCGACAGCGCCCGCCACCCGTATGAAACACTGACGTTCTTCGGCATCAAGCCGACCATGACGGTGGTGGAACTGGCGCCCGGCGGCGGCTGGTACACGGAGATCCTGGCGCCCTACTTGCGCGACAACGGCAAGCTGATCGCCGCCGGCAACGACCCGCAATCGGCCAGCGAAGGCGCCCGCCGTGGCGCGGCGCGCTTCCAGCAAAAACTCGACGCCAACCCGGCCGCCTTCGGCAAGGTGGAAATCGGCGCCTTCGCGCCCCCCACCACCTACCGCATCGCGCCCAAGGGCACGGCCGACATGGTGCTCACCTTCCGCAATATTCACAACTGGATACCGATCGGCGAAGCGGGCATGCAGACCCTGTTCAAGGAGGTGTATGACAGCCTGAAACCGGGCGGCGTCTTCGGCGTCGTCGAGCATCGCCTGCCGGCGCACAAGGCGCAGGACGCCACGGCCAGCAGCGGCTACATGCACGAAGCGTATGTGATCAGGCTGGCCGAAGGCGCGGGCTTCAAGCTGGCGGGCAAGTCGGACATCAACGCCAATCCGAAAGACACGGCGGACCATCAGGGCGGCGTCTGGGCGCTGCCGCCCACCTACGCCAACAAGGATGTGGACCGGGCCAGGTACGCGGCCATCGGCGAGAGCGACCGCATGACCTTGAAGTTCGTCAAGCCATAGTCAATCCAACGGCGGCGTGCCGATCCGGCGCGCCGCCCGAGCACGGATCTAGATCCAGCTACAGGTGGATGCCGTACACGCCGCACAGGCGCTTGACCAGGGTGCAGGAACTGGCATCGCCATCCACCACGCACGCGGTGTAGGCTTCCTCGCAGGTTTCGCGCGATGGCAGGGCATACGCGGAAGAACTGACGGCGCCGGCAAAACCGACGGCGGCGCAAAAGACGAATACAGCTTTTTTCACATTGATCATTTTTATCCCATTCCCAAGAGTTGAGTCGTTATAAAAACCATGGCACAAGCGCCAGCCGCCCGCATTCAGCTATCTCCCAGGCATATGGCGCATGGAAATAGTAGCAGCTTGAAAAGTTAGTAAATGCGCAAACAAGAAATCAAGATAACGTTTCTTTTTCATCCCTTTTCATGGAATAAAAACCGGCCCGCCCCCCCTCCCGTCGCGCATTTGCATGGCGACAGGCGAAAAAAAACCGCAGCCCAGGCTGCGGTTCTTGTAGCGACCCCTTACTTCTTCGCTTCCTTCGGCTTCACGGGCACCAGGCTCAGGTCCTGGAAGTCGTAGCTGAAATCCGTCTCGGCCGACACGGGCGCCATCTTCACGCGGTCGATGCTGCCATCGGGGTTGAGCGAGAACGTCACGTAGGCATCGGCATTGAAGTTGCGCTCTTTCCAGCGCACGATGAAGGTGTCGTGCTGCCAGTGTTCCAGCTCGCCCGTCAGGTCCGGCGTGCGCGTGAAGCTGAGGATGTGTTTTTTGCCTTCCGGCCTGATCACGACCTTGCCATACCAGGCGTCCTCATACTCGCCGTCGTACGCCGCCAGCGGCAGCGACGGTTGCGATTTCGCCGCGCGCGCGCTCGACGCCTTGCCCTGCTTTTTCACTTCTTCAGCATGCTGGTCCTGCTCCACCTTGGCCACCAGCGCCAGCCAGTCCGACGGCGCCGCCTGCAGGTAATGGTCGAGGATGCGCCATTGCAGCGCCGTCATGGAGCCGCCATTTTCCGCATTGGTAAGGATGGCCACGCCCAGTTTCGCTTCCGGCACCATCACCACGCGCGAATAGAATCCCTGCAGCGCGCCGCCGTGCATGGCGACCTTCATGCCCTTGTAGTCGCGCAGCTGGAAGCCCAGGCCATATGCGCTGAAGTTCGGTTTCGTCGCGGCCAGCGCCGGCTTCGGCTCAGGAATCTTGATCGGCGTTTGCGCCGTCCACATTTCGCGGCCCTGCTTTTCGCTGAACAGGCGCGCTTCCTTGCCGTCCTTGCCCTGCACGCCGGCGATCTTGCCGCCGTCGAGCAGCACCATCATCCACTTGGCGATGTCTTCCGCATTCGTGTTGATGCCGACGGCGCCCACGGCGTTCGGCACGGGCATCGATTTGACGGCGGCGATCCTGCCGTCGATCTTGCTGTGCGCGCTGGCGACGTCGGGATTGCCCGCATTCTCGGCCAGGCTGGTGGTGGTGCCCGTCATGCCCAGCGGCGCCAGGATGCGTTCGTGCATGGCCTCGCCCCAGCTTTTTCCCGCCTTGTCGGCGATGATCTTGCCGGCCACGATATACAGCAGGTTATCGTAGGCATAGCTGTTGCGAAAACTCGTGGCCGGACGGATGTAGCGCAGCTTCTCGATGATCTCGTCGGTGCTGAACGTGGTGGTGGGCCACCACAGCAAGTCGCCGGCGCCCAGGCCCAGGCCGCTGCGGTGCGTCAGCAGATCGCGGATGGTCATGGCGCCCGTGACGTAGGAATCGTGCATCTGGAAGCCGGGCAGATGCTTGGTGACGGGATCGTCCCAGGCCAGCTTGCCCTCGTCGACCAGCATGGCCAGCGCGGCGGCCGTGAAACCCTTCGAGTTCGATGCCACCTCGAATACGGTCTGCGCATCGACGGCGGCCGCTTCGCCCAGCTTGCGCACGCCAAAACCCCTGGCGGTGACGACCTTGCCATCCTTGACGATGGCGATCGCCATGCCGGGCACGTCGAACACTTTCAGGGCGGTGGCGACGTCGCGCTCAAGATCGAAGGCCGGCGCAGGCGCGGGCGCTGCGGCAACGACGGGGGCGGCGTCAAATGCCAGCGCCGGCACGGTGATGCCGGAAAACGCCAGCACGATGGCGGCGGCGAGACGGTTCATGGTATGCATGGTCAAGGTGTCCAAAGAAAGGTTCAATGCGCTTGCGCGGCCATCAATTTATCGACGCTTTCCTGCGTCACCGGGTGGTAGCGTTCGCGCGCCTGCGCATACACGTCCCTGGCCCAGGCATGGCCTTGCGGCGTCTTCATCAAGGCGCTGTACAGGGGCACGACGAACTTCTGGCGACCCACGCTCAGCAGGAATGCCTGCAAGGGCTGGCGCACGTCGTAGCCGGCGTTCACGGAGGCCAGATAGAAGCGGTAGGCGACTTCATTGTTCCCGCTCTTGCCCACGCCGTAGACCTGGTCCAGCTCACGCAATTGCGCCGCGCTGGCCTTGTTGTTGATGTCGTTCAGGAAGTGCATCGATTCGATGGCGATCCACTTGTCCATGCCCAGGTCTTTCGTCGCCAGCTCGCCTTTCAGCCAGGCGTCGCGGTGCTGGTCGAGCAGCGCCAGGCGCGGCGAGACGACGCGCTGCGCGCTGGCCGGCACGCCCGTGCCATACAGCCATTCCTCGAGCTCCGCTTCCGGCATGACGTCCGGATGCCGCGCCAGCAGGTTCTTGCGCAGGTAGGCGATGAACTGCTCCGTCGTCACGCTCTGGAACGCATGCTGGTCGAACCAGCCGCGCAGGAAGGGATCGAACACGGCGCGGCCGGCGCGGCGCTCCATGGTGGCCAGGAACCAGGCGCCCTTCGGGTAGATGATGCCGTCATCCGTGTACGTTTCCGCCGGGTTGGCGTCGGCGTCGCGCGTGATCAGCGCCGTTTTCGCGGCCGGCAATTCGCGGATCGAGGCGGCCAGTTCTTCCTGGTCGACCTGCACGCCCATCTGCGCCACGTCGCTGCCGTACAGCTGCTCGACGATGCGCGTTGTGACGTAGGTGGTGAAGCCTTCGTTGAGCCACATGTGCTTCCACGAGGCGTTGGTGACCAGGTTGCCCGACCACGAGTGGGCCAGTTCATGCGCGATCAGGTCGACCAGGCTGCGGTCGCCCGCGATCATGGTCGGCGTGAGGAAGGTCAGGCGCGGGTTTTCCATGCCGCCGTAGGGGAACGACGGCGGCAGCACGATCATGTCGTAGCGCCCCCAGCCATACGGGCCGTACAGCGCCTCGGCAGCCTGGATCATCTTTTCCGTGTCGGCCAGTTCGTATTCGGCCGCCTTGATGCGCGGCGGTTCCGCATACACGGCGGAGCGTGGGCCGAGCTTGCGCACTTCCAGTTCGCCGATGGCGATCGCCAGCAGGTACGAGGGAATCGGCTGCGGCATCCTGAATTTCCAGCCGCCCTTGCCGGTCGCCTTTTCGTCGTTCTCGGCGCTCATCACGACGCGCATGCCAGCTGGCGCATCGATGCGCGCGCTATACGTAAAGCGCACGGCCGGCGTATCCTGCGACGGCACCCAAGAGCGGGCGTTGATGCTTTGCGACTGGCTGAACATGAACGGCAGCTTGCCAGACATCGTCTGCTGCGGCGTGAGCCACTGCAGCGCAATCGCGTTCGGCGCCGTGTGATAGTAGACGCGCACCTTGCCCGGCTGGCCCGTGGTGGTGATGCGCAGCGCCTGGCCCTTTTCCGGGTCAGCCTTGTCCAGCTGGTACGGCGCCATCTGCCAGGCGCCGCGCTTGTCCTGTACCTGCACCTTGGCGATCGACAGGTCGCGCGTATCGAGCACCAGCGTGCGCGCCGCCGGGTCGATCCAGTTCAAGGACAGCTCGGCATAGCCGGACAGCGTCTTTTGCTTGAAGTCGGCTTTCAGGTCCAGCTGCAGGTCGCGCGTGCGCACCTGGTCGTAACGCGCGTAGCTGAGGGGGTCGGCGTGCGCAGCCAGGGTCACCTGGCAAAGTAGCGCACAGCCCAGCGCGCGCAGGAAGGTCAAAGTTTGCATGGTCGTCTTTTGAATGATTTGCGAAAGCCCCGGTCCGTGTGCGCCGGGGCGTCGCGCAGAATAGCACTTCCGGCGCAGGCCGGCAGAAAAAAGCGCCGGACTGGCCGGCGCTGTTTCGCTATTTTGCTTCTGCCCTGGCTTGCGGCTTGGCCTCGGGCGCCTTCAGCGGCACATTAAAATCCTTCATCAGGTTATGCTTGTCCCGGTCCTGCTTGAACAGCTCCAGGCGCGACGGCGTGATCTTTCGCGGCCAGCTATTGTTGCTGGTGTCGATGTCGGCCGTCTCCCAGTACGGGTCCTGCACCAGGCCCACCATCGGCTCGTCCGTGATGATCACCTTGCTGATCTTGTGCGGCGCGTAGCGCCACACTTCGGCCGGCACGCGCTCGATAATTTTCTTGCCGCTTTTCAGTTCGATTTCCAGGATCAGCGGCATCACCAGGCCGCCGAGATTCGAAAAGTCGACCAGGTACAGATGCTTGCCCATGTTGTGCTGTTCCAGCAGATTTTTCTCCCACGGCTCCAGCGTTTCCTGCTCTTCCGCATAGCTGTTGCGGTCCTTGTTGGTGACCGTGAATTCATCGTGCCGGTTATAGAAATCCTTCAGCGCCGGATCGGTATCGACCTTCTTCGGCAGCGCCTTGTTGCGCTGGTCCGAGATCGAGATGGGCTGCGCCGCCTTCTGCGCCTTCTTCCACGCCTTTTCCGTTTCCGGATTCTTCGTGCTCACGCCATATTCACTGATGCCGTCGATGCTGATGTCGACGGCGTCGGTGGTATAGAACCAGCCGCGCCAGAACCAGTCCAGGTCCGTGCCGGAAGCGTCTTCCATGGTGCGGAAAAAGTCGGCGGGCGTCGGGCGCTTGAACTTCCAGCGCAAGGCGTACTGCTTGAAGGCGAAGTCGAACAGCTCGCGCCCGAGGATGGTTTCGCGCAGGATGTTGAGGGCCGTGGCCGGCTTGTCGTAGGCGTTCGCCGTGAACTGCAGCAAGGACTCGGAATTGGTCATGATGGGCACCTGGTTCTGGCTGCGCATGTAGTCGACGATCTTGCGCGGCTCGCCATTCCAGGACGGGAAATGCTCTTCCCACGCCTGTTCGGCCAGGTACTGCAGGAAGGAATTGAGGCCCTCGTCCATCCACGTCCACTGGCGCTCGTCCGAGTTGACGATCATCGGGAAATAATTGTGGCCCACCTCGTGGATGATCACGCCGATCAGGTCATATTTGGCCGTCTTCGAATACGTGATTTCACCCGTCTTCTTGTCCTTCACGGGACGCCCGCCATTGAACGCAATCATCGGATACTCCATGCCGCCCACGGCGCCATTGACGGAGATCGCGTTCGGATACGGATAGTCGAAACTGTACTTGTTGTACTGCTCGATCGCGTGCACGACGGCGCGCGTGCTGTACTGCTGCCACAGCGGATTGCCCTCGTTCGGATAGTAGGACATGGCCATCACGCGCTTGCCGCCGCTGTCCAAACCCTGCGCATCCCAGATGAACTTGCGGCTCGAGGCCCATGCCACGTCGCGCACATTGGCCGCCTTGAAGTGCCAGGTCTTCATCCCCGCCGGCTTGCCCTTTTCCGCCGCCAGCGCCTCGGCGGGCGTGATCACCAGCAGCGGCGTCGCGCTGTTTTTCGCCCGCGCCAGGCGCTCGCGCTGCGCCGCGCTCAACACGGCAGCAGGATTTTGCAGTTCCCCCGTGGCGGCCACCACGTGGTCGGCAGGCACGGTCAGGTACAGCTCGTAGTCGCCAAACTCCAGCGTGAATTCGCCGGAGCCGAGGAATTGCTTGTGCTGCCAGCCGGCGGTGTCGTAATACGCGGCCATGCGGGGAAACCACTGCGCGATCTGGAAAATCGCGTTCTTGTCGTCTTCAAAATACTCGTAGCCGGAGCGCTCGACGAGCACCTTCTGGTCATTGATCTGATACGACCAGTCGATATTGAACGTGATGCTCTGGCCGGGCGCCAGCGCCACCGGCAGATCGATGCGCAGCATGGTCTGGTTGACCACATATGGCAGCGGCTTGCCGCTGGCCGCTTTCACGGCGCTGAGCTTGAAGCCGCCGTCAAACTCGCGGCCCGCATGGATGGCGCGCAAGTCCTCGAATTTCAGCGCTTCGTCTTCGTTGCCGCTCAGCCAGGCCTGGCGCGACGGCGCGCTCAGGACGCGGCGCTGGTCGGCATCCTGGCGCAAGCCATTCTGGTCCAGCTGCAGCCACAGATACGCGAGGCTGTCGGGCGAGCGGTTGTGATAGGTGATCTGCTCGCTGGCCGTGATGGCGCGGCGCGCTTCATCGAGCGTGGCGCGGATCACGTAATCGGCGCGCTGCTGCCAGTAGGCGTGACCGGGCGCGCCGGACGCGGTGCGGTAGCTGTTCGGCGTGGGCAGCAGTTCTTCCAGCTGGCGGAACTTGTCGTCGAAGGGCGCGGCGGCGCACAGGCCGGGCAAGGGAGCAAACAAGGTCAAACACAAGGCAAGCAAGCGGACAAGGACCGGCATGGCGCATTCCATCTGGGAGTCGTGGACAGAACTGCATTCTAAGTCGAGTCTGTTTGCAATCGATCATTGTTGTGGAAGTCCCACACGCAGCACGGCGCCGGCGGCCGGCAGCACTGGCGCAGAAACAGGCATAGGCGTATGATGCGCCTCGAACATTGGGGAGTAGTCGTCCCGCGGTCCTGCCGCGGGAACCTGTATCAACATGATTGGCCCGCAGGCCATGGTGCAGGTGGTTGCAAAACTTGACGAGACCATTGATCCAGGGCGGCCGCATGGGCCGGAGTCGCCCGTGGATCATTGGTTAATTCGTCCGGCCCACGTACCTCTTGCACTCTCATGGAAGCATTCCTCATCTCCACCGGCATCGTCGGTCTCGCTGAAATCGGCGACAAAACCCAACTCCTGGCCTTTCTGCTGGCCGCCAAATTCCGCAAGCCCCTGCCCATCGTGCTGGCGATTTTCGTCGCCACCGTCGCCAACCACGCGTTCGCCGCCGCCGTCGGCGCCTGGATCACCAGCATGCTGGGCCCCGACGTGCTGCGCTGGGTGCTGGGCGTGTCGTTCCTGGCCATGGCCGCCTGGACCCTGATCCCCGACAAGCTCGATGAAGACGAGACGAAACTGGCCAGGTACGGCGTCTTCCTGACCACCCTGATCGCCTTCTTCATGGCGGAAATGGGAGACAAGACGCAGGTGGCGACGGTGGCGCTGGCGGCGCGCTACCACGATATCGTTTCCGTCGTGCTAGGCACCACCTTCGGCATGATGCTGGCCAACGTGCCAGCCGTCTACCTGGGCGACAGGATCGCCAACCGCGTCCCGCTGCGCCTCGTGCATGGCATCGCGGCCCTGATCTTTGCCGTGCTGGGTGTCGCCACCCTGCTGGGTGCGGGCGCGGCGCTGGGATTTTGAGACAGCCTGGATAATTTCTCATTTACAATATTCATGCTCATAATTACAATGTCGGCGACATGAATACCGGCGCGCCGATCCGGAACGGTCAGCGCGCTTTCTTGAGGAATATATGCAGTTGAACAGAAAAGCGGCGGCGCTGTGCCTAGCCGCTTGCGCCAGCCAGCTCCCCGCCGCCATGGCGGCACCCTTGCACCGCCACCGGACGGCAATGCCATCCGCGCCCGAAGTACGCACGCGCGACCTGCTGCTGTTCGGCGCCGGCCTGGTCCTGCTGGCAGGCCGGCGGCGCCCCGAGCAAGAGAAGTGGCAAGACACAACGACAAGACTACAGCAGCAGTAGCACCGCATACTCGCGGCCCTCGTCGCGCAGGGCGATGCTGTTGCCGCCCTGTGCCACGCCATCGAGCGACAGCCCCGCGGGCCGCCCCTGCGCCAGCTCCACCGTGATGGCATAGCTGCTGGCGCCGAAGCGGTAATGCAGCTTGAAGCTGTCCCATTCGGCCGGCATGGACGGCGCCAGGCGCAGCACGTTCGCTTCGCGCGTCAAGCCGAGCAAGGATTCGACGATCAGGCGATACAGCCAGCCCGACGATCCCGTGTACCAGCTCCAGCCGCCGCGTCCCACGTGCGGCGCCACGGCATACACGTCGGCCGTCACCACGTACGGTTCCACCTTGTAGCACGCCACCGCCTGCGCGTCGACGCCATGGCGCACGGGATTGATCATGCGCAGCAGCTCCCACGCCTTTTCGCCATCGCCCATGCGGGCAAACGCCATCGCCGTCCAGATGGCAGCATGCGTGTACTGCCCGCCGTTTTCGCGCACGCCCGGCACATAGCCGCGGATGTAGCCGGGATTGAGGTCGGCCTTGTCGAACGGCGGGTCGAGCAGCTGGATCACGCCGGAATCGCGGCGCACGAGGCGCGCATCGACCTGGCGCATGGCGCCGGCGACCCGCTCCTTGTTGGCGGCACCCGACAGCACGCCCCAGCTTTGCGAAATCGAATCGATCTGGCATTCCTCGTTCGTGTGCGAGCCCAGTGGCGTACCGTCGTCGAAATACGCGCGCCGGTACCACTCGCCATCCCATGCATGCTCCTCGACGTTGGCCGCCAGTTTCACGGCTTCGTCGCGGCAGAACTGGGCGAACGCAGCGTCGCCGCGCAGCATGGCCACTTCGGCGAAACGCTGCAGCACTTCGTACAGGAAGAAGGCCAGCCACACGCTCTCGCCCTTGCCATGTTCGCCCACCTTGTCCATGCCGTCGTTCCAGTCGCAGGAACCGATCAGCGGCAAGCCGTGCACGCCCATGCGCAAGCCATGGCGGATGGCGCGTACGCAATGCTCGTACAGGTCGGCCGACTCGCCCGAACGCACGGGCAAGTCATAGTAGGAATCCTCTTCCGGCTTGACGGCCCGTCCCTCGATGAAGGGCGCCACTTCCGACAGCACGTTGACGTCGCCCGTGGCGATCACATAGCGGCAGGCGGCCAGCGGCAGCCACAGGTAATCGTCGGAGCAGTGCGTGCGCACGCCCCGGTCCGACGGCGGATGCCACCAGTGCTGCACGTCGCCTTCGACAAACTGGTGCGCCGCGCACAGCAGCAAGTGCTTGCGCAGCAATTGCGGCGCCGTGTGGATCATCGCCATCGCATCCTGCAGCTGGTCGCGGAAACCGTAGGCGCCGCCGGACTGGTAATAGCCGCTGCGCGCCCACAAACGGCAGGCGATGGTCTGGTACATCAGCCAGCCATTGGCGATCACGTCGAGCGACGGATCGGGCGTCTCGATGCGCACGGCGCCCAGAGTGGTGTCCCAGTGCGCGTGTACCGCGTCGAGCGCCATGCGGGCCGCTTCCTTGCCCGCATGGCGCTGCACCATGGTGCTGGCGTCGGCATTGCGGCGCCCGCCCACGCCGAGCAGGAAGACGATCTCGCGCTCCTGTCCCGGCTGCAGTTCGAACGGCACCTGGATGGCGGCACACTGGTCCAGCCCCGTGCCCGCCTTGCCGGACAGGCGCACGCGGCGCAGCGCCGCCGGCTGCGCCAGGCTGCCGTTGCGGCCGATGAATTCATTGCGGTCGCAGGTAATCGAGCGGATGCTGGCGTCCGTATTGAAAAAGCCGACGCGGCCGGAAAACTCCGTGTTGTAGTTATTGCGCGCAAACAGCGCGCCGCTGATCGTATCGACTTCGGTGGCCACATGCATGCCGGACTTGGCGCGCAGGTCGGCCATCACCCATTCCACGTAACCGGTGACGGACAGGCGGCGCGGCACGCCGCTGTCGTTGCGCACCTTGATGACCGAGTATTTGACGGCCGCATCGAGCGCCACATAGGTGCACAACTCGGTGGCGATGCCGCCCTCGCTGTGCTCAAAAATGCTGTAGCCGAAACCGTGGCGCGTCACGTAGTCACCGCTGCCGCGCGCGGGCAGGGACGAGGGCGACCAGAACTGACCGCTCTGCTCGTCGCGCACATAAAACGCTTCGCCCGACAGGTCGGACACGGGGTCGTTCTGCCATGGCGTGAGGCGGAATTCATGCGCGTTCTCGCTCCACGTGTACGCCTGCCCGGCTTCCGACACCACCGTGCCGAACTGCGCATTGGCCAGCACGTTCGACCACGGCGCCGGCGTCTGTTTGCCTTCTGCCGTGGTGATCACGTATTCGCGCCCATCGGGCGTGAAACCGCCGAGGCCATTTTCCAGGATCAGCTCGCGCTGCGGCGCCCGGTGCGGCACGCCGCCATGCTCGCGCGCAGGGTCCTGCAGCAGCGGCGGCATGCGCAGCACGGGGCTCGGCGGGCGCTTGACCTGCTCGGCCAGGGTGCCGCGCAAATCGCTGATGATGGCGCGCGCCACCGATTGCAGCAAGATGCGGTCTTCATTGGCGATCTGCTCGGCCAGGCGCACGAAGATGCCGCCCGGGCGGTCGATCGCCTGCGCATCGATGCCCGAGGCGATCAAGCCCATGATCTGGTCGTGCAGCAGCTGGCGGTAGCCCGACTGCTCTTCGTACCAGATCACCAGGTCGACGATCAATCCTTTCAGGCGCCAATAGGCATGCGCCTGCACCATCTGGCGCGCCAGTTCGATATTGGCCGCGTCGCGTATCTGCAGCAGCACGATGGGCAGGTCGCCGGAAATCGCATACGCCCAAAGGCCGGACTGGCCGCGCTGGTTCTTGATCAGGATGCTCGCTTCGGCACGCAGGGCCGCATTCGGGTAGATTACGGCGTTGGCCAGGCGCGCATACAGCTGCGCGTCCGCTTCGCTGGCGTTCAACTGGCGCAGCACCACCTGGCTGTGCGTCCAGGCCAGTTCGAAGACGCGGTCGGCCAGATGGCGGTCCTGGTATTTGTCGATCAGGTGCAGCGCCGCCTCGCGCTGCTCCACCATGCCGGTGACGCTGTCGACGGTGACGGCCTGGTCGGGTTCGAGCGTGATGACGTAGCGGATGGCCACGATGGGGTCGAGCACGGAACCGTGGCCGCCGCTGAGCGGCCCGTCGTCCTGCAGCGCCTGCGGCAGCTGCGCCGTGTTGCCGCGGCCGATGAAGCGCGCGCGGTCCGTCTCGAACGACACTTCGTAGCGCTCGATATCGTGCACGGTCATCACATGCAGCAGCCACGGCATCTGCTCGTCTTTCGAGCGGGGCCGGCGCGTGCACAGGATCGCCTTTTCATGCGCAAGGATTTCCGTCTGCACGAACAGTTTGCTGAACGCGGGATGGGCCGCGTCGGCCGCCGCCGGCGCCATCACCACTTCGGCAAAGCTGGTGATCTCGATGCGCCGCTGGCGGTTCGAATTATTGCTGATGCGGGTGCGGCGGATTTCGATGTCGTCCTCGGGCGAGACGACGATTTCCGTGTACAGGTCGAGGCCATGGTCGGCGCGGCGGAACTCGGCCCGCCCTTCCGAAAAAATCACTTCGTATTTCTTCGGTTCGGCCAGGGTCGGCTGGTACATGGTGGACCAGACTTCACCGTCGTCGAGGTCGCGCAGGTAGCAGAAATTGCCCCAGTTGTCGCGCGTGCTGTCTTCGCGCCAGCGCGTCACGGACAGGTCTTTCCAGCGGTTGTAGCTGCCGCCCGCATTGCTCACCATGACGTGGTAGCGGCCATTCGACAGCAGCTGCGTTTCGGGCACGGCGCTGTTGGCCTGCGTAAGGATGCGCATCGGCATGGCCTGCTCGGGCGCGCCGCTGCGCAGCACCGCCAGTTCGGCCGTGTTCGAGTAAAACGCGCCGGCCTGCGGCGTGCGTTCCTGCAGCACCAGCAAGGCCGATTGCAGCAGCGGATCGGATTCGAAACGGCGCTGCATCGGGCGGTCGTGCAGCAGGTAGCTGAGGGCCAAAAAGCCCATGCCCTGGTGGTGCACCATGAAGGAGCGGATGATGGCGCTGCCCTGCCCGCGCGGCAGGCGCGCGGTGGTGAAATCGATCGCTTCAAAGAAGCCGTAGCGCCCCATGTAGCCGGCCGCCTGCATGCGCTGCAGGTTCTGGCACGACGCTTCCGGCTGCACCATCAGGCCCATCATGCTGGCGTACGGCGCCACCACCAGGTCGTCGGCCAGGCCCCGCTTCAGGCCCAGGCCGGGCACGCCAAAGGCGCGGTACTGGTAATTCAGGCTGGCGTCGACCGTGTTGTAGCCGGACTCGGAAATCCCCCACGGCACGTCGCGCTGGCGCCCGTAATCGATCTGCGCCTCGATGACGGAATGGTAGGTCTGGTCGAGCAGGGTATTCGGGTAGTTCGGCATCACCAGCAGCGGCATCAGGTACTCGAACATCGAGCCGCTCCACGACAGCAGCACGGGCTGGCCGGCCACCATGCACAACTGGCGGCCCAGGGCGAACCAGTGCTCCTGCGGCAGCTGCCCCTGGGCGATGGCGATGAAGCTGGCCAGACGCACTTCGGAAGCCAATAAATCGTAGTAGCTGGGATCCAGGCGCCGTTCGCTGACGTTGTAGCCGATGGCCAGCAGCTTGGTCGACGGGTTGTACAGGAAGCCGTATTCGATCTGCGCGAAGTCGCGCGCCTGGCCCGCCGCGTGGGCGATGTCGCGCATGTGGCGGCCCGCCTGTTCGCGTCCCTGCGCCAGCAAGGTGGCCAGCTCGGCAGGCGTGTCTTGCGGCGCTTCCAGGTTGGCCAGTTCGCGCAGGGTCGGCACGCGCAGCCATGCCGCATCGATGCCGGCCTGCGCCGCCCACGGCGCCAGTTGCAGCAGCTCGGCCAGCGCCGCGCGGCACTGGCGCGCCAGCGCGCCCGTCCACATGGACAATTCGCCATCCTCGCTGTGCAGGGTCAGCGACAGCAACGCCTCGGCCGCGCCGTTCGCGGCACTCAGGTAGGCATGCCATTCGGCCAGGGTGGCGGGCGCGGCGGGTGCCTGCAGCAGGCCCATGCTCTCGCGCATGGCCTTGCCCTCGCCTTCGGCGGCGATGAATTCCTGCAGCACCTGCGCCGTCGTGCGGATGCCCTGCGCCACCTGCGCGCCGATGATGGGGGCGTCGTACAGTTCCACCAGTCCCGGCTGCAAGGTCAGCAGATGGCCGGCCAGGTTGCCGCTGTCGACCGTCGAGATATACATCGGCTGCAACGCCTTGAGCGTTTGCGTGTCGTACCAGTTATAGAAATGGCCCTGGAAGCGCTCCAGCTCGCCCATGCTGTGCAAGGTGGCGCGGCTGCGCTCGATCAACTGGCCCAGGGTCACATAGCCGAAATCGTAGGCCGTCAGATTGGCCAGCAGCGCCAGGCCGATATTCGTCGGCGAGGTGCGGTGCGCCACCACCAGGTTCGGATGCTCCTGCATGTTATCGGGCGGCAACCAGTGGTCGTCCGGCCCGACGAAGGTATCGAAATACGCCCAGGTCTTGCGCGCCACGCCATGCAGGAAACGTCCCTGCTCGGCAGACAGGCGCGCCACGGCCCGCTCGATGGGACGGCTGATCCACCAGGCGATGGCGGGCGCGGCCAGCCACAGCAGCAGCACCACGGCGGCGGCGGGCAAGGCGGCCGGGCGCCAGTACAGCAAGGCGCCGAAGGTGGCCAGCGCCAGCGCGGGCGAGCACCACATGGCGCGCCAGCTGTCGGCTTGACTGCCGGAAGAGCTGTGCAGGTTCGAGGCGCGCCAGTCGAGCAAGTGCTTGTGCGACACGCCCAGGCGCCACAGGGTGCGCGCGATGGCGTCCAGGCTGATCCACGCTTCGTACGGCAGGAAGACGAGGGTCAGCATGGCGTGCGAAAACTGCACGCCGCAGCGCCGCTCGAAGGCCGCCAGATGCTGGCGCCACAGGGTGTCGCGCGGCTTGCGCAGCAGATCGTACAGGGCCGAAAAGACGGGCGGCAGGAAGATGATGGCCAGCACGGCCGCGCTCCAGAAGGCCACGTGCGGCAGGAAGCCCCACACCAGCAGCAGCGACAGAGTGGTGGCCGGCGCCACGACGCTGCGGCGCAGGTTGTCGAACAGCTTCCAGCGCGACAGCATCGACAAAGGATTGCGTTCGCGCTTGCCGGCGCGGCCCGGCACCCGGCCCAGCAGCCAGCCGATCAGCTGCCAGTCGCCGCGGATCCAGCGCTGGCGGCGGCTGACGTCGGCGTCGTAGCGGGCCGGATATTCTTCATACAGCTGCGAGTCGCTGAGCAGGCCGGCGCGCAGGTAGCAGCCTTCCAGCAGGTCGTGGCTGAGGATTTTATTGTCTGGCAGGCGCTGGCCCAGCACGCGCTCGAACATGTCGAGGTCATAGATGCCTTTGCCGATGAAAGAGCCTTCATAAAACACGTCCTGGTACAGGTCGGAGACGGTGCGCGTGTACGGGTCGATGCCCGGTTCGCCGCCGCACAGCAGCTCGTAGCGCGACGCGTTCGCGCTGGGCAGGGCCACGGCCACGCGCGGCTGCAGGATGCCGTAGCCGGCCACCACGCGCGTGCCGGCCGCGTCGAGCACGGGACGATTCAGCGGATGCATCATGGTGGCGATGAATTCGCGCGCCGCGTCGCGCGGCAGCTGCGTATCGGTGTCGAGCGTGATCACGTATTTGATCGTGCGCAGGCCGCGCAACTCGCCTTCCACCAACGAGAATCTGTCGCGCGCGCCGCCGCGCAGGAAGGCGTGCAGGTCGGACAATTTGCCGCGCTTGCGCTCCTGCCCCATCCACGCATTCTGCTGCGAATTCCACAGGCGCGGACGGTGCAGCAGCAGGAACGGCCCCACATGGCCCAGCTCTTCCGGGTCGGCCGGGTCGCCGTTGTCCTTGAACTCGGCGCCCTCCACGCGGTATTTCTCGTTCAGGCCACGGATGGTCTCCTGCGCCTGGCGCAGCAGGGCTTCGTCGCCGGGCATCGTTTGCGCGGACGCATCGACAAAGTCCGTCAGCAGGCAGAAACGCAGGTTCGGGTCGCGGTTGGCGAGATAGCGCACTTCCAGCGCCTCGCACAGGGCCGCCACGTTTTCCTGGCTGTAGATCAGGGTCGGCACCACGACGATGCCGCGCGCATCGGACGGAATGCCGGCCTGGTAATCCATGCGCGGCAGCGGATGCGGCGACGTCATCAAGGTTGCCAGCCAGTTCACCACGGCCACGGCCAGCTGGCTGCTGCCCAGCAGCGCCAGCGCGCCCAGCGCCGCCAGGGGCCAGCCCTGCACGCCATGGCGCACGGCGCGCTCGAGCAGCAAGGCGCTCGTCGCCAGGGTCAGGAACGAGATCGCCCCCAGATAGACGGCCAGCGGCGCGGCGCGCGCCGTATGCTGCAGCGCCTCGATGAAGGGCAGCCTGGCGCCAGCCTGCTTTTCCAATACCAGCGCGCCGCGCCCGACCAGGTAAAAGCCGATATGGCCGCGGCGCGCGTCATTGCCGTTGCCGTGCGTGTGCGCCAGCTGCACCACCATTTCGGCCACTTCCACTTCGCTGCGCGCGCTGCGCCTGGCGATGCGTTCGATGGCGTGGCGGTAGCTGTCGCGCGTGGCGAAATCCATCAAGCCATACGTGCCGGCCGGGTCCAGGCGCAGGGTCTGCTCGACCACGCTCATGGTCTCGACGAACTCCTGCCAATCCATGGTGCCGAGAAAACGCAGGCTGCCGATGCTGTTGGCGATCGAGACCTGGTCGGCCGCCTGCTGCCCGATCTCGGACTGGATCTGCTGCTCGATGGTGAGGCCCGACTCGGCCAGCTTGTGCGTCAGCCACGACAGCGCCAGGGTCAGCGAGGAGCTCTGTCCCTGCAGGCGGCGCGACAATTCGGCCACGAAGGCGCTGGTCATCGGCGGATTCGAACGGGCCATGTCGGCCACCAGCAGGATCAAGCCGCTGGGATTGCGCTCGGCGATCTCCGTCATCTGGTCGGCCCAGGTATTGGCCAGGTCCCGCTGCATGCGGTCGTCGGCCACGCGCGCGGCGACGCGGCGCAGGTTTTCGATCAGGGCCAGGCGCAGCATGATGGGCACGGCCCACAGTTCGCCCAAGGTCAAGGTGGCCACGTCCTGGTACGCCTCGACGAAGTGGCACAGGTTTTCCAGGTCGACGCGGCCATCGCCGTGCGAGATGATTTCCAGCGCGATTTTATACACGCGCGGGCAGCCCGCATCCACGCCGGAACTCAGCCGTGGCAACTCCTTGCTGTAATTCTTCGGCAAGTGGCGCCGCGTGGTGCGGATCTGCTCTTCGATCAGGTAAAAATTATCCAGCAGCCATTCCGAGGCGGGCGTGACCTGGCGCCCGCTTTTGACGGTCGCCGTCAGCTCATTGACGGTGGCCGTGATCAGGGCCGCATTGTCGGCCAGGCGCGCCAGCAGGCGGTCGCGGCCATGATGCCTGCCCACCGCATGACCGGCGGCCACGTGCTTGCCGTGGGCGGCCATCTGCATGGCGCTGAATAATTCCGAACGCAGGGGCAAGGCATCGTCGCGCGCGGCGTCGAAGGAGTCCGGTGCAAGGGAATGGTCGCGGAAGATTTCTTTGACTTTGGAAACCTGTTCCTTGATCTGCTGCGTGACAACTGCTGTGTACTCTTTCAACTTGGGCCTCGCTAGGTGCGCGCAGGCAACCAGCGGCCACCGTCATGCGGGCCCAGTCTGGAAGAACACGATCGGACACTGGCGAAGACGGAAAGCGAAGCGCCGGAGCGTTGCGACGAATCTCAGGGTATAGGGAGATTTTCTGAACTTCATCGTAGGGGTGCCCTGTGCGCAAGACCGTGCGCTAGCGTACATACTCGACGCATTGGGGAGGTTTCAGTACAGAAATCAGCGCCTTGAATGGCAGAAAGATGCCGACAGGAAATGAATGGAAGAAAAGGCGCGGCGCGCACCGTGCCGATGATGGCACGGTGCAATATTTCATGGAAGAAAGTTCAAGAAGTTCAGGCCGCAATCGCCAGCGGATGGCGCGTCGCCTCCGCCATCGCCATGCCGCCGTTGAGTTGCCACGCCGCGCCGTGGCCGAGGCGGCGCAGGCAGGCGGCGGCGCGTGCGCTGCGGTTGCCGCTGCGGCAGAAAAACACCAGCGGGCGCTGCGGCTGCTGCAGCCAGGCGGCCACCTGCCCCGCCAAGCGGCTCAGCGGTACGCTGCGCACCGCGCAGCCCTCGAACACGGTGCCGGCGCACGCCGCGTGTTCATACGCTTCGCGCACGTCGACGAGGATGGCGTCGGGATGCTGGCGCAGGAAGGCGGGCAAAGCGGCCGCGTCAAGCTGCAGTGCGCTGGCGGCGGCCTCGCCTTCGCGTGCGGTGCCTACGGTGCCGCAGATGCCGCCGTCGTCGCCGGACGCGCACAGCACCGTGTCTTGCGTCAGCAGCGCCGCATCCAGCAAGGGCGTCAACGCCTCGGGCGCCAGGGCGCCGATGAAGGCGAAATGCTGCCCCAGCAGGTACACATGGGTGTCGCCGCACTCGATGCGGCGCAGGCGCTGCTGGCCCAGCGCCAGCTCACCGTCGATATCGACGTGACCGACTTGTTCGATCTCGAGTTCCTGCAGCAGCGCCAGACGCGCGGCGCCATGGTCCAATGGCGCCGCCGTGTGCACGATGGCGCGCAGGGCCAGGTGCTGGCAGCGGATGAAGGCGGCCAGGCGCGGCACGAGCGCGGCGGCGGGATCGATGACGACGCAACTGGCGCTGGCGGCATCGCTGATCAGCCAGGTGCACTGGCCATCGACGCTCAGCTGGATTATGCCGTCCTGCGCGCCGTCCTGCGGCGATGGCGCCAGCGCCGACGGCAGCAGGCAGCTGCTGCGCAGCGCTGCGCCGCAGCGCTCGATGCGCGCGCAGGCGGAAGCGACCGTCGCCGCATCGATCAGGGGGCCGAACGACAGGCGAATGGCCGAGCTGGCGCGCCATTGCGGCACGTGCATGGCTTCCAGCACATAACTGGGCAGCGCCTTGGCGGCGGAACACGCGCTGCCCGAGCTGACGCGCACGCGCGCCGCGTCGAACAGGTCCAGCAGCTCTTTCGAGGACAGGCCCGGCACGGAAAAATTGAGCGTCGTCGGCAAGGACAAGTCGAACGGCATATTGAAAACGATGCCGGGAAAAGCGCGTTCCAGGCTGGCCACCAGCTGCTCGCGGAAAGCGGCCAGGTCGGCGTGGCTGCGGAAGGTCTTGCCATCGTCGAGCGCGGCCAGCACGGCACCCAGCGCGGCGATGCCGGCCATGTTTTCCGTGCCCGAGCGCAGGCCCGCTTCCTGGCCGCCGCCCATCATCAAGGGCGTAAACGAGGCGCCGGCGCGCACATACAGCATGCCGATGCCCTTGGGCGCATACAGCTTGTGGCCGGAAAACGGCGCATAATCGATGCGCGTGGCGGCCAGGTTCAGCTTCAGCTTGCCCAGCGCCTGCACGCAATCGACCATCCAGTAGGCGTCGGCGCCCCGTTCCTGCAGCAGCTGGGCGATGGCGGACAAGTCGCTGACGACGCCCGTTTCATTGTTGGCCGCCATCGTGCACAGCATGGCCGCCTCGCCGATCAGCGCATCGAGCGCCTGCAGATCGTGGCGCCCCTGCGCATCGACGGGCAGCTTGCGCACTTCCAGGTTCAGGCCCAGTAACCGGTTCCAGTGCGCCAGGCTCTCCGGCACGGCCTTGTGCTCAGTCGCGCCATACAACAGCAGGCTGCCGATGCGCTTGCCCGCATCGCGCCGTTCGCGCAGCGCGCACAGGGCCGACAGCACGGCCGTCTGGATGCCCTCGGTGGCGCCGCTGTTGAACATCAATCGGCCGTCGCCCACGCCCAGCAAGCCGCCGGCGCGCCGGCGCACGCCATCCATCATAGCCTTGGCCTGCAAACCCGTGGCATGGGTGCTGCTGGGGTTGCCATAGCCCTGCTCCATCGCTTGCCGGGCGGCGGCAACGGCGGCGGGCAGCACGCAAGTGGTGGCATTGCTGTCGAGGTAGATTTCTTTCATGATGGCAGTCCGAATATTCTATAAAAAAGGCGCAGTTAAAAAGGCGCAGCGCAAGCGGCTGGAACATCTCGATAGTCTACCGGCCTGCCCCCGTGAAGATATGCCAAAAGACACTGCAAACACGGTACTATGCAGCATGTTCATGCCATAAAAACCGGAATACTAAAATGAATTCACCAAACTTCTCGCTCGACAAATTCGACTGCGCCATCCTCGCCGCCCTGCAGCAGGACGGCACCCTGTCGATCGCCGCCCTCAGCGAAAAGATCGGTTTGTCCAGCACGCCATGCTGGAAGCGGGTCAAGCGCCTGGAGGAAGAGGGTTATATCGAAAACCGCGTGGCCATCGTCAACCGGCAAAAGGTGGGCTTGCCCGTGACCGTCTTCGTCAGCGTGCGCACGGGACAGCACGATGAAAAATGGCTGCGCCGCTTTGCCGCCGCCGTCATCGTCTTGCCCGAGGTACAGGAATTTCACCGCATGAGCGGCGACATCGACTACCTGCTGAAAGTCGTCACCACCGATATCAAGGGCTACGATACCTTCTATAAAAAGCTCATCAAGGCCGCGCAGCTGACGGGCGTGTCGTCCGCCTTTTCCATGGAACAAATCAAGTGCAGCACGGAATTGCCGCTGGAATTGATCGCCCACGGCTTGCCGGCCTGAGGCGTTTTCCGGCCACGCGGGGCCAATGTGGAAAAACGCGTTGCTGCAACGCAACATTAGTGAACGAAAAGCAGCAATGGTGCGGTGGGACGACAGGCCCGGCCGGTATACTGGCCGCTCGCCTGCCCGCTTTTCTGTCTATTGTGCAGGCCATCCTCCAAGGTCTTCCATGTCTCTGCTGCGCCGCCTCTCCATCCAGAAAAAACTCTTGTTCAGCATGGGCTTGTGCCTGCTGCTCTTCATGGCGATCTCGTCTTTCCTCAGCGTGCGCATGAGCAGCGATTACGTGCGCGAGCGCGTCGTCAGCCAGGAATTGCCGGCGCAAGTGGGCGAGATCCGCAACGACGTGCTGCGCCAGATCAGCCAACCCCTGTCCGTGGTACAGACCATGGCCAACGATGTTTATCTGCAAGACTGGGAAGACGCCGGCTTGCCCGACAGCGGTATCGCCACCTTCCAGCGCTACGCCACCGTGGTCAAGGAAAAGAACAAGGCCGCCTCGATCAACTGGGCCTCGGCCAGCACGGGCAAGTATTTCACCACCGAAGGCTTGCTGCGCACCCTGGACAAGAACCAGGCGGCCGACCAGTGGTTCTATGGCTTGCTGGCCGGCGACAAGGCCTATACGCTCGACATCGACAAGGCGGACAATTCCAGCGACCTGATGCTGTACCTGAATGCGCGTGGCCGGACGGCGGGCGGCAAGCAGATCGCGGCCGGGCTCGGACTGTCCATCAATGCGCTGGCCGACACCATCCGCAGCTACAAGATCGGGCAGACGGGCCATGTCTACCTGGCGCGCGCCAATGGCGTGCTGCTGGTGCACCGCGACACGGCCCTGGCCGACGGCAAGCACGCCCTCAAAGATCTGCCCGGCTTCAGCGATACGCTGAGCAAGAACCTGCTGACGGGCAACAAATACGCGTACGCCGTCTACGACGCGCCCGCGGGACGCCAGTTCGTCGCCGCCTCCTTCGTGCCGGAACTCAATTTGTATGTGATGGCCGAAGTGCCGCAAGCGGAAGTGCTGGGCAATGTCACGCGCTCGGCCCTGATCGCCGCCCTGATCGCCGGCCTGGTCGGTGGCGGCATCGCCCTGGCCATCATTTATGTCATCAGCCGCGCCATTGCCGCCCCTGTGGCGCGGGCAGCGGACATGCTCAGCGAAATCGCCAGCGGGAATGGCGACCTGAGCCGCCGCATGCCCGTCGAATCGGAAGACGAGGTCGGTGCGCTGGCGGCTGCCTTCAACCGCTTCGTCGCATCGCTGAACGTGACGATACGCGAAGTTCGCGACAGTACCGGGGCAATTGCCAGCGCATCGAGCCAGATCGCGTCGGGCAACCTGGACCTGTCGGCGCGCACGGAAGCCCAGGCGTCGAGCCTGGAAGAAACGGCGGCAGCCATGGAAGAACTGACGTCGACCGTGAAACAGAATGCGGACAATGCGCGCCAGGCCAATCAACTGGTGGTGTCGGCCTCGAGCCACGCCGTCAAGGGCGGCGAAGTGGTCGGGCAAGTCGTGCAGACGATGGGCGCGATTACGGAAAGTTCGCGCAAGATCGCGGATATTATCGGCGTGATCGACGGCATTGCCTTTCAAACCAATATCCTCGCCCTGAACGCGGCCGTCGAGGCGGCCCGCGCGGGCGAACAGGGCCGCGGCTTTGCCGTGGTGGCAACCGAGGTGCGCAACCTGGCGCAACGCTCAGCGGCTGCAGCGAGGGAAATCAAGGACTTGATCGTCGACTCGGGCGGCAAGGTGGAAGCGGGCAGCAAGCTGGTCGACTCGGCCGGCGCCACCATGCAGGACATCGTCGGCTCCGTGCAGAGGGTGGCCGACCTGATGGGAGAGATCGCTTCGGCCAGCCAGGAGCAAAGCCAGGGCATCGCGCAAGTCAATGCCACGGTCACGCAGATGGATGACGCTACCCAGCAAAACGCGGCCCTCGTGGAAGAGGCGGCGGCGGCAGCCCAGTCCCTGCAGGATCAGGCGGGCCGGCTGGCGCAGGTGGTCAGCGTCTTCAAGCTGGAAGAAACGGGGCATGCGGCGCCGCAGCAGCCTCGGCAGCCAGCGCACAAGCCCATGCTGCCCACGCCAGCGCGCCCGAAAGCGCCGGCCAGCGATGCGTGGGAAGAATTTTAGAGAATGTTGGAAGACGCTTAAATCGCCGGCGCTTTCACGCTGGCGGCTTGTTTAAAGAAATCATAGATGCCGCTCTCGCTCATGCGGCGGGCATTCGCCAGTTCGCCGCCCTTGGTGGCGTACAGCACCTGGTTGTTGTCGCTCGATACGAGCACGGCAGCCGGGATGCCTTTCTTGAGCGGATTGCCATAGGCATGCGCCACGTCCAGGTTATGGTCGAAGTTGCCCACGTCGACCTTGACGACCTTGAACTGCTGTTGCATCAACTCGGCATTCTTGCCTTCCTTCAAGGCCTTGTCGAGCGCACGGCAATCCTCGCACCAGTTGGCGCCAAAGATCAGCAAGACAGGCACGTGCGCCGCCTTGGCCTCGGCCAGCGCGCGGGCCACGTCGGCCTTGGCGTCGGCCGCCGCGTTGTACGGCAGATGCGGCGTGGCGACCGGGTTGGCCGGTGTGGGGGCGGCGGCAATGGCGGTACCGGCAAGCAGCAGGCTGGCAAAGAATGGGGCGACGAAACGGGAAAGGCGCATGCAGGACTCCTGAAAGAAATCGTGAAGCCAGCTGAACAGCTGCCAGCGGGCGTGATTGTCTAGAATATGCCTGCTTGTAGGAAATATCCACCATTTAATTGCACTGTGCTTATGCGGAAAACGTATAAGCGCGTATCAGCGCCACCAAGGAGTCGCCGCTTGAGCACGCCAGATATATTACCCCCAACGCTGTCCGGCGCCGCGCGCATGTTGCGCGACGCCTATCCCGGCGGCATGCCCGATACGGCATATTTCGCCGTGCTGGCCCTGCTGTATGAACACTTTTCCGACCGCAACCTGGCCGAGCTGATGGCCGCCGTCACGGGCAAAGATGCGGCGGTGGTCCTCAATGACATCTATGCCTGCGCCAGCAGCGAGCCGGCGCCGTCGACCATCGCAGCCGTCAGGACGCTGCTGGCGCGGCACGGCTTGCAGGCCGTCTGCGCCGAGGATTAATGCCCACCGGCAGCGAAATGGAACGCATGGGATAATATGGGGCTCACACTGAGCAACGCGGCCCGAACGCGCCCTCCCCATGACGACTTCTTTCCTGGCACGCTGGCTGCCGCAACCGAACAACGGCAGTCGCCGCGAACAATTGCGCGCTTGCGCGGGCGCCATCTGCGGCTTGCTGCTGACGGGCCTGATCTGCCATTTCCTGCTGGCCCCTGACAGCGCCAGCGTCTACCTGATCGCGCCCATGGGCGCCTCGGCCGTGCTGCTGTTCTGCCTGCCGGCCAGCCCGCTGGCGCAACCGTGGTCCGTGGTGGGCGGTAACGTCGTCTCCGGCCTGGTCGGCATGGCCTGCGTCAAATGGCTGGGGTCCAGCGTGGGCGTGGCGGCGCTGGCCGCCTGCCTGGCCATCGGCGCCATGTTTGCCCTGCGCTGTCTGCATCCGCCGGGCGGCGCCGTGGCGCTCACCACCGTCGTCGGCGGCGCCAGCGTGCATGCGGCCGGCTTTGAATTCGTCTTCATCACCGTGCTGTTCAATTCCGCCGTGCTGGTCGCCTGCGCCGTGCTGTACAACAACCTGACGGGACGCCGCTACCCGCACGTCCAGCAACTGGTCACGCCGCATCCGCACGCCACCAAGGATGACGTGCCCAGCAACCGCCTGGGCTTTTCGCCGGACGACCTCGATGCCGTCTTGCGCCAGCACAGCGAAGTGCTCGACATCAGCCGCGACGATCTGCAAGCGATCTTCCTGCAAACGGAAATGCGCGCCTACCAGCGCCGCTTCGGCGTCGTCACCTGCGCCGACATCATGTCGAAAGACGTGCTCAGCGTGGAATTCGGCACGCCGCTCGATGTTGCCTGGCGCACCATGCGCGAGCACGATGTGGGCGCCCTGCCCGTCGTGAACCGGGCACGCCGCGTCATCGGCATCATCACGCAGACGGATTTCCTGCGCCATGGCGGCCTCGACGATTACCAGGGCATGCGCCAGCGCCTGCGCGGCTTGCTGCAGCGCAGCGGCCTGTCCCACGGCGACAAGCCGGAAGCGGTGGGGCAGCTGATGACGCCGTCGCCGCACACGGCCCGCCTGGGCACGCCCATCATCGACCTCGTGCCGCTGATGGCCGACGCCGGCTACCACCATATTCCCATCCTCGACGATGAAGAGCGCCTGGCCGGCATCATCAGCCAGTCGGACCTGATGGCGGCACTGTACGAAAGCCGCTTTGCCGAGGCGGCAGCATGACGCCATTCCAGGCACTGCTGACCGGCCCCGACGGCGGCCCGGCGGGCATGGCCGTCAGCGCGCATTTCTTCGGCAGCCAGCTGGCCATCGACGCGCCCGGCCCCACGCTGGACGTGGCGCAGCTGGTCGTCAGCGTGGGCGGTGTCGACGGGCCGGAACTGTTCCTGAACTGGCTCGACGCACAAGGACGGCAAGCGTCGCTCAAGCCGCTGACGGCGGACGACATCGCCATCGTCTTGCGCGCAGCGCCGGCCGCGCTGCAGCCGCAACTGCAGCGACTGTGGGGCGAGCGCCAGCGCAACCGGCGGCAAGTGTCGGGCTGGCTGGCCGGTTTGACGGGTGCGGCCGTCGTCGCTTCCGCCCTGCTGTGGTGGCAAGGCGGCCATGCCGTCGGTGCGCTGGCGGGACTGATACCGATGTCGACGGAGAAGCAGCTGGGCGAACTGGCCCTGGCGCAAGTGCGCGCGCAAGGCGGCATCGTTGAGAGCGGCGTGGCGCAGCAGACGGTGCAGGACATCGGCGGCAAGCTGACGGCCGGTTCGCGCTACCCGTACCGCTGGCTGGTCAAGCAGGACGACACGGTCAACGCGTTTGCCATGCCGGGCGGCATCATCGTCGTGCATACGGGCTTGCTGCGCCAGGCGGGGGATCCGGGCGAGCTGGCCGGCGTGCTCGCGCATGAAGTGCAGCATGTGGAACAGCGCCATTCGCTGCGGCAGATGATCAGCAGCCTGGGCTGGGGCGCCCTGGTGGGCGTGACCATCGGCGACATCAGCGCCGTGGCCGCCATGCTGGCGCACCAGGCCGGCACCCTGTATTTCAGCCGCGACATGGAGGAAGAGGCGGATCGCCTGGGCTTGCTGGCCTTGCAGCGTGCGCAGATCCGCCCCGACGGCATGCTGCGCTTTTTCCAGCAGCTCGATGACAAGGACCAGGCCGGCGTGCCCGGATGGATTTCCTCGCACCCGCAAACGGCGGCGCGCGCGCAGCAGATCCGCAGCCTGATCGCCGCCACGCCCTGCCCGGCCTGCCTTCCCTTGACCAGCAGCCACTGGCAAGCGATGAAAGCGGCCCTGCCGCCTACGGCAAAATAGCAACATTCCTCCCGCACAATTTATCCAAACGCACCGGGCAATGGCGTATGCTTACGCCCCGGCTGCTCCTTCGCGAGCGGCCACCCCGCCCCCCAACGCCTCCGTTCATTCCCTCCTTACAAAGGATCTCGCGCATGAAGCATCGTTTTGCCGCCGGCACCCTCGGCACCCTGGCCATCTCCCTGTTGCTCGCCTACGCCCCCACGGCGCAAGCGGCCCAGCCCGCTGCAAAAACCGCAGCCGTGGCCGTCAGCGCGCCAAAAGCCAAACAACAGCTGCAAGTGCTGGCCGACCAGTACTACGATGCGCAGGCCCGTTTCGAGCCGATCAATGCCACCGAGAGCGGCGACAACCGTTTTGACGATCAGCTCGGTTCAGCCATCGTGCCCGCCGCGCGCGCAAAGCAGTTCGCCCTGTACCGCCAGTACCAGAAGACCCTGCGCAGCATCGCCCGCGCGCAGCTGTCGCATCAGGACCAGATCAACTACGATATCCTCGACTATGAACTGACGACGGCGCTGAGCTTCGAGCGCTTCCCCGAATATTTGCTGCCGCTCAACCAGATGGACAGCATGCCCGTCACCCTGGCCAATTATGCGGGCGGCGAGGCATCGCAGCCTTTGACCACGGTCAAGGAGTATGACGCTTACCTGAGCCGTATCGGCCAGTTGCCGGGCTGGATAGACCAAGCCATCGCCAACATGAAAGTCGGCATGCAAAAGGGCATCGTGCTGCCGAAGGCGCTGACGCAGTCGGCCCTGCCGCAATTCAAGAAGCTCGTCAGCACCACGCCGCAGGAGAGCGTGTATTACACACCCATCAAGAACTTGCCGGCCAGCTTTTCCGACGTGGACAAGGCGCGCCTGACGCAAACCTACACCGTCATCATCGAAGCCAAGCTGATGCCTGCGTTGCAGCGCCTGGCCACCTTCATGGAACGCGATTACCTGCCGGCCGGCCGCACGAGCAGCGGCTGGAGCGCCCTGCCCGATGGCGCGGCCTGGTACCAGGCGCGCGTGGCCAGCAGCACCACCACGGATTTGAAACCGGAGCAGATCCACGCCATCGGCCTGAAGGAAGTGGCGCGCATCCAGGAACAATATGCGATCGTCGGTCCGAAGATGGGCTACAACGGCCCGGCCGCCGGCTTGCCCGTGTGGGTCTCGGAACAGGCGAAATACCGTCCGTTCAAGACGGAGCAGGAAGTGCTCGACGTCTACCGCAAGCTGAACGTGCTGCTTGACAGCAAATTGCCCGCCCTGTTTACCCTGGTGCCGAAAGCACCGCTGGACTTGCGCCTGGAACCTGAACTGAGCCGCGACACGGCCGCCGACCATTACACGGCCCCGGCCGCCGACGGTTCGCGTCCGGGCGTGTTCTGGTCCGTCGTCACCGATCCGAAACTGTATGGCGATACGGGCATGACCACCCTGTTCTTGCATGAAGGCAAGCCGGGCCACCATTTCCACCTGGCGCTGGTGCAAGAGATGGACTTGCCGAACTTCCGCCGTTTCGGCGGCAACAATGCCTTCACGGAAGGCTGGGCCCTGTATGCGGAAACCCTGGGCAAGGAAATGGGCCTGTTCGACGATCCGGCCCAGTATTTCGGCCATTTGAACGACGAGATGCTGCGCGCCGTGCGCCTGGTGGTCGACACGGGCTTGCACACCAAGGGCTGGACGCGCGAGCAGACGATCAAGTACATGCGCGACACCCTCGGCTATGACGCCGTGGCGAGAAGCGAAACGGAACGCTACATGGCCTGGCCAGGCCAGGCGCTGGGCTACAAGATCGGTTCGCTGAAAATCGTCGAACTGCGCCAGCGCGCCCAGCAGGCGTTGGGCGACAAGTTCAGCCTGCCGAAGTTCCACGAAGTGGTGCTCGGCGACGGCACCCTGCCCCTGAAACTGCTGGAAGCCAAGGTCGACCGGTGGATCGCGCAGCAGAAGTAAAGCAGTAAGGTAAAGCCCTCCCGCCACAGCGGCAGCGCCAACCGGGGCTGCCGTTTTTTTTTCGTGCCGATGCTTGATCTGGCACAGACCGGCCGCATCTCGCGCACGCCTGCCGGAACGCGTACCAGGCAATGCTGCCTAACTCCCAGACACGCAAGGGAGGCAGCATGCAAAGCGAAGACAGGAACGATGGTGCCATGGCTGGCCCGCCCGCCTGGCAAGCGTCAGCGGAGACGCCCTATCACGGGCATGACGCCATTCTTCACTACACCAGCACGCGCGGCCAGGCCGATGGCCGGCCGCAGCGGCACATTCCCGACGATACCGCGCACGGCCGCCATGCCATGATCAGAGCCCTTGGCTGGCTCAGCATCGGCCTGGGCCTGGCCCAGCTGCTGGCGCCGCGCGGCCTGGCGCGGGCCAGCGGCCTGCGCGGCGTCTCGTCTTTCTGGATACGCGCCATCGGCCTGCGCGAAATGGCGTGCGGCGTGGCCTTGCTGCGCGGCGACACCGCTCCAGCATGGCGCTGGTCGCGCATCGCCGGCGACGCCATGGACCTGTCGCTGCTGGGCGTGGCCATGGCCAGCCGGCGCCATGCGCGCGCGCGCCTGGCGGCGACGGCAGCCGTGGTGGCGGGCGTGACGGCCATCGACTATATCGCCAGTGCGCAACTGGCGCCGCGCAAGTTGAGCCAATTACCGGCGCCCGGCGAACAGGGGCTGGCGCTGCAAAAGAGCGTCATCGTCAACCGTTCCGCCGACGATTGCTACCGCGCCTGGCGCGACCTGCAAAACCTGCCCCGCTTCATGCCGGGCCTGAAGTCGGTGCAGCTGATCGATGCGCGCCGCTCGCGCTGGCACAGCGTCGCAGGCGAGTGGATAGGCGAACTGACGCGAGAGCGTCCGGGCCAGGGCATGCGCTGGCGCGCGGCGGAAAACCATGCGGAAACGGGGGCGCTGGAACTGTCGCCCGCACCCGGCGGGCGCGGCACCGTGGTCACCATGCAACTGCACATGCAGCCGCCAGCCGGCAAGGTGGGTGCGGCCGTGGCAGGCCTGTTCAGTCAGGCGCCCGCCTACCAGATCGAAACCACCTTGCGCCGCTTCAAGCAGTGGATGGAAACGGGCGAGGTCAGCACCACCGAGGGCCAGCCGTCGGGCAAGCGCAGCTTCAAGACGCGCTTGCTGCACAAGGCTGGCGGCACGGCCGCTGCCCCTCGGCCGCAAGCAAACGGAGGTGTGTCATGAAAGCCAATTGCTGGCACGGCAAGCGCGACGTGCGGATCGAACAAGTGCCCGATCCCGCCATCCTCAATCCCGGCGACGCCATCGTCAAGGTCAGTTCCACGGCCATCTGCGGCTCCGACCTACACCTCTACAATGGCGTCGTGCCCAGCATGGAACAAGGCGACATCCTCGGCCATGAATTCATGGGCGAGGTGGTGGAGGTGGGCTCCGCGGTGCGCAAGCGCAAGGTGGGAGAACGGGTGGTGGTGCCGTTTCCCATCGCCTGCGGACGCTGCTTCTTTTGCGAGCAACAGCTGTACTCGGTGTGCGAGAATTCCAATCCCAACGCCTACATGGCGGAAAAGATGTGGGGTCACTCGGGCGCAGGCATCTTTGGCTATTCCCACCTGACGGGCGGCTATGCGGGCGGCCAGGCGGAATACGTGCGCGTGCCGTTTGCCGACGTCGGCCCCATCCAGGTGCCGGACGAGCTCAAGGATGAACAGGTGCTGTTCCTCTCGGACATACTGCCGACCGGCTACATGGCGGCCGAAGCCTGCGCCATCGCGCCGGGCCAGGTAGTGGCCGTGTGGGGCTGTGGCCCCGTGGGACAGTTCGCCATCCAGAGCGCCTTCCTGCTCGGCGCCGAACGCGTCATCGCCATCGACCATTACCCGGAACGCCTGCGCATGGCACGCGAACTGTCCGGTGCGGAAACCTTGCATTTCGATGCGGTGGACGTGCCCGACGCCCTGCGGGAAATGACGGGAGGACGGGGTCCCGATGCCTGCATCGATGCCGTCGGCATGGAAGCGCACGGTTCCGGCGTCAGCTATATCTACGACCGCCTCAAGCAGACGATGAGACTGGAATCGGACCGCCCCACGGCCCTGCGCGAAGCACTGATGGCGTGCCGCAACGGCGGCGTCGTCTCGGTGCCGGGCGCGTATGGCGGCTTCAGCGACAAGATCCCGTTTGGCTCCATCATGAACCGTTCATTGACCATCAAGACGGGGCAAACACACGTGCAGCGCTACATGCAGCCGCTGCTGGAACGGATACAGCGGGGTGAACTCGATCCCGGCGCCATCATTTCTCACCACTTGAGCCTGGACGAAGCGCCGCACGGCTACGAGATCTTCCAGAAGAAACAGGAGCAATGCATCAAGGTCGTGCTGCATCCCGGCCCTTGAGCGGCGCCGGCAGGCAGCACCAGCAGCTCAGACGAGCAGCGCGGCACTCATCGAGCGCACTTCCTCGGCCGATTCGGCCAGGATGCTTTGCAGGGTCTCGTTGTCGATAATGAAATCGATGACGGAATCGGCGGGAGTGAGCATTTCCACGTACGTCACCTGCAAGGGCGACGGCACGGGCGACAGTTGCTTGGCCAACAACAAGGTGTCGAGCAGGGAGTCCGGCGGGATGGATAGCAAGCCATCGCGCAAGCCTTCGATGGCTTCGCTCACGGCCAGCGGGATCAGCAGCTTCTTCATGACTTCGCGAGAAATGATTTCTTCGGCGGACTCTATCCAGTGATCGGCATCGTCGTCAAGCAGGCCGGGGAATTCATCGGCACGCGACAACAAGTAAAAACCGCCCACTTCATGCACGATGCCGGCGAACAGCGCCGTGTCGGCATCGACGTGCGTCACGCGGCGGGCAAGGATGTGCGCCAGCGCCGCCACGTGCGCAGTGTGCTCCCACAGCTGGGTCGCCTTCTGGCGCAGGACGGGGTCGATGATCTTGCTGCCGAACTGGCGCACCACCATCGCCGCCACCAGCGCGTACAGATTGCGGTAACCCATGCGCATGACGGCCGCGCGCACGCTGGTTACGGGTGCCGCGTCGCCGCGGCTGTACACGGCCGAGTTGGCCAGCGCGACCGTGCGCGCCGCCAGCAGGGGCTCGGCCAGTACCAGTTTGATCGCATGGTCGATATGGCAGTCCGGTTCAGCCAAGGCCAATTGCAATTGCAGTGCGGAATTAACGCTGGTGGGAAACGTTAATTCTCCGCGCACCGCCTGGGAAACAATTAAACCAAACGCCTGTAATTTGTTCATCATACGATCTATCCGCCTCAGATATTATTCCAGCAAACAATTTCACTTTATAGCAGAAACTGCTTTCCAGTCCCGACCTTTAGAATACAGATGGCATGTCATTCGTCTGCATTGGGGAATCCGGCAATGCCAGGGCATGCAATAGCGATTCATCGCCGATAACAAACAACTTCGGCTGCTGTAATACCTGCAGCAGAAATGGCTGGCCCTCACGCAGGCGTCGGCGATAATCGGCCAGCGTATAGAGATTGGGATTGATTTTACGCCGTAAGGTTCGCTCGGCCGGGGCCAATCCCGTCAACAGATCGCCATAATTGGCTTCCTCTCCCACCAGCAACAAATCGATGGCGCTGCCAGGCAGGTCCTGTCCCTTCGCCGTGGCCCCCGACACGAATGCCAAGTGCAACTGGGCACGCAAGGGCGCCAGAGTCATGCTGAGCACGCCAACGATGCCGAAGGTTTTCTGCACCAGTCCGCTCAACTCCGGATACACGAGACTTTCCTTGTTGGGCCAGAAGCGCCGCACGTTGCCGATCCGCTCCGATGTGATCAGGCCGGACTCATGCAGCCGGCGCAATTCCCGCTGCGCCGACGCGCTGCCCAAGCCCGTCAAGCGCATGATCTCGTTCAAGTGAAAGCCCTCGTTCACGCGGACAAAGAGCAAACCCAGCAGTTTCTGCTGGGCGGGAGTAAACAGGGCTTGGGCAATCATGTGCCAAATCTTAGCATGAATGCACCGGAAATTGGCACGGCAAGCGTGCTTTGCGCTGCTACAACAGAGTGTGGCGGCGTGACGGCATCGTGCACCATCGCCATGGTTGCGCACTCCTGATCGATCGAAAAACCGGCGTGCCATCTCACACTCGCAGTTGTCGACGAACCTTTCTTTCAGGGGAGCGCTTGTATGTCATCAGCAGCGTGGCCGGGTTTGTCGCAGGACAACTCGATACGGCGGCCTTTGAACGCCTTCTATATCAAGACGCAGATACGGAGCGCCTGTTGTCCGCGCAGCCAGCGCCCAGGTATGCGCATGCGGGGCACACGCTGTATCACTATCTGATATCGCTCGACCTGCGCAATCCGGCAGACGTGCTGAACGCGCAGGGCGCCCTGGCTGAATTTGTGCACGCCGCCGGCATTCCGGTAGCGGTCTCGGAAAAGCCCACCCGGCTGCACGCGCTTTTGCTGGCGGCGCAGCCGAAGTGGCTGGATGTGGATCTGGCCTACGCAGCGGCACTGCTGGACCAGGCGCCACCGCATGCGAACAAAAGTGAACGGACGCAGTGGTTGCGGGCGCAATGGCGCAATTTGTTTCGCTATGCGAAGAAGCCTTCCCCGTTGGCTGCAAGCGCCGAACTGGTCCATCGAAGCGCACGGTCCGCTGATATTTCTGGGACAACTCACGGTGGATGGCTATTTTCATGACGAGGCCGCCGTCTATATATTTTACGATGCAAGCAAAAACGCGTGCCGATCGATACTGCAGACTTGCTGATGCCATGGCGTCCCTGGACGCTGCTTTCTGTTTGCGCGCTAAGACCGCAGCAAGAAACATAAAAAATACCATCAGGAGTTTCTCCCTGGTGCCGTTCTGGTCAGCTACCGGCGCCTGGTGCGCGACTACGAGCAGCGCATTGATGTTTCGGAAAATATGATTTACCTGGCCATGGGTTCGTTGCTGCTGCACCGACTAAATTTCCGCTAAGTTATTAAACCGTTTCTGAAGGCATACGCAATAACTTTTCTGATTACCTGGAATTTTCATCAATTAAATTATTGCAAATTCCCGGGGAAATAAAACGAATGACATCCATGCGATTGCAATTAATAGCAAATTGTACGCTGCTTGATAAAATTCAAAACGGCACCCGAAGGTGCCGTTTTTGTCAGCTGGCAGCGTAGATTACGCTTCGTCGCCGTGGTGTTGCTGGGTCTCGATGGCCAGCAGATCGTCGCTAGCGTCACCGGCCAGCGTGGCTTTATCGGCCAGCAGCGGGGCTTGACGCTCTGCCATTCCCACGCGGCCGTCTCCTTGCCTGTGCGGTGGAAGGCCGCAGTCAGGAACATCGCAGTGACGAGCATAAAAAAACGGCACCCGAAGGTGCCGTTTTTGTCAGCTGGCAGCGTAGATTACGCTTCGTCGCCGTGGTGTTGCTGGGTTTCGATATCCTGCAACGCTTCGGCAGCTTCGCCGGCCATCGAGGCTTTCTCGGCCAGCAGCAGCGCTTGACGCTCTTCCACTTCCCACGCTTCTTTCTCTTTGCGTGCGCGGTGGAAGGCCAGGCCCGTACCGCCAGGAATCAGGCGGCCGACGATGACGTTCTCTTTCAGGCCGCGCAGACCATCGCGCTTGCCCATGATCGCCGCTTCGGTCAGCACGCGGGTGGTTTCCTGGAACGATGCGGCCGAGATGAACGAATCGGTCGACAGCGATGCCTTGGTAATACCCAGCAAGACGTTCTCGTAGGTCGCAGGAATCTTGTTCTCCGACGTTACGCGATCGTTCTCGTCCAGCAGTTCCGAACGCTCTACCTGCTCGCCAACGATGTAGTTGGTGTCGCCGGCATTGACGATCTGCACACGGCGCAGCATCTGACGCACGATGACTTCGATGTGCTTGTCATTGATCTTCACGCCTTGCAGACGGTACACGTCCTGCACTTCGTCAACGATGTAGCGGGCCAGCGCTTCGATACCCAGCAGGCGCAGGATGTCTTGTGGATCGGCCGGGCCGTCCACGATCATCTCGCCCTTGTTCACGACTTGGCCGTCATGCACCAGCACTTGTTTGTCCTTGGTGATCAAGAACTCATGCTTGTTGCCGTCCATGTCCGTGATTTCCAGACGCTGCTTGCCCTTGGTTTCTTTACCGAACGCAACCGTACCCGTGACTTCCGCCAGCATACCGGCATCTTTCGGCGAGCGCGCTTCGAACAGTTCCGCAACGCGCGGCAGACCACCGGTAATATCGCGCGTTTTTTGCGATTCGGTCGGGATACGTGCCAGCACTTCACCCACCGATACCTGTTGACCGTCCTTGACCATGATCAGCGCGCCGACCTGGAAGCCGATCGCCACCGAGTGTTCGGTGCCGGCAATCTTGACTTCTTCGTTCGCGTCGTTGATCAGCTTGACTTGCGGACGCAGGGTCTTGGTCAGCGAGCCGCGACGTTTCGCATCGATCGCCACCAGGGTGGACAGACCGGTCACTTCGTCGACCTGACGGGCCACGGTGACGCCTTCTTCGACGTTCTCGAAACGCACTTGACCGGCGTATTCGGTAATGATCGGACGGGTCAGCGGATCCCACGTTGCCAGGGCCGTACCGGCCTTGATGACCATGCCGTCCTTGACGATCAGGGTCGCGCCGTACGGTACTTTATGACGCTCACGCTCACGGCCATGGTCGTCGGTGATCAGCACTTCGCCGGAACGGGAAATGACGATTTGCGCGCCCTTGCCGTTCGTCACGTAACGCATGGTTGCCGTGAAGCGGATGGTACCGTTCGACTTGGCTTCCACCGACGATGCCACTGCCGCACGCGATGCCGCACCACCGATGTGGAAGGTACGCATGGTCAGCTGGGTACCCGGCTCACCAATCGACTGCGCTGCCACCACACCGACGGCTTCGCCGGCGTTGACCAGCATGCCGCGGCCCAGGTCGCGGCCATAGCACTTGGCGCACAGGCCGAAGCGCGTGTCGCAAGTCAGTGGCGTGCGGACCTTGACTTCATCGATGGACAGACGCTCGATCTCTTCGACCATGTCTTCATCCATCAGGGTGCCGGCGTCATACAGGGTTTCCTGGGTTTCAGGATTGACGACGTCATGCACCACCACGCGGCCGAGGATACGGTCGCGCAACGGTTCGATGACTTCACCACCTTCAACCAGGGCCTTCATGACGGTACCGTTCATGGTGCCGCAATCGTCCTCGATCACCACCAGATCTTGCGTCACGTCGACCAGACGACGCGTCAGGTAACCGGAGTTCGCCGTTTTCAGCGCCGTATCGGCCAGACCTTTACGCGCACCGTGGGTCGAAATGAAGTACTGCAACACGTTCAGACCTTCGCGGAAGTTCGCGGTAATCGGCGTTTCGATAATCGAGCCATCCGGTTTCGCCATCAGACCACGCATACCGGCCAACTGGCGAATCTGGGCTGCGGAACCGCGCGCGCCGGAGTCGGCCATCATGTAAATGGCGTTGAACGATTCTTGCGTCGACTGGGTGCCGTCGCGGCGCACTACGTCTTCGACTTTCAGCTGGTCCATCATGGCCTTGCCGACTTCATCCGAGGTCTTGCCCCAGATATCGACGACCTTGTTGTA
This sequence comes from Janthinobacterium sp. GW821-FHT03C10, assembly GCF_059420865.1. Lineage (NCBI taxonomy): Bacteria > Pseudomonadati > Pseudomonadota > Betaproteobacteria > Burkholderiales > Oxalobacteraceae > Janthinobacterium > Janthinobacterium sp. GW821-FHT03C10. Next base: position 457,598 of record NZ_JBWKUN010000005.1, on the reverse strand, counting down.
ACGCTCGCCGGCGGTCACGAGACCCGAGGCGTATTGCTGTTCGATCTGCTTGACTTCCGATTCGGCCGTCGCGATCAGGGTGACTTTTTGAGGCGGTACCAGCATGTCGTCGACGCAGATCGAGATACCGGCGCGTGTCGCCAGGCGGAAACCCGATTGCATCAGTTTGTCTGCGAACACCACGGTGGCGCGCAGGCCGCACTTGCGGAACGACGTGTTGATCAGCTTGGAAATTTCTTTCTTTTTCAGCGCGCGGTTCAAGACGGAGAACGGCAGGCCTTTCGGCAGAATTTCCGACAGGATCGCACGGCCGATCGTCGTTTCGTAGCGCGTGACCGTTTTCTCGAATTCGCCCGTTTCGGCGTTTTTCGGGTATTCGGTAATACGCACGGTGACGCGGGTCGTCAGTTCGACTTCCTTGTTGTCGTAGGCGCGGATCACTTCCGACACGTCAGGGAACATCATCCCTTCGTTCTTCGCATTGATCGCTTCGCGGGTCGCGTAGTACAGACCCAGCACGATATCCTGCGACGGCACGATCGACGGTTCGCCGTTCGACGGGAACAGGATGTTGTTCGATGCCAGCATCAGCGTGCGTGCTTCCATCTGCGCTTCGATCGACAGAGGAACGTGGACCGCCATTTGGTCACCGTCAAAGTCGGCGTTGAATGCGGCGCAGACGAGCGGGTGCAGCTGGATGGCCTTGCCTTCAATCAGGACTGGCTCGAACGCCTGGATACCCAGACGGTGCAAGGTCGGTGCGCGGTTCAACATGATCGGATGTTCACGGATCACGTCTTCCAGGATGTCCCACACGACCGGCTCCTGGATCTCGACCAGCTTTTTCGCTGCCTTGATCGTGGTTGCCAGACCCATCAGTTCCAGTTTATTGAAAATGAATGGCTTGAACAGTTCCAGCGCCATCAGTTTCGGCAAGCCGCACTGATGCAGTTTCAATTGCGGGCCCACGACGATGACCGAACGACCGGAGTAATCGACGCGTTTGCCCAGCAAGTTTTGACGGAAACGGCCGCCCTTGCCCTTGATCATCTCGGCCAAGGACTTCAGCGGACGCTTGTTGGCGCCGGTCATCGCTTTGCCGCGACGGCCGTTGTCCAGCAGCGAATCGACCGCTTCCTGCAGCATGCGCTTTTCGTTGCGCGTGATGATCTCCGGAGCGCGCAGCTCCATCAGGCGTTTCAGACGGTTGTTACGGTTGATGACGCGGCGATACAGATCGTTCAGATCCGAGGTCGCGAAACGGCCACCGTCCAGCGGTACCAGCGGACGCAGTTCCGGCGGCAGCACCGGCAGCACTTCCATGATCATCCAGTCAGGCTTGATGCCCGAACGTTGGAACGCTTCCAGCACTTTCAGGCGCTTCGCGTATTTCTTGATCTTGGCTTCGGATTTCGATTCCTTCAGTTCCACGCGCAGGGTCTCGGCATCGCGGTGGATGTCGATCGAGCGCAGCAGTTCACGGATACCTTCGGCGCCCATGAAGGCGGTGAAGTCGTCGCCGTACTCTTCGTACTTGGCGGCGTAGTCGTCTTCCGACATGATCTGGCACTTCTTCAGCGGGGTCATGCCTGGATCGGTGACGACGTATGCTTCAAAGTACAGCACGCGTTCGATGTCCCGCAGGGTCATGTCCAGGACCATGCCCAGACGCGACGGCAAGGACTTCAGGAACCAGATGTGCGCGGTAGGCGAAGCCAGTTCGATGTGGCCCATGCGCTCGCGGCGCACCTTGGCCAAGGTGACTTCGACGCCGCACTTTTCGCAGATCACGCCGCGGTGTTTCAGGCGCTTGTACTTGCCGCACAGGCATTCGTAATCCTTGATCGGGCCAAAGATCTTGGCGCAGAACAGGCCATCGCGCTCAGGCTTGAAGGTACGGTAGTTGATGGTTTCCGGCTTCTTGACTTCGCCGTAGGACCACGAACGGATTTTCTCAGGCGAAGCGAGACCGATCTTGATTGCATCGAAGGTCTCGTTGGTCTGTACTTGCTTGAATAGATCGAGCAGTGCTTTCATGTATCACTCCAGAGGTGATTAAATTTCTATATTCCTGAGACTACATTGCCCGGCGTGGTTTCCCAGCCGGGCTTTGTGTTTCCCAAACCAAATGACAGGGTGCTGTCGTTTAGTTGCGTTCGAGGTCGATATCGATACCGAGCGAACGGATTTCCTTGACCAGCACGTTGAACGATTCCGGCATGCCGGCGTCGATCACGTGGTCGCCCTTGACGAGGTTCTCGTACACTTTGGTACGGCCATTCACGTCATCGGACTTGACGGTCAACATCTCTTGCAAGACATACGACGCGCCATACGCTTCCAGTGCCCAGACTTCCATCTCACCGAAACGCTGACCACCGAACTGGGCTTTACCGCCCAGTGGCTGTTGCGTCACCAGCGAGTAAGGACCGGTCGAACGCGCATGCATCTTGTCATCGACCAAGTGATGCAGTTTCAGCATGTGCATGACGCCGACAGTAACCTTGCGCTCGAACGCTTCACCGGTGCGACCGTCATACATGGTCACCTGGTTTTTCGATGCGGTCATGCCCAGGTTCTTGGCGATGTCGTCCGGATACGCCAGGTCCAGCATGCGGCGGATCTCTTCTTCATTCGCGCCGTCGAACACTGGCGTAGCGAACGGAACACCTTTTTTCAGGTTTTCCGCCAGCTTCATGATCTCTTCGTCGTCGAAGTCGTTCAGCTCTTCCGCGCGGCCGTTGTCGTTGTAGATCGTCGTCAGGTACTTGCGCACTTGCTCGACCTTGGTTTGCGCCTTCAGCATTTCGCCGATGCGGATACCCAGACCCTTGGCAGCCCAGCCCAAGTGCGTCTCGAGAATCTGACCAACGTTCATCCGCGAAGGAACGCCCAGCGGGTTCAGCACAACGTCGGCTGGCGTGCCGTCGGCCATGTATGGCATGTCTTCCACAGGAACAATACGGGAAACCACACCCTTGTTACCGTGGCGACCTGCCATCTTGTCGCCCGACTGCAGGCGGCGTTTCACGGCCAGGTAGACCTTGACCATTTTTTGCACGCCTGGTTGCAGCTCATCGCCTTGCGTCAGTTTCTTGCGCTTCTCTTCGAAGGCCAGATCGAACTGGTGACGCTTCTCGTTGATCGATTCCTTGATCGCTTCCAGCGCTACCGCCGCATCGTCGTCCGCAGGGCGGATGTCGAACCAGTGGTATTTGTCCAGATCGGCCAGGTATTCCTTGGTGATCTTGGCGCCTTTGGCCAGCTTTTTCGGGCCGCCGTTGACGACTTTGCCGATCAGCATTTTTTCCAGACGCTGGAAGGCATCGCCTTCCACGATACGCATCTGGTCGTTCAAGTCCAGACGGAAGCGTTTCAGTTCGTCATCGATAATTTGCTGGGCACGCTTGTCGCGTACGATGCCTTCACGGGTGAAGACTTGCACGTCGATCACGGTACCGATCATGCCCGAAGGCACGCGCAGCGAGGTGTCTTTCACGTCCGACGCTTTTTCGCCGAAGATCGCGCGCAGCAGCTTCTCTTCCGGGGTCAGCTGGGTTTCGCCTTTTGGCGTCACTTTACCGACCAGGGTGTCGCCTGCCTGCACTTCCGCGCCGATGTAGACGATACCGGACTCATCCAGACGTGCCAGCTGATTTTCAGCCAGGTTCGAGATGTCGCGCGTAATTTCTTCCGCGCCCAGTTTCGTGTCACGGGCCACCACCGACAACTCTTCGATGTGAATCGAGGTGTAGCGGTCGTCCTTGACGACGTTTTCCGAGATCAGGATCGAATCTTCGAAGTTCAGACCATTCCATGGCATGAAGGCCACGGTCATGTTCTGGCCCAGCGCCAATTCACCCAGGTCGGTCGATGCGCCGTCGGCGATCACGTCGCGCTTGGCGACGCGGTCGCCCACTTGCACGATAGGACGCTGGTTGATGTTGGTGTTCTGGTTCGAACGGGTGTACTTGATCAGGTTGTAGATGTCGACGCCCACTTCACCAGCTTGCGCTTCGTCATCGTTGACGCGAATCACGACACGGCCCGCATCGATGTAATCGACGATACCGCCACGCAGGGCTTGCACGGTGGTGCCCGAGTCGACCGCAACGGTGCGTTCGATACCGGTACCGACCAGCGCTTTTTCCGGACGCAAGCAAGGCACGGCCTGGCGTTGCATGTTGGCGCCCATCAATGCACGGTTCGCATCATCGTGTTCGAGGAACGGAATCAGCGAGGCAGCGACGGAAACGATCTGGCCCGGCGCCACGTCCATGTACTGGATGCGCTCTGGGGATACCAGGATGGTTTCGCCGGCTTCACGGGCCGAGACCAGTTCATCGGACAGCATGCCTTCGTCGTTGATGGTCGCATTCGCCTGGGCGATGATGTAGCGGCCTTCTTCGATGGCGGACAGGTAGTCGATCTGATCGGTAATCTTGGAGCCTTCGACCTTGCGGTACGGGGTTTCCAGGAAGCCGTATTCATTCAGGCGGGCGTACAGAGCCAGCGAGTTGATCAGACCAATGTTCGGACCTTCCGGTGTCTCGATCGGGCAGACGCGGCCGTAGTGGGTCGGATGCACGTCGCGCACTTCAAAGCCGGCGCGTTCGCGTGTCAGACCGCCGGGTCCCAGAGCCGATACGCGGCGCTTGTGGGTAATTTCCGACAGAGGATTGGTTTGGTCCATGAACTGCGACAGCTGGGACGAACCGAAGAACTCGCGAATCGCGGCCGAAATCGGCTTCGAGTTGATCAGGTCGTGCGGCATCAGGTTGTCCGCTTCGGCTTGGCCGAGGCGTTCCTTGACGGCGCGCTCAACACGCACCAGGCCGGCGCGGAATTGATTCTCGGCCAGTTCGCCCACGCAACGTACGCGACGGTTACCCAGGTGATCGATATCGTCGACTTCGCCGCGGCCATTGCGCAGTTCCACCAGGATCTTGATCACGGCCAGCACGTCTTCGTTCGACAGGGTCATGGCGCCCGTCAGTTCATCGCGGCCAATGCGGCGGTTGAACTTCATGCGGCCCACGGCCGACAGGTCGTAGCGGTCCGAGTTGTAGAACAGGCCATTGAACAGCGCTTCAACGGAGTCTTCCGTTGGAGGTTCGCCTGGACGCATCATGCGGTAGATCGCCACTTTCGCAGCCATCTGGTCGGCGGTGTCGTCGATACGCAGGGTTTGCGAGATGTAGGCGCCCTGATCCAGGTCGTTGGTGTACAACGTTTGGATTTCGGAGATGTTGGCATCGCGCAGGCGGCCCAGCAGGTCTTCCGTCAGCTCATCGTTCGCGGAAGCGACGACTTCGCCGGTGTCGCCATCGACGATATTCTTCGCCAATACGCGGCCCAGCAGGTAGTCTTCCGGTACGGAAATGTGCTTGATGCCGGCAGCTTCGATATCACGCACGTGTTTCGCGTTGATACGCTTGTCTTTCAGCACCAGGGTCTTGCCCGACTTGTCGACGATGTCGAAACGCGCCACTTCGCCGCGCAGACGCTCGGAGACGAATTCCATTTCCGCGCCTTCGGAGCGCAGGTTGAAATTGTCGAAGACAAAGAAATTGGCCAGGATTTGCTCGTGCGACATGCCGATGGCTTTGAGCAAAATCGTCACTGGCATCTTGCGGCGGCGGTCGACGCGGAAGAACAGGATGTCTTTCGGGTCGAACTCGAAGTCCAGCCACGAACCGCGGTAAGGAATGATACGCGCGGAGAACAGCAGCTTGCCGGACGAGTGAGTCTTGCCGCGGTCGTGCTCGAAGAACACGCCAGGCGAACGGTGCAACTGGGAAACGATAACCCGCTCCGTGCCGTTGATCACGAACGAACCAGTGGTCGTCATGAGCGGCAATTCGCCCATGTAGACTTCCTGTTCCTTCATCTCTTTGACGACGGGCTTGGTTGGCGATTCCTTGTCCAGGATCACCAGGCGCACTTTCGCGCGCAGCGGCGACGCGAACGTCAGGCCACGTTGTTGACATTCTTTGACGTCAAAGGCAGGATCGCCCAGAACGTACGACAAGAATTCGAGACGCGCAAAACCATTGTGCGACACGATAGGGAAAATCGAGGTGAAAGCCGACTGCAGGCCATCATTCTTGCGGCCGGACGGTGCTATGTCCTCTTGCAAGAAGCTATGATAAGACTCGAGCTGGGTCGCCAGCAGGAACGGAACGTGGTGAACGTTGGCGCGCTTCGCGAATGATTTGCGAATGCGTTTCTTCTCAGTAAATGAGTAGTGCATGGACACTCCGTGAGTGACAGAAAGGATAGAAAATTCAGGTTTTGCAAGTGTTCGTTTGCACCGCTGCGTGTGACACAGACGAAACCTCAAGGCTCTGCTTTCCGGCTTGAATCGAATAAAAACTGCTGCTACAACTACATGACAAATACGATGCAGACGACAAAGGAGCCAAAGTCGGATTTCCCCCCTTGCGAGGGGAAACCTCAGACTTTGACTCGGGCGCTAACTGACGCCAGTACAGATATTACTTCATCGAAGCGGTTGCGCCGGCTTCAACCAGTTTCTTCACTGCAGCTTCAGCGTCAGCTTTCGACACTGCTTCTTTCACAGTTTTTGGTGCGCCATCGACCAGGTCTTTAGCTTCTTTCAAGCCCAGGCCGGTGATTTCGCGAACTGCTTTAATGACGCCAACTTTGTTTGCGCCGAAGGTGTCCAGAACAACGTTGAACTCGGTTTGCTCTTCAGCAGCTGCTGCTGGGCCTGCTGCAGGACCGGCCGAAGCCATCGCTGCTGCGGACACGCCGAATTTTTCTTCGAATGCTTTAACCAGGTCGTTCAGGTCCATTACGGACATGGCGCTAACTGCTTCCAGGATATCGTCTTTGCTAATTGCCATTTTGAAACTCCTAAATTTATTACGTTAGTTACATCAGATTGGTACTGAGAGAAAAAAGCGCGCGCAATTAAGCGGCTGCTGGGGCTTCTTCTGCTGCTGCTTCTGCAGGAGCTTCGGCGCCTTCGCCTTTTTTCGCTGCCAGGGCAGCCAGACCACGTGCAAAGCCCGAAACCGGAGCCAGCATAACGCCCAACAACTGCGAAATGAGGACTTCACGGCTAGGAATGCTCGCCAACGCGGTGACAGCAGCTGTATCCAGCGGCTTGCCTGCGTAGTTACCTGCTTTGATGACCAGTTTGTCGTTGGTTTTAGCGAAGTCAGCGATGACTTTAGCTGCTGCAACGGCATCGGCCGAGATCGAGTAGATCAACGGGCCGGTCATGGCATCTGCCAGGCTGGCGAATGCGGTACCTTCAACGGAGCGACGAGCCAGAGTGTTTTTCAACACACGCAGGTACACGCCTTGGGCACGCGCTTTAGCACGCAGTTGCGTCAAGTGACCAACCTGGATGCCACGATATTCGGCCACGACGATCGTTTGCGCATTTGCTACTTGTGCGGAAACTTCGGCGACGACGGCCTTTTTGTCATTCAGATTGAGACTCACGGTCAACCTCCTTAAATGATGTTCGGCAATCACAACCGAGTGGTTGAGCGCCTTGCATCGGTTCGAACACGGCGTCCGAAGTCAAGAAGTACTAAACTGAGCGGATGGATTCACGCAGCATGAGGACTACAAAACTTGTTCGGGTACACCATCTGCGTTGGGCACTTGCCGTTGCCGGCAAGCCTATTAACCTTCTGCATGTGTGATCGCAGTCGGCCCAACGGTCTTTGATTGTCTGCCTGCCTGGTGCGGACACCGGGCAGACAGCCCAAAGATGCGCCCGCAGCGCCCGAAGGCGCTACAGGACTTGATTCTGTTACTTAAGCTGCCAGGCTAGCCTGGTCAACACGGACGCCAGCGCCCATGGTCGACGACAGCGAAACTTTGCGCAGGTACACGCCTTTGCTCGATGCTGGCTTGGCTTTGTTCAGTGCGTCGATCAGTGCGACCAGATTCGATTTCAGATCTGCGTCAGCGAACGATTTACGGCCGATGGTAGCGTGGATGATACCGGACTTGTCGGTACGGTACTGAACTTGACCGGCTTTCGCGTTTTTCACGGCGGTAGCGACGTCAGGAGTAACAGTGCCGACTTTCGGGTTAGGCATCATGCCGCGTGGGCCCAGGATCTGACCCAGGGTACCAACGATACGCATGGTATCTGGCGAAGCGATAACGATATCGAAAGGCATGTCGCCGGCTTTGATCTGCTCAGCCAGGTCTTCCATACCGACGATGTCGGCGCCAGCTGCCTTGGCAGCTTCCGCTTTTTCGCCCGACGCGAATACTGCCACGCGTACGGTTTTGCCGGTGCCAGCTGGCAGCACGACGGAGCCGCGCACCACTTGGTCGGATTTCTTAGGATCAACGCCCAGTTGTACCGATACGTCGATCGATTCATTGAACTTGGCCGTTGCGCACTCTTTGATCAGAGCGACAGCGTTGTCGAAGGCGTACACTTTGGTACGGTCGACTTTGGCTTTCAAAGCCTTGATACGTTTGGATAACTTAGCCATTATACAACACCTTCCACCGTGATACCGATCGAACGAGCGGAACCAGCGATGGTGCGTACAGCAGCATCCATGTCGGCAGCGGTCAGATCAGGGGTTTTCAATTTAGCGATTTCTTCAGCTTGTGCGCGGGTCAGCGTACCGACTTTGTCGGTATGTGGCTTCGGCGAACCTTTGGTGATCGCAGCAGCTTTTTTGATCAGGTAGGTTGCTGGAGGCGTCTTCATCACGAACGTGAAGGACTTGTCCGCAAACGCGGTGATCACGACTGGAATCGGCATGCCTGGCTCCAGACCTTGGGTCTGTGCATTGAAGGCCTTGCAGAATTCCATGATGTTCAGACCACGTTGACCCAGAGCTGGACCGATTGGTGGGGATGGGTTTGCTTTACCAGCTGGCACTTGCAGCTTGATAAAACCAATGATTTTCTTTGCCATGATGGCTCCTATCTTGGATTGAGTAGTAGCGCCCCGCCGATCCTACCCTGGCGGGGCTCCTCTGACCGGATTTCGCTGAGACCGCTGCGGCGCTCCTGGTGGCGCTGATACAACTTAAACTTTTTCGACCTGGCCGAATTCGAGCTCTACCGGGGTAGCGCGGCCGAAGATGGTGACCGAGACACGCACTTTGGATTTCTCGTAGTTGACTTCTTCGACATTGCCGTTGAAGTCCGTGAACGGACCATCCTTGATGCGCACTTGCTCGCCCACCTCGTACAAGGTTTTGGGACGGGGCTTTTCAACACCTTCCTGCATCTGGCGCATGATGGCATCGATTTCGCGCGCGGAGATCGGCGTCGGCTTGTTCGACTTGCCACCGATGAAACCGGTAACCTTGCTGGTGTTCTTGACCAAGTGCCAGCTCTCGTCCGTCATTTCCATTTCAACCAGCACATAGCCAGGATAGAAACGACGTTCGGTGACGGATTTCACGCCATTCTTGACTTCGACGACTTCTTCGATCGGCACCAGGATCTGGCCGAACTGGTCTTGCATGCCCGCGCGCTCGATGCGCTCGGTCAGTGCGCGCATGACGCTTTTTTCCATGCCGGAATAAGCATGCACGACATACCAGCGCTTGCTGCTCACTGGCACGCTCAGCGCTGCACCAGTGTCCGCTACCGGAGCATCGCCCGGAACGGACTCGTCCGCCGCTTCATCATGCACATTTTCGCTCATTATTTTTTCCAACCCAGAATTACGTCATACAACAAAAACTCGAGCAATTTATCCGTGCCCCACAGGAAAATCGCCATGACCAGCACAAAGGCAAACACGATCGCAGTAATCTGCGTGGCTTCTTTGCGGGTAGGCCATACGACTTTCTTGGTTTCGCGCACAGCTTCTTTGGCGAAATTGAGAAATTCACGGCCGGTCGTCGAGACATACAAGAGCGCAACAGCAATAACCAAACCAGCCACAAGCGCGCTTGCACGCACCAGAGCTGGTTGGCCTGCCAGGTAATAAAACCCGACTACTCCTGCAATCGCAGCTACTATTGCCAGCGCGACTTTTATCTTGTCACTCGACGTGCTAACGGTTTGCACGGATTGATTTGACATTTTTCTACTTTCGGTGCCCTGCACCTTGACGGTGGCAGGGACGGAGGGCATCGAACCCCCAACCTTCGGTTTTGGAGACCGACGCTCTGCCAATTGAGCTACGTCCCTACGTAAAACTTTCGAGGAGTGCTATTCTACCACCCAGGACGCCCCGGGTGGAAGCATAACATTTCCTTATGCGAGGATTTTTGCAACCACGCCGGCGCCGACGGTACGACCGCCTTCGCGGATAGCGAAGCGCAGACCTTCTTCCATCGCGATCGGGTTGATCAGCTTGACGGTGATCGACACGTTATCGCCTGGCATGACCATTTCTTTGTCTGCTGGCAACTCGATCGAACCGGTCACGTCCGTCGTGCGGAAGTAGAACTGTGGACGATAGTTGTTGAAGAATGGCGTATGACGGCCGCCTTCGTCTTTCGACAGAACATAGATCTCGCCGGTGAAGTGGGCGTGCGGCTTGATCGAGCCTGGCTTGGCCAGTACTTGACCACGTTGCACGTCTTCACGCTTGGTGCCGCGCAGCAGCAGACCAACGTTGTCGCCTGCTTGACCTTGGTCCAGCAGCTTGCGGAACATTTCCACGCCGGTGCAAGTCGTCTTGACGGTATCGGTGATACCGACGATTTCGATCTCTTCGCCGACCTTGATGATGCCGCGCTCGATACGACCGGTCACCACGGTACCGCGGCCCGAGATCGAGAACACGTCTTCCACTGGCATCAGGAAGGCGCCATCAACAGCGCGCTCTGGCGTTGGGATGTAGGCATCCAGCGCATCGGCCAGACGCAGCACTGCGTCCACGCCCATCTCGCCTTCTTTGCCTTCCAGCGCCATACGTGCCGAACCTTTGATGATAGGCAGGTCGTCGCCTGGGAATTCGTACTTCGACAACAGCTCGCGCACTTCCATTTCAACCAGTTCCAGCAGCTCTGCGTCGTCGACCAGGTCGCACTTGTTCAGGAACACGATGATGTATGGAACGCCAACTTGACGGGCCAGCAGGATGTGTTCGCGGGTCTGTGGCATTGGGCCGTCAGCTGCGGAGCACACCAGGATCGCGCCGTCCATCTGGGCAGCACCGGTAATCATGTTCTTGATGTAGTCGGCGTGGCCTGGGCAGTCAACGTGCGCGTAGTGACGCGTTTCCGTTTCGTACTCGACGTGGGCGGTGTTGATCGTGATACCGCGCGCTTTTTCTTCTGGAGCCGCATCGATCTGGTCGTATGCTTTGGCTTCGCCGCCGAATTTCTTCGACAGAACCGTTGCGATTGCAGCGGTCAGCGTGGTTTTACCGTGGTCGACGTGGCCGATGGTGCCGACGTTGACGTGCGGCTTGGTCCGTTCGAATTTACCTTTTGCCATTTTGAACTCCTAATGATTTGATTAGATTGCTCAGGCACACGCCCGACGGTCTGGTTTGAATTGCTTCTGTGCTGCCTGCTGCGAATTCTGGTGCCCTTGACGTGGATCGAACACGTGGCCTCTCCCTTACCAAGGGAGTGCTCTACCACTGAGCTACAAGGGCTGTAATTTGTTGCATGCGATGCATCAAGCATCTGAACGGAAACTGGAGCGGGTGAAGGGAATCGAACCCTCGTCGTAAGCTTGGAAGGCTTCTGCTCTACCATTGAGCTACACCCGCGAGGTATCGTTCACATTATCTTCACTTACTTTTGCTACTACCCAGTTTTCCTTGCAAAAACTTGGTGGAGGGGGCTGGATTCGAACCAGCGTACTCATAGAGAACAGATTTACAGTCTGTCGCCTTTAACCACTCGGCCACCCCTCCGCGGGAACCGCAGAGTATGAAGCATCTACTCACAACTGTCAACCTTATTTACCGATGCCTGACTGCTGCATTTGCGTATAAAGAAGAAGTTGGCTGCTTCGGGGCGTGATTATAAGCTCCCGATTTGAGAAAGTGCAAGGGTTGGCGCGAAAAAGTCGACTTTTTTCGCATTTTTTTTATCATCCCTGCCGCCAAGCCGCATTTTCCCGTCATTCGCCCCGCATATTCCCCATTTACCGTGCGTCAGGCGGATGCATCCAGGAATTGCCCAGCGGCTTATATTTGCGCAACAACTGCTGATGCAGGCCCGACAATACGGGCAATTTGGGGTTGCGCGGGTCCAGCCGGCGCACGCCGGCGATAAAGGTCAGCGCCTGCTGCCCCATGCGCTCATCCCATCCCTCATGTTCCAGGCATTTCAGCACGGCCACGGCCGCATTGAAGACCACTTGCGGATTGTCGGGCAGGCGCGTGACGGCCTCGCCCATGAGATCGACGGCGCCGCGGAAATCGCCCTCGCCCGCCTTCGCCGCGCCGGCCGCCACCATGTCGGCCACTTCCTGGCGGCTTTGCCGCGCCAGCGCCTTGGCCAGCTCGTCGCGCCCCGCCTGCTCGAAGACGGCCATGGCGCGCGTCATGGCCGCGCTGTCGGGCGCATTGCGCATGACTTCGCGCATCACCTCGGCCGCGCCATCCTCGCGCCCATGCGCCAGGCAGTGGCGCGCCAGCTCGGTTTTCAGCATGTTCGAGCCGCCCACGCTGTGACGGTTGGCGGCCAGGGCCGCGTCCAGCGATTGCTGCAGGCGTTCCGCGTTGCCCGTATGCGCATGCAGCATGGCGCTGCACAAGGCGCTGCACAGTTCCGCATTCTTTTGCCCGCCCATCGACTTGTCGAGGTCGCGGATCACGGCCCCCGCCTGCAAGGGATCGCCCTTGCGCACCAGGGTCTGCACCAGGCGCACATGGTCTTCCGGATCGCGGAATTCCGAATATTTGGCCTTGCTGACCACCAGTTTGAGGGATTTTTCCGCCATCTCGATATCGTCGGCCGCCAGGGCCGCCTCGCCCAGGCGGCGCAAGCGGCGCACGGCGTGCGGCGACAGGGCCACCGCCTCGCTCAGGGCCGCTTGCGCCAATTCCGGCTTGCCTTGCGCCAGATGCGTGCGCGCCAGCCAGTCATAGGCGTCGAGGAAGCGCTTGTTGTTTTCCAGCAGCCCTTCCAGCATGCCCTGCGCCGCCGCGTATTCGCCCAGCAGGAACTGCGTCTTGGCCTGCCCCAGGCGCGCCCAGCCGATGGACTTGCTTTCATACAGGGCTGCGTAGATCGGCTCGGCGTCGGCCGCCTCGCCCAGCAGCAGGTGCAGTTCCGCGCGCAGGCGCAGGAAATCGGTGGCATAGCGGGGGTACAGGCTGGCGCCCTCGGTGCAGGCGGCAATCGCCGCCCGTTCATTACCCACGTCGATCAGTTCATACACGGGCACGAAGGCATTGCGCTTGTCCAGCGCGCGGGCTATGCGCTCGAGCATGTTGTCGGCGGTGAACGGTTTGAGGATGTAATCGGTGGGCAAGAGCTCGACGGCGCTGACCACCTTGGCGAAGCTGCCTTCGCCCGTCACCATGAAAAACATGGTCGACGCGTGCATCAATTTATGGTGGCGCAAGTCTTCCAGCATCTGCTGGCCATCCTGCCCGCCGTCGAGGTCGTATTCGCACAGGATCAAATCATACGATTTGCTGCCCAGCATGCGGATCGCCTGGCCCGAACTGGCCGCGTCATCGATCTTCGCCAGGCCGCACAGATTGAGCATATTGTGCAGGCTGGCGCGCATGCCCGGATGGGGCTCGATGATCAGTGCGCTAAGGCCCTTGAGTTCTTTCATGTCGTGATGTCCGAAAACTCCGCGGCGCGCCACACTGGTGCGTGGCGCCGGCCAGCATGAGGCTGCCGAGTATATGACGGCGCCGCGCGCAAGGGAATGGGGCCGCGCCGAAAAACGCCACACCAATTGCCGCTCAAGCGTTGGCGCGCTCCGGATGCCACAGTTGCGGCTCGTTGTCGATCAGGTCCAGCAGCGCCGTCACCACTTCCGGATCGAACTGGCTGCCGCTGCGCTGCTCGATGTATTCGCGCACCTGCGGATACGGCCATGGCTCCTTGTACGGCCGCTCATGCAGCAGGGCATCGAAGACGTCGACCACGGCGACGATGCGCGCGGCCAAGGGAATGTCGCGCCCCTTCAGGCCGTTCGGATAGCCGGCGCCATCGAAATGCTCGTGGTGGCCGCCGGCAATCTGCGCGCCATACGTGAGGTAGCTGACGCCGTCGACCATGTTGGCGGCCCGCTCGAGGATGGTGCGCCCGACGCTGGCATGCAGCTGCATCTGCGTGCGTTCCTCGTCCGTATGCCGGCCCGGCTTGAGCAGCACGGCGTCCGGCGTGGCCACCTTGCCCACGTCGTGCAGGATGCTGGCCAGGCCGATCATGTCGAGCAACTGCGGGCTGAGCTCGTCCGCATACACGCCGCGCTGCTGCATGCGCCGGGCGATGGCGTCGGACAGCTGCTGCACCCGCCGCACGTGGCCGCCCGTGTCGCTGTCGCGGAACTCGGCCAGGTCGGCCAGCGCCACGACGGTCGCTTCCTGCGCCTTGCGCAGCTGGCCGAACATGTACAGGTTGTCGAAGGCGGCCGCGATACGCTGGCAAAACACTTCCAGCAGATCGCGCTGGATCTGCGCCAGCGGCCACGGCGGCGTAACGGAAATGGCCAGCTCGCGGTTGCCTTCCGTGTGGATGAACAGCACGTTGGCCGGATGCTCGAACTGGCTGCGCTTTTCCGCGAACGCCTTGTCGATGGTGGGCGTGAGCGCGTGGTCGGCCGGCATGGCTTCGGCCTCGGCCAGCACGGCATAGGTGCCCGTGGCGGCCACCACCTCGGGCCGCCCGGCGCCGCCCTGCATCAGGCACAGCACGCCATCGGCGCCCACGTCGAGGATGGCGCTAACCTGGTTGAGCACGCCGGAAGCGAATTCGCGCAGGGAATGGATCTGGTACAGATTGGTGGCGCCGGCGAGGATCTTGCCCAGGCCGATGCGGCTGCGCTCGAGCATCATCAGGCTCTCGTAGGCGCGCAAGGCCGAGATAACGGTGGTAAACAGCTTTTGCGTCGTCAGCTCCGTCTTGGCCTTGTAATCGTTGATGTCGTATTCGATGATGACGCGCTGCTCGGGCGCCTGGCCCGGCTGGCCCGTGCGCAGCACGACGCGCACGATGGAGTTGTTCAGGTCGGCGCGGATGCGCTTGGCGAGGATCAGGCCGGCGTCATCCGTTTCCATCACCACGTCGAGCAGCACCAGCGCGATATCGGGCGTGTCGCGCAGGATGTCATACGCTTCGCGGCCGCTGTAGGCGGAAAACAGTTCCAGTTCACGGCCCTTGAAACTGACATTGCGCAGCGCCAGCCGCGTGACCGCATGCACGTCGACGTCGTCATCGACGATCAGGACACGCCACAGGCGCTGGTCGGGCGCGGCCAGCCCGGCAGGGCTGGCCACCGGCTCATCTTCGTCGAGCAGCCAGTTATCATCTGCATCGGCTTTGAGGTCGGTCATGAATACTCCTAAGGGATAAGTTCGATGTGGACGCTGCGTTGACGCATATCAAGCATAATCAGATTAGATGCTGCTTACAACAGGATTCTGCGTGCCGCCTTCGCCAACGGCCGGCGCCGGCGCGGATGCCGACGCACCGCTGCGCGTGGCGCCGCAACTGTCCTGGCCGGGCCCGACGGCCTGGTAACGCACTTCGTACTTGCCCGCGCTGAGCTGCTCCACCGTCAGCTTGTCATTGGCCAGGATATACAGATAACGCACATTCGAGCGCCGCTCCTGGTCATACAGCTTGACGAACACGGGCGCCGCATTGCCGCTGTTGTCGATGGTCAAGCTCAGTTCATTGCCCTTGTTACCGATCGGGAAGCCATCCACATAACCGGACTGCGCCGGCCAAGGCTCGCCATTCGGCGCCACCAGCGCCGCCGACTCGGCCTGGCTGGTGCCATCGCAGGCGGGCCGGCTGGCTTTCAGGCTCAGCTGGGAGACGGCCAGCACGCGGATCTCGGGCGCCTTCGCCTGCGCGGGTTCGGCCGCATACGGCTTGCCCACCGCCCAGCTATCGATGGCCACGGCCTCTGCCTTGGACGGCGGCAGCAAGGCGCCGGCTCCCGGCGCCGCAGGTTCCGGGCGCGGCTTGGCGCCATCGCGGGCCAGGCCGCTCCAGGCCGACGCCAGCGCGGACGGCATCGGCTGGGACGTATCGAGCATCAGCAAGGCGCCCAGCCAGCCCAGCAGCAAACAAACCAGCAGGCTCAGCCACCAGCGCCAGTTGCGCCAGATGGGTTGCGCCCCGCTCCGCGCCTTGCCCTTCGGCGGCGGCACATCCTGCGCCCAGGCGTGCTCATGCGGCTGGGCATGGCCTTTCACGCGGCCATCGCGGGTCTTGCCTTCTTCGTGGTGGGTGCTTTCCAGCCATTCGATTTCCCACTCCTCGGCGGCGATCCACTCGTCGTGTTCCTTGCGGCGTTGCGGATCGGACAAGGTGCCATAGGCGCTGTTGAGGATAGCCATGATGCGGGCGGCCTTTTCGTCGCCCGGATTCTTGTCTGGGTGGTATTTCTGGCTGAGGGCTTTGTACGCGGCACGTATGACTTCCTGCGGCGCCAGGCGCGCCACTTTCAGGTTGTCATAGTGTGTATGTATCTTTCCCATCGTTCTATCTTGAAATCGGTGCGCGGCGACGGGTTCTTGCAGGATGGAACCGTGCTGTGTCGGTCATCATATACGATATGACAAGATAATAACCGCCGGCGGACAGGAAATTGCAGGGCGGCACTGCCCTGCCTTGATATTGCCAGCGCTTACAGGCGGTGACTGCGGTCACTGGACAACAGCGCTTCCGGCAACGCCACCTGGTGCCCCACCACCAGCACCTTGAACAATTCCCCCATCTCGGCCGGCGACACCAGCTTTTGCACGGCGCTGGCTTGCGGCAGGTAGGTCTTGACCTGTTCCGGATCGGTGCGCAGCAGCAAGTCGCCGATGCCCGCGCCCAGCAGGAAGGATGCCTGGTTCATGTACGCGAGCACATCGAGACCCGCATCCTGCGCCGCCACCGCCATGGCCGTGAAATCGACGTGGGCCGTGATGTCCTGCAAGCCGGGCAGATAAAACGGTTCCGCGTGGGCGTGGTGGCGGTAATGGCACATCAAGGTGCCCGTGGCGCGCAAGTCCAGGTAATACTCGTGCGCGGGAAAACCGTAATCGAACAGCACGGCCGCGCCGCCCTGGCCATTGGTCAGCATGCGCGCCAGCGAGCGCATGAAGCCGCAGGCCACGCCGTGGATCTCGCTGACATAGCCGACCGGCAAGGCATCGGCGTCCGGCACCTGGGCGACGATCTGCGCGGCCACGTCGGCGTCGGCAGGGCGTTCGACAAAGACGAACTGGCCATCGGCAATGCCGACGTCGAGCTCGCACCAGCCGGCGGGCGTCTTGCTGATCAGGTTGACGGGCATGGCGTCAAGCACTTCATTGCCGAACACGGCGCCTTCAAAACTGTCGGGAAAGCCGTCGAGCCACACCACCTGCGGAAAGGCGGCCAGCGCCAGCTCCTGGCGCGCGCGCAACTCGCCGGACAATTCGACGATCGCATACTGTTCGATAGCGATGCCGGCATTCGCCGCTTCCGTCAGGATATCGAAAGCCAGCTTGCCCGTGCCGGCGCCGAATTCGAGGATGCGCGGGGCCGTTTGCGCCATAATAGCGGCTGCCACATGGGCCAGCGTGGCGCCGAACAGGGGCGAAATCTCCGGCGCGGTTGTAAAATCGCCATCTTTGCCCAGCTTGGCGGCGCCGCCGCTGTAATAACCGAGGTCAGGCGCGTACAGCGCCAGTTCCATGAAGCGGACAAAGGGAATGGCGCCGTCATTGCGCGCGATTTCGGCGGCAATCTGGTGCTGCAAGGCATGGGACGCGGCCAGCGCGTCGCTATCGGGTGCGGGAAGAGACATACCCGCATTGTAGCGAATCGGCGGCGCATGCCGCCAGTGCGGCGTCCACCGAATATCTCAACCATAACAAAGACATGACAGAAGCAACGACAACGCCATTCGACAGCACACCCCGCGTCGCCCTCGTCACGGGCGCGGCGCGGCGCATCGGCCGCGCCATCGCGCTGGGCCTGGCGCGCGACGGCTGGGATATCGCCGTCCATTACCGCGACTCGCGCGACGAAGCGCTCAGCCTGGTGGCGGACATCACGGCGCTGGGCCGCCGCGCGCAGGCATTCCCCTGCGACCTGGCGCAGGAAGACGCCGTGCGCCAGCTATTGCCGCAGGCGCAGGCGGCGCTGGGCCCCGTCACTTGCATCGTCAACAACGCATCGTTGTTTGAATACGACAATGCGGGCGATTTTTCCTTCGCCGCCCTGGACGCCCACATGCACGCCAACCTGGCCGCCCCCATCCTGCTGGCGCAAGCGCTGTACCATGCCACCCCGGCAGGCGGGCAAGCCGTGGTCATCAACTTGCTGGATCAAAAACTGTACAATCTCAATCCTGATTTTTTGTCGTACACCCTGTCCAAGGCGGCGCTGCTGTCGGCGACCACCATGCTGGCCCAGGCGCTGGCGCCGAAAGTGCGCGTGGTGGGCATTGCCCCCGGCATCACCATGGTCTCCGGCGAACAGACGGCAGCGAACTTTGCCAAGGCGCATGAAAATACGCCGCTGGGACGCTCCAGCACGCCCGAGGACGTGGCCGACAGCGTCTGTTACGTGGCCGGCGCGCGCGCGCTGACGGGCACGACCCTGCTGGTCGATGGCGGCCAGCATTTGATCGGCTTGCCGCGCGACGTCATGTTTTTGACCAAATAATCAGCAGCCCTGCCAAACAACCCGCATTCAGCATCCCCGAAAAGGTAAAACTATGTCGTCCGCCCTGTCCCACCCTCGCCTGCTTGACTGCCGCCGGCTGTTCCTGCGCAATTACGAAGTCCTCATCAACATCGGCGTCTACGACTTCGAGAAAAAGGGCGAGCAGCGCGTCCTCATCAACGTCGACCTGTACATTCCCCTGGCCCTGTCGACGCCCAAGGACGACCAGCTGGAAGAGGTGGTCGACTACGACTTCATGCGCGAAACCATCGCCAAGCGCATGGCGCAAGGCCACGTGCAGCTGCAGGAAAGCCTGGTCGACGACGTGCTCGCCGCCATGCTGGCGCACCCGCGCGTACGCGCCGCGCGCGTATCGAGCATGAAACCGGACGTGTATCCCGACTGCGAAGGCGTGGGCGTGGAAGTATTCAAGATCAAGGATGAAGCATGAACAACATGAGCAACACCGCCGTGCTGGAAACGACGACAACGGCCGTGGAATTCCCGGCCAACGTGGAAGCGCAGAAACTGGCGCGCAAGAAGGCGGAAAAGATCGCCCTGGAAAACAACAAGCTGCACAAGCGCCTGTGCCGCCTGGTGGGGCAAGCCATCGGCGACTTCAATATGATCGAAGACGGCGACAAGGTGATGGTGTGCCTGTCCGGCGGCAAGGATAGCTATGCGCTGCTCGATATCCTGATGACCTTGCGCGAGCGCGCGCCGATTCATTTCGATATCGTCGCCGTCAACCTGGACCAGAAGCAGCCGAACTTCCCGCCGGACATCCTGCCCGCCTACCTGACGGAACTGGGCGTGGCCTTCCACATCGAAAACCAGGATACCTACAGCATCGTCAAGCGCCTGATTCCGGAAGGCAAGACGACTTGCTCGCTGTGCTCGCGCCTGCGCCGCGGCATCCTGTACCGCGTGGCGGACGAGCTGGGCGCCAACAAGATCGCCCTGGGCCACCACCGCGATGATATTTTGGAAACATTCTTCCTGAATATGTTCTTCGGCGGCAAACTGAAAGGCATGCCGGCCAAGCTGCAATCGGACGACGGCAAGCACATCGTCATCCGCCCGATGGCCTACGTGAAGGAAGAGGACACGCAGCGCTATGCGGAAGTCAAGGGCTTCCCCATCATTCCATGCGACCTGTGCGGTTCGCAGGAAAACCTGCAGCGCAAGCAGATCAAGGGCTTGATGCGCGAATGGGACAAGAAATTCCCCGGCCGCGTGGAAAGCATCTTCTCGGCGCTGTCGAACGTGGCGCCATCGCACCTGATGGACCCGAAACTGTTCGGCTTCAAGGATTTGAAGGCGGATGGCGTGGCCAACCCCATGGGCGACATCGCCTTCGATGAAGAGCCATGCTCGACGCCGACCACGTTCGGCACGATCCCGCTGCAAGCACTGTAATCCGCTGTTGTAAGCCCCCGTTGTTTTCGCCGCCACCGTCCGTCCTGGTGGCGGCATCCCCCTCTTTCCCCCTGCGTCCATTTGATGTACCGTAGTCAGCTCTGCCGGTACGCCATGTGTCACGCGCGCATTCCTGCCCGGCGGTCAGCACGCATTCTTCCGACAACCTCACTGGAATGAACCATGACGCCATCCGCGCTCAAGCGCCCCCTGCTGTTCTCCCTGCTGGCCCTCGGGCTCGCCACCGCCACTGCCGCCCCTGCCCCGGCGCCCACCGACCGCCAGGCCGACCGCTGGGATTTGACGGCGCTGTATCAAGACGATGCCGCGTTCGACGCCGATGCGAAACGGCTGTCGGCCCAGCTGCAGCAGCTGGCTGGCTGCAAGGGGCAGTTGAAAGCCTCGCCGGCCCGCCTGAAAAGCTGCCTGGACCTGGTCGCCGATGCGCGCAAGCGCGTCAATACGCTCACCACCTATGCGGCGCAGTACTACGACCAGGATACGGGGGACAGCAAGGGCAACCAGCTGAACCAGCGCGCCGCCCTGCTGGGCAACGACTTCACCCAGGCCAGCACCTTTCTGCAGCCGGAAATCCTCGCCCTGGGCAGCAAACGCATCGATGCCATGCTGGCGCAAGACAAGGGGCTACAGCTGTATCGCTTTCAGTTGAGTAACATGCTGCGCAGCGCGCCGCACACGCTCGACGCGGCCGGCGAGCAGCTGGTGGCGCAGTTCGGCCTGGCAACAAGCTCGGCCGCCAGCGTCTACCGCACCCTGGCCAATGCGGAAATCCCGTGGCCGACCGTCACACTGTCGGATGGCAAGGAAGTACGCCTCGACCAGGCGGCCTACACAAAATACCGGGGCGACGACAACCGCGCCGACCGCAAGCGGGTGTTCGACGCCTTCTTCGGCAAGTGGAAAGAATACGAACGCACGTTCGGCGAAACCCTGTACGGCCAGCTGAAAACGGATGCCGCGTATGCCAAGGTGCGCCACTACGCCGATTCGCAAAGCGCCGCGCTCGACGCCGACAACTTGCCGCCCGCCGTCTACCAGACCCTGATCGCGCAAACCAACGCCAACCTGCCCACCCTGCACCGCTACTTCAAGCTGCGCGCGCGCATGCTGGGCGTGAAGGACCTGGCGTACTACGACGTGTATGCGCCGCTGCTGAAAAGCGAGCGCACCTTCCCGCTGGCCGAAGGCAAGCAGATGATGCTCGATTCCGTCGCGCCGCTGGGCCCCGACTACGTGAAAGCGTTGACCGCCGCCGTGGACGCGCGCTGGATGGATGTGTATCCGCGTCCGCGCAAGGTGGCGGGCGCCTACATGAATGGCGACGCGTACGACGTGCACCCGTTCGTGCTGCTCAACTACACGGACAATTACGAAGCCGTCAGCACCCTGACGCACGAATGGGGTCACGCCATGCACTCGGTGCTGGCCAACAAGGCGCAGCCATCGATCTATGCGCCGTACAGCATCTTTGTCGCGGAAATCGCCTCGACGACGAACGAGGCGCTGCTGCTCGACGCGCGCCTGAAGCAGGCCAAGGATGACGACGAGCGCCTGCTGTATCTGGGCGCGGCGCTGGAAAACCTGCGCGGCACCTTCTTCCGCCAGGCCATGTTCGCCGAATTCGAGGCGTCCATCCACGGCAAGGTGGACAAGGGCGAGTCGCTGACGGGCGAAGAGATCACGGCCATCTATGCCGGCATCCTCAAGCGCTACCACGGCGAAGCGCAAGGCGTCATGAGCATCGATCCCGCCTACGCGCTGGAATGGGCGTATGTGCCGCATTTCTATCACGGCTACTATGTGTTCCAGTACGCCACCTCGATCGCGGCGGCGCAGGATTTCGCGCAGCGCATCCTCGACAAGGAACCGGGCGCGCTGGCCGCCTACCTGAAGATGCTCGGCGCAGGCGGCTCGGCCTACCCCTACGATCTGGTGAAGACGGCCGGCGTCGACCTGGCCTCGCCGAAACCGTACCAGGCGCTGGTATCGCGCATGAACGGCATCATGGACCAGATCGAGGCGATTGAAGCGAAGCGGGGGAAGTAAGCCGGGACGAGGCGTAGGAGGCGTAGGTCGGCCTAGCGCAAAGCGCGTAAGCCGACACCACCACGTTCAGCGCCAACAATGTTGTCGGATTACGCGCTTGCGCGCTAATCCGACCTACCATTTTCTGCTTGCTCCGAGGCAAACGCCGCCGCATCGCTCTCGAACATGTCTTCCAGCTCCTCGCGCGCCTGGCGCGTGAGGGACATGACTTTTTGCTGGTCCTGGAAGTGCGGCGCCACTTCCAGCAAGGTCTTGAGGTTATGCCGGCCGAAGATGCCGGCGGCGCGCTGCGCGCGCTCCGCGCTGAAGCCCACCTGCTGCAAGGTCTGTTCGCCCAGCAGCAGCGCCGCGGCAAACGTCTCGCGCTCGATCAGGGTCACGCCCCGCTTCATCAATTCATAGTAATGCGTGACGTTGCGCGCGCGCGCCAGTATCGTCAGTTCGGGCAGGCGCAGGCGCACGGCGTCGACCAGGGCCAGGCTGTCGTCCACATTGTCGATGGCGATCACCAGCGCCTTCGCCTTCTCGATGCCGGCCGCCACCAGCAGGTCCACGCGCGTGGCGTCGCCATAAAACACCTTGAAGCCGAACTTGCGCAGCAGCTCGATCTGGTCCGGGTCGTGGTCGAGCACCGTCACGCCGATCTTGTTGGCCGCCAGCAGGCGGCCGATGATCTGGCCGAAGCGGCCGAAGCCGGCGATGACGATGGGGTTGTCCTGCGCCTCGATATGGTCGTCGGGACGGCGCTTCTTGTCGCCTTGCAGGCGCGGCGCGACGAATTTGTCGTGCGCCAGCAGCAGCAAGGGCGTGGCCACCATCGACAGGGTCACCACCACGACCAGCAGCGCGGCCGTCTGCGGCGCAAACACGTGCGCGGCCTCGGCGGCGGCAAACACGACGAAGGCGAATTCGCCCCCTTGCGACAGCAGCAGCGCAAAGAACAGCTGCTGGCCGCGGGGAATGTCGACAAACTTCGACAGCAGGTACAGCAAGGCGATCTTCACCAGCAGCAGGCCCGCCACCAAGGCCAGGATCAGCAGCGGCTGGGCGCGCAGCACGCCGAAATCGACGGACATGCCCACGGCGATGAAGAACAGGCCCAGCAACAAGCCCTTGAACGGTTCCAGGTCGGAAATGAGCTCATGCCGGTATTCGGAATCGGCCAGCAGCACGCCCGCCATGAAGGTGCCCAGCGCCATCGACAGGCCCACCGATTCCATCAGCACGCAGATGGCGATCACCAGCAGCAGGGCAAACGCCGTGAAGATTTCGCGCAAGTCCGTCCTGGCGATGAAGCGCAGGATGGGGTTGACGAGAAAGCGCCCGCCGATCACCAGGGCGGCCAGCACGGCGGCCAGCTTGGCCACGCGCAGCCAGCCCGGCTCGCCGCTGTGCGTGACCAGGCCACCGAGCAGCGGCACCAGCGCGATCATGGGAATGGCGGCGATATCCTGGAACAGCAAGATGGAAAAGCCGGCGGAACCGGCCGGCGTGCTCATCAGCTTGCGTTCGCCCAGGGTGGCCAGCACGATGGCCGTCGACGACAGCGACAGCCCCAGCGCACCGACCAGCGCCGTGCGCCAGTCCACGCCGAAGGCCATGGCCACGGCGCACAAGCCCGCGCTGACGACGCCCACCTGCGCCCCGCCCCAGCCGAAGATGGGACGGCGCAGCAGCCACAATCGTTTGGGTTCCAGCTCCAGGCCGATCAGGAACAGCAGCAGCACCACGCCGAACTCGGAAAAACTGAGGATCACCTCGACATTCTTGATCAGGCCCAGTCCCCACGGTCCGATGACGACGCCGGCCACCAGGTAGCCCAGCACGGCACCCATGCCCAGGCGCTTGGCCAGCGGCACCATGATGATGGCGGCGACCAGGTAAAAGAGTATGTTGATGAGAAAGCTGTGGTGTTCCATGCGGATTCCGGGCGGATGTGTGGATGAAACGACATCATGCCTGAAGTGGCGCGCCGGCGTGAAGTGGCTGCCGCGCCACGCCGGCTATTTGCGCGCGGCCACCCGCGCCCGCAGCGCGTCGAACATTGTCGGGATGCTGTCGCGGCTCATGCTGTCGACGATCCAGCCCAGGCCCATCGGCACGGGGCCCGGATCCGTGTACACCTGGTATCTGACGGCGGCAGCGCCCGCATCGAGCGGATCCGGCGACAGCTGCCAGTAGCCGCTGGTGTCGGCGATGGTATCCTCCACCTTCAGTCCCTCCATCGGCACCAGCTTCCAGGCCAGGCTGCAGCTGGCGTCGAGCACCTTGGGCGTCATTCTCAGGCGGTACTGCTTGATTTTCCCCATCGGCAGCTTGAGCGTGACGTCGACCAGCGACACGCCGCCGCCGGCGGCCGTCACCTTGATCTTCTCCACGTTCGGCATGAACTGCGGATAGCCGGCGAAATCCTGGATGGCCGCGCAGACGGTGGCCACGCTGGCCGGCATGCTGGTCGTGGCGGCAAAGGTCTTGCCGGGCATGCCGGCTTTGCTGACATCGCGCACATCGAGCGCAGGCGTGGCCGCCAGGGTGACCAGCGGATAACAGGCGGAACAGGCGGCCAGTGCGAACAGCAGGGTCTTCATGGTTTTTCCTGTTCGATCTGCGCGCGCAGCGCCGCCACATCGACGCGCTTGAGGTAGCTTTCGATATTCTTCCACACGGCGTGATAGCCGTAACCGCCATTTTTCAGCTCGTCGATCGCCTTCTCGCGCGGCCAGCCCTGGTACAGCATGCGGTACATGGCGGCCATCATGCCCGTGCGGTCGGCGCCGTGCAGGCAATGCAGCAGCACGGGGCCCTGCTGCTCGGCGGCGCGGATGCTGCGCATGGTCTCGATCACATGCTTGTCGCGGATGGCCCAGGTATTGATGGGAATGCGGATGGCGCGGATGCCGCTGCCATCGAGCACCTGCGTGTCGGAGTGGAAGGAACGCAGGCTGATCACCGTCTTCACGCCCAGCGCCTGCAATTGCGCCACGTCGGCGCTGTCGAGCTTTGCGCTGCGGAACAGGACGGGGGTGACCTGGTGCAGGTTGGACACGTGCGGCAGCGGCGTCGCCCATTCGGTATTGCGCTCGGGCGCCACGGGCGCCTGCGCGCCGGCGGAACCGGCCGCCAGGGCCAGGAATAACAGCAAAAGATGCGGCAAGGGCGATAAGGTCATGACTTCCTCTTGTATGAAAACCACAGCAGCACGCCAGCCAGCAGCAGCGATACCCAGTAGTCGGTCGGCGCCCACCACAGCCAGTGCTTGTGCCAGGCGATGTGGGCCGGATTGAAGTGCGCCACGCCATAGGCGGGATTGAGCACGAACCACAGATAATCTTCGATGATCCAGAACAGCATGATGCAGCCGATGGCGCGGCACTCGAGGCGCAGCGACCATTGCGCCAGGAAGAGCATGGGGAAATGGAAGAACAGGGCAATGAAGGGAAAGACCCAGGCATGGTAGCCGGTCATCGGCCGGCCGCCCCAGAAGATGTCGAGCAGCCAGTGGCTTTCGATGCGCCAGGTGGGCAGGTTGGCGGCCCAGCCGGCCGGCCCTTCGATCTGGATTTCCACCTGGGCGAAGAATAGTCCCAGCAGGGCCACCCAGGCCAGCGTCAGGGCGATCTGCCAGGGTTTTGCCACGACGCCCGTCACGCCAGCACCTGCGCCAGCACGTCGCTGGCGGCGCGCGGGCGGCCCAGCGCCAGCGCTTTCGCCCGCATGGCTTGCAACTGCTCCGGATGATCGAGCAACAGGCGCACGCGGTATTCGAGGGTGACGGCATCGAAGGCCTTCAGGGCCACGCCCTGCTCCAGCAGATAGTCGGCATTGCGCTCTTCCTGGCCCGGAATCGGCGAGTTGACGATCATGGGCAAGCCCAGGGCCAGGCATTCCGAGGTGGTCAGCCCGCCCGGCTTGGTGATCACCAGGTCGGCGCACGCCATCAGGCGCTCGACTTCGCTGGTAAAGCCTTGCGCCAGCAGGCGGCCCGGATAGCGGCCGGCCAGTGCTTGCAGCGCCGCCAGCGCGGCGGCGTTTTTCCCCGCCAGCACGATCAGCTGGAAGTCGCCATCCAGCGCCAGCAGGCGCGCGGCGATGGCATCGAGGCTGCCCAGTCCCGCCCCGCCGCCCATCAGCAGGATCGTCGTGCGCCGCGGGTCGAGGCCAAACGCCTGCGCGCACCGCGCGCGGTCGGGCGCCTGCGCAAAGGCGGGCATGATGGGGATGCCCGTCACGTGGATGCGTTCGGCGGGAATGCCTTCGTGGCGCATGCGGAACGCCACTTCGTCGGTAGCGGCGAAATAGCCCTGCATCTGCTCATGCACCCACATGCGGTGCAGGTCGAAATCGGTGACCTGCACCCACACGGGGCAAGCCAGCTGCCCCTGGCGCAGCGCGCGCGACAGCAGTTCGGCCGGCAGGAAATGCGTGCAGATGATCGCATCGGGCTGGAAGGCGGCGATCTGCGCCATCAGCGCGCGCGTGTTGAGGCGCTCGACGGCGCGGCGCAGGCGCTGCATCGAACTGTCGCGCGGCGCATCGTGGGTGGCGTGGTACAGATAGCCCCACAGCGCGGGCGCCTTGTTGACCAGCTTGATATAAAAATCCGTGTACAGCTTGCGGAATGCGGGCGTGACGAAATCCATCACGTCGAGATGGCTGGCCAGCGCCGCAGGGCCGGCGCCGTCATCGCGCGCCGCGTATGCCTCGATGGCTTGCGCTGCGCGCATATGGCCGGCGCCGGCCGAGACGCTCAGGAGAAGAATTTTTTTCGGTGTTTGCTGCGGCATGCGCTGGTGCTCCACTGGAAGCCCTGATCGGGAAAACAGGCACAATAGCATTTTCCGCGCCGCGCACATTGCAAATTAGCAAGGCACGCGGCTTCCCTTACTTCAGCGCCGGCGCGGCATCCGTGCGCAGCACCGGGTACAGATTCAGCCGCTCATCCCACGAGGCGTGGCGGCGGGCGAAGAATTCCAGGCGCGCGGCCGGGCTTTTTGCAAACGCGGGGTCGCTGGCCAGCTTTTCGTGGAACTGCGCCGCCAGCGCCGGATCGGCCGCCAGCTGGGCGCGCGCCACGTCTTCGGCCACGTATTCTTCCATGTATTCCTTGCGCTCGAAGGCCGTATTGAAACTGCCCCAGGCCAGCAGGGAATCGGGCGCGCGCGGCTCGAGCAGGGCCACGACCAGGCGCGCCTTGGCCTGGTTGACGGGCACGTACAGCGCGCCCGCGCCGACCACGCGCGCCTCTTTCTGCCACTCACCCTGCACGGCCGCCGTCTGGCGGCCCTCGAACGACTGCGCGCCGAATTTCACCTGCGTGGCGCGGAAGGTTTCGACGGGCAGCGTGCCGGGCGCTGTAGCCAGCACCTGATACGACACGCCATGCTGGCGCAGCTTGGCCGCCACCATCTGCGCCTGCGCGGCGGGCACCAGGTAGCCGGCCTTGGGCGCGGCCAGCTGCAGGTCGGGCACGATCTCGTCGCGCAGCGGCACGTTCCAGATCTGCGGCGTGGTTTCGTCGTAGCGCGTCATCAGCGCGCCCGATACCTCGGACGGCGTGCGCGTGTAGGCGTAGCCGCGAAACGCGATCATGCGGCTCTTGTCCGTCGTTTTATACGTGAGCGGCAAGGTGGTGCCGGCCAGCCGCGCGGCGCGCGCGTCCGCCTCGAGCGCTGTTTGCCGCCACTGCGCGCCATGCTGCGCCACTTGCGACAGCAGCGAGACGATGGTGTTGCGCGTGATGCGCACGCGGGTCGGATAGTCCTTCCACGAATGGGTTTCCACCAGCATGCCGAAGCGGTTGCGCAGCAGGAAATAGCCATGCGAGAAGCGCGGGTTCGGCGCCGAATCGACAAAACCCGATTGCGGATTGTCGTTCTCGGCAAACGAAATATAGAACGGCTTCGGGTCGGAGCCCTGCCTGGCCAGGTCGGCCAGGACCTGATCGCGCAAGGCCGTGCCGGCCATGCGCAGCGCGGCGTCGCCCGCATGCACGGGTTCGACCTGGATCGAGATATCGGGTTCGAACTGGGCGCCGTCCGTCACGTGCAGGTCGACATAGGCCAGCGGATCCCAGGCGTTCACCAGTGCCAGCATGTGCTGCATCTCGGGCGTATCGGCCTTCATGTATTCGCGGTTCAGATTGTAGTTTTGCGCCGTGCTGCGCCAGCCCATTTCCACGGGGCCGCGCTGGTTCGGACGGCTCCACTGGCCGAAGCGCTCATGGCCGTCGACGTTGAAGACGGGCACGAACAGCAGCACCTGCTTGTCCAGCGCGCCGGGCGCCGCCCTGCCCTCCAATACTTCGCGCAGCGCCAGGAAGCCCGCATCCTTGCCGTCGATTTCGCCGGCATGGATGCCGCCCTGCACCAGCAGAACGGGCAGCTGGCGGTGCGCCGCCTCGGCCGGCGTCAGCGCGCCCGTATTGCTGACGGCCAGCGCCAGCATGGGGCGGTTCTCCGGCGTGCGGCCAAATTCGATGCAGCGCACCTGCTTCGGATAGCGCGCCTGGAACTGGCGGCACAGGGCTTCCACTTCCGCATAGCGGCCCGTCTGCTGGAAGGCGGAACGCTCGGCCACCGTCGTCAGGGCGGGAGCGGCGTGCGCGCTGGCGGCAGACACGGTGAACAGGGCGGTGGACAGCAAGGCGTGGCGTAGCATGGGTCAGACTCCATCGAGAGAGGACAAGCGGGCAATTATAGAGGGGCGGTCGGCTAAAAACGCAGCGGAAAATAAAAAAGCCGGAACAGCGTCAGCTGCTCCGGCCTTGCTCTGGCGAGCGTGAATTATGAACCGAAGTGGTAGTTGAATTCGACCCATCCCTGGCGTCCCTGCGGGCTGTAGCTGCCCACCGGATAGTACGGCCAGCCGCCGCTGTCGTCGCGCTTGATCTTGTCGAACACGTTGTTGACGATCAGCGACAAGGTGGCGCGGTCGTTGATGCGGTACACGGTGCTGATGTTGGCCAGCGCCGTCGGCGTCAAGTAGCCGGTACCGGCGGCGTTCGGGATCTTGCTGTAGCGGCTGACCAGCAGGGTGTTCGACCAGTCGCCAGCGCTCCAGTTCACGCTCAGGTTCAGCTTGTCGCGCCAGTCGGAATTGTTCAGCGATTTGAGCTCGTCGATCTCTTCGTCACCGGCAAATTGCTGCGATTTATTGCTCAGCACCTTGGCGTAATTGGCCTTGAAGGCAAAGCGGCCATAGTCCGTCGTGCGCAGCAAATACTTGACGCTGATGTCGATGCCGCTGCTGCTCTGCTTGGCCGCGTTGATCGGATTGACGGTGATGGTCTTGATCTCGCCGGCGCGGTTCAGGGCATTGGCCGCGAAACGCTCGACGCGGCCCAGGGTATCGGCGCAGGTGGGTGAATTGATGTCGAGCTTGCCCAGGCGGCAATCGGCTTCGTCGCGCAGGATCTTGTCGGCGCTCAGGTTCGTCACCAGGTCGTCGATCTTGATGTTCCAGTAATCGACGGAGACGTCGAAATTGGCACTTGGCGACCAGACGGCGCCCACGCCGAACGACTTGCCTTTTTCAGACTGCAGGTCGCGGCTGCCATTCTGCACATAATCGGCGCCCGGCGACTTGTTTGCAAATTCGCAGTTGTCGATGCTCTGGCCCGTGGCGCCGCAGCGGTAGTAATCGGTGGTGCTCGAGTAGTAACCGGTGCCGCGCGCCTTGTAGATGTAGTTCATGTCCGGCGCGCGGAAGCTGGTGGCGTAGTTGGCGCGGAACAGCAGCTCCGGCGCGGGACGCAGTTCCAGGCCGCCGTTATAGGTGAACTTGCCGTCATGGCGGCCGGCAAAGCTGTAGCGGTCGTAGCGGCCGGCCAGGGTGCCGGTCAGCTTTTCATGCAGCGGCAGATTCACTTCCGCCCCCAGCGCATAGCGGGTGCGCGTGCCGGCCGTGATGTCGGACTTGGTGGCGACGTTGAAGTAGCCTTCGTTCAGGCGCGCGTCGGGCACGTTGCTGAAGCCCTGCTTGCCCACTTCGGCGATGGTGGCGATCTTTGCCGCGCCAGCGGGCAGCTGGAACAGGTCGCCGTTGGTGGCCAGGCTCAGGGTATTCGTCCAGGCCTTGTCGTCGCTGTCGGAATTGCCCGTGATGCTGTCGAATTCGGCCGCCGTCACGCGGCGCGACAGGCGGGCCGGATCCGGTGCGTAGACCGGCACGCCGGCGGCATCGGTGCCCAGTTTCGGACCCAGGAAGAAGCTGTCGATATTGGCCAGCGCGCGCGGCGTGTGGCTTTCGCTCTTGTACACCGAGGCGTTGTAGTTCGCCTCATATTGCCACGACGACGTGCCGGGAAGGCGGCCCTTGGCGCCCAGCGAGATGGCCGTGGCCAGGTCGTCCCACTTGCGGTTGTAGCGCTCCACGCCGCCCATTTCCTCGGGCGAGATGTAACGCGTCCACGCTTCGTAGCGATCGGTATTCTGGTTGCGGAAATAGCTGCTGCCCGTCGACGACGACGTCCACGTCGGGCCGCGCGTATTGTTCTCGGTCGAGTTCTTGCCGATCAGGAAGTCGGCGAACAAGGTCGTTTCCGGTGACAGCTCATAGTTGGCGCTGCCGAACACGTTCTGGCTGCGGTTCTTGGTTTGCGTGGTCCAGTAAGTGGGGCCCACTTTCGGGCTGGCGCAATAGCTGCCGTTCTTCGCCTGATACTTGACGGTGCTGCCGCCGAACAGGTCGCCGAACTGCGTGCAGGTGTCGCCCAGGTCCACGTAGGTGCCGGAAGTACCCGCCTTTACCACGCGACGCGACGCGATATTCGTCGGCGTGCCCGAGCGGGTGGCCATGAAGTCGCGCTGCAGGCTCGACAGCGGATCGCGCTGGCTCAGCTCCACACTGAACAAGGTATGCAGCTTGTCGAAATTGCCGCCGCCCGTCAGCTGCACGCGCTGGTTGCCTGCGCCGCCGCGCGTGGTGCCGCCCGCCTTGACGTTGATATCGAAACCTTCCGTCTGCTTTTTCAGGATGACGTTGACCACGCCGGCGATCGCGTCGGAACCATAGATGGCCGAGGCGCCGCCGTTGAGGATCTCGATGCGGTCGACGATGCTCGACGGGATATTCGCCAGGTTGGTGAAGTTGACCGTGCCTTCGTAGGCGACGGGGAAGTCGGCCAGGCGGCGGCCATTGAGCAGGATCAGGGTATGGTTCGGACCGAGGCCGCGCAGGCTGATGGTATTGGCCGATGGCGTGAACGTGTTGCCGAAGTCCTCGCCTTGCGTAAAGCCGCTGTTCTGTACCTGGTTGGTCAGCGCATCGAAGACGTTCTTGTACCCTTGCTTGGTGATTTCATCGCCCGTCAGGATGGTGACGGACGATGGTCCCTCCAGGCTAGCGCGGGGAATCCGCGAACCGGTGACCACGACGGCTGGCGGGGTGGCCGCCGGCTGCTGATCCGCTGCAGGCGCTTGCGTCTGCGCGTGCGCCTGCCATGCGGAACCGCCGAGGATGGCCAGTACGGCTACGGTGAGCGGTGGTAACTTGAATTGTATAGGCATCTTTACGCTTCTCAAGGTTAGGGAGAAGGCGAAAGATATCAAGATGCCAGCAATTACAGAACGAATGGATTCATCTTTCTATATATCATAATTGTTATATAGAAATATTTATGAGAAGAAAGATGCCCCACCCTCATCCAGGAAGGGGGGCAACATGGGGCTTTATCGGTTCAACACAGCAATTTCCTTGTAGGCCGGGCGCAGCAGCCGCGCGGCCGTGTCGGCGGGACTCTCCATCGAACTCAACAGCCTGATCGCGCCCGTGGCCGGGGTACAGCTGCCGCTGCCGCGGTAGCGCAGCGCCGCCGCCAGCATGCCTTCGGCAGGGTCGCCCAGCGGGTGCTGGTAATCGTCCGTCACGTCGCAGGTCGGCGCCATGCCATCGGCAAAGTCGCCAAAGCCCTTGGCATTGACGCCCTGGAACTGCACGGCGAAATACGTGGTGCCGCAATTCGGCGTGGGATAGAAACCATACGGCTTGCCGCACGTCGTGCCGCCGATCAGGCTGACCTGCACGTCGACGCCGCGCAAGCCGTTGATGATGGCTTCGCTGGCCGAACAGGTATTGTCCGTCGTCAGCAAGGTCACGCGCTTGAGGCCCAGCGAAGGCAAAGGCGTGCCCTTGGGCAGGGGGTTCGGCCCGGCAAAGCCCTGGCTTTGCGTATGGAATGGCACGGGCGCTTCCGGCCGCGTCTTGTCATTGGCCAGCACCTGCTGGAAGGTCTTGCCGGTGGTGACTTGCGGGCCGGCAATCATGTAGGCAAGCTCGCTGGCGACATCGAGGTAGCCGCCGCCGTTGTAGCGCACGTCAAGCACCAGGTCGCTGATGCCGGCCGCCTGGAAGCGGCGCATGGTCTCGACCAGCTGGCGCTCGGCCACGTTGTTGTGGGTGTTGAAGGTCAGGTAGCCCACCTTGCCCGTGGGCGTGTCGATGATGCGCTCGTTTTGCACGGCGCTGGTGCTCACGTCGACCGCCTGCAGGTTCGCGGAGATGGGCGAGCCATTGCGGCTGAACGCCAGCGTGTGCGCACCTTGCGCTGCAGGAAACAGGCCGGCGTTAATGATCTTCACGCTGGCAGCGTCAGGGGCATTGACGAAATCGGTGCCATCGACGGTTTGCAGTTCATCGCCGCGCCGCAAGCCCGCCAGGTCGGCTGGCGAGCCTGGCTCGACGATCGTGACCACGGCCTTGCGCGGCGGCGTGGTGCGCGTCAGCGCCAGCAGCATGCCGTAACCCAGTTCCACGCCATTGAGCGAGGCTTCCCATTCGGCCGTCGTGTAGGTGAAATGGAAGCGGTCCTTGGGCTTGCCGGACGCCGTCGTGGCCGTTGTTTTCAGCACGTCGAAATACGCGATCGGCGTGGCGAAGCTTTGCGGCAGGTAGGTGGTCGGCACTTCGCGGTACCACAGATACGTTTCATCGATCCAGCTGCGCACCCACGTCAGTTCATCGAGCAAGGTGCCCGGCTTGTCGATGCCGCTGCCGCTGCGCGGCGCCTCGCAGCGGTTCGCCACCGTGGACGAGGCGACCAGCGCCGTCGGGCCCGTCGGCGTCACGGGCGGGACGACGGACGCGCTGTCGCTGCCGCCGCCTCCGCCGCAGGCACTCAACACACATACGAAGGAAACAGCGAGGGAGCCAAGTCGCAGGGCATGCATGAGAAACTTTCTATAAAGAAATTATCGAAAAATTATAATGCGTTTTGCCAGCAAGCGTTGTTTTCTTTGACACAAAAAAAATGGCGCCCGCAGGCGCCATTGCTACAGCGAGGCGTTCACCCCATCACACGGTGGCCGCCACGGGCGCCGCCACGACGGGCGGCAGCGGCGCGGGCGCGTTGAAGGCGATCAGCAGACTCGCTTCCTTCTCTTTCGCCGCCTTCAGATGACGCTCCTTCACGTGGCCATAGCCGCGGATGTCTTCCGGAATACTGGCGATCGCCACGGCTTGCGCCAGCTTGGCCGTCGTCAGCTTCGGCAGCAGGCCGCCCACCGTCGCGCGGTATTCAAGAATCAGCGCGCGCTCCATCTTGCGCTCGGCCGTATGGCCGAACACGTCGAAGGCCGTGCCGCGCAAGCCCTTGAACTTGGCCAGCACGCCGAACGCCTTCATCATCCACGGGCCGAATTCCTTCTTGATCAAGTGGCCCTGGGCATCCGTTTTCGCCATGATGGGCGGCGCCAGATGGAACTTGAGCTTGATGTCGCCTTCGAACATGGACGCGATCTTCGCCTGGAAGGCGCCGTCCGTGTACAGGCGCGCCACTTCGTACTCGTCCTTGTAGGCCATCAGCTTGTAGAAGTAGCGTGCCACGGCTTCCGTCAGGCGCAAGTGCGGGCCGTTCAGGGCGCTTTCGGCGGCGCGCACCTGCCCGACGAAGTCCAGGTATTGCTGCGCATATGCGCGGTCCTGGTAGGCCGTCAGCAGGGCGACGCGCTTTTCGATGATGTCGTCGAGCGTGTCGATGCGCTTGAATTCCACCACCTTGGCTGGTGTCGTCATGCGCACCAGGCTGGCCGCGTCATGCGCACCCGCGCGGCCCCAGTTGAAGGCCGCCTTGTTGAACGCCACCGAGACATTGTTCAAGTCGATGGCCTTCATGATGGCCGCTTCGCTCAATGGCACCTTGCCCTTTTGCCAGGCGTAGCCGAGCATGAACATATTCGTCGCGATGGAGTCGCCCATCAGCGCCGTGGCGATCTGGCCCGCGTCGATGAAGTCGACGTGGTCGCTGCCGCACGCCTTTTCGATTTCCATGCGCGCGGAAGCGCCGGGGAATTGCCAGTCCGGGTTCTTCACGAAGGCGGCCGTCGACGAGCTGGTCGAGTTGATCATGGCCCAGCTGCGTCCCTCTCCCATGCGCGACAGGGCGTCGCGGCTGGCCGTGACGATCAGGTCGCAGCCGATCACCAGGTCGGCCGCACCGGTGCCGACGCGGGTCGAGTGGATGTCTTCCTGGCGGTCCGCCAGACGCACGTGCGACATCACCGGGCCGCCCTTTTGCGCCAGGCCGCTCATGTCCAGCACGGAACAGCCCTTGCCTTCCACGTGGGCCGCCATGGCCAGGATCTGGCCGACGGTGACGACGCCCGTGCCGCCGATGCCGGTCACCAGGATGCCGAACGGCTCGGCAGTCGATGGAATCATCGGTGTCGGCAAGGCCGGCGCGGCTGGCGCATCCTTGTCGGCGGCAGCCGCCTTCTTCGGCTTTTTCAGGCCGCCGCCTTCCACCGTGACGAAACTGGGGCAGAAACCCGTCGTGCACGAAAAATCCTTGTTGCAGGACGACTGGTTGATCTGGCGCTTGCGCCCCAGTTCCGTTTCCAGCGGTTCCACCGACAGGCAGTTCGATTGCACGGAACAGTCACCGCAGCCTTCGCAGACGGCTTCGTTGATCACGGCGCGCTTGGCCGGGTCCGGGTATTCATTGCGTTTCCGGCGGCGGCGTTTTTCCGAGGCGCAGGTCTGGTCGTAGATCATGGCCGACACGCCGGGCATGTCGCGCAGTTCGCGCTGCACGTCCATCAGTTCCGAACGGTGGCGCACGGTGACGCCTTCCGCCCAGGCGTAATCGTCCGGGTATTTTTCCGGTTCATCCGTGACGACGATGATCGGGCCCACGCCTTCGGCAGCGATCTGGCGCGAAATGATGGCCGGAGACAAAGGCCCGTCGAATTCCTGGCCGCCCGTCATGGCCACCGCATCGTTGAACAGGATTTTATAGGTGATGTTCACCTTGGCCGAAACGGCCGCGCGGATGGCCAGGATGCCCGAGTGGAAATACGTGCCGTCGCCGAGGTTGGTAAACACGTGCTTTTCATTCGTGAACGGCGCCTGCCCCACCCAGGTGACGCCTTCTGCGCCCATGTGGGTAAACGTCGACGTTTCGCGGTCCATCCACAGCACCATGTAGTGGCAGCCGATGCCGGCCAGCGCGCGCGAGCCTTCCGGCACTTTCGTGGAACTGTTGTGCGGGCAGCCGGAGCAGAAGAACGGCGTGCGGTCCTTTTGCGGATCGGGTTTCACGCTGATGGCCTTGAGGACGTTTTCCTTCGCTTCCAGGTAGGCGATGCGTTCCTTCACGCGCTGCTCGACGGGGTGGCCCGCGTAGTAGCGCGAAATGCGGCTGGCGATCGCCCGGGCGATCATGGCCGGGTTCAGTTCATACGTGGCCGGCAGCAGCCAGTCGCCGTGACCGGTGCCCTTCTGGTTGCTCCACTCGCCCGTGTCGTCGAACTTGCCGACCACGCGCGGACGCTCGCCGTCTTTGAGGTTGTAGAGTTCTTCCTTCAGCGCGTATTCGAGGATTTGCCGCTTTTCTTCCACCACGAGGATTTCATCGAGGCCCTTGGCGAATTCGTGCACGCCGTCCGCTTCCAGCGGCCAGGTCATGCCGATCTTGTACAGGCGGATGCCGATGTCGGACGCCGTCTGCTCGTCGATGCCCAGGTCGGCCAGCGCCTGGCGCGTATCCAGGTAGGATTTGCCGGCCGTGATGATGCCGATGCGCGCCTTCGGGCTGTCCCAGATGATTTTATTGAGCTTGTTGGCACGCGCATATGCCAGCGCCGCATACCATTTGTAGCTGTTCATGCGCACTTCTTGTTCCAGCACCGTGTCGGGCCAGCGGATGTTCAAGCCGCCGGCCGGCATCTCGAAGTCGGTCGGCAGGGTGATCTGTACGCGGTCCGGGTCGAAATCGACGGCGGCGCCCGACTCGATGATGTCGGTCACGCATTTCATCGACACCCACAAGCCCGTGTAGCGGCTCATGGCCCATGCATGCAAGCCGTAATCGATGTATTCCTGCACCGACGACGGGTACAGCACGGGGATGCCGCAGGCATTCAGGATATGGTCGGACTGGTGCGCCGTGGACGAGGATTTCGCCGCATGGTCGTCGCCGGCCAGCACCAGCACGCCGCCGTGCTTGGCGGAACCGGCATTATTCGCGTGCTTGAAGACGTCGCCGCAGCGGTCGACGCCGGGGCCCTTGCCGTACCACATGCCGAACACGCCGTCGTATTTCGCGTCTTCGAACAGATTCGTTTGCTGCGTGCCCCAGACGGCCGTAGCGGCCAGGTCTTCGTTCAGGCCCGGGTGGAATTTGACGTGGTGTTCATCGAGGTATTTCTTGGCCTTGATCGCCGTCATGTCGACGGACGTCACAGGCGAACCGCGGTAGCCGGTGATGTAGCCGGCCGTATTCAGGCCAGCTTTTACATCGCGCTCGCGCTGCAGCATGGGCAGGCGGATCAGCGCTTGCGTGCCCGTCATGAAGGCGCGGCCACGCTCCAAGGTGTATTTGTCGTTCAGGGAAATTTCGGACGCGTGCGCGCCCGGCTCAAGACTCGAGCCCTTGATTGGTGCATTCATTACTTGTCTCCATTATTCTCTGTGCTACGCGTGCAAAGTCGGTTGAACTCACACGTACCGGCCGCGCTTTGTGAGCATGCCGGTGCGGAAAAATGACTTGTTTGTCGTAGACTACCACAGGAAGGCGCGCAGTTCTTTGCTGCGCTGCACTCCCGGGCCGGTACTTTTTTTACTACTATTTGTTACAAAGCAACATTACGCCGCGTTCGTATCTTTCAGCACGCCGCGCTTGATCTGGTCCAGCTCGATCGATTCGAACAGGGCGCGGAAGTTGCCTTCGCCGAAGCCCTGGTCGCCCTTGCGCTGGATGATCTCGAAGAAGATCGGGCCGATCACCGTCTGCGTGAAGATTTGCAGCAGCAGTTCGCGTTCGTTTTCCGTGCTGTGGCCATCGATCAGGATGCGCAGGCGGCGCAGTTCTTCCAGCTGCTCGCCGTGGTTCGGCAGGCGGCGGTTGACCAGCTCATAGTAAGTTTCAATCGTATCCTGGAAATCGATACCTGTATCGCGCATGCCTTGCACGGACGC
Organism: Janthinobacterium sp. GW821-FHT03C10; assembly: GCF_059420865.1. Classification (NCBI taxonomy): domain Bacteria; kingdom Pseudomonadati; phylum Pseudomonadota; class Betaproteobacteria; order Burkholderiales; family Oxalobacteraceae; genus Janthinobacterium; species Janthinobacterium sp. GW821-FHT03C10. The sequence continues at coordinate 419,931 of NZ_JBWKUN010000005.1, read as the reverse complement.
GTAGATATTGTCCGTACCCAGCGCGATGTGCTGGATGCCTTCGCCGTGGTACTGATCCAGGTATTCGGCGATCTGCGACTTGTCATCCGACGATTCATTGATCGGGATACGGATCTTGCCGCATGGCGAAGTCATGGCCTTCGATTTGAGGCCCGTATGCTTGCCTTCGATATCGAAGTAGCGCACTTCGCGGAAGTTGAACAGGTTTTCATAGAAGCTCGCCCATTCCTTCATGCGGCCACGGTGCACATTGTGCGTCAGGTGGTCGATGTAGGTCAGGCCATGGCCGACCGGGTTGGCGACGGCGCCGGGAATGGCGACGAAATCGACGTCATAGATGCTGATGTCGCCGATGCCGCCCGGCGCGGCCGCGTCCGGCTTGTCGGCGCCCTTGCCGCGCCAGCGGTCGACGAAGTACAGCAGCGAATCGCCCACGCCCTTGATGGCGGGAATATTCAGCTCCATCGGCCCCGTCTTATTGTCGAAACCCCAGGCGCCCAGTTCCAGCGCGCGGCGGTAGACGAAGGCCGCGTCGTCGACGCGGATGGCGATGGCGCACACGGACGGGCCGTGATGACGGGCAAAACGCTGCGCGAACGAATCTTGTTCGGCATTGATGATGAAATTGATGTCGCCCTGACGGTACAGGGTCACATCCTTGTGGCGGTGGCGCGCGATGGCCGTGAAGCCCATGTTCTCGAACAGCTTGCCCAATGCTTTTGGGTCTGGTGCTGCATACTCGACGAACTCGAAACCATCGGTACCCATCGGGTTGTCCCAAGGCTGAAATTGCATGATGTCTCCTCCAAGAAGTAGCGCACAGTATAGGCGTGGGTCACGGGCATTAAATGCCAAAGATCTCCCGAACAATCATGATTTGCGCAATAATATTGCGTGAAACAAGAACCACCGGAGGAAGCATGAGCAAAATTACGCTGGATAAAACGGATCGCAAGATCCTCTCCGTCCTGCAGGCCGATGGCCGCCTGTCGAATCAGGACGTGGCCGAGCAGGTCAGCCTGTCGCCGTCGCCATGCTTGCGCCGCGTCAAAAGGCTGGAAGAAGCGGGCGTGATCCGCCAGTACGTGGCCCTGCTGGACCCGGAAAAGATCGGCCTGGGCTTGCTCGCCTACGTCAATGTGCGGCTGGAAAAGCACAGCGACGCCACGGCCCACAGCACGGCGCGCGTGCTGGCGCCGAATCTGGTGACGAACACGTCGCCGCGCGCCGACTTCGCCGTGGCCGTGGCGCAATGGCCGGAAGTGGTGGCCTGCTATGCGATGACGGGCGAAATGGATTATCTGTTGCGCGTGCACGTGGAAGACATGGAGCATTTCTCGCGCTTCATGATGGCCACCCTGCTGCGCCACCCGGCCGTGCTGGACGTCAAGTCGAGCTTCGCCTTGCAGCGCATCAAGGATACGACGGCACTGCCCCTGCTGTAATCAGTCGGCAGGCGGCGGGGGGGCCGGCGGCGCGGGCTTCTTGCGCCCTGGCAAGCGCTCGAACAGTTTGCTGGCGGCGCGCGCATTCGCCTTGAATGTGTAGTCGAACATGGCGAACTGCTCCTGCACGGCTTCCTGCAGCATGCTGGTCGGGTTCGGCGGCAACAGTTTTAGGTAGGCATCGGCTTCGCCATAGTCGCGCTGGATTTCCATGCCCGCCTTCTTGGCGATATGCATCATCGTCTTGTTCGACGACAAACAATGCATGTACAGGGTATCGACATCGTTGTTGCGGCAGTGAATTGCCGCCCGCTCGAACAGTTTCGAACCGACGCCCATGCCGCGCATCGATTTCGACACGGATACGCCAAACTCGGCCACCTGCTCCTTGTCCGTCACCACGCTTTTCGCCGGCGACTGGTCCTTCGGCGCGAACGCCAGATGGCCCACGCCCACCAGTTTGAACAGGCTGTTGTAGACGCCGTAGATCATGTCGCGCGAGAAATCCATCTTTTGCACGTACTGCGCGACGAGTTCATCGGGCAAGGCGCTGCCGAAGCGCAGCAGGCGGTCGCTTTTCTCGAGCGACAGGAAATGCTTCATCATGCGGCGCCGGTCGCGCTCGTGCAACTGCTTGACGAGCACGGTCGGACGCCCGCCTCCGCTACGGCTGAGCCAGCGGCGAAACGGGTTTTGAAACAGCTTGGGTAAGGTCACGTCGACTCCTGGGGGCGGTGCTGCGGCACGTCAGGCCGTTATTGTGCAGTGCAACATCATGGCGCCATTGTAGCCTATCCGCGCCATTCAAGCCTGGGCCAGGAAGGCCGCCACGGCCGCCACCCGCGCCGCATGGATGACTTCAGGGATGCGTTTCGGCTCCGCACAGCCTTGCGCCAGCGCACCCGCATGCACGCCGCGCGCCGCGTCCAGCCCGCCCTGCAGCCGCGCCGCCTGGGGAAAGTCGCCGGTGACCAGTCCGTCGCAAGCCACGGCTTGCAGCAGTTGCACGAAGCGCTGCGGCTTGCGCAAGCCGTCGCAGCGTTCGCACAGGGCGACGATGGCTTCGGCGCCCAAGTCCAGCGCGCCGTTGATATTGTCCAGCTCGCGCGCCGCCATGACGGCCAGTTCGCGGCACTCGTTGGGCACGCGCAGGCGCTCGCTCAACTGCTCGATGGCATCCTTGCTCATATGCAGCGTCAAGGCGGCGAAGCGCACGGGCAAGTCAAGGCCTTGCGCGGCGGCATGGTCGATGACCTGCAGCAAGCGCTCGCTCAACGTGATTTCCCCCATGATGCGCGCCAGGGCGCCGCATTCGTGCAGCACCGTCAGCATGCGCGAAGGATGGCTTTCCATCAATCCCTTGGCCACCTCCTGCCACACGCGCTCGGCCACCAGGGCGTCGACTTCGCCGTCCTGCACCATCTCGCGCATCAGTTCCATGGTGGCGGGCGCCACAGTGAAAGTATGAAAGCGGGCGGCAAAGCGGGCCAGGCGCAAGATGCGCACGGGGTCCTCGCCAAACGCGTCGGAGACGTGGCGGAAGATCTTGTTCTGGATATCCTCGACGCCGCCGAACGGGTCGGTCAACGTCCCATCCTCGGCCCGGGCGATGGCGTTGATGGTCAGATCGCGGCGTACCAGGTCGTCTTCCAGGGTGACGTCGGGCGCCGTGTGGAAGACGAAACCCCGGTAGCCGGGGGCCGTCTTGCGTTCCGTGCGGGCCAAGGCGTATTCTTCCTGCGTCTTCGGGTGCAGGAAGACGGGAAAATCCTTGCCGACGGGGCGGAAGCCCTGACGCAGCATGTCTACCGGCGTGGCGCCCACAACGACGTGGTCGTGGTCTTTCACGGGCAAGCCCAGCAGTTGGTCGCGCACCGCGCCACCGACCGTGTATATCTTCATAACACTCTTTTCTTAATCAGGCAATTCCGCGTCGTGCTTGGCAGCAATTTCCGTCTCCGCCAGCGCTTCCGTGATCCAGCGGGCCACGGCCGGGTGCGCCTGCACGCGCTCGCAGTAGGCGTTCAGCGCCGGCGCCAGCGACACGCCATAGGTGCGGAAACGCATGACGACGGGGGCAAAGTACGCGTCGGCGATGGAAAAGTCGCCGAACAGGAACTGGTGGTGGCCAAAGCGCGACAGGCACTCTTCCCAGATTTCGCTGATGCGGCCGATGTCCGCCTGCGCGGCGGCCGTGCGGCCACGGCCCGGCAACTTCGCCTTGATATTCATCGACATGTCCGTGCGCAGGCCGGTGAAACCGGAATGCATTTCCGCGCAGACACAGCGCGCCATGGCGCGCGCGGCCACGTCTTGCGGCCACATGTGTTTATCGGGAAACTGCTCGGCCAGGTATTCGCAGATGGCCAGGCTGTCCCAGATCGTCATTTCTCCCGCCAGCAGCACGGGCACCCGGCCGCAGGCCGAATACACGGCGATTTTTGTCGCCGTGTCGCTCTGGTCGAGCAGCACGCGCACTTCCTGGAACGGGATGCCGAAGGCCGTCATGGCCACCCACGGGCGCATCGACCACGACGAGTAATTCTTGTTGCCGATAATCAGGGTCAGGCCCGGCTCGCGCGCGGCGGCCAGGGTTTGCGTCAGGCTGGGGTCAAGGATGGTGGTTTGCATGGTCAGCGATCTTTAATTGGATGATGGCAAATCGGCCGCGACGGCGCTGTTTTTCGGTCCCACGGTGCCCAGGCGCGCCTTCAGCGACTGCGGGCTCTTCTCGAACAGGGCCGCGTAATAGGTGGCGTTGGCCATCACGTTTTTCACGTAGCCGCGCGTTTCCGTGTACGGAATGATCTCGGCAAAGACGGCGCCTTCCAGCGGACGCGTCATGGTGGCGCGCCAGATGCGCAGGCGCCCCGGTCCCGCGTTGTAGGCGGCGCTGGCCAGTACTTGCGAACCGTCCAGGCCGCCGAGCACCATGTTCAGGTAATTCGTGCCCAGCAAGACGTTGGTGCGCACGTCGCTCAAGGTTTCCGTCACAAAATCAGTGAGACCGATCTTCTTGGCGACATATCGGGCCGTCGACGGCATGACCTGCATCAAGCCGGACGCGCCCACGTGCGACTGCGCATCCATGATGAAGCGCGATTCCTGGCGGATCAGGCCGTACACCCAGGCCTTATCCAGACCCAGGGTTTGCGTGGCCGGATGCATCACGTCGTCGTGCGGCGTCGGATAGCGTTGCGTATAGTCCACCTCCAGGCGCGTGCGGTCCGAGGTGTTGACCATGCGGTCGAGCACATTGTTCTGGCGCGCAAATTCCGCGGCCGCCAGATGCTGCCGATCCGTCATCGAACGCAATTCCCAGTTCCACTCGCGCGTGCCTTCGAAGCGCAAGCGCATGTTGAAGAATTTCAAGGCACGCTGCAGTCCCGGATTGGCGGCCATGGCGGCGATTTCCGCCGGCGTGATGGGCTGGCCCGGCGGCGGCAAGACCAGGTGGTTGCCCAGCTCTTCATTGGCCAGCAAGCCGTAGAAATTCGATTGCTCGGAAATCGTGCGGTACAGGGCATCGGCCTGCGCATTCGGGCGGCCCGGCGTTTCCGCCTGCTGCGCGCGCGCCAGCCAGTAGACCCAGGTCGGGTCCGCGCGCAGGGAGGCCGGCATGGCCTGGATCGCCGTCTTCACCTGGGGCCAGTTGCCTTCACGCAAGGCGATACGCGCCTTCCACTGCATCTGCTCCTGGGTCAACGGTGCGCCATTGGTTTTCTGCCAATATTCGAACGCTTCCGGCGCCAGCGAATACGACGCCTGCAAGGCCAGGCTGGCCCAGCCGATGGCCTGTTCCTGCGCCGTCAGCTGCGCGCTGGCCTTTTGCAGCGCCACCACGCCCAGTTTCAAGGTGCTTTTCGCCATGCGGCCGACGGCCACCAGGTACATCTCGTGGTCGGCACGGCTGGCGCCCGGCCCCTTGGCCAGCACCAGCGCTGGCAAATCGATCGCTTGCGCCATCTTCGCGTCGGAGGCACCCAGCAGCAGCGCGATGCGGCGCGCCGGGCCCGTGGCGTTGGTCTGGCCCGCCAGACGGATCTGCGCCCACAGGTCGTTCGTGTCGAACTGGCCGTTTTGCGCCAATGCGGCGATCAGGCTGCCGCACGCTTCGCCATAGCCGGGCGGCGAGACGAGCAGGTTGCGCGCCTCGGACGCCACGTTCTGGCCCTTGGCGGCGCGCGACATCAGCGCATAGCACTTGAGCTGGGTGTCGTCATCGAGGGCGAATTGCGGATATTGCTCGTCGAACACGACCCAGTCGCGCTTGCGGCCCAGCTCCAGCAGCCAGTCGTTGCGGAAGCGGTCGGCGATGGCGCTGCCCTTGTAGCGGTTCAGGTAATCGCGAAATTGCGCTTCGGTCAGCAGTTTGATGCGCGGTTTCAGCCGATAATAGTCAACATACGAGGGAATCTGGTAATTCGTCAGGCGCCCCGCATAAAAGTCGGCTTTTTCGACGTCATCCTTGCGCGCGGCGTCGCGCAGCAGCAAGAAGGCATCGTCCTCGCTGCGCGTGTCGGGGGCGGCTGGGGATACGGTGGTCGATACCTGGGCCAGGGCGGCCAGGGGAGACAAGGCCGATGCAACACACAGCATCGTGCCGGCAATCCATTTCAGTGGGGAAATCAATGTACGACTCTCAATCTTAACTTGATGGTGATATGAATAGCGACCCTAGAATAACATGCGATCCGGCTGCACGGCCACCCATTGCGCCACAGGAAAAAGCCGGCTTGCGCAAAGCCTTGCTGGCGGCCCGCCGCGCCCTGCCCGACGCCACGCGCACGGGGTGGGATGCGGCCATCGCGCAGCGCCTGCTGGACTGGTGCGCGCAAGAAAACGTCAAGGAACTGGGCGTGTACTGGCCCCTGCACGGCGAGCCGGACTTGCACGGCGCATATGCGCAGCTGGCCGCGCGCGGCGTGCAATTAAGCTTGCCGGTGGTGTTGGAAAAGCATGCGCCGCTGGCATTTTCCGACTGGACGCCGGGCGAGCCCATGGTGAAGGATGGCATGGGCGTGGCCGTGCCCGCGCAATTGCGCCTGCGTCCGGCACCTGCCACCCTGCTGGTGCCCTGCCTGGGTTTTAACCAGGAACGCTTTCGCCTCGGCTATGGCGGCGGCTATTACGACCGCACCCTGGCGGCCACGCCCCGTCCGCGCACGCTCGGCGTCGCCTATGCCTGCCTGGCGGCAAGTTTTCCCAACGGCGAATACGACATCGCCCTCGATCACATCGTGACCGAGGGCGATCTGTTTTAACGCGTCAGAACGGTTTATTTCACCAGGCGCTGCCACAGTGCCGTCGTGGGCGCCGCCTGGTTCATGCTATAGAAATGCAAGCCTGGCGCGCCGCCTTCCAGCAAACGCTCGCACAAGCCCGTCACCACGTCCAGGCCAAAAGCCTTGATGGACGCGCTGTCGTCGCCGAAACTGGCCAGTTTCAGACGCACCCAGCGTGGAATTTCCGCGCCGCACATGTCCGAAAAGCGCATCAGCTGCGTGTAGTTCGTGATCGGCATGATGCCGGCCACGATGGGCACGTTGATGCCCATCTTCTGCGTCTGCTCGACAAACTGAAAATACGCGTCGGCATTGTAGAAGTACTGGGTGATGGCGGCATTGGCGCCGGCCTGCACCTTGCGCGCGAACGCGTTCAGGTCGTCCTGCGGCGAACGGGCTTGCGGGTGCACTTCCGGATAGGCGGCCACTTCGATATGAAAATGGTCGCCCGTTTCGGCGCGGATGAATTCCACCAGCTCGTTGGCGTAACGGAACTCGCCCGAGGCGCCGTAGCCGCTCGGCAAGTCGCCGCGCAAGGCCACGATGCGGCGCACGCCGGCCGCCTTGAAGTCGGCCAGCACGGCGCGGATCGATGCACGCGAACCGCCCACGCAAGACAGATGGGGTGCGGCCTGTTCGCCGGCCGCCAGGATTTCGCGCACGGTGTCCAGGGTGCCCTGCTGCGTGGTGCCGCCCGCGCCGAACGTCACCGAGAAATACTTCGGATGCAACTCAGACAACTTGACGCGCGTGGCGCGCAGCTTTTCCGCCCCTTCCGGGGTTTTCGGCGGGAAAAACTCAATACTGAAATTATGCTTTTCCATCGTCATTACTCAAAAGTAAGGTCGACAAGGCCCAGGAAATGATGCTGTACAGAATGGCACCGCCCACGGCCGACCAGAAACTGGCGACATGGAAACCATCGATCACCTGCGCCACCAGCCAGAACAGGAAGCCGTTGATGATCAAAATGAACAGGCCCAGCGACAAAAACGTCACGGGCAGGGTCAGCAGGATCAGCAAAGGACGGATCAGCGCATTGACCAGTCCCAGCACGGCGGCGGCCAGCAGCGCGGTCCAGCCGCTGCTCATCGTCACCGAGTGCATCAAATACGGGACGGCAAACAGGGCTGCCGCATTGATAAACCAAATCAGTAGCAAGCGCATTTCTCTAGCCTGTCAAAAGTAGGGTCAGGCCGGCGGCAGGCGCCGGCCCTCAGAGGGTGAGTTACAGCCCCGGACTACCGATTAATAACGGTAGTGTTCTGGCTTATAAGGGCCTTCTTGACGCACGCCAATGTAGTCGGCTTGCTCTTGCGTCAGTTCCGTCAGCTGCGCATTCAACTTTTTGAGTTGCAGGCGAGCGACTTTTTCATCCAGGTGTTTTGGCAGGGTGTACACGCCGACCGGGTAGTTGGCCGTGTTCGCGTACAGCTCGATCTGGGCGATCGTCTGGTTGGCGAACGACGAGCTCATCACGTACGACGGATGGCCCGTGCCGCAACCGAGGTTGACCAGGCGGCCTTCGGCCAGCAGGATGATGCGGCGGCCCGACGGGAAGATGATGTGGTCGACTTGCGGCTTGATGTTTTCCCACTCGTATTGTTTCAACGAAGCGACGTCGATTTCATTGTCAAAGTGACCAATATTGCAGACGATGGCCTGGTCTTTCATGCGCGTCAGGTGATCGTGCGTCAGGATGTGATAGTTGCCGGTGCAGGTGACGAAGATGTCGCCGTGTTCGCAGGCGTAATCCATGGTCACCACGCGGTAGCCTTCCATCGCCGCCTGCAGTGCGCAGATCGGGTCGACTTCCGTCACCCATACTTGCGCCGACAGGGCGCGCATGGCTTGCGCCGAACCTTTACCGACGTCACCGTAACCGGCGATGACGGCCACTTTACCGGCGATCATCACGTCGGTGGCGCGCTTGATGCCGTCAACCAGCGATTCGCGGCAGCCATACAGGTTGTCGAATTTCGATTTCGTGACGGAATCGTTGACGTTGATCGCAGGGAAAGCCAGCTTGCCTTCCTTGTGCATCTGGTACAAACGGTGCACGCCGGTCGTCGTTTCTTCCGTCACGCCGAGGATTTCCGGCAGGCGCTTCGAATACCAGGTCGGGTCGGCCAGCAAGTGCTTCTTGATCGAGTTGAACAGGCAGATTTCTTCTTCCGAACCGGGATTGGCCAGCACCGACAGGTCGGTTTCCGCGCGCACGCCCAGGTGCAGCAGCAGGGTCGCATCGCCGCCATCGTCGAGGATCATGTTCGAGTAGACAGCCTTGCCGTCCACGTTCGGCCATTCGAAGATGCGATGCGTGTATTCCCAGTAGTCGTCCAGCGACTCGCCCTTGACGGCGAAGACTGGCGTGCCGGCGGCAGCGATGGCGGCGGCGGCGTGATCTTGCGTCGAGTAAATGTTGCACGATGCCCAACGCACTTGCGCGCCCAGTGCTTCCAGAGTCTGGATCAGCACGGCGGTCTGGATGGTCATGTGGATGGAACCGGTGATGCGCGCGCCCTTCAAAGGCTGCGCTGCCGCGAATTCTTCGCGGATGGCCATCAGGCCAGGCATTTCCGTTTCAGCAATCTTGATTTCTTTGTCGCCCCATGCGGCCAGAGTGATATCGGCGATGGTGTAGTCGTGTTGCGATTTGAGTACGGCGTTCATCACGCCCTCCTTTCAGTTGAAAAAGGTACGTGAGCGCGGTTGCAGGATATTCCGAGCCTGGCGAATTTCTTCGTCGCAACGCTCCTCGGACGGGGGATTTTAACATTGTCAAGGCTGGCGCGCCAGCTTGTTCGCCATACATTGCCACGTAACAACACATAAAAAAAGCGCCCGCAGCCATGAGGCCGGGGCGCTTTTCTTGCACATCCGACCAGATTACTTCAGGCCGGCGGCGTCGCGCAGCAGGGCGACCTTGTCCGTGCGCTCCCACGTGAATTCCGGCTCTTCGCGGCCGAAATGGCCGTAGGCGGCGCTCTTCTGATAGATCGGGCGCAGCAGGTCGAGCATTTGTACGATGCCTTTTGGACGCAAATCAAAGTGCGCCAGTACCAGCTTGGCGATTTCCGTGTCGGGAATCACGCCCGTGCCTTCCGTGTAGACGGTGATGTTGATCGGCTTGGCCACGCCGATGGCGTAGCTGACCTGCACCTGGCATTGGCGCGCCAGGCCGGCGGCGACGATGTTTTTCGCCACGTAGCGGGCCGCGTAGGCTGCCGAACGGTCGACTTTCGACGGGTCCTTGCCCGAGAACGCGCCGCCGCCGTGCGGGGCTGCGCCGCCGTAGGTATCGACGATGATCTTGCGCCCGGTCAAGCCGCAATCGCCTTGCGGACCGCCGATGACGAAGCGGCCCGTCGGGTTGACGAGGAATTTGGTCTCCGTCAGCCATTCGCGCGGCAAGATGGGCTTGATGATTTCTTCGATGACGGCTTCTTCGATCTGCTTGTGCGAGATTTCCGGCGCATGCTGGGTCGACAGCACGACCGTGTGCACGCCGACGGGGCGGCCGTCGACGTAGCGCAGGGTCACTTGCGATTTCGCATCCGGACGCAGCCATGGCAGACGGCCATCCTTGCGCAGCTGCGACTGGCGCTCGACCAGGCGGTGCGCGTAGTGGATGGCGGCAGGCATCAGCTCGGCCGTTTCATCGCAGGCGTAGCCGAACATCAGGCCCTGATCGCCGGCGCCTTGATCCAGGTCAATCCCCGCACCTTCATCGACGCCTTGCGCGATGTCCGGCGACTGCTTGTCGTAGGCCACCAGCACGGCGCAACCCTTGTAGTCGATGCCGTATTCCGTGTTGTCGTAGCCGATGCGTTTGATGGTTTCGCGCGCAACTTGAATATAATCCACATTGGCGTGCGTGGTAATCTCGCCAGCCAGCACCACCAGACCCGTGTTGCACAGGGTTTCGGCAGCCACGCGGGCGCTCGGATCCTGGGTCAGGATGGCGTCAAGGATGGCGTCGGAAATTTGATCGGCAACCTTGTCGGGATGGCCTTCCGAAACGGATTCGGACGTGAAGAGATAGTCGTTTGACATTGCAAGCTCCTGTTTACTATGTGAATGTTCTGTCGCAGTAAAGAGGATTTTGCCTGCGACGCTTTAGCGAGATTTATATTCCGCATCGCAAGTTGTCTATTAACTCAGCGGTTACTGCATACGTGGTATTTTACGCTTCTTAAAAAATTTTGGCACGGCAACACGCCATTCCTGGAAACAGCTTATACATGTTAGTCCCAATTTTCCGCTTCCTGTCCCTCTTTCCCCTGCCCGTCCTGCATGGCCTTGGCGCTGCGCTGGGATGGGTGATTTACGCCATTTCGCCGTCCTACCGGCGCCGCATGCGCGAGAACATGCAAGGTGCGGGGTTTTCGCAACACTTGCACACGGCCGTGGCCGAAGCGGGCAAGAGCGTGCTGGAACTGCCCTTCATCTGGTGCGCGCCGGCCGAACGCGTGGCGCGCCATGCGACGGTGGAAAACTGGGAACTGGTGGAAAAAGCGCTGCAGCACGGCCGCGGCATCGTCTTCCTCACGCCGCACCTGGGCTGCTTTGAAATCGTCGCCCAGCAGATCGCCCTGCGCACGCCGCTCACCGTGATGTACCGCCCGCCCAAGCGCGCCGCCCTGAAACCGCTGATCGAAGGCGCGCGCGCGCGCGAAAACCTGATGCTGGCGCCGGCGAACATGTCGGGCGTGCGCATCTTCGCCAAGTGCCTGAAAAAGGGACAACCGATCGGTCTGCTGCCCGACCAGGTGCCGCAGGAAGGCGAAGGCGTGTGGGCCGATTTCTTCGGCCGCCCCGCCTACACCATGACCCTGCCCGCCAAGCTGGCGCAGATGGGCGGCGCCGAAGTCATCATCACCTACGCGGAACGCCTGCCGGGCGGACGCGGCTATGTCGTGCATTTCGTGCCGTTCACCGAATCCCTCGACAGTACCTCTGCCGAGCAGGCGCGCACCATCAATGCGGCCATGGAACAATTGATCGCGCGCAGCCCCGCGCAATACCTGTGGAGCTACAATCGCTACAAGGTGCCGCGCGGCGCGCCGCCGCCCACGCCAGCGACGCCCGAGGCCGCCAAGGAGCAGGCATGAGACTGCTGATCGCCTTCATGTGGCTGCTGCACTGGCTGCCCCTGCCCATCCTCGGCCGCTTCGGCGTGGCCGTCGGCAGCCTGCTGTTCATCGCCATGCCCACGCGGCGCAGGATCGCCCTGACGAATCTGCGCCTGTGCATGCCGGAACTGACGGAACAGCAGCGCGTGGCGCTGGCGCGCCAGCATTTCCAGGCGTATTCGCGCAGCGTGTGGGAACGCAGCATCCTGTGGTGGTCGTCGGAAGCGCGTCTGAACCGCCTGATCAGGAAAGTGCCCGCCTTCCCGGGCCAGCAGATCGCCGCCAAGCCCACCATTTTGCTGTGCCCGCACTTCGTCTGCCTCGACGTGGCCGGCGCCGCCACGGCCATGGAAATTTCCGCTTCGTCGATGTACGTGCAGCAAAAGAATGCCGCCTTCGACCAGGCCTTGCGCAACGGCCGCTCGCGCTTCAAGCCGCCCAAGCTGTTTACGCGCCAGGACGGCATCAAGACGATTCTGCGCGCGCTGCGCGACGGCTTGCCCTATTTTATGTTGCCGGACATGGATTTCGGCGAGAAGGATGCGGAATTCGTGCCCTTCTTCGGCGTGCCGGCCGCCACCCTGACGGCCACGGCGCGCCTGGCGCTGGCCGCCAAGGCGCAGGTGATTCCCGTCATCGCCACTTTTTTGCCCAATTACCAGGGCTGGCAAGTGACCTATTACCCGGCCTGGGACGATTATCCCGGCGACGACATCACGGCCGCCACGCGCCGCATGAACGAATTCATCGAGGAAAGAGTGCGCGAAGCGCCGGCCGAGTATTTCTGGACGCATAAACGCTTCAAGACGCGTCCGGAAGGCGAAGCCTCGTTCTATAACCAGCACAAGTGATACGGCAGAACATGAAACTCCACTTTACCAAGATGCATGGCGCGGGCAATGACTTCATCGTCATCGACGCCATCAATCAAGACATCGACTTTACGCCGGCCCAGTGGCAGCGCCTGGCCGACCGCCGTTTCGGCATCGGCGCCGACCAGATCCTCGTGGTGGAAAAGCCGCGTCTGCCCGGCTGCGACTTCCGCTACCGCATCTACAACAACGATGGCGGCGAAGTGGAACAGTGCGGCAACGGCGCGCGCGCCTTCGTCAAGTTCGTCAGCGAAAAAGGCTTGTCAAGCAAGGCCAGCATCCGCGTGGAAACCATGGCCGGCGTCATCGCGCCGCGCCTGGAAGCCGATGGCAGCATCACGGTCGACATGGGCGCGCCCGAGCTCGATCCCGCGCTGGTGCCGTTCGATGCGGCCGGCCTCGCCGGCGTGGCGGAAGGCAGCGGCACCCTGTGGCCGCTGGACCTGGCGTTGCCGGGCGAGAGCGCCCCCGTACTGGTGTCCGTCGTCTCGATGGGCAACCCGCATGCCGTGCAAGTGGTCGACGACGTCGACGCGCAAGACCTGGAACAGTCGGGCCCGCGCATCGAGCACCACCCGCGCTTTCCCCGCCGGGTCAACGCCGGCTACATGCAGGTCGTCGACCGCCAGCACGTGAAACTGCGCGTGTATGAGCGGGGCGCGGGCGAAACGCTCGCCTGCGGCACGGGCGCCTGCGCCGCCGCCGTGGCCGGCATCCTGCGCGGCCGGCTCGACTCCCCCGTGCGCATCAGCGCGCGCGGCGGCGAACTGTCGATCGCCTGGCAAGGCCCCGGCCACCCCGTCCTGATGACGGGCCCGGCCGTGACCGTGTTCGAAGGCACGATCGAGCTGTAGACGGGTGAAGGTCAGAAGTAAAGGTCAGGCCGCCAGGAACTGCTGTTCCTGTGCGACACCGAGTTCGGCCAGGTAGCACTTCAGGCGGTACAAACGCTGCCGGTAATTGCCTTCCGGCCCCGCCACGCCGCAATCGACGCGCTCGAACAGGCGCACCACCTGATCGAGCAGCTGGCGCTCCTGCGCCGTGCGGATCAATGCCAGACGCCGCTTGCCGCGGCCATGCGTGGCGCTGATATCGATCAGCAAACAATGCCCCTGGTCGGCCGCATGGATATCGAGCAGCAGCGCCTCGGCACGCGACAGATGGAAGCAGCGCGCCAGTTCCAGGCGCGCCGCCAGCAGGGGGTGGCTCTGGCCCAGCTGGCGCAGCGGCTCATCGGCGTGCAGGGCGGCGCACTGGCCCCAGTCGCCGGGCTCGCCGCGCGGCGCGATGCGCGCCAGCGCCGCCTCCGCTTCACGGCTGCCTTGCGCCTGCGCCTGCAGCAGCCAGTACGCGGCGCGCACATCGTTGTTGACGCCGTCGCGGCGATTACGCCAGGCATGCATGCCGCATTCGAGCTGGGCCGGGCCATGCCCCAGGTCGGCGGCACGCTCGAGGCAGAAATGCGCTTCGACCACATTGCGCTGGGAAAATTCCGGTTTCGTGTAGATGCGTGAGAGCACGAACCAGGCTTCGGCCAGTCCCTGCTCGCCCGCCTGCGTCAGCCAGCGCACGGCACGCTTGAAATTGGCCGCGCCATTGCGCGTGGCCAGCCGCTGGCCGTGCGCATCCATGCGCGCATAGCCGAGTCCCAGCTCCAGCTGCGCCGTGCGGTCGCCGCCATGCGCGGCCAGCTCGCAGCACTGCCAGCCCTCCGCATCGCCGCCAGGCGCCAATGCCTGGGCGCAACGCGACAGCAACAGCACCTGCTGCGCGTCGAGGGCGATCGTGCGCGCACCGGCCGCCGCCTGGCGCTGCAGCAGCGCGCGCGCCAGCGGCAAGCCTTGCGACAGAAATCCCGCATGGTTGCCCTGCCTCCATGCCTGCTCCAGCCAGGCGTGCAGCGGCGCATCGCCATCGGGGGCTTGCTCGCCGGCGAGGCTGGCGTCCGGCCCGGACGCTGCGGATGATCCTTCTTGCAGGGACAACAACCATTGCGCATCGGGCAAGCCGGCACGCACGGCGGCGTCCAGCGCCACGCGCGCCTTGGCGCGCAAGGCTTCACTGTGGCTGGCGGCGTTGCCCAGCACCAGTTGCGCCAGCACCAGGCCCGCCTGCACCAGGCCCGCATCGAACGCCTGCGCGTAATACGGGATCAGCGCCTTGGCTGCCGGTTGCGCCACGTCGAACGGCACGTGCGTGCCAATCAGCAAGCACGCTTCCTGGCTATCCTCCTGGGCCGCCCGCGCCAGCCAGTGCAAGGCAGTCGGCAGGCTTTGCGGCACCCCCTGTCCAAACAGGTACACCCGTCCCAACGCCAGCTGGCAAGCGACATCGCCAGCCCGTGCGCCCTTGATCAATCCTAATGTTTCGCGATTTGCCATCGATTCTCGATATTGAGTCAATGATTCTAATAATTAGTGGTCAGCCATCTCCAGGCCCATCGGTTCAGGCCCGCCCTTAGTGTAACGTCCTTGTGTCGTAAATCCGCCAAAGCGGCCTCAAGAACTTGATTCAGCGCAACAATGTCCTGGCCAAAACATGCAAATATCACAATACGCCGCTACGGTGGCGATGGGAAAACGCGTGCCATCGGTGCGGGACTGGCGGAAACCGCGCGTTACAAAAATACAACAGGGGCATGCAGTTATGCCGCTTTTCACCAATCTTTTCACGCATATTTGACCAATCCCGCACGTCTTGCGCGCCGACGAATTAAGGTTCATTCATCGAAACGCGACAGTTAGCGCATTTCAATCTGCTCGGATCTCGGACGGAACTCACTTTTAATAGGGAATAAGACATGAAAAAATCACTCGTTGCCCTCGCACTCTTCGGCGCCTTTGCCGCAACCGCACAAGCGCAGTCGTCCGTCCAAATCTACGGCACGATCGATGCAGGCCTGGGCAAAGCGACTGGTTCGACCACCGCCGTCACCAAGCGCGACAACAACAAACTGGGTTTCAAGGGTACGGAAGATCTGGGCAATGGCTTGAAAGCTATTTTCCAACTGGAAATTCGCTATGAATCCGATACCGGCACCGTAGAAAACACCTCGGGCGCCAATTCGCGTCCGCTGTTCCAGGGTCAAAGCCGCGTCGGCCTGCAAGGCGACTTCGGTACCGTGCGCCTGGGCCGTGGCCTGACCGCGTTCCAGGAAACGAGCACCGGTTTCGAACCATGGTCGGGCATGCCTACGCCAGCCGGTTTCCAGACCGACCTGACCGTGGCCGGCTACACCAGCGATCCGCTGAGCGCGCCAGGCAACTCGCGTAACCGCTTCTCGAATGCCGTGTTCTACAACTCGCCAGTCATCAGCGGCTTCCAGTTCAACGCCACCGTGGCCGCCAAGGAAGCGAACAACAATAATGCCTTCCTGGCCACCGCACCGAACGCAACGACGAATGCCTCCGGCAACTTCGGCGTGCCAGCCAATGTGGCGCCTGCATCGAATCCATACTCGGTATCCGTGACGTACGCCTCGCCAGGATTTGCCGCCATGGCCGCCTACGAGCGCAATGGCTTGCAAGCCAAGCTGTGGTCGGTCGGTGCGTCGGTCAATCCGATTCCTGAGCTGAAAGTCATGCTGTCGATCCAACACCAGAAAGATGACGACTTCAAGATCATCAATACCGGCACCAAATCGTGGGTACTGGGCGCCAACTACGACGTCGGCCCAGGCAAGGTCCGCGCTGGCTACGGTCAGAAAACGCCGGATGGCGTAGTCAAAACCAAGCAGGCATCGCTGGGCTACGACTACAATCTGTCGAAGCGTACTTACCTGTACGCAGATATTTCGAACAAGAAAGCAGCCAGCACGACCAACTACAACGTTTCGACTACGACCAACTACATCGGTCTGGGCGTGCACCACAACTTCTAATGCCTCGCCTGTCACCCTTCGCGGGTGATTGCTGAGCAAGGAATACAAAGCGGCATGGGCAACCATGCCGCTTTTTTCATGGGCGCGCGGAAAATGCACGGGCGCCGTGCCCTTTGCGCCTATGCCGCCGCACTCTCGGTTAGAATGAAGCGTTCAACTTTCACTGACAGATATTCTCAATGACCGCCACACTCGATTCCAGCACCGTCGCCCAGTACCTGAGCGAGCATCCGACGTTCTTCGAAGAGCATACCGCGCTGCTCGGCGAGGTCAAGCTGAGCAGCCCGCTGACGGGACGCACCATCTCGCTGCAGGAGCGGCAGATGGAAGTGATGCGCGACAAGTACAAGGCGCTGGAGTTGCGCATGTCCAAGCTGAGTCGCCTGGCCGAGGAAAATGGCGACATCGCCAGCAAGTTCCACGGCTGGAACCAGGCCATGCTGCAAGTACGCCACGATGCGGACATGCCGCGCGTGCTGGTCGACGCCTTGCAAAGCAATTTCGACGTGCCCTACGTCAGCCTGCGCCTGTGGCAAGTGCTGCCGGAACACGCTGACGGCTGGTTCACGGAAGATGTCACGGCCGACGTGCGCATGTTCGCCAACAGCCTGCAAACGCCGTACTGCGGCAGCAACCGCGATTTCGAAGCCGTGCACTGGTTGCAGGCGGACAAGATCGAATCGACCGTCATGATCGCCCTGCGCGCCCCGAACACCACGGGCACCTTCGGCTTGCTGGTGCTGGGCTCGCCCGACAGCGAACGCTTTACGTCGAGCATGGGCACCGATTTCCTCGTGCATATCGGCGCCACGGCCAGCGCCGCCCTGGCCGCGCTGCGCGCCGGTTCGCCTGCCTGAGTCAGTCATGGGAGAGGCGCGCGGCAAGGCCGAGTGGCTCGACGCCTACCTGGCGCAGCTGGCCACGCAGCGCAAGCTGTCGCCGCATACCCTGGACGCCTACGGGCGCGACCTGCGCGCCCTGCTGGAACTGAGCGGCAATACGCCGTGGACGGCGCTGGCGCACAACGAAGTGCGCCGCTACACGGCCAAGCTGCATGCCGGCGGCCTGGACCCGCGTTCGATCGCCCGCAAGCTGTCGTCGTGGCGCGGCTTCTTCAACTGGCTCAGCGGTGAAACGGCGCTCGACGCCAATCCCGTCGACGGCATCCGCGCCCCCAAGCGGGCCAAGACCTTGCCCAAAGCCCTGTCGGTGGACGACGCCGTGCGCCTCGTGGCGCCCGCGCAACACCAGCAAGGCGCCGCCGAGCCGGAGCAACTGTGCAACCGCGCCATGTTCGAGCTGCTGTATTCGAGCGGCTTGCGCGTCTCTGAACTGACCAGCCTGGACACCCATTATTGCAAGGCCGAGAATGGCCAGCCCGCCTCGCTGGGCTGGCTCGACATGGCCAGCTTCGAAGTCATCGTCACGGGCAAGGGCAGCAAGATGCGCAAGGTGCCGGTCGGCAAGGCGGCCCTCGTCGCCCTGACTGCCTGGCTGGCCGTGCGCCCGCCAGCGGCCGATGGCAGCGCCGCCTTGTTTCTCAGCACGCGCGGCACGCGCATCTCGCCCCGCGTGCTGCAGCTGCGCCTGAAGGCGCATGCGCTGGCGACGGAAATCCCCGCCAACGTGCACCCGCACGTGCTGCGCCACTCGTTCGCCTCGCACGTGCTGCAATCGTCGGGCGACTTGCGCGCCGTGCAGGAAATGCTGGGCCATTCCAGCATCACCTCGACCCAGGTCTACACGGCCCTCGATTTCCAGCATCTGGCCCACGTGTACGACCAGGCGCACCCCCGCGCCAAGGCGAAGTAGACAGCCGCGCCCGTTGGCCGGCCTGATCCATATCAAGCGGATGGGCGCGCATTTGCAAGCTTTTGCAAAATTCCGGCATAATCGTCCGCATTCTTCCGCTTGCGCGGCGGCACCACCGATTACAGCATAGGCATCTCATGGCACTGATTCCAACCACCATCCTCACCGGTTTCCTGGGCGCAGGCAAAACCACCTTGCTCAACCGCATACTGCAGGAAGACCATGGCATGCGCATCGCCGTGATCGAAAACGAGTTTGGCCAGGAAAACATCGACAATGACATCCTGGTGCAGGATAGCAACGAACACATCATCGAGATGAACAACGGCTGCATCTGCTGCACCGTGCGCGGCGACCTGATCGTCGGCCTGTCGGAACTGGCGCGCAAGCGCGACGCCGGCCTGCTGGCGTTCGACCGCGTCGTCATCGAGACGACGGGCCTGGCCAATCCCGGCCCTGTGGCGCAGACCTTCTTTGTCGATGAGGAAGTGGGCAGCCACTACATGCTCGACGCCATCATCACGGTGGTCGATGCCCGTCATGCCATGAAGCAACTCGATGAATACGAGGAAGCCCAGCGGCAAGTGGGCTTTGCCGACAAGCTGCTGCTGTCGAAAACCGACCTCGTCAGTGAAGACGACGTGGCCGTCCTGACGCGCCGCCTGAAGCGCATCAATCCCCGCGCGCCCATCGCCAAGGTCGATTTCGGCCGCGCGCCGCTGGCCGAGGTGCTCGACATCCGCGGTTTCAACCTGAATGAAAAACTGGAACTGGACCCGGATTTCCTGGAGACAGAGACGGCGCACGTCCACGATCACGACCACGCGCACGGCCACGAGCACGCACATGAACACGGCAATGAGCACGGCAATGAGCACGGCCATGAGCACGCGCATGAGCACAGCGACGCCTGTGCCGCCGATTGCGGCCATGCCGACCACCACCATGCGCAGCACAGCGACGATATCGCCGCCTTTGTTTTCAAGAGCACGCAACCGTTCGACAGCGCCAAGCTCGACGAGTTCCTCGGCGGCCTGGTGCAGGTGTATGGCCCGCGCATGCTGCGCTATAAGGGCGTGCTGCTGATGCAGGGCGCAGAACGCAAGGTGGTCTTCCAGGGCGTGCACCAGCTGATGGGCAGCGACCTGGGCGCCAAATGGGGCGAAAACGAAGTGCGCGGCAGCAAAATGGTGTTTATTGGCAAAAATCTACCAAAAGACATTTTTATTCGCGGACTCGAACAATGTTTGGTATAAACTAGCCGGGTTTTGCAAAATACCCGTTGCAAAGCAGAAACAAAAGGGAAAGTTAAGCACGCTTTCCCGCTGTCCGACATCCATCTTGCTGGCATAAACCAACAAGTAGCCGTCTCTGATCGGCTAGTCAACAAATCGGGATGGCAATATAAGGCAAAGCGTGCCAAAATCAGCGACGAAAACGGCCCATGTCGTTCGCCTGTCATGAAATGCTGGCAAACTGCCGCTGGCCGCATGCCAGGCATGCAAGCGATCCACCCAACACGCCCGTTGACGCGCGCATAGCGCGACAGGCATAGAGCGGTAAAAAGTTATCAACATGGCACCATGGCCGGCCGGTAGTCCTGGCTTTCGCCGGCAAGCCAAGGTCGCACGCAGTACAGCGGGACAGCAATGCCAAGCGGAACCTGTACAGTTGCTCGGTATCGCCGCATCAACTGATCAATTTGAAAACTCTGTCGTATCGAAGGTAAGCGAAGTTATGACCAAAACTAATAAATCGACCCCGGCCGCCAACCAAGACATCCCTCTCATCAGCGAAGACCAAATTCGCGCCATGAGCGAAGATGACTACATGAATCCGGCACAACTGGCATTCTTCAAGGCGCGCCTGCAGCAGCTCGAAAAAGACCTGCTGAAAAACGCCGGCGAAACCACGGAACACTTGCGTGAAACCGTGCTCGTACCGGACCCGGCCGACCGCGCCACCATCGAGGAAGAGCATGCGCTGGAACTGCGCACGCGCGACCGCGAACGCAAATTGCTGAAGAAAGTACAACAATCGATCGCCAGCATCGACGCCGGCGACTATGGCTGGTGCGAAGAAACGGGCGAGCCTATCGGCATCCCGCGCCTGATCGCCCGTCCGACCGCCACCCTGTCGCTGGAAGCCCAGCAACGGCGCGAACTGAAGCAAAAGCTGTACGGCGACTGATCGTCCCGCCCCTTGCGCGGCCGCCCCGGCGGTCCCGCGATGGCGAATAAAAAAGCACACGACCCCGGTTGCGTGCTTTTTTTTCGCCCCGCGCCGGCCTACACTGAAGCAAGCACGGCAGTGGCACATGCCGCTTGCAATTGCCTTTTCCATCCCCACTTTTGCAGCATGGGCGCGCAATCGCATGGCCTTGCACGCATCGGCACGAATCTTTTGAGGTCACTATGGAACAATTTCACGGCACCACCATCCTCTGCGTCCGGCGCGGCAAGCAAGTCGCCCTGGGCGGCGACGGCCAGGTAACGCTCGGCAACATCGTCATGAAGGGCACGGCCCGTAAAGTGCGTAAGTTGTATCAGGGCAAGGTCCTGGTCGGCTTTGCCGGCGGCACCGCCGACGCTTTTACCCTGCTCGACCGATTTGAAGGCAAGCTGGAAAAACACCAGGGCAATCTGCTGCGCGCCTCCGTCGAACTGGCCAAGGACTGGCGCACCGACCGCGTGCTGCGCCGCCTGGAAGCGATGCTGCTGGTGGCCGACAGCGAGTCGACCCTGGTCATCACGGGCAATGGCGACGTGCTGGAACCGGAAGACGGCATCGGCGCCATCGGCTCGGGCGGCACCTACGCCCAATCCGCCGCCAAGGCGCTGCAGGAAAACACGGACTTGTCGCCGGCCGACGTGGTCAAGAAATCGCTGACCATCGCCGCGGAACTGTGTATTTATACGAATATGTCGCACATCATCGAGACGCTCGACTAAGCGTCCGCGAGCAAAGAATAGAAAGCCAACTATGATCATGAACATGACCCCGTCGGAAATCGTCACCGAACTCGACAAACACGTGGTGGGCCAGGCCAAGGCCAAGCGCGCCGTCGCCATCGCCCTGCGCAACCGCTGGCGCCGCCAGCAGGTGGCCGAACCCCTGCGCCATGAAATCACGCCCAAGAACATCCTCATGATCGGCCCCACGGGCGTCGGCAAGACGGAAATCGCGCGCCGCCTGGCCAAGCTGGCCGAGGCGCCGTTCATCAAGATCGAAGCGACCAAATTTACCGAAGTCGGTTATGTGGGGCGCGACGTCGACACCATCATCCGCGACCTGATCGACATCGGTATCAAGCAGACGCGCGCGCTGGAAATGAAGAAGGTGCGCGCGCGCGCCGAAGATGCGGCCGAAGACCGCGTCATCGACATCCTCGTGCCGCCGGCGCGCGACTTCGGCTTCACGCCGAATACGGCAGCGGCCGTGGACACGGGCAGCGGCGACAGCACGCGCCAGACCTTCCGCAAGCGCTTGCGCCAGGGCGAGCTCGATGACAAGGAAATCGAGATCGAGCTGGCCGAGGCGGGTCCGCAGATGGAAATCATGGCGCCGCCGGGCATGGAGGAAATGACGGAACAGATCAAGTCCATGTTCTCGGGCGTCGGCGGGCAGCGCAAGAAGGCGCGCAAGGTCAAGATCAAGGAAGCCTTGAAACTGCTGGTCGAGGAAGAAGCGGCCAAGCTGCTCAACGAAGATGAGCTGAAACAGAAGGCCATCCAGAACGTCGAGCAGAACGGCATCGTGTTTTTGGACGAAATCGACAAGATCGCCTCGCGCTCGGAATCCGGCGGCGCCGACGTCTCGCGCGCCGGCGTGCAGCGCGACCTGCTGCCGCTGGTCGAGGGCACGACCGTCAACACGAAATATGGCATGATCCGCACGGACCACATCCTGTTCATCGCCTCCGGCGCCTTCCATCTGTCGAAGCCGTCGGACCTGATCCCGGAACTGCAGGGGCGCTTCCCCATCCGCGTGGAGCTGGAATCGCTGTCGATTGCGGACTTCGAGCGCATTCTCACCAGTACCGACGCCTGCCTGACGATGCAGTACGAAGCCTTGCTGGCGACGGAAAACCTGAAACTGCAATTCGCGCCGGAAGGTATCACGCGCCTGGCGGAAATCGCCTACTCGGTCAACGAGCGCACGGAAAACATCGGCGCGCGCCGGCTGCACACGGTGATGGAAAAGCTGCTGGAAGAAGTGTCGTTTACGGCCAGCGAAGGCAGCAGCAGCACGGAAAATGTGCTGGTGATCGATGCCGCGTACGTCAACGAACGCCTGGAAGCGCTGTCGGTCAACGAGGACCTGTCGCGCTACGTGCTGTAAGAAAGAAGGGGGAAACCGATGGCAAACAAGGCCTTGGCGACGCGGCAGAAAATGCAGTTCCGCGTCGAACCCTCGCAAAAACCGCGCAACCCCGTCGCCACGGCCGCCCTGCAGCGCACGGCCGGGGCGCACGTAAAGACCGTTTCCGGCCAGCGCCAGCAGGAAAAACGCCTGCTGGCGAAACTGCTGTTGAAAGTAGAAACGGACAATTAGGCCGCCCGCGGACACCCCGTTCCGGGGCGTCCGCCATCAGGCCACTCTCTGCCGCAGCATCATCCCCTTAGAAACGGTAGGACGCGCCCAGCGAAAACATGTCGACCTTGGTCGTTTGCTTGCTGCTGTACTTGACCGGCACGCGGTCCCAGTCCAGGTGCAGCGACCAGTTCCGGTTCAGCGCATACGCCGCGCCGATGCCGTAGGTCAGGCCGATCTTGTCCTTCTTGTCCGAACCGCCGCCCAGATAATCGACCTTGCCCTGCGTGTACGCGGCACCGGCGCGCCCGCTCAGGGTAAAGGCGTCGAACTGGTAGCCGAGCACGCCCTGTATGCCGAGGCCCGTGAACTTGCCGCGGCCAGCACGCTTGCCGGCGCCCGTGTCGAAGCCGGACTTGACCTCGCCGCCCATGTACCCCACCAGCTCAACCGAAGGCAGGGCCACGCCGCCCTGAAACGGCAGCGCGTCGAAACTGTAACCCAGGTAGGCCTTGCCATTGCGCTTGCTGCTCTTGTCGCAATCGCCTTGTCCGGCGATGCAATCGAGGCCCGTGCTGGCGCGAAAGCCATAGCTGGCGCCCGCATAGATGGAACCTGGCGCCGGTTCGGCGGCGGCGGCATGCAAGGGAGCGATGGCGGCCAGCGCCAGCAGCGCTGCGGGGAAACGGAAAGATGGAAACATGGATAACCTCTACAAGTGGATGGATTGCCTGGTTGTAGCGCGCTGCGCGAGCCACAAGCGGGAGTGTCATCGCTTTCGCCGAAAAGTACTATCATCTTGTGCAAAGTGCCATTAACGGCTACATTCGGTACCGTCAACCGCTACCAAACTTGCATAAAGGAACTATCGTGAGTTCACCTGAACTGGTTTTGCGCGTGCTGCGCACCCAACTGCGCGCCGCCGGCATCACCTACAAGGTATTGGCCGAGCGCATCGGCATGAGCGAGTCAAGCGTCAAGCGCATGTTTGGCCAGCACGACATGTCGCTGTCGCGCCTGGCCCTGATCTGCAAGGCTTCCGGCATCGCCATGGAGGATGTGCTGCGCGGCGCGGCCGACATCACGCCGCATGCCGACACGCTCACGCTGGTGCAGGAAAAGTCGCTGGTGGCGCATCCGCGCCTGCTGCTGGTGGCGATCTGCTGCCTCGGCCACTGGAGCCTGGAACAGGTGGTGGAAACGTATGCGCTGACGCAGGCCGAATGCATCGGCTGCCTGGCCGAACTGGACCGGCTGGGCTTGATCGAACTCAAGCCGCTGAACCGCTACAGCCTGCGCGTCTCGAACGCCTTCCACTGGCTGGCCGACGGCCCGGTGCAGCTGTACTTCCGCGAACACGTGGTGGCCGATTATTTCAGCGGGCATTTCGACGGCGCCGGTGAAACCCTGATGTGCATCCCGGCGCGCCTGTCGCTGTCGAGCGCACAGGAGCTGGTGCAAAAGATCCGCCAGCTGGCCGAAGAACTGGCGCGCCTGCACCAGAACGACCGCCGCCTGGGGCCGCAGGAACGCGATGGCTTTACCCTGCTGCTGGGCTTTCGCTCATGGGAATTTGCCGCCTTCACGGCCCTGCGCCGCAGCACGGCGCCCGCCGCGCCGGGCGCCCCTTACCAGACAGGGCCCAGGAACAGATAGAGCGTGCTCTCGCCGCCCTTCGATGCGCCCGACGCCACGTACACGGGACCGAAGCGCGTATCGACCGAGATGAAGGCGCTGCTGGCCTGCGTGAACTTGGTGGCTTTCCAGCGCTCGCTCTGATCGAAGCCGCCGCCCATTTCCAGCGAAAAGCCGGCACGCACGGCGCCGCCCAGGGTGCTGGGCAGGGAACCGATGCGGCGTGCCATCACGAAGCGCGCCAGGGCCACGCTGCGCCCCGTCACCGACTCGAACTGCGTGCCGGACAGGCGCAGGAAGCCGCCCAGGCTGAGCGGCGCCTCGCCCCGCTGCGCGCGCGCCCATTCGCCATACACGTGGCCGGCCCAGTTGCCGCGCCCAAAAGCCTTCAAGCCCGTGATGGACGACTGGCCCAGGGCCGCCTCGCCCGTACCGGTGGTCGCGGAGCGCGTCCAGGTGGCGTCGAACAGCACGCCGCGCGTGGGGAAACCGGGCGAATCGAGCGTGTCGACGCGGAACTGGACGAACTGGTTGGTGCCCAGCGCCCGCTCCTTGGGGTAGGTCGGGTCGGCGGGGATGCTGACGTCCGCCTTGACTTCGCTGCGCGTGATGCCGAACTGCAGATCGCCCCAGAAACCGAACTGGCGCCCCAGCACCAGGCTGGCGCCCTGGCCGCTATAGGCGACGCGCGCATTGCGCCGGCCCTTGTCGAACAAGTCGACCGCCTGGGAAGTGTACTGCAGCGATGGCGCGATATACCACGGGTTGCCGGCGCCGAGCGGCTGCCAGTACTGCACCCCGAAGTTACGCGCGGTGCCGATCTGCACCATGCTGCGCAATTCGCCGCCCCAGCTGTTCAGGTTCGAGCGCACATGCAGCAGCTTCAGGGCAAAGGTATTGCTGTCCCTGAAATCGCTGGCCATTTCCAGGCCCACGCGCAGGCGGCTGCTGGCCCACGGCGCCTCGACCGCCTTGATGGTGACGGCGCGCTGGTCGCCGGCATCGACCACTTCCGTCTCCACGCGCGCCACGTCGCCGCGGCCATACAGCCTGGCCGCCGCCTTGAGCACATCTTCCTGGCTGACGGCCTGCCCTTCCACCAGGCCCGATTGCGCCTGCAGGATGCGCGGATTGATATCGCCTTCGCTCTCCACGGCCAGGCGCGTGAGCGGCAAGGCCACGTCCAGCAGCGCCGGCGCCGCCAGGCGCAGCTCCTCGCGCGCCGCATACTGCTCCGGCGGCAGGGCCAGCGGCGCCAGGCGGGCGGCCAGCACCTGCGCCGCCTGTTCGCCGGCGCGCATGGCGCGCGCATAGTTTTCAAAGTCAAGGAAGCTGACGCCCGTCAGGTCCGGCGCCATCAGGATGTCCTGCGGCTGCAGCTCCTTGAGCGAGCGCTGCACGTTCTGCTCCGTGAGGATCTGCAGCATCTGCTGCGCCACGCCGATGGCGCTGCCCAGCTCTTTTTCCGGCGCCAGCGGCGTGCCCACGTTGACGGCGATGATGATGTCGGCGCCCATGGCGCGCGCCATGTCGACGGGCAGGTTGCGCACCAGGCCCCCATCAACCACCAGCCGGTTGTTCACGCGCACGGGAGCAAACACGCCCGGCACGGCCAGCGAGGCGCGCATCGACAGGAACAGGGGCGTGTCGACCAGTTCCACCAGCTCGCCATTGACCAGGTCCGAGGCCACCGAGCGGAAAGGCAGCGGCAGCTGGCTGGCGGGACGGTCGCGCATGCCGGCCGGCAGCAGCCGGTTCAAGGCCATTTCCAGCGCCGCATTGCTGGCCGCCGCCGGCGGCGTGGAAATGCCGTTGCGGCTGGTGCCGAACTCGATGCGCGACGGCAGCAATAAGTCTTCCTCGCGGCGGCGGAACGCCAGTTCGTCGCGCGGCGGCCGGTCGGCCACCACGCGCGCCCAGTTGGTATCGCGCGCCATCTTTTCCAGGTCCGCCACGGAAGCGCCGGCCGCGTACGCGCCACCCACCACGCCGCCCATGCTGGTGCCGACCACCATGTCGATCGGCACATGCAGCTCCTGCAGCACTTTCAATACGCCGATATGCGCGAGACCGCGCGCGCCGCCGCCCGACAGCACCAGGGCGATGCGCGGACGCGCCGGCACGGGCGCAGGAACGGCCAGGGGAGGAACGGAAGTAGCGGCAGCAGCGGGGACGTCAGCGGCGGCGCCGGCTTGCGGCAAGGCGCACAGCGCCGCCACGCAGCCCGCCAGGACGGCACGGATCGAGAACATGAAGACTCCTGTGGCGATGGCGGCACGGCGCCATCGGCAATATACGATAAGAACGGGGTTAATTCGACGGCGGCGGCACGCTGCCGCTCACCTGCGGCGGCGCCGGCATCACGGTCGCCGGACGCTGCTGCTCCATCGGCAGCGGCGGCGGCACCAGGTTCGTTGCCGGCGCGGGAGCCGGTGCCGGGGTGGCGGACACGGGTCCCGGCAAGGCCAGCGCCTTGTCGTCGGCCACCAGGTCGATGCGCTTGCTCACGCCGCCGTCGCGCAGCAGCACATGGCGCGCATGCACTTCCAGCACCGTCACGCCGGGCACCACCTCGGCGCCCTCGGGCAAGGCCACGGAAGGCTTGCCATCGGTCGAGATGATGGCCACACTGCCGCGGCCCTGGCTGGCGGCGACCACGCCCTTGAGCTGGTAGTTGCTGGCCGTGGCCACGCTGACCTGGCCGCCGAACAGCGAGGCGCCCGCCTCCACGCTGGCATCCTGCACCACCGGATTGGGGGGCGGATTGATGGGGCGCTGCGGCGCCTTGAACAGCTGCATGGCCCAGTAGGCCAGCGACACGGACAGCGCCACGACGGCGAGCAGACTTGTAAATTGAGGCAAACGCTTCATGGCTTCCTTGGGTTTCTTATCTGACGAGCTGATTGATTTCGATAATCGGCATCAGCACGGCCAGCACGATCAGCAACACCACCACGCCCATGGCCAGGATCAGGGCCGGTTCCAGCAGGCCCGCAATGGTGAGCGTGCGGCGTTCCAGGTCCTGCTCCTGCGCGCTGGCGGCGCGTTCCAGCATGGCCGGCAGCTCGCCCGTGATTTCGCCCGCGCGTATCATGTGGATCAGCATGGGCGGAAAATGCTTTTGCGCCGACAGCGCGCGCGCCAGGCTCACGCCCTCGCGCACGGCGCCGCTGGCTTCCTGTACCAGTTCCTGCATCGCCACATTCGTGAGCGTGTCGCGGCTGGTGTCGAGCGCGCGCAGGATCGGCACGCCGGACCCCGTGGTGATGGCCAGGGTGCTGGCAAAACGGGCCGTATTCAGGCTGCGCTCGAATTTCCCGTACAGGGGCGCCGTCAGCAGCCATGTATGCCAGCGCCGCTTCAAGGCCGGCTGCTGCAGCGCGCGGCGCCAGGCGAACCAGGCGCCGGCGATGGCGATCGCCACGACGATGCCGTAGTTGCGCACGAAGTCCGACAGCGCCAGCATGATCACCGTGAGCATGGGCAGCTTTTGCTTGGTATTGGCAAACACGGAGACGATCTGCGGCACCACGTAGGTGAGCAGGAAAATGACGATGGAAAACGCCACCACCGTGACGATGGCCGGATAGGTAAACGCCAGCTTGACCTTCTGCACCAGCGCATTGCGCCGTTCGATATAGTCGGCCAGGCGCGAGAGCACGCGCGACAAATGGCCGATCTGCTCGCCCGACGCCACCAGCGCCCGGTAGATTTCCGCGAAATCGCGCGGATGGCGCGCCAGCACGTCGGAAAACGCGGCGCCGCCGATCACTTCCGAGCGGATCGAGGCGATCAGGTCGCGCAGATACGGCCGCTCGGCCTGTTCCAGCAGCGCGGAAAACGCCTGCTCCAGCGGCAGCCCCGCTTCGAGCAAACTGGCCAGCTGGCGCGTGAACAGGGCCAGCTCGGTGCTGGACAGGCGCTCGCCGAAGCCGCGCCGCTTGGTCACGCCGGCGGCGTCCACCTGCGCGGCGATCGGCTCGACGGCCAGCGGCACCAGGCCTTGCACGCGCAGCTCGGCGCGCGCGGAACGGGGACTGTCGGCATTGAGCACGCCCTTGCGGGTGGCGCCCTGGGCGTCGACGGCTTCATAGCGGAATGCGGGCATGGTGGCGGGCCTAGTCTTTGGTCACGCGCAGCAACTCGGCCTGCGTGGTGGTACCGTCGCGCAGCCAGCGTTCGCCGTCGTCGCGCATGCTCGTCATGCCGTCCTGCAGGGCAACGGCGCGCACTTCCGCCTCCGACGCGCGGTTGTGGATCTGCGCGCGGATCTGCTCCGTCGTGCGCAGCAATTCATACACGCCCACGCGGCCCTGATAGCCCGTCTGGCCGCAATGCTCGCAGCCGACCGCCTGCCAGTACTGGCCATCGAAGGTCTTGCAGGAGCCGCACAGTTTGCGCACCAGACGCTGCGCCAGCACGCCCAAGAGCGACGACGACAGCAGGAACGGTTCGATGCCCATGTCGAGCAAGCGCGTGACGGCCGCCGACGCGTCGTTGGTGTGCAGGGTCGCCAGCACCAGGTGGCCCGTCAGCGACGCCTGCACGGCGATCTGCGCCGTTTCCAGGTCGCGGATCTCGCCGATCATGATCACGTCCGGGTCTTGCCGCAAAATCGCCCGCAGCGCCTTGGCAAAGGTCATGTCGATGCGCGGATTGACCTGCGTCTGGCCCACGCCGGCCAGGTCGTACTCGATCGGGTCTTCCACCGTCAGGATGTTCGTCGTGGTGGCGTTGAGCATCGACAGCGCCGCGTATAACGTCGTCGTCTTGCCCGAGCCGGTGGGGCCCGTGACGAGCACGATGCCGTGCGGCTGCGTGATCAGGCCATCGAACTGCCCCAGCATGGGCGCGCTCATGCCCAGGTGCTGCAGGTCGAGGCGGCCCGCTTCCTTGTCCAGCAAACGCAGCACGGCCCGTTCGCCATGCCCGGTAGGCAGGGTCGAGACACGCACGTCGACGGGTTTGCCGCCCACGCGCAGGGTGATGCGGCCGTCCTGCGGCAAGCGTTTTTCCGCGATGTCGAGTTGCGCCATGATCTTGATGCGCGAGATCAGCGAACCGTGGATGGCTTTACGGGGGCGCACCACGTCGCGCAGGCTGCCGTCGATGCGGAAGCGCACGACGGAGGTCTGCTCGAACGGCTCGATATGGATATCGGACGCGCCTTCGCGCAGCGCCTGCGTGAGCAGCGCGTTGATCATGCGGATGACGGGCGCATCGTCGGACGATTCAAGCAGGTCCTCGATGGCCGGCACGTCCTGCAGCAGCTTGGTGAGATCGAGGTCGGCGTCGAATTCATCGGCCATCTGCGAGGCGTCGCCGCCGCCGCCCGCGTAGGCGCCGGCAATCGCCGCATCGAGTTCGCCGCGCGGCAGCACCGTCAATTGAATCTGGCCGAAACGGCGCGACACTTCGGCAATCGCCGCCGGCGCCGTCGATGCGGCCACCAGCACTTCGACGGGGGCGCCGTCGACGGCGCCGGGCCGGGCCAGCAAGCCGAAATCGCGCGCGTAGGCGTAGGGAAGCAGATTGCTCATGACTGTCCCATCACTTCTGCGGCTGCTGCTGGTATTGCTGCAGCAGCGGCTGCGGCGGCGTGGCGGCGTTGGCCGGCGCGCCTGGCGGCGGCGTCGGTGCCGGCGGCACGGGACGCGTCACCATGCTGCCGCCCACGGGCTGGCCATCCTGCAGGGCCGGCAGCACGGGCGTGCCCAGGTCTTTCAGCATCAGATTGCCCGACGCCGGCACGGCAGCCGTCTCGGCCGAGCGCATGTAGTCGTAGCGGTCGGCCGCCAGGCTGCCGCTCTGCTCCTTGTTGCGCACGATCACAGGGCGCAGGAAGATCATCAGATTCGTTTTCTTGCGCTCGCGCGTCTGGTACTTGAACAGGTTGCCGATCAGGGGGATGTCGCCCAGGCCGCGCACCTTCTCCGCGTTGTCGCCCGTGCTGTCCTCGATCAGGCCGCCGAGCACGATGATCTGGCCATCGTCGGCCAGCACATTGTTTTCGATCACGCGGTTGTTGATGGTGATGCCGCTGACGGCCGTCGACGTGGATTTGTCCACGCTCGACGTCTCATGATAGATGCCCAGCTTGATCGTGCCGCCCTCGGAAATCTGCGGGCGCACCTTCAGGGTCAGGCCCACTTCCTTGCGGTCGATGGTCTGGAACGGGTTCGTGTTGGTGCCGGCCGTGCTCGTGTACTGGCCCGTCAGGATAGGCACGTTCTGGCCCACCTTGATGGTCGCCAGCTCGTTGTCCAGGGTGATCAGGTTCGGCGTCGACAGGATGTTGGCGTTGCCGTCCGATTCCAGCGCATGCGCCACGGCGCCCAGGCCCAGCGCGCCGTTGATCTGCTTGAAGATGCCCAGGGTCAGGCCGCCCGTGGGCAGCACCTTGCCGCCGCCCAGCGCCAGCTTGGCGATATTGTTGTCGGTGCCGCCGGCGAACGACTGCAGCGCGCCCACGCGGTAGCTGCTGCTGCTGTCGCCGGAAAGCCCCAGCCACTGCACGCCGAACTCGGATGCCTTGGCCGACGTCACTTCGACGATCAGCGCCTCGATGTAGACCTGGGCGCGGCGCACGTCGAGCTGGTCGATCACGGCGCGCAGGTTGCGGTAGACGGCCTCGTTGCAGGTCAGGATCAGGGTGTTGGTGGAAGCGTCGGCCTGGATGAAGCCGGCCGCGCCGCCCGACGACAGCTGCTGCGGCCCGTTGTTCAGCGAAGCGCCGCCCGTGGTGCCGCTTTGCGTATTGCCGCCCAGGCCAGTGCTGTTCATGCCGCTGTTGTTCTGGCTGATCTGGTTGTTCGTGCTCTGGCTGCTGGTGCCCTGCTGCGCCGAAGCGGCCGTGCCGTCCGACGTCACCACCGAGCGCAGGGTCTGCGCCAGCTTGGTGGCATCTGCATTTTTCAGGTACACCACGTGCACGTTGCCCAGCTGCGTGGTGGGCTGGTCCAGCTTCGAGATCAGCGACTTGGCCAGGTTGGCGCGCGCCGCCGACGGCGCGCGCAGCACCAGCGAATTGGTGCGCGGGTCGGCCAGCACGGACACCTTGCCCGTATCGCCGGCCGCGCCGGCGCCCGCATTCCCGCCCTCCATCAGTTTATTGACCATCGAGGCCAGGTCGGAGGCGATGGCGTAGCGCACGGGGATCACGTCCAGGTCCGTCGAGGCGGGCACGTCGAGCGCGGCGATGATCTTCGCCAGGCGCTTGAGGTTATCCGCATAATCGGTGATCACCAGCGAGTTGTTGCCCGGGTTGGCATTGATCGTGTTGTTCGGCGAAATCAGGGGACGCAGCACGGCCAGCAGGTTGGCCGACGATTCGTAGTTCAGGTAAAACACCTGGGTGGCGATCTGGTCGCCCTTCACCTGACTGGCGCCGTTGCCCACCTGGGTCGGCACGGATTGCAGCTTGGCGTCCGCTTCCGGCACCACCTTGGCATAGCCGTCGCCGGAGACCACCGCGTAGCCCTGCAGGCGCAAGGCCGAGGCCAGCAGCCCGAACGCCTGCGTCTTGCTGATCGATTTCTCCGACACCAGGGTGATCGTGCCCTTGACGCGCGGGTCGATGACGAAATTGATGTTGGTGTAATGGCCCACCGCCTTGATCACCGATTCGATGTCGGCGCCGACGAAATTGAGCGCCGCCTCATCGCCGGGCGCGGCCCAGACGGGCGCCGGCATGCCGGCCACGGAACAGCACAGCAAGGCGGCGGCCGACAGGCGGCGCAGCGAGAAGGAGGAGGTAATTGGGCTCACGGATGGTTTTTTCATTGTCTGAACTCTAAGGCGATGATGTTTTTTTCGCTATTGCTACGGCGCTGTCCCAGCAAATTCAACAAACTCGCCAAGGTCTCTTCATATCCTGCTGCGGCCTGGGCCTGGCCGGAAAACTGCATGCGCCCCTGTTGCAGGCTGCCGCTGCCGTCGAGCAGCAGCGGTCCCTTGATGGAGCGCAAGGTCAACGTCGCCTGCTGCCCCTGCCAATCGAAATCGAGTTCGTAGCTGCCCAGCGGACGCAAGGACGACAGGCGCGAGGCCATGTCCGTCATCTGCAGGGTGGTGCGGCCGACGGCGGAAAACTGCCGCTGCTCCAGGGCCAGCTGCAAGGTACTCCACGACAGGCGCATGCTGCCCGTCGGCGCCACGGTGTTTAACGGCGCACCGAGACCGCCGAGGCCATCGGCCGGCAGCAGCAGGGCCGCCGGGCTGACTTGCCAGTGCGACCACGAGCCGCGCAGGTTCACCGGCTGCGACAGCGCCTGCGGATTCTGCAGTTCCACGTCCGCCGATCCCCACAGCACCGAGGGCGAAATGCGCCAGCTGAAACGCCCCGGCAGCAGGGGCGTCACGGCGCCATTCGCGCTGGCCGCCCCGCCGATAAAGGCCGAGCCGCGCCACAGGGTACCTTGCGCGTCGCCCAAGGTCAAACGTCCGCCCGTCTGCTTCTCCACGATACTGGCCACCCAGCTGGCCGGGAAAAACACCAGCAGGGTGACGCAGACGCTGACGATGATGGCCAGCAGCCAGCCAAGCAGGCGCATCATCGTGCCGCGCCCGGGCTCTGGTGCAGGGTCAGGCTGGCGTCGACCAGGCCCGCCACCGCCTTGTCCTGCACCGTCTGCGCCGTGATCTTCGCTTCCTGCACCGCCACGCGGCCTTCGCGGCGCAAGCCGTCCAGCCACAGCATGACGCTGGCGAACGGCACGCCGTTCAACTGCACGCGCGCGTATTCTCCCGTCAGCGACAGCGATTGCGGCGCCAGGCCGCGCGCCTTCAGCGAGGCCTCGAGGCTGTCGCGGCTCATGGGCGCCACCTGCACGGGCGCCTGGCGCGCCAGTTCGCCCGCCTCACGCGCCAGCGCCTGCAGCTGGGCCGCATTCTGGCGCAGCTCGGGCAAGCTCTTTTGCAAGGCGATGCGTCCCGTCCAGGCCGGCTCGAAAAACACGGCGTAGACGAGGGCCAGCCCCGCCACCACGCCGCCGATGCTCAAAAGCTTGCGCTCCTGCTGCGTGCGCTCGGCCCAGAAGGCCAGCACCGCCTGCTGCCGGCCCACCAGCGCGGCGCGCGCCTTGTTCACTGCTGCACTCATGCTTTTGCTCCCGTGGCCGGCGTGATCTTCCACACGCCCGGCGCCGTTTCATTCAAGGCCAGCTTGCGCGCGGCCAGGCCGTCGCGCACCTGTGCCTGGGCGCTGGCGTCGACCATGTCCGGCTTCAGCTTGACGATCAGGGCGCGCTCGCGGTATTCCAGCGAGGCCACCACGCCGCGCCCGGCCAGGCCGCCCAGCGCCTCGCCCAGCGCCGCGCTCATGCTGGTGAAGTCATCCATGCTCGCCTGCCCGCCCTGCAGGCGGGCGGCGGCGATATTGCGCCGCATCTGTTCCGCTTCCAGCCCGTACACGGGCGCCTCGTTCGGATACGCAGCCTTGAAGGTTTGCTGCATCGAGGTGCGCACGGTGGCCGCCTCGCGCTTCAAACGCATCCATTCGATATTCATGCCGGCCAGGTTGACGATCACGGCCAGCAGCGCCAGACGGATGGGCCAGCGCCAGCGGCGCCACTCGGTGGCCGATCCCGTGGCCGTGCCCAGGGCAGGGGCCAGATCCATCCCCGCCCCTCTGGCGCCGGCGATCCAGTGCGCCCAGTGGTCGGGCTCCACCGTCACGCCGTGCATGCCGGCGGCCAGCTGTTGATACTGCGCCAGCTCGGCCTGCGCCACGTAGACCGTCAGGGGCACGTCGCCGGCAAACGCGCGCGTCGTCAGCAGCGCCTGCTGCGGCTGGGCCGGCAAGACCAGGCCCAGCCCCTCCTGCGGCGCCTGGCGCAAGGCCAGTTCCAGGCTGTCGCCGGCCGCGTGCAGGGCGGCCGTCACGCTGCCCGGCTGCAAGGGCAGGCATAGCTGCGACGGCAGCAGCGCCACCTTGCGCGCGCCCTGCGCCAGCAAAGCTTTTACCAACACCTCGGCCCAGGCGCGCTGCGCCACGGCCACCGTGCGCATGCCGGCCGCATCGGGCGCGCCAGCGGCCAGCAGGCAATCCTGGGCGTCGCCGAGGATGTGTTCTTCCACCAGGCCCGGCAAGGCCGCGCGCAAACGGGCGCCGGCCAGCGGCGGGGTTTTCAGGCGCAGCAGGGTCACGTCGGCCGCCGCCAGCAGCAGCACCACCTGCTTCGCGCCGGCGATCAGCTGGCCCAGGCTGCCCAGCGGCGCGCTGCCTTGCTGCAGCAGAGTGCCGCCGTCGCCGGCCAGCACGAAGGAGCAGGCGGGCGCGCTATCGGTGGACGCCTTGGCCGGGTGACGGATATACAATATTGTCAAAGTGACTCGCTTTCAGCTGTTAATTTTCCCGCAGCCAGACCAGGCTGGTGGTGCGCTGCGGATCCGTTTTTCGATTGACGAGCGCCACGGCATCCAGGGCGGCGCGGTCCAGCCGCACGCGGATGACGGTGAGAAAGTAGCGGCTCTTCACGTCAAGCTCGACGCCTTCAATCACATTGCCACTAATATTATTCTTGAAGTTTGCAAAATCGACAAACTTTTTACGCGGATTGCTCAAGGTCAGGGCGCTGGCCTCGGACAGCGACATCATCGTCACGGCCGCCAGCACCTCGGCCGGGGCCGTATTCACGTTGATCGGCGTGAGTTCCGGCAGGATGATGACGACATCACGCAGCTGCTCGATCATCTGCGGCGTATAGCCGGGCACGGCCAGCAGATCCTCGACCTGCGTGAACGCCACCGGTTCGCTGCCGCCGCTCGTGGCGGGCTTGGCGGCGGGCGTCTTGCCGTCGGCGCCGCTGCTGCGCGGTTTCGGCTTGGCGCGCAGCACGGCATCGGCCGTCGCTTGCGCCAGGCCACTGTCGAGCTTCATATTTGACAATAATCGCTGGTAGGCCAGCACCTGCTTCGGATTGACGGTGCCCGTGGCGTCGACCAGGTTGGTAATATTGAAACGCGCCTGCGCATCGAGCGCGCGGCCCGAGACGGTGGCGTCGAATTTTTCCGTATCGACCTTTTCGCGGTCCACATAATCGTCGAGCCGCGCTTCCTCGATGGGCGTGGCCCAGACGCCATCGGCGGCCGTCAGCATGGGATTGTCCTGGCGCAGCCAGAAGCGGGCAAAGTCGACCATGCCGCGCATGGCCCACTGCGTCTGCAGGCGCAGGCGCTGGTTTTCCATCGAGCGCACCTGCACCTGCTGCTGCCAGAACAGGCTGGCGACGACCGTGATGGCCAGCGCCGTCAGCAGCAGGGCCGTGATGACGGCCACGCCGCGCTGGCGCGCGGGGCGAATGAACGGCTTCATCCCGGCCCCAATAAAAAGACTTTGGACAGGCCCGCGTCCTGGCCAGGCATCTGCAAGGTCACTTCCAGGCCCGGCACTTGCGCGGAGATGGTGGCGCCGGCCGTCAGCACGTTCCAGGCGCCATTGTTCCAGCCGCGCATGACCATGCTGTCGACGCCGCGCATCAGGGTCACGTCGGCGCTGGAGGTATCGGTATCGTCGCGCGCCGCCTGCCACAGGGTGTCGAGCACGGCCAGGTCGCGCGTGCCGTTCGACTCGCGCCGCGTCAGCACGCCGCCGCGCAGGCGGTAAGTGACCACTTGCAACTGCTGCGGCTCCTGCTCCGACGCGGCCAGGCGCACCAGGGTCAGGCGGTCGTTTTCCGCCGTCAGGTTGATGCGGCCATTCAGCAAGTTGTTGTTCTGCCCGGCACCGGCCAGGTGGTCGCAATCGCTTTGCATCTGGGCAAACGCCAGCTGCATGCCGCGCGCCTGCTCCAGCTGGCTGGTCAGCACTTCGCGCGAACGCATGATGCTGTCCAGGCCGCGCCAGCCCAATACGGCGACCATGGCCAGGATGCCGATCGCCACGAGCAGCTCGATCAGCGTGAAACCACCAGCAGGGACGGGGCGGCGCGCCATCAGTCGTTAAAGGAAAGCAAGACCAG
The DNA here is from genome assembly GCF_059420865.1 of Janthinobacterium sp. GW821-FHT03C10. NCBI lineage: Bacteria > Pseudomonadati > Pseudomonadota > Betaproteobacteria > Burkholderiales > Oxalobacteraceae > Janthinobacterium > Janthinobacterium sp. GW821-FHT03C10. The sequence goes on along the minus strand of NZ_JBWKUN010000005.1, from coordinate 383,374 downwards.
GCGCACGATGCGGCGGGCCGGATATTGCACGTCGTACACGTTGACGCGCACCTGGCGGATACGGGGATTCGGCGTGGCCACCACTTCCTCTTCACAGATCAGCTTCAGGTCGCCCTGCGGGCAATCGACCGTGCGCTTGCCCGTCTGCGGGAACGTCTTCGCCAGGCGCAGGCGCACCAGGTGGTTTTCCGCCGACCAGGTGGCCATCATGGCGCTGCGCAAGCCATCGCTGTTCTGCGTCAGGCTGCCGACGGCGCGCAGCGAGGCGCCCAGGGCCGTGCCGACGATGACGAGGGCGACCAGGACTTCCAGCAAAGTGAAGCCAAGCTGGCGGCGTTGTCGTGGGAAGGCCATCATTGCTCGACCGTGAAGTGGCCGATACCGTCGGCGCGGATGGCCACGCTGCGCTCGCCGCTGGCCAGGGTCAGCACGAAAGGCTTGTCGACCGGTTCGCGGCCGAAGATGATGCGCAGCGGCTGGGCCACGCTGCTCGACGGCTGCACGCTGAGCAGCATGGGGGTATTCGCAAACGCGCGCTCGCGCAGCAAATCGTCCTGCGTCACGGGTTGCCACAGCTTTTCATTGAGGACCAGGAAACGGTATTGATTTTCGTCCGCCTCGAACGCCACCTGCCGGCTGCGCACGATGGCTTCATCGCGCGCCAGCTGCAGCAGCAGGGCGATGCGCTCGGCTTCCTTTTGCAGCGCCTGCTGGCCATTCGGCATCGCGTTCAGCGACACCAGGCCCAGGGTAACGCCGATGATGACCATCACCACCAGCAATTCGATCAGCGTGAAGCCGCTGGCGCGTGGCCGGGGCAGTGCGCGACCGGTGGTCATGGCAGGCATGCAATGGAAAACTTACAGTTCCCAGGAGCCGATATCGGCATCGTCGCCGCTACCGCCAGGCTGGCCGTCGGCGCCCAGCGAGATGATATCGACTTCGCCCTTCACGCCCGGCGACAGGAACTGGTACGGGTTGCCCCATGGATCCTTCGGCATCTTTTCCAGGTAGCCGCCCGCTTTCCAGCCATTCGCGGCCGGGCCCGTGGTCGGTTTTTCGATCAGCGCCTGCAAGCCCTGCTCGGTGGTCGGGTAGCGCTGGTTATCCAGGCGATACAGTTTCAAGGCTTGCATCACGGTGGCGATGTCGACTTTCGCCGCCGCCACTTTCGACTCGCCCGTGCGGGCGATCAGCTTGGGCACCACCAGCGAGGCGAGGATGCCCATGATCACCACCACGACCATGATTTCGATCAAAGTGAAGCCGCGCGCGCGGCGCTGGCGTATCGGATGGTTTGCTGCGTTTTGCATAAGAAAGAGAGAAGAAGGTGAGTAATGAGAGCAGAGTATAAAGCGGAAATATGACAAAGCCTGTCATATGGGGAAAAATTTGTGCGGCGGCCGTCAGGCGGGCAAGACCACTTCGCCGCAAACGGCGCAGCCGGGATCGCGCGCGACGCGCATACTGCTCCATTCCATGTGCAAACCGTCGAGCAGCAGCAGGCGCCCGGCCAGAGATTCGCCCGCACCCATGATGAGTTTCAAGGCCTCGGCCGCCTGCATGGCGCCCACCACGCCGACCAGCGGCGCGAACACGCCCATGGTCGAGCACGCCTCGTCCGTGAACTGCTGCTCCTGCGGAAACAGGCAGGAATAACAGGGCTGGGTGCCCGTGCGCGGGTCGAACACGCTCACTTGCCCGTCGAAACGGATCACGGCGCCCGACACCAGCGGCACCCTGGCCGCCACGCAGGCGCGGTTGACGGCGTGGCGCGTGGCGAAGTTGTCGGTGCAGTCGAGCACCACCGTGGCGGACAAGACCAGTTCGGCCAGTCGCGCACCGTCCAGACGCTCCTGCAAGGCGATGATGGCTATCTCGGGATTGATGCCGGTCAAGGTTTCGCGCGCCGACAGCACTTTCGGCTGGCCCACGCGCTGCGTGGTGTGGGCGATCTGGCGCTGCAGATTGGTCAGATCGACCGTATCGTCATCGACCAGGGTCAGCTTGCCGACGCCGCTGGCGGCCAGGTACATGGCGGCCGGCGAACCGAGTCCGCCGGCGCCGATCACCAGCACATGCGCGTCGAGCAAGGCTTGCTGGCCTTCGATGCCGATCTCGTCTAACAGGATGTGGCGCGAATAGCGCAGCAGTTGAGCGTCGTTCATGGCGGCGACTACGGTTTTCGCACGGGAATCTTCTTGTCGTCCGCCTTGATGTCGGAAGCGATTTCCGGCTTGGCGCCGATCTTCTCCACCTTCGGGTCCACCTTGGCCAGCTGCACCGGCAAGCCCTGGAAATGGTTCAAGGCTTGCTGCAGCTGGAAATCGTCCTTGGCGCCGTATTCGAGCGGCTTGCGTTTTTTCGCCGTGGCGATCAGGCGCTGCTCTTCTTCCAGCTGATCCTGCATGCCTTCCATGGTCGGCTTGGCCGCTTCCGGCTTGCCGTCGTCGCTGCTCAGGTGTTTTTCCAGGTCCGCCTCGCGCACGCGCAGGCTGTTCCAGCCGTCGCCTTCGGCCGTTTCATCGACGAGCAGGTCGGGCACGATGCCGCGCGCCTGGATGGCGCGGCCTTTCGGCGTGTAATAGCGGGCCGTCGTCAGCTTGACGGCCGTGTCGGCCGTGATCTGGCGCAAGGTTTGCACGGAACCCTTGCCGAACGTCTGCGTGCCGATGACGGTGGCGCGCTGGTAATCCTGCAAGGCGCCGGCGACGATTTCCGAGGCGGACGCGGAACCGGCATTGACCAGCACCACGAGCGGCACGGTTTTCAGCGCGGCCGGCAGCTTGGCCAGCGGGTCGGCCTTGGCGCCCGGCGGCGCATAGAATTCGCGGCGGCCATAAAACACCTGTTTCGACTCAGGCAGCTGGCCCTTGGTGGAAACGATCACGGAGTTACCCGGAAGAAATGCTGTCGCCACACCGATGGCACCCGGCACGACGCCGCCGGGATCGTTGCGCAAGTCCAGCACCAGGCCCTTGAGCTTGGGGTCTTGCGCATACAGCGCGTTGATCTTTTTGACCATGTCATCGACGGTCGGTTCCTGGAACTGGGCGATGCGCAGCCAGGCATAGCCGGGCGCGACCATCTTGGCCTTCACGCTTTGCACGCGAATTTCCTCGCGCACGATGGGGAAGACCAGCGGCTTGCTTTCGCCCTTGCGCGACATCGTCAGCACCAGCTTGCTGCCAGGCTGGCCGCGCATCTTCTTGATGACCTCTTCCAGCTGCAGGCCTTTCAGCGGAATGTTGTCGAGACGGGTGATCAAGTCGCCCGCCAGGATGCCGGCCTTGGCGGCCGGGCTGTCCTCGATGGGCGAGACGACTTTCACGTAGCCGTCTTCCATGCTCACTTCGATGCCGATGCCGACAAACTTGCCCTGCACGCTTTCGCGCATTTCCTTGAAGGCATTTTTATCCAGGTAGACGGAATGCGGGTCCAGCGACGAGACCATGCCGGAGATGGCTTCCGTCAAGAGTTTCTTGTCTTCCACCTTCTCGACGTAATCAGTCTTGATCAGGCCGAAGACGTCGGACAACTGGCGCAGCTCGTCGAGCGGCAGCGGGGCATTCGTGATTTTCTGCGCCACGGCCGGGTACTGCAGCGACATGCCGATGCCGGCCAGTACGCCCAGACCGATCAGGCCGATACTTTTGACTTTGATACCCATGAATTCTTCGCAATCTACAATTTCGCTGCCGCAGCAATGGTGGGAACTTAAAACTTCACCCAGGTGGCGGGGTCGAAGGCGCGGCCCTGATGACGCAGTTCAAAGTATAGCCCTGATTCCTCGTTGCCGCCGCTGTTGCCCGCGCTGGCAATGGCATCGCCGCTCTTGACGGCATCGCCCACGCGTTTCAGCAAGGATTGGTTATTGCCATAAATACTCATGTACTGGCCGCCATGGTCGACGATGATCAAATTGCCGAAACCGCGCAGCCAGTCGGAAAACACGACGCGGCCGCCGGCGATGGCGTGGATCTCGCTGCCTTCGCCCGTGCGGATGAACACGCCCTTCCAGCTGGGGCCGTCACCGCGCTTGCTGCCGAAGCGGGCGGCAATCTTGCCCGCCACGGGCGCGCGCAGCTGCCCTTTCATGCTGGCAAAGGCGCCGGCCGGCGCGGCCGGCCCCAGGCTTGGGCGTTCCGGCTCCGGTTCCGGCTTCGGCTCGGGCTTGGGTGCCACCTTGGCCACTTGCGGAGGCTCGTCGTCATCGATCGGTTCCAGCTTCACGGGCGGCGGTGGCGGCGTCTGCGGCTTGATCTTGCCCGATTTGTTTTGTTGCTCTTTCGCAATGCGTTCGCGTTCGGCCTGCGCCTGGGCGGCCTTGGCGCGCGCGGCCAGCAGGCGTTCGCGTTTTTCCGCCGCGATCTTGGCATCGGCGGCCGCTTTTGCGGCGGCGCGCTGTTCGGCCAGCAATTGCTGGCGTTTCTTTTCGGCCGCGGCGGCGGCGGCCTGCTCTTCGATCAGTTTCGCCAGCTTGTCGACCAGGTTGCCCATGCGCTGTTCGTCGCGCTCGACATTGCCCACTTCCTTGCGCTGCGCCACCAGGCGCTGCGACAAACTCGTCAGCAAGGCGGCGCGGCGCGCCTTCTCCTGCACCAGCAAAGCCTTCTGGTCGCGCTCTTCCTGCGCGATTTCTTCCAACTCATCCTTGGCGTTCTGCACGTCCGCCTGGTTTTTCTCCACGGCCAGCAAGTTGGCGCGCAAGGCTTCCAGCAGGCGCGCCTGCGCCTGCGACACATACGCCATCAATTGCAGGTCGCGGTTGATGCGGTTCGGATTGTCGCCCGACAAGAGCAGCTTGATGCGGTCTTCGTTGCCGGCGACATATTGTTCACGCAGCAATTTCGACAGCTGCGTCTTTTGTTTTTCGACGGTGGCCGTCAGCTGCTGGTGCTCCTGCCCCAGCGCCGTCAGCTTCACGCTCGTCTCGCCTTGTTCCTGCGCCAGGTCGCGCAAGGCGCGGTTGGCGTTGGAAATGGCCTCTTCCGACTCGGCCAGGGTATCGGCCGCGTCATCCTTGGCGCTTTCCGTGCGGCTGATGTCGCGCTTGAGCGCCGTCAGCTTTTGTTGCAATCCGGCACGTTGTGCTTCCGCGGCCGCTTTCTGCTTGCTGCGTTCGGTGGGCTTGGCACCCTGTGCGGCACCGCTCGAGAGGAGCAGCGCTGCGCACAGCATGGCGCCGGCGCGCCACGCCGGCAGGGGTCGTTCAGCAGAGGGGGCGATCGCTGTGCCGCGGAAGAAAGACAACAAGTTACTTGGCCTTCCCTTGGTTCGCCACGGCCGCTTGCGCTGCCGCAATCGCCGCCGGGTCGCCCAGGTAGTAATGACGGATCGGTTTCAGGTCGGCATCCAGTTCATACACGAGCGGCTGGCCGTTCGGGATGTTCAGGCCGACGATATCGCTGTCGCTGATGCCATCGAGCATCTTGATCAGCGCGCGCAGGCTGTTGCCGTGGGCCGAGATGATGATCTTCTTGCCGGCGCGGATGGCCGGGGCGATTTCCTCGTCCCAGGCCGGCATCACGCGCGCCACGGTGTCTTTCAGGCATTCGGTCAGCGGGATAGCCGCTTTCGGCAAGCCGGCATAGCGCGGATCGTTGTACGAGGCGCGGTCATCGTTCGCTTCCAGCGGCGGCGGCGGCGTGTCGTAGCTGCGGCGCCATACCAGTACTTGCTCGTCGCCATACTTGGCGGCCGTCTCGCCCTTGTCCAGGCCTTGCAGGGCGCCATAGTGGCGCTCGTTCAAGCGCCAGTCATTCTTGATCGGCAAATACATCATGTCCATCTCGTCGAGCGCCAGCCACAGGGTGCGGATGGCGCGCTTCAGGACGGAAGTGTAGGCCACGTCGAACGTAAAACCTTCCTGCTTGAGGATCTGGCCGGCGGCCTTGGCTTCGTTGACGCCCTTTTCCGTCAGATCGACGTCGGTCCAGCCGGTGAAGCGGTTATCGAGGTTCCAGGTGGACTCGCCGTGACGCATGAAAACGATTTTGTACATAGTTCTATCTTCTCAAGGGGTTCAAATCAAAAAAGCAAAACGTAAAAAGACCTCGTCCAGCTTCTATTTTATAATGCGCGGATTGACTTAAACCATTGGACCCTACGTGAAATTCATTATCGACCACATTTTTCTGTTTGCCATCGTCATTATTTCCGGCGGCGCCCTCCTCTGGCCACTGCTGTCGATGCGCGGCAAGCGCGCGACCGTGCTGGAAGTCACGCAACTGATCAACCGTGGCAAGACCATCATCGTCGACGTGCGCAGCGCGGAAGAATTCGCCACGGGCCACTTGCCTGACGCAAAAAATATTCCGCTGCCGGAACTGGCAAAGCGCCTGGGTGAGCTGGAAAAATTCAAAACGCGCCCCATTGTAGTGGTTTGCCAGAAAGGTTCGCGTTCGGCAACCGCCGTCGGCCTGCTGGGCAAATCCGGTTTCGCTGAGGCAACAAGCCTGGAAGGCGGCCTCGACGAATGGAAAAAGCAGGGTTTGCCATTGAAAACCCTGTCGCTGGCGAAGTAAGCCGGCATTTAACTAGAAGGAATCATCATGACCGTCCCCGTAATTGTGTATAGCACCGCCGTGTGCCCGTATTGCGTGCGCGCCGAGCGCCTGTTGGAAGCCAAGGGCGTCGCCGTGCAAAAGATCCGCGTCGACCTCGACCCGGAAGAGCGCATCAAGATGATGGAACGCACGGGCCGCCGCACGGTGCCGCAGATCTATGTGGGCGATACCCACGTGGGCGGATTCGACGATTTGTATGCGCTTGATCAAGCAGGCAAGCTCGACCCCTTGTTAAACGGCACGGCAGCCTGATATAAAGCGGGTTCGAGAAATTGCTTGGTTTTTTGTCGTATTGTTTTGATACAATTGCCCTCGCACCTGATCTGGCCGCGCCTACCCGGCGCGGTTTGAATACCGCAAGCACCATATTTGAACGGTGTGCCGTTCTTGTCCCTTACAACGAAAGCGTTCCATGTCTGACGAAAATCTGCAACCAGTCTTCCAAATCCAACGCGTCTACCTGAAAGACATGTCGCTGGAACAACCAAATTCCCCAGCTATTTTCCTGGAACAAGAAGCCCCAGCGATCGAAGTCGCTCTGGACGTGGGCGCTGCGCCTCTGGCCGACGGCATCTTCGAAGCCACCGTGACCATCACCGTCACCGCCAAGGTCGGCGAAAAAGTCGCTTTCCTGGTTGAAGGCAAGCAAGCCGGTATCTTCGAAGCACGCAACATTCCTGCCGATCAACTCGATCCGCTGCTGGGAATCGGCTGCCCGAACATCATCTACCCTTACCTGCGCGCCAACATCGCCGACGTGATCACCCGTGCCGGCTTCCCGCCAGTGCACCTGGCCGAGATCAACTTCGAAGTGTTCTACCAACAACGTCTGCAAGCCATCGCCGACGCTGCCGCCGCTGCTCCAGCAGGCGACGCGACGACGCACTAAGCTGCAGGCAAGACCCCGCCGGCCCCTTGGGGCTGGCCTGACACGGCGGCCTGGCCGCCGTGTTTCGTTAAGGTTCAAAAAATATCATGTTGAAAAGTGCGCTCTTGAGCAAGTTCCGCTGGATGGCCGGCGCCGTGCTGCTGCTGGCCACCGCCGCCAGCCACGCCGTCGATTTCAAGACGGTGGGCGCGACCCCCGTCATCCTGTATGACGCGCCGTCCTCCAAGGGCGGCAAGCTGTACGTGGCGCCACGCGGCATGCCGCTGGAAGTCGTGCTCAGCTACGGCGAATGGGTCAAGGTGCGCGACGCCAGCGGCGAAATGGCCTGGACGGAAGCCAAGGGCCTGTCGGCCAAGCGCAACGTCGTGGCGCGCGCCGCGAATCTCAAGGTTCGCGCCAGCCCCGACGACAACGCCTCCGCCATCATCCTCGTCGACAAGGGCGTGCTGCTGGAAATGAGCGAACAGCCGAGCTCCGGCTGGGTCAAGGTACGCCACAAGGATGGCCAGAGCGGCTACGTCAAGACCAGCGAAGTGTGGGGCCTGTAAGCACCGCCAGATTCATCCGGGCAACGGCCAGCCGCGCCGTGCCCCTCCCCCTGCCAGACTGAGGTTGCATGCAAGTTTCCCCTGAAAACACTCCCGATACCGCCGCCAAGGCCGCCCCGCGCCGCATTACCGTGCTGGGCGCAGGCGCCTGGGGCACGGCCGTGGCCATGGCCCTGGCCGGCCGCCACGACGTGCTGCTGTGGGGTCGCAACGGCGAAGCCATGGCCGCCATGGCCGCCAGCGGCGAAAACAGCTATTTACCGGGCTTCCCTTTGCCGCCGCAGCTGCGCATCGGCGCCGATTTCGACGCCGCCGTCGCGCATGCCAGCGGCGAACACGGCCTCCTGATCGCCGCCTGCCCCGTGGCGGGCCTGCGCCCCATGCTGCACCAGCTGAAAGGCAAGGCCATCGGCAAGCTGGTGTGGCTATGCAAGGGATTTGAAGGCGGCACGGGCCTGCTGCCGCACCAGATCGTGCAGGAAGTTCTGGGCGACAATATCCCCGGCGGCGCCCTGTCCGGTCCCTCGTTCGCGCAGGAAGTGGCGCGCGGCTTGCCGTGCGCGCTGACCATCGCTTCGCACAGCGCGCCATTGCGCGGCGCCGTCGTCTCGGCCTTGCATGGCGGCACCATCCGCGTGTATGCGAGCGACGACCTGGTGGGCGTGGAAGTGGGCGGCGCCGTGAAGAACGTGCTGGCGATCGCCACCGGCGTGGCCGACGGCCTGGGCCTGGGCTTGAATGCGCGCGCCGCGCTGATCACGCGTGGCCTGGCGGAAATCACGCGCCTGGGCACGGCCCTGGGTGGCCAGACGGAAACGTTCATGGGTTTGACGGGCATGGGCGACTTGATACTCACCTGCACGGGCGACCTGTCGCGCAACCGCCGCGTCGGCCTGGGCTTGGCGCAAGGCAAGGCCCTCGACACCATCGTGGCCGAACTCGGTCACGTGGCCGAAGGCGTACCCTGCGCCAAGGCCGTGCGCGAACTGGCGCGCCGCATGGGCGTCGACATGCCGATCACCAACGCGGTGGCCGGCGTGCTGTTCGATGGGGATTTGCCGCACGTGATGGTGCAGCAACTGCTGTCGCGCGATCCGCGCGCCGAGGCGGCCTGACAGGAAAACCCTAGCGGCCCGCCTTGTGCATGAGTATGGTGAGCAGCAATAAACTGTCTGCGCGCGCTTCCAGCGCGTGCGCCTGGCCGCCGAGCAAATACAGCATCTGCCCCGGCCCCAGCAGGTGCACGCCGCCATGCGCTTCCACCGCCACCTGCCCTTGCAGGCACAGCAGGGTGATTTCACCGAGGACATGATGCTCGGGCATGGTCTTGCCCTTGGGCATACACATGCGGATCAATTCCAGTTCATCCGTCCTGGCCAGCGCGATGGCGGAAAACTGCGACAGGTCGTCGCCGTCCCTGCGCAGCACCTCGATCACCTGTCCTGAACTTGCGTGCTCCAGTGCCATCATGTGCTCCTTCGGCAATTACTCGGTGACTTCCTCGGGCTCTTTCGCGCCGCGCATCCACTCGACCAGCGGCCATGCATCCTTCAAGCCTTCCGCCAGGGTCGGCAGCAGTTTTTCCGGTGCGTTGACGGGCAGCGGCACTTCGGTCCAGACAAAAAAGCTCTTCAGCTTGATGAATTCGATATGTTCGGCGTCCGCCTCGAAGCCCTTGGGCGGGCGCTGCAACTTACCCTCGTTCTGGATGGTGCCGAAACGGGCCTTCAAACGCTTATTTTTCAGCACTTTGGAAAAACCTGGCGCGTCGTTGAGCATATGCTCGCGCAGCGCCTTCAGGCGGCCAGGCGGCGGCATGTATTCGCCGGCGCCGAACAGCAGATTGCCCTGGCCATCGATCTGCAGATAATACGTGGGACCGCCCGCCTTGCTGGGACGGCGCATGTCGTTCGGCGCGATGGCGGCCGAAAAGCGCGTTTTATAGGGGCTCTTGTCGTGCGCGAAACGCACGTCGCGGTTGATGCGGAACAAGGCCTTCTTCGGATTGCAGTATTTCACGGCCGGATCGAACTTGCCGAGTTCAGCAATGAGTGCAGTCACCAAGGCGAGGAATTCCTCACGCAGGATGTCGTAGCGGGGCTTGTTCATGACAAACCAGGGACGGTTGTTGTTGTCGCTCAGCTCACGTAAAAATTGGGTCAAATCACGCACATGCATGTGTCAAATTCCGATCAACAACTATTTGGAAAGCTCTTTCGGGATGGGGCGCTTGCCCACCATCACGTCGAGTGCCGCTTCGCGATTCTTGCGCAGCACCGTCATTCTAGCTTTTTCGCCGGGCGGCAGTTGGGCGATCAGGTTCAGCATTTCCGTCGTGTCGCCGACAGGCTTGCCTTGCACCGTCAGCAGGATGTCGCCCGGCACGATGCCCGCCTTGTCGGCCGGGCCGTTGCGCACCACGCCGGCGATGATGGCGCCGCTGGTGCGCTGCAGGTTGAAGCTTTGCGCCAGCTCGGGCGTGATGTCCTGCGTTTCCACGCCGATCCAGCCGCGCACCACGTGGCCATCCTTGATGATGGCTTCCATCACGGTCTTGGCCGTCGAGACGGGAATGGCGAAGCCGATGCCGACGGAGCCGCCGCTTTGCGAATAAATCGCCGTATTGATGCCGATCAGATTGCCGCGCGTATCGACCAGGGCGCCGCCCGAATTGCCGAAGTTGATGGCCGCATCCGTCTGGATGAAGTTTTCAAAGCTGTTGATGTGCAGGTTGTTGCGGCCCAGGGCGGAAATGATGCCCATGGTCACCGTCTGGCCCACGCCGAACGGATTGCCGATAGCCAGCACCACGTCGCCCACGCGCGCCAGTTCCGACTGGCCCAGCACGATGACGGGCAGCTTGTCGAGGTTGATCTTGATCACGGCCAGGTCCGTTTCCGGATCCAGGCCCACCACCTTGGCGGGCGCCTTGCGGCCATCGGTCAGCACCACTTCGATTTCGTCGGCGCCTTCGACCACGTGGTTGTTGGTCAGCACATAGCCTTCATGGCTGACGATGACGCCCGAGCCGAGGCTGTTTTTCAAGTCTTCGTCATCCTCGCCGTCCGGGTCGCGGTCGCCGAAGAAACGTTTAAAGAAGGGGTCGCGCGCCAGCGGATGGGCACCGCGCTTGGGCACTTGCAGGGTGAGGATATTGACGACGGCGGGCATGGCGCGCGCCGCCGCGTCGCGGTAGGAACCGGGCGCCAGGCTGCTCGACGCCGTTTCCACCACGGGCACCGGCTTGGCGGGAGAGCCCAGCTGCTGTACCCGGCTGGCCGGGCGCAGCGCGCCATACACAAAGTACAGCGCCAACGCGATCGTCACGGTTTGCGCAAACAATAACCAGAATCGTCGCATACAGTTCTCTGCCCAGGTCAGCCGGCCGGTGCCGGAACAACTTATTTTGCCAGATTGTTGCTGTTGCGTGCGTTCTGCTGCAGGGAGTCGCGGATTTCGCGCAGCAGCACGATGTCTTCCGGCGTGGCCGGTGCCGGGGCCGGCGCGACCGGTTCGCTGCGGCGGGCCTTGTTCATCAGGCGCACCATCTGGAAGATGATAAAGGCAAGAATGACGAAATTGAGCAGAATGGTCAGGAAGTTACCGTAGGCCAGCACGGCGCCCGCCTTTTTCGCTTCCACCAGGGTCATCGTCGTCGCCTGGCCATTCAGGGGCAGATAGTAATTGGCGAAATCGAGGCCGCCGAAAATGCGGCCGATGGGCGGCATGATCACGTCTTGCACCAGGGAATCGACAATCTTGCCGAAGGCGCCACCGATAATGACACCGACCGCCAGATCGACGACGTTACCCTTCATTGCAAATTCTTTGAATTCTTGCATCATTGCCATGAATTTCTCCTTCGGATATGTATAAAAAACATGCCGATCATACTATTGATTCCCAGTGCCACCAACTTGTGGTTGTCGGCAGGACCATTTCGTGCACAGCCGGACGCATCTAGTTCGAAAGAACTAGCCACCTCCTGCAAAAGTATATAAATTATGGTACAAGCAACGTTTTTGTTTGATTCGTTGTTTGCTTCACTTATAATTTGCGGTTGCCAGAAGTGGCTTTTTCACTTCCGGATAATCAACAAGAAACTGGCACGGGCTGCGCCATAGTCCGAAGTTCCGCAGGGATGTTGCCACTTTACCGTACAAAGATGCGGGTTGCGGCAATCAGTGGGATAGAGCTTCGGCGACGGGTTTTTCGCGGCTGCCACTCATAATAAAGATTCGCATTTTGACTGATTGGGGTTTGCATGAGTAACGAAAAGCAGGTCGATTCAGGCCGTCGCGGCTTGCTCGTCGCCACGTGCGCGGCGGGCAGTGTAGTTGGATTGGCAACCGCGGGAGCCTTGGTAAGCACCTTCCAGCCGTCGGAGCGCGCGAAAGCGGCTGGCGCGCCGGTCGAAGTAGACATCACCACCTTGCAACCCGGCGAAATGCGCACCGTCGAATGGCGCGGCAAGCCGGTCTGGATCCTGAAGCGCACGCCGGAAATGATCGCGTCGCTGAAAAAGACCGACGGCAAGGTCGCCGATGCCAATTCCCAGCGCAATCCCGCCGAATTCACGCCGGAATACTGCATGAACGAGGCACGCTCGATCAAGCCTGAAATTCTCGTCGCCGTCGGCATCTGCACCCACCTGGGCTGCTCCCCTTCCTCGAAATTTGCCCCCGGCCCGCAACCGTCGCTGCCCGATGACTGGGAAGGCGGCTTCCTCTGCCCTTGCCACGGCTCCACCTTCGACATGGCAGGCCGCGTGTTCAAGAACAAGCCGGCGCCGGACAACCTGCAAGTGCCGCGCCATATGTACCTGAGCGACACCAAATTGCTGATAGGTAAAGACGAGAAAGGCGAGGCTTGATCATGGCTGCTTTCAAAGAAACGAAGTTCCCGGCAGACGCTCCCGCCGCCGAAAAAGCGCTGGGCTGGGTCGATGACCGCTTTCCCCTGACCAAGCTGTGGAACGACCAATGGGGCAAGTACTACGCCCCGAAAAACTTCAATTTCTGGTACATCTTCGGCTCGCTGGCCATGCTGGTGCTGGTCTTGCAGATCGTCACCGGCATCTTCCTGACCATGCACTACAAACCGGATGCGGCCCTGGCCTTCAATTCCGTCGAGTACATCATGCGCGAAGTACCGTGGGGCTGGCTGGTGCGCTACATGCACTCGACGGGCGCCTCCGCCTTCTTCATCATCGTCTACCTGCACATGACGCGCGGCCTGCTGTACGGCTCGTACCGCAAGCCACGTGAGCTGATCTGGCTGTTCGGTTTCGCCATCTTCCTGTGCCTGATGGCCGAAGCGTTCTTCGGCTATTTGCTGCCATGGGGCCAGATGTCGTACTGGGGCGCGCAAGTGATCGTCAACCTGTTCGGCGCCATCCCCTTCATCGGCCCTGACCTGTCGCTGTGGATCCGCGGCGACTACGTCGTGTCCGACGCGACCCTGAACCGCTTCTTCGCCTTCCACGTGATCGCCATCCCGCTGGTCCTGCTGGGCCTGGTTGCAGCGCACTTGATCGCCCTGCATGAAGTCGGCTCCAGCAATCCGGACGGCATCGAAGTGAAGGAAAACCTGGGCGCCGATGGCCATCCGGTCGATTCGATCCCATCGCATCCGTACTACACCGTGCATGACCTGTTCGGCGTCTCGATCTTCCTCGTCATTTTCAGCGCCGTCGTCTTCTTCGCGCCGGAAATGGGCGGTTACTTCCTGGAATACAACAACTTCCTGCCCGGCGATTCGCTGAAGACCCCGCTGCACATCGCGCCAACCTGGTACTTCACGCCGTTCTACTCGGTGCTGCGCGCCACCACGGCCGACTTCATGTACGTGCTGATGGGTGTCGTGGCCGCCTACGTGGTGTTCATCTGGCTCAAGTCGCGCCTGTCGACGACGGTCAAGTCCATCATCGCCGGCATCGCCATCGTCGCCATCATCGGCATGCTGCCGCAGGTGCTCGATGCGAAATTCTGGGGCGTGGTGTTCTTCGGCGGTTCCGTCGTGATCTTGGCGTTCCTGCCATGGCTCGACCATTCGCCAGTGAAATCGATCCGCTACCGTCCGACCTGGCACAAATACATCTATGCCATCTTCGGCCTGTCGTTCCTGATCCTCGGCTACCTCGGGACCCAGGCGCCAACGGATGCGAAAACCATCGTGTCGCAAGTGTGCACCCTGATTTACTTCAGCTTCTTCCTGCTGATGCCATGGTGGAGTGCCATGGGCAAGTTCAAGACCGTGCCGTCGCGTGTGACGTTTCACCCGCACTAAGCCGCTCTCACGCCACGCTCAAAGGACATACATCATATGAAGATTGCAAAAAAACTGCTCGCCATCCTGGCCTTCGTGCCTGCCATGGCTCTCGCCAGCGAAGGCGGCTTTCCGCTGGACAAGGCACCTGACCGCCAGACCAACATGGCGGCGCTGCAGCATGGCGCCAAATTGTTCGTCAATTATTGCTTGAATTGCCACGCCGCCGTGTCGATGCGCTACAACCGCCTGCGCGACCTGGGCTTGACGGAAGACCAGATCAAGCAGAATCTGTTGTTCTCCGGCGATAAAGTCGGCGACCTGATGACGACTTCCCTGGCACCGCAGGACGCCAAGGCCTTCTTTGGCGTCGTACCGCCGGATTTGTCGGTAATTTCGCGCGCGAAATCATCTTCCGCTGGCACAGGCGGCGACTACCTGTATACTTACCTGCGTACGTTCTATAAAGACGACACTCGTCCGACCGGCTGGAACAACATGGTCGTGCCGAATGTTGCCATGCCGCATGTATTATGGGAATTGCAAGGTGTCCAGACTGCCAAGTTCGTGGAAGAGAATGATCCGCACGAAGCTGGCAAGAAGATCCACAAATTTGCCGGCTTCGAGCAGGTCAAGCCAGGTACGTTGAACAAGATCGAGTACGACAATGCGGTAGCCGACCTGGTCGGCTACATGGAGTGGATGGCCGAACCGGCACAGCAGACACGCAAGCGCCTGGGCGTCTGGGTACTGCTGTTCCTGTCGGTCTTTGCTCTGCTGGCATGGCGCCTTAACGCGTCGTTCTGGAAGGAAGTCAAATAAGTGAGGCGCCGGCCATAGGCCGGTTTATGCCTGTTTCTGCGTTGTCCGCATGAGTGGACAAGCGACCTGGGGTGAGCCGTTCGCGGCTTCACCCCCTTTGTTTCTAAGGAACTATAAAAAATGATGGTTCTCTATTCGGGTACAACCTGCCCATTTTCGCAACGCTGCCGCCTGGTCCTGTTTGAAAAAGGCATGGACTTCGAAGTGCGCGACGTCGACCTGTTCAACAAACCGGAAGACATTTCGACCATGAACCCGTATGGCCAGGTGCCGATCCTGGTCGAACGCGAACTGATCCTGTATGAATCGAACATCATCAACGAGTACATCGATGAGCGCTTCCCGCATCCGCAACTGATGCCGGCCGATCCGCTGATGCGCGCCCGCGCGCGCCTGATGCTGTTCAATTTCGAAAAAGAACTGTTCGTGCACGTGCACGTGCTGGAAAGCGAACGCGCCAAGAGCAACGACAAGGCCCACGACAAGGCACGCGCGGAAATCCGCGACCGCCTGACGACCCTGGCGCCACTGTTCCTGAAAAACAAGTACATGCTGGGCGACGAATTCTCGATGCTCGACGTGGCTGTCGCGCCGCTGCTGTGGCGCCTGGACCACTACGGCATCGAACTGTCGAAAACGGCCGCACCGCTGATGAAATACGCCGAACGCATCTTCTCGCGTCCCGCGTATATCGAAGCACTCACTCCTTCGGAAAAAGTGATGCGCCGCTAAAAGATATCCCCATAAAGCTGCTACGCAGCCCGCTCTCGACTTGGCGTTACTCGCCGTACTCAAGTACGGCTGCGTTACTCAAGCCGATATCGGGCTTGCTCGCGACGCTTTCTGGGGCATCTTGGATTCTTTCCAGTTGCTCTGTTTCATTGAACTACCGGTGCGCCCGCCATTTGTTGCCGGCGGCGCTCCCGCCTCACAGTGCCTACCATGTCTGAAATCTCAACCAAACCTTATATGCTGCGCGCCATCTACGAGTGGTGCACCGACAGCGGCTACACGCCTTATCTCGCGGTCAAAGTCGATTCGCGCACCACGGTACCGATGGAATACGTGAAAAAGGGCGAAATCGTGCTCAACATCAGCTTCGGCGCCACCAGCGGCCTGAAGATGGACAACGACGCCATCCGCTTCCACGCCCGCTTTGGCGGCGTCTCGCGCGAAATCTATGTGCCGGTCGACAACGTGATGGCCATCTACGCCAACGAAAACGGCCAGGGCATGGCCTTCGAGCCCGTGCTGGGCAACGATGATCCCGACGCGCAACCGACGGACAGCCCCGCCTCCGCCGACGTCCCGCCGCCCGTGCTCGCCCCTGCTACCAGCGGTCCGACCCTGTCGTCCGTGCCGGCCAGCTCCCCCGAACAACGCGACAACGCCACGCCCGGCGACGACGAGCCACCAAAAAAAGGCGGCCGCCCGACCCTGACACGTATTAAATAGCGTATAATTCGCAACGCGCAGTTTTTGCCGACTTAGCTCATTTGGTAGAGCAGTTGATTTGTAATCATCAGGTGGCCAGTTCGAAACCGGCAGTCGGCACCAAGAATATCAAGGGCTTACAGAAATGTAAGCCCTTTTCTTTTGGACCAGTAGCAAGCAAGTGACAACGCCAACTTATAGTTGCGCCTCTCTTGATTGCAAACAATCACACCTCACGTACTACTTTCCAGCGTGGCTTCTTGTCGACGTTTCCGGCAAAGATAGGCATCAATCAGTGTGGTTTCCAGGCTGGTGCACGGTGGAACCCTTTTTGCCGCATGACGACATGCAGAAGCACGTTGGCCGACCGCCCCGTCTAGCGGCAAAGCCATCCAGCCGATACGCTGCTGCTTATCGATTTCGTTTGACAATTATCAAAATTACTGTACGTTTATACAGTTAAACTGATTTCATCCACTTTCCGCACATGTTGCATGGGCCAGAGCGTCATGCATGGCAATATGTTGACAGCGATGTACTTTGTGCGTAGATTGATCTCGAATAGCTATCCAAATTGCTCAAAATTGATGCGATGGAGGCTCAAAATTATGCAAAACTTATACTCCGAAAAGAAAGCCGCGCAGGTTGCCGCTTACTTCCTATTCCAAGCCCAAGGCCGCCTTCCTGTACTTAAGCTGATGAAGTTGCTTTATCTAGCAGAGCGGCGCTCATATGAGATGTACGGCGGTCCGATCATTGGCGACAAACTTGTTTCTATGGATCACGGACCTGTTCTGTCTCAAACATTGAATCGCATTAACGGCATGTCCTCATCTGAAGATAATGGGTGGGATGCGTGGATCGCGGATCGTGAGGATCATGCTGTGGCTTTGCGTGACGGAAGTCGGATTCGCTCGCCAGAGCAAGACCTTCTGGAATTATCTGACGCCGAGTTTGAAGTTCTCGCAGAAACTTGGAAAGATTTTGGTCATTTGAGCAAATATCAGATTCGCGACCTCACTCACAAAATTTGCCCTGAGTGGGAAGATCCTGAAGGCTCATCAGTACCCATCACATTAGAAAAATTGTTCGAAGTACTTAAATTCAATAATGAACAAACACGGTTACTGAAAAAACAATTACGCGAGCAGCAGGCGATCAACGCCGCTTTTACATCGGCGGCATGATGCCCGGCTGGTTACCTCGAGCCAAGGAAACACTACTCATACCATCTGGCCCTGGTGGTTTGTTTCATTTATTTGTAGTACTAAATGACCCAGCGCCCATTGATGGCTATCCTGACAATATGTGCGCGTTGGTATGCGTTTGTTCGACCTATCCGAACGTCCCGTTCGATGCAACTTGCGAGCTTCAGGTCGGAAGCCATCCTTTCGTAGAGCATCACAGTCACATCGCCTACAAGCATACTCGACTGGAGCCTGCGGCAACATTGTCGCAATTGGTGGAGAGCGGGGTATTTCGTGTGCACCGTCCTTGCGGAGACCCGCCTTTTTCAGAGATCAAAGCCGGGCTGAATGCATCGAAGTTCACGAAGGGTGCCTTCAAACGACTACCGATTTAGTTGTGTAGCTAACCTTTTTCTTCCCAGGCGCCTGCAGGATGCTCCTGGCGCCATTGACGCTCATCGCGCCCCGAAGTGAGCGCATAGCGTGGGACGCAACGCGGACTATCTCCACCCACACGCCAACAAAACCAACTGAAGTCCTGGCTTTAACCGGCAGCAATGTTGCCAGCATGATGGCAGCCTTCGCCAGATTCGCAATCGCATTGCTGCACCGCGCAATGACTATCAGCACGTTTAGGCGCAAGATGGGCACGTGCCTGCGCAAAGCAGGCTCCCGATGTCTGGCTTGCCTACCTGGGGAAATATCATGTCCGCACACACTTACAAGCTGATCGAACTGGTGGGAACGTCGACCGAAAGCAGCGATCAGGCGATACGCGATGCCATTGCCAAGGCGGCGCTGACAGTCAAGCACATGGACTGGTATGAGGTGACGGAATCGCGCGGCCATATCGTCGATGGCAAGGTGGCGCATTTCCAGGTCACGCTCAAGGTCGGCTTCCGGCTCGAATAGCGTACTGCGGCGCGTTCAGCGCCGTCCAGGCACTCCCCGGCTCTCCAGCCACTCCCGGCCGCCGGCCTCCAGCGCGGCCTCGATCACCTTTTCCGGCAAGCTGTACACGGTCGCCCAGCTGGCGCGGCCGTCCTGCGTGTTGGCGGGAAAGCTGTGCGTTTCGATGGGCCAATGGTATTTGCGTTTCAGCGCTTTCACGATGGCGGCCAGCGAGACGCGGCCTTGCAGCGGTTCGGCGCCGGACTGGTCGCGGTTCGACAGCAGCACGGCCAGGACCTGGCCGCGGCCCGTGCGTGCGCCGGGGAAGGTGGGGGTTTTGTTTGCCATCGCCTATTCTACCGGGCAATGATGGGGCCAGAGACGATGTGCCGCACCTTTGATCTGACGCAAGCGCCGCAGCGGCTTTCCAGCCACGATGACCATTTCGCCAGGCGTGCCAGCCCCCTTTTGGCAGCCTGGGCTTGATACAAGGGGCACAGGAGAACATCATGCACAGCCTGAACATCCACGCCATGCAATGGCAGCCCGTCGCCGATATTTCCGCCGTCGACCCGCTGCTGCCCGACGACCTGGCCTGCTTTCGCGAACTGCGCGACGTGCTGCAGCGCTATGGCGCGCTCGACCGCTTCGGCATTTCCCTGATCCACCGCCATTTCGACATCGCCGACGACGAAGAGCTGATGGAGTACACGGACGCGGCAACCCGCACCTTGACGGTGAAACCTGTCAAGAAAAGCGACATCGACTGGCAGCACACGACGATTACCAACTGGAAATTGACGGAAGGCGAGGAAGTGGCGCGCATCGGCTGCGGCTGCGCGCGCAATTCGGGCGGCCACCTGGGCTATCACCGGGGTACCTGAGGCTGGCCGATGCCGCCCGCCAGGCGGCGTCGGCCTTTCTTACACTTTGCTTCCACCAGCTCAGTCCGTTTTACGCAAGCGTTTGATTTGAATTGCTTTTTTTGTGTGGCACGCAAGCTGCTTATCACTGTCTACGAGATGAATCCAGGAAAGTCATTCTGGATTCTTTATCCCCCGGATTTTCCGAGACTGACTACGATAAGAGGCTGCGATGAACGTCGATCACACACGAAGCAAGACCCTGGGCTGGCTGGGCGCACTGGCGGCGGCAAGCCTGCTGGCCAGCGGTCAGGCGCAGGCCGGCGCGTACGGCCTGGCCGTCAACGAATTGAACAATTTCCGCATCACCACCAGCGCCGGCGCGCTGTCGCTGGCCGGCGCCAACCGCAACGCCAGCGACAGCGCCTTTTTCCAGGGCGGCGTGGCCGTCAATCCGCGCGCCGTCAATACGGGCCCGGCCGCCAATGCCGACGTGCTGCAAGTGTGTTCGGGCGGCGGCTGCAGCGGCTTGCCGCAAAATAACTACGCACCCAGCCCCAGTTCCAAGCTGGAATTCGCGCGCGGCGATGCGCATGCCTTCGGCAACATGCTCAACGGCACCGGTTCGACCGTGAGCGCCGTGGCGGAAGCACAGCGCAACACGGTGGGCGCCGCCACGGCCACGGCTGGCGACACGCTGACCGGCTCCGTCAACCTGACCCTGTCGAGCGCCGGCTTCATCACCTTCAGCTTTATGGGACGGCGCGACCTGCGCACCAGCGTGACGACCATGGGCGACAAGTCGAACGTGTCGATCATGGATATCTTCAATATCTCGTGCAATACCGCCAGTCCCGTCGGCTGCCTGTCGAATGCGAATGCCGACGGCGTGATCTTCCAGTTCGCGCCCGACGGCGATGCCAACAATGGCAGCGACGTCAACGGCAACCATACGGTCGGCAGCCTGGACCCGTTCAGCCTGAACATGACGGCCGGCACCAACGATCCCGCCACCTCGCGCGCCTTCACGAATGGCTTCGCGATGTTTTCCCTGACGTCGAATTTCGCCCTGCCCGCCGGCAGCTATACCTTGAACTTCTCCAAGTCCACGCGCACCGACATCGTCGTCATCGAACCCTTGCAAGTGCCGGAGCCAGGCACCCTGTTCCTGCTGGGCACGGGACTGGCCGGCCTCGCCTTCACGCGCCGCCGCCAGCCGAAATAAACACTGGCACGCTCAAAAACACGCGGCGCCCGCCAAGGCGCCGCGTGTTTTTTTATGCCAGCCGATGCGTGTTAACCGAGCCGTGCCAGCGCCTGGCGGGCCAGCTGCAATTGCTGCAGATAATAGCGGTGCAGCATGGCGGGGTCGCTCAGGTCGTGTCCCAGTACCAGGCGCAGCTCGCTGGCAGGGCAGTCGGCGGCCTGGATCGGCACCTGGGTCTGCACCTGCGTTCCCAGCTGACGGGCCAGCTGGCGCGCCGCCTGTTCCTGCGCGGGCCGGTATTCGACGCGCGTGCGCGCCACCTGGAAGCTGCCAGCATTGGCCAGGCGCACCACCTGCACGGGCGTGCCGGCCAGGCTGCGCGCCAGCGCGGCGGCCAGGCCGGGCACGCCGTTGCCGTTCACAATTTCCAGGCGCGGATGCGGCGCGCCAGCCACAGGCACAGGCGCGGCGGGCAGCAACGCGCTAGCGGGCAGGCTGCGCACCGCCGCCGGCACGCGCCGCAGCTGGGCCATGCCATCGCTCTGCGTGATCTCCACGCGCGCCATCGCGGGCGCATCCGGTACCGGCGCGGGCGCGGGCGCGGACTGCGGCGCCGCCTCGCCGCGCAAGACGGCCATGTCGCGCCGCACATCGTGTTCCCGCAAGCTGGCCGCCTGGCGCCGCATGACGGCCGCGCGCTCGTGCTGTCCCAGCCGCTCCAGTACCTGCGCCAGGTGCTGCCAGGCCAGCGCATTGAGCGGATCGAGCAGGCATGCCTGTTCCAGCGCAGTCAACGCTTGCGCATCGCGTCCGCTTAAATAATAGGCATGACCGAGATTGCTGAACAGATAGGCCTGCCGCGGCCGCGCCATGCCCGCCTCCTGCGTCAACGCCTGCCACTGGGCAATGGCGGCAGCGTGCTCGCCGCGCTGCGCGTGCAGCACGGCCAGGCCATTGCGCGCGTCCACATGGCGCGGCGCATGGCGCAGGGCTTGCTCGTAGGCCGCTTGCGCCGCAGGCAGGTCGCCCCGCTCGAAATGCTGGCGCCCTGCCGCATAGGCGGCATCGGCGTCGGGCCACTGCGGCACCGGTGCATGGGCCAGTTGCGTGGTGCAGGCGGCCAGGCCCAGGCAGGCGCAGGCGGCGGCCAGGCGGGAAATCGTCAAGCGCATGGTGACTCCTTTCAGCGGCTGGCCATGGCCGGCACGAGCACGCGATAGACTTCGATCACGGCCGGCCCCATGAGCACCAGCATCAGGGTGGGAAAGACGCAAAAGATCAGCGGGAACAGCAGTTTCAGGGCGATCTTCGCCGCCGCCTCCTCGGCCAGCAGGCTGCGCTTGCCGCGCAGGTTTTCCGAATGCACGCGCAGCGAGTCGCCCATGCTGGTGCCGAAGCGTTCCGACTGGATCAGCATGGCGACGAGGGTGTCGACGTCTTCCACGCCGCTGCGCAGGGCCAGGTTGCGCAGCGCCTTTTCCTTGGAAAAGCCGGCGCGCATTTCCATCAGCACCAGTTGCAATTCCTGCGCCAGCACCACGCTCTTGATGTGGATTTCGCCCGACACCTTCACCAGCGCACGCTCCAGGCTCAGGCCCGCTTCCACGCATACGGTCAGCAAGTCGAGCGCGTCGGGGATGTTTTCAAAGATGTCGCGCTGGCGCCGCTTAGCCGTGCTGGCCAGCACCAGGTTGGGCAGGTAATAGCCAACGGTGGCGCTGACGCACAGCAGCAGCAACAGCACGCTGCGCAGCTGCGCCGCCATGGCGCTGGCCGCATACAGGCCCAGTACGGTGGGAAACAGCAGGGCCAGCACGGTTTTCGCGGCAAAGTACAGGGCCGGCGCGCTGGCCTGGCGCCAGCCCGCGTTCATGAAGCGCGTGCGCAGCGGCGAGCGCTCCCAGCCCTCTTCCGGCAGCGACAGCTTGCTGAACGGCTGCGCCACGCGCACCACCCGCTCCACCCAGCCAGTATCGGCCACCGCCTCGCTGGCGGCCGGCGCCATGGCGCCGAACAGGCGCTGACGCAAGGCGCCGGGAAAGAAGATCAGCCACGCCAGCAGGGCCAGCGCCACCACCACGGCGAAGACGATCAACAAGAACAGCAGTTGTGCACCGCTCATGCCACCTCCAGTTTTATATCCTGATACGTATCACATTGCGCATCCACACCACGCCCAGCGCCACCATGCCAGCCGCGTACCACAGCAGCTTGATGCCGCTGGGATCGGTCCACAGCAGGCGGATGTATTGCGGGTTGACCAGCGCCATGACGCCGATCATCACCACCGGCATCAGCCCCAGCACCCAGGCCGACATGCGCCCCTCGGCCGACAGCACGCGCACCTGGCCCAGCAGTTTTAGCCGGGCGCGGATGATGCGCGCGATGCTGACCAGCACCTCGGCCAGATTGCCGCCCGATTCGCGCTGCACCAGCACGGCGATGACGAGGTAGCGCAAGTCCGTCAGCGGAATGCGCGCGGCCAGGTTTTGCAGCGCCTCGTTCATCGGCACGCCGTAATTGATCTCTTCGTGCGCCATCTTGAATTCGCCGCTGATCGGCTCATTGAGCTCATCGCCCACCATCTGCAGCACATTCGAAAACGAGTGCCCGGCGCGCAGCGCGCGGGCCAGGAAATCGGCCGCTTCCGGCAATTGCGCCTCGATCTTTTTCAGCCGCGCCGCGCGCGCGCGCAGCACCAGAAGGCACGGGGCGCTCACGGCGCCGGACAGCAGCAGCAAGGCGCCCGGCAAGGGCATGGACCAGGCCGCCAACAGCAGCAAGGCCGCCAGCAGCAGGGCGCCGCTGCCGCCCAGGAACTGCGCCACCGACCAGGACAAGCCCGATTGCAGCAGCAGCCGGTCCAGCCGCGCCGCCTGCGGCAATCGCCGCAGCAAGCGCTCCAGGCCGGGCGAACGCGCATAGCGGCGCTGTTTGAGGATGGACACCCGCTCGCCGCCGCCCTCGCCGCGTGCCGCCATCAGCCGCAAGCGCCGGTTGATGCGCCGCGCCGCGCTGCCATGCGTGCCCGACCACCACAACCAGGCGCCTTCCACCATCAGGATGCAGGCGGCGAACAGCAGCACGGCAAAGCCGTAGAAGACCAGGTCCATGATGCGTCCTTCTATTCGTAGATGCGGTCGGGGTCGAACACCGAGTCAGGCACCGGGGCGCCAAACATGCGCAGGCGTTCCGTAAAGCGGGGACGCACGCCCGTGGCGCAGAAATGTCCCTGTACCTTGCCGTCGGCATCGACGCCCGTCTGCTCGAAGCGGAAGATTTCATGCATGGCGATGATGTCGCCTTCCATGCCCGTCACCTCCTGCAGGCTGACCAGCTTGCGCCCGCCGTCCGTCAGGCGCGACACCTGCATCACCACCGTCACGGCCGAACAGATCTGCTGGCGCGTGGCGCGTGGCGTCAGGTTCACATTGGCCATGCCGACCATGTTTTCCAGCCGCGCCAGCGCGTCCCTCGCCGTGTTCGAGTGGATGGTCGCCAGCGATCCCTCATGGCCCGTGTTCATCGCCTGCAGCATGTCGAGCGCCTCGGCGCCGCGCACCTCGCCCAGGATGATGCGGTCGGGCCGCATGCGCAGCGCATTGCGCACCAGCGCGCGCTGCGACACTTCCCCCTTGCCCTCGATGTTCGGCGGGCGCGTTTCCAGGCGCACCACGTGCGGCTGGCGCAGCGCCAGTTCGGCCGCATCCTCGATGGTGACGATGCGCTCGCTGCCGGGAATGAAGCCGGACAGCACGTTGAGCAGGGTCGTCTTGCCGCTGCCCGTGCCGCCCGAGATCAGGATGTTGACCTTGGCCTGCCCCAGCGCCTGCAGCACCTGCACCATGGGCGGCGTCAGGCTTTTGTAGTCGAGCAGGTTGGCGATCGTCAAAGGCTGCACGGCAAAGCGCCGGATCGATAAAATCGGGCCGTCGACGGCCAGCGGCGGGATGATGGCGTTGACGCGCGAGCCGTCCGGCAGGCGCGCGTCGACCATCGGGCTCGATTCATCGACCCTGCGCCCCACGCGCGAGACGATCTTTTCGATGATCTTCATCAGGTGCGCATTGTCGTGGAAGGTCACGTCCGTCAGCTGCAGCCGCCCGCCCCGCTCCACATACACCTTGTCGCAGGTGTTGACGAGGATATCGGACACGCTGGCGTCGGCCAGCAACGGTTCGAGCGGGCCAAAGCCCAGCATCTCGTGCTGGATGTCGAGCACCAGGCTATGCCGCTCGTGCTGGTTCAGCACGATGCGCTCTTCCTCGATCACGCGCTGCACCAGCAGCGCCAGCTCGTGCTTGAACTGCTCGGCCGTCAAGCGCTTCAGCCGTTCCAGGTCGATACGGTCGAGTATCGTCTGGTGCATGGTTTTCTTCAGTTCCTGGTAGGCGTGCAGCGCCAGCGCGCCTTGTCCATGCGTGGCGGGGCGCACCGTCTCATTTGCCGCCAGGCGTTCGCGTAAAGTCATCTCGGCTCCCATGATGGCCCCCGGCGGGAGCCTTGACATTTGTCCCTGTCCTAAGCCTCGCTGCGACTGAACAGGCGGTCGAACAGGCCGCGGCTTTCCGTCACGCGGCGCGCCGTCACCAGTTCCACCAGTTCGGCCAGGCTGCGCGCCACGGCGCTGGTGCGCGACAGCTGCAGCAGCGGGATACCCTGGTTGACGGAATCGGTGGCGGCAAAGTAATCGTTGGGCACCGTGTGCACCACTTCCGCGCCCAGCGCCTGCTCCAGGTCCGCCAGGCGCAAGCGCCCGCCCTTTTCATAGCGGTTGACGATCAGGCGCAGGCGCTCGCCCGGATAGCCGAGCGAGCGGAAAATATCGAGCAGGCGGCGCCCGTCGCGGATGTCGGGCAAGGCCAGCTGCAGCACCGGATAGATGGTGTCGGCGTTGTCGAGCGCGCGCAGCGACAGCGCATCGATCTGGCGTCCCACGTCGAGCACGATGTAGTCGTAATGCTGGCGCGCCACGGCCAGGATGCGGTCCATGTGCTCGGGCTGCATGTCGACCTTGTGCGCCGGGTCGTCGGCCGCCGCCAGCACGCCGAAGTTCGGCGTCACGTGCACCAGGCACGAGGCGAGGAAGGCGCCGTCCATGCGCGCGATCTGCGCGCAGATGTCGGACAGGGTCATGGCCGGCTTCTGGTCCGAGACATATAAAGTGGCGTCGCCGAACTGGCCGTGCAGGTCGATCAGCAGCACCTTGCAGCCGGCCAGGCTGGCCAGCGCGTAGGAAAAATTCGTCGATAGAAAAGTGGCGCCGCTGCCGCCCTTGCACGAGATGAAGGCGAGTACCTTACCGTCGCGCATCTGCGTCACGCCGGCCTGGATATCGACCCGGTCCATCGCTTCATGGAAGGCCTTGTGCACCAGCGGCAGCTGCAGCACTTCGCGCATGCCGGCGCGCATGGCGCGGATGAGCACATCCTGCTGCTGGCCCCGCGTCAGCAGCATCAGCACGGCCAGCGGATACTGGCGCGCCAGGCGCTCGAGCAGGTCGGCCTCGTCGGCATCGATGCCGCTGGCGTCGACGATCACCAGTTCCGGCGCTTCCGGCAGCATGCGCTCGACGGCGTCGCGCAAGCCGGTGCGCCGTTCCAGCAAACGCAGCACGGGCATGCGGGCGGCCCCCTGCGCGGCAATCTCATCGTGCAAGCTGGCGTCGCGGCTAATCATCAAGGCTTTCATCGCACTTCCTCGCTTCTTTCAGGTCTACACAGTCGGCTGCGCCGCCAGGTGGCGCTCAGGGACAAAAACCGGGATTGTCCGGATAGCCCAGCGACTCGGCCACCGCCATGGTGGCGCCGCTGGGCAGGCGCACGGCGTTTGCGCCGGAGGGAAACATCGCGCCCAGCAGCGGCAAGATGGGCCGGTACGGCACGCTCTCGCAGCGCGCGCCGTCGCCGGGCACGCACAGGCGCGCGCGCACGAAACGGATGCAGCTGGCGCCGTTCGGGTCGTCCAGGCAATTGATGCGGTTGCGCTGCGGACAACCGGGCATCACCGTCACCGGCACGGCCGCCAGCACGGCGCCGCCGGCCTGCGACAGATAATCGATGCGCACATACGCGTCGCTGATGCCGCCGCCAAGCGGCAGCACGCCCGGCGCGGCGCGCAGCACGGCGTGCGTGCGCAGGGCCTGCAGCGCACTCGCATTGCTGAAATCGCTAACGGCGGCGCCGCGCGCGGCGCGCCGGGTGATTTCATGCACCATATTCCATAAATACACGGCGCGCGCCACTTCCAGCAGGGCAAACAGGAACAGAAAGAACAGCAGCGCCAGCATGGCGAACTCGACAGCGAAGACGCCGCCCTGGCGCTGCCGCTGGGGGCGCAGGTTAATTAACATAGCGCAATGTCGCGTTGGCACGCAGCGGGATCGGCGCCAGCTGCGGCAGCCACTTGCGCGTCAGCTCGGGCAGGATATCGACGGGCATGTCCACGGCCACCTTGATGCGCACCTGCAGCGGTGCCATCGGGTAGTTGCCGCAGCTATAAAAGTCATCGTTATAGATGCAATCCACATTGACTTTGCCGGTGCTCATGCCTGGCCACGATTCCAGCATCGCCTGGCGCACCATCTGCCGGGCAAACACGGCGCCCTGCTCCGCCGCATCGGCATTGGCCATCTGCGGCAACGGCAGGGTCGCCAGGTAGCGCGCCGCATCGTGCGCGCTTTTTTGCAGGGCCGTGTACGCCAGCATCGCGCGGCCGAACAGCAGCACGAAGGGCAACAAACCCATAAAGAACAGCATGATCAGCGCCAGCTCGATGGCGGCGACGCCGTCCTGGCGGCGCGGCGCGCGGCAGGACGGCCTCATTGCAGCAACTCCGCAGGGCCCACCAGCGTGCCCTCGGCCACCAGGCCGTCAAATTCGGCGCTCAGCATGCCATTGCTGGCCGGCGCCGTCATGAAGAAGCGGCCGATGCCCCGCACCTGCGCCAGCACGTCGCTGCCGGCCGGCAGCGGACAGGCCAGCAGGGGAATATGCAGCAGGCGCCGCTGCGCCACGCCCGTGTTGCCGGTCGGCGCCGTCTGATAAGCCAGCGTCTGGTAAGGCGGCGTGGACGGATAGCCGGACTTGGCGGCCGGCGCGGCCGGGCTAGCCGGATACAGCTTGGGCCAGTCGCTGGTGGCGAACGGCACGTAGCCGCCGGCCGGCTTGACACTGCTGTACCTGACCGCCTTGGCAAACGACCACAGCGGTCCATAACTGCCGACCGCGGGCGGCGTCGCGTTCGATTCCGGATCGGCCACGGACAGCAGCGGATTCCCGGTGCTCAGGGCGCTGGGCGCGTCTGGCGTGTTCGTCATCCACCAGTTCGCGGCCGTGTTCGGATAGGCGCGGATATTCGTGTCGGGCGGCGCCGTGAGGGCATGGCAGCCGCTGCCCGCATGCTGGTTGAAGCGCGCGTTGAAGGCCGGCCACAACGTGGCGGGAAACGGCCGGTGCACGTGCACCTGGGCGCTGCCGATGCGCGGGTACAGCACCGTGCCGCTGCATACAAACGGCAACACGCTGGACTCGCCGACCTGCTGCGACGGTCCCACCACGCCCGGCTGGCCCACCGGATTGAGCACGAAGTGTTCGGCCGCCGGGCCGTGCGGATTGAGTTTCAACAGGTTATACGCCACGCCGCGGCGAAAGCCATATTCCAGCAGCTCGACGGCCGGCAGCAGTGCCGCGTTCGTACGCGGACTGGCCGCGCTGGCCGACAGCGCACAGACGGCCAGCGGCGTCAGGTACAAGCTGGTCCGCCCCGCCACGGCGCGCGCGCCCGTGTCCAGGGTGCGCAGCGCGGGCGACCAGGCACCGAGGAACGCCGTCGCCACCCGCCCCAGCGACGGTGCATTGGCCTGCGTATCGACACGCACGAACAGCGCCGTGGCGGCGTCGGGCACGGCGCCCGCCGCATGCCACTCGCTGGCGGGCGCATCGGGCGCGCTGGCGAAGCGGATGCTGGCGTCCGACAGGATGGCGCCCTCCATGCGGCGCCGGTACGCGCTCTTGTCGGCCGCACTGTGCTTGGCTTTGTCCACGGCAGCGAGCAGGCCTTCGGGCGTGCCCACCAGTTCCGCGGCCGCCGCCAGCGCCGCGTTGTCGGCCAGGTTCTGCAATTCCGTCTTGCGGCCGATGACTTGCCCCACGTCGAGCGCCAAGCCGATAAAGCCCAGCACCACGATGAGCAGGATGGAAAAGGCGATCAGCATCGCCCCGCGCTGGCGCCGGCGTCTACTTGCCATTGCCGCCTCCCAGCATGAATTGCACGGGCTGCGGCGCCTGGCCGTTCGGTTCGGCGAACGAGGCGCGGTAGCGCTGCATGACGGCGTGCGCGCTGGGGCCGTCGAGCCCGTCCGCCGGCGTGCGATTGCCCGCGCTGGCCGGATCGCGCACCTGCCGCGCCATGGCCAGGCGCACGGCGTCGCCGAAGCGCGGGTCCAGCTGCGGCGTGCTGCTGTGCGCGCAGGCGGCCAGCTGCATGGCCAGCAGCAGCGCGGCCAGGCGCCGCAGCGGTATCAGGAGCGAGTTCGGCATGGCGTGTCTCCCCGTCTCATTTCAACTCGAAGCCGTTGGCCGCGCGCGGCGGCGGCACGGACGGCGGCGCCGGCGGCAAGGCGCCTTCCATCTTGCCGCGCAACATCAAGTCCGCGCGCGAGGGCGGCGCCAGCTGCGCCGTCGGCAGCACGGCGTCGGCCGGCAAGGGCTTCACCAGGTGCGCGGTAATGACGAACAGCAATTCCGTGCGGTCGTTCTGGAAATCCGTGCTACGAAACAGCGCGCCGAGAATCGGCAGCTCGCTGAGCCACGGCACGCCCGTGATATTGCTCACCTGGTTATTCTTGATCAAGCCGCCGATGGCGTAGCTCTGGCCGTCGTACAGCTGCACCGTGGTCGCGGCGCGCCGCGTGGTGATGACGGGCAGAATCGAGCGTCCGCTGACGCCGGCGGCGGAAATGCCCACGCCCTCGCGCGACAGTTCCGACACTTCCGGCGCCACCTTCAGGTTGATGCGCCCGCCCGACAGCACGGTGGGCGTGAAACGCAGGCCGACGCCGTATTCGCGCTCTTCCAGCGTGATCTTGTTGTTGTCCTGGCCGACGGGAATGAAGATCTTGCCGCCCGCCAGAAAACTGCCCTCCTGCCCGCTGATCGCCATCACCGTCGGCTCGGCCAGGATGCGCACCAGGCCATCCTGTTTCTGCGCCTCGATGGTCAGCTGCTGGCCGTTCGACTTGCGCACGTCGAGCAAGCCATTCGCCGTGCCGCTCAAGAAATTCGACAGCAGGGTGGTGGCCCAGCTGCCGGAGGCGAAGCGCAAGGTGGCGCCCACTTCCAGCCGCTCCAGCAGCGACTTCGACACTTCGGCAATTTGCACGGCCAGCATCACTTGCTGCGGCGCGCTGACGTCGAGCATATTGATGACGCGGCTGTTGGCGCTGGCCGCGCCGCCAGCCGGCACCGTGGCCGCCACCGGCAAGGCGGCGCCGTCGGCGGGCTTGGGCAGCGCCAGCGGGTGCGTAGCACGGCGCACATACGCGTGCGCCAGCTCGACGGCGCGCAGCACGGCGCCCGCATCCTGCACCGTGCCCGACAGCACCAGGGTGTCGGCCACGGCTGTCACGCGGATGGCTTTTTCTTCCGGCATCAGGGCCGCCAGGGTCGTCTGCAGGCCGGCCGGGTCCATGCTGACGCTGACGTTGACCACGCTGCACGCGCCGCTTCTGCCCTGGATGATCATATTCGTGCTGCCCACGTCGACGCCCACCACATACAAGGTGTCGGGCGCCACCAGCATGGCTTGCAGCATGGCCGGATTGCCGACGCTGCGGGCCAGCACGGCCTCGGGCAGGCGCAGCATGCTCGACTTGCCCACTTGCAGCTGCAGGTGGCCGGGGGTAGCCGCTTCGCCGCCGCAGCGGGGGCCAGGATCGGCCGCCGCGCCGGCAAGCGGCAACAGCAGGCAGCACAGAGTCAGCAGGGCGCGGTTCATGAGCGTGTCCATGGTTGGCTAAAAACATTCGCGCGACTGGCGCGTTCCGTCGATGACGCCGCTGCACTGGCGCGGCGCTTCCACTGCCGCCTTCACCACGCGCACCGGACGCGGCGCCACGGGCACGGCGGCGGGTACGGCGGCGGGCGCGGGCTCGGCCTCGTGCGGTCCGCCCAGCAGGGTCAGCTTGGTGGCGCCCGCCGTCACGCCCGGCTGCGGGTCGACCTGGTTGCGCAGCACCAGCGACAGGCTGCCCACGCTGCGCGCCAGGTCCAGGTTTTCCGCCTGTTCCGGCGTCACTTCCAGGGTCACGGCATTGACCACGCGCGGCTTGGTCTCGTCGCGCCCCACTTCCTGCGCCACGGCCAGCACGAGGATGCGTTCGAGAACGATCTTGGAAATATTGCGGCTTTGCGGAAACGCGCGGTCGCCCGCATCCTGCTGGGTACTCACGATGATGTCGACATAATTGCCCGGCAAGGCGAAGCCGGCCACGCCGATCACGTCGTTGACGCGCACGGTGATGGCGCGCCGCCCTTCCGTGATCAGGGCCGACAGGCCGCCCAACGTCCCGGCGGGCGCCAGCTTGGCTTCGCTCAGCGGCTCGCCGCGCAGCACGCTCGTTTTCAGCACCCGTCCCGCCAGTTTCGCCGGGTCTTGCAGCGCCCCTTGCGGCAGGCTTTCCGCCGGCCATTCGGCCAGGCGCAGCATCTCGGGCGTCAGGCGCTGGCCCAGGTTGACATCGCTGGCGGCGACGACGATCTTGCCCTTGCCGGCCGGCGTCTGGCGCAGCAGCCAGTGCGAGGCCAGCAGCACGGCCAGCAGCCCCAGCACCACGGCCAGGCCCATCATCAGGAGGGCGCGCCGGTTTTTCATGCGATACGCTCGCACAGGCTGGCGGCCGGCATGTCGCAGCTGGCAAACAGGCTGCTCCAGGCCTGTTCCAGGGCGCCCACCGTCAGGCGCGCTTCGCAGCCGGCAAAGCCCGCGAAGTCGCCTATGCGCGCCAGCAATTCCTGCGGATAGCTGGCCAGCAGGGGCCGTCCCTGCGCGCCATGCAGCTGCAGCAGGTGGTTCAGGGCCGCCTCGTCGATGGCCATGCCGGCCAGGCGGCATTGCTGGCGGAACAGGGCGCGATAGGCGTTCTCGGCCAGCGGCCCCACCTGCACCTTGTAGCCGATGCGGCGCAGCAAGGCGGCGTCAAACAGCTCGCCCGGCGGCACATTCGTGGCCAGCACGAGGGCGTTGTCGAAGGGCACGCTGATCTGCACGCCGCCGGGCAGGCCCAGCTGGTCGCTGCCCCGTGCCAGCGGCTGCATCAGCCGCGTCAGCAATTCTTGCGCGCCCAGGCGCTGGCGGCCCAGGTCGTCGATGATCAGCATGCCGTTGTTGGCCCGCACATGGGGCGGCGCCTGGTAGCAGCCGCCGCTGGCGTCAAGCCGCAGCTCCAGCATGCCGGCGTCGAGCTCGGCGCCCACGTGGATCACGGGACGCTGGCACAGCACCCAGCGGATATCCGTGCTGCGCCGTTCCAGCGCCTGGCGCGCATGGCTGACGTGCTGCGGCGCGGGCGGCAGGTGCTGCGCCGGATCGTACAACTGGATGATGTCCTGGCCGACGACGATGGCGTAGGGCACGGCGACCAGCCCGTGCAGCAATTGCCCCAGTTGCAGCGCCAAGGTCGACTTGCCGCTGCCGGG
This sequence comes from Janthinobacterium sp. GW821-FHT03C10, assembly GCF_059420865.1. Lineage (NCBI taxonomy): Bacteria > Pseudomonadati > Pseudomonadota > Betaproteobacteria > Burkholderiales > Oxalobacteraceae > Janthinobacterium > Janthinobacterium sp. GW821-FHT03C10. Next base: position 351,001 of record NZ_JBWKUN010000005.1, on the reverse strand, counting down.
CGGACCGTACAGCAGCAGCGAACGCCCCGAATGCAGGGCCGCGCCGACCACGTCGAGCATGCCCGGCCCCGCGTGGGCGCCGCCGAGCACGGCGGCCAGGTCGTCGCTGCCCACGCGCTGTTCCTGCGCCAGCCACGACTGGCGCGCCACCATGGCGCGGTACGCTTCCAGGGTGACGGGGGCGGCGCCGATATACGCGCAGCGCTCCAGAAAAGCGCTGGCGCGCTGCTTGCCGGCGCCCGTCAGCTGGTACTGCACGTCGATGTCGGATTCGCCGCGCCAGGCCACTTCGGCCATCTGCTCCGTCACCATGAAATCGAGCACTTCGCGCAAGACATTGATCGACAGGCGCAAGCGCGTCGTCAGCGCGGACAGGTGTGTCTTGCCGCCCACAAACATCAGCTTGGCGATCAGTTCGACGACCAGCGGCCGCTCCAGTCCCGTTTCACGCAAGCTCTTCGGCTGCGGCGGCAAGGGCGGCATCAGGTTCGCGTCGGCGGGACGCGGCGCACTGTCGGTACTCATGGAATAATCGACCTCGGTCATGCTGCGTCTCCATGCCAGTTAAGACTGCATTGAACAGAATTCATTCTAGCGAGCGGGGACTGGCGCCCATTGATCAATAGCAATGAATACCAATCAGAAATAATGCCGCCCTTGCACCACCAGGCAGCCCAGGGCAATGGCCAGTCCGTACGGCATGTTGCCCACGCTGGCATGGCTGCCCAATGCGGTCGGCGCCAGGGGAATGCCGGCCATGCGCGCGATCATCGGCCACAGCAGCTGGCGCAGATTGCCGAGGCAGGCGCGCCACTTGCCCTGGTACGTGATCATCAGCACGGCCATCAGGCCGCCCAGGACAAAGGTGGCGAAACAGATCTGCAGCACGGGCCAGGGACCGGCAAAAGCGCCCGCCATGGCGATCAGCTTGACGTCGCCGGCGGCCATGCCGCGCAGCACGTATAAGGGTAAAAACAGGAAAAAGCCCGTCGCCATGCCGCCCAGCCACAACGGCAGCACGCTTTGCGGCCACAGCCACAGGTGCAAGGCCAGCGCGGAGAGGATGCCGGACAACACCACACCATTGGGAATCTTGCGACGGATCAAATCACTGACGGCAGCGGCCGTCACAAAGCACAGCAACAGCAGGTCGCACAAGGCAGTTGCAGGCATGGCATACCTCCCGAAGAAAAACCCGCTGCCGGCCGGCCAGCAGCGGGCACCCGCTTAGGGCGTCAACACCAGGTTCGACGAAATGTCGGTGAGGACGGCCAGCAAGTTAGTCTTGATCAGCAAGAAACCGGCCGTGATGGCGGTGGCCATCAAGGCCGCAATCAGGCCGTATTCGATTGCCGTAATGCCATCCTCATCCTTGACAAACTGCTGTACTGCCGACAGGAAGGTATGCATGACAAGCTCCCAAAAGTGAATCACAAGTCCCTGGCGCAATCGGGTGTGAAACATTGCCCATTCCTGCTAATATGTTTCCTGCCGTAAATTTCTGCGCCATTGCATTGACTATAAAGCGTCCACGTTTTGGCAAATTGACGCGCCACAAGTTTCCATATGGAAATTATCAAACCCTGTTGAAATGACGGCTGGCGCAAGCAACTGTTGCGATCCGGATTGAAAGCCTTCGTCAAGGCAAGTTTTTTACAATGTGCTGCATGAATATCATGTATTTACATGAAATATTGCATACGTTAATTGCCTATTAGGCAAAAAGACATTATCCTGCTTAGCTCTTCTTTGGAAAGGCCTCTCGCCCGGCGGTAAAGAGCGTCATGCCACCAAATAAATCTTGGCTTCTTGTAGACGGACGCGAACATGCTCTTGCTTGATGCAATGCTGGTATGACGACACTTGTGTGACTACTTTCCAGAGAACGACAATGGATTCCCTACTGAAACACATGGTGGACATGACCGGGCACCGCGACCACACGATGCTCGACATTTCCGTGATCTCGGCGGTCCAGGAACTCGCTGCCGCGTCGCAGACCCGTGTGCTGGCCCTGACCACCGTGCGTGGCCAGGTGTTCGTGCGGTCGCGGGCCATCATCGTGGCGGGCAGCGTGGCCCGCATGGAAGAGCATACCGACCCTACCCTGCCCGGCGAACCGCTGTCGGACTACCCGGCGCTGGCCGCCTGCATCAAGCGCCATGAAGCGAGCGCCGACACCCTGTGCGCCGACGGCCGCCACCTGCTGTGGCTGCCCATCTGGATCGGCGACCAGGTCACGACCTGCCTGGAAATCACCAACCCCACGCCGTACACGGGCGCCACGATCCAGGTGATCGGCGGCATCGTCAGCGTGTACCGCAATTTCCAGAACCTGCTCGACTACAGCGAGCGCGATTCGCTCACCGGCCTGTTGAACCGCAAGACCTTCGACGACCAGCTGGCGAAAATCCTGCATAGCCGCGGCGAACCGGAAGCGGACAAGCCGCGTCCCGTCGATGAAGAACGGCGCCACCATACGGACACGGAACGGCAATGGCTGGCCGTGATCGACGTCGATCATTTTAAATTGGTCAACGACAAGTTCGGCCACCTGTATGGCGATGAAGTGCTGATCCTGATCGCCAACCAGCTGCAATCGTCGTTCCGCTCGCAAGACCGCATCTTCCGCTTCGGCGGCGAGGAATTCGTCGTGCTGCTGCGCTCGATCACCCTGGAAAATGCGCAGAAAATCATCGACCGCTTCCGCACCAATGTCGAAGCGCACGACTTCCCGCAAGTGGGCAAAGTCACCGTCAGCGTGGGCTTCGTCAGCATCAACGCCTACGAGGCGCCCGTCATCATCCTCGGCCGCGCCGACCAGGCCTTGTATTACGCCAAGAGCCACGGCCGCAACCTGGCTTGCCACTACGACGAGCTGGTCGCCAAGGGCTTGCTTACCACCATCGCCTCGAACGATACGGCGGAATTTTTCTAGGCATCCGCCAGCGAGATAAAACGCATGGGATCGACCTGCCACTTGGCCGCCGACTCATGGCCGACGATCTTGTCGGCGCCGCCAAAGCCGAAGCCGCGCGACAGGTCGACCGTCTCGGGCTTGATGTAGGTCTTGCTCTTCGTACTGAAAAACACATTCACTTTCGGCGCCAGCAGATTGCTTTCGTGTGCCTCGACGACGACGGCCAGGCGGCCCGATTCCAGCATCACCATGGTGCCGACCGGGTAGATGCCCACGCAGCGCATGAAATCCTGCGCGAACACGGGGTTGAAATGGAATTTGCTCCATTCATAAATCTTGCGCAGGGCTTCGGCGGCGGGAATACCCTTGTGATAGCTGCGGTCCGACGTCAGCGCGTCGTACACGTCGACGATGGCGGCCATCTGCGCCAGCTCGCTGATGGCGTCGCCGGCCAGCTGGTCCGGATAGCCGCTGCCGTCGCGCCGCTCGTGGTGGTGCAAGGCGATGTCGAGCGGAATGGCGCCCACCTCGGGCGACTGCAGCAGGATCTCGTAGCCATCGCGCGGATGGCGCTTGATCAGGGCAAATTCCTCGGACGTGAGGGGGCCCGGCTTGTTCAGCACGCTGTCGGGCACCAGGGCCTTGCCCGTGTCGTGCAGCAAGCCGCCCAGGCCCGCCTGGTGCGTGGTGGCCGCATCGATGCCGCGCGAGCGGCAAAACGCCACCAGCAGCGCGCACACGCTGACGGAATGCAGGAAGGTGTAGTCATCCTTGGTCTTGATGCGCAACAAGCCGACGAGGGCGCCGGGATTGCGCAGGATCGATTCGGTAATATCTTGCACCGTATGCTGCACGCGGTCGAGCTCGACCGCCTTGCCCAGGCGCACGTCGGCCATCACCGTGCGCACCAGGCTCGCGGCCTGCCGCCGCACCTGGGTGGCGCGCGCCAGCTCCATGCCCAGCGACACGCGCGTGACCACTTGCGGCGCCGCGGCGATCTGCACCAGTTCGCGCTCGGTGGCGGCCTGCGCCTGCGCCACCGTGGGCGCATCCTGCACGTCGAGGCCCTTGCCGCTGTCGATCACCACGTCGTGGATGCCGGCCTGCATGATCTTGCGGATTTCATCGTCGCTGCGCAACAGGAAACGGTTGCGCACGAACGGATGCGTCATCCAGTCGCAGCTGAGGTCATGAATGTACATGCCCACTTTTAATTGAGACGAATCAACTTTCTTGAGCATGCGGTCATCCCACAAATACACGGCTGGAGCACCGAAGGCGCTAGAATGAGTATAACAAAATTGTTATTCTGCTGGCCGCGTTCGGCGCTGCGGCGCAACACCCAGTTTTTTCCGCTCAACGCACCCTCAACGCACCGCTATTGGGACCCATGGAACTGCGCCAATTACGCTACTTTGTTGCCATCGTCGATCACGGTTCGCTGTCGCGCGCGGCCCTGATCCTGCACGTGGCGCAACCGGCCCTGACGCAGCAGCTGCGCCAGCTGGAAGAGGAACTGGGCGTGCAGCTGCTGCACCGCTCGGCCCAGGGCGTGCTCAGCACGGACGCGGGCAAGGTGTTCTACGAACATGCGCAGGCGATCCTGAAACAGGTGGCCGACGCCCGCTCGGCCGTCACGCAAAGCGCCACTCGGCCGTCCGGCAATGTGACCCTGGGCTTGCCGCACAGCATCTCCGGCGCCCTGGCCCTGCCCCTGCTGCTGGCCGCGCGCGAACGCTATCCCGAGATCACCCTGCAGCTGACGGAAGAAATCACGGGCAACCTCAATGAACAGCTCAAATCGGGCCGCATCAACCTGGCCGTGCTGTTCGACGATGGCCAGCTCACGCCCTTTGCCTGCAGCCCGCTGGTGGAGGAAGAGATGCGTTTCATCTGCCGCAGCGATTCGCCGTTCGCGCCCGCCGGCCAGGCGCTGTCGTTCCCGCAGGCATTGAGCGCCACCCTGATCCTGCCGGGCCTGCAGCATGGCGTGCGCCCGCGCATCGACAGCCGCGCCCGCGAACTGGGCCTGGAGACGGCGAACGTGATCGAGATCAACTCGATCGCCATCCTGAAATCGGCCATCCTGGCCGGCATGGGCGCCACCATCCTGCCCGCCGCGCCCCTGCTGGCCGAACTCGACAGCGGCGCCATGCGCAGCTACGCCATCCACAGCCCCGTGCTGTCGCGCACGGTGGCCCTGTGCGCGTCGAAGAACATCCCCCTGACGAATGCGGGCAACGCCGTGAAAAACCTGGTGCTGCAAGTGGCCGCCGAGCTGTGCGGCAGCGGACGCTGGGTGGGGGCGCACGTGCTCTCGCCTATGACATAAGTATTTCTTATACCCCCATCGCCAAAGCGTATTTGCCCCCTCTCCTGACTCGTTCTACACTGACCACATTAACTATTTTAAATTTAAAATAGTTATGTGCCGCCCACACGCGGCCGTCCCGTCTGCACAGCGCGCGCCTTACCGGGCGCGCCCCCTGTACAGCCGCTATCTGAAACACCCTTTTGGAGACAGCCATGTCCGTGACCACGGAAAACGGCTCCGCAGCGTTCGCTAGAAACGCCGGTGCCGCGCCATCTACACCGCTTGAACCTTCCCGCTTGACCACCGTCAGCCTCGACGACAAATACACGGCCACATCCGGCGCCATCTTCCTGTCCGGCATCCAGGCCCTCGTGCGCCTGCCCATGATGCAGCGCCTGCGCGACCAGGCCGCGGGCCTCAACACGGCTGGTTTCATTTCCGGCTACCGCGGCTCGCCCCTGGGCGGCCTCGATGAAAACCTGTGGAAAGCCAAGAAGCAGCTGGAAGCGCACCATGTGCAGTTCGTGCCCGGCGTCAACGAAGACTTGGCCGCCACGGCCGTCTGGGGTTCGCAGCAGGTGGACTTGATCGGCCCGGCCAAATACGACGGCGTGTTCGCCATGTGGTACGGCAAGGGTCCGGGCGTGGACCGCTGCGGCGATGTCTTCAAGCACATGAACCATGCGGGCACATCCAAACTGGGCGGCGTGCTGCTGGTGGCCGGCGACGACCATGGCGCATACTCATCGACCCTGCCGCACCAGTCCGACCATTTGTTCTCCGCCTCGATGATCCCCGTCCTGTATCCGTGCAATGTGCAGGAATACCTGGACCTGGGCATCCACGGCTGGGCCATGTCGCGCTTTTCCGGCTGCACGGTAGCCTTCAAGGCCCTGGCCGACACGGTCGAATCGTCGGCTTCCATCGATGCCGACCCGTTCCGCGTGGAAGTGAAGATTCCGCAAGACTTCGTCATGCCCGAAGGCGGCCTGAACGCGCGCCTGTCGAGCATCCCGCTGGGCCAGCAGGCGCGCAACCAGGAAGCGCTGATGCAGGATTACAAGATCTATGCGGCCCTCGCCTACGCGCGCGAAAACAAACTCAACCACACCACCATAGCCAGCCCGAACGCCAAGCTGGGCATCATCGCCTCCGGCAAATCGTATCTGGACGTGCTGGAAGCGCTGGAAGAGCTGGGCATCGACGAACAGATGGCGGCCGACGTGGGCATGCGCCTGTTCAAGGTGGCCATGCCGTGGCCGCTGGAACCGGACAGCGTGCGCGAATTCGCGCAAGGTCTCGATGAAATTCTCGTGGTAGAAGAGAAGCGTCAGATCGTCGAATACCAGTTGAAAGAACAACTCTACAACTGGCGCGACGACGTGCGTCCGCGCGTCATCGGCAAGTTCGATGAAAAAGGCGAATGGGTGGCGCCGCGCGGCGAATGGCTGCTGACCTCGAAGGCGGATTTTTCCGTCTCGCAAGTGGCTAGAGTCATCGCCAGCCGCATCGCGCGCCTGATTTCCGACCCCGTCACCTGCGACCTGATCAAGGCGCGACTGAGTTTCCTCGACGCCAAGGATGCGGTCCTGAAAAAGGCCGTGAACACGCCGTTCCGCCCCGCGTTCTACTGCTCCGGCTGCCCGCACAATACGTCGACCAAGGTGCCGGACGGCAGCCTGGCGCTGGCCGGCATCGGCTGCCACGTGATGGCGACCTCGATCTATCCGGAAATGAACAAGCTGACCACGCACATGGGCGGCGAAGGCGCGCCGTGGATCGGCCAGGCCGCGTTCTCGGAATTGCCGCACGTGTTCCAGAACCTCGGTGACGGCACCTACTTTCATTCCGGCTACCTGGCCATCCGCGCCGCCCAGGCGGCCAAGGTGAATATTACCTACAAGATTCTCTACAACGACGCCGTCGCCATGACGGGCGGCCAGCCCGTGGACGGCTTGATTACCGTACCGATGATGGCGCAGCAGGTGGCGGCCGAAGGCATCGCCCGCATCGCGCTGGTCACGGAAGATCTGTCGCGCTACAGCGACCGCTCGAACCTGCCCGCCCACCTGACCTTGCACGACCGCAAGGACATGGATGCCGTGCAGCGCGAATTGCGCGAAGTACCGGGCGTGTCCGTACTGATCTACGACCAGACCTGTGCCGCCGAGAAACGCCGGCGCCGCAAGAAAGGCGAGTATCCCGATTTGCCGAAGCGCATGGTCATCAACGACGCCGTCTGCGAAGGCTGCGGAGACTGCGGCGTGCAGTCGAACTGCGTGTCGATCTTGCCGAAAGAGACGGAATTTGGCCGCAAGCGCACCATCGACCAATCCTCATGCAACAAGGATTACTCGTGCGCCAAGGGTTTCTGCCCCAGCTTCGTCACCGTCGAGGGCGGCAGCCTGAAGAAGACCAAGACAGGCGCGGGCAAGCCGGGCGAGACGGACGACTTCGGCCAACTGCCGGAACCGGTACTGCCCGCCTGCGAGGCGCCGTACAACATCCTCATCAACGGCATCGGCGGCACGGGCGTCATCACCGTGGGTGCGCTGATGGGCATGGCGGCCCATCTGGAAGGCAAGGGCGCGTCCGTGCTGGACATGACGGGCATGTCGCAAAAGAATGGTTCCGTCACCTCGCACGTGAAAATCGCCAAGTCCCCGGCGCACATCCGCGCCCAGCGCATCGCCACGGGCGAAGCGGACCTGATTCTGGGCTGCGACATGCTGACGGCCGGCGCGCAGGATGCCGTGTCGAAAATGCGCCCGGGTAGAAGCCTGGCCGTCGTCAACCTGCACGAGCAGCCGCCGGGCACGTTTGCGCAAAATGCGGACTGGCAATATCCAACGGCGGAAGTACGCCAGCTGATCGAAGAATCCGTGGGCGGCGCGGACGCGGCCGACTTCATCGACGCGACGAAGCTGGCCACCGCACTGATGGGCGATTCGATTGCCGCCAACCTGTTCATGCTCGGCTACGCCTGGCAAAAAGGCCGCATCCCGTTGACGCAAGCGGCCCTGCTGCGTGCCATCGAACTCAATGGCGTGGGCATCGAGTCGAACAAGAAGAGCTTTTTGTGGGGCCGCCGCGCCGCCGTCGACGTGCGCAAGGTGACCCAGATCGCCACGCCGTCGCAGGCGATCATCGTGCAAATGCCGCAAAGCCTCGATAGCGTCATCAAAAAGCGCGTGGAATTCCTCACCGCGTATCAAAACGCCGCGTATGCGGATGGCTACTTGACCCTGGTCAAACAGGTACGCGACCGCGAAAATACCCTGGGACTGGGCCAGAAGCTGTCGACGGCCGTCGCCAAGAGCTATTTCAAGTTGCTGGCCTACAAGGATGAATACGAAGTGGCGCGCCTGTACACGGATGGCCGTTTCGTGGAGCAATTGCAGCAACAGTTCGAGGGCAACTTCTCCGTGAAATTCAACCTGGCGCCACCGCTGTTCGCCAAGAAAGATGCGAAGGGGCACCTGGTGAAAGCGGAGTTCGGTTCCTGGATGTGGCGCGCCTTCAAGCTGCTGGCCAAAGCAAAAGGCTTGCGCGGCGGCACCTTCGACGTCTTCGGTTATACGGCCGAGCGCAAGATGGAACGGGCCCTGATCGTCGAATACCGCGAACTGCTGGCAGGACTGCTGGTCAACCTGACAGCGGACAACCTCGGTACCTGCGTGGAACTGGCATCCTTGCCCGAGAAAATCCGCGGCTTCGGCCACGTCAAGGAAGCGGCCGTCGATACTTACCGCAAGGACAAGGCGAGGTTGTTGGCCGTGCTGGCGGATGGCAGCAAGCACGCGGCGTAAAAGACAACGCAGAGCCTCGGCTCTGCGTTTTTTTATTCCGGGCAGCGCCCCACGGTGGCACCCGGCAACAGCACCGGTTGCCAGATTTCCTGCAGCCGTTCCGGCGGCGTGCCGGCCAGCAAGGATTGCAGCATCTCCACCATCTTGGCGCCGGCGCGGCGCAGGTCGGGCTGGTCGATGGTGGTGACGTTGATGCCGATCAAGGTGTCTTCCACATTGCCCCAGACGATGACGGAGATTTCCTTGCCGATTTCGATACCCGCATCCATCAGCGCGCGCACCACGCCCACGCCGGACAGGTGGTTGTCGACGATGACGGCCGTCGGACGGGGCGAGCAAGCCAGCAATTGCTGCATGGCCTGGTAACCGCTGCGGCGGTCGAGACTATTGTCGAGCAGATAGTGGGGATCCAGCGGCAAGCCCGCCTGCGCCATGCAGCGGATAAAGCTTTCCTTGCGCTCAAAGGCAAAATGCAGGTCCAGCGGCGCGCTCAGCAGAGCGATGCGCTGGTGACCATGGGCCGCCAGGAAGGACACGGCCAGGTCGATGCCCGTGTCGTTGTCGTAGTCAAAATATGCGTACGGCGCGTCGACGCGCGTGCGGCCGTTCGCCACAAACGGAAAGCCCACCTTCGTCAGGTAGGCGATGCGCTCGTCGACCACCTTGGTGCGGCCCACCACCAGGCCATCGACCTGGCGCCCGCGCACCATGGTTTCATACGAGGGCTGTTCGTTCTGCGGCGAGACGGGCGCGATGATCAGGCTCATCTTCGACGCTTCGACGGCGTCCGACATGCCATTCACGACAGAAAGGAAGACGCTGTCGCCCAGGTCGCTGGGCAGCAGGGGATAGATCATGCCCAGCACATTCGTGCGGCCGACGGCCAGGCTGCGCGCCAGGGGGTTGGGCCGGTAGCCGACTTTCTTGGCGGCGGCCAGGACGATTTCACGGGTGCGGGAATTGACTTCCGGATAGCCGTTCAACGCCCTGCTGACTGTCGTTTTCGACATGCCGAGGGCAATTGCGAGGCTCTTGAGATTCATGTTAACTACCTGTCTGTATGGCAAAAGAAACCAACTCTGACCGTCCATTATAGCCCAGAGCGCCAAACAGGCCGCGCATTAGCGTGCGCATACATGGTAGAAAAACAACAACATATTGACTATTTAAAAAGCAACGTTTTATAGCCGACCACTTTTAGCAACTGTTCAGCGTGGCATCGACAATGCCAGACAAACAAGGACTGAAAGCCACAGCGGGTACTCACTTTGACAAATGTCTGGCCAGGTTTGGCATGCCGCTTCGGCACGCCAAAGCGCGCACGATAAAATTATCAAGAAAACATAATTCACTGGAACTGTGCGAGAATTTGTCCTACTCTTGACTCAGGTAAAGATTACCAGCAGTCATGTCGCGCCCCCCGGCTGCATTCGTCCACTGCCGCGCACGCCTGGGCATACTTTCAAAGGTGAACAATGTGGTATCGCTAACGTCCGTCAACAATCTGCAGGCCTCGCTGGCCACGGCACAGCGCCGGGTCGAGCAAGGCCAGAACCAGGTACGGCGCGACAGCGAACAGCTGGCGCAAAGCCGCCAGTCGCTGGCGCGGGAACAGGAAACCTTGAACCAGACGCAACGCAGCAGCCAGCAAGCGCAGGCCGATGCCCCCACCGCCATCAAGGCGCCGCAGCTGGACCAGGCGATCAAGGTGGCCGTGCCGCAGCAAGCCATCCCGGCCGCGCCGAAGAGCACGCCCCAGCTGAACGGCTATGGCCAGACCCTGGGACGCCTGATCGACGTGACGGCGTAAATTACCGAAGCATTTCCTCTTCCAGCATCGCCAGCCACCATTTATCTCCCTGCTTCGGCTGCGTCAGGTCGACCGCCTCGCCCATCTGCGGCGTGGCCAGGTGCACGCCCCGCTTCGCCGCCAGCCCCGTGATGCGGTCGAACGGTTCGTGCCAGGCGTGTAAACCCAGATCGAAGGTGCCGTTGTGCACGGGCATCAGCCACTTGCCGCGCAAGTCCAGGTGCGCTTGCAGGGTTTCTTCCGGCTGCATGTGCACGTCGGGCCACAGCTTGTCGTAGGCGCCCGTCTCGATCATGGTCACGTCGAACGGGCCGTACTTGTCGCCGATCTGCCTGAAACCGTCGAAATAACCGGAGTCGCCGCTGAAAAACACGCGCACTTCGGGCGCGTCGATGACCCACGAGGCCCACAGGGTTTGATTGCCATCAAACAAGCCCCGTCCCGAGAAGTGCTGCGACGGCGTGGCGACGAGTTTCACGCCGGCAATCGTCGTGCCCTGCCACCAGTCGAACTGCTGCACCTTGTCCTTGGGCACGCCCCATTCGACCAGGGTATCGCCCACGCCCAGCGGCGTCACAAAATGTTCGGTCTTGGCGGCCAGTTGCAGCACGGCGGCATGGTCGAGGTGGTCGTAATGGTCATGCGACAGGATGATGGCCTTGATCGGCGGCAAGTCGGCGATGCTGATGGGCGGCTGGTGAAAGCGCTTCGGTCCCGCCCACTGCACCGGCGAGGCGCGCTCGGAAAACACGGGGTCCGTCAGGAAAAACTCATTGTTCAGTTTCAACAACAGGGTCGAGTGGCCGAGGCGAAACAGGCTGTTGTCGGGCGCGGCCAGCAGCTGCGCCCGGGTCAAGGCTTGCACGGGCACGGCAGCGCCCGGCACCGTGCTGTCGGGCTTGTCAAAGACAAATGTCCACAGCAGCTTGAGCGTTGCTGCCGTGCCCAGCTTGTGCATCTGCACGGGATTGCGGAACTTGCCGTCGTGGCGTTGTAAGGATTCAACCGGCGCGGCAGGCGCGGCGCGCAAGGTGCAAGAACTCATGATGATCAGGACTCCCAAGAATAAGATGCGGTACATATGCAGCCCGGTGAATAAAATACAAGGATTAAATTACACTACACAGTGTAGTTCCTATTTCTGGCAAAGTAAACCAGGAGGTGTAAAATATTGTTTTCAAAGGAGATTTTCAGCCATGGCCGCACCGCAACGCCTCACCGACCGCAAGCGCGTCGCCATCGTCGATGCCGCCATCGCCGAGTTCCGCGAGCACGGTTTCGATGCGACCAGCATGGACAAGATCGCCGCCACGGCCGCCGTGTCCAAGCGCACCGTGTACAACCATTTCCCCAGCAAGGACGAACTGTTCGCGGAAATCCTGCAGCGCATGTGGGAGAGCAGCATGGCCCAGCCCGCCGTGCCCTATGTGGCCGACCAGCCGCTGCGCCCGCAAGTGCTGGCCCTGGTCGAGCAGAAAATGGCCTTGCTGTGCGACCCGGCCTTCATCGACCTGGCGCGCGTGATCTTTGGCGAAACCATCCACTCGCCCGAGCGCGCGCAAGCGATGGTGGCGCGCCTGAATGAAAAGGAAACGGGCCTGAATATCTGGATCCGCGCGGCGCAGCAGGACGGACGCATCAAGGCGGGCGAGACGCTGGAAGTGGCGCACCTCTTGATGTCGCCTTTAAAAACCTTTGCCTTCTGGCCGCAGATCACCCTCGGTGAACCCCTGCTGAGCCCGGCACGCCAGCGCGAAGTGACGGCACTGGCCGTCGATATCTTCCTGTGCTACTACGGCGTGGCAAAACAGACGGCATAGACGGGCGGCAAATGGGCAGACAACGTCTGCCAGTGCTCGCCCTCGTCGCCCGAATACCAGGCGCCGCCCGTGGTCGACGCCATCAATAAACTGCGCCCGTCGTCGGCCAGCGCCAGCCCGTGGCGGTAGATGAGGTCGTAGCAATGCTGCTGCGGCAATCCCGCGCGCAACACCTCAAAGGTTTTGCCGCCGTCGCGCGTGCGCGTCACGGCCAGCGCGCCATCAATGGGTATGCGCAGCACGTCCGCCTGCGCGGGCACGAACCAGGCCGTGTCGCCATCGCGCGGATGCACGGCCACGGCAAAGCCGAAATGCGACAGCGGCGCCGTCGTCACTTCCTGCCAGTGCCAGCCGGCGTCAAGCGAGCGCCAGATGCCGTTATGGTGCTGGCACCACAGCGCGTCCGGCGTGCCGGCGCTGCGCACGATGCGGTGCGGGTCTTGCACGGCTTCGTTTTCATCGAGTTCGGGCGGCATGTAGTCGGCGCGCATGCCCGTCGCGCTCAGGGTCCAGCTGGCGCCGCCATCGCGCGTTTGCCACACGCCGCCGCAGGACACGCCGACCAGCACGGTATTGCTGTCGCGCGGGTCGACGCAGATGCTGTGGATGCCAGGCACGTCGTAGCCGCCGCCAAACCACTGCGCCCGCTGCGGCACGTTCCACAACGCTTCCACCAGCTGCCAGCTGTCGCCGCGGTCGCCGGAACGAAACAGGCCGCCAGGTAGCGTCCCTGCCCACAGCACGCCGGGCTGGTCCGCGCCGCCGGCCGCCAGCGACCAGATTTGCCGCAAGGTCCAGTCCAGCGTATCGCTGCTGCCCTCGGGCTTGGCGGGATAGGCGGGCACGGCGACTTCCTGCCACGCGCTACTGCCCCTGTCGAGGCGGTGCAGCTTGGCGCCGAAGTGGCCCAGGTTCAGCGCCGCGTACACGGTGCCGTCGCGGCCATCGTGCAGCAGCATGGAGACGGGGTCGCCGGCGAATTGCACCAGCGCCAGCTGCCAGGCGCCGGCCGCATCGACATCGAACTGGAACAGCCCCTTGCGGGTGCCGAGATACGCGCGCTGCGCCATGCCTGGTCCCATGATTAACCTCCGGAAAGTGCCTGCAAGATATACACCTGGCTGTCGGGCCGCAAGGCGTCGTCCAGTTCGCGCCGCTCGCGGCAACGCACGCCGTCGATGAAGACCACGACGTTCGGACGCAGCGCGCCCTGCTCGTCGAGCACGTAACCGCGCAGGCGCGGCTGCTGGGCAAAGACGCTATCCAAGGCGGCACGCAGGCGTGGCGCCGCCACCTCCACCGTGGGGACGTTCAGGAAACGCGCCAGTTGTTGGGTAAAATGCAAGTGCGCCATGCTGCCTTCGACGTCATCGGCCTGCACCCATTCTAGTCCCCTTTGCCGCCAATACAATTAAAATAGGGGCAAGCACACAAGGAGGCCAGGCATGACGATTACCCCGGAAGAACTAGCGGTGCTGATGCAGGAAGTGGAAGTGGCCGATCCCATCGATTTTGCCGACCTGCCCTTCAACGAGCAGGAATTGCGCGGCCTGATCGCCAACCACCTGTGCGAGATGGCCGACGCCATGGAAAGTTTCAGCCCGGAAGACCGCAACCTGGCCCTGCTGGCCGTGGCGGCCAAGCTGGTGCTGGAAAACCTGGTGCTGCACGTGCAGCTGCTGCGCCGCCACGGCTTGCCCGTCAGCGACGGCGTGGAAGCGCTGCTGCAGCGTTTAAAGAACCCGGGCAAGCCCTAACTACGGCGCGGCAAGCCGCTATTGCAGGTTGATGGCGGTCAACACCATGCTGCTGCCAGGTAAATCCGTGCCTTGGCGGATGTACAGCACGCCATGCCGCGACAACGCCAGGCTGCCGCCCATGCGGTAGGTCCAGACGGTCTTGCGGCTGGCCAGGTCGATCGCGTAAGTATTGTTACGCCCGCCAACAAACAGCAGATTGCCGGTGACGATCAGGTCGCCGCCAAAATACCCATCAAGGGCCGTATCCAGGGGCCAGCGCCATAGGAGCGCACCGTCAGCGAGCTGGCGCGCTTCGAGCGCCTGGCCGGCCTGGTTGCCCACGTACACGACGCCCCGCGCCACCACTGGCTGCGTGCTGAACTGCCCCTGCACCGTCCAGCGCACGGCGCGGCTATCCACGTCAACCAGGCTCAAGCTGTTATCCGCCGCCTCGCCGGCCAGCGGCCGCTGATTGAGCACCAGCACGCTGCCCGCCTCAGCCAGCACGGGCGCCTGGCGCAGGCTGCTCTTGTTCAAGCCGCCCAGCACCTGGCCCGGCACCGCCACGCTGAAGCGCGTCGTGCCATCGGCGATATTGAACGCCGTCAATGTCCCTGCCGCATGGCTGTACACCGTGCTCGCATTGACGGCGGGTGTCCACTCATCGACATTGCCCAGCTTGGACAAGCCCAGGCTGGCAGACCAGCGTGTCTGGCCCGTCGCCGCACCGATGGCGCTCACGTCGTTATTCCCGCCCAGGTAGACATTGCCGTCCAAAAAGGTAGGCGCCGTCGCCAGGGAAACGCCCAGCAGTGCGCCATTCGTATTCGGCGGACGCACGCCGAGCGGCGCGCCACCAGCGAGCGCGTCAAAGACATACGCGGTATCGCTGCCCGCCATGGCCAGCTTGCCGCCCGAAACGGCCGGCGCGCCCAGGTAACCGTCCGACGTGAGCGACTGCGTCCAGCGCGCCTGGCTGTCGCTCTCGCTCAGCGCCGTCACCGTCGACGTGGTCACATATTTGCTGCTGCCTTCCACCGGCGCGGTGGACTGCTGGCTGACATACACGAGGCCGTTGGCCGTCACCACGGGACTGCCGACGACCGCGCGCGGAGAGCTGGCGCCCAGCCAGGTCCAGCGGCGCGTGAAGCGGCGGCTGTCGAAGGTGGCCGGCACCAGGCCCGTATGCGCGGCATTGCCATTCACGCCTTCCCAGTCGCCCACGCCGGGCAGGGCTTGCAAGGCGCCCATGCTGCCGGCGAGCGGCGCGACAGTGACCTTGTAATCCATGCTTTCCGTCTTGTACAGGCCTGCCGTGGCGGGCAAGGACAGCTCGATCTTGCCCGAGTACTCGCCTGGCAGCAGGCCAGGCACCGTTTTGAACGTCAGCCGCCAGCTGCCATCGGCCTGCTTCTGGCGGTCGGCCGCCTGCAGCACGAGCGCCGTGCCGCTGGCGGGTTTTTCCTGCAGCTGGGGACGCGCATCGCTCACGCCATCGGCCAGGCGCACTGTCACGCGAATATCATCGCAGGTGGCGCCAGGCTGGGCCGTGCAGCTGCCGCTCACCTCCGCCAGCGTCATGCCGGGTTTTTCCTGCAAGCCAGGCGGCACGCCAACGGCACTGCCGGAACCGCCGCCACAGGCGGACAAGGTAGTCATGATGGCGAGCGGCAATGCGGCGGCCTGCCACAAGGAAGGGAATAATGTGCGCATGCAATGTCCATGTTGAGGTTTCATTTCCTCCCCAATGGAGGTGTGCTGGAAACCTGGACTGAATGTTATAACATGGGAAACATTGTCAAAATCTAACAGATACTCACAGCAACGCTTTACTTGCGCACGGCCCGCGCCTGCACGGTGAGGTCGCTCTCGGCCACGGCCACGCAGGGAAGAATATAGCCGTCGAGCCGTTCATCGGGGCTGATGCCGGGCCAGTCCACCGTGTAGCGTATCGTTCCTTCGGGCATATGGCACAGGCAGGTGCGGCAAGTGCCGTTGCGGCAGGAACTGAGCAGGCGGATGCCGGCCAGCTCGGCGGCGGCCAGCACGGTGGTGCCCGCTTCGGCCGGGAATTGCCAGCCTTGCGGGACGATGGTGACGGTAAAGGTGGTCAGGGGCGCGCTCATGCGCCCAGTTTAACAGTCCGCCAGGGTGGTCCAGGTACCGCCCTGCGCATGGCTGCGCAGCACGGCCTCGGCAAAGGCCAGGCCCGCCACGCCATCGGCCACCGTCGGCAGCCAGCTGGCTTCCTTGGGCACGGCAGCTCCCGCCTGCAGGGCACGAATGGCCAGGGCAGCATCGAGGTACAGCTGGGCGAACGCTTCCAGGTACCCTTCCGGATGGCCGGCCGGCACGCGCGTGGCGTGGCGCGCGGCCGCGCTGTCGACCCGGCCCGGGCGCAGCAGCTGGCGGTTGCCGCCCTGCGGCGTGAACCACAGCTCATTAGGTTGTTCTTGGTCAAAGTCCAGCTGCGCCTTGCTGCCGAACAGGCGCAAACGCACCGTGTTTTCGCAACCGGTCGCCACCTGGCTGGCCCACAGGGTGCCCTTGGCACCGTTGGCATAGCGCAGCATCACCTGCACGTGGTCGTCCAGGGTGCGATGTGGAACGAATGTCGACAGTTCCGCCAGCACGGCGTGCGGCGTCAGGCCGCTGACGAATTGCGCCAGGTGATACGCGTGCAGCCCCACGTCGAGCAGGGTACCGCCCGGTCCCGCCTTGTGCGGGTCGTTATGCCAGTTGCCCTCGTTCATGCCGCCCGCCGCGATGGCGTCCGCCAGCCAGTCCTGCGAATACTCGACTTGCACGAGGCGCAGTTCGCCGATATCGCCCGCCTCGACCATCGCTTTCGCGTGGCGCAGCAGCGGATAACCGCTGTAGGTATGCGTGAGCGCAAACAGCAGATTTTTCCGCTTGGCCAGCGCGGCCAGCGCCTGACCTTCCGCCAGAGAAATCCCCAGCGGCTTGTCGCAGATCACGTGGATGCCCGCTTCCATGAACGCCGTGGCGACGGGCGCATGCAAATGATTCGGCGTGACGATGGCCACCGCCTCGATGCCATCGGCGCGCGCGCTTTCCGCCTGCGCCATGGCGCGGTAATCGCTGTAGCAACGCTCCGGAGAAAGATGCAGCGCGGCGCCGCTGTCGCGCGCGCGCTGCGGGTCGGACGACAGGGCGCCCGCCACCAGTGCATACTGGTCGTCGATGCGCGCCGCGATGCGGTGCACGGCGCCGATGAATGCGCCCTGCCCGCCCCCTACCATGCCCAGCCGTAAGCGTCGCTGCATGTCGTTTCCTTATTTCAAGCCCAACAAATGGTTGATCTGCCCCTGGTCAACCGCGCTGCCCGCGAAATCGTCGAACGCGCGTTCGGCCACGTGGATGATGTGTTCGCGAATAAAACGCGCCCCCTCGGCCGCCCCATCCTCCGGGTGTTTCAGGCAGCACTCCCATTCCAGGACGGCCCAGCCAGGAAAGTCGTACTGCGCCATCTTCGAGAAAATCGCCTTGAAATCGATCTGCCCGTCGCCGAGCGAACGGAAGCGTCCGGCCCGGTCTTGCCAGTCGCCATAGCCGCCATACACGCCCTGGCGCCCGTTCGGCCGGAATTCCGCATCTTTCACGTGGAAGGCCTTGATGCGCGCATGATAAATGTCAATGAACGCCAGGTAATCGAGCTGCTGCAGCACGAAGTGGCTGGGATCGTACAAGATGGACGCGCGCGGGTGATCGTGGACGGCGGCCAGGAAGCGCTCGAAGGTCACGCCATCGTGCAAATCCTCGCCCGGATGCAGTTCATAGCAGAGGTCCACGCCGGCCGCGTCAAACGCGTCGAGGATGGGCAGCCAGCGTTTCGCCAGTTCGGCGAACGCCGTTTCCACCAGCCCGGCGGGGCGCTGCGGCCACGGGTACAGATACGGCCAGGCCAGGGCGCCGGAAAACGTCACGTGCGCCTGCAAACCCAGGCGCTGCGAGGCGGTGGCCGCCCACAGCAGCTGCTGCGTGGCCCAGGCCGTGCGCGCGGCAGGATCACCGCGGACTTGTTCTGGCGCAAAGCCGTCGAACAGCGCGTCGTACGCGGGATGCACGGCGATCAGCTGGCCCTGCAAATGCGTCGACAATTCCGTCACCTGCAAGCCGTGGCGCGCCAGCAGGGCGACCACGTCGTCGCAGTACTGCTGGCTGTTGGCCGCCTGTTCCAGATCGAACAGGCGCGGCGCCGTCGGCAGCTGCAAGCCCTTGTAGCCCAGGCCGGCCGCCCATTGCGCCAGGTGCTCGAGCGAGTCGAACGGCGGCTCGTCGCCGAGAAACTGGGCCAGGAAAATGGCCGGGCCCTGGATGGTTTTCATGGGTATCCTTTAGCCCCCAGGACTCTGGCCCTGGGGGAGGTTCAATTAAAAAGGCGAGTTCGGAAAGTAAAATTGCTTGGCGTTCTCGCGCGTGATCAGCACCGAGGGGATGATCGTGTTGGCCGGCAATTTATCACCTTTCAGGCGCGCTTCCGTCGTCAGCTTGATGGCGTCGTACATGAACTTCGGCGAGTACGACACGTCGGCCACGATCAGCGGGTCGGAACCGTCCATGATCTTTTTCACCGCGCCCTTGGCACCCGCGCCGCCGAACACCTGCTTGATGTCCGTGCGCTTGGCTTGCGCGATGGCCTTCTGCACGCCGATGGCCATGTCGTCATCGGCGGCCCAGACGGCGTCGATCTGTTTGAACCGGGTCAGATAATCCTGCATGACCTTGAAGGCATCGTCGCGGTTCCAGTTGCCGTACTTGGCGTCGAGCACCTTGATGTCGGGATGGCCCTTCATCACGGCGGAAAATGCGTCAAAGCGCTCGTTGTCGAGGGTGGTCGGCATGCCGCGCAGCACGACGATATTGCCCTTGCCATGTAAACTTTTCGCCAGGTATTCGGCCGGCAGCTTGCCGAAGGCCGTGTTGTCGCCCGCGATGTACGCATCCTGCGACTGCGTGTTCGTCAAGCCGCGATCGACCACGGTCACGTACACGCCCTTGTTTTTGACTTGCGCCACGGGCTGCGTCAGCGAGGCCGATTCGATGGGGAAGATCACCAGGGTGTTGATCTTGTTCACCGTCAACATATCCTGCAGCTGGTTCGCCTGCTCGGGCGCCGTGGCGGCCGTCTTGACGATGATTTTCACGCCCGGATGCGCCTTTTCCAGTTCCGCCTTGGCCTGGTTCGCCCACCACACGATGCCGGACGTGAAACTGTGCGTGGCCGTGGGAATGGCCACGCCGACGACCAGCTTGTCAGCCGCTTGCGCACTCGGCAAGGCCCACGCCTGTATCACCAGCACTGCCATCCCTGCGACCCGTATAAAGCTCTTCATGCTGCTCTCCTCCAAGGTTGTGGGCGCCCGTTGGCCGCCCTTTCAGAACGCCGCTCTTGTTTTATTTGCGGCCTCGCTGCAGGAAGGCGACGGCGATGATCACCACGCCTTGCACTGCGGCATTCAGGTAGACACTGATGATGCTGGTCAAATTCAGGATATTGCTGATCACGGAGAGCAGGATGGCGCCGATGACGGTGCCGACGATGCGCCCTTCTCCCCCTTTCAGGGCCGTGCCGCCCACGACGACGGCGGCGATGGCTTCGAGTTCCCACAGCAAGCCCGTGGTCGGCGTGGCCGAGCCCAGGCGCGGCACGTACAGCACCGTGGCGATGCCCACGCACACGCCCAGCAGCATGTAGGTGGCGATTTTGACTCTGTCGACGTTGATGGCCGCATAGCGCGCCACTTGCTCGTTGGAACCAATCGCCTGCACGTGGCGGCCGAACGTGGTGCGGTTCAATATGACGGCGCCGGCCGCCGCAACGAACAGAAAGATCCAGATCGGGATCGGCGCGCCCAGCACGCTCGTGTAGTAGACGGGGCTGTACAGCTCGGACAGGGTGGCGTCCAGGGTCAGCGCGCCGCCGTCGGCCAGGTACGTCAGCACGGCGCGGAAGATGCCCAGGGTGCCCAGAGTGACGATGAACGGTTCGATATTGCCCTTGCTGATCAACAAGCCATGCATCAGGCCGAAGCCGGCGCCCAGCACCAGCGCCATGGCGATGCCCAGCACCAGCATGGTGATCGGTGCCAGGTCGCCGCCCGCGCCTTGCGCCAGCGCATTCATGAAATAAATCATGCAGCCGGCGATCAGCGCCGCCATGGAGCCCACCGATAAATCGATGCCGCCCGAGATGATGACGAAAGTCATGCCGACGGCGATGATGCCGATGAAGGCCGTGCGTGTGAGCACGTTCATCAGATTGTCCACGGTGGCGAAGTCGCCGTTGAGCAAGGTGCCCGCGATGCACAGAGATAACAGGCCCAGCACGGGGCCAAAGCCCTTGATGCGCGCGCCAAAGCGGGCAACGGCGTTGGCAAGCGGGGATACGGTGGTGTCAGTGCGTGCCGGTTGCATGGGCAATCAACTCCTCTTCAGTCAGGTGGTCAGCAGACAGGGTGGCTTGCAAGGTGCCGGCGCGCATCACGGCGACCCGGTGGCACAGGCCGATCAATTCGATCAATTCCGATGAAATCACGATCACGGCGCGCCCTTCGGCGGCCAGGCGGTGAATCAAAAAGTAAATGTCGCGCTTGGCGCCCACGTCCACGCCACGGCTCGGTTCATCGAGCACGACGACGCGGGGGTCCGAATGCAGGTATTTGGCCAGCGCCAGCTTTTGCTGGTTGCCACCGGACAACATGCGCGCGCGGCTGTCGAGGTCGCCCGTGCGGATATTGAAGTCCAGCACGGCCCTGGCCAGCGCCGCTTTCTCGCCTGCCACATCGAGCCACGGCCGCGCATAGCGCTCCATGGTCATCATCGTGAGGTTTTCGCGCAAGCCCAGGTTCACGTGCAAGCCCTTGCCCTTGCGGTCTTCGCTCAGGTAGGTCATGCCGTGCAGCATGGCTTGCTTGGGGTTACGGATGTCCACGGGCTGGCCATTCAGATGGATCGTGCCCGCGCTGCGCGGGCGCAGACCCAGCAGCGCCTCGAACGATTCCGTGCGCCCCGCGCCCACCAGGCCCGCAAAGCCCAGCACTTCGCCCGCGCGCACCTCGAACGACAGCGCTTTTGCCCAGCCGGGCACGCTCAAGCCATCGACCTTCAGCAGGATCGGAGCATCCGGCGCCAGCGGCACTTTCGCGGGGAACATATCGGACAATTCGCGCCCCACCATCAGGTTCGCCATCTGCTGGCGCGTGAGGCTGGCCGTCGGCTCGCGCGTGACGAAACGCCCGTCGCGCATGACGATGACTTCGTCCGTGTTGCGTTCCACTTCGTCGAGCTTGTGCGAGATATACAAGATGGTGACACCATCGCTTTTGAGCTGCGCCATCACGGCGAACAAACGCTGGGTTTCCGACGACGTCAGGGTGGCCGTCGGCTCGTCCATGATCAGGAAGCGGGCGCGGCGCGACAGGGCCTTGGCGATTTCCACCAGCTGTTTCTCGGCGACGATCAGGTCGCGTATTTTGGTGTCGGGCGAGACGTCCAGGCCCACCTGCTTCAGGTAGCGCGACGCTTCCTCGCGCATGGCGGCCTCGTCGAGCAGCCAGCCGCGCGTCTTTTCGTGGCCTAAAAACATGTTTTGTGCCACCGTCAGGTGCTCGGCCAGGTTGAATTCCTGGTGGATCAGCACGATGCCGGCGGACTCCGCCGCGCGCGAACTGGCAAAGCGCCGGGGCTGGCCATCGATCAGCAGCTGGCCTTCGCTCACGCCCTCGTAGCCGGCGAGAATTTTCATCAGGGTCGACTTGCCGGCGCCATTTTCGCCCAGCAAACCATACACGCGCCCGGGCGACAGGGTAAAACTGACGCCATGCAAGACGCGCACGGGGCCGAAATCCTTGCACACCCCTTCAAAACCAACGGCAACGCTCACTATGCACTCCCTCGCAAGACCAAGTTATGTTCCAGCAGCACGCCCGGCACGCTGGCCGCAGGGTTGGCCAGCCGCTGCAGCAGCAAGCGCGCCGCCGTCTCTCCCAGCTCGCGCATCGGCTGCGCGATGGTGGTCAATCCCGGGTCGATCTGCGCGGCGATGGCGATATCGTCGAAGCCGATGACGGCCACGTCCTCGGGCACGCGCTTGTTCAGCTGGCGCAGCGCGCTCAGCACGCCGATGGCCAGGGTGTCGGAGACGGCAAAGATGGCCGTCGGCGCATCGGGCCCCGCCATCATTCGCAAGGTGGCGGCCGTGCCCGCTTCATAGTCGAGGCTTTGCACCGTGTGCACCCACTGCGGCCGCACGGGCAGGCCGGCCCCCGCCAGTGTGTCCAGATAGCCTTGCTGGCGTTGCCGCGCATACAGATAGCGTTCGTCAGAATTGATCAGGCCGATGCGCGTATGGCCGCGCGACAGCAGGTGCGCGACGGCGTCCGACGCGGCCCGGTGGTTGTCGATGCCGACATAGGGCACGGCCACGGCGGGGTCGAATTCGCAGCACGCCACCCACGGCAGGGTGACGGACTCATGCGACAGGGCATGTTGCACCGTGTCCGGGTCCAGGCAGATGGCGCCGTCGGCGCGGTGCATGCGCAGCAGGTCGAAGTAGGAACGCTCGCGGCCCGCATCGGCGCCCGTGTCGCACAGCAAGACGAAGTAGCCGTGCTCGCGCGCCACCGTATCGATGCCGCGCACGATCTGCGCATAGAAGGGGTTGCCCACGTCGGGCACCATGGTGAGCAGCATGCGGCTCTCGGCCGTGCGCAGGCTGCGCGCCAGGTGGTTCATGCGGTAGCCGAGCGCGGCCACGGACGCCAGCACCTTGTCGCGCGTGGGCGCCCGCACGCCTGCCTGCTCGTTCATCACGCGCGAGACGGTGGCCACCGACACGCCCGCATGCGCGGCGACGGCGCTGATGGAGACGGTTTCTGTCGGCAAGGAAGATGGGACGGCTGGCGGCATGGGGTTTTCACATAAAATGTAATCGATTACATTTATAGGCCAGTCGGGCGTGCGATGCAAACATTATCGATGCTGCGATGCGCAAAAGATGTGCAAAAAACGGCCCTGCACGGTCCGTTGGACGCTGCGATTTCTGGGGTGGCAAGGCGCTCTGCTGCACGGCAAAACCGGCGCCTCGCAAAGCAGCGACAACTTATTTCATCATCGCGCAAAACGTCTCGGGATTGCCGTCAAGAATGACGCCGCTGGGCAGGCGGTGGCTGCGCTGCTGGGCGCGCAGCAGCGAGGCGGCCAGGGCCGAGTCGCCATCGACGGCGTAGACGAAGACGGGCATGCTCAGACCAGCCGCATCGTCCAGCAGCCTGGGATTGGCGTCCAGGCTGCGCGCGTCCACGTGCACGCCGACGGGCATGCCGATCTGCTGCTGCACGCGCTGCAGCCAGGGCTTGTCCAGCTTGGGCGGGCGGGCATTTTTCGCGATATAGCGGCTGACCCGGTTGGTGCCGGCCGCCTGCGCATTGCGCGCGTCAAACACGAGCAGGCCCAGGTAGCCCTGCGGATCGGCGCGGCGCGCACAGGCGAGGTTGTTCGGCACGCCCGAGGTCAAAAACCAGTTGCCATGCTTGATGTTGGCGCGCAACTGCCCCACCAGGGTGGCGATGGGCGCGCACGAGGCCACGACATCCTTGATTTCCGCATTCAGGGTTTTCGCCGGAAAAGCCGTCGCCAGGTCGGCTACATCGCTGACGAAGGGCGGCGTTTCCGGCGTGGCCGCGCCGCGGTTCTTCATGCTGGCGGCGCGCCAGTCGTCGGCCGTCAACTGTTTCACGGTGCGGGGCGATCCCGTGTTGACGACCCGGCCCGTCAGCAGGTCATGGTGCACCACCCAGCTGCCGTCGCCCAGCAGCTGCAAATCCGTCTCGACGCCGTCCCAGGTGCCGAAATACGTGTTGCGCAGCGCGCTCAGCGAGTTTTCCGGCGCATTGCCGGCGCCACGGTGGGCATGCACCTTCATGCCCAGGCAGTCGGCCTGGACGGCCGTGCTGGCCATGCACAGTAGCAAGGCCAGGGCGGCCGCCTTATTTTTTTTCCGGGTGATAACCATATTCGAGTCCCTGCAAAATATTGATGCGGATCGCTTCGTTGACGGGGTAGCTGTAGCCCTGCCCCACCGCCACGACGTGCGTGATATTGGCCAGCAAGCCCTTGCCGGCGATTTGCCAGCGCGTGCTGTCGCCGTCGGCCTGGCGGTTCCAGTCCAGCATCTGGCGGAACAGTTCGCTCTTCGTGACATTGTTGTCCGACAGGCTGAAGATACCCCAGGTGCCCAGGAAGGCGCCGGCCAGCACGCCCGTGGCGATCCAGGCGGAACGCCGGCTCAGCTGGCCATCGGCGCCCGCCTGCTCGCCCCGGCGCGCCGCCAGCACCAGCAAGCCCACGGTGGCGATCAGGTACAGCAGTTTCGAAAAGTGGCCGATGGCGCCCAGCAGGGAGAAAAACAGGGCGACGGGCGGCACGATGGCCGCGCGCGCCGCTTCCTTGCCCTCCGCATAATACTTGCCATGCACTTCGAAGTCGCTGCGGCTGGCGCGGTATTCCACCAGCTTTTCCGCCGTCTGGCGCGCGGCGAACTGGTCGAACAGGCGGCTGAACTCGGCCGGGCTCGCATACGCGTCCTGCACCACGGCGCCCTTCGGCAGCCGCAAGCCCTTGCTCGCTTCGCTGCCGTCGCCGCCGTCCGGCCCGTCGCGCAGCACGGCCTGGATGCCGGGGCGCGCCACGAAGGCGGGGAAGGACAGGCCGGGCGGAATGCGGTCGCCCTTGATAGTCAACCCCTTGCCGGCCGCTTCCGACGCATAGCGGCGCTTGACGGCCAGGCGGAACGAAATCTGGTCGGCCGGATGCCAGTTGGCCGACACGGGCACCTTCTTGCGCACATTGTTGACCACGGCCGCCTTGCGCCGCGCCGGCACGGAATGCGGCTGCCAGCCGTGGCGCGACAGGCTTTGCCGGTAATCGTTCCACGCCGATTCCTGCTGCTGGCGCAAGCCCGCATCGTCGTCGGGAATGATACCCGAATACAATTTCCACTTGTCATGCACTTCGCCGATCGCCTGCTGGTACTTGTCATAGTAGCCGGCCGCGCCGCCGGCGATCTTGCGGACATTAAAATTGATCAACTGCTCCTTGGCCGGCTCCATGCGCTCGTCGAGGTGGCCCACCGATACGGCCAGAAACGGAAACAGGGCCAGGAAAGCCTTGCCTTCGGGCTTGGCAAACAGGGTGGCATCATCGACCAGGCCCTGCAATTGCAGGCTGCCGCCCACCAGCGAGCGCTGCATCAGGGTGGTGTTGAAGGCCAGGCGGCGAAATTGCGCATCGCGCGTTTCCACCAGCACCGTGACCGTCGTCTTCAGAATGCCGAACACGACCGCGGCCGTGGCGATGCAACAGAAGACGATCTTTTTCCAGCCGGGGCCGCTGCCATTGTTCTTCAGCCGACGGCGCCACATCAGTTGCAGCACCACCAGCGCGGCGGCGATGCCCGACAGGCTGCGGCCATAGAATTCCACACCCTCCACGTCGTGCGGCTTGACGTCGCCGCCCACCACATCGAGCAAACGGGCATTGAAGCCCAGCTCGCAGCACAAATAAATGATCGTCAGGACGATCAGGATCAAGGTCTGCCGGATTTGCAGACTGCGCAGACTCGCGGCCATCTTATTTCCTCAGATCGATGACGACGGGCTTGATCTCTTCAGCCTGGAAGATCATCGGCGCGGCAGGGGAAGCCGCCGCGCTGCGCGGGGCCGGCAGGCTGATGGCGGGTGCCGCCGCCCTGGCCGGGGTCTCCTGGCGGCGCGGCTTGGCGCTGGCGCGGCTGCCCGTTTTCGGCGCGGCGGCCGGGGCCGGAGCGGCGGCCGGCGGGGCGGGAATCACGCGGCCGCTGCCGTCGCCAGCCGGGAAAGTCGTAATGACGGGGCCGGTACCGCGCAAGGCGTCGTCGGCAAACGGCTGGGCGCGCGTATCGACGCCGGGCGGCACGGCCACGCTGGCGTTGAGCAGGCGGTTGTCCGTGTAGATCATGCGCGACAGGCGGTTGTAGTTGGGAAAGTCGATATTCAGCGATTTGGCGTCCGCCGCCAGTTCCACGCGGGGGCGGTCCTTGCAATTGCCCACCGTCCACTGCAACACGTCCGTGCCCTGGAACGCCAGCACTTCATAGCGGTAGGCGCAGCCGCGCTCCTGCGTTTCCACGATCACCACCGTGCGCTCGCCCACGTTCTCCACGCGCGCCACGCGGGCCGTGATCGCGTTGGCCAGCGGCACGACGCGAAACGCCTGCGACAGCTTGATCGAATACTTGCCTTGCGGATCCTTGCGCAAGGTGCCTTCCGTGCCGTCGCGCAGCACGAAAGTGGAGATTGGCGTGCCGAACAGCTCTGCCGTATCCAGGCCGACCATGACGCCGCCACGGCCGTTCGGCGTCATGGCGCAGCCCGTCAACAGCATGCCGGCGGCCACGCTCATGGCCAGTGTGCGCCAGTGCGCGGATGCAAAATTCTTATACGTTGTCATGCTCGATAACTTTCTCTTATTTCAGGATTCAGGGATTGATGACGGCCAGCGGATTGCCCGGGCCTGGCGGCGGCAAGACTTTCTGGCGGTCGCGCGACAGCACGGAGAAGGCGCCGAGCGTATCGGGACCGGCGACGATTTCCAGTTGCTCGCGCTGCAGCCAGGTGCGGATCTCCGCCTCCGTGGCGTCGGCACGGAACAGCACGCGGAAGCGCACGCCCGTCTCGACGCCGCTGCGCTGTGGAGCACCGTTGCGGAATTCCGCATTGCCGACGACAGCCTGATCTTTCGGCAGGAACAGCCACGCCGATTGCACCACCATCACGCTGGCGGCCACGGCGGTGACGATCTTCAGCCAGCGATTCGCATTGGCCGCCTTGATTGGCGTCATCTGTGGCGCGGCGGCATCGGCCGAAGCGATCTGTAACTGCTGCAAGCCCTGGCGCAGCAATTGCCGGTAGGCCACGCGGCCATCCTTGCCCAGCTCGCTCGACAGCGGCGTGCCCGTCAAGGCGTAATCGTCGCCGGGCAAGGCCACGCGGGCGATCACGCCGGGCGCCGCCGTGGCCCCATTGGCGCGGCCATGCGTTTCCAGCCAGCGCGCCGCCTGCAGGCGCTCCTGGCTGAACACGCCCAGGCAGGCGCCCAGGTCCGCCACGGCCAGGGTCACGGGCATGTCGCACAGCACCAGGCCCGCGCGGGGATCGGCGGGCGCGTCGCGCTCCTCGACCACGAGGCCGCAGGCATCCGCATACGACGCATCTGGCGTGACGAGCCAGCCGCGCCAACGCTGTTGCGCGCCGTCCCAGGCGTCGAGCAGCACGGCGCCAAAGCCGGGGCGACGCGCCAGCAGGTGGATCTGTCCGCCCGCGATGGGCCGCGCGGCCAGGGGTACCGCGTCGCTGCGGCGCGCAAAGCCTTGCATCACATGTTCCGGTACGGCGATGCCGCGCCAGTCGGGGGTGTCGCCCGCCACGTCCGCGTCCAGCAGCTCGGCGGACGACGGGGGCGATGGCAGGCGCGCGGCAACGATGGCCAGCGAGGGCGTCAATGCAGTCATGCCGGTGGCCTTTCATCAGGGTTCGGGTGGGTGGACACGGGGTCCATGTGCAGGGATAACGCGGCCACGCACAGAATATCCAAAACTATTTGCGCCGCCTGCATATCGCGCGCACCCAGGGCATCGCCCACGCGCAGCTTGAGCAGGTTCAAGACCCAGCTGCCCAGCAAGGTGGCGCGGTGGGCCGGCTCGACGATCTGCCGTCCCGCGCTGGCGGGATCGCCCTTCTGGCGGTGCACGAGACCTAATTTTCCGCCGTGGTAATGCGCGGATGCGATCTGCTCGGCCAGTTCCTTGACGGGCATGCCGCCACAGCCGCAATGGCGCAGCAGCAAGATCAAATCGCGGGGCAGGGTGGCGATGAACACGTCGGCCGCTGCGCGCACCGATGCCGGAGTCAGCTGGTAGTCGCGCAGCGGCGCCGCATAAGAGTCGGGCGCTTGCAAGTCGCAGCCCTCTTGCGCATCGGCATCCTCGTCGTCGCGCTGCTTGCGCAACTGGTCGATGATGAAGCGCTTGAAGTACAGGAACAAGGCGCCGACGTGGTGGGGCGCGGCGTCGCTGTCGCCATGCAGGACTTTTTCAATGAAGAACTGGTGGCGCAAGTCGGCCAGCGAATCGCCCAGCGACGCCGCTTCGCGCGGGCGGCACGGCGTCAGCGCGGCGATGACGCGCTGGTAAAACTCGCCCAGTTCGGCTTGTGTCAGCCGCTGGCGGCGCGTCCAGAAATCATGAATCCGTTCAAATTGTTCCGATTGCAAAGCCGGTCCGATCGTGTGTTGGGCGGCACGCGCCACTGGCCGGCGGCGATGCGCACAGGCAAACAAGCAATGCGCTGGCCAGACAAGAGAAACTTGTCAGTAAGGTAAAATGCATTTAGGCAATTTTCTCATATCACAGTAAAAATCGCTAACTTTTGTTACTTTCACGACAATCCCCGAGACCCCGATGCAACGCCTGATTCCCCTGTTTTTCAGCCTGTTCTTTTTACTGCTCAGCAACGTCGCGCACGCCGCCGCGCCGGCGGCTCCCGGCAAGCGCATCGCGCTGGTGATCGGCAACGCGGCCTATCCGCAGCCGCTATTGAATCCCGTGAACGATGCGCGCGCCATGGCCGAGCGCCTGCGCCGCCTGGGCTTTGAAGTGCTGCTGCGCACGGACATCAATGCGCAACAGCTGCAAAAGGCGTCGGCCGAGTTTTCCACGCAGGCGCGCGGTGCCGATATCGCCCTCGTGTTTTACGCGGGCCACGGCGCCCAGGCGGGCGAAGCCAATTACGTGCTGCCGCTGGGCGCCAACATGCATGCGCTGAATGCGGCGGCGATTGCCGCGCAGGGCGTGTCCGTGTCCAGCCTGGCGGGCGACCTGCAGCGCACGGGCGCGCGCGGCGCCGTGCTGATCCTCGACGCTTGCCGGCAGGAATATACGCGCGGCGGCGCCGTGATGGTGCCCGGCGGCGGCAACGCGGCCAGCCACGGCTTTGCCGACACGCAAGCGCCACGCGGCGTGGTGATCGCCTATTCGGCGGGACCGGGCGCCCTGGCGCGCGATTTCTGGTCGCCCGATTCGCGCAACAGCCCGTATACCAGCGCCCTGCTCGACGCACTCGATGCGCCGGGCTTGCCGATGAGCGACGTGTTCTCGCAAGTGGCGGCCAGGGTCGCCGCCATGACGCACGACGTGCAAAAGCCGCGCGTCTCGTTTGGCGAAACGTCGGCCCGCCTGGTGCTGAACATGGGCAGAGGCAAGGGCGTCAGTCAGGCAACACCGGGCGTGCTGGCCGGCGCGCAAGGACAGGGCGGCGTGCGCGCACCTGCGCCAGCGGTGGAAAAGCCGGCCGCACTCGGTGCCAAGGTGTGGCCAGGCAATGTGCTGCAAGACATCAACTATGAAATCCGCATGCAGATCGCGGCCCGGCCGTTTCCCCGCCAGCAGCTGGAAAAGCGCGCGCGCGGCGGCGATCTGGTGGCGCTGACGGCCCTCGGCTACGGCATCGGCGGCGGCGATGCGGGAATCAAACAGCCGAAAGCGGGCATGCAGTGGCTGGAAAAGGCGGCCGCCAAGGATTTTCCGATTGCCCAGACCTACCTGGCCGAATTGCTGATGGTCAAGGGTGACCCGGCCTCGCTGAAACGGGCGGGTATGCTGCTGGACGCCGCCTCGCAGGCCGGCTACAGCCCCGCCCACGCCTACAAATTCGACCTGGCACGGCGCACGGGCGCGCCGCCGCAGGATGCGGCCCGCCATCTGCAGGATGCCTTCATGGGCTTGATGAAGGATTACCAGGGCGCCGCCAAGGACGTATTACAGCCGCCGAAAAAATAACTCAAAATAATTTTGGATTTCCCTGAACTGCCCCCGTTATCCGTGGGTACATGCAATACAGCATGACAGTGACCAGGGAAATCTTATGCACACATCCAGCCCGGCAGCAACCATTACCACCGGCCAACGGGGCCGCATCCTCGCCTACCAAGCAAGCGGACAAGGTTCCGTCAGCGTGGCCGGCATCCAGCATGCCTTCGACGTGGCCACCCACTGGCGCTCGGACGTGGCGCCCGCCATCAACGCCGTCGTCGACGTGCGCTTCGATGATGCCGGCGACCTCGCCACCGTCACGGCCATTCCCGCCCAGCAACTGGCGCAGGAAGACATGGCCGGTGCCGCCAAGCTGGCGCGCGACAAGGGCCAGCAACTGTGGGGCCGGGCCGTCTCGGCGCTCGGCATCCAGGTGCTGGCCAGCCTTGGCGTGCTGATCGCCGGCGCCTTCATCTTCAACACCATCGGCATCCGTTTGTTCGCCTCCGTCTCGCGCACCTATTGGCAGCTGCTGGGCCTGTCCGCCGACAGCCTGGAGAGCTTTGCCCGCGATGGCGGCAGCGGTTTTACCTCCGCCCAATTTTTCTTCCTGCTGGCCATCGCCGCCTGCTGCGCCACCATGGCCAGCAGCCACCCGAAAGCGGCGCTGGGCAAGTGCGCGCCGCTGCTGTTCATCGTCCTCCACAGCAGCTTGCTGTTCATCAAGATCAAGGGCGCCGTGAGCGACGCGGGCAACGCCATGGGCGGCATCATGGGCAGCCGCGCGGCCCGCATGGCCGAACAGATGGCCAGCGAAATGCTGGGGCAAGTGTGGCAGGGACTCTCGTTCGGCATCGGCTTTTACCTGGTGCTGGCCGCTTCCATCGTCCTCGCGGCCTATGGCGTAGGCGAATACAAACGCTTGGGAGGCAAGCACTGAAAACCTACTGCGCAGCCCACTTCCGGGTCGGCGTTGCTCACCGTACATAAAGTACGGTTCCGCTACTCAACCCGGCATTGGGCTTGCTCGCTACGGTTTTCAGCGCTGCCGTGACTTTCACAACCCTAAAAATTAAAACCGTCACTACCTTTTAACTGATCTTAAAGGAAATATCATGCAACGTACCCTGCCCGCCCTGCTCGCCATCGCCATCCTGCTGTCCGCCTGCGGCAAGCCCTCCGAGAATGCAACGCCGGCGGCTTCGGCGTCCGCCACCAGCGTGGCCGACATGGCGGCCAAAGCCCAGGTAAAAGCGGCGGCCGCCAGCCTGCCGCAAGCGGACCCGGCCACCCCAAGCGCCAGCTATGTCGACATCATCAGCGGCAACCAGTTGATGTACAGCTACATCGCCCTGTCCGGCGTGCCGCCCGACTATGCGGCCGTGGCGCAGCGCATCTCGCGCGAATATGCGGGCAGCAACGACGCCTTCCGCAAGCAGGAAGTGCTGGACGCGCTGAAACCGCAGATCGACGCCAAGGTCAATGAGGCGAAGACGAAACGCTACCTGCGCTACCAGATCAACGGCCAGGGCGCGCTGTCGCCGTACGCCATGGACAAGGCCGCCTTCCCCGCCAAGTTCGCCGAAGCGGGCACGTATTACTACATGTACGACAACGGCGACTACAAGCTGGCATTTACCAACGGCGACGGCTACTCGCTGCTGAAGGTGGACCAGGACGCGGCGCGCAAGATCGAGGCGGCCCGCAGCGGCTACAAGGATTTCGCCATCATCGTGTACGCCTATGCCCAGGAAGCGGACATGGCCAGCAACCAGGTCAAGGCGCAGATCGTCAAGGTGGCGATCAAGCTGAACGGACAGGAAATTCCCGTCAGCCAGGCGCTGTAGAACGAGCTCGGTTACACTGTTCGCCACATTGCATCGGGATACTGACATGGGCGAACAGACACTGGCGGAACAACAGCTGGCCAAGGGCCGGCAACTGCAGCAGCAAGGCAAGCTGATCGAAGCGATCAACGCCTATCAGGCGGCTTTTAAACAGGACCCGGCCCTGGCCGAAGCCCAGCATTTCCAGGGCCTGGCGATGCTGGAACTGGGCCAGGGCACCATCGGCCTGGGCCTGTTGAAACTGTCGCTCAAGCAACAGCCCGACAACGCCCTGTTCCACTACAACTTCGGCAACGTGCTGCGCGGCACGGACAGCGAGGCGGCGCTGGCCAGCTACGCCACGGCGGCGCGGCTGGCGCCGCACGAGCACGATTTCGCCATCAGCCATGCGGAATTGCTGATGGGAAAACAGCGGCTGATGGAGACCATCGCCGAACTGGAACGGGCCCACGCCCTGCGCCCGCAGCGCTGGCAAACCCTGCAAGGCCTGGCCGAGCTGTATTACCGCACGGCACAGCAGGAACTGGCCTTGGCCCGCTATGCGCAAGCCCTGGCGCTGCATCCGGCGCTGGCGCAAACCTGCCGCATCGGCTTTGCCAGCCCGCAAGCGGAATACGCCGAAACTTTGACACCGATCAACGTCGCGCCATCGCTGGAGGAATTCCTGCGTGAAACGGACTTGCACATCCTCGACGATTTCCTGCCCGATCCGGCCGCCTGGCGCGCCCAGGCACTGGCGCTGCCGTTCGAGCAGCAGCGCTATGCGGGACAAAACTATCCGGGCAGCCAGACGGCGGGCCAGCCCAGCCAGGCCATCATGGAGCGCATCGCCACGGCGCTGGGCCGCCCCATCCGTTTCATCTCGCCCGACAATGGCTCGTATCGCCTCAGCTATGCGGAAGCGATGGCGCGCACGGATATCCACGTGGATAACGAGACGGGCAATAACTTCAATTTCTATGCGGGCGTGCTGTATCTGAACCCGCCCGAGCAATGCCAGGGCGGCACCACGTTCTGGCGCCACCAGCCCAGCGGCTGGTACCGGCGCTTGCCCGAGGCGGACGTGAAAGCGGGCGGCTATGCCAGCTTCAAGGATTTCCAGAAGCGCTGGCTGCCGAACAGTAAAGTGCAGAAATTCAACGACTTGCAGGAACAGCGCGACAGTTGGCAAGCCCTGCTGGAAGTGCCGATGCGCCACAACCGCCTGATCGTGTACAAGGGGCACTACTTTCACTCGATCAGCAATGTGTTTGGCGACACGCCGGAAAATGGCCGGCTGGTGCAGCTGTTTTTCTTTGAGGTGCCGGATTAGGCGTAACGGGCAATTGTCGGATTACGCCCTGCGGGCTAATCCGACCTACCTGTCACCGGACCATGCGTAGGTCGGATTAGCGGAACGCGTAATCCGACACAACCACCGCCTCGGATCAATACATGTCGGCGGCCGTGGCGCGTACCGCTTTCAACAACATATCCGCCCCCGGCGACAACAGATGATCCTGCTGGCGGATGATGCCGAAGGCATCCATCTTGCACGGCAGTTCGATGGGCAAAATGCTCAGCACGTTCAGCGATTCATAGTAATGGGCCACTTCCGTCGGCATCACGTGCAGCGAATCCGTCTGCTGCAGCAAGGACGTGATCAAGAGCAAGGCGGTCGTGTCGACCACGTCAACGGGCGGCTCCAGACTGGCGCGGCGGAACATCATGTCGAAGCGGTGGCGCAGGATGCTGCCTTGCGGCGGCAAGATCCACGGCTGGCCCGCCAGGTCCTTCAATTGCAGATTCTTGCGCGACAGCAGCGGGTGGCCATTGCGCGCCACGGCGCTGGCCGGCTCTTCCGTCAATTCCTCGTAGATGAGTCCGGCGCTGCTTTCCTTTTCCAGGATGCGCCCGATCATGAAATCCAGGGTGCCGTGCTGCAGCATGTCCATCAGCGTATTGCTGTGCTCCAGGTGCACGCCGATGCGCATCAGCGGCGCCTGCTGCTTGATGCGGGCAATCGCGCGCGGCAGCAAGGCCATGGCCGGCGTCATGATGACGCCCACTTCCACCTGGCCCGTCAGGCCTGATTTGAGCGCCACGATGTCGTCATGCGCCAGCGACAGGCTCGTCAGGGCCATGCGCGCGTGGCGTATCATGGTCTCGCCGTAGATGGTCGGCTCCATGCCGCGCGGCAACCTGTCGAACAGGCGCACGTCCAGCATCTCTTCCAGGTCCTTGATTTGCTTGGACGCGGCCGGCTGCGTCATGTGCAATTCTTCCGCCGCGCGGTGGATGTTGCGCTGCTCGTCAAGGGCGATCAACAGCAGCAATTGCCGCGTCTTCAGGCGGGCTCGCAAGAACCAGTTGGGGTTGAGGGTATCCATGAATAAATCATATCATGATCGATATCAGTTTTAACTCAATATCGATATTCCAGATATCGGTTTGTCTCCTTTTTGAGCGTCGTCAAGCAGCGATCACGATGCCTTGCATGCGGCGCTGGGATTAGGTGCCGGGCCAGCCGTTTGCTGGATGAATTCGATCGTGCCGTCCGGCTTGTATTTCAGCTCTTCCACGGCCACGGAACGCCGGTATTCTCCGCCGCCGGGCAACTTGTCGTTGTGATAGAAGATGTAGGACTTGCCGTTAAACTCGATGATGGCCTGGTGGATGGTTTTCACGACGGCATTCTTGTCCATGATGGTGCCGCGGAAATGCCACGGCCCCGTGGGCGTGGGTCCCGTCGAGTACGCCGTTTCTTCCGGGAAGTTACGCGAGTACGACAGGTAATACGTGCCCGCATGCTTGTGCATGTAAGCCGCTTCCGTGAACGCATCCATGCCGAAGGTCAGAATCGGGCCATCGAGTTCCGTCATATTGGCCTTGAGCTTGGCGTATTTCAAGACCGTGTTGCCCCAGTAAAGATAGGCCTGGCCATCCGTGTCGATGAAGACGGCCGGGTCGATGTCGTCCCACGGGATCGCCGTCTGCTTCGTCATGTCATTCGTGATCAGGGCGCTGCCGCGCGCGTCGACGAAGGGTCCCATCGGGCTGTCCGACACGGCCACGCCGATGGCCTTGCCGGGGATGGTTTTATGGTCGACGGTCGAGTAAAAATAATACTTGCTGCCGCGCTTGACGATGTCGCCCGCCCACGCATCCTTGCCGGCCCAGGCGAAGGTCGAGTAACGCACGGGCGAGCCGTGGTCGGTCCAGTTGGCCATGTCGCACGAGGAATACACGCGCCACTCGTGCATGCGGTAATCCGTATCCGTGGCGCTCGCTTCATCGTGACCCACGTACAGATACACCCGGCCATTGTCGACCAGCGCGGCCGGGTCGCCCGTGTAGATATTTTTCACGATGGGGTTGGCCGCCTGCGCGCCGCATGCCGCGCAGGCGAGCACCGCCGCCATGCCGATGGCGGCACGTGTGTGTTGCTGGAACATCAGATTAACTCCCGTTGGTATTTTTCTGGCCCATGGCCATCAGTCTTTGCACGACGCAAAAGACGAACAGCAGGCCGCCGATGACGATCTTGGTCCACCACGAACTGAGCGTGCCGTCGAAGGCGATCAGGGTCTGGATGGTGCCCAGCACGAGCACGCCGGACAGCGCGCCCGCCACGTAGCCATAGCCGCCGCTGAGCAGGGTGCCGCCGATGACGACGGCGGCAATCGCGTCCAGTTCCGTGCCTTGCGCATGCAAGCCATAGCCGGACAGCATGTAGAACGAAAACAGCACGCCGCCCAGCGACGCGCAAAAGCCGCTGAACGCATAGATCAGGACCTTGGTACGGCCGACAGGCAGCCCCATCATCAGGGCCGACTGCTCATTGCCGCCGATCGCATACACGGCGCGGCCGAACGGCGTGGCGTGCGCCAGCCAGATGGCCAAAAGTAACGTCAGCACGGCGATCACGACGCCGGGCGAGACGAAGCCGCCGAGAAAGCCCAGTTGCGTCTGCGACATGGCGACGAACAGCGGATCATCGATGGTGATGGAATTGATGCTGATCAAATAGCACAGGCCCCGCGCCAGAAACATGCCGGCCAGCGTGACGATGAAGGGCTGCAATTTGAAATAATGGATCAGCGCGCCCATGCCGGCGCCAAACACGGCGCCCAGCGCCAGCACGGTAGCGATCACCAGGAGCGGCGGCCAGTGCGCCACGTTCAGCAGCCAGGCGGCGATCATGGTCGACAGGGCCAGCACGGAACCGACGGACAAGTCGATGCCGCCGGAGACGATGACGAAGGTCATGCCGACGGCGATCACCAGCAAAAAGGCGTTATCGATCAACAGGTTAAAGATCACTTGCGTGGACAGCAGGCCCGGGTAGGCGGCGCCGCCCAGGCCCAGCATCACCAGCAGCAGCAAGACCGTGACGAGCGAAGTGAAATACGGGGTGTGCAGCAAGCCCTTCATGCTTTTCTCCGATGCAGCAATTGCTTGAATTCCGACGATTGCGACAGGCAGACGAGGAAGACGACGACGGACTTGACGACCATGTTGACTTCGGGCGGCACACCGAGCGAATAGATCGTGTAGGTCAGGGTCTGGATGATGAGGGCGCCGATCATGCTGCCGACCAAGCTGAACTTGCCGCCGGCCAAGGACGTCCCGCCCAGGGTGACGGCCAGGATGGCGTCCAGTTCCAGCATCAGGCCCGCATTGTTCGCGTCCGCGCTCTTGATGTTCGAGCTGATCATCAAGCCCGACAAGCCCGCGCAGGCGGCGCAAAAGACGTAGACGAAAAAGATCAATGTCGCCGTCCGGATGCCGGCCAGGCGCGCGGCGACGGGGTTGATGCCGACGGCCTGGATGAACAGGCCCAAAGCGGTTTTCCGCATCAGCAAGGCCGTGATGATAAACACGGCCGCCACGAGGAACAGCGAGAACGGCAAGCCGAACAGGTAGCCGCTGCCGATGAAAAAGAAGGGCTGATAGTAGACGGTGACGATCTGTCCATCCGTCAGCAATTGCGCCAGGCCGCGCCCCGCCACCATCAGGATCAGGGTGGCGACGATGGGCTGCAAACCGAGACCGGCCACCAGCACGCCATTCCAGGCGCCGCACAGCAGGGCCGCGCCCAGGGCCGCCGCCAGGGCCCAGCCCATGGGGATGTTGCTCACGTAGGTGGGCACGCCGTTCTCCATCACCATGGTGCCGCCGATCAGCATGGCCGCCACAGTGCCGGACAGGGCCACGACGGCGCCCACGGAAATGTCGATGCCGCGCGTGGCGATGACGAGGGTCATGCCCAGGGCCGCCAGCATCAGGGGCGCGGCGCGGTTGACGATGTCGATCACGCTGCCGTACAAATGGCCGTCGCGAATTTCCAGATGGAAAAAGCCGGGGATGGCGCAGAAGGCCACCAGCAACAGCAGCAACAGCGCGGCCAGGGGCCGGCTCAGGGGGTGGTGTAAAACGGTATGCACAATGGAAGAATCCGTGGTGGCAGCCGCCCGCGCCGCAGGGGCGGCGGGCGACGAAGTGGTCATGCTCATGCGGTCTCTCCGGCAATCACTTGCAGCACGGAACTGTCATCGAGCTCGCCGCGCGCATAGTCGCCGCACGCCTTGCGGTCGCGCATGACGACGATACGGTCGCTGCAGCGCAGCACTTCCGGCAGTTCGGACGAGATGAACAGGATGGCCATGCCCTTGCGGCACAGTTTGGCCACATAGCTCATGATTTCCTGCTTGGCGCGCACGTCGATGCCGCGCGTCGGTTCGTCGAGAATCAGCATGGCGGGCGAGATCACCAGCCAGCGCGCCAGCAAGGCCTTTTGCTGGTTGCCGCCCGACAGGCTGCCGATCGGCGTTTCGATGCTGGCCGTCTTGATGCCGAGCGCTTTCACGTATTCGTCGGCCAGCGCCTGCTGGCGTTTAAACGGGATGGCGCGCAGCAAGCCGGTGCGGGCTTGCAAGGCCAATATGATGTTTTCGCGCACGGAGAGCGACAAAATCGCCCCCTCGTGCTTGCGGTCTTCCGAGCAGAAACCGATGTCGCGGGCAATCGCGTCGCGCGGCACGGCGAACTGGCGCGGCTGGCCCTGCATGGTGATCGTGCCGGAGTCGGCCTTGTCGGCGCCGAACAGCAATCGCGCCAGTTCCGTGCGGCCCGAACCGAGCAAGCCGGCCAGGCCCAGCAATTCACCCTGGCGGATGTGGAAATCCATGGGCAGCAAGGCGCCCTTGCGGCCGAGGCCTGTTGCTTCCAGCACAGTCGGTCCGAAGCTGGCCGCGCCCGCTTCTTGCGCCAGGTCAAGCTCTTGCGCTTGGGTATCCGCCGCCACGCCAATCATTTTATTGACCAGCGCCAGGCGCGACAGTTCACTGCACGCGTATTCGCCCTCGCGCTCGCCATTGCGCATGACCGTGATGCGGTCGGAAATGGCGTAGGTCTGGTCGAGAAAGTGCGTCACGAACAGGATCGCCATGCCCTGCTCGCGCAGGCGGCGCAGCACGGAAAACAGCAGATGGACTTCCGCCTCGTCCAGGCTGGACGTGGGTTCGTCGAGGATCAGCACGCGGGCCGAAATATTCAGCGCGCGCGAAATGGCCACCATTTGCTGGATGGCCAAGGGAAAACTGGACAATTGCGCCGTGACATCGATATCGATCTGCAACTGTTGCAGCAAGGCACGCGCCTGTTGCTGCATGGCACGCCAGTCGATGACTCCAAAGCGGCGCGGGTAGCGGCCGATAAAGATGTTCTCCGCCACCGACAGGTTCGGACATAGATTGACTTCCTGATACACGGTGCTGATGCCGAGCGCCTGCGCGTCCGAGGTGGACGCGGGGGCGATGGGCTTGCCGTCGAGTAAAATCTGGCCGCTGTCGGGCGTATAGACGCCCGTCAGCACCTTGATCAGGGTCGATTTCCCGGCGCCGTTTTGCCCCATCAGCGTGTGCACTTCGCCCGGATACAGGCGCAGGGCAACATCGCTGAGGGCTTTGACGCCGGGAAAGGATTTGCTGATGCCGCGCAACTCCAGCAAGGGAGCTGGCGCGGCCGTGTGATGCGCTTGCGTATTCATCATGCGGCAAGCTTAGTACTTACGGTTCGGAAATTCCTTGGCGGCCACCTCGGCAGGGAACACGCCTTCCACCGTCGTGATGCGCGCCGGCACGGGCTTGCCGGCCACCACATCGCGGGCGATGGACATCAATTGCGGACCCAGCAGCGGGCTGCACTCGACGGTGACGTTCAGCTTGCCGGCGATCATGGCTTCGAACGCGCCTTTGACGCCATCGATCGAGATGATGATGATGTCCTTGCCCGGTTTCATGCCCGCTTCTTCGATGGCCTGGATGGCGCCGATGGCCATGTCGTCATTGTGTGCGTACAGCACGTTGATCTTCTTGCCTTCCGCCTTCAGGAACGCTTCCATCACTTCCTTGCCCTTGGCGCGCGTAAAGTCGCCCGTTTGCGAACGGATGATCTTCATCTTCGGATTCTTGCCCACCACTTCCAGGAAGCCGGCCTTGCGGTCGATGGCGGGCGCGGAACCGACCGTGCCCTGCAGCTCGACGATATTCAGCGTGGCATCCGGGGTTTTCTTGGCGTGCTCGAGCAGCCACTGGCCGGCGCGGCGGCCCTCTTCCACGAAGTCGGAACCGATGAAGGTCACGTACAGCGATTTATCGGCCACGTTGACGGCGCGGTCCGTCAGGATGACGGGGATCTTGGCGGCCTTGGCTTCGCGCAACACCGTATCCCAGCCCGATTCCACGACGGGCGAAAAGGCGATCACGTCGACCTTTTGCGCGATGAAGGAGCGCAGCGCCTTGACCTGGTTTTCCTGCTTTTGCTGCGCATCGGCAAATTTCAGGGTGACGCCATCTTTCTTGGCCGCCTCCTTGATGGAGACGGTATTGGCGGTGCGCCATTCGCTCTCGGCGCCCACCTGCGAAAAGCCCATGACGAGGGGCTTGGCGGCAAACGCGGAAGGCGTGGCGAAGGTGGTGGCGGAAGCGGCCAGCAGCATGGCGCTGGCGAGGAGGGTGCGGCGGCTCAAGGTCATTCTTGTCTCCAGTTTTTTTATTGGAATACCATCACAGCCGGATGCCGGATGGGCGGTTTTTTATGAACCCATGGTAGGAGAAAGCAACATAGCCATCCAATCAATTCTTTTTCGCTTGCGATACCGATTTGCGTATCGGTAGAGGGAGGCCATCCTCCCCTCCCCGTCAGCGCAGCAGACGCAGCCCGTACAGGCCGCCCGCCACGGAGTCCTTGCCGGCGACAAATTTCACGACCAGCTTGCCCTTGGCGGCCGCTACCAAAGCCGCAGGCACGGCGATATCCACCGTATGCAGCTCCTGCGGCGCATCGGCCGCCACGGCTACCGTCTGCAGCTTGACGCCGTTGAGCAGCACGTCGAACACGCGGCCCGCATCGAGGGTGGACAGGGTCAGGCGCAGGGTTGCCGCTTCGCTCTTCGGGTCGCTGAGGTCATAGCTGAACCAGCCCGTCGCATGGCGCCAGTGCCGGCCCTTGTTGATGCCGTTCTCGCCCCCTTCGGCCTGGAAAAAATGGTCGGATTCCGGCTGCTGCTGTCCCGGCGCCACCTGGTCGATGGTGAGCGCGTCGAGCGCCAGTCGCTGCGCTTCCGCCTGGCGCGTGGCGTCCTGCAGCTGCGCCAGTTTCGCGGGCGTGGAGACAGGCCAGTACAGCATGTAGCGCGAGTCGTGCAGGCGGAAGAACGGGATCAGTTTTATCGCCGCCGCATCCTTGCCCTGGATCAGCCCGGGCGCAGTAAACGTCAGCGGCTGGCCTTTCACGGGGCGGATTCTCCGCATGAAATCCTTCTGATCGCTGACGAACAGCGGCGACGATTCCAGCGGACACACTTGCCCCTGAGCGATATGGCCCATGCGCGAGTCATCGGCAAAATAGTTCAGTTGTTCATACGCGAACGGCTGCGTCCTGGCGGCCAGCACGATGGGGCCGTGCAGCACGGCATAGTAATTCGACTGGTCCGGCATCTGCTCCAGGCGCGTCGTCATCGGCAGTGTGACGTCAACCGTGTCGCCCGTTTTCCAGGCGCGCGCAATGGTCACATATTCACCGGGCGTGCCGGCCACGCGCAGGGCCTTGCCATTGAGCTTGACGCGCAGCTTGCCCTTGGCTACCCACTGCGGGTAGCGGATCTTCAGGCTGAAGGTTTTATTGCCCGTGAATTGGCCAAGCGTGATGCGCGTCGTGTCGCGGTCAGGGAACTGCGTGCTCTGGATAATCTTGACGCCCTGCTCCTGCCAGTCCAGGGTGGACGCCATGAACAGGTTCACGTACAGGACGTCGGCGTCGTGAGCGTAGATGAATTCGCCATATTTGGCCTGGCTTTCGATGCCGGAACCCACGCAGCACCACATGCCCTTGTCCACCTGCGAATACACGCGGTAGTGGTTCGGGCGCATGGGCGTGAAATACACGAAGCCGCCCGTGCCGGGCCGCTGCGACGACAGGATATGGTTGTACAGGGCGCGCTCGTAGTAATCCGCGTATTGGACCTGCTCGTCTCGGCGGAACAGCTGCTGCGTGAGCTTGAGCATATTGTAGGTATTGCAGGTTTCCGGCCCTTCCACCTCTTCCACCATCGAAGAAAAGTCGTGTTCGTCGTGGAAATGTTCCTTGACGCTGTTGCCGCCGATGGCCACCGTGCGCTTGTCGTGCACGGTTTGCCAAAAGAATTGCGCCGCCTGCTGCCAGTCGCGCCGGCCCGTCAAGGCGCCGATGCGCTCGAAGCCGATGACTTTCGGGATTTGCGTATTCGCATGCAGGCCCGTCAGCTTGTCCTGTTGCGCCGCCAAAGGTTGCAAGACCGCCTGATGCGAGAAGCGCACGGCCAGGTCCAGATATTTTTGCTCGCCCGTCATCGCATAGACGTCGGCCAGCACCTCGTTCATGCCGCCGTGCTCGGCGCGCAGCATGGCCTGCATCTGCGCGTCGGACAAGGAGGCCGAGAGTTTCACGGCCCAGTCCGACAAGGCGATCAGCATGGCCTTCGCCTCGACATTGCCGGCGTACTGGTAGGCGTCGCGCAAGCCGGCGAATACCTTGTGCAGGTTGTACCACGGCACCCATTTACCGTTGACGGAGAAGGTGTCGGCCTGCATCTCGCCCCGGGCCACGGCTTGCCAGGCGGCATCGCCGTCCGGGATGCCGCCCAGGTAGCCGTTGCCATTGGCGTCCTGGCATTGCTTCAGCTGCGCCAGCATGTAATCGAGGCGTGCGCGCGCCTGGGCGTCGCCCGTGGACGCCACCATCAAGGCCAGCGCGGACAGATAATGCCCGCCCATGTGACCGTCGAGGCCCGTCGATTCCCAGTTGCCATAGCTGGGCTGGATCTGCGGCAAGCCCGCCTCGCGGCGAAATGGCGCCAGCAGTTTGTCTGGCTCGAAGGCCAGCAGATACTGCAAGTCCGTCGTCTGCGCATCGAGAAACGGCCCCGCTCCCAGGCGCACGGACGCGAGGGGAAACAGCTGGGCCGCCTGCAAGCCAGGCGTGAGCAGTCCGCCGGCGGCCAGCGCCAGCATCAGCAAGGTTGTTTTCATGGCAGGCCCTTACGGTTTGGCAGCGGGCAATTCGCGGCTCTGATAGCGATTCAAGTCGCGCGGATCCACCTGCGGCCAGCCGTCCTTGTCCCACGTCATGGGCAATATCTTGAGCTTCTGCAAATAGTTGTCCGCCGTCTCGTAGGCGTGCAGCACCAGGTAATCCTTGCCGTCAAAGGTGTAGGCACTGTTGTGGCCCAGTCCCCGCCAATCCTTGTCGCCTT
Source organism: Janthinobacterium sp. GW821-FHT03C10 (assembly GCF_059420865.1). Taxonomy (NCBI): domain Bacteria; kingdom Pseudomonadati; phylum Pseudomonadota; class Betaproteobacteria; order Burkholderiales; family Oxalobacteraceae; genus Janthinobacterium; species Janthinobacterium sp. GW821-FHT03C10. The sequence continues at coordinate 308,100 of NZ_JBWKUN010000005.1, read as the reverse complement.
TCAAGACCACCGTGCCGCCGCCCTGCGCCATGTCGCGGCCATCCTTGTCCAGGTACGGGCCCGTCACGCTCCTGGCACGGCCCACGGCCAGGTGATACGTGCTTTTTTCCTTCTGGCAACACAAACCCCAGGAAACGAACAGGAAGTAATCGTTGCCACGCTGGAAGATGAACGGCGCCTCGATTTCCTCGGGCGCGGGCTTGAATTCGCCCGTCCGTGGCGGCAGCGGCGCGCGGCGCGCCAGCGAATGCCACTCTTGCGGTTCCGCAACGGTTTTCCAGTCGGCATTGAGCTTCACCAGCTTGATGCCGTTCCAGAACGAGCCGAAGGCCATCCACGGCGTGCCCTTGGCATCGGTGACGATGTTCGAATCGATGGCGTTCCACTCGTCGCGCTCGGGCACCGATTGCAGCAGCATGCCCTGGTCGACCCAGCGGTAATCGGGCGAGCGGGGGTTCAGGGTGGTGTTGACGGTCACGCCGATGCCGGAGGTGTTCTTGCCGAAACCGGACACCGAGTAGTACAGGTAATATTTGCCGTCATGGAATTGCACGTCGGGTGCCCAGATATGGTCGTCAAACGACGGTGCGGCCGTCTTGGCCCAGGTCGGCTGGCCCGCGAAGACGCGCCCTTCCGGCCGCCAGTCGACCATGTTTTTCGAGCTGTAGAAGGTAATGCCGGGGCCCGTGCTGTACAAATAATACGTGTCGCCTTCCCTGGCCATCACGGGGTCGTGCACGCTGACCTGGGCCGCCTGGACGGGGCTGAAGGCAAGTATGGCCGCCAAGGCCATCATTGTCGAAAATTGCATCGTGTTCTCCACATGGCCAGCCGGCCCGTCATGCGGGCCGGCTGGATACCTCAAAATCGGCAGGTTTATTCGACCGCCACCACCACGACGGCCTTGGCGGGCACCGACACGGTCAGCTTGCCGCCCTGCGCCTGGGCATTGAACGCCACCGGCTGCACGGCTTGCGGTTGCGCAAAGCTGTTGACGGCATCCATCTTGCCTGCGGTCAGCACGCGGCCGTTCACGCTGGCCACTTGCTTGCCCGCCAGTGCTACGTTGACGTCGACGGCCTTATGCGGGTTCGTGTTGACCAGGGACAAGTACACCTTGCCATCCTTGCCACGGGCGGCCGAGGCGCTCACTTCAGGAATGCTGACCTTGCCCAGGCTGTACTTGCCATTGCCCTGAATGGCGACCGGCAGCGAAGTGGCGTCCTGGAACGGCACGTACATTTCAAACGCGTGATACGTCGGCGTGAGGAAATATTTGTCCTTGTCCGTGATGATCATCGCCTGCAGCACGTTGACCATTTGCGCGATATTCGTCATGCGCACGCGGTCCGCATGGGCGTGGAAGATATTGAAGTTCAGGGCGGCGACGAGCGCGTCGCGCAAGCTGTTTTGCTGGAACAGGAAGCCCGTGTTGGTGCCCGGTTCCACGTCGTACCAGGTGCCCCATTCATCGACGTACAGGCCCGTCTTTTTCGACGGGTCGTTCTTGTCGATGGCGGCGAGATTGTTCTTGATCAAGCTATCGATGCGCAGGGTGCGGCTCAGGGTGGATATCCATTGATCTTCGCCAAAGCCCGTGGCGGCGCCCTTCTTTTCCCAGACACCGGTCGGCACCGTGTAGTAGTGGAAACTGATGGCATCCATCATGTTCGGCTTGATTTCGCGGCTCAGGGTGCTGGACCAGCTGATGTCGTCGTCATTGCCGCCGCTGGCGATGAATTTCGGGCGCGCGCGTTCCGGCGTCTTCATGAAGGTGTGATAGTGCTTGTACAGGTCGGCATAGTACTGCGGGCGCATATTGCCGCCGCAACCCCAGGCTTCATTGCCGATGCCAAAGTAATCGACTTTGTATGGCTGGGCGCGGCCATTCTTGCGACGCAGCTCGGCCAGGGTGGATTTACTGTCCGACGTCATGTATTCGAGCCATTCGGACATTTCCTGCGGCGTGCCCGAACCGAGGTTGCCGTTGATATAGGTCTGTGCGCCCAAGAGCTCGGCCAGGTCGAAGAATTCGTGCGTGCCGACGGCGTTCGACTCTTCCACGCCGCCCCAGTTGGTATTGACCTTGGTCGGGCGCTTCTCGCGCGGGCCGATGCCATCCTTCCAGTGGTATTCATCGGCAAAACAGCCGCCCGGCCAGCGCACCAGCGGCACGTGCAACTGTTTCAGCGCGCCCAGCACGTCATTGCGCCAGCCCTTGGTGTTCGGAATGCTGGACTCCGGCCCCACCCACATGCCTTCGTAGATGCCGGTGCCCAGGTGTTCGGCGAACTGGCCATACACGTTCTTGTTGATCACGGGACCGGGCTTGGCTACATCGATGGTGACCTTGACGGGCGCGGCAAAGGCGCCGCCGACGGCCATGGCCAGGCTGAGGGCCACGATGCTGGTATGGATGAATTTCATGCTGTCTCCTGTTTTTTAGTGAAAAGCAAGGGCCGGGTCAACCCCGGCAAAATCTGGATGTGGCGATGCCTCTCCTGCCGCGGGGTTGGGGCGGCAAGAGCGGTGTTGCAAAAGGGAAAGGGGTAGCTGCGGAAAAACCCGCGCCCGACAAAACGCCCAGGGCTAGGCGCAGCGTCGAAGACAGTACGCTAGTACATCAGTACGATGACTTCCGACGCTGCAACAACGCCCTGGACGTTTTGTCAAACCCAGCCGGCATCGACGATGAATTCCTGACTGGAGCACATCGCGCCATCGTCGGAGGCAAGGAACAGCACCATGGCGGCGATGTCCTGCGGCATCAGTTTATTCGGCAGGCACTGGCTTTTCTTGATTTCCGCTTCCGCCGCCTCGTCGACCCACAGCTCGATCTGGCGCTGCGTCATGACCCAGCCGGGCGTGACCGTGTTGACGCGGATATTGTGGGCGCCATAGTCGCGCGCCAGGCCCCGCGTGAGGCCCACGACGGCCGCCTTGGTGGTGGCGTACACAGGGTAGCCGCCCGACTTCATGTGCCAGGAAATCGAGCTGACGTTGATGATGGAACCGCCGCCCTTGCGCTTCATGCCTTCGAAGACGGCCTGGCAGGTGAAGAACATGGGACGTTGATTGATCGCAATGCGCTCGTTCCAGTATTCCAGGGTCACGTCCTGCGCCTGGTGGCGCTGGTCGTTGGCGGCATTGTTGACGAGGATATCGAAGTCGCCCAGCTTCTGCGCCAGTTCCGCCATGACGGCTTGCAGGGAAGCAATATCCGTGATGTCGCAATGGCGGAACAGTGGCGCCGTCAGGCCCGCTTCAGCCAGGCGGCGGCACAGGGCCTCGCTCGCTTCCACGGCGATGTCGACAAACGCCACCAGCGCGCCCTGGGCGGCAAATTCCGCCACCAGGGATTCGCCGATGCCGCTGCCGCCGCCCGTGATGAACACGCGCTTGCCCTGCAAGCTGCCATATTTCGCCAATTGCTTCATCTTGTCTCCACCTGTGTATTTTTATTTTTTATGATTAAAGTTTGCCCAGCACGCCATCGTGACGACGCCAGATACTGAGCGGATTATCATCGCGCAGCGACTCCGGCAGCAAGTCCTGCAGCAGGTTCTGGTAGGACACAGGGCGCAGGAAGCGGTTGATGGCCGCCGTGCCCACGGAGGTGCTGCGGCCGTCCGACGTGGCCGGGAACGGGCCGCCGTGCACCATCGCCGTCGACACTTCCACACCCGTCGGGAAACCGTTGGCCAGGATGCGGCCCACGCGGCGTTCCAGCACGGGCAGCAAACGGCGCGCGTCTTCCAGGTCGCCCGCATCCATCTGCAGGGTGGCCGTCAGCTGGCCTTCCAGGCTTTCCGTGATCGCCAGCAATTGCTCGATGTCGCGGCACGCCACCAGCAAGGAAGCCGGGCCGAACACTTCATCACGCAAATCGTGCTTGGCCAGGAAGGCCTCGCCCGAGGTGACGAACAGGGCGGCGGCGCCCTTGCCTTCCTCGCCCGTGTTTTGCACCAGCGGCGTCACGTCGGCGTGCTGCGCCAGCGCGGCGACGCCCTTGGCATAGCTGCTGGCGATACCGGCCGTCAACATGGTGGCGGCCGGGGCCGGCGCCAGCGCTTCGGCGGCAGCGGCGGCAAACGCCGTGAAGTCAGGGCCTTCCAGGCCCAGCACGAGGCCGGGATTGGTGCAGAACTGGCCCACGCCCATCGTCAGCGAGGCGGCAAAACCACTGGCGATCGCCGCGCCACGGGCAGCCAGGGCTTGCGGCAGCACGAACACGGGGTTGATGCTGCTCATTTCCGCATACACGGGGATCGGCTGCGGACGTTCCGCCGCCACCTTCATCAGGGCGATACCGCCCGAACGCGAACCCGTAAAACCGACAGCCTGGATGGCCGGATGCGCGACCAGCGCCTGGCCGATACCGTTGCCCGTGCCCGTCAGCAGGGCGAACACGCCCGCCGGCAGCTGGCAGAGGGCAATCGCCTTGACGATGGCGCGCGCCACCAGCTCGGACGTGCCCGGATGGGCCGAGTGGGCTTTCAGCACGACGGGGCAGCCGGCAGCCAGGGCCGAGGCCGTATCGCCGCCGGCGACGGAGAAGGCCAGCGGGAAGTTACTGGCCGCAAACACGGCGACGGGGCCCAGGCCGATCATGCGCAAACGCAAGTCAGGACGCGGCGGCACGCGGTCGGGCAAGGCCGAATCGATGCGCGCATCGGTCCACGATCCTTCGCGCAGCAAGCCGGCGAACAGTTTTAATTGACCGACGGTGCGGCCGCGTTCACCTTCCAGGCGCGCGCGCGGCAAGCCGCTTTCCGTCATGGCGCGCACGATCAAGTCATCGCCCAGTTCGCCGATTTGCGCGGCGATGGTGTCGAGGAAATCGGCGCGCTCGGCATCGCTGGTGGCGCGAAACGGGTCGAAGGCGGCTTGCGCCAGACGGCAAGCCTCGTCGATTTGCGCCACGTCAACCATGTGGAAGGCGGGCGCGATGTGCGCGCGCGCGGCCGGATCCCACGCTTCGAAGGAGCCGCCATTGCCCTTGACGGCGACGCCGCCGATCAATGCCTCACCGGTGATATTGAAACTCATAATGTGCTCACTTTCGCAAATTCGGTTGGGAAGAGGTCGAGGCGGTTGCGCAGGGCGGGGCCAAAGGCCGGCGCCTCGATTTCAAAGGTGTCGCCCGGCGCCACGCTCACGCCATCGGCAAAGCTCAAGGTGGCCGTGCCGAAGAAATGCACGTGCACGTCGCCAGGGCGCTTGAACAGCGGATACTTGAAGTGATGGTGTTCCAGGTTGGCAATCGTGTGCGACATATTGTCTTCGCCGCTGACGAACGCCTTTTCCCAGCGCACCTTGCCGGCCGCGTCGAGCACGCGCGAGGCGCCGGCTATATGCGCGGGCAATTCGCCCACCAGCAGGGCCGGGCCCACGCTGCAGACGCGCAGCTTCGAGTGGGCCAAGTACAGATAGTTCTGGCGTTCCGTCACGTGATCCGAGAATTCATTGCCGATGGCGTAGCCGACCCGGTAAGGCTGGCCGTCGTCGCCGATCACGTACAGGCCGGCGATTTCCGGCTCTTCGCCGCCGTCGAGGGCAAAGTCCGGCATGCGCAGGGGCTGGCCGCCAGCGCGCACGATGGAGCCGTCGCCTTTATAGAACCACTCGGGCTGGGCGCCAGCCGTGCCGTCAGCGGGCTTGCCGCCTTCCACGCCCAGGCGGAACATTTTCATGGAGTCGCTCAAGGAATCAGCGTCGCCGCCGATCTTCTTGTGCATGGCGTCGCGCGCGCCGGCGCTGCCCAGATGGGTCAGGCCCGTGCCCGTCACGTAGCAGTGCGCCTCGTCCGCATGGTCGAGCGGCGCCAGCAGGCGGCCGCTGGCGGCCACGTCCGCATACGCATGCGTGGTATTGCCGACGCTGGCATTGACCAGTTCCGCCAGATTGATACGCTTGCGGATGGCGTCTTGCGCCAGCGCATACGTCGTGTTGTAGCCTTCGATGACGCGGATGACGTCGTCTTGCAGCAGGCCGACGAGGCGGCCGCCGTTTTCATTCGTAAATTGCAGCAACAGCATAATGGTCTCCGCTTAATGTGAGTGGCGCGGCACGGCGGAACCGCGATTGCCGACCAGGAAGTCGAAATCGCAGCCTTCGTCGGCCTGCAACACGTGTTCGATGTACAGCTGCTGGTAGCCGCTCTTCGGTCCGGGCGCACTGCCCAGTTCGCGCTTCGCCAGGCGCTCGGCGATTTCCGCGTCGCTGATGTCGATGTTCAGGCTGCCGGCGTGGCAATCGAGGGCGATCATGTCGCCATCGCGCACAATGCCCAGCGGGCCGCCGGCCATGGCTTCCGGCGCCACGTGCAGCACGACGGTGCCGTAGGCGGTGCCGCTCATGCGCGCGTCCGAGATGCGCACCATGTCGGTAATGCCTTGCGCCAGCAGTTTCGGCGGCAAGCCCATGTTGCCCACTTCGGCCATGCCCGGATAGCCTTTCGGGCCGCAATTTTTCATCACCAGCACGGAATTAGCATCGACATCGAGATCCGGATCAAGGATGCGCGCTTTGTAATGTTCGAAATCCTCGAAGACAACGGCCTTGCCCCGGTGCTGCATCAGATGCGGCGAGGCGGCCGACGGTTTCAGCACGGCGCCGCGTGGCGCCAGGTTGCCGCGCAGCACGCAGATGCCGCCATCGGCCAGCAGCGGGTTGTCCAGGGTGCGCACCACTTCATCGTTGTAGATCGGCGCTTCGACGCAGTTGTCCCAGATCGACTTGCCGTTGACGGTCAAGGCATTCTTGTGCGGCAGCAAATCGCCCTCGCCCAGGCGGCGTATCACGGCCGGCAAGCCGCCCGCGTAGTAAAACTCTTCCATCAGGAACCGGCCCGACGGCAGCAGGTCGACGATGGTCGGCGTGCCGCGGCCCGTCTTGGTCCAGTCTTCCAGCTCCAAAGGCACGCCGATGCGCCCGGCAATCGCTTTCAAATGGATCACGGCATTGGTCGAGCCGCCGATGGCCGCGTTGACCTTGATGGCGTTTTCAAACGCCTCGCGCGTCAGCACTTTCGACAGGCGCAGGTCTTCGTGCACCATTTCAACGATGCGGATGCCCGACATGTGGGCCAGCACGTAGCGGCGCGAATCGACGGCGGGGATGGCCGCGTTGTGCGGCAGGGACGTGCCCAGCGCTTCGGCCATGCTGGCCATCGTCGAGGCCGTACCCATGGTGTTGCAGGTACCGGCCGAGCGCGACATGCCCGATTCGGCCGACATGAACTGGTGCAGGGTGATCGATCCCGCCTTCATCTGCTCGTGCAACTGCCATACGGCCGTGCCGGAACCGATGTCCTTGCCATTGAGCTTGCCGTTCAGCATGGGGCCGCCGCTGACGACGATGGTGGGGATGTCGACGCTGGCCGCGCCCATCAGCAGCGCCGGTGTCGTCTTGTCGCAGCCGACCAGCAGCACGACGGCGTCCATCGGATTGCCGCGGATCGACTCTTCCACGTCCATCGAGGCCAGGTTGCGCGTCAGCATGGCCGTCGGGCGCAGATTCGATTCGCCGTTCGAGAAGACAGGGAATTCCACGGGGAAACCACCCGCTTCCAAGATGCCGCGCTTGACGTGTTCGGCCAGCTGGCGGAAATGCGCGTTGCAGGGGGTCAGTTCGGACCAGGTATTGCAGATGCCGATGATGGGCTTGCCGTGAAATTCGTGGTCAGGTATGCCCTGGTTTTTCATCCAGCTGCGGTACATGAAGCCGTTCTTGTCCTGCGAGCCGAACCACTCGGCCGAGCGCAGGGCCACCTTCTTTTTTGTCTCAGACATGCCATTCTCCTGGTTGTGCCATGCCGGATCTAAGGTCGTCGGCCCGGGCAGCGATGTTGGAATACTAAAGAATCCTGCCATGCCTTTCCAATCAATTTTTAATGCGTTCCGATATCGAAAACGATATCGGCATGCACCAATGAAAACGCCCTGCGGGCGCGTGGCGGCAGGGCGTGGAGGTATTGGGGTTAGACGATTACTCTACGGAAAACCGGTAGACGGTTTCCGTCCGGTATTCCTCGCCCGGGCGCAAGATGGTGTTCGGGAAATGCGCCTGGTTCGGCGCATCGGGGAAATGCTGGGTTTCCAGGCACAGCGCGCTGCGGTAGCTGATGGCGCGCAGCTTGCCGTACTGGCTGCTGTCGAGGAAATTGCCGGAATAAAACTGGATGCCCGGTTCCTGCGTGTACACCTGCATCACCCGGCCCGATTGCGGATCGCGCACGGTGGCCGCCAGGTTCAGCAGCTGACCGGGTTGTTGATTCAGCACAAAGTTATGGTCGTAGCCGCGGCCGATGCGGATTTGCTCGTGCGGCAAGTCAATGCTGCTGCCGATGACCGTGCTCTGGCGCAAGTCGAATGGCGTGCCGGTGACGTCCGCCAGCTCGCCCGTGGGAATCGAACCCGCATCGACGGGCAGATAGCGGTCCGCATTGATGGACACTTCGTGGCCAAGGATATGGCCCTGCCCTGCCAGGTTGAAATAGCTGTGGTTGGTCAGGTTGACGGGCGTGGCCAGGTCCGTGATGGCATGGTAGCGCAGGCTCAGCGCATTATCGTTGTCCAGCTCATAGGTCAGCGTGACGTCGAGCTTGCCCGGGTAGCCGTCTTCGCCGTGCGGGCTGCTGCGCGTGAACGTGACGCCCACGGCGTCTTCCTTCGTGAACGGTTCGGCCTGCCACATCACCTGGTGATAGCCTTGGTTTCCGCCATGCAAGTGATTCGGTGCGTTGTTGACGGCCAGCTGGTAATCCTTGCCGTCGAGGCTGAAACGTCCCCCGGCGATGCGGTTGCCGAAACGGCCGATGACGGCGCCCAGGAAAGCGCTGTTGTGCAGATACGGCTCGATGCGCTCGAATCCGAGCACCACGTCGGCAAAGGCACCAGTGCGGTCCGGCACGTGGATTTCGCTGATGATGGCGCCAAAGTCGAGCACTTTCACCTGCATGCCCTGGCGGTTCGTCAGGGTAAACACAGTGACGTGGTCGCCGCCGGGCAGGACGCCGAACGGCGCTTGCGTCACTGAAACAGAATCAACTGGGGTCATGGCGTCGGGTCCAGGGTTTACAGGGTCGATGAGCGGCCAAACACGGGCATGCCCTGCGCATCCCAGCGCAGCGGTTTGACAAACGTGTGGCGGTCCGGGTTCCACAGCGGGTCGCCGACGATTTCCGTGTAGGTACGGGCATGGTACACCAGCAATACGCCGTCGCCATCGGCGGCCGTGGTAAAGCTGTTGTGGCCGGGGCCGTAGATACCGTGCTCGTAGCAGGTGGCAAACACGGGCGCGGGCGACTTCGTCCACGAGAACGGGTCGAGCAAGTCGGCGGACTCGTCAGCCCACAGCAGGCCCATCGCATAGTTTTCATCGGTGGCGCTGGCCGAATAGCTGATGAAGATCTTGCCATTGCGTTTCAGCACGGAGGGTCCCTCGTTGACCCAGAAGCCGCGGATTTCCCAGTCGAATTCCGGCTTGCTCAGCATCACGGGCGGGCCGGCCAGCTGCCACGGCGTAGCCATCGGCGCGATATACAGGTTCGAATTGCCTTCGATGGCGACATCCTTCTGCGCCCACAGGTAGTACAGCACGCCGTCGTGCGTAAAAGTGGTGGCATCCAGGCAGAAGGTGTCGATGCCCGTGTCGATCTGTCCCATGAATTCCCATTCGCCTTCGAGCGGGTTGGCGTTCGTGTTACGGATCGCATACATGCGGTGCTGGAACAGCTTATGCTTGATTTCGCGGCTCGGCGCGGCGGCGAAATACACATACCAGGCGCCCTGGTTGAAGTGCAGCTCGGGCGCCCACACCAGCTCGCTGTACGGCCCCGTATCCGGCTTGTGCCACACGTCGACCGTTTGCGCGTCGGCCAGGCCGGCGATGCTGGCGGCACGGCGCAGTTCGATGCGGTCGTACTGGGGCACGGACGCCGTAAAGTAATAATAGCCGTCGCTGTGGCGGTAGATATGCGGGTCGGCGCGCTGTTCGATCAGCGGTTTCAAGACGTCTGCCATGTTGCTTACTCCATTCAATTATTCTTACGCAGCCACGTAGCCGCGCTTGTGCATTTCGGTTTTCACTCCCGTGTAATAGCTGTCGCTGATGCGGTACTTGAACATCAGCAAGCCCATCAGCAAGTGGAAGAAGCCGGGGATGACCGACAGCATCAGGGCGATGCCGTTCAGGGCGAATTGCGTTTGTTCATGGTTGGGCTGGTAGTCGAAATACGCGAGCAGCACGCCCACCAGGCCGCCCGCCACCGCCATGCCCGCCTTCTGGCAGACGGAAATGCCGCCAAAGGCGAAGCCGGAGACGCGCTTGCCCGTCTTGACTTGACCATAATCGATGGTTTCCGCGATGGCCGACCAGAACACGGGCGCATGCAAGTCCACGACAAAGGAGAGCAGGAAATACAGGGCGAAAGCCAGCACGGTGTCGCTCGGCTTGACGAAGAAATAGATGGCCAGGCTGATCAGCGCGACGCCGATCTGCGTGTAGCGGAACAGTTTTACCTTGCAGTAGAACTTGGTGATCCAGGTCGAGGCGATCATGGCCAGGATGGCGGCCACCACGCCCGTGGTCAAAAAGGCGGCCACGGTTTCCGTGCTGCCGCCCAGATAGTATTTCGCGTAATAAATGGCGACGGAGCCGCGCACCACGTAGCCGATGGTGCCCGTGACGCACACGCCGCACAGCACCAGCCACTGGTCGTTCCGCAGCAGCACTTTCAATTGGTCGAGTAGCGATTGCTTTTCCACCACGTGCACGACACGCTCGGTGGTGGAAAAATAGCAGAACAGGAACAGGGCCACGCCCATGACGGCCATCACGGCCATGGCCGCCTGGTAGCCGACGGCCGGGTTGCCGCCGCCCCAGCGTTGCGACAGAATCGGCACGACGATGGTCACCATGAAGGCGCCGATCTTGGCGAAGAACAAACGGTAGCCGTTGGCCGACAGGCGGTCCTGCGGGTCGCTGGTCAAGCCGCTGATCAGGGAAATATACGGGATGCCGACACCCGCCGTCATGATGGTCATCAGGATATACGTCGAATATGCCCAGATCAGCTTGGCGTCATAGCCCCACTCCGGCGTGGTGAACACAAAAAACACGCTGACGCCGTACGGCACGGCCAGCCACAGCAGATACGGGCGGTAGCGGCCCGAGGCAAAGCTGTAGCGGTCAGTGATCTGGCCCATGACCAGGTCGGCGATGGCGCCGATGACTTTCACGGCCACGAACAGCAGGGCAAGATCCGTGGTTTTCAAGCCATAGATATCGGTATAGAAAAAGGTGATGATCAGCATCATCGACGAGATGACGACATTGAGCGCCATGTCGCCGGCGCCGAAGCCGACCTTTTCAACGGTGGATAATTTTTGCGTCTCCATGCTTTCCGTCCATTCTTTTGATGATGAATCGTGCGTGACTGCCCAACTGAAACGGGCGCTGCCGGCCGAAACCATGGCAACGCCCTTGATTTTTTACTGTGCGATCAACTTACATTTTCCAGCGTAAAGACAGGCCGACGGTGCGGTCATAACGCCGCGTATCGCGCGCATACACGCCCGGCTCGTTCCAGTAATCCTTGAACTTGGTGTCGAGCAAGTTATTGCCATCGAGGGTCACCGTGAACTGCTCGTTGATCTTGTACGACAGCGAACCGTCGAGCTGGGCCGTCGGCGCCACTTTCAAGTCCAGGCCGGGGCCGCCCTGGTTGTAGCTGTCGATGAATTTCGAGCGCCAGTTGTAGGCCAGGCGGCCCGACCACGCATCTTTTTCGTACAGCAGCACCAGGTTGTAGGCATAGCGCGACACGCCCGTGATGGCATGGCTGCCCGTCACGTCGTCGGTGGTGCCGCTCATGTAGGTGCCGTTCGCCTGCAGGCCCAGGCCATTCAGGATGCCGGGCAAGCCGTCATAAAACTGCTGGTAGCCGATTTCCAGGCCTTGCAGCTTGCCGGCGGCCGTGTTGTACGGACGGTCCACGTCGTAGGTCTTGCCACCGATGGTTTCGCTGGCAATGCGTTGCTGGATATAGCCGTCGAACTTGTGGTGGAACACGGTAGCCGTGACGGACCCGGCTGGCGCGAAATACCATTCCAGCGCGGCATCGACATTGTCGCCCGTCACCGGCTTCAAGTTCGGATTGCCGCCCGCGCCCGTCGCCTTCACCGTTTCCGTCGAGTTGACGAGGGCCACGCCCGGGTTCAGCTGGGAAAAGCCGGGGCGGCTGATGGTGCGGCCCGCGGCGAAGCGGCCGACCAGGTCGGAACGCAGCTTGATTTTCAGGGCCACGCTCGGCAGCACGTCGGTGCTGGCCGTGTCGCTGACGACGGGCGTGTACACGCCATCCTCGGAAGTATTGCCCTGCAGGCTTTGCTCCGTGCGCACGACGCGCACGCCCACGGTGCCGTCGACGGGGTAGGCGCCCAGCTTGAAGGCGACCTTCGCCTTGGTATAGATCGAATACGTCTTTTCCGTATCCTTGAAGAACGAACCCGGATCCATGGCGCGCGCCGCGCTGCTGCCCGTGACGGCCTGGCGCACGGTGCCCGTGTTATTGAGCAGGAAGCTGGCGCACGGCGTGTACCACTGCTTCAAGCCATAGTCGGGGCCGCCGCCGGACATCGATTCCGACAGGCAATTGAGGCCCGGAATCGACGTCACGCTCTGGCGGCTGAACGGAAACGCGGCGCCGGACACGTCCGGTGCTTCCGCATTGCCCTCGAAACTCTTGATCGATTCGGCTTCGCGCTTGACGCCGCGCACGCCGACGCTGATTTCCTTGAAGATGCCGCCGGCGCTCGGCGTGTACGCCAGGTCAGCGCGCAGGTCGTTCGAGCTGCCCTGGTCCTTGCCGTAACGGTCGAAAAAGCCCTTCAAATAATAATTCGACGGGTCTTGCAAATCGATGCCCGTGTAGTCGACGTGCAGGGTACCGTTCTGGTTGGTATTGATGGTGGCATTCGGCACCTGCGTGATGGCATCGAGGATGGGGTTGCGCCATGTGAACGTGCTTTTGGTGCTGGCCACTTCCGACGTGAAACGCCATTCCGGGTTGATATCCCACAAGCCGCCCACGGCAAACTGGTGCGTCTTCGTCTGGTTCTTGTTCGCCTGCGTCGACATGATGGTGTTGACGTTGGTCGAGGTCAGGGTTTGCAGTTGGTTGCTGCCGGGAATCCTGGTCGCCGACACGGGCGTGCCCCACCATGGCAAGCCGACGAAGTAATCGGACTCGGCATCGAGCAGGAAGCGCGTGGCCATGCCCTCGGCGTACAGTTCGACGTCGGCGTTCGGACGCCATTGCAGCACGGCATTGGCGGTCGTGCGGCGGCGGTCGCCCTTGATCGGCAACAAGCCCACCTGGTCCGGCGCCGTCAGGCCGGGCGAAAAATAACTCTTGTCCACGGGCGCCGTATTGAACGCGCGTTCCTCGTGGTAACGGTGTTGCTGCTGCGACAGGCCCAGCAGCGCGCCCACCTCGCCGATGCCCGTCTTCCAGCGGTTCGCCACCATGCCGCTGACGTTCGGGTCCGTGGCTTTCGATTTGTCGCTGTAGACGGCACGCGTATTCACGCTGGCCGTGAACTCCTTGAAGTCGAACGGACGGTTGGTGCGCACGTCGATGATGCCGGCCACACCGCCTTCGACCTGGTCGGCGCCCTGCGACTTGTACACGTCCACGCGCTGCAGCATGGTGGCGGGAATGTCGGCCAAGTTGACATAGCGGCCCGTGGTGGTGAACAGCTCGCGGCCGTTGAGCAGGGTCGTGACATCGCGCAAGCCGCGGATCATGACGGCGCTGGCTTCGCCCGAATCGCGGCGGATCTGGATGCCGGAAATGCGCGCCAGGGTCTCGGCCACGTTGTTATCGGGGAATTTGCCGATGTCGTCGGCGACGATGGAATCGATGACCTGGTCCGAGCGCATCTTAATCTGCTGCGAATTTTGCGCCGAGCGGCGCACGCCGCTGACGGTCACGACCGACACTTCCGCCGCAGGCTCGGCACTGGCATCGGCCGCCACCGCCTCCTGCGCCCACACCGAAGCCGTGCTCAGCAAGCCGATACCGGCCAATGCCGCAACGGCTGCCTTCAACATGAATGGACGAGGGAAAGTGGCCGCGAGCGGGCCGGTGGCGTTGCGCATCATGAATCTCCAGATATTGTATTGATATTTTTTGTGCTGCTTGCATGTCGTGCGCATGCTCGGCGTTTATCTTAGGGGCTGGGCGATAATCTCTCCAATCAATTTTTCCACTGTTTCGATATCAATTTTGATATCGATGGCTGGGTGACTTTGGAGGTTGCAAACCGACAACGGCAGGGGCGTCAGGGACATTTCAGGCGTGATCATGCCTAAAAAAACGGCAGTACACGCTCCAGGACGCGGAGGCATGTATTTAAAGGGGAGGTGGAGCGGTGGAGCGGCTATTGCCGGGTTGCTGAAGCAGACGCTAAAGCAAGGCGACCGCGGAACGCAGCAACGTGCCCAGCTGCGGCAAACCTTGCGCTTCGTAAGTGGCAATCAATTCGGTAGCGGATATGAGGGATTCAATAGATCGCGCAAGGGGGCCGGATACAACACACAGGCATCGAGGACGGCAGTGTAACGGTAGTATCCAGCCATCAGTATCCCAGTTCAAGCTCCTGCGCCTGATCTGCCAAGGCCTGCAAGGCCTGTTGCGAACGCCGTTTGCGCTCATCCTTGTACTGCACCACATCCTCAAAGCGCAGCCGCCTGTGCGTACCCACCTTATGATGAGGAATCTTCCCTGCCTCAAGCAGGCGCACCAGGTAGGGACGTGACATATTCAGGTACATGGCCGCTTCCTGTGTCGTCACGTCATGTTCCTTCGGCATGACCGTCACGGCCTTACCTTGGGCCAAGGTACCTAAGACATCGGCAAACAGGCGCAACACATTCGGCGGCAAACGCAGCAAGGGTGCATCGCCCAAGTCCTGCGCGCCCTCTTCCAGAACAGCAATCTGCACGGCACGAGAATGATCAAGCGCACTCACCAAGCAGCGCTGCGCCGCCTTCGCCAGTTCCAGGTCTTCTTTATTGTCCAGACGATCAAGCACATTCGACATGGCATCCTCCCTACTTTCCATGGAAGCTTACGAACCAAACGCAATAAACGCAACCAAAATAGTATAACAATTTGTGCAGGGACAAGCACGGCACGACGTTTTAATGGCAAGGCGAACAGATACAGGCCGACAGAAAGCCAGCGCCATCAACTGCGACATGGTGGAGAAATGATCTGCAAACGATGAGGAAAATCTTGGTGCGGCTGGCGGGGATCGAACCCACGACCCTTGGCTTCGGAGGCCAATACTCTATCCACTGAGCTACAGCCGCGTAGGGGGAATTTCTGAAGTGATGCGAAGGATACCGTTTTTCTTTACCTACGTCTACGGAAACTGTCGTATCGCTGGCAATTGCATGTCACTGCTCAATTTTTGTGCCTATAATTGTGGGTTTCATAAAGGTTTACATACAAGCATGTAAAAATGCTACCTTACACGGCCATCAGTTTCAAATCTGGACTAAGGACATCATGAGCGACGCACATAACGAACAACAATCAGCGATCAAAACGCCTAAACAATTGCTTGCCGCCGTAGCGGGCTTCTTCCTCGTCACCGTCATCGGCATCATCCTGCTGGTGCAGTTCGTCACGGCGCAAAAACTGACGGGCGCCGGCACGGACAGCCAGTCGCCCGAAGCCATCGATGCCCGCTTGAGCCCGGTGGCCAATGAAGGCTTTACCTTCAAGGATGCCAGCGGCCCGAAAGTGCTGCAAAGCGGCGAAGCCGTCTACACGGCCACCTGCGTGGCTTGCCATGGCGCCGGCGTGGCCGGTGCGCCGAAGTTTGGCGACGCGGCCGGCTGGTCGGCCCGCCTGGCCCAGGGCTACGATACGGTCCTGAAACACGCCATCGAAGGCTTGCGCGCGATGCCTGCCAAGGGCGGCAATCCCGACCTCGACGATGTGGAAGTGGCGCGCGCCGTGGTCTATATCGCCAACGCGTCGGGCGGCAAGTTCAAGGAACCGGAAGTGCCGGCACCGGCCGCAGCCGCTGACGGCGCCAGCGCACCAGCCGCCGAGCCTGCCAAGTAAGCAGCGCAGCACCCGTATCGAGGAACCGCCCCCAGGGGCGGTTTTTTTTGGCCCGACGTTTGCGTTACATCAGGCCGTAAAAAAGCCGCCCGGCTTGCGCGGGGCGGCTGGCAACTTATGCCTTGAACTAAGTAACCCCCAATAAATTATTGTGATTTCTGACTTCTATAACCGGCGCTCTGCAAGGTGGCCGACGAGGCTTGCTCGCTGCTAGCAGTGCTCGCACTGCGTCGCAGTGAGCGCCTTGCATAGCATCCGATTCTATTCGTCATAAATTCACACTAATTTCCCGAGGATTACTTAGCGTCTTACCACATGATGACGCGGTCTTTCGGCGGCAGATACATCTTGTCACCCGGTTTCACGTCAAAGGCTTGATAGAAACCTGGCTGGTTGCGCATGGTGCCGTTGGCGCGGAACTGGCCTGGCGAATGCGGGTCCGTCTTCAACAAGACCAGTTGCTGCGCTTCACGCATCTTCATGCGCCATACCTGGGCAAAGCCCGCATAGAAACGCTGCTCGCCCGTGAAACCGTCGATGACGGGAGCTTGCTTGCCGTTCAGCGACAATTTATACGCCTTGTAGGCGATCGCCACGCCGGAATTGTCGGCGATGTTCTCGCCCAGGGTCAGCTCGCCGTTGACGAAGTGGCCTTTGACGGGGCTGAAGCTGTTGTACTGCGCCACCAGCTGCTTGGTTTTCTTGGCGAAGTTTTTATGGTCGGCCTTGGTCCACCAGTCGCGCAGATTGCCGTCGCCGTCGTACTGGGCGCCCTGGTCGTCGAAACCGTGGCTGATTTCATGGCCGATCACGCCGCCGATGGCGCCGTAGTTGACGGCGTCGTCCGCCTTGGCGTCGAAGAACGGTGCCTGCAAAATGGCGGCCGGGAAGACGATTTCGTTCAGTTCCGGGTTGTAATAGGCGTTCACGGTCTGCGGCGTCATGCCCCACTCGTCGCGGTCGATAGGCTGGCCCAGCTTGTTCAATTCGCGGTTGTAATTGAGCAGGTGCGAACGCTGGATGTTGCCGATCAAATCATCGGGCGCCACCGTCAGGCCCGAGTAATCGCGCCATTTGTTCGGATAGCCGATCTTGGTGGTGAACTTGGCCAGCTTGATTTGCGCCTGTTTCTTGGTGACAGGACTCATCCAGTCGAGCTTGTCGATGCTTTGCTTGTAGGCCGTCATCAGGTTTTTCACCAGCGCTTCCATGCGCACCTTGCGCTCGGCCGGGAAATACTGCTCGACGTACAGCTGGCCCACGGCTTCGCCCAGCGCGCCTTCGACGGCGCCCACGCCGCGTTTCCAGCGCGGACGCATTTCCGTCACGCCCGTCAGGGTGGTGCCATAGAAGGCGAAGTTTTCATCGACATACGCTTTCGGCAGGTAGCCGGCGTTGGCGTGCAGCAAGTGCCACTGGAAATATGCTTTCCACGTTTCCAGCGGCGTCCTGTTGGCGATCTCGGCAAAACCTTTCAGGTAGCTGGGCTGGCTGACGATCACATAATTGACCTTGCCGGCGATGCCCGTGTCCTTCAGGTAGCGGGCCCAGTCATAGCCTGGCGCCACGCTGGCCAGTTTCGCCAGTTCCACCTTGTTGTAGGTCTTGACGGGATCGCGGTTCTGCACATTGCTCCATTGGGCCTTGGCCAGCTCCGTTTCCAGCGCGAGGATGGCTTTCGCGTTCGCGGCCGCGTTCGCATCGCCCGCCAGGCTCAGCATTTTTTCCACATGGGCCAGGTATTTGGCGCGCGTGTCGGCCTTGCCCTCTTCCAGGTAGTAATCGCGGTCAGGCAAGCCCAGGCCGCTTTGCACGATGTCGGCCACGTATTTGGTGGAATCCTTGGCGTCCTGGTGGATGCCGAAATCGTACGGCGAGGTCACGCCCAGCTTGCTGAAGTGGGCGATCACGGCTGGCAATTCCGCCTTGTCCTGCAGCGCGGCGATCTTCGCCAGTTCCGCGTTCAAGGGCGTCAGGCCCAGGCTTTCCAGCTTGGCTTCGTCCATGAAGCTGTTATAGAAATCGCCGATCTTCTGGGCGTTCGAGCCGGCCGCGCGGGCCTTGTCGGCGGCAGCGCCTTCGACGATGCCGCGCAGCTGCGTTTGCGTATCGTCGGCCAGCTTGGCAAAGCTGCCCCAGCTCGACTTGTCAGCAGGAATCACGGTTTCCGCCAGCCATTTGCCATTCAAGTGCTGGAACAGGTCGTCCTGCGCGCGCACGGCAGGGTCGACGTATTCGATGGCGATGCCGGAGGTCAGCGCGGCCGATGCGGCGGCCGTGGCGGGAGCGGCAGCAGCTTTCTTGGCCGCATCAGCGGCGCCAGCCATGCCGGACACGCCGGCCAGCAAACTCAGGGTCAATGCACTTAACAAATAACGATTCACGGTTGTCCTCTATATTGTATTGTGTGAAATATAAGGGTCAGAAGGCCCAAGGCTTCTGGCCCGGTTTTTGACTGTAGCATACCGACCGAAACGACAGAAAAAACTTTGGCAAGAATACAAAAAAGACCACGCAAGTGGTCCTTTCTGTTGTGACAAGATAACGTTTACATGACGTAGGTCGGCTCAGCCCGGAGGGCGTAAGCCGACAACATGGTGAGCGCCATCGGTATGTCGGATGACACTTACCAGATGATCACGCGGTTTTCCGGCGCGACATACATCTTGTCGCCCGGTTTCACGCCGAACGCTTCATAGAAGCCAGGCTGGTTGACCATGGTGCCGTTCGCGCGGTACTGGCCCGGCGAATGCGGGTCGGTCTTGATCTGCACGATCTGCTGCGCTTCGCGCATCTTGCTGCGCCACACCTGGCCAAAGCCCATGTAGAAGCGCTGGTCGCCCGTCAAGCCGTCCAGCACGGGCGCCGGCTTGCCGCCCAGCGAGATTTTATAGGCTTTGTAGGCAATCGCCACGCCCGAGTTGTCGGCGATGTTTTCGCCCAGGGTCAGCGCACCGTTGACGTGGTAGCCCGGCAATGGGCTGTAGCCATCGTACTGCTTGGTCAGCGCGTCGGCCTTGGCCGCGAAGTTCTTGCGGTCGGCCGGGGTCCACCAGTCGCGCAGGTTGCCGTCGCCATCGGACTGGCTGCCCTTGTCGTCGAAGCCGTGGCTGATTTCATGGCCGATGACGGCGCCGATGGCGCCATAGTTGACGGCGTCGTCCGCGTTGGCATCAAAAAACGGCGGCTGCAGGATGGAGGCGGGGAAGACGATTTCATTCATCGTCGAGCTGTAATAGGCGTTCACCGTTTGCGGCGTCATGCCCCACTCTTCGCGGTCGATCGGTTTGCCCAGCTTGGCCACCTGGCGCGCGGAACCGAAGTTGGCGGCACGCATCATGTTGCCCACCAGGTCGCCCTGGACGATTTGCAGCTTCGTGTAATCGCGCCATTTGTTCGGATACGCGATCTTCGGCGTGAACTTGGCCAGCTTGGCTTGCGCTTCCTTCTTGGTCTCCGGGCTCATCCAGTCCAGGGTGTCGATGCTGTCCTTGTAGGCAGCCAGCACGTTCTTCACCAGTTCCTGCATGTGCGCCTTGCGCTCGGCCGGGAAATATTGCGCGACATACAGCTTACCGACGGCTTCGCCCAGCACGCCTTCGACGGCGCCCACGCCACGCTTCCAGCGCGGCTGGTTTTCCGTCACGCCGCTGAGTACCGTGCCGTAGAAGGCAAAGCTCTCGTCGACGAAGTTTTTCGACAGGTAGCTGGCATAGCTGCGCAGCAACTGCCATTCGAAGTACGCTTTTAGGGTATCCAGGTCGGCGGACGCCAGCACCTTGTTGTAGCCGGCCAGGTAGCTCGGCTGGTTGACGATGACGTAATCGACCTTGTTGGCGATGCCCAGGGCGGCCAGGCCGGACTTCAGGTCGTAGCCCGGGGTCAGGTCGTTCAGTTTATTGATGTCGGTCTTGTTGTAGCGTTTCACGGGGTCGCGGTTCTCGACCTTGGTCCATTGCACTTCGGCCAGCGATGTTTCCAGGGCAACGACCGCCTTGGCGCGGGCGGCGGCGTTCTTGTCGCCCGCCATGGCCAGCATTTTTTCCACGTGCGCCTGGTATTTTTCCTTCACGCCCGCCTGCTTGGCTTCCAGGTAATAGTCGCGGTCGGGCATGCCCAGGCCGCTTTGGCTCACATACGCCGCATATTTGGTCGAGGCGCGCGCATCCTGGCCCACGTAGACGGCGTACGGGGTCGACACGCCCGTCTGGCTGAGGTGGGCGATCAGGGCGGGCACGCCCTTCTTGTCGCGCAGCGAGCGGATGCGGTTCAGTTCGCCGGCCAGCGGCTTCGTGCCCAGCGCTTCGAGCTTGGCTTCATCCATGTAGCTGGCGTACAGGTCGGCAATCTTCTGCGCTTCGGAACCGGCCTTCTTGTTCTTGTCCTGTTGCGTGGCGTCGATGATGCCGCGCAACTGTGGCGTCGTGTCGTCGCGCAGCTTGGCGAACGAACCCCAGCTCGACTTGTCGGCCGGAATCTCGGCCGTGGCCAGCCACTTGCCGTTCAAATGGGTGAAGAAGTCGTCCTGCACGCGCACGGCGGGGTCGATGTACTGCACGTCGATGCCTGAAACGACGCCAGCGGCGGCAGGCGCCACGGTCGGTGCGGCCACGGCGGATACGGGTTCGGCGGCATGGGCAAACGCAGCCAACAGGGTCAGGGTCAGACTGCTTAAGAGATAGCGATTCACGAATTGTCCTTATGGGGCATGTCAAAAAGACCGGGCAGATAGCTGCGGGCGGATAGCCCGCCGCGCCGGGCGCTACGGGAATGTAGCACGCGGCCATGCCTTTTGACCATCATGGCCCCCCCGGACTGCCCGGGATTGCCGCGCAGTTCGGCCAGGCTCAAGGGGCTTTCATTGTCCAGGCAGGCGAGCAGGCGTGGGCTGGAGCTTATCCATACAGATACAGCAGGTCGTCGATCAGCGCCCGCTCCTGGTGCGTGAACTGCGTGTCGTTGAACTGTCCGATATCTTCGAGCACACCCCGAATCGGCACTTGCCGTGACGGATCCTGAACGATGTCGATCAGCAGGCCGGCATCGGGATACCGCCCCTGCAGATACTTTTCAATCAGCGCTGTGAGCGCGGCGCGTGCCTGCAAATCAGTTAACATTTTTTATCCGCTGCCAAGGAAGAAGCACCAGTCTAAATGAGCTTGAGCCCGCGGATAAAAAAAAGCCTGCGTCCGTGGACGCAGGCAAAACCACTTCGGGTCGAGAATGCGAGTCCACTATAGGGCCGCCGCACACGCTTTTTTTCGACTCTTACAAATGCTTACTCCCCTCAAGACCAACTACACATCGCATACAAAACCGCAACATATGGCAAGCTGACAGCCTCGTTTTCGCGCGTAGACTGGCCCCAGGCACGCTTTTTCCACGGCCGGCCCACGCCGGCAGAGATTCAGGTCTATACTTTCAGGAAAGCGCCGCTCCACGGGGACTGGCGCTTGTGCAAGACACGCTAGCTGCAAAGGTGCAATGATGGGCAAACTCAAAAATACCGGCTTGATCGGCCTGGGCGTGGTGGCCGGCGTCGCCGTGTCGCTGCAATTTTCCGCCATGGCGCAAAAAACCGTCGAGCCGCCCCTGCCGCTGGAAGAGCTGCGCCAGCTGGCCGACGTGTTTGGCCTGATCAAGTCCGACTACGTCGAGCCCGTGGAAGACAAGAAACTGCTGGAAGACGCCATTGCCGGCATGGTCGCCTCGCTCGACCCCCATTCCGCCTACCTCGACAAGAAAGCCTACGCCGAGCTGCGCGAAGGTTCCGAAGGCAAGTTCGTCGGCCTGGGCATCGAAATCGGCCTGAGCGAAGACGGCTACATCAGGATCGTCTCGCCCATCGAGGATTCGCCCGCCTACCGCGCCGGCATCAAGGCCGGCGATTTAATCACCCGTCTGGATGGTCAGCCCGTGAAAGGCGTCAGCCTGGACGACAACGTCAAGCGCATGCGCGGCGAACCGGGCACCAAGGTGTCGTTGACCATTGCCCGCAAGGATGAACCGCAGCCGCTGGCGTTCACCATCACGCGCGAGGAAATCCATCAAAAGAGCGTGAAGGCGAAGATGGTCGAACCCGGCTACGCCTGGCTGCGCGTGTCGCAATTCCAGGAACCGACCGTCGACGACATGGCCGCGCAGATCACGGCGCTATACAAGCAGGACCCGAACATCAAGGGCATGGTGCTGGACCTGCGCAACGATCCGGGCGGCGTGCTGCAGGGCGCCATCGGCGTCTCGGCCGCCTTCCTGCCGAAGGACGCGGCCATCGTCTCGACCAACGGCCAGTTGCCGGACTCGAAACAGGTGTTCTACGGCCGCGCCGAATACTATACCTTCCGCTCGGAAGGCGACGCGCTGGCGAAATTGCCGGCCGCCATCAAGAAAGTGCCGCTGGTGGTGCTCGTCAACACGGGTTCGGCCTCGGCCTCGGAAATCGTCGCCGGCGCCCTGCAGGACTACAAGCGCGCCACCATCATCGGCACGCAAACCTTCGGCAAGGGTTCCGTGCAAACCATCCGCCAGCTGACGGCCGACACGGCCGTCAAGCTGACGACGGCCCGCTACTACACGCCGAACGGCCGTTCGATCCAGGCCAAGGGCATCGTGCCCGACCTGCTGGTCGACGAGAATGCAGACGGCGACGGCTTGAACGGCCTGCGCATCCGCGAAGCGGACCTGACCAAGCACCTGAGCAACGACCGCGACCAAGAAAGTGCCAAGGCCGCGCCCGTCAACGACGAGATGGAAGAGCAATTGCGCATCATCGCCCTGGAAAAGACCCGCAAGCCGCTGGAATTCGGCAGCCAGGACGATTTTCAATTGCACCAGGCGCTGAACCACCTGAAGGGCTTGCCGGTGCAACTGGCCAAGGCCGAACCGGTGGTGGTGCAGGCCGACGTCAAGAAAGAACAGCAGAAGTAAGCAGCAGCGCCAGCAGCACAGAGGGGGGCGCCATGCCCCCCGGTCACCCGTCCACGCGACAAAAATCAATCTTCCGCCACACTTCCCCCGCCCCCGCAGCACGAAACTCTCTACAGTCGAGCCCGTTTGTGTAAAATTTGCTTCACTTATCGGCGTCGCGCCGATTGCCAAATTTGAAAGTTTAACCATGAAACAAGTCGTCATCAGCGGTACCGGACTGTATACGCCGCCCTTTTCGATCTCCAACGAAGAGCTGGTCACCTGCTTCAATGCCTACGCGGAAAAGTTCAATGCCGACAACGCCGGCGCGATCGCCGCGGGCGAGGTGACGGCGCTGGAGCTGTCGAGCGTGGCCTTCATCGAAAAGGCGTCCGGCATCAAGTCGCGCTTCGTGATGGAAAAGGAAGGCATCCTCGACCCGGCCCGCATGGTCTCGCGCATTGCGGAACGGGGCGATGACGAACTGTCCCTGCAGGCGGAAATGGCCGTCGCCGCCGCCAAAGACGCCCTGGCGCGCGCGGGCCGCACGCCGGCCGACATCGACATGGTGCTGGTGGCCTGCAGCAACATGCAGCGCGCCTACCCGGCCATGGCTGTGGAAGTGCAGGATGCGCTCGGCATCGACGGTTATGGTTTCGACATGAACGTGGCATGCTCGTCCGCCACCTTCGGCATCCAGCAAGCCGTGGCCGCCGTGCAAAGCGGCCAGGCGCGCGCCGTGCTGGTGTTGAATCCCGAAATCACCAGCGGCCACCTGAACTGGCGCGACCGCGACAGCCATTTCATTTTCGGCGACGCCTGCACGGCCATCATCGTGGAAGCGAAAGACACGGCCGTCTCTACGCACCAGTTCGAGATCATCGGCACGGAACTCAAAACGCGCTTCTCTAACGCCATCCGCAACAATTTCGGCTTCCTCAACCGTTTTGACGAGTCCGGCGTGGGCAAGGCCGACAAATTGTTCCGCCAGCAAGGGCGCAAAGTTTTCAAGGAAGTGTGCCCGATGGCGGCCGAGATGATCAAGGCGACCCTGGCCAAGGCCGGCGTGGAAGTGGCGCAAGTGCGCCGCTACTGGCTGCACCAGGCTAACCTGAACATGAACCTGCTGATCGCCCGCCTGATCCTGGGCCGCGACGCGGAAGCCAATGAAGCGCCCGTGATCCTCGACACCTACGCCAACACCTCGTCGGCCGGTTCCATCATCGCCTTCCATAAATATCAGGATGACATGGCGGCAGGCAGCACCGGCGTCATCTGCTCGTTCGGCGCCGGCTATTCCATCGGCTGCGTGGTCGTGCGCAAGCTCTGAGCGCATGGGTGTAACATCGCCTGATTCCTGAATTAGGCGATGTTCGTGATGGATAGGCGGGCGTTCGCTTCCTGCTGGACGAAGATATAGCACAGGTTTTTTGCGATAAAGCCGCAGGAAATTTTCCGGCAGGGGCTTTGATGCGTTTATACTTGGTCGCTGAGCAACATCTTTTTCCATCCGCACGTCCCCATAAGGAACCCCACACGCATGCCCCATGACATCAGCCTGATCACCACCATCGCCGCCGCCCTCGGGTTCGGCCTCATCTTCGGCTTCATCGCCGCGCGCCTGAAACTGCCGGCCCTGGTCGGCTATCTGGCCGCCGGCATCATCATCGGACCGGCCACGCCCGGTTTTGTGGCGGATGCGGAAATAGCGGGACAATTGGCGGAAATCGGGGTGATGCTGATGATGTTCGGTGTCGGCCTGCACTTTTCCATCGAAGATTTGTGGGACGTGCGCAAGATTGCGCTGCCCGGCGCCATCCTGCAGATCGGCGTCGCCACGGCGATGGGCATGGGCCTGGCCCACTGGTGGGGCTGGACCCTCGGCGGCGGCCTGATCTTTGGCCTGGCCCTGTCCGTGGCCAGTACCGTGGTGCTGCTGCGCGCGCTGGAAGAACGGGGCATCCTCGACTCGCTCAATGGCCGCATCGCCGTCGGCTGGCTGGTGGTGGAAGACCTCGTCACCGTATTGGTCCTCGTGCTGCTGCCGGCGTTCGCCAGTGTGCTCGGCGGCAAGGTCGCGCCCGATGCCGAGGCCGTCAGCCTGTGGCAAACCCTCGCCGTGACCCTGGGCCAAGTAGCCGGCTTCATCATCTTCATGCTGGTCGTGGGCCGCAAGCTGTTCCCGTGGATACTGTGGCAAGTGGCGCGCACCGGTTCGCGCGAACTGTTTACCCTGTGCGTGATCGCCGCCGCCGTCGGCATCGCCTACGCCTCGACCAAGCTGTTCGGCGTGTCGTTCGCGCTGGGCGCCTTCTTCGCCGGCATGGTGCTGCGCGAATCGGAACTCAGTCACCGGGCAGCGGAAGAGTCCCTGCCCCTGCGCGACGCGTTCGCCGTGCTGTTCTTCGTGTCCGTCGGCATGCTGTTCGAGCCGACCATCCTCATCGACAAGCCCCTGCAAGTGCTGGCCGTGTGCGCCATCATTATCTTCGGCAAGTCGATCGCCGCCTTCCTGCTCGTGATGGCCCTGCGCTATCCGCCGAAGACGGCCATCATCGTCTCGGCCAGCCTGGCGCAGATCGGCGAATTCTCGTTCATCCTGGCCGCCCTGGGCCTGTCGCTGGGCCTGATGCCGCAGGAAGGGCAAAGCCTGATCCTGGCCGGCGCCATCCTGTCGATCGCCCTCAACCCGCTCGTCTTCAGCATGGCCAAGCCGCTGCTGCGCGTGATCGGCAACAGCGATTTCGCGCGCAAGTTCGAACGCACCACGGACCCGCTGGCCGAGCTGCCGATGACGGTGCCGCAGGAAAAGCTGTCGGGCCAGATCGTCCTCGTCGGCTATGGCCGCGTGGGCCGGCGCATCGCCGCCGCCCTGATGGAACGGGGCATCCACTTTGTCGTGGCCGAGGAAAACCGCGAAATCGTCGACCAGCTGCGCAAGCAGGGCATCCCGGCCGTGGCCGGCAATGCGGGCGAGCCGGCCGTGCTGATCCAGGCGCACATCACGCACGCCACCATGCTCGTCATCGCCACGCCGGACACCTTCCACGTGCGCGCCATGATCGAGACGGCGCGCGCGCTGAACCCGCACATCCTGACGGTGGTGCGCACGCACAGCGAGGAAGAGGCGGAATTGCTGCGCGCGGAAAACGCGGGCAAGGTGTTCATCGGCGAGCACGAACTGGCGAATGGCATGGCCGAGCACGTGCTGCAGAGTTTTGAGACGGCGAAGAAGGGGCATGGCGGACACTAAGCCAGCGCCAGCATCCGTTTCATCCAGCAAGCCTGCCCGCTACCCAGCCGGCAGGCTTTCTTTTTACAGGCTGGCGGCCAGCTCCGCCCCTTCCCGTATCGCCCGCTTGGCGTCGAGTTCCGCCGCCAGCGCGGCGCCGCCGATCTTGTGGAAACGGGGACCGCCCGCCACCAGCGGCTTGCCATCCTTGCCGGCTGGCGGCATGAGCTCCGTCAAGCTGTCCTGGCCCGCGCAGATGATCACGTTATCCACCGCCAGCAGGCGCTGCTCGCCGCCCACGGTGATGTGCAAGCCCTGCCCGTCGATCCTGTCGTAGGTCACGCCGGCCAGCATGGCCACGCCGTTGCGCGCCAGCGCCGCCCGGTGCACCCAGCCCGAGGTCTTGCCCAGTCCCGCGCCCACTTTCGACGTCTTGCGCTGCAGCAGGAAGATCTGCCGCACGGGATGCGGCGCGGCAGGAGGCACCAGACCGCCTCCCGTCGCCGCATTCAAGTCCACGCCCCACTCGCCCGCCCACGTCGCCACCGGTTGCGGCAGCGGGTGCGCCGGGTCATGCAGCAGATACTCTCCCACGTCGAAACCGATGCCGCCCGCGCCGATGATGGCCACGCGCGCGCCCACAGGCTTCTTCGCTTGCAGCACGTCCAGATAGGACAGCACGGTCGGGTAGTCGATGCCGGGAATGGCCGGCAGGCGCACCTTGATGCCGGTGGCGACGATGACGTCGTCGTAGCCGCCGGCCAGCAATTGCTCGCGCGTGACGCGCTGGCCCAGACGCAGCTTGACTTCCAGCAGCGCCAGCCGGCGCGCAAAATAGCGGATGGTTTCCGTGAATTCTTCCTTGCCCGGTATCTGCATGGCCACCTTGAACTGGCCGCCGACGCTGTCGCTGCTGTCGAACAGGGTCACCTCGTGCCCGCATTCGGCCGCCACGCAGGCGGCAGACAGGCCGGCCGGCCCGGCGCCGACGACGGCCACGCGGCGCGGCACGGCCTTTTTCGCGTACACGAGTTCCGTTTCATGGCAGGCGCGCGGGTTGACCAGGCAGCTGGCGCGCTTGTTGGCGAAGGTGTGGTCGAGGCAGGCCTGGTTGCAGCCGATGCAGGTGTTGATCTCGTCCGCGCGGCCCGCTGCCGCCTTGGCGACAAAATCAGGGTCGGCCAGGAAGGGGCGCGCCATCGACACCAAGTCGCAGTCGCCCCGCTCCAGGATGGCATTGGCCTCGTGCGGCATGTTGATGCGGTTCGACGCCACCACGGGAATCGTGACTTCGCGGCGCAGCCGGCCCGCCACGCTGGCAAACGCGGCGCGCGGTACCGAGGTGACGATGGTGGGGACCCTTGCCTCATGCCAGCCGAAGCCCGTATTCAGAATGGTCACGCCCGCCTGTTCCAGCGCCTTGGCCACCGTCACCACGTCGTCCCAGGTATTGCCGCCCTCGACCAGGTCGAGCAGGGAATGGCGGTACATGATGATGAAGTTGGGGCCGACGGCGGCGCGGATGCGGCGCACGATCTCCACGGGCAGGCGCATGCGGTTCTCGATCGTGCCGCCCCAGCGGTCCTGGCGCAGATTCGTGCGCGCGCACAGGAACTGGTTCAGCAGATAGCCTTCGCTGCCCATCACTTCGATGCCGTCGTAGCCCGCCTTTTGCGCCAGGCGCGCGCAGCGCACGTAGTCGCAGATGGTGCGCTCTATGCCACGCTCGCTCAAGGGACGGGGGCGGAACGGCGAGATCGGCGATTTTTTTGCCGACGCCGAGACGACGAACGGCTGGTAGCCGTAGCGGCCCGCATGCAGGATCTGCATGACGATCTTGCCGCCCTCCTCGTGCACGGCGCGCGTCACCTTGCGGTGGTTGGGCACGTCGCCAAGGAAATTCAAGGTGCCGCCGAACGGCAGCAGCCAGCCTTGCCGGTTCGGCGAGATGCCACCCGTGACGATCAGGCCCACGCCGCCGCGCGCCCGTTCGCGGTAAAACGCGGCGAGCTTGCCATAATGATAAAAACGGTCTTCCAGGCCCGTGTGCATGGATCCCATGATGACGCGGTTGCGCAAGGTGGTAAAACCCAGGTCGAGCGGGGCCAGCAGATGGGGATAGGCAGTCATGGTGATCGGTCCGGTAAGGTGGTTGCAGGCCGTACGGTAGCAAGCATTGCCGCTTGCCGCAGCGACTTTCTCTAGACCGGGAGTTCTAAATCGCCCCGCGCGCCGGCCGGCGATGCGTACAGCTTGTGCCGGGCGGTACTTTCCCGTAGGCTAGGTGGCATGAAGCGACTCCTCCTCTGCCTGCTGATGCTGTGCGCCGTCCCCGCCACCGCGCTGGCGCAGGCGATACGCCTGGACAAGCTGAAGGTCGACGTCCGGCGCATCGAGGTCGGCGGGCAGCGCATGTATGAAGTCGATGCCAGCGGCAGCGTGCAGGCGCCGCCGGCCTCCGTGTGGAAGACCCTGACCACCTACGAGCGCATGAGCGAATTCGTGCCCGACCTCAGTTCCTGCCGCGTGCTGTCGCGCAATGGCAATGAAGTCATCATCGAGCAGCAGGGCATGGCGCGCTTCCTGTTCATGAACCATGCGATCCACCTGGTGGTGCGGGCCACGGAAACGCCGTTCACGGCCATCGACATCGCCCTGATCTCGGGCGACATGCGGCATTACGAATCGCGCTGGCAACTGTCTCCCGTGCCCGAGACGGGCGGCACGCGCATCGTCTTTTCCAGCCGGCTGATGCCGGGCTTCTATGTGCCCGGCATGCTGGGCACGACCATGATACGCGGCGATATCGAGCGCATGATGGCGGCCGTGCTCACCCGCATCGACAGCCAGTACGCGGACAAGGCCGGATAACCCAGGCCAGGCGCCTTACGCCAGATAGGTATCGCGGTCGCGGATTTCCGCGAAGTTTTCCAGGCTGCCCAGCTTCACCGTGACGGGGTTTAGGCTGGCCTGCGGCTGCATCGAGCGCCAGGCGAACAGCCATTCCTGCTCGGGCGCCTCGGCGCGCGTCTTGGTGAAGGCGGCGCCCAGGGCGGCGCGCTGGCCGTATTCGACCAGGCCATCGATGCCTGCCCAGCTGGGCAAGGTGCGCTGCACGGCGCGGTGCAGGCGTTCGCCGAATTCTTCCGTATTGTGGATGATCAGACAGGCGTCGGCCGGGGCGAACAGGTCGAATAGTTGCTTGTCCCACACTTGCGAAAAGCTCAGGGTCAGGCAGTTGCCCGCCGGCGCCAGGCGGAACTGGCCCAGGCTCAGTGCCAGCTCGAGTTCGCTGCGCTGGCTGTAGCGGTGCAGGGTGGGGGGACGTTTGTAATCGTGCATGCTGGACTCGTTCTTCAATAGTAGGGTAGACCGGCGCGCCGCCTAGCGGGGCGGGCGGATATGGCGCCGGATGCGCTGGGCCGTGGCGGCCAGGTAAATTTCGCGCAGTAAATAAATAAAACAGCCGATCAGGCAAATCACGGCCAGCACAAAGAAGGCCGCGATGTATTTGTCCAGGGTCAGGTTCAGAATATCGCCCAAAAACAGCATGGCGATGATGACGCAGACGAAGAAACCGCACGCCGTGCTCAGCGAAATCGAATAATTGATCAGATGGGTGCGCCGATACAGGGTATCTAGCTCATCCATATAGAAATCGTTGTAGCCGATGTCGAGCCGGTCTTCCAGCACGCGCGTGCGGTCGATGATGCGGCCCAGGCGGTTGGTCAGCACCACCAGCATGGTGCCGATACCGGTCAGCAGGAAAACCGGCGCAATCGCCAGCTGGATGATATGGCCGATGTCGCCGATCTGTATGTTCATGGATAAAAAGTCGTGGGTTCACACCGGCGCCCGACCGTGGCGCCAGCACAGGCCATAGTGTAGCAGGTGGCGCACGCCGGCTGGCCGCTTTGCCAACCGGCGTGTTGCAAGATCATGCGAAGCCGCGCCCCGGTACGAAGCGCTCGGTGGCGCGCACCAGCGCCGAAGCGATGCCGTGCTCGAGCGCGCCATGGCCCGCGTCCGGGATCATCTCCAGCTGGGAACCAGGCCAGGCTTGCTGCAGGCGGTAGGCGGACAGCGGCGGGCAGATGGCGTCGTAGCGGCCCTGCACGATAACGGCCGGCAAATGCGCGATGCGCCCCATGTTGCGGATCAGCTGGTCTTCCTCGAAGAAGCCGAGATTGGCCATGTAATGCGATTCGAGCCGGCCCACGCCCAGGTCCAGCGCATCGTTCGGCGCATCTTCCGGCTGCGGCATCAGGTACACGCGGCGGCCCTCGAAGCGGCTCCAGGCACGCGCCGCCGGCCAGTACACGGCGGGGTCGCTGCTGAGAATGCGCTTCACATAGGCGGCCAGCAGGTCGCCCCGTTCCTCGAGCGGAATGAGGGCGGCGAATTCCGCGTACAGTTCCGGATAGAACCAGCGCACGCCTTCGATGAACCAGTCGATTTCCGCCTGCGTACACAGGAAAATGCCGCGCAGCACGAAACCGAGGCAAGCCGCCGGATGCGCCTGGCCATACGCCAGCGCCAGGGTCGAGCCCCACGAGCCGCCAAACACCAGCCATTGGGCAATACCGAACTGGGCGCGCAAGCGTTCGATGTCCTCGATCAGCAGCTGCGTCGTGTTGTTGCGCCATTCGCCCAGCGGCGTGGACTTGCCGGCGCCGCGCTGGTCGAACAGGATCACGCGGTAACGCTGCGGATCGAAGAAGCGGCGGTGCTGCGGCGACAGGCCCGCGCCGGGCCCGCCATGCAGGAACAGCACGGGAATGCCGTCGGGGTTGCCGCACTCTTCCCAATAAATGGTGTGGATGTCATCGACGGCCAGCATGCCGTGCCGGTTCGGCATCAGGGCGGGAAACAGGGGGGACAAAGAATCGGGCATGGCGGTCCTTGGAATGGCGGTCAGGGCGCCAGGCACGATTCCTGGCAACTGTTCCAATTATAGTGCGCCGCCGCCGGCTCAGGCCAACAGCAGGGGCAGGCGGTTCGACGACTTGATTTCGCGCATCGACAGGCTGGACTGGATTTCCGCCACGCCGGGCAGGCGGCGCAGCACGGTCGAGACGAATTCGCCATACGCTTCCAGGTCGCGCGCCACCACTTGCAGGAAATAATCGGCTTCGCCCGCCACATTGTGGCAGGACAAGATCTCGGGAATGGTCGCGATGGCTTGCTCGAACTGCGACGGCTGCTCGCCGCCATGGTTGGCGAACACGACCCGCACGAACGCGACCAGGCCGATACCCAGCTTCTTGCGGTTGAGCAAAGCCTGGTAGCCGGTGATAAACCCTTCCTCTTCCAGGCGGCGCAGACGGCGCCAGACGGGGGTTTCGCTCAGTTTCAAGCGCTCGGCCAGGCGCGCATTCGACAGCCGTCCTTCATCCTGCAACAGCCTGAGTATCTGCAAATCGGTGGCGTCGAGGCTAACTTCTGAAATTTTCATCTAATTTTTGTTTTTATACGAGTGGAATCTACCCAAATACTAGGGCATGCAGGGCAGGAAAAGCAAGCACATTTCATCGCGACAAGAACATAATGGGGCCCGGCGAGCAGGCTGCAGCGTGCGCATGCTCCCGCTTTCTTTTCGACTGAGCCATGTCCGATTCTACCTTCCTGATGTACCTGCTGGCACTGGCCGGCGCCTTTTTATTGCCGGGACCCGACATGGCGCTGGTGCTGGCGACGGGCGCCGCGCGCGGCGTGGCCACGGCGCTGGTGACGGCCGTGGGCATCGCCGGCGCGCGCGCCGTGCACGTGGCGCTGTCGGGCGCGGGCCTGGCGGCGTTGATGGTGACGCATCCGCAAGCCTTGCAGTGGGTCAAATGGGCGGGCGCCGCCTACCTGCTGTACCTGGCGCTGCGCCTGCTGCAATCGGCCCTGTCCACCAAAACGGTCCAAGAAACGGCCGCCCCCGCCACGGCGCACAACGCCCGCGCCAGCCTGGTGCGCGGCTTCCTGACGAATCTGCTCAATCCGAAGGCACTGCTGTTTTGCAGCATGTTCCTGCCGCAGTTCGTCGCCGGCGGCGACAGCGTCGGTCTGCAATACCTGCGCCTGGGCGCCATCCTGGTGCTGGTGGGCCTGCTGTTCGACGCCATCTACGCCGTGCTGGCCGCGCGTCTGGCGCGCCGCCTGCGCGGCAAACCTTCGCCTTACGGCAAGTTCGTGCTGCCCACCGTCTTCGTCTTGCTGGCCGGACGGCTGGTGCTGGGCTGATCTGTCAGCGGCGGCGCGCCGCCGGCAAAGAAGGCGGGGTCATCGCGCAGCAGGTTGCGTTCCAGGTCGTTGACCTTGCGAAACTGCCGCAAGGCCGGCGCCATGGCCCTCCCCGCATCCCAGCTGCGCCAGGCATTGGCCGCATCGAACTGCGCCAGCAAGGCGTCGCCCAGGTCCTGGTACACGGCCGCCATCTGCGGTTTTGCCTGCAGCACTTGCAGATACAAGGCCGTCGCTTGCGGCCACTGCCCCAGCTTGGCGCGCAAATTCCCTTCGAACAAGGCCAAGACGGGCTGCGCCAGCCCCGTTTGCTTTCTCAACTCCTGCACGCTGGCCAGCGCGGCCGCGATACCCTCCTGGTCCTTGGCCAGCAATCCCCGCGTCAAATCATGGATGGGTTCGCATTCCTGCATGGCCAGTATCTGCTGGGGCGACAGCTTGTCGACCAGTTCGCCCGTGGAAAAATGATCTTCCAGCATGGTCAAGAAAGCCTCGAAGGGCTGGTCTGCGGCAAAGAGTTTTTCCGCCTCGGCCCGCAACGCAGGGTGGGCCTGGGGTCCCGGCGGCGGCAGCAGCAGCGCCTGCGCCAGCACGCGCTCGAGCGGGGGCGCATCGGCCGCCAGCGGACGGGGCCGGTAGGCGGCCAGGGAATACGTGGAGGGCGCACCCGCCGTCATGGCGCTGATGCGGAACTGCCGCGTCAGCGTGCCGCCCACCTCCTGGTAATGCAAGGTGACGTCGGCGGGAATGCGCTTGCCATCGGCCAGCATCTTCAGCAGCAGCGGGTGGCCGCCCCAGGTGTAGCGCAGGTACTGGGCAAAGGCCGTGGCGTCGTCGCCGCTGACGGGGCTGCCGGCTATCCCCAGGCGCAGCAGGGGCTGCCCGTCAAGCGACCACAGCACCGCGCCGTCGAGCACCTGGGGCACGAGCGCGCCATGCCGCTTGCCAGCGAGCACGGACAGCGCTTGCTCTTCATACACGGACGGCGTGACGTGGGCTTGCAAGCCGCCCGCCTCAAGCACGCCAGCCATGCCCTTGCGGTGGCCGATCTCGATGCGGCGCAAGCCCGCCACGTCGAACAGCGAATACGTGTCGTAGGTGGCGGCCGCCATATCGATGACGTGGCGGCGGCGCGTGGCGAAATCGAGCACGGACAAGCGCTTGCCATCACGCACGCTCAGGTAATGGGGCCCCAGCACGACATCGCTTTCCTGAATATCGCGCGCGGGCAAGCTGGTTTTCACGCCGGGCTGGTTGACGCGCTCGGTAACCACCGTGACGTGGAATGCGACGCTGGCCTGGGCCGCGCTGGCGCCCAGGAAAAGGATGGCGGCCACGCTGGCGCGGCGCAAGGCGGGAACAAGAGTCATGGAGGATGATGCGTTGAAGAAATGCTGATTCTAAGGCAAATCCGGCGCCCCTCTTGTTTTGCTGGCAAGCATAAAAAAAGACAGCTGCAGCTGTCTTTTCTGTTGTATCTCAATACCGGTTACGACATGTGCTGGCCGCCGTTGATCGAGATATTCGCGCCCGTGACGAACGCTGCTTCATCGGAAGCCAGGTAGGCGACCAGGCCGGCCACTTCTTCCGGCTTGCCCAGGCGCGCCATCGGAATTTGCGGGATGATTTTGCTGTCGAGCACTTCCTGCGGAATCGCCATGACCATCTTGGTGCCGATGTAGCCTGGCGAAATGGTGTTGACGGTGACGTTCTTGCGCGCCACTTCCAGCGCCAGGGACTTGGTGAAGCCATGCATGCCCGCTTTCGCGGCCGCATAGTTGGTCTGGCCGAAAGCACCCTTCTGACCGTTCACGGACGAGATATTGATGATGCGGCCCCAGCCGCGTTCCACCATGCCGTCGCAGACGGGCTTGGTCATGTTGAAGACAGAATCGAGGTTGGTGCTCATCACGGCATCCCAGTTCGTCTTGTCCATCTTCTTGAACGTCATGTCGCGCGTGATGCCGGCGTTATTCACCAGCACGTCGACAGGACCGATTTCCGCTTCCACGGCCGCCACGCAGGCCGCGGCCGAATCGTAGTCGGCCACATCGCACGGATACGCCTTGAAGTCGTAGCCCATGTCCTTGGTCGTCGCCAGCCATTCCGCGACCTTCGGATTACCCGGGGAATAGGTCGTCACCACGCGATAGCCGAGCGCCGCCAGCTTGAAACACACCGCTTCGCCCAAACCGCCCATGCCACCAGTTACCAATGCAACTCTTGCCATTTTCATCCCCTCAGTGTCGTTCTATTGCTAAAAAGTTAATAATTTAGTTGAAGCGATCCATACCGCCGATCCATCCAGCGGCCGATTACATCGAACCTGACCGTAGCGAGCGGCAGCGAGTTGTAGCTAAGAAGCGCAACCGTGCTTCCAGCACGGCGAGCATCGCAGGCCGCAAATCGCGACGCGCAGTAGGTCAAGTTCGATTGTCCACCACTAGTCGCGTTCGATCGCCAGAGCCACGCCCATGCCGCCGCCGATGCACAGCGCGGCCAGGCCTTTCTTGGCGTCGCGGCGTATCATTTCGTGGATCAGGGTGACCAGGATGCGCGCGCCCGAGGCGCCGATCGGGTGGCCGATGGCGATCGCGCCGCCGTTCACGTTGATCTTGCTGGTATCCCAGCCCATTTCCTTGTTGACGGCAATCGCTTGCGCGGCAAACGCTTCGTTGATTTCCATCAAGTCCAGCTCTTCATGCGTCCAGCCGGCCTTTTTCAGGCACAGACGCGAGGCAGAGACGGGACCCATGCCCATGACGGCCGGGTCCAGGCCCGACGAGGCGTAGGCCTTGATGCGCGCCAGCGGCTTCAAGCCCAGTTCCTTCGCTTGCGAGGCCGACATCATGATCACGGCGGCGGCGCCATCGTTCAGGCCGGAAGCATTGCCGGCCGTGACGGTGCCGTCCTTGGCAAAGGCGGGGCGCAGGCCGGCCAGCGATTCCAGGGTCGAGCCGGGCTTGATGTATTCATCGCTGTCGAAGACGACGGTGCCTTTTTTGTTGGCGATTTCCAGCGGCAGGATTTCATCCTTGAACTTGCCCGCCTTTTGCGCCGCTTCCGCCTTCAGTTGCGACTGCAACGCGAATTCATCCTGCTCGGCGCGCGTCACTTCGTATTTCTTGGCGACGTTTTCCGCCGTGATGCCCATGTGGTACTGGTTGTACACGTCCCACAGGCCGTCGACGATCATGGTGTCGATCATCTTGAAGTCGCCCATGCGGAAACCGTCGCGCGAACCGTTCATCGCGTGCGGCGAGGCGCTCATGTTTTCCTGGCCGCCGGCGATGATGATGTTGGCGTCGCCGCACTTGATCGCTTGCGCCGCCAGGTGCGTGGCCTTCAGGCCGCTGCCGCACACCTTGTTGATGGTAAAAGCGGGAATGCTGCTCGGCAAGCCAGCCTTGATGACGGCCTGGCGCGCGGCGTTCTGGCCGACGGCGGCCGTCAGCACCTGGCCCAGGATCGCTTCGCCGATCAGGTTCGGGTCGATGCCGGTTTGTGCCAGCAAGCCCTTGATTACATGCGCGCCCAGTTCGGACGCAGGAATCTTGGCCAGACTGCCACCGAATTTGCCGACTGCGGTACGGCCGGCGGCCACGATTACGACATCATCCATTTATTTCTCCGATATGCAGGCCACGAGGGCCAAGGTCAAGGTGCTAATAGAATCCAATTGGAATCCAGTGAATCCGGGAAGACGCAGCAAGCTGCGTTTCATTCTAGCGCGGCATGCGCCGCAGTTCCAGCGCCGCACCGCAGGCGGCGGCGATGACGGCCTGCTTGCGGTGGCGGCGGGCAACCTGGCGCGGCGGATAGCCGCTGCCGGGCCGCAACACGCTTAGGCCTGGCGCGCAGGACGCGTGTTTTTATTTTTATCATACCCTTCATCGGCGCCGCCGAAAGTGGTTTTTAGAAAATTATTGAAGGGAATAATCAGGGGCACGGGCGTTTGCTTTACCACCTGCAACAGCTCGCCAAATTTTTGACGCGATGCAGCAAACTCACCCTTTGTCACCGTATCGAATTTCTCCTGGGTTTCTTGGGCAACATCCTTTGCCTGGCGGCCATATGCACCGATGCGTTCGATGGCCAGTTGCGACTGCGTGCGCGACAGCTGCAGCAGCGCTTGCGGATCCTTCACGGACAGCAGCTGATTGCCCGCTACCGTAGCGGCGGCCAGCGCCGCGCGGGCCGCGTCGAGCTGCAAGTCCAGTACGCTGGCGCCGCTGTCGACGGCAGCCTGGGCATACGCTTGCGCGCTGATCAATTGCGCTTCCACCACGGCCTTGCCAGCCAGTGCCCATTGTTCGGAAAATGAAAACATGTCGTTCCTCCCCAAAGAGTAGGCGACGCCATGTTGCGCCGCACAGTACTCAACTGTAAGCGGTGGTTCATTACTGAACCTTGATATTTATCAAGCTTTGCTGTTGGTTTGTTTCCAATTCAACGTTGATCAGGACAACAACTTGATACCGTCGAGCGAGGCCGCGCACTGCTCGCGTATCACGCTGACGAAATCGCGCACGTACGCCTTGTCCTGCAACGGCTCCGGCACGGACACGTACAAATCGCTCCACAAGCCATGCTCGCCCACCGGGCGCGCCACCACATAATCGTAATCGACGTAATTCTTGATGGCCCAGTTCGGCAAGGCGGCGATGCCGCGCCGGCTCGCCACCAGTTGCAGCACGGCCACCGTCAGTTCGGCCGTGCGGCGCTCGAAGACGATGCCGGCCGGCTTCAATACTTCGCGGATCAGGTCGATGCGCTCTTCCGGCACGGGATAGGTGATCAGGGTCTCGCCCGTAAAGTCGGCCGCCATCAGCCGGCGCTGCGCCTGCAGCCGGTGCTTCTGCGCCATCACCACCAGCATTTCAAAGCGGAACAGGGGAAACACGGTGAAGTCGGGGCCGTACGGCGAGCCGATCACGAGATCCGCCTCGCCCGAGCGCAGCAAGTCCGCCGGCTCGCTGTGAAAGCCGGAGACAAGATCGATCTCCACTTCCGGCCAGCGCTGGCGGAACGCATCCATCACGGGCATGAGCCAGTCGAAACAGGTATGGCACTCGAGCGCCACGCGCAGCTGCCCCTTGTCGCCCTGCGACAAACGCGCCACGTCGCGCTCGGCCAACTCGATCTCGGGCAGCAGCTTGTCGGCCAGGGCCAGGAGCCGGCTGCCCGTGGCCGTAAACGCGATCGGCATCGACTTGCGCTCGAACAAGGGTGCGTTATAGCGCTCTTCCAGCAAACGGATCTGGTGCGACAGCGCCGACTGGGTCAGATTCAGCAATTGCGCGGCGCGCACCAGGCTGCCGGAGGAGCGCAGCGCACTCAGGGTGCGCAGGTGGCGGATTTCTAGCATCGGGAAAATGAGATCAGTGCGTGAATTATTTTCATGTTATTCGGTAAAATGTTTCGTTTTGATTATAGATCAAGTTGCCGCACACTCTAGCGCATTCACATTAAATCTCGATGACATCATGCCCATTCGTACCCACATCCTTGGCTTTCCCCGTATCGGCGCCGCGCGCGAACTGAAATCGGCGCTGGAAAGCCACTGGCGCGGCGAGATGTCCGAGGCGGCCCTGGAAACGACGGCTCAACAATTGCGCGCACGCCACTGGGCGCAGCAACGCGACGCGGGCCTGGCCTACGTCACCGTGGGCGACTTCGCCTTCTACGACCAGGTGGCCAGCCATATCCAGCTGCTGGGCTGCGAGCCGGCGCGTTTTGATTTCGGCGCGGAACAATCGCCGCTGTCGCGCTATTTCACGATGGCGCGCGGCGGTACCAACCAAGCGGAGCATGCCGGCTGCAGCCACGGCCATGCGCTGGAAATGAGCAAGTGGTTTGACACCAATTACCATTATCTGGTGCCCGAATTGTCGCCGCAGACCCGCTTTTCGCTGGCGTGCGAGCGCCTGCTGGCGGAAGTGGCCGAGGCGCAGGCGCTGGGCCACCAGGTCAAGGCGGCCCTGATCGGCCCCCTCACCTTCCTGTGGCTGGGCAAGGAAAAGACGCCGGGCGAGTCGGCATTCCACCGCCTGGCCCTGCTGGAACAATTGCTGCCCGTTTACGGCGCCCTGCTCGACCGCCTGAAACAACAAGGCGTGGCCTGGGTGCAGCTCGACGAACCGATCCTGGGCCTGGACTTGCCCCATGCGTGGCGCAGTGCCTTTGAAAGCGCCTACTGGCAGCTGAACCAGGTGGGCGTCGACATCCTGCTGGCCACGTATTTCTCGCCGCTGGAAGAAAACCTCAGCCTGACGTGCCGCCTGCCCGTGGCCGGCTTGCACGTGGACGGCATCCGCGCGCCGCATGAACTGACCAGCGTGACGGACTGGCTGCCCGCGCATAAAGTCTTGTCGATCGGTATCGTCGATGGCCGCAATATCTGGCGCACCGACCTCGACGCGGCCCTGGCCGTGCTGCAGCCGCTGGCGGCCAAGCGCCACGGCCACCTGTGGCTGGCGCCGTCGTGCTCGCTGCTGCACGTGCCGTTCAGCCTGGAGGCGGAGACGGAGCTCGATGGCGACATCAAGAGCTGGTTGGCGTTTGCCACGGAAAAGCTGGCGGAACTGTCCCTGCTGAAAGGTGCGCTGGAAGGCCGTCCCGACGATACCGCGCTGGCGAGGTCCCGCCGTGCCATCGCCAGCCGCCGCGCCAGCCCCCGCGTGCACCGTGCGGCGGTCGCGCAGCGCCTGCAAGCGCTCACGCCCACCGTGGACCGCCGCGATTCCAGCTTCCCGCAGAGGCCGGCCATCCGCGCCGAAATCGCCCACGCCGTCGGGCGCCAGGAAGCGCTGGGCCTGGACGTGCTCGTACATGGCGAAGCGGAACGCAAGGACATGGTCGACTACTTCGGCGAACAGCTCGACGGGTTCGCCTTCACGCGCCATGGCTGGGTGCAATCGTACGGCTCGCACTGCGTGAAACCTCCCGTCATCTATGGCGACGTGCAGCGCCCCGCCGCCATGACTGTCAAATGGACGGTGCACGCGCAAAGCCTGACGAGCAAACCGGTGAAGGGCATGCTGACGGGCCCGGTGACGCTCTTGCAATGGTCGTTCGTGCGCGACGACCAGCCGCGCGCCGCCACGGCGCTGCAGATCGCCCTGGCCATCCGCGACGAGGTGGCAGACCTGGAAACGGCCGGCATCGGCATCATCCAGATCGACGAGCCGGCCATCCGCGAAGGCTTGCCGCTGCGCCGCGGCCAGCGGGATGCCTGCCAGGACTGGGCCGCGCGCGCCTTCCGCATCGCCGCCTCGGTGGTCGGCGACACGACGCAGATCCACACCCACATATGCCATGCGCAGTTCAACGACATCCTGCCGCAGATCGCCGCCATGGACGCCGACGTCACCACGATAGAGACGAGCCGCTCCGACATGGAACTGCTGACGGGCTCAGGCCAGTTCCAGTACCCGAACGAAATCGGCCCCGGCGTGTACGGCATCCATTCACCGCGGATTCCCTCGACCGTCGACATGGTGACATTGCTGCAAAAGGCCAGCGGCTTGAAGACGCGGGGCTGGGCGGAAACGGAGGCGGCCTTGAAAAACATGGTGGCGGCGGCACGGCAGATGCGCGCCGCTTAATCCTGGACCAGCGCCGCCAGGGCGCATTCTCGGCGGCTTGCAGGGCGGCGCAGCGGTTTTCCGGGGCGCCGCCCGTTTTTTTTGACATGAAGTAGGTGTTGCCCTGCGGAATAGCACGCGCCAGGCCCCTGATGCTGATTTTTTTGCAGTAGAATGCAAGAAATTTACTGCTCCCATTGTTGCCGTACGGAACATCTGGCCTGCCGCAGTTTCACTTTGATAAATGTTTATGTCCAAAAGCCCGTCGCAGAAGCCTATCGAAATCAAGATTTCCACCGTCGTTGCAGTCTCCGCCATTCTGCATAGCGCCGATACGCAGGCACTCGATGCCGCCTTGCGCGACATGACGGGAGGCGTGGCGGACTTTTTCGAGGACGACCTGGCCGTGCTGGACGTGGCGGCCTTGCCGCCCGGCAGCGTCCCCATCGACTGGGCCGCCCTCGTGGCCCTGCTGAAAAAATACCGTTTGAATGCCGTGGCCGTGCGCAATGCGCCGGCCGACATGCATGACGCCATCCTGGCGCAAGGCTTGAGCCTCGACAGCGGCAAGACGCGCGACGATGCGCCACCCAAGGATGGTCCCAAGGATACCCCCACGGCGGCCGCCCAGGCGGGCGCCGACGCGCAAGTGATGGTGATCGACACGCCCGTGCGGGCCGGCCAGCGCATCTATGCGCGCGGCTGCGACCTGATCATCACCGCCGTCGTCAACAATGGCGCCGAAATCATCGCCGACGGCAGCATCCACGTGTATTCCTCGCTGTACGGCCGCGCGCTGGCCGGCGCCTCGGGCAATCCCCAGGCGCGCATCTTCGCGCTGGCCATGGAACCGGAACTGGTCTCGATCGCCGGCGTGTACCGCACGTTCGAGGATGGTTTCCCCGCGGAAATGGCGCGCGGGCCCGCGCAAATTCGTTTGGCTGGAGACAGAATCGATATACACTCTGTCAATCCGGTCACTCCCGTGAACCGCTCTTAAGCTGCACAATTCAAGAGATATCTGAAAAGGATTATTTGTGGCAAGAATTATTGTTGTGACGTCCGGCAAGGGCGGTGTCGGCAAGACGACCTCTAGCGCCAGTTTTTCCACTGGCCTGGCCATGCGCGGCCACAAGACAGCCGTGCTCGACTTCGACGTGGGCCTGCGCAACCTCGACCTGATCATGGGTTGCGAACGCCGCGTCGTCTACGACCTGATCAATGTGATCAATAAAGAAGCGACCCTGAACCAGGCCCTGATCAAGGACAAGCACTGCGACAACCTGTTCATCCTGCCCGCGTCGCAGACGCGCGACAAGGATGCCTTGTCGGAAGAAGGCGTGGAACGCGTGTTGAACGACCTGATCAACATGGGTTTCGAGTTCATCATCTGCGATTCGCCGGCCGGCATCGAGCATGGCGCGCTGATGGCGCTGACGTTCGCCGACGAAGCCATCATCGTCACCAACCCGGAAGTGTCGTCGGTGCGCGATTCGGACCGCATCCTCGGTATCCTGCAAGCCAAGTCGCGCCGCGCGCAGACGGGCGGCGAACCGGTCAAGGAACATCTGCTGATCACCCGCTACTCGCCGAAACGCGTGGAATCGGATGAAATGCTGTCCTACCAGGACGTGCAGGAAATCCTGCGCATCCCGCTGGTGGGCATCATTCCGGAATCGGAACAAGTACTGGCCGCCTCGAACCAGGGCAATCCGGCCATCCATTTCACGGGCACGGACGTGGCGCAAGCCTATGAAGACGTGGTCTCGCGCTTCCTCGGCGAAGAGGTCGAGTTGCGCTTTACCAACTATGAAAAGCCTGGATTACTCCAGCGCATTTTTGGGGCGAAGTGATATGGCCTTGCTTTCTTTCCTCTTCCCCCCCAAGCC
Source organism: Janthinobacterium sp. GW821-FHT03C10 (assembly GCF_059420865.1). Taxonomy (NCBI): domain Bacteria; kingdom Pseudomonadati; phylum Pseudomonadota; class Betaproteobacteria; order Burkholderiales; family Oxalobacteraceae; genus Janthinobacterium; species Janthinobacterium sp. GW821-FHT03C10. Next base: position 266,115 of record NZ_JBWKUN010000005.1, on the reverse strand, counting down.
GAAGACGGCGACCGCGGCCAAGGAACGCCTGCAGATCATCATCGCCCGCGAACGCAGCGGACGCGATGGTCCGGACTTCCTGCCCGCCCTGCACAAGGAATTGATCGCCGTCATTTCCAAGTACACCAAGGTGAATGCCGACGACATCAAGATCTCGCTGGACCGCCAGGGCAACCTGGAGGTGCTCGACGTGAACGTGGTGCTGCCGGACGCGTAAGCTCTAATCCGGCCTTACTCCGGCCTGACCGTGAGCAATTCCTGCGCCACCGCGGCGCAGGCATTCACGTGCTGGTTGCCGATCTGGCGGAATACGGCGTAGCCGATGGCCGCCGCCACTGCCTGGCCGGCGAACGGCACGAAGCGCGCCACCTGCTTGGTGGCAATCTTGACGCCGCTGCGCTTGAGCAGGTGGAGGATCAGTTCGCGCGACACTAACTTTCCTACCAGCATGCCGCCCATGCCCACCGCCGCGCGGTAGGCCATCATCTTGAACTGCGGGTTCAGGCGCTCGATCTGCTCGGGCGTGAGGCCGAATTCGTGGTTGATATCGTTGATCAGCATGGAAAACAGCCCGACATCCGACATCAGGTCGATGCCGGGAATGGGTATGGCCGAGGCGCCGGCCGACATCATGGCGCGCCGCTGCACCAGGCGCCGGCAACGCTCGCGCACTTGCTCGATTTCGGCACGACTGGCCGGTATCAGGGTCCAATCGGTAGTGCTCTTGTCTGGCATGGCCGCTTCTCCGCTAGTAAGGGTAGATGAACAAGTGTAACGTAAAGGGTCAGCCCTCCGATTTCACTGGACACAGTTGCAATCTCTGTTATATTTCACTTGAGCATTCCTTAACATTACGATAAGCAGAGCAGACCGTCTGTTTGTTGCTACACACTCCAGCCCATTATGCGAATTGCCGTACTCGATAGCGACCATAGCCAGGCAGAACTGATCTGCCAGGTGCTCACCGCCGCCGGCCACGCTTGCCACGAGTTTCAGAGTGGCAAGGAAATGCTGGGGCAACTGCGCAAGGACAGTTGCGACATGCTCATCCTCGACTGGCATGTGAGCGATCTGGACGGCGCGGAAGTCTTGCGCCGTGCCCGGGAAAAACTGGCGCCGAAGGCGCCCGTGTTGTTTATGACCAACAGTTCCGGCGAAGACGACGTGGTGGCGGGCATGACGGCCGGCGCCGACGATTACATGATCAAGCCCCTGCGGCGCAGCGAACTGACCTTGCGCACCCAGGCGCTGCTGCGCGTGGCGTACCCGGCCCAGAATGGCGCCGAATACTTGCAATTCGGTCATTACACGTTTGAGACCCGTCCCGGCCGCCTGTTGCGCGATGGCGAAGTGCTGGACGTGACGCACAAGGAATTCGCCCTGGCGCTGCTGTTTTTCCGCAACCTGGGCCGTCCCCTGTCGCGCGCCTACATCCACGAAGCCGTGTGGCAGCGCGACACGGCCTTACCCTCGCGCACCATGGATACGCACGTCTCGCGCGTGCGCAACAAGCTGCAGCTGAAACCGGAACACGGCTACCGCCTCGTGCCCGTCTACAGTTATGGTTATCGGCTGGAAAAACTGGGCGGCTGAACGGCGGCAAACGGCTGACCTGCTCAAAGCGCGGGCACAAAGCGTTATAATGTCGCCATAAGTCATCCAACAGCCCTGAAATGCAACTGCTCGCCGTCGGTCTCAACCATACCACCGCCCCAGTGTCGCTCCGCGAACAGCTGGCGTTTGCGCCTGAGCACTTGGGCCAGGCGGTGATGGCGGCGCGCACCTGGTTCCAGCGCATCGACTTGCGCGACAACGACGAGGCGGCCATCCTGTCGACCTGCAATCGCACCGAGCTGTATGCGGCCAGCCATGTGCCCAATCCGCTCGACGCGGGCGCGCATTTCCTGGCCGACTACCACCAGCTCAACTACAGCGAGCTGCGCCCCCACTTGTATATGCTGCCGCAGCACGATGCCGTGCGCCACACCTTCCGCGTCGCCTCCGGGCTCGACTCGATGGTACTGGGCGAAACGCAGATCCTGGGGCAGATCAAGGACGCCATCCGCACGGCCGACGAGGCGGGCGGCCTGGGCACGTATCTGCACCAGTTGTTCCAGCGCAGCTTTTCGGTGGCCAAGGAAGTGCGCAGCAGCACGGAAATCGGCGCCCACAGCGTGTCCATGGCGGCCGCCGCCGTGCGCCTGTCGCAGCGCATCTTCGACAAGATCGCCGAGCAGAACGTGCTGTTCATCGGCGCCGGCGAAATGATCGAATTGTGCGCCACGCACTTTGCCGCGCAAAACCCGAAAAGCATCACCATTGCCAACCGCACCATGGAACGGGGCGAGGAACTGGCGCACCGTTTCAACGGCAAGGCGATCCGCCTGGCGGATTTGCCCGAGCAGTTGCACCAGTTCGACATCGTCATCTCGTGCACGGCATCGTCCTTGCCGCTGCTGGGCCTGGGCCTGGTCGAGCGCGCCATCAAGGCGCGCCGCCACAAGCCCATGTTCATGGTCGACCTGGCCGTGCCGCGCGACATCGAAGCGGAAGTGGGCCGTTTGAACGACGTCTTCCTGTACACGGTCGACGATCTGGGCAAGGTCGTGCAGACGGGCCTGGAAAGCCGGCAGGCGGCCGTGGCGCAAGCCGAAGCCATCATCGAGACGCGCGTGCAATCGTTCATGAGCTGGGTCGACGACCGCGCCATGGTGCCCGTCATCCAGCATCTGCATGAAAACAGCGAAACCTTGCGCCTGCTGGAAGTGGAACGGGCGCGCAAGATGCTGGCCAAGGGTGCCGATATCGACGCCGTGCTCGAAGCGCTGTCGAAAGGCTTGACGGCCAAGTTCCTGCACGGTCCGCAGCAGGCGCTGCACCATGCGCAGGGCGACGAGCGCAAACAGCTGGTCACCCTGCTGCCGAAACTGTTCCGCCCCCGCCGTTAGCGCAGCCCCGCTGGCCGCCCAAGGCCGCCCCCTGCCCGCCTGCCGGGCTTGCATCATCCCTATACTCTTTTACCGCGAATCGCTATGAAACCATCCATGCTGGCCAAACTCGATCAACTGGCGAACCGCCTGGTCGAACTCGACGAACTGCTGATGCACCCGGACGCCACCTCGAACATGGACAGCTACCGCAAGATGACGCGCGAACATGCCGAGCTGGGCCCGCTGGTGGCCCTGTACCGTTCCTACCAGGAAGCGGGCAACGACATCGCCACGGCGCAAGAGATGCTGGGCGATCCGGACATGAAGGAATTCGCCCAGGAAGAGATCGAGGCAGCCAAGGCCACCATGGCGCGGCTCGAGCGCGAATTGCAGACCATGCTGCTGCCGAAGGACGTCAACGATGAGCGCAATATCTTCCTGGAAATTCGCGCCGGCACGGGCGGCGACGAGTCCGCCCTGTTCGCCGGCGACCTGCTGCGCATGTACACGCGCTTTGCCGAGCGCAACCGCTGGCAGGTGGAGCTGGTGTCCTCGTCCGATTCCGACCTGGGCGGCTACCGCGAGGTGATCGTGCGCGTGGTCGGCAATGGCGCGTATTCAAAGCTGAAATTCGAGTCGGGCGGCCACCGCGTGCAGCGCGTGCCGGCCACGGAAACGCAGGGCCGTATCCACACGTCCGCCTGCACGGTGGCCGTGATGCCGGAAGCGGACGAAGTGGAAGACGTCAACATCAACCCGGCCGACCTGCGCATCGACACCTACCGCGCCTCGGGCGCGGGCGGACAGCACATCAACAAGACCGATTCGGCCGTGCGCATCACCCACTTGCCGACCGGCATCGTCGTCGAATGCCAGGATGACCGCAGCCAGCACAAGAACAAGGCGCAGGCGATGAAAGTGCTGGCCGCGCGCATCAAGGACGTGCAATTGCGCGAGCAGCAGTCGAAGGAAGCGGCCACCCGCAAGAGCCTGATCGGCTCGGGCGACCGCAGCGAGCGCATCCGCACTTATAATTTCCCGCAAGGCCGCCTGACGGACCACCGCATCAACCTGACGTTATATAAACTGGACTTCATCATGGATGGGGATTTGACAGAGCTGACGAATGCGCTGGCGGCAGAGCATCAGGCGGAGCTGCTGGCGGCGCTGGGCGACTAAACGCTGGCGCCGTTGTGTCGGCTTACGCTGCGCTAAGCCGACCTACGCCGACCTACGCCGCAATTTGTAGGTCGGCTTAGCGCGCAGCGCGTAAGCCGACAGCTTTAAGTAGCGGCTAAGCAATAAAAATCCGGCCTTGTGCGAAAATGACCAGCTCGATTCCATCCACCTCACCGTGTCGCCCATGAAAAATTCACGCACCGTCCTCCTGTCGATCGCCGCCCTGTGTTTCCTGATGCTGGGCGTGGCCATGTATTTGCAGCATGCCATGAACATGGCACCGTGCCCGCTGTGCGTGATCCAGCGCTACCTGTTCCTCGCCATCGGCATCGCCTGCCTGGCCGGCGCGGCCGCGAACAAGCCAAAGATCGGCGCCGGCGTCGGTGTGCTGGCGGCCCTGGGCGGCCTGGGCGTGGGCGCCAAGCATCTGTACGTGCTGGCCAATCCCGGCTTCTCGTGCGGCATCGACCCGGTGGAAACGGCGCTGAACAAGATTTTCACGGCCGAGCTCATGCCCTTCATGTTTGAATCGTATGGCGCCTGCGAAAACGCCGGCGAGCCGTTTTTCGGCCTGTCGATCCCGCAATGGGCGTTCGCCTGGTTCGCCATTTTTACCGTAGGCCTGCTGTGGACACTGCTGCGCCGCAAAAAATAATAGACTATTCATGCCAGAAACACTGATCCCCGCCGGCAGCACTGTCGGCGCCCTGCAAATCCGTCCGCTGCTCGACCCGCTCGACAACCGCATCCTGCTCGGCCACGCGCTGGGCCTGTCGCGCGTCAGCTTGATCACGCAATCGCAGCGAGTCCTTACTCCCGATGAAACCGAGCGTTTATCGGGCTTGCTGGCGCGCCGCCTGCAAGGCGAGCCGATCGCCTATATCGTCGGCCAGCGCGAATTCTTCGGCTTGCCGTTCGAGGTGAACGAGGCCGTGCTGATTCCCCGCCCCGACACGGAAGTGCTGGTGGAACTGGCGCTGGAGCGCCTGCCGCCAGGCGGTCGGGTGCTCGACATGGGCACGGGCAGCGGCGCCATCGCCGTCGCCCTGGCGCATACGCGGCCCGACGCCGTCGTCACGGCCCTGGACGTGAGCAGCACGGCACTGGCCGTGGCGCGCCGCAACGCCAGCGCCAACGGCGTCAACATCACCTTCATGGCCAGCGACTGGTTCGAAGCGCTGGGCACGGAAAAGTTCGACCTGATCGTCTCGAATCCCCCCTACATCGCCAGCGGCGACCGCCACCTGGCCGAAGGCGACCTGCGCTTCGAACCGGCAGGCGCGCTGACCGACCATGCGGACGGCCTGTCGGCCCTGCGCACCATCGTTGCCGGCGCCGCCCGCCACCTGGCAACGGGCGCCTGGCTGCTGATGGAACATGGCTACGACCAGGCGGCATCCGTGCGCGAGCTGCTGGCCGCTGCCGGCTACAACAAGGTGCAAAGCTGGCGCGACCTGGCCGGCATCGAACGGGTCAGCGGCGCCCGTCTGGGCTGACGTTGCCACCTGCGCAAAGCTTGACCCGGCGGCGCGCCAGATCCCCCGCAGTTTGTTAAAATATCAAGCGAATTCCTGACCGAAGCGCCGTCCCCGTTCCCCGGGGCGGACGCTGGCGACGCGGCGTTTTTTGGGCCGGCGCCGACGCATTTGCCAAAATTCGGTTAATCTCAGCACAAATTATTTATATGCTGCACAAGAAAGGAAGCTCAAATTGCCCAACCTGTTGACTCGCCGCCTGGCATTGCTGACCGAAGATGCCAACCGCGCGCTACTGGGCGGCTTGCGCGGCATCGAGCGTGAAACCCTGCGCGTCGACCATGCCGGCCATCTGGCTTCCACGCCCCACCCCGCCGCCCTGGGCTCGGCGCTGACGCACCCTGAAATCACCACCGACTACGCCGAAGCGCTGCTCGAATTCATCACCCCGGCGGAAGCCGACATCGCCGTCACGCTCGACAAGCTCGATACCGTGCACCGCCATGCCTACAGTCGCCTCGGCGACGAGTTGCTCTGGAGCCAGTCGATGCCCTGCCAGCTGCCGCCCGAGGAAGATATCGAGATCGCCAATTACGGCAGCTCGAACATGGGCATGCTCAAGCACGTCTACCGGCGCGGCCTGGCATTGCGCTACGGCAAGGCCATGCAATGCATCGCCGGCATCCATTACAACTATTCGTTGGACGAACAGCTGTGGCAAGTGCTGGCCAGCCATCCGGACACCCGCGCCAGCGCGGCGCACGCGGCCGCGACGCCGAAAGACGTGCAGTCGGAAAGCTACCTGGCGACGATCCGCAATTTCCGCCGCTACAGCTGGCTCTTGATGTACCTGTTCGGCGCTTCGCCGGCCCTGTCCGCCGGTTTCCTGCGCGGCCGCGCGCACAAGCTCGACACCTTGTCCGACGACACCCTGTTCCTGCCGTACGCGACCAGCCTGCGCATGAGTGACCTCGGCTACCAGAACGACGCCCAGTCCGGCCTGCGCCCGCACGAAAACAGTCTCGATGATTACGTCAACGCGCTCACGCACGCCGTCAACGACCCGTATCCGCCGTATGCGGCGCTGGGCACAAAGCAGGATGGCGAGTGGATTCAATTGTCCACCAACGTGCTGCAGATCGAAAATGAATACTATTCGACCATCCGCCCGAAACGCGTGATCCGCACGGGCGAGCGCCCCATCCAGGCCCTGTGCCTGCGCGGCGTGCAATACATCGAAGTGCGCTGCATGGACGTCGACCCGTTCGAACCGGTGGGCATCAGCCTGGAAACGGGCCGCTTCCTCGACGCCTTCCTGCTGTTCTGCGCGCTCGACGACAGCGCGCCGATTTCTGCCGAGCAAAGCGCCTGCTACACGCACAATTTCGCCCGCACCGTCAAGGAAGGCCGCAAGCCGGGCTTGACCCTGCGCCGCGATGGCGAGGAAATCCGCTTGCAGGCCTGGGGCGAGGAATTGCTGGCGCGTATCGCGCCTGTGGCGGCCCTGCTCGATGCGCGCCATGGCGGCACGCAGCATGCGGACAGCCTGGCGGCGCAAGCCCGTAAACTGGCCGACCCGGACGCGACACCATCGGCAAAGGTATTGGCCGAGCTGCGCGCCAACGGCGGCTCGTTTGCCGCCTTCGGCCTGCGCCAGAGCGAACGCCACGCCGCCTGGTTCCGCGCGCATCCGCCCACACCCGAGCAAAGCGCGTACTTCGACCAGCTGGCGGAAAGCTCGCTGGCCGAGCAGCGCGCCATGGAAGCGGCACCAGCCGGCAGCTTCGACGATTTCGTCGCCGCCTACCGCGCCAGCACCCTGTGCTCGCACACCTGACCTTGCGCAAAACGCCCCGATGCTGACCTTCTACAATGAATTGCACGGCCAGCACCGGGGCCGCTTCGAGATGTTTCGCGGCGCCATGGTGCCCTGCTTCGAGACACCGGAGCGGGCCGACATGGTGGTGGCCGAGCTGGGGCGGCGCAACCTGGGCCGCATCGTCACGCCGCACGGCGTGCCGCTGACGTCGCTGGAACGCATCCACACGCCCCGCTACCTGCATTTCCTGCGCCACGCCTGGCACGACTGGCTGGCGCTAGCCCCCGACAACGCCAGCAAGGACGCCTTGCCATCCGTGTGGCCCGTGCGCACCCTGCGCAGCGACATCGAACCGGACGACTTCACGGCCAAGCTGGGCCTGTATTCGATGGACAACGGCACGCCGCTGACGGCGGGCACCTGGACGGCGGCCAAGACGGGCGCCGACTGCGCCGTCAACGCGGCCCACGCGCTGCGCCTGGGCGAGCGGGCCACGTTCGCCCTGACGCGCCCGCCCGGCCATCACGCGGGCAGCGATTTCTTTGGCGGCTACTGTTTTCTGAACAACGCGGCCCTGGCCGCGCAGCACCTGCTCGACGACGGCGCCCGCAAGGTCGCCATCCTCGATATCGACTACCACCACGGCAACGGCACGCAAAGCATCTTTTACGGACGCGACGACGTGCTGTTCGCCTCCATCCACGCCGATCCGCGCAGCGAATACCCGTTTTACCTGGGTCACGCCGACGAGACGGGCAGCGGCGCGGGACTCGGCTACAACGTCAATCTGCCGCTGCCGGCCGGCACATCCACGGCCAGCTGGTTCGCCGCGCTGGAGACGGCCTGCCTGCGCATCAAGATGTATGCACCCGACGCCCTGGTGGTCTCGCTCGGCGTGGATACGTTCGCCGGCGACCCGCTGTCGCATTTCTCCCTGCAAAGCGGCGACTACCTGCGCGTGGGCGAGCGTCTGGCGCATCTGAACCTGCCCACCGCCTTCATCCTCGAAGGCGGCTATGCGGTGAAGGAAATCGGCATCAATGTGGTGAACGTGCTGGAAGGCTTCGAGACGGCAGACTAAGCGTCTGACGACGTGACTTTGTGTACAACAAGGCCGTGTGCGGCTGCTCACGGCCCAGGCTGCCGGATGCGTTTTCCGGCGCAGCGGACAAGGCGGGCTTATGCTGAAGTGTTACGGCGGCGTCCCCGCACAAGGTACATGAGCGCCAGGCCCGCGGGCAGCATCAACGCGACCGCTGGTTCAGGAACGGGCGCCGGAGAAATCGTGAAGGTCGTCTGGTCGGTCCAGTTATAACGCCGTTCCCAACTTGTGCCCCGCATAAAATCTCCTCCACCGCTGAGGAAGTGACTGCCGATAACGGCATTGCTATACCAGGACGTGGAACCTTCGTCATTGCCGCTGGTGCTGGCTTCGTAGTGAAGTTTACCCGTCAGTGTATAACTGAAATTCTTGACGTTACACCGGAGGTAAGAGGAAGTATTGCACCCATATTGGCCTGGCTGGACGGGAAAAAACAGGTAGTCCTGGGTAACGAAATAGCTCAGCTCATCCAACACAATCACGCCGTCCAGATTGCTGTCCTCCCCGACAAAACTGCCCCCGAACTCCTTGCGAGAATCGAATACGCCGGTAGCCGCATCGACAAAGCCTCGATAAGTAAAATCCCACGTCGTCGGCTGCGCATGGGCAGCGGATATTCCGGCGACAAGCAATGCGGCGCACAACAGGTTCTTTTTCATGGTTTCCTCATATTTTTGCAGAGCGTTAAAAAGCGCTTCAGGAAGACGTACCCATCACATCTGACGGCATGCCGCCATGTTAATTTTATCATAATTAAATATAAATATGATAATTATCAATGGCCAGGAAAGACATGAAAAAACAGGCGCGAGATTGTGGAAATGGCGCGCAATCATGGCTACATATTGCGGAACAACGCCATGAAAGGCTGGCTCACGGCCAGGGTTTCCGGCCGCGATTTGAGGCGCAGGGTGCCGCGTCCCACCTCGTCGCGCGTCACCGACGCCACCATCTTCATGTTGACGATGGTGGAACGGTGGACCTGTTTGAAGATGGCCGGATCGAGTACGTCGAGCAGTTCGCGGATCGGCTTGCGCAGCAGCGCCTCGCCCTCGGCCGTCATGACGGCCGTGTACTTGGTGTCGGACTGAAAATAGGCGATGTCTTCCACCATGATCAGCCGCGTATCCTTGCCGCTGCTGGCCGTCAGCCACACCAGCGGCGGCGACTTGGCGGCCGCCGGCAAGGCGCTGCTCAATTGCTGCAGCAAGCCGGCCAGCGCGCCGTCGCCCGCCCGGGTCTTGCCGGCCCGTGCCCGCACGCGCTGCAGGGTCGCCTGCAGGCGCTCGCGGACGACCGGTTTCAGCAGGTAATCGACGGCGCCCTTGTCGAAGGCGTCGATCGCGTACTGGTCGTAGGCCGTGACGAACACCACCTGCGTGGCGGGACTCGCTTCCAGCGCGCCGGCCGCCACTTCCAGCCCCGTCAGGCCCGGCATGCGGATATCGAGAAAGGCGACGTCGGGCTTGCGCGTGGCGATGGCCTCGAGCGCCGTGCCGCCGTCGTCGCAGGCGGCGACGATGCGCAGTGCCGGCCACTCTTCGGCCAGCAGGGCCACCAGCGCATCGCGCAGCAGGGTTTCATCTTCGGCGATGACGCAGGTCATTTCAGGCGGATGCATACGACACTCCTTGCGCCGTGCTGTCCGGCACCGTGATGGTGGCCGTCACGCCATCGGGGAAGTTGGCGACGATGGCAAACGCGGCGGCATTGCCGTAGGTCAGGCGCAGGCGCTCGCGCACATTGCGCAGGCCAATGCCCGTGCCGGCGCCGTCGTCGCTGAAACCCTGGCCGTCGTCGGCCACCGTGACGATCACCGTGCCATTGCCGCTGCGCGCCATGATCCAGATGGTGCCGCCGCCGCTTTTCGGCTCCAGCCCATGCTTGATGGCGTTTTCCACCAGGGTTTGCAGCATCATCGGCGGCAGCTCCACCTGGCGCAGGTATTGCGGCACCTCGATTTGCAGGTTCAGGCGCCCGCCCATGCGGATTTTCAGGATGTCGAGGTAGGCGCGCGCCCGCTCCAGCTCCGTGCCCAGGGTCGACATGGCTTGCTCCGTGCGCGGCAGCGAGTGGCGCAGATATAAAATCAGGTTGCCCAGCATTTCATCGGCGCGCACGGGGTCGCTGCGCGTGAGCAGCTGCGCGCTGGCCAGGGTGTTGTACAGGAAGTGCGGCTCGACCTGCGCATGCAGCAGGCTCAGTTTGGCCACCGTCAGTTCCTTTTCCGTCGCCGTCTGGCGCGTCTCGGCCTGCTCGCCGCGGCGGCGCTGCGCCACCCGGCGCGTGATGGCCCGCGTCACCGCTTCCGCATTTTCCAGGTTGCTGCCATGGTCGACGAGGAACCAGTCGGTCCAGGCATTGCGCGCCGGCTCGCAGATCAGGGTCACGCTGCCCGCCTCGCCATTCGGCGTGACGGTGGCGAGGATCTGGTTCGGCCGCGGTTCGAGGAAGCCCAGCAAGCGCATGCGCGGCAGGCCCGTGTGCGTGTACGGCGCCGCACGGCGCACGCGGGCCTGCACCTGCAGGCTGTCGCGCGCGCTTTCGACCACTTCGCTGCCGGGCAGTTCGCGGATGGCCGCGTCGATCATGTCGAACGCCTCGCCCGCCTCGAACGGGATCTCGATCTGGCGCCGCTGGCGGCTCGACAAGGTGCCGGCATTGACGGCGCCGGCGATCAGGCGCACGCGGCGCACATGCGAAAACGCATTCGTGATGACGGTGCAGGCCAGCAACGCGCCGACGATGACGAAGAAGCCTTCCGTATGCCCGAAGATATAACGCAGGAAGTTCTCGACCAGGAGAGCGGTGGCGATGACGTACGTGAGCATCGTGGCCAAGGTGAGGCGAAGGATAAAGAAGAGGCTGGTCATGGTTTTTCCCTGGAACGTAGAAGTGGGCCAAGAATAGCAATCGGCACCAGCGGCGGTGGCCATTATGCGATGGAAGCCCGGTAGTAGCGACAAAGGCATCAAAATAAAGCATCAATCCGCGCCACCGCGAAATAAAATCGCTTGCAATTAAATAGTGCACGATATATATTGAGCACATGGACGCCGGATTTACTTCTTCAGACGGGCATCCTGGGGCCACGGCCCGCGAAACAAGTAGTACACTATTTAGTAGTCACCTATTTATCTACCTAAAGGAAACCATCATGTCGATCAAACAAGTCCTGTACCGCGCTCAAGCCACCGCCACCGGAGGCCGCGAAGGCCGTGCCGTCTCGTCCGACAATGTGCTCGACGTCAAGCTGACCACGCCAAAAGAACTGGGCGGCAATGGCGCCGTCGGCACCAATCCGGAACAGCTGTTTGCCGCCGGCTACTCGGCCTGCTTCATCGGCGCCATGAAATTCGTCGGCGGCCGCGACAAGATCGCCGTGCCGGCGGACCTGTCGATCGAAGGCAACGTCGGCATCGGCGCCATCGACACGGGCTTCGGCATCGAAGTGGAACTGAAGATCTCGCTGCCGGGCATGGAACGCGCCGCCGCGGAAGCGCTGGTCGCCGCCGCCCACATCGTGTGCCCATACTCGAACGCCACGCGCGGCAACATCGACGTCACCCTGACGATCGTGTAATAGACGCAACACCTTGCGCATCCCCGGCCGCGCCTTGGCGCCGCCGGGGATTTTTGCTTTAGCGCAGCGCCTGCAGCAGCTTGTCCGCCAGCGCCGGTGCCGAGGCCGGATTCTGTCCCGTGATCAGTTCGCGGTCGACCACCACGTTGCTGGTCCACGGCGCCTGGTTCTGCACATATTGCGCGCCGGCCGCCTGCAAGCCCGACTGCGGATAGAACTTCATCCATCCGCCCTTCAAGGCGCCCTGCGCCGCCAGCTCTTCCTCATTGCTGATCACCGTCATGCGGTAGCCCTTGTAGATCCAGTCCGCCGGCGTGGGCGGCGTCCGGCCCGTTTCCAGCGCGGCCGTAAACTGGGCCGCCTGCGGCAGGGCCGACAGCAGGGCGATGGGACCATGGCACAGCAGCGCCGTCGGCTTGCCATCCGCGTGGAACTGGCGCAGCAGCGCGCCCAGGCTGGCATCCTTCAATAAGTCCTGCATGGGCGCATGGCCGCCCGGCACCAGCACGGCCGCGTAGTGGCCATAGCCGATCTGTTCCACCCGTTTCAGGCTGATCACGGGCGAGCGGCCCGGCACCGTCAGCGCCAGCTGGTCGAGCAAGGCCTTGTGCGCCGCGTGGGCGGCCGCGTCGCCGCCAAAATAGGCGTCCGTATCGGAGCTGGCGTCCAGGGTCGGCGCCTGGCCCTGCGGCGTGGCGAACGTCACCGTGTGGCCCGCGTCGAGCAGCTTTTTCACGGGCTGCATCAGTTCATTCAGATAAAAGCCCGTCTGGAACACCTTGCCGTCGCGCAAGTCGAGGTGATTCGCGTCCGACAGCACGACGAGCACTTCGGCCGCCTGGGCGCTGGAAAAGGCAGCGAGCAACAGGCTGCTGAGCAGTAATTTTTTCATGGTGTGGCCTTTCTGTAGAGAGGACACCAGCATATTCCGAATCAAAATGCGAAAAAATGATGAATAATGCACAGCACTGATGCGGAATACGACCGAATGGAGCCGAGATGGATAAATTACAGGCGATGCAGCTGTTTCGCCGCGTGGCCGAGCTGGGCAGCTTTCGCCGGGCGGCCGATGAACTGGACTTGTCGGCCTCGTACGTGAGCCGGCGCATCGGCCAGCTGGAGCAGGAACTGGGCGGGCGCCTGATGACGCGCACCACGCGCCAGCTGGCCCTGACGGAAACGGGCGCCGCCTACCTCGAGCACTGCCGCAAGCTGCTCGACGAGCTGGCGCAGGCGGAGGACATGGTGGCCCATTCCACGGCGCACGTGACGGGCCGCCTGCGCATCAACGCGCCGCTGACGCTGGGCGTGGGCGAGCTGGCCGAGGGCCTGGCCGATTTCATGGCCGACTGGCCCGCGCTGCGCCTCGATGTCGACCTGAAGGATGAATATGTGGACCTGGCGGCCGCCAATTACGACCTGGGCTTTCGCGTCACCACCGCCCTCACCGATTCGAGCTACGTGGCGCGCCACATCCACGACTATCGCCTGCACATCTGCTGCGCGCCCGCCTACCTGGAGCGCCACGGCCCCTTGGCCGAACCCACGGATCTGACGCGCCAGCGCTGCTTCATCTACAGCCACGCCCTGTTCGGCAGCCGCTGGCCGCTGCGCCATGCGGGTCCCCACAGCGACATCGAAGTGCCGAACTGGGTGCGCACCAACAACACGCTGTTCATGCGCAGCCTGATCCTGCGCGGCCTGGGCATCGGCATCCTGCCCACCTTTGTCTGCCGCGAAGAGCTGGCCAGCGGCGCCCTGGTCGAGCTGTTCCCCGACGTCGAGCGCCCCAGCCTGGCGCTGTTCGCCATCTACCCGTCGCGCCAGCTGGTGGCGCCCCGCGTGACGCGCTGCATCGAGCACCTGAAGCAGTGGTATGCGCAGCGCTATCCCACGCCGGCGGCGTGAAGCCGGTAAAATCATGGCCACTCTCAATCAAGGATGACCCATGATCAGCTGGCAATGGAACACGTTCGACGAACTCGGCCCCCACGATTTGTACCAGGTGCTGGCCTTGCGCCAGCGCGTGTTCGTCATCGAACAGCAGTGCATTTACCCGGACCTGGACGGCCATGACCAGCAGGCGATGCATCTGCTGGGCTGGCAAACGGACGATGGCCAGCGCCGGCTGGCCGCCTACCTGCGCGTGCTGGCGCCGGGCGCCAAGTATGTGGAAATGTCGCTGGGCCGCGTGCTGACGGCGCCCGAGGCGCGCAGCACGGGCGCCGGCAGGCAGTTGTTGCTTGAGGGCATCGCGCGGGCCGAACGCCAGCACCCTGGCCACGCCATCCGCATCGGCGCCCAGCACTACCTGGAACGCTTCTACCAGTCGTTCGGCTTTGTCACCGTCAGCGCACCGTATGACGAAGACGGCATCCAGCACGTTGACATGCTGCGCGCGGAGCCAGCGGCATGACGACGGCCCTGATTTCCTGGAGCGGCGGCAAGGATTCCTGCCTGGCCCTGTGGCGCGCGCGCAATGCCGGCCTGGCCGTGCCGCTGTTGATCACGGCCATGGATGAAGATGGCCGCAAGTCGCGCTCGCACGGCGTGCCGCCCGAGTTGCTGGCGGCGCAGGCGGCCAGCCTGGGCGCGCGCCTGCAGCGCTATCACGCCAGCTGGGCCAGCTATGAAGAGAAATTCATCGCCATGCTGCGCGCGGCGAAGGAGGACGGCATAGCCCACGCCATCTTTGGCGACATCGATCTGCAGCCGCACCGCGACTGGGAAGAAAAGGTCTGCGCCAGCGCCGGCCTGACGGCGCACCTGCCCCTGTGGGGCGAAGGGCGGCGCGCGCTGGTCGACGAATTTCTCGCCGCCGGCTTCAAGGCCATCGTCGTGTGCATCAATGGCCAGCATCTGCCGCGTGAATTTTGCGGGCGCGAGTTCGACGCCGCCTTCCTGGCCGACCTGCCGCCCGGCGTCGACGCCTGCGGCGAAAACGGCGAATTCCACACCTTCGTCTACGACGGCCCCGCCTTCAGCGCGCCCGTGGCACTGCGCCGCACGCAAGTGCTGCAATATGATGCGCCGGCCAGTCTGGGCGGCGCCACGTATTACTTCCAGGAGCTGGCGCCCGCTTAAACCGGCCAGCAAAGCAAAAAGGGCGATTCCGTGGAATCGCCCTTTTCATGTGCCTTGCGCGTGCTTACTTTTTCGTCACGGCCACCAGCTTGACCTCGAACAGCAAACCTGCGTAGCCAGGAATCTTCGGCGCGCTGCCCGCCTTGCCATAGCCAAGGTCATACGGAATGGCCAGGGTGCGCGTGCCGCCCTCCTTCATGCCGACCAGGCCGCGGTCCCAGCCCAGGATGACCTGGCCGATGCCCAGGGTGAACTTGAAACCGCTGCCGGCCAGGCTCGCATCGAACTGCACGCCCTTGTTGCCCGGCTTGCTTGCGTCATACAGCCAGCCCGTGTACGTCACCAGCAGGGTATCGCCCGCTGCCGCCGCCGTGCCGGTGCCCACCACCGTATCGGTAATGGTCAGTTCCTTCACTTGCGTATTCGGGTCCAGCACGACCGGCTTCTCCGTGTTGGCAGCGGCACCGCAGGCGGTCAGGGCCACGGCGCAAGCGAGGGTGGCGATCAATTGAAATACCGATTTCATGGTTTCCCTTTAAATATTGGAGTGTGGCTGAGGCCCGTACGGTGCGGACCGGTACGGGCTGC
This sequence comes from Janthinobacterium sp. GW821-FHT03C10, assembly GCF_059420865.1. Taxonomy (NCBI): domain Bacteria; kingdom Pseudomonadati; phylum Pseudomonadota; class Betaproteobacteria; order Burkholderiales; family Oxalobacteraceae; genus Janthinobacterium; species Janthinobacterium sp. GW821-FHT03C10. Next base: position 250,355 of record NZ_JBWKUN010000005.1, on the reverse strand, counting down.
AGTTTAACAGGACTCACGCAGCCCATTTGTAAGCAGACGTAAGCATGGCGCGAGTTGTGTGCCGATACAACGTTGACACAATAGCCACATTATCTAGATTTCCACCTGCGTGCCCAGTTCGATCACCCGGTTGCTCGGGATCTGATAGTAGTCGGCCGCCGTGCGCGCATTGCGCGACATGGTGACGAACAGGTGCTCGCGCCACGGCATCATGCCGGCGCCCGGCGTCGAAATGATGGTCTGGCGCGCGATGAAGAACGACGTTTCCATCATCTCGAAATCGAGTCCCTGCTCGGCGCATTGCGCCAGCGCCGCCGGAATGTCCGGCTCATCCTTGAAGCCGTAATGCACGTTGACCTGGTAGCACTGGTGGCCCAGGTCCACCACGCGCACGCGCTCGGACGGCGCCACCCACGGCTCTTCATGCATGAAGACGGTGAGGAAAATGACGCGCTCATGCAACACCTTGTTATGCAGCAAGTTATGCAGCAGCGCATGCGGCACGCCATCCGTTTCGCCGCGCAGGAAGATGGCCGTGCCCGGCACGCGCAGCGGCGGCGCGATGAACAGCGACGAGAGGAAATCGGCGAGCGGAATCGCATGCTTTTCCAGGTTCTGGAACACCAGCTGGCGGCCCCGTTTCCAGGTCAGCATGACGATGAACAAAATCGAGCCCAGCAGCAGCGGGAACCAGCCGCCGTGGAACAGTTTCAATGCGGTCGCCGACACCAGGTTGACGTCGATGATCAGGAAAAAGCCCGTGGCGGCCCAGCACAGGGCCAGGTTCATCTTCCAGCGGTAGCGGATGACGAAGAAGGTCAGGATGGTGGTCGACAGCATGGTGGCCGTGACGGCGATACCGTAGGCGGCGGCCAGGTTTTCCGAAGAGCCGAAGCCGACGACGGCCAGCAGCACCACGGCCAGCTGCAGCCAGTTCACGGCGGGGATGTAGATCTGCCCGATTTCGCTTTCCGACGTGTGGCGCACGCGCATGCGCGGCAAGAAACCCAGCGCGATGGCTTGCTTGGTCATCGAGAAGGTGCCGGAAATGGTTGCCTGCGAAGCGATCACGGTGGCCATGGTCGACAAAATCACCAGCGGGTACACGCTCCACGCGCCCAGCTGCTGGTAAAACGGATTCGAGACGGCTTCCGGATGGGCCAGCAGCAGGCCGCCCTGGCCCAGGTAGTTCAGCGCCAGCGCGGGAAAGGCGATCAGGAACCAGGCCAGGCGGATCGGCTTCTTGCCGAAGTGGCCCATGTCGGCGTACAGCGCCTCGGCACCCGTCAGCGCCAGCACCACGGCGCCCAGGGCGACGAAGGCGACGAAGCCGTTATTCATCAGGAAGGTCGCCGCGTGCAGGGGATTGAGCGCGGCCAGGACGGCGGGCGACTTGATGATGTTGACCACGCCCATGCCGGCCAGCGCGGCAAACCACAGCACCATGACGGGGGCGAAATAGCGGCCGATGCCGGCCGTGCCGTGCGACTGCACCGAATACAGGCCCACCAGCACGGCGATCGTCAGCGGCACCACGTAGGGACTGAAGGCGGGCGTGGCCACTTCCAGGCCTTCGATCGCCGACAGCACGGAAATGGCCGGCGTGATCACGCTGTCGCCATAGAACAGGGTGGCGCCGAAGACGCCGATCACCATCAGCGGGAAATGCCAGCGCGACAGGCGGCTGACGGACGACAGCACCAGCGCCATCAGGGCCATGATGCCGCCCTCGCCGCGGTTGTCGGCGCGCAGCACCAGGGTCACGTACTTGAGCGAGACGATCAGGGTCAGGCCCCAGAAAATCAGCGAGACGATGCCCAGCAGGTTCTCGTGCGAGAGCGCCAGGCCGTGGGCCGGGTCGAAGACCGTCTTCAGGGTGTACAGCGGACTGGTGCCGATATCGCCGTAAACGATGCCGACGGCGGCCAGCGTCAAGCCGGCCAGGCCGCTTTTTTTATGTTCCGACGTCAAGATTGCACCCGTTTTTGTTTTGTTGCATCGCACAATATGATAGGTATTAGCAAATAGCAAGAGTATTTTTGCATGGTTCCGGGCTGCCCCAATGTCGTGGTTTTGTGCCGCTCCGCCTTGCTGCGCGGGCTTGCGGCCATTGATTTGTTGCCATTCTACGCCTCGCCAGCGGCGCCGGGCAGCCCCCGATGTTTTCGGACATAATGACAGACTGTCTACTCTCCAGCGAAGCCCATCATGAATCCAGGCATGCTCTACGCCTCCCTCGCCTTCCTGTGCTGGGGCCTGTTCCCCCTGTATTTCCATGCCATCGGCGAGATCGCGCCGCAGGAAATCCTGGCGCACCGCATGGTCTGGTCGCTGTTGTTCCTGGGCATCGTGCTGACCGTGCGCCGCCAATGGAGCTGGCTGGCTGCCCTGAAAGGCCAGCCGCAGGTGGTGGTCAGCTTCGTCGCCAGCGCGTTCTTGCTGTCCGCCAACTGGTTCATCTATATCTGGGCCGTCAACAACGGCCACGTGGTCGACGCCAGCCTCGGCTACTTCATTACGCCCCTGATCAATGTCATGCTGGGTTTCCTGCTGCTGCACGAGCGCCTGCGCCGCCTGCAGTGGCTGGCCATCGGTCTGGCCGCCTGCGGCGTGGCCTGGCTCACTTGGCAGGCGGGGCAGGTGCCGTGGATCGCCCTGCTGCTGGCGGCTACCTTCGGCGGCTATGGCTTGCTGCGCAAGACGGCCGCGCTGGGCGCGCTGGAAGGCTTGTCGTTCGAAACCTTGATTCTGTTTCCCCTGGCGCTGGCCTATATGCTGTGGCTGGCCTGGCATGGCCAGAGCGGCTTCGTCAATACGGACTCCACCGCCACGCGCGCGCTGCTGCTGGCGTCCGGCCCCATCACGGCCATTCCCCTGCTGCTGTTCGCGGCCGGCGCGCGCCGCCTGCCGCTGGCCGTGCTGGGGCTGTTGCAATACATCGCCCCCACGGGCCAGCTCCTGATCGGCGTATGGGTCTTCCACGAATCGTTCACGCCCGAGCGCATGCTGGGCTTCCTCGTCATCTGGACGGCGCTGGGCCTGTATGCGGCCGAAGGGCTGTGGAGCAGCCGCCGCGCGCGCCTGGCCGCCTGATCGGTCCGTTCCGGCAGCGCACAGCGCTGGCCGGAAGCGGGCGTTTACCGTATCCTGTCCGTCTTTGTATATCACCCGAGATTTCTAATGGCAAATTACGTCTACACCATGAATCGCGTGGGCAAAATCGTCCCGCCCAAGCGCCAGATTCTGAAAGATATTTCCCTCTCCTTCTTCCCAGGCGCGAAGATCGGCGTGCTGGGCCTGAACGGCTCCGGCAAATCGACCCTGCTGAAAATCATGGCAGGCATCGACACCGACATCCAGGGCGAAGCCGTGCCGATGCCGGGCCTGAACATCGGCTACCTGCCGCAGGAACCGCAGCTGGCCCCGGCAAAAACCGTGCGCCAGGAAGTCGAATCGGGCCTGGGCGAAGTGTTTGAAGCGCAAGCCAAGCTGGAAGCCGTGTACGCCGCATATGCCGAGGAAGACGCCGATTTCGACGCCCTGGCCACGGAACAGGCGCGCCTGGAAGCGATCATCTCGACCTCCGACGGCGGCAATCTGAATCTGCAGCTGGAAATGGCCGCCGACGCGCTGCGCCTGCCGCCATGGGACGCCACCATCGGCGTGCTGTCCGGCGGTGAAAAGCGCCGCGTGGCGCTGTGCAAGCTGCTGCTGTCCAAGCCCGACATGCTGCTGCTCGACGAACCGACCAACCATCTGGATGCGGAATCGGTGGACTGGCTGGAACAATTCCTGCTGCGCTTCCCCGGCACCGTGGTGGCCATCACCCATGACCGCTACTTCCTCGACAACGCGGCCGAGTGGATCCTGGAGCTGGACCGCGGCCACGGCATTCCATGGAAGGGCAACTACTCGACCTGGCTGGACCAGAAGCAAGCCCGCCTGAAACAGGAAGAAGCGACGGAATCGGCGCGCCAGAAGGCGCTGCAGAAGGAATTGGAATGGTCGCGCCAGAACCCGAAAGCGCGCCAGGCCAAGTCGAAAGCCCGCCTGGCCCGCTTCAACGAGCTGTCCGAGCACGAATACCAGAAGCGCAACGAAACGCAGGAAATCTTCATTCCCGTGGCAGAGCGCCTGGGCAATGAAGTCATCGAGTTCAAGAACGTGTCGAAAGCGTTCGGCGACCGCCTGCTGATCGACAACCTGAGCTTTACCGTGCCGCCAGGCGCCATCGTCGGCATCATCGGCCCCAACGGCGCCGGTAAATCGACCCTGTTCAAGATGATCACCGGCAAGGAAACGCCGGACAGCGGCGAAGTGGCCATCGGCCAGACGGCGCGCGTGTCCATCGTCGACCAGAACCGCGATAGTCTCGCCGACAACAAATCCGTGTTCGAAGACGTCTCCGGCGGCGCCGACATGCTGACGGTCGGCCGCTTCGAAATGCCGTCGCGCGCCTACCTGGGCCGCTTCAACTTCAAGGGCTCGGACCAGCAGAAGCAAGTGGGCAACCTGTCCGGCGGTGAGCGTGGCCGTCTGCACCTGGCGAAAACCTTGCTGATGGGCGGCAACGTCCTGCTGCTCGATGAACCGTCGAACGATCTGGACGTGGAAACCCTGCGCGCGCTGGAAGACGCCCTGCTGGAATTTGCCGGCAGCGTCATGGTCATCTCCCATGACCGCTGGTTCCTCGATCGTATCGCCACGCACATCCTGGCGTTCGAAGGCAATTCGCAGGTCACCTTCTTTGACGGCAACTATCAGGAATATGAAGCCGACAAGAAGAAACGCCTGGGCGAAGAAGGCGCGAAACCGAAGCGTATCCGCTACAAGCCTTTGACCACGTAATTTCGGTCCGGCAATGCAAAAAGGCAGTTACCTCGCGGTAACTGCCTTTTTTTTCAGCAAACTTCCGGTAAATTAGAAGTTGTAGCGTGCGCCTAAAGCGAGCCCGGTGGCCTTGCGGCCCTGGTCGGCGCTCTTGCCGAAGTGTTCCACTTCCGCCGTCAGCGAGACTTTCTCGTTGATCGCGTACTGGGCGCCGACGGAAGCGTACACGCCCGTCTTGTCGTTGCCGCTGATGCCGGTCGACAGGCCCGTGCCGCTCAAGCTGTTCTTGACCTTGGCCACGCCCAGCTTGCCGAACACGCCGACTTTGTCGCTCACGGGCATGGTGGCCTTGCCGGCCAGGTAATAGCCATGCGAATCGCTTTTCACGGAACCGTTGCCGGCGCCCGTGACATAGCTGTAATCCTTGCTGCCGAAATCGGCGTAGCCGCCCTCGACCGCCCAGGTTTTATCGAAATCGTAACCGGCGAAGATCTTGGCGCCGGCCTTGTAGCCGCTGTGATTGTCGGCGCTGGTGGCGCCAGGAATATCGAAGTTGTAGCGGTTACCCGTGACGCCGGCACCCACATAGGCGCCTTCGGCGTGCGCGGCGCTCATGCCGGTGAATGCGGTAACGGAAGCGATCATTGCAAACAGGATTTTCTTCTTCATCATGTTCTCTCTCTCAATTAGTGAATGGTGCCTGGATTCGCAGTTCAGCGAAGTGCGATGAGTACACAATAACAGCCGAAAAAAGCTACGTCTTTCTCCATTCCGTAAGAACTGTGACAAGATGTAAGCGGACATTGCAAACTGACAATAACCGTAAAATGCGCACCGTTGAGCGAACTTAAGATAGACTTAAGGACATTAGCGATTTTCAGTGAAGAGGAGAAGTGCATGCATAAACGCCAGTTTCTCGCCGCCGCCATGGCTGGTGCGGCCCTGCCCGCCATCGCCCGGGCGGCGCCCGCCGGCCTGCGCGGTCCTGCCCTGCTGACCGTCACGGGCAGCATCGACAAGCCGAACCGGGGACCGTTCGACGCCGTGCGCGACCAGATGATGCACAAGCAAAAAATCAGTTTTGAGCGGGCGCGGGCATTCGACTTTGCGGCGCTGGCGAACTTGCCTGCGCGCACTATCCACCCCACCCTGGAATACGACGGCAAGGCGCACGCCCTGCGCGGGCCGCTGCTGGCCGATGTCTTGAAGGCGGCGGGCGCGCCCGAGGAAGATGCCGTACGGCTGCTGCTGCGCGCCGTGGATGGCTATGCGGCGGCGCTGACCATGGCGCAGGCGCGCGCACAGCGTTTTATCGTCGCCACCCACCTCGATGGACAGCCGATGGCGCTGGGCGGCCTGGGCCCGCTATGGGCGATCCATGACGCCGACCGCATCGCGGCCGTGGCGGCACTGCCCCTGGCCGAACGGTTCGCCAGCTGCCCGTGGGCGCTGTATCACATCGGCGTGGAGGCGGGTTGAACTATCTAAATAAAACGCCAGACAAAACCGTAGCGAGCGGAAGGGAGAGGTGGCTGAGAAGCGGAGCTGTGCTAATGCACGGGGCCGCCGAGGCAGTGAGCATCGCAGGCCGCCTATACCGACGCGCAGCAGGTTTTGACAGGCGTTTAGGCGTAGGCTTCCGCCATCGACATGACGCGTGGGGCGATAGCAATGCCATGCTCCTCGAACAGGGCCGTGATGGCCGCCAGGTTGTGCGTGCACTCTTCGGTTTTCCAGCCCTTGAAGATATCCGTGCCATCCTTCTGGAAATGCAGGTCCAGCACCTTGCCTGAATCCTTGTGCAGGTAGGGCGAACTATAGGTGTTCTCGAAACCGAGCGCCTTCAATTGCCCCAGCAAGGCCAGCGGCGGATGGTCGGGATCGGTGGCGAGAAAAATGCCGAAGGTCTTGCCGGGCGGCTTGGCCGCGATGTCGACCTCGTAGATGCCGGGGGCCTTGCTGACGGACGTACTCTTTAAAAATAACATGCAACACTCCCTGCGCGGAATGTCCCGCGCCTGAAACGGGCGACAAGACAGGGGCGGTGCGCAATGATTCCCCTCGTCAAATCTTATTGCTAATTTGCATCTTTGTCGACAAATCGGCACTTTTATTTGGTAAGTCGTGGTTATCTTGTCGCGTTCGCCAGCTTAAATTATCAAGAAAACCAGTTATCATTGCGCCAATATCCGCCCTGTTGCATACTTTTAGCTTGCCTCACGATGGCCTTCCCGCCTGCCACTACCTCGTCTCCATGCGTCTTCTGTCGATCAAGTACCGCCTGCTCATCCTCCTGACCCTGATCCTGGGGGCGGGCTTCATGGCGACCAGCCTGGCCAGCTACCTGGCTTCGCGCCAGACCATCGAGCACGGCATCGCCGACCAGACCTTGCCGCTGACGGGCGACAACATTTACTCGGAAATCCAGAAGGACATGCTGCGCCCCGTCTTCATCTCTTCGCTGATGGCGCACGACACCTTCGTGCGCGACTGGATACTCGCCGGCGAAAACAAGCCGGAACAGATCGTGCGCTACCTGGCCGAGGTCAAGAAGAAATACGGCGCCATCACCAGCTTTCTCGTGTCGGACAAGAGCAGCAAATATTATTATGCGGAAGGCACCTTGAAATCCGTCAGCCCGCAAGCGACGCGCGACATCTGGTATTACCGCGTGCGCGCCATGGACAAGACCGACTATGAAACGAATGTCGACGTGGACATGGCCAACCGCGACAGCATGACCATCTTCATCAACCACCGCGTCTACGATTACAACGGCCAGTTCATCGGCGCCACCGGCATCGGCCTGACCCTGGCCACCATGAGCCACATCATCGACCGCTACCAGGCGCGCTTCCACCGCAACATCTATTTTGTCGATGCCGCCGGCACCCTGGTGCTGGCTGGCAAGACCATGCGCAACGGGCATGGCAACATCCGCAGCTTGCCCGGCGTGAACGCCATTGCCGGGCAAATCATCAATCACCGCAGCGAACCGACGCATCTGTCGTACCAGCTGGGCCGCGCGCAAATCCTCGTCAACTCGCGCTTCATTCCCGAACTGGGCTGGTATCTGGTGGTCGAGCAGAACGTCAGCGACGAAGTCCAGTCGCTGCAGCGCGTGTTCATCTTCAACCTGGCCATCAGCTTCGGCGTCACCCTGCTGGTGCTCGTGCTGACCCTGCTGACGGTGAACCGCTACCAGCGCCGCATCGAGCGCATCGCCTCGACGGATGCGCTGACCGGGCTATTGAACCGCCAGTCGCTGGAATTGCTGTTCCAGCGCGCGATGTTATTGTCCAAACGCAACGAGCAGCCGATGTCGGCCATCCTCTTCGACATCGATTTCTTCAAGCGCGTCAACGATACCCACGGCCACCTGTGGGGCGACAAGGTCATCCGTGGCGTGGCGGACGTGGCGCGCGCCACCGTGCGCGAAAGCGATGTCATCACGCGCTGGGGCGGCGAGGAATACCTGGTGCTGCTGAATGACTGCAGCCTGGCCAAGGCGGCGGAAGTGGCGGAAAGCCTGCGCGCGGCCATCGAACGCCACGATTTCGGCCTGCCCGAACCGCGCGTCCCCGTGACGATCAGCCTGGGCGTGACCGAGTACCGGCCAGAGGAAAGCGAATCGGCCTTCTTTTCGCGCGCCGACAGCGCCTTGTACCAGGCCAAGGAGCAGGGCCGCAACCGCCTGCACGCCGCCTAAAGCGCGGACTTGCGCCGGGCCAGATCCTGCGTGGGCGCCACCAGCGCCCGGTACAACTCGCCCGTGGCGGCATCCCAGCTTTGCACGGCCAGCTGCTGGCGTTGCACGGTGGCCGAATCGCCGCGCGCGATGGGACCGGACAGCGCGGGCGCGGCGCCCAGGCGGAACACGTTCGCCACCGCTTCCGTCACCAGCGGCTGCGCCAGTTCGCGCGCCACCGGTTCGGGAATGCCGGCCGCCTGGTAGGCGCGCAAGGCCGCGTCGAGCACCGTCACCAGGTAATTGCTGGCGAAGACGGCAGCGGCGTGATACAGGGTCTTGGCGGCCGGATCGATGGGCACGGGGCGCGCGCCGATGGCGATCAAGGCCGGCGTGAGGAAAACCAGCGCCAGCGGGTCGCCTTCGACGCCGCAAAACGTGCCGTCGAAGGTGGCGGCCACCTGCCGCGGGTCGGCAAAGCTGCGGATCGGGTGGGCGCTGGCGACAAAGGCGCCGGCCTGCGTGGCCGCCAGCAGCACGTTCGAGGCCAGCGCGCCGCTGCAGTGAAACACGATGGCGCCCGCCTGGCGTCCCTCGGCCACCAGCGCCGCGCAGGCCGGGCCGATCTGGTCGTCCGACACGGCCAGCAGGGTGACGTCGGCGCGCCGCAAGGCCGCATAGCTGTCGACGGGAGTGCCGGCGCCGATGAAGTCCACGGCCGCCTGCGCCGACGCCATCGAGCGCGTCAGCACATCCTGCAGCGCGATCCCGTCCACGCCGGCGAACAGCCGGCCCAGCACCTTGCCCACGTGGCCGGCGCCGATGATATTCAATGTCACGTTCATGATGATTGTCTAAAAGCTCGATCCCGGCTGGCGCAGGAATTCCACTTCTTCGGGCGTGGAGGGGCGGCCGAGGATGGCGTTGCGGTGCGGGAAGCGGCCGAAGCGGGCGATCACTTCCTGGTGGCGCCCGGCGTAGTCGAGCATGCTCTCAAAACCGGGCTGCGCCTGCGACAGGCGCTGGAACAGCTCGACGGCGTGCGCCTGCATGGCCAGGTCTTCCGCATGTTCGAACGGTAAATACACGAAGGCGCGCAGCATCGGCGGCAGCTGCTGGTCGAGTCCCTGCTGCGTCATGGCGACGGCCAGCGCCAGCGCCTGGGCGTCGCCGGCAAAGGCGCGCGGCGTGCCGCGGTACACATTGCGCGTAAACTGATCGAGCACGATGAGGCGCGCCAGCGCGCCATGCGGCGTGGCATCCCAATCGCGCAAGCCGCCGGCTATGGCGGCATCGATCAGCGCGCCGAAACGCGCGCGTATCTGCGCATCGAAACCGTCGTCCTTGCGGAACCATTCCATGCGCGCCTGGCCGTGGCCGGGGTGATCCGGCGGCAGGAACCAGAAATCGAGTACTTTTTGAGCCTGGGCGTCCATGTCCATCCTTTTCAGTTGCGTGCATGCGACAGCTGGAAGCCGGCGATGCCTTCGAAGGCCGCCAGTTCGGCCGACATGGCCGACAGGCTGGCGCCCGTGTTCTTGCCATGCGCGATGGCGACAAAGCGCCATTCCTGCATGCCGTCGTTGCTGCCGATGGTCAGCGAGCCGCCCGCGATGTCGTAGCCGCGCTTGGCGGCCATGCGCCGCAGCGCATCCTCGCGTGGAATGAAGCCTTGCTTGAAGCGCATGGTGATGGCCACCGCGTGGCGCGACGGCAGCCAGTTCTCCAATTTTGACAGGAAAATCATCGCCATCGCGCACAGGAAGGCCAGGCCCATGGCCGACAGATAAAAGCCGATGCCGACCATGATGCCGATCACGGACGAGGCCCAGATCGAGGCGGCCGTCGTCAGGCCGCTGATATTGAAGCCCTCGCGCATGATGACGCCGGCGCCCAGAAAGCCCACGCCCGTGACGATGCCCTGGATGACGCGCGTGGGATCGCTGCCGACGATGGCGCCATGGCCGCCGTACCAGAACTCGGGATAGCCGCCCAGCACCGTCAGCGCGGCCGAGGCCATGCAGACGAGGCTGTAGGTGCGCATGCCGGCCGCGCGCCCGTGATACGAACGTTCATAACCCACCAGCAAGCCCAGCAGCAGCGCGCCCAGCAGATTCAGCAGGATCACGCCGTTCGTCGCCAGCTCGGCCGGCGACCAGTAGGCGCGCAGGAAGTCGATGGTCGGCATCTAGAGCTTTTTGGTCAGCTGCTTTTCAAACGCCACGTCGAGCTTGCTGACGCGGCGCGCCTTTTGCGGCCCCAGGCCATTCACGAAGGCGACAAAGGCGTCCAGTTCCAACGGCGGGCACAGGGGCGGCAAGCCGGGGCCTTCCGTGAGGAAGAACAGTTCATCGCCCGTGCGCGCCATCGTGTAGAGGCGGTTGCCGGTGCGTTCCTTGAGCCGCTCGATGGCGGACGTGGCGCGGGTCGAGCGCATCAGATGGCTCCCGTGCGCTGTTCCAGCCACGCCAGCGCAGGCGCATCGGCCGGCGCCGCCAGGTGCGGCGCCAGGCGCGCGCGCACGGTGGCGTGGTAGTCGTTGAGCCAGGCCGCCTCGTCGTCGCGCAACAGCGAGCGTTCCACGCAGCGCGTGTCGATCGGGCACAGGGTCAATGTCTCGAAGCGCAGGAATTCCCCGAACTGCGTCGTATCGGCCGGCACGTTGAGCACCAGGTTCTCGATGCGGATGCCCCACTGGCCGGGTCGGTAGATGCCCGGCTCGATGGAGGTGATCATGCCCGGTTCCATCGCCGTCTGCGGCTCCGGCATGGCGGACTGCGAAATCGATTGCGGCCCTTCGTGCACGTTGAGGAAAAAGCCCACGCCATGGCCCGTGCCGTGGCCAAAGTCGATGCCTTCGGCCCACAGGGGCGCGCGGGCAATCGAGTCGAGCATGGGCGACTTCACGCCGCGCGGGAACTGCGCGCGCGACAGGGCGATCATGCTGCGCAAGACGAGGGTGAAATCGCGCCGGTGTTCTGCCGTGATCGTGCCGACGGGGACCACGCGCGTGATATCCGTGGTGCCGCCCCAGTACTGGCCGCCCGAGTCGATCAGCAGCAGGCCATCGCCTTCGATGGTGGCGGCCGAATCCGCATGCGCGTGGTAATGCATGATGGCGCCATGCGCATTGAAGCCGGCGATGGTGCCGAAACTGGGGCTGACAAAACCGGCGCGGCGGGCACGCGCGGCCGTCAGGTGCGCGTCGACGCCGATTTCCGTCAACGGCGCGCGCTGCGGGTCGGCCAGGGTGGCGTCCAACCAGCTGAAGAATTCGCACAGGGCGGCGCCGTCCTGCTCCATGGCGGCGCGCACGTGCTCCGCTTCGCTGTCCGTCTTGCGCGACTTGGCCAGGGTGGTGGGGTTGATCGATTCGACCACCCGCACGCCCTCGGCCACGGCCTGGCGCGTGCCGAACGTGACGCGGCGCGGGTCCAGCAGCAGGGTGGCGCCGGCCGGCAGGGCGGCCAGCGCGGCGGCCGCGCGGTCATACGCGGCCACGTCCACGCCTTCGCTCTCCAGGATGGCGCGCAGGGCGGCGGGCAGCTTGCCGTCGGCGACGAACAGGGTGGCGCGCTCAGGGCCCACCAGCGCATGGGCGAGGAAGACGGGGTTGTAGTTGACGTCGGCGCCGCGCAGGTTGAACAAATACGCGATATCGTCAAGCGTGGAAATGACGTGGTGGCTGGCGCCGTGCGCCGCCATGCCGGCGCGCAGGGCCGCCAGTTTCTCGCTACGCGACAGGGCCGGATACGCGGCCGCATGCTCGTACACCGGCGCGGCAGGCATGGCCGGGCGATCCGGCCAGACGGCTTGCAGCACGTCGGTATCCGTGCGCAGGGCCACTTGCGCGCCCAGCGCCTGCTGCAGCAGGCGCGCATTGGCCAGGCCCAGCACGGCGCCATCGACGGCCACCGTCTGCCCCGGCTGCATGGTCTCGCCCAGCCAGTCGATATACAGCACGCTGGCGCCGGACGGGATTTTCTTCAGGACGATGCCGCTGCCGGCCAGTTCGTCTTCCGCCTGCTCCCAGTAGCGGCCATCGGTCCACACGCCGGCGAAATCCTGCGTCACGACCAGGGTACCGACCGACCCCGTGAAGCCCGACAGCCACTCGCGGCCCTGCCAGCGGGCCGGCAGGTATTCGGACAAATGCGGGTCGGCGGATGGCACGATCAGGGCATCGATGTGCTGCGCGCGCATGGCGTCGCGCAGCTGCGATAAACGGGAAGCGGGAGTGGATTGGTCTGGTGTCTGCATGGGAGCGAAAATGGAGCGGTACCGGGAAGCGTCTATGATACCGCGATTAGCGGCCGGACTGCACTCGGTGCTGCGCCAGCAGCGCCCCGGCGGCGGCGGCGATTTTTTCCAGCAGCGCCTCGTCGTAGGGCAGCCACGGCACGGCGCCCAGCTTGCTCCCCATCGCTACCACCTCGATCACCGCCTCGGCGCCATCCTTCGTGGCCCTGCCGGTGCTCAGGTGGATCGCATGCCCGCCCACCATCAGGTGGCGCGCTTCGAACGCCATGCGGCCGTCCTCGATCTGGTCCGCGAATACCTGTTCCAGCACGGCGCGCCGCATGCCGGCCATCGGCCCCGGTGCCAGGTTGGACAGGTAAAACAGGCGCTGTTCGCGCTCCACGCTTTGCTCGTCCTCGACCAGCGCCAGCGCGCTGGCGCTGACCAGCAGGTCCACCGCGCGGCACGCTTCCGAATAGGCCACCGGCGTCATCGGCATCATCTGCGCGGGCGCCAGCCCGTTTGACGTGCAGGCGCCGCCCGCCCCCGGATACACGTGCCCCTCGAGGCGAAGCAATACGCGCCAGGCGCCGAACTGGCGCGACAGGCCTTCATCGTAGTCCAGGCGCCAGCCTTCGCGGCGCGCCAGTCCCAGCAAGGTGCGCAGCGACAGCTGGTAGCCGGCAAATGCGGCACTGCCGTCGCCGGGCGGCGCATATATTTCGCGATAGACCTGGCGCAGCGGCTGGCGCAGGCGCCGCTGCGCGACCAGCGCTTGCCAGGCGGCGCGCTCCTCCCCGCTGCCATGCAAGGGGTGCCACAGGCCGATCTCGCCTTGCGCAGGCAAATCCACTGGCTGCCCCTGCGCATCGATGGCGCCTTTCCCGTCGAGCATGAAGGCCAGCCCATCGCCCGTGCGCCAGACCAGCGCGCGCGCCACCGCGTCGATATCGGCATCGTCGCGCAGGGCACGCCATTGGTCCAGGCCAAACCACACCTCGCTGGCGTAGCCCGCTTCCAGGCGGCGCGCCAGCATGGCCTGGCGCCGTTTGCCCATGGGGCCCGGCATGCCGATCCTCCAGGCGATATCGGACCGTTCGGCCAGCGCCCGCTCGGCCGGTTTCAGATTGCGTTCCAGTTTCTTGCGGATGCCCGCATGGCGTACCTGGGCCAGCGCCGCGCGCAGGGCCTGCAGGCTTTCGGGCGTGGGAATGGTTTCCACCGCATGGCCCAGCGCCATCGCCAGCGACTGCGACGGCGCGCTCTTGGCCGCGCCGGGCGCCACGCATGCCAACGGTAGCAAGACGGTAATCACGGGCCTGAACCAGGCATCATCGCGATAGGACGCCACCCGCGCGGCGCGCGCCAGCACCGGAGAATCTGCCGTGGCAAAGGCGGCATCGGCCGCATACGGCACGCTGCCGTCATGGATGGCGGCGATATGGCGCGCCGCCTGTTCCAGTATCGTGCGGGAAAAATCCACATACGCCGCATCGTCGGCCAGCACGTCGGCGGGATCGGCCTCGCCGATGCTGTCGCGGTTCCAGTGGCCGCTGTAGCGCGAGCCGGCCAGCGCCAGCAGGGATGCTCGCGCCAGTTGCGGCAGTACGGTGAGTTCCTGCAAGGTCAAGGGCATCGGGTAGCGCGCATGGCGCTCCTCCATCATCTGCCCGAACTGGGCCGGGGCGTCGCCGCCGGCCAGCTGCGCCAGCAGCCAGGCGGCAAAATGCTGTTCGCCCCAGTGCTTCGGTTCATCCAGGATGCGCAGCGCCAGCTGCGCGCTGCCTTCCGGTGGCGCGCCGCGCAGACAATCCAGGCAGCCGATTGCGTAGTCCCAGTCGTGCACGCGGGCCGCATCCAGCGCGTCGAGGAACACATCGCCTGCCAGCGCCGGTGCCAGCTTCATGCTGCTCGCTTGTGCCAATAGCGCCATCGCCAGTTCGCGCCGCGCAGGATCGTCATGGCCAAAGCGCGCCGCGCGGTGCAGCGCCCCCCAGACAGCGCCCAGTTCTTCGGGAGTCCAGTCGCTGAAATCGACCGGCGGCCCCGTGAAACGCGCATGCTCGACAAAGCCGCCATCGAGGCGCGCGCGCAGCGCCGCGGCGCGAGTGGACTCAGATGGCATCATCGGCCTCGTAGCGGCGCAAGCCTTCCAGGTCCAGCACGCGGATGCCGCCGTAATCGAGGCGCAACAAACCCTTTTTTTCCAGCACCTGCAAGGCCTGGTTGGCACGCTGGCGCGAGGAGCCCGACAGCAGGCCGATCTCTTCCTGCGACAGCTGCACCAGGGTTTCCACGCCCGGGTACAGATGCGAGTTGAACATCGACGCCAGGCAGCGCGCCACGCGCGTATTCAGATCCAGCAGGCGCTCGTTTTCCACCATGCCGATGAACTGGCCCAGGCGCTCGTTGAGCTGCATCAGCAAAAAGCGCGTGAATGGCAGGCTCGTTTCCAGCAGCCAGTGGAAAGTGGCGCCGGGCAGGCGCGCCACGCGCGTGTCGCGCAGGGCCATGGTGTCGTATTTGCGGATCTCGTTCTTCAGCAATGAACCTTCGCCGAACCAGCTGCCGGGGGGCACGCCGATGAAGGTCATGGCCTTGCCGGAGGCGGAAAAATTATTCATCTTGACCATGCCGCTGATGACGCCGATCCAGTTGTCCACCGGTTCGCCCTTGCGGCAGACAAAGCCGCCTTTCGGCACGAAAGTCTCGAACACATCCGCCTCGACCCGGGCCATTTGCTGGGGATCGAGCAGCTGCGCCCAGTTGGCCGCGCGCACGGCATCCTTGAGGCTGATATCAGGGTTGGTCATTGTGCGATGCACCATCGAAAAGTGGGTAAATGTCCCCGAAAAGACAACTCGGCAAACTAACGCAAGCTACTATCATTGCACAAACGCCTTACACATAAAAAATACAGAGCGCCATCCGACGAGGTGGGGCCTGAGACAAGCAACAGGGAGACACTGGTGCAAACGCATACCACAGCAGCAATGCCGACTTTTCCGCGGCGCTTATTGCAACACGGGACAGTACGATCCGACAAGCCCGCCTTTCGCGAAAAACACCTGGGCATCTGGCAGACCTGGACCTGGGCCGAGGTCAACGAGGAGGTGCGCGCGCTGGCCTGCGGCCTGGCCGCCATCGGCTTCCAGCGCGGCATGAACCTGGCCATCATCGGCGACAACCGTCCCCGCCTGTACTGGGCCATGCTGGCCGCGCAAAGCCTGGGCGGCGTGCCCGTGCCCCTGTACCAGGACGCGCCGGCCGCCGACATGGCGTACGTGCTGCAGGATGCGGAAATCCGCTACGCCATCGTCGAAGACCAGGAGCAGGTCGACAAGCTGCTCGAACTCAAGGCCCTGTATCCGCACGTCGCCCACATCGCCTATGATGATGAGCGGGGCATGCGCCATTACCGCCAGCCGGAGCTGACGTCCTTTGCCGCCCTGCAGACGCTGGGCCGGGCCTACGACCGCGAGCATCCCGGCTTCTTCGACGCCGCCGTGGCAGCGGGCCAGGGCAGCGACTCGGCCGTGATCCTGTACACCTCGGGCACCACGGGCAAACCGAAGGGCGTGTGCCAGAGCCATACGGCGCTGCTGGCGGCCGGCGAAGGCGGCGTGGCCTTCGACCAGCTCACCGACGAGGAAGACATCCTGTCCTACCTGCCCATGGCGTGGGTGGGCGACTGCCTGTTCTCGCTGGCGCAGGCCATGGTGGCCGGCTTTACCGTCAACTGCCCCGAATCGGGCGACACGGTGATGATCGACATGCGCGAAATCGGCCCCACCTGCTACTTTGCGCCGCCGCGCGTGTTCGAGAACATGCTCACCAGCGTGATGATACGCATGGAAGACGCCAGCAGCATCAAGCGCCGCATGTTCAGTCATTTCATGGACGTGGCCAAGCGCTGCGGCGCGCAGATCCTGGATGGCAAGCCCGTTTCGCTGGCGGACCGCCTCGGCTACAAGCTGGGCGAGCTGCTCGTCTACGGCCCCCTGAAAAACGTGCTGGGGCTGTCGCGCGTGCGCGTCGCCTACACGGCCGGCGCCGCCATCGGCCCCGACCTGTTCCGCTTCTACCGCTCGATCGGCGTCAACCTCAAGCAGCTGTACGGCTCCACCGAAACCTGCGCCTACGTTTGCTTGCAACCGGACGGCAATATCAAGTTCGACAGCGTCGGACTGCCGGCGCCAGGCGTGGAAGTCAAGCTGGCGGCCAATGGCGAAGTGCTGGTCAAGTCGCCCGCCACCATGAGCGGCTACTTCAAGCGCCCTGACGCCACCGCCGAAGTGATCGACAACGACGGCTACTTCCATACGGGCGACGCGGGCGTGTTCGACAGCGAAGGCCATCTGAAAATCATCGACCGCGCCGCCGACGTGGGCAAGATGAATTGCGGCGCCATGTTCGCTCCCAACTACATCGAAAACAAGCTCAAGTTCTTCCCCTTCATCAAGGAAGTAGTGGCCTTCGGCAATGCGCGCGACCAGGTCTGCGCTTTCATCAACATCGACATCGAGGCGGTGGGCAACTGGTCGGAGCGGCGCGGCATCGCCTATTCCGGCTACACGGACCTGGCGGCGCGCGCCGAAACCTATGGCCTGATCCGCGACTGCATCGAGCAGGTCAACGCGGAACTGGCGGCCGACCCCTTGATGGACCGCACGCAGGTGCACCGCTTCCTGGTGCTGCACAAGGAACTCGACCCGGACGACGACGAGCTGACGCGCACGCGCAAGGTGCGCCGCAAATTCATCGCCGAAAAGTACGCGGTGCTCATTTCCGCCCTGTACGAGGGCAAGGCAACGCAATACATCGAGACCCAGGTGAAATTCGAGGATGGCCGCCTTGGCTCGACCAGCGCCGACCTGCAGATCTGGGACAGCAAAACGTACCGGCCCCAGGGCCTGGCCGCATGATGGAGCACAGCACGATGCAAATGAACGAACCCGACGCCCATTTCGGCACGGCCCGCAAGACCGGTCCCGTGATCCTCGACCTGAAGAACATCTCGCTGTCGTTCGGCGGCGTGAAAGCGCTGACCGACATCTCGTTCGACGTGAAACAGCATGAAATCCGCGCCATCATCGGCCCGAACGGCGCCGGCAAGAGCTCGATGCTCAACGTGATCAATGGCGTGTACCGCCCGCAGCAGGGCGAGATCATCTACCGGGGCGAACACCGGCGCGGCATGGACTGCTACGCGGCCGCCAAGTCCGGCATCGCGCGCACCTTCCAGAACATCGCCCTGTTCAAGGGCATGACGGTGCTGGACAACATCATGACGGGGCGCAACCTCAAAATGAAGTCGAATTTCCTGCTGCAGGCCCTGTACTGGGGGCCGGCGCGGCGCGAGGAAATCGAGCACCGCAAGAAGGCCGAGGAAATCATCGACTTCCTGGAAATCCAGGCCATCCGCAAGACGCCCGTCGGGCGCCTGCCCTACGGCTTGCAAAAGCGCGTGGAACTGGGCCGCGCGCTGGTGGCCGAACCGGAGATTCTGCTGCTGGACGAACCGATGGCCGGCATGAACGTGGAGGAAAAGCAGGACATGTGCCGCTTCATCCTCGACGTCAACGACCAGCTGGGCACGACCATCGTGCTGATCGAGCACGACATGGGCGTGGTGATGGATATCTCCGACCGCGTGGTGGTGCTCGACTACGGCAAGAAGATCGGCGACGGCACGCCCGACGAGGTGCGCAGCAACCAGGACGTGATCAATGCCTATCTCGGCGTGGCGCACTAGACAAGGAATAGCAATGAATATCAATTTTTTCTTTGAAGTGCTGATCGGCGGCCTGCTGTCGGGCGTCATGTACGCGCTGGTGGCGATCGGTTTCGTCCTGATCTACAAGGCCTCGGGCGTATTCAATTTCGCGCAGGGCGCGATGGTGTTCTTCGCCGCCCTCACCTGCGTCGGCATCATGGACAAGTTCGGCCTGTCCTTGTGGCTGGCCATCCCGCTGACGATGGTGACGATGATCGTGCTGGGCATGGCGATTGAAAGGGTGGTCTTGCGCCCGCTCGTCAACCAGCCCGAAATCACGCTCTTCATGGCCACCATCGGCCTGACCTTTTTCATCGAGGGCCTGGCGCAGCTGATGTGGGGCTCGCAGGTGCACAAGCTGGACCTGCCCATCGAAGACGTGCCGATGCCCTTCCTGATGGACCATTTCAATATCATCATCTCGCAGTTCGACATGGTGGCGGCCGGCATCTGCGCGCTGCTGGTGATTTGCCTGGCCTTGCTGTTCTCGAAGACCAAGGTGGGCCGCGCCCTGCGCGCCGTCGCCGACGATCACCAGGCGGCGCTGGCCGTGGGTATTCCGCTGCAGCGCATCTGGGCCGTGGTGTGGGGCGTGGCGGGCCTGGTGGCGATGGTGGCCGGCTTGCTGTGGGGCGCGCGCAACGGGGTGCAGTTCGCCCTCACCTTCATCGCCCTGAAAGCGCTGCCCGTGCTGATCCTCGGCGGCTTTACGTCGGTGCCGGGCGCCATCGTCGGCGGCCTGATCATCGGCGCGTCGGAAAAGCTGGCCGAAGTCTACCTCGGCCCCATGGTGGGCGGCGGCATCGAAGGCTGGTTCCCGTATGTGCTGGCCCTGCTGTTCCTGCTGGTGCGCCCGGAAGGCCTGTTCGGCGAGAAGATCATCCGGCGCATATAACACCACCGAAACAGCATCGTAGGTCGGGTTAGCGCATGGCGCGTAACCCGGCAACAGCCAAAACAGCCCGTAAAGGACCACCCCATGATTTACCGTGAAGCAGGACAATTCAAGACCAGCTACCAGGCTGACAACCAGATTTTCCCGATCCGGCAAGACCGCCTGGCGCTGACGGCCACACTGCTCGTCGCCGTCTTCCTCCTGCCGTATTTCGCCTCGCCCTACATGCTGTCGGCGATCCTGATCCCCTTCCTGATCTTCGCCCTGGCGGCATTGGGCCTGAACATCCTGACCGGTTACGCGGGCCAGCTGTCGCTGGGCACGGCCGCCTTCATGGCCGTGGGCGCGTTTGCCTCGTATAACTTCATGGCGCGCCTGCCCGGATTGCCGCTGCTCGTGTCGTTCATCCTGGGCGGCCTGTGCGCGGCCATGGTGGGCATCGCCTTCGGCCTGCCCTCCCTGCGCATCCGCGGCTTTTACCTGGCCGCCTCCACCCTGGCGACGCAGTTCTTCGTCGTCTGGTGCCTGACCAAGATACCGTATCTGACCAACTACAGCTCCTCGGGCGTGATCACGGTGCAGAAGATGACCATCCTCGGCTACCAGTTCGACACGCCGCAAAGCAAATACCTGCTGGTGCTGGCCATCGTTGCCGGCATGGCGCTGCTGGCCAAGAACATGATCCGCTCGAACGTGGGCCGCTCGTGGATGGCCGTGCGCGACATGGACATGGCGGCCGAAGTGATCGGTTTTCGCCTGATGCGCACCAAGCTGCTGGCGTTTGCCGTCAGCTCGTTCTACTGCGGCGTGGCCGGCGCCCTGTATGCGTACGCCTACCTGGGCACGGTGGAGCCGGAAGCGTACAACCTGGACCTGTCCTTCCGCATCCTGTTCATGATCATCATCGGCGGTGTCGGTTCGATCCTCGGCTCCTTCCTCGGCGCGGCCTTCATCGTGCTGCTGCCCGTCTTCCTGAACACCATCGCGCATGGCCTGGCATTGCCGACCAGCGTGGCCTCGAACCTGGAACTGATGGTGTTCGGCGCGCTGATCATCTTCTTCCTGATCGTCGAGCCGCACGGCCTGGCCAGGCTGTGGCAGATTGCGAAGGAAAAGTTGCGACTCTGGCCCTTCCCCCATTAAGTTTTTGCAGTCGATGTCGGTTCACTTGAATACCAAATAAAACAAGAGGAGACACACAATGAAACACATCAAATCGCTCATGCTGGCCGCCGCCATCGCCAGTGCCGCACTCACCATGGCCGGCAGCGCCCAGGCGCAGGACAAGGAACAGTACATCGCCCTGCCGTCCTACCGCGTGGGTCCGTACGCGGCCGGCGGTTCCGGTTTCTACGGCGGCATCATCGATTACTTCAACCTGGTCAACCAGGCCGGCGGCGTCAATGGCGTGAAAATCAGCTGGGAAGAATGCGAAACCGAATACAACCCGTCGCGCGGCGTCGAATGCTATGAACGCCTGAAAACCAAGCAGGGCGGCGCCACCCTGGTCGAAACCCTGTCCACGGGCGTCGCCTACGGCATCCTCGACCGCGTGGCGCAGGACAAGATCCCCATGACGATGATCGGCTACGGCCGCTCGGATGCCGCCAACGGCAAGGTCTTCCCCTACGTGTATCCGCTGATCTCCAGCTACTGGAGCCAGGCCGCCGCCATGATCAAGTATTTGGGCGACAAGGATGGCGGCATGGACAAGCTGAAAGGCAAGAAGATCGTCCACCTGTACCACGATTCGGCCTTCGGCAAGGAGCCGCTGCCCGTGCTCGAAGCGCTGTCGAAACAGTACGGCTTCGAGCTGATCAAGATTCCCGTCGCGCCGCCCGGCAGCGAACAGCAATCGCAATGGCTGCAAATCCGCCAGGCCAAGCCGGACCACGTGATCCTGTGGGGCTGGGGCGTGATGAACTCCGTGGCCATCAAGACGGCGCAGCGCAACGGCTTCCCGCGCGACAAAATGCTGGGCGTCTGGTGGGCCGGCTCCGAGGAAGACACGATTCCATCGGGCGACGCGGCCAAGGGCTACACGGCGATGACGTTCAATACGCCGGGCAACTACCCCGTGCTCGACGACATCCGCAAGAAACTCTACGCCACCGGCAAGGGCAACCTGTCCGACCAGTCGCGCATCGGCTCCGTCTACCACATGCGCGGCGTGACGGCCGGCATCCTGTGGGTCGAAGCGATCCGCGTGGCGCAGGAAAAATTCGGCAAGGGCAAGCCGATCACGGGCGAGCAGATGCGCTGGGGCCTGGAAAACCTGAACGTCGACGATGCGCGCCAGAAGGCCGTGGGGGCACTGGGCATGTTCCCCACCGTGAAAACCAGCTGCGACGACCATGAAGGCTCGGGCGCCGTGAAGGTGCAGCAGTGGGATGGCAAGAAGTGGACCGCCATCACGCCGAAATGGATCGTCGGCGACAAGGCCCTGGTGCGCAAGCTGGTCGAGGAATCCTCGAACAAGTACGCCGAAGAGAAGAAGATCACGCCGGCGTGCATGAAGTAAATCGCTGCCGATGGTGGTGTCGGATTACGGCCTGCGGCCTAATCCGACCTACGCCGCATTCACGTAGGTCGGATTAGCGTAGCGTAATCCGACAGCATCGCCAACACATATGAAAACGAAGCAGCCATGACACCCACTGCCACGCAAACACCAGACGCCGCACCGCCGCCCTACCTGTCGGTGAACAATATCGAAGTCATCTACGACCACGTGATCCTGGTCCTGAAGGGCGTGTCGCTGCAAGTGCCGCAAGGCAAGATCGTGGCGCTATTGGGCGCCAACGGCGCCGGCAAGTCGACCACCCTGAAAACCATCTCGACCCTGCTGCGCGGCGAACGGGGCGACGTCACCAAGGGCGAAGTCCAGTTCAAGGGCGAGCGCGTGGACCAATTGACGCCGAATGAACTGGTCAAGCGCGGCCTGTCGCAAGTGATGGAAGGGCGGCACTGTTTCGGCCACCTCACCATCGAGGAGAACCTGCTGACGGGCGCCTACACGCGCAGCCTGTCGCGCGGCGAACTGAAAGACGCGCTGGACAAGGTGTATCACTACTTTCCGCGCCTGAAAACGCGGCGCAGCAGCCAGGCCGGCTATACCTCCGGCGGCGAGCAGCAGATGTGCGCCATCGGCCGCGCGCTGATGGCCAAGCCGTCGATGATCTTACTGGACGAGCCCTCGATGGGCATCGCGCCGCAGATCGTCGAAGAGATCTTCGGCATCGTCAAGGATTTGAATCACAAGGAAAACGTGTCTTTCCTGCTGGCCGAACAGAACACCAACGTGGCGCTGCGCTACGCCGACTTCGGCTACATCCTGGAAAACGGCCGCGTCGTGATGGAAGGACAAGCCCAGGAACTGGCCAGCAACGAAGACGTCAAAGAGTTTTACCTGGGCGTGTCCAGCGCCGGGCGCAAGAGCTTCCGCGACATGAAGTTCTACCGCCGCCGCAAGCGCTGGCTGGCCTGATCCATCAAAAACCTTGGCTGCAACGCGCCCGGCGGTCCTGATGGCCAGGCGTGCGAATCAATATGCACTGACAATTGGAGAATGACTGACATGACCGATACGCTCGACAGTCTGGAAGCACGCGCCCCCGAAGCGCGCGAACGCGAATTGATGGCCGGCCTGCCGCAGCTGATCGCGCGCGCGCAACAGGCGCCGGGCTGGGCCCGCATCCTCGACGGCGTCAACGCGGCCGGCATCACCAGCCGAGCCGCGCTGGCGCAGCTGCCCGTCACGCGCAAGTCCGACCTCAAGCAACTGCAGCACGCGCAGCTGCCGTTCGGCGGCTTGAACACGACGCCGAAAAACGCCCTGTCGCGCGTGTTCGTCTCGCCCGGCCCCATCTTCGATCCGGAAGGCCGCGGCCCGGACTGGTGGCGCTTTGCGCGCCCTATGTATGCGGCCGGCGTGCGCGCCGGCGGCCTGCTGCAGAACTGCTTTTCGTATCACTTCACGCCGGCCGCCTTCATGGTCGAAGGAGGCGCCGCGCGCATCGGCTGCACCGTCATCCCGGCCGGCATCGGCCAGACGGAAATGCAGGTGCAGGCGATGGCCGATCTCAAGCCGGACACGTATATCGGCACGCCCTCATTTTTAAAACTGATCATCGAGAAGGCGCGCGAAATGGGCGCCGACATCAGCAGCGTCACCAAGGCCCTGATGGGCGCGGAAGCCTTGCCCGAATCCTTGCGCAGCTGGTTTGCCGAGAACGGCGTGCCGCACGTGTTCCAGACCTATGCCTCGGCCGATATCGGCAGCATCGCCTATGAAACGGCCAGCCATGGCAAGCTCAATCCCGGCATGGTCGTCGATGAAAACGTGCTGCTCGAGATCGTCCATCCGGGCAGCGGCATTCCCGTCGCGCCGGGCGAAGTGGGCGAAGTCGTCGTCACCGTCTTCAATGCCGACTACCCGCTGATCCGCTTTGCCACCGGCGATCTGTCGGCCGTGCTGACGGGCGCGCCGGAGTCGCCGTGCGGGCGCACGAATACGCGCATCAAGGGCTGGATGGGACGCGCGGATCAAACCACCAAGGTGCGCGCCATGTTCGTGCATCCGTCGCAGGTGCATGAGATCGCGCGCCGCCACCCGCAAATCAGGAAGGCGCGGCTGGTGGTGTCGGGTCGCATGGCCAACGACGAGATGGCCCTGCATTGCGAAGTCGACGATCCGGCGGACGCCAGCGGCGTGGAAGCCATCATCGGCTCGATCCGCGAACTGACCAAGCTGCGCGGCGACGTGGTGCTGGTGGCGGTGGGCAGCCTGGCCCAGGACGGGAAAATCATCGACGACATGCGCGATTACAAATAAGGCCGATTTGCGGGATAATACCGGCATTGACCATCAGCCCTATTCATCGCCATGCAAGAGTCCATGCAAGAATTTCATCACAACCGTGCCCGTGACCTGATCAAGAACGCGGAACTGCTGTTCGACCAGGAGGCCGTGCAGGCGTCGATCACGCGCATGGCCGATGTGCTCAACACGCGCTTCAACGCCGAGGATTCGAAAGAGTTCCCGCTGGTGCTGGGCGTGATGGGCGGCGCCGTCGTGTTTACGGGCAGCCTGCTGCCGCAACTGAGCTTCCCGCTCGAATTCGACTACATCCACGTCAGCCGCTACGGCGACGACGACAAGGGTGGCGAAGTGGTGTGGAAAGTCATCCCCCGCTCGAACGTGGCGGGCCGCACCGTCATCGTGCTCGACGATATTCTCGACGAAGGCGAAACCCTGGCGCACGTCAAGCAGCGCCTGCTGGACATGGGCGCCTCGGAAGTCATCCTGGCCGTGTTCGCCGACAAGGCCATCGGCAAGAAAAAGCCCGTACAAGCCGACATCGTCGGCCTGGTGATCCCGAACCGCTTCGTCGTCGGCTTCGGCATGGATGCGTACGGCTACTGGCGCAACCTGCCGGGTTTGTGGGCCATCAAGCCGGAGGATTTGAAGCAGGAGTGATTGTGGTGTTGTCGGATTACGCGCTGCGCGCTAATCCGACCTACCGAATCCATGGTCGTAGGTCGGATTAGCGCAGCGTAATCCGACACCACCATCATCGCAACAACGATTACAGCGTCAACCGCGCGCGCGCCGCATCGTATTCGGCCTTCAGGCGCGCCACCATCTCTGCCACGCTGGGCACGTCGTCCATCAAGCCCACGCCCTGGCCCGCGCCCCAGATGTCGCGCCAGGCCTTGGCGCTGCCGGAACCGAAGTTCATCGCGCTCTTGTCCGCTTCGGGCAAGGCTTCCGGATCGAGTCCGGCCGCTTCGATCGATTTTTTCAGGTAATTGCCGTGCACGCCCGTAAACAGGTTCGTGTAGACGATGTCCGCCGCGCTTGAATCCACGATGGCGTCGCGGTAGCCGTCGCTGACGTTCGATTCCTTGGTCGCCAGCCAGCGCGAGCCGATGTAGGCAAAGTCGGCGCCCATCGCTTGCGCGGCCAGCACGGCGTCGCCCGTGGCGATGGAGCCCGACAGCGCCAGCGGGCCGTCGAAGAATTTGCGCACTTCGCCCACCAGCGCGAACGGCGACAGGGTGCCCGCGTGGCCGCCGGCGCCGCTGGCGACCAGGATCAGGCCATCGACGCCCGCTTCCAGCGCCTTTTTCGCGTGGCGGATCGAGATCACGTCGTGCAGCACGATGCCGCCATAGCTGTGGATGGCGTCGAGCATTTCCTTGGGCGGCGCGCGCAGCGAGGAAATGATGATGGGGACCTGGTGTTTCACGCACACTTCCACGTCGTGCGCGAGACGGTCGTTCGACTGGTGCACGATCTGGTTGACGGCGATCGGCCCGACTTTTTTATCGGGATTGGCGGCCTGGAAGGCGGCCAGCTCGGCCTGCAGGTCGGTCAGCCACGTGTCGAGCAATTCGGCGGGACGCGCGTTCAGGGCCGGGAAGGAACCGACGATGCCGGCCTTGCACTGCGCCGCGACGAGGGCCGGGCCGCTGGCGATGAACATCGGCGAGGCGATAACGGGTAAGGAGAGGTTTTGCAACGCAACAGGCAATGCCATGGCGGACTCGCTGGAAAGTTGATCGGACGTGAAAGACACACTGAACGTTGATTATAGTGCAGAAAAAGTACGATCGTGCTGAATTTATCGCAAGTCCCGCTCAACCCTCGTTGAGCAAGTACTCACCCTCGACCCGCGCCGCAGCAGCCCTGCATAGCTGCGATACGGCCCACTCGGCCAGCGCGGCCGCCTCCTGGCGCAGGAAGCGCCGGTTGGCCTCCTCGAAGATCGGCATGCCGCGCAGCATGGCCGGTATCTCGGCCAGGGCGATGCGCTGGCGCTCCAGCAGCAAAAACTTCAGCAGCACTTTGACCGCATTCTGCGCATTGCGCACGGGCTCGGACGCCAGGTAGTCGAGGCGCGAATACGCGCGCTGCAGGGCGCCGGCGGTGTCCGTGAACGGCCGCCCGTGGCCGGGAATGACGACGCGCACGTCCAGGCCCGCGATCAGGTCCAGCGTGGCGCGCGCTTCCGAAAAGCCGGAGCCGCCATCGAGTTCCGGGAAGATCACGCCAAAGCCGTTTTCCCACAGGGCGTCGGCGGAGATCAGGATGCCCTCTTCGGCACAGTAAAAAATCAGCGAGTGCGGGTCGTGGCCCGGTGCGCCCAGCGCCTGCCAGGCCATGCCGGCCAAAGTCAAGGTGTCGCCGGGAGAGACGGTGGCGTCAAAGCCGAAGCGCGGGCATTGCTGGCCCGTGGCCTGGAAGCTGAGGGCATCGGCATCCCACGTGCGCACCTTGTCCGCTTCCGCCACGGGAATGGCCGTGTGGCAGCCGTATGCGGCTTGCAGCAGCGCGTTGCCGCCGCAATGGTCGGAGTGCAGGTGGGTGTTGAACAGGCGGTCCAGCGGCCGGCCGGCCAGGCTGTGGCGCAGCAGGGCCAGGGTTTGCGGCGCATGCGTGACATAGCCGCTGTCGATCAGGGCCGTGTCATCCGTCCCCTGGAACAGGATGTTGTTCGACGACAGCCAGCCGCGTTCGAACACCTGCATGGCATCGGGGAACAGCGCTGGCGATCGCGGCATGGGCTTCCTCAGTAGTCGGGCTCGAAATCGAGCAAGGATTCGCGGCCTGGCAATTCGGCCCACACGGCGCGCTTGAAGTCGTCGTCGGCCTTGCTCCAGGCGATGATCTCGTCGAGCGTGCGCAGGCAGCCTTCGCACAAGCCGCTGTTGCGGTTCATCTTGCACAGGCTGACGCATGGCGACGGCACCGGCGACGGGAGCGGAACGGCTGGCGGAGGTGGGGGAGCGACCATCATGGAGCGGCATCGGTAAACGTGAAGGCTTTCATTATGCCGCGAAACCGCGCCGGCGAGGCGATGGCATCGCCTTGCAATGTTTCCGTGAATATATTTTCCAGCGAAACAATGGTCAACAACTGCTCTTCCGGAAATATATTTTTCACACATTCTCACTCTACGGGTGCCCGTCCTACACCACGATCAGGCCAGATCCTGCTTGACTTGAGACATTTCAGAACTATACTACCATCCATACAGATGGCAAATGGATGCCACGTGGAGTTTTTGGAGAGATATGGCCAAGCAAGACAGCAAGCCCAAAATTGGGGAATCCGAGAAAATCACCATCAACCTGGGCTTGATCGACCTGGGGCAGATCGATCTGCTGGTCCAGGAGGGATTTTATTCCAACCGCACGGATCTGATCCGTACGGCCATACGCAACCAGCTGGGCACCCACGCCGACGTGGTGAAACAGACCGTCGCCCGTAAAAGCCTGGTATTGGGCATGCAGCATTACTCGCGCGCCGACCTGGAAGCGATCCAGGCAGCCGGCCAGCGCCTGCAGATACAGGTGCTGGGACTGGCCAGCATCGCCAGCGACGTCTCGGTGGAACTGGCACTGGCCACCATCGAGTCGATTTTCGTATTAGGTGCCCTGCACGCCAGCACCGTCGTCAAGACGGCGCTCGCAGGGCGAATTCACTAGCGTATTGGTTCGCGGCGATGACCCGGCCGATGCGCGGCACCGTTAAGGATGGTCATGAAACTACCTCTCAACATGCTGGCGCAGATGCGCGCCGCGACCCGTAATCTGATGGGCAGCGGCCCTGCCGCCGCCACCGAAGCGATCCAGCAGGCGCTGTCTGCGGCCGGCCTGGCGCCGCAAGCGGCCGCCACGCAAGCGCCGCCACCGCAGCCGATGCGCGACATTAATCCGCCACCTGCGCCGCCACCGGCACAGGCCCGGGCCGGGCAGCCGCAAGCTGACGCCGCACCGGAAGCGGCATCGGTGCCGCCCACGCCCGCGCAGGCGGCGCAGGACTTCGCACAGGATTTCATGGCGCGCCTGGGCGTGCCGGCCGGCCTGGGCCAGCACAGCTTCGACATGCCCAGCTTCGAGCTGCCGAATTTTCATCCGCCCGGCTTCAACGCGCCGGCCACCACGCCGGCGGAGATCCCCGCCGGCGCGCAGTTCATCGATGGCGTGTACCGCAACCATGCAGGCACGCGTTCGTACAAGCTGTATATCCCCAGCAGCTACCACGGCCAGGCCATGCCGCTGATCGTCATGCTGCACGGCTGTACGCAAAATCCCGACGATTTCGCCGCCGGCACGCAGATGAATGCGCTGGCCGAAGAAAAGGAGTGTTTTGTCGTCTACCCGGCGCAGACGCAGGGCGCCAACAGTTCGCGCTGCTGGAACTGGTTCAACGCCATCGACCAGCAGCGCGGCCAGGGCGAACCGTCGCTGATCGCCGGCATCGCGCAGCAAGTCATCGACGACTACCCGGTCAACGAGCGTGAAGTGTTCGTCGCCGGCCTGTCGGCGGGCGGCGCCATGGCCGTCATCGTCGGCACCCTGTACCCCGACCTGTTTGCCGCCGTCGGCGTGCATTCGGGCCTGCCCTTCGCCTCGGCGCAGGACTTGCCGTCGGCGCTGGCCGCCATGAAGGGCGGCGCCATGCCCAATGCCCAGCGCAAGGCGCCGGCAGGCGGCGTGCCCATCATCGTTTTTCACGGCGACCGCGACACCACCGTCAACCCGCGCAATGGCGATGAACTGATCGCCCAGGGCGTGCGCAGCCAGGCGGGCGGCAAGGCGGCCAGGGCCGCCTCCGTCGACGGCAGCGTGCCGAACGGCCACCGCTACACGCGCACCACGCACAGCCAGGCCGACGGCTCGCCGCTGGGCGAACACTGGGTCATCCACGGCGCCGGCCATGCCTGGTCCGGCGGCAGCAACAACGGCAGCTATACGGACGGAAAAGGGCCGGACGCCAGCCGGGAAATGCTGCGCTTCTTCAAGACCGTCAGCTGATGTTTCCGGTGTAGGGCGCGATCTGCCGCTGCTTGTCGGCGATCTCGCATACGCCGTCGGCATAGCGGTTGGAGATGGCGATGAACTGGTCCTGGATCTGCAGGAAGGCGTCGACGATCTCAGCGTCGAAGTGCGAACCGCGTCCCTCGACGATGATCTGCACGGCCTGCGCGTGGTCCATGCCCTGCTTGTAGATGCGCCGGCTGATCAGGGCGTCGTACACGTCGGCCAGCGCCATCAGGCGCGCCGAGATCGGGATATCTTCGCCCGCCAGGCCTTGCGGGTAGCCGCTGCCATCCCATTTTTCATGGTGGCTGTAGGCGATCTCTTTCGCGTACTTGAGGAAATCGACTTCGATGCCCAGCTCGTGTTCGGCCGCCAGGATGGCGTCGCGCCCCAAGGTGGTGTGCGTCTTCATGATGGCCATTTCGTGCGGCTCGAAGCGCCCCGGCTTGAGCAGGATATGGTCGGGGATACCCACCTTGCCGATGTCGTGCAGCGGCGCCGTCTTGAACAGCAGTTCGATATTCTTGTCCGTCAAGAAATCGCGGAAACGCGGCAAGTTGCGCACCTTCTCGGCCAGCGCCTTCAGGTAGTGCGAGGTGCGGCGGATGTGGTTGCCCGTCTCGCTGTCGCGCGTCTCGGCCAGCGACGCCATGGCGTGGATAGTGACGTCCTGCAGCGCCGCCACTTCCTGCACGCGGCGCTCCACTTCCGTTTCCAGGTACTGGTTCTGGTCGCGCAGGAAATCCTGCATCTGCTTCATCGCCAGCTGCGTCTTGATACGGGCCAGCACGATGGGCGCGGAAATCGGCTTGGTGATGTAATCGACGGCGCCCAGGGCCAGACCCAGCTGCTCGTCGGCCACCTCGCTCATGGCGGTGACAAAAATCACGGGGATGCCGGCCGTGGCGGGATCGGCCTTCAGCGCGCGGCACACATCGTAGCCGCTCATGCCCGGCATCATGATGTCGAGCAGGATCAGGTCGGGCTGGTCGCCGCCGGCGGCGATCTTCAGGGCGCGCTCGCCATTGACGGCGATCTTGGTGCGGTAGTCGTCTTCCAGCACCGCGCGCAGCAGGTCGATATTGTCTGGCGTGTCATCGACCACCAGGATGGTTGGCTTGCTTGCCGGCGCTCTCATGCCCGTCCTTCGCTCTGCATAGTTATCCTTATCACAGTGTCAGCTCCAGCACATCGGCCACCTCGCCCAGCTGCGCCAGCGCACCTTCGAAATCGTATTGTCCCAGCATGCGCTTCAACTGGCGCGCATGTTCCGCCTGCCCCGCCGCGACCAGCACGGGACCGATGCCGTCAAGGTGCTTGACGGCCTGCGCATCGTCCTGCTGCAGCAGCTGCGACAGCTCGCGCAAGCCCGCTTCCAGGCAGGCCCGGTCCACCGGCGCCACGTGCGCCACCGGCGCGCCGCCCGCCTCGGCCGCGTTGCCGCGCGACTGCATCGCCAGCACGATCTTCGGCACCAGCTCGTCGAGCGCCAGGGTGCAGGCGGACAGCGCCTGCGGCAAGCCATCGTGCGAGCCCAGGCTGAGCAGGTGCTCGACCCGCGCGGCGCTGTCGGCCAGGCCGCCGGCACCGATATTGCCAGCCAGTCCCTTCAGGGTATGCGCTTCGCGGATCGCCGTCTCGAGCTGGTTGTTCTCGATGGCGGCAACGATGCGCTGCATGGCGTCGAACTGGGTTTCCACAAAACGGTCCAGCAATTTTCGCATCAAAGCGGCATTGCCGCCCACGCGGCGCATGGCCTCCGTCATTTTCAGGCCGGCGATCACGGGCAGCTCCGCGTCCGGCTGCGCCACCGCCGCCGCCATTTCCTGCGGCGCGGCCGGCGCGATCCAGCGCGCCAGGGTGCCGAACAGCTGCGCCACGTCGATCGGCTTGGCGATGAAATCGTTCATGCCGGCGTCCAGGCATTTTTCCTTGTCGCCGACCATGGCATTGGCCGTCATGGCGATCACGGGCAGATTCGAGTAACGGGGATCCTGGCGCAGCTTGCGCGTCGCCTGGTAGCCATCCATCACCGGCATCTGGCAATCCATCAGCACGCCGTCATAGGCGTTTTCCTCGATCTTCGCCAGCGCGATGGCGCCATTGCCGGCGATGTCGACGCGGATGCCGGCGTCGTTGAGAATATGCTGCGCCACTTCCTGGTTCACTTCATTATCCTCGACCAGCAGCAGCCAGGCGCCGCGCAGGGCGCGTTCGTCGTCGCGGTAGCTGCTCTGGCGCTGCGTCTTGCGGCTCTGCCCCGTCACGCCGCCAAACACGAACGATATCTGGTCGAGCAGGGTCGAAGCGCTGACCGGCTTGTTCAACACGCCGTCAAGCGGCAAATCGCGCTGGCGCGCCGCCTCCAGCAGCGCTTCGCGATGGAAGGCCGTGACCATGATGCAGGCCGGCGTGGCATCGATGCCGGCGGCATCGGCGCGGATGCCGGCCAGGGTATCGAGGCCGTTCATGCCCGGCATTTTCCAGTCCATCAGCACGAGGCCGTACGGGCGCCCCTCGGCGCGCGCCTGCGCCACGGCGCCGATGGCCGGCACGCCGCCAAACACGGCCCGCGCCTCGAAGCCGAGCGCCGTCAGCATGCTGACGAAGATTTCACGCGCGCTGGGGTTGTCGTCGACCACCAGCACGCGCAAGCCCTCGAAGCGCTGCGGAGCAAGCAGGCTGTCGCGCGGCACGGCGGCCAGGCCGAAGCGGGCCGTGAAGAAAAAGGTGCTGCCCACGCCCGCTTCGCTGACCAGGTCGATCTCGCCTTCCATCATCTCCACCAGGCGCTTGCTGATGGTCAGCCCCAGGCCCGTGCCGCCATGGTGGCGCGTGGTGGAGGTGTCGGCCTGGGTAAAGGCCTGGAACAACTTGCTGCGCTGGGGCGGCGTCAGGCCGATGCCCGTGTCGCGCACGTCCACGCGCAAGACAGCCGCATGCTCTTCCAGCTGCTGCAGGCGGATGGTGACGACGATCTCGCCCTTGTCCGTAAACTTGATCGCATTGTTGGTGAGATTGATCAGCACCTGGCCCAGGCGCAGCGGGTCGCCCTGCAAGGCGTTCGGCACGTCGGGGGCGATGTCGAACAGCAGTTCGAGCCCCTTGTCCTGCGCCCGCATCACGGACAGGTCGGCGATCTGCGCCAGCACGTCCTCGAGGAAGAAATCGACTTTTTCAAAGGCCATCTTGCCCGCCTCGATCTTCGAGAAATCGAGAATGTCGTCGATGATGGCCAAGAGGTTCTTCGAAGCCGACTCCACCTTCTCCAGGTAGTTGCGCTGGGTCGACGTGAGCTCCGTCTGCAGCGCCAGGTGGGTCATGCCGATGATGCCGTTCATCGGCGTGCGGATCTCATGCGACATATTGGCCAGGAAGTCCGACTTCATCTTGGTCGCATCCTCGGCCACTTCGACGGCATGGCGCAGGTCCTGCTCGACGGCCAGGCTGGTGCTCATGTCCTTGAGCGCCTGCAGCAATTCGCCCGTCTCGTCGCGCGACGTCACTTCGATGACGGAACTGAGGTCGCCATTGGCCACGCGCGTGGCGATCGCCACGGCCTCGCCCAGCGGACGCGTGATCGAGCGCGCCGACCAGGCAAAGGCCAGGCCCGTCAGCAGGGCCGCCAGGCCGATGCCGCCCATCAGCAGCAGCGAGGTATCGATGTCGTTGCGTATCCTGGCCGCGCTGTCGCGGATCAGCTGCTGCTGCAGGTCGTCGAGCTGGCCCACGTACAGCAGCACTTTTTCCAGCACCGGCAAGGTCTGCGTCTGCATGGCCTGCTCGGCGCGGGCATCCTCGCCGCGCTCGACCAGCTCGAACATCGTCTTGAGCGAGCCATAGTAATCGGCGCGCGCCAGGTGCATCTGTTCCAGCAGGCGCCGTTCCTCGGGCCGCGCATCGAGACCGTCGAGGATGCGCACCTGCTCGTCGATGCCTTGCTTGATCGCTTCCAGGCGCGCCTGGTTCGCCTGGCGCAGCGCCAGCTCGTGCTGGTTCGGCAGGTTGCCGATGCGCGTGGCCGCCTCGCGCGCCAGCCCGTGGATCTTGCTGGTGGCCTTGGCGGCGACCCAGTCGCGCTGCAGGATATCGTCGGTCTCGGCGCGGATGGCATAGATGCGGCTGCCAGACAGGACGATGACGACCAGCATCAGCACGATCAACATGGCATAACCGGCATTGATGCGCACGCCGATACTGATATCCCTGAAGCGCATAACTTTCCTATAAGAAATTCTTGAAAATCGAAGTCTGAACGTATTCCCCTACGGAAAGCAAGGTTTATTGCAAAGCAATTGCATGCCGAAGCACTTAATTAGCCGACGTTAGGGCTTGGCAGGAGGTGCCAGGGAGGCGATGTGCGCTTGCAGGCAGGCGGGGCACCAGCAGCCAACGGCGGCGCTGCCGGGCACGGGAACGGCGGGCGGCAGGGCGAGGCACCAGCAGGGTTCCTTGGCGTCCGGGTCGAGCTGGCCGCACTGGAAAGTGGCGCCACACAGGGTGCACTGGCTCATGGCTGTGTTTGAATTGGCAAGTGTGTGTCATGCTGCGCCGGGATGCGACGCAGATGTAACGGGCAGTAAAAGGGCTGGCTGGGGCACATATCGGGCCAGACTATAGGATCATCAGGGAAAATACAACAAGATCGCCCTATAATGCCTCCAGGATTTTCTTCTTCCCTGTAAAATCGCACAAATCTATTTTCCGGACTCGCCATGAATCAACTAGCTAACTTGAACCTGGACATGAATGACGACTTGACGGCGGTGTCGCCGCAAATCAAGGCGCAGATTCTGGCCGAGGCCCTCCCCTACATCCGCAATTTCCACGGCAAGACCATCGTCATCAAATACGGTGGCAACGCCATGACGGACGAACGCCTGAAGCACGGCTTCGCGCGCGACGTCATCCTGCTCAAGCTGGTCGGCATGAACCCGGTCGTGGTGCACGGCGGCGGACCGCAGATCGACAACGCGCTGAAAAAAATCGGCAAGCAAGGCACCTTCGTGCAAGGCATGCGCATCACCGATGAAGAAACCATGGAAGTGGTGGAGTGGGTGCTGGGCGGCGAAGTGCAGCAGGATATCGTCATGCTGATCAACCATTACGGCGGCCAGGCCGTGGGCCTGACGGGCAAGGATGGCGGCTTGATCCGCGCGCGCAAGATGCAGATGCCGGACCGCGAACATCCGGGCGAATTCCTCGACATCGGCTTTGTCGGCGAAATCGACGCGATCAACCCGGCCGTCGTCAAGGCGCTGCAGGACGACGCCTTCATTCCCATCATTTCGCCGATCGGTTTCGGCCAGGATGGCCAGGCCTACAACATCAACGCCGATGTCGTGGCGGGCAAGATCGCGGAAATCCTGAAGGCGGAAAAGCTGATCATGATGACCAACATCGCCGGCGTCCAGGACAAGCAGGGCAACCTGGTGACCGACCTGTCGGCGCGCGAAATCGACGAGATGTTCGCCGATGGCACGATCTCGGGCGGCATGCTGCCGAAGATCTCGTCCGCGCTCGACGCCGCCAAGTCCGGCGTGAACACGGTGCACATCATCGACGGCCGCATCGAACACTCATTATTGCTGGAAGTGTTGACCGAGCAGGCTTTTGGTACTATGATCCGTTCGCACTAAAAAAATCGCAATGCATCACAGCGAGTAGTTTGGCGGCGCAGATCACCTGGCGCCGCTTTTAATTTGCCCTTGTAGCTCAGTGGTAGAGCACTCCCTTGGTAAGGGAGAGGCCACGTGTTCGATCCACGTCAAGGGCACCAACTATATATCCCCGCAGCTGTAAAAATGCCCATGGCGGCGTTGTCCTTCCTCGCCGTACATTCGTACTGTCTTCGTCAGGACGCCTTGCCCTGAACATTTTTCCATCTGCTCTGCTATCTGTCGCCCGCATCGCCTCCGCGTTTCAATACACCCGCTCGACCTTCAAGCCCTTCTGACGCAATAAATCCGGCACGCTTTTCGCTCCGACCAGGTGCAGCACGCCGATGGCGGCCAGGCTGTGCTTTTCGCGCGCCAGCAGCTTGGCGATGCCGTCGGCCAGGGCCGGGTTGCGGCCGTCCAGCAACACCTTTTGCACGAACTGCGCGGCGAACGAGGGGTCTTGCGCAGCCTTGGCCGCCAACTTGTCGAAGGCAGCCGCGTCGGCGTTGCGCCAGGCGTCGGCGATCTCGCGCGCTTCCTGGCTTTGTTCCTGGTCCTCGATCGAGGCCACGCCGTCTTCCAGGAAGCGGCACTGCTCAAACGGCGACATGGCGCCAAACAGCGCCATCTGGCCTTCCATCGATTCGAGTTCCAGCACGGGGATCTTGCGCGCCCTGGCCTGCTGCGACAGATAATTGTCGACAGCCAGGTCGGAGCGGTAGCCCAAGGTGGAAAATTCGCCGATGGCCAGGATGCTGGCCAGCATCCATGGCTTCATCGGCGCCACCGATTCGGCCGGAATGCCGTATTTTTGCAACAGCGGCGCCAGACGCGGGGCCAGGGTCTGGCGGCAGTCGGCAGGCGCTTTGCTGCCCGGCGCCTCCATGCCGTATTTCAGCACGGCGCCCATGGCGGCGCGCGGATCGGCGCCGGGATCGATCTCCAGCGCCAGCGCCCCGGCCTGGTGCAGCGCCTGCGTTACCGTCGGCTCGAGCGGATAAAAATCGGGCGCGCCGACGTGGATGGTGCCGAACAGATACAGGGTGTGGGCCGCGTCCTGCACCTTGAACAGCGCGCCCCGGTTTTGCGCCACGGGCGGCGCTTCGGCGAAGGCCGCCTGCAACGGCAGCAAGAATAATCCGCAAAACATCACTATAATCTGGCGTCGCATGGTTTTCCTGATTGTTGAATTTTTCATCTTCTCTCGCTAGCAAAGACTCTCGTGCCTGTGTCCCATCTTAACCGCTCGTCGCCGGTCTGGCTGTTTGACCTCGACAACACGCTGCACAATGCCTCGCACGCCATCTTCCCCACCATCACGGCCAATATGAACACGTATATTGCCCGGGTGCTGGGCGACGGCGTGACGCCGGCCGACGACGCCATCGTCAATGCGGCGCGCGCGGCTTACTGGCGCCGCTATGGCGCCACCTTGCTGGGCATGGTCAAGCACCATCAGGTGCAGGCCGCGCATTTTTTGCACGAGACGCACGCCTTCGACGATTTGCGCGCCATGATACGCGCCGAGCGGGGACTGGGGGCTTTACTCAAACGCCTGCCTGGCCGTAAAATTTTACTCACCAACGCGCCGCTGCGCTATTCGAGCGACGTGATGCGTCACCTGGGACTGCGCCGGCACTTTTCACACCACGTCGCCATCGAGGCGATGCAGGTGCACCGCCAGCTGCGGCCCAAGCCATCGACGCTGATGCTGCGCAAACTGATGCGCAAGCACCAGATCCGCCCTGGCCGCTGCATCCTGGTGGAAGACACCCTCGCCAACCTGAAGGGCGCAAAAAGACTGGGCCTGCGCACGGCCTGGGTCACGCAATACCTGAAAATGGCCGATCCGATCGGCGTGGCGAAGCTGCCCAAGGCGTTAAATCGCCCCGCTTACGTCGATGTCAAAGTAAAATCTGTCCGGCATTTGGCACGCCGCCTTCACCGTCTGCGTTGAAGGGGACTCCTGGGCTTGCGGCTGACGCCGGAAGCCGCACCGCTAGCGGCGGTGACGGACCTCCCCATCAAGGCAGCATTTTTTTTAACGACAAGAGAAAATATGGCAAGCACACCGCCGGGCCAACGCAGGCTACAAATTCTTCAGGCCCTCGCCGCAATGCTGGAGCAGCCGAAAGGCGAAAAGATCACCACCGCCGCACTGGCGGCCAGACTGGCCGTCTCGGAAGCGGCCCTGTACCGCCATTTCGCCAGCAAGGCGCAAATGTTCGAAGGGCTGATCGAATTCATCGAGTCGAGCGTCTTCGGCCTGATCAACCAGATCGCGGAAAAGCACAGCGACGGCATGACGCAGACGCGCGACATCATCGGCATGCTGCTCAATTTCGCCATCAGCAATCCGGGCATGACGCGCGTGCTGATCGGCGACGCCCTGGTCAATGAGGACGAGCGCCTGCAAGTGCGCATGAACCAGTTCTACGACCGCGTGGAGCTGGCGCTCAAGCAGGCCTTGCGCGTGGCCGCCGCCGAAGGCCATGGCAAGGAAAGCGAAGTGGCGGCACGCGCCACCCTGATCGTCAGCTTCGTCATCGGACGCTGGCACCGCTACGCCAAGAGCGGCTTCAAGATCAATCCCTCCCAGGAAGCGGCGCTGCAAATCGCCATGCTGCTGGGGTAAGTCACCGCCGCGGCTGTCCCCATGCATACCGACTGTTTCGCCCTGCTCGACGACGCCAGCACGCCCGGCGCCGGTTCGCGCCTGTACACGGGCCTGGCGGCGGTCCTGCGGTGCAGCGAGGGGGAGCAGTGGCCGGCCCTGCTCGAAGGGCTGCAAGCGGCCTTGGAACGCGGCCAGTACGCCGTCAGCGTGTGCAGCTACGAGCTGGGCGCGCACTTGCTGGCCATGCCGCCGCGCGCGGCGGGTCCCGGCGCGCCGCCGCTGGCGCAGGTGCTCGTCTTCGAACACTGCACCCAGCTGTCGCAGGACGAGGTGCTGCAGTGGCTGGCCGCACGTACGCCGGCGATGGAAACGCCGGCCGGCATCGCCGGCATCCGCGCGAACGTGGATCAGGCCGAATTCACGCGCGCGCTGGGGCGCATCCACGACTACATCGTGGCCGGCGACACCTATCAGGTCAACTATACGTATCGGCTGCGCTTCGATGCCTTCGGCTCGCCCCTGACCCTGTATGCGCGGCTGCGGGAACGCCAGCCCGTGCCGTATGGCGCGCTGGTGATGCTACCCGATGGCGGCGCCCTGCTGTCGCTGTCGCCGGAACTGTTCGTGCGCCATGCGCAGGGCGAGCTGACGGCGCGTCCGATGAAAGGCACGGCGCCGGCCGCCCCGCCTGAACAAACGGACGAAAACGCGCGCCGCGCCGCCGCCCTGGCCAATGATCCGAAAAACCGCGCGGAAAACCTGATGATCGTCGACCTGCTGCGCAACGACATCGGCCGCATCGCCGCCACGGGCTCCGTCAAGGTGCCGGCCCTGTTCCAGGTGACACGCTACAGCAGCGTGCTGCAGATGACGTCCACCGTGCAGGCGCGTTTGCGCGGCGACGCCAGCCTGGCCGACATCTTCCAGGCCTTGTATCCATGCGGCTCGATCACGGGGGCGCCGAAACGCCGCACCATGGAAATCATCGCCGAACTGGAGCCGGCGCCGCGCGGCATCTACACGGGCGCCATCGGCTGGTTCGATCCGCCGGCCATCGGCACGGCCCACCCAATGGGTGACTTCTGCATGTCGGTGCCGATCCGCACCCTGGCCCTGCAGCCGGCGGGCCCTGACGGCCTGCGGCGCGGCGAGATGGGCGTGGGCGCCGGCATCGTCTTGGACAGCGACCCGCACGAGGAATTTGCGGAATGCCAGCTCAAGGCCCGCTTCCTGACGGGGCTGACCAATGACTTCGAACTGTTCGAGACCCTGCACGCGAGCCGCGCCGGCGGCTGCCGCCAGCAGGAGCGCCACCTGGCGCGCCTGGCCGCCTCCAGCGCCTACTTCGGTTTTGCCTGGGACCAACATGCTGCCCGCGCCGCGCTGCAGGCAGCGTGCGCGGCGCGTCCCGACGATATCCCCTTCCGCCTGCGCCTGGCGCTGCGCCAGGATGGCCGCTTCACGACGCAAAGCGGTGCGCTCAGCGCCTTGCCGGACACGGTCACCATCCTGCTGGCGTCCGACGCCACCACGGCGGATGACCTGTTCCTGCGCCACAAGAGCAGCGTGCGCGCGGGCTATGACGCAGCGTGGCGCGCGGCCGAGGCGCAAGGCGCCTTCGACATGCTGTTCTTTAACGAGCGGGGCGAGCTGACGGAGGGCGGGCGCAGCAATGTCTTCGTCCGGCTCGATGGCCGCTGGCATACGCCGCCCCTGTCCTGCGGCCTGCTGCCCGGCGTGCAACGCGCGGCCATGCTGGCCGATCCCGCATGGAATGCGCAGGAAACCATCATCACGCGCGCCATGCTGGCGCGGGCAGATGCCATCGTCGTGTGCAATGCGCTGCGCGGGGCGCTGCCGGCAAAACTGATTACTTGATGTCAACCTGCATCTCGTAGCCGCCGTAGATCATCCGCTTGCCATCGAACGGCAGCTTGGCCGGATCCATCATCTCGGCCAGGCGCGGGTCTTTCATGACCTTGTCGTTGATTTCATCGCGCTTGGCACGCGACGCATACACGATCCATGAAAACACCACCACTTCGCCATCCTGCAAGTCCACCGCCTGCGGAAACGAAGTCAGCTTGCCCGGCTTGACATCGTCGCCCACGCACTCGCGAAATTCCAGCGCGCCATACTCGCGCCAGACGGCGCCGCAGGCGCGCGACATGGCCAGATAGGTATCGAGCTTGGCCTTCGGTACGGGCACCACAAATCCATCGACATACACCATGATGTTCTCCTTTGTTGTGACAAACGCGAACAACCAGCTTAGGACAATGATGGCAAGACGACAAGCACGGCATTGAAAAAAAAGCAGGCGCGCTGGCCTGCTTGTGTGTCGGCAACTTACATCGCCAGCGCTTTTTCCACCGCGCCAACGAGCTTCTTGTCGTCCGGCGTCACCTTGCTGGGGAAGCTTTCCAGCACTTTACCGTGGCGGTCGATCAGGTATTTATGGAAATTCCAGGCCGGGGTCTTGCCCGTCTGCTTGATCAGGTCCACGTACAGCGGGTTCGGATTGGGGCCGGAGACGACGGACTTCGAAAACATGGGGAACTTCACGCCGTAGGTGTTGTAGCAGAAATCGGCGATTTCCTTGCTGTTGCCCGGCTCCTGCTTGCCGAAATCGTTCGACGGAAAGCCCAGCACCACCAGGCCCTTGCTGCCGTACTTGGCGTACAGCGCCTCGAGTCCTTCATACTGGTTGGTAAAACCGCAATAGCTGGCCGTATTGACGACCAGCACGACCTTGCCCGCGTACTGGCACAGGTTTTGCGGCGCTTCATCCTGCAGGCGGTTGAAGGTCTGCTTGAGGATGGCGGGGCAGGCGGCTGGCGCGGTTTCGGCGGCATGGGCCGGCATGGCCAGGCTGGCGCCGGCGGCAAGGGTGGTGAGCGCAAACAGCTGGGCTAGGGTCTTGGACATGAGGGGCACCATGGTTGAACGGAAAAAAACCATTCTATGTCAAACGCGGCGCGCACGTACAAGACGGTCAACAACAGCGATAGCTTGAGCGACATCAACGACGGTGCAGTACTTGCCCAGCGCACAGTTTTTTTACCTATGCTCGGCCTTCCTGTCCCTTTTCTTGCCTTTTGGAGTAGCCATGCCCTTCCCGCACCTGACCGCATTACCCACCGCCCTGCTGGCCGCCAGCCTGCTCATCCTGGCGCCCGGCGGCGCGCACGCCGCCACGGCCGCAAAAGCAGCCGTCAAGCCCGCCGCGAGCAAGGACGCCCCCGCCCTGCCCGCCTACCAGGCCGATCTGAGCCAGACCACGGTGTCCGGCCTGTCCTCGGGCGGCTTCATGGCGGCGCAGTTTGCCGTCGCCTACTCGGCCACCGTCGCCGGCGCCGGCATCATCGCGGGCGGCCCGTATTTCTGCTCGGGCCAGCCGGGCCGCTTCCCGTATATTCCCTACCTGACGAATGCCCTGACCACCTGCATGAATCCAGGCAGCTCGCAAGTGGCGCCGCCCGTGGCCAGCGAATTGCTGCGCGCGGCGAACGATTTTGCGCAGGCCCGTCTCATCGACGACACGGCCAACCTGAAACGCCAGCGCGTATATCTGTTCAGCGGAACGAAAGACCAGACCGTGACGCGGCCGGTGGTGGAACAGGTGGGAAAATTCTATCAACTGGCGGGCACGCCGGCGGCGCAGATCCGCTTCGTCGACACGCTAGGCGCGGGCCACGCCATCCTGACCGACAGCAATCAGGACAAGCCCTGCGCCGTGACGGAGTCGCCCTTCATCAACGACTGCGACTACGTGCAGGCGCGCGACATCCTGCAGCACCTG
This sequence comes from Janthinobacterium sp. GW821-FHT03C10, assembly GCF_059420865.1. Classification (NCBI taxonomy): domain Bacteria; kingdom Pseudomonadati; phylum Pseudomonadota; class Betaproteobacteria; order Burkholderiales; family Oxalobacteraceae; genus Janthinobacterium; species Janthinobacterium sp. GW821-FHT03C10. The sequence goes on along the minus strand of NZ_JBWKUN010000005.1, from coordinate 209,017 downwards.
TATCCGGACCTGCAGCCGTCGTCGACCACCCTGACGGGCAAGCTGATCGCCTTCAACCAGCGCAGCTTCATCCAGAACGCGTATTCGAGCATGAACAATACGGGCTATGCCTACATCCCGAAAGCCTGCGACAGCGAGAGCTGCCGCGTGCACGTGGTGTTCCACGGCTGCCTGCAAACGACGCAGGCGATCGGCGACCGTTTCTATACCAGCACCGGCTACAACCAGGTGGCGGACGCCAACAAGATCATCGTGCTGTATCCGCAGGCCGAACCGAGCCCCGTCTATCCGTACAACCCGAAAGGCTGCTGGGATTTCTGGGGCTACACCAGCATCAACCCGATCGATCCGGATTTCTACCGCAAGAGCGGCACGCAGATGGAAGCGGTCAAGGGCATGCTGGACAGGTTGGGATCGGCTCGCAACAGCCGCCGATAACGGACGTCACGGATGCTTGAGAAAATCGTAGCGAGCGGCAACGAGGCTCGGCGCCCCCATCTGGCTAAGAAGCGCAGCTGTACTAAAGTACAGCGAGCATCGCAGGCCGGAAAGCGCGCCGCGCAGCAGATTTAATCAAGCATTCTAGATGCCGCCCATGCAGATGTACTTGATCACGAGGTAGTCTTCGATACCGTAGGTCGACCCTTCGCGGCCCAGGCCCGATTGCTTGACGCCGCCGAAGGGCGCGATCTCGTTCGAGATCAGGCCCGTGTTGACGCCGACCATGCCCGTTTCCAGGCCTTCGGCCACGCGCCAGATGCGGCCGATGTCGCGCGAATAGAAGTAGGCGGCCAGGCCGAATTCCGTGTTGTTGGCCAGGGCGATCACTTCATCGTCCGTCTTGAAGCGGAACAGGGGCGCCAGCGGGCCGAAGGTTTCCTCGGTGGCCACGCGCATGTCGTTCGTCACGTCGGCGATGATGGTCGGCTCGAAGAAGCCGTTGCCCAGCGCATGGCGCTTGCCGCCGGCCAGCAGGCGGCCGCCCTTGCCCAGCGCGTCGGCCACGTGCTCTTCCACCTTGGCGACGGCCTTGGCGTCGATCAGCGGGCCTTGCGTGACGCCCGCCTCGATGCCATTGCCCACCTTCAGCTTGGCCACGGCGGCCACCAGCTTGGCGGCAAACGCGTCGTACACGCTGTCCTGCACGTACAGGCGGTTGGCGCACACGCAGGTCTGGCCCGCATTGCGGTACTTCGAGGCGATGGCGCCTTCCACGGCCGCATCCAGGTCGGCGTCGTCGAAGACGATGAACGGCGCATTGCCGCCCAGTTCCAGCGACAGTTTCTTGATCGTCGGCGCGCACTGTTCCGCCAGCAAACGGCCCACCTGGGTCGACCCTGTGAACGTCAGCTTGCGCACGATGGGGTTCGAGGTCATTTCGCCGCCGATGTCTTTCGGCGCGCCCGTGACGATGCTGAACACGCCCGCCGGCACGCCGGCGCGTTCGGCCAGCACGGCCAGCGCCAGCGCGGAAAACGGCGTCGCTTCGGCCGGCTTCAGGACCATCGGACAGCCGGCGGCCAGGGCCGGGCCGACCTTGCGGGTGATCATGGCGGCGGGGAAATTCCACGGCGTGATGGCGGCGCACACGCCGATCGGCTCCTTGGTGATGACCAGGCGGCGGTCGGGCCACGGCGATTGCAGGGTATCGCCCGCCACGCGCTTGCCTTCTTCGGCAAACCACTCGATGAACGAGGCGCCGAACTGCACTTCGCCCTTCGCTTCCGGCAGGGGCTTGCCCTGCTCGGTGGTCATGATCAGCGCCAGATCGTCGGCGTTTTCCAGGATCAGGTCATGCCAGCGGCGCAGCACGGCCGCGCGCTCCTTGGCCGTCTTCTTGCGCCAGGCAGGCCAGGCGGCATTGGCCGCCTCGATGGCGCGGCGCGTCTCGGCCGCGCCCATCAGGGGCACCGTGCCGATATGCTCGCCCGTGGCGGGATTGCTCACATTAATCGTCTGGCCACCATCGGCGTCCATCCAGGCGCCATTCACGTAAGCCTGGTGACGCAACAAGGTAGGATCTTTCAACTGCAGCATATGGATCTCCGGTCTGGTTTGAATTATCGACGAGGGATACTATGCCACAGCGCGGCCGATTCCGCAGGCGGACAGCCGAATCGCCCGCGTATTTACTCGACCTTGAACGACGACAGTTTCGGGTCCGGCGCCGGATATTCGAGCTTCATGCCCTGCAGCGTTTCCAGCAGCAGCGAGGCCACCACCAGGTTGCGCTGCGTCTTGGAATTCGATGGCACCACGTACCACGGCGCGTGATCGGCATCGGTCTCGCGGATCGCCGTTTCATAGGCGCGCTGGTAGCCATCCCACTTCTTGCGCTGGGCGATATCGTTGGGATCGAACTTCCACTGGCGGTCGGGATCGTCGAGCCGCTCCTGCAGCCGTCCCCGTTGCTCGTCCTTCGAGATATGCAGGAAGACTTTCAGGATGATGGTGCCCGTTTCGCTCAGCATGCGCTCGAAATCGCGGATCTGCGCATAGCGGCGCCGGCATTCGGCCTTGTCGATCATGTCCTGCACGCGCGTGATCAGCACATCTTCGTAATGGCTGCGGTTGAAGATGGCGATCTCGCCCTTCACGGGCACGTGCTGGTGCACGCGCCACAGGTAGTCGTGCGCCAGTTCGATATCGGTGGGGCCCTTGAACGCCACGGCGCGGATACCCATCGGGTTGATATTGCTGAAGATGGCCTTCACCGTGCCGTCCTTGCCCGAGGTATCCATGCCCTGCAGGACCAGCAGCACCTTCTTCTTGCGCTGCGCATACAGCATGCTCTGGCACTCGGCGATCTGCGCCGTCAGCGCCACGGTTTCTTCGATGTCCAGGGCCTTGCACTGGGCTGGCGTCAGCTTCTTGTTCGCCGCCTTGGTGGCCGCGCCCAGCAGGCGCTTGCCGGCGAATTCCTCGTTCAGGTCGAAGCCCTTACCGGCGCGAAATTGCGTGCGCGCCTTCATGCCGCCACCGCCAGCTTGCGGTGCTCGATTTTTGTGCAATGGTCCATCACCACGTCCAGGCCCGCCGCCCGCGCCAGCTGCGCCGCCTGCTCGTTGACGATGTCGAGCTGCAGCCACAGGCAGCCCGCCTTGACGGCGATGGCTTCCTCGGCGATGGGCAGGATATCTTCCGGCTTGCGGAAGCAGTCGACGATGTCGATGCGCGCCGGCGCGACAGCCGCCGCGGCCTGCGCCAGGGTGGCATAGGCGCGCTGGCCCAGCACGTCGCGCCCGGCCAGGGCCGGATTGACGGGCAGCACGCGGTAGCCATGCCGCAGCAGGTAGTCGGCCACCTCGTGGCTGGCGCGTTCGGGCTTGTCGGACATGCCGACGATGGCGATGATGCGGCTGTCTTGCAGGATGCGGGCGATGTTGGGCATATTCGGGGCGTGGTTAGGCGTGCGACATTGCCCGCCTAGCGTAGCAGAATTATCCAGCGCAGGGAGCTATCCAGAAGACCTGGAACTCCGCACGGCCGCCATCTGCGCGACAAAAGCCTGCGCGCGCGCCGTCACGGCCGCGAAATCTCCCGTGGCGCCCGGGCCACTCAGGCTGCTGCCGATGCCCACGGCCACGGCGCCGCTGGCAAACCATGCGTGCAGGTTCTCCACCGTCACGCCGCCCGTCGGCATCAGCGGCGCTTGCGGCAGCGGGGCGCGCAAGGCCTTGATGTAGGCGGGGCCGAACATCTCGGCGGGGAAGACCTTGACGATGTCCGCGCCCGCCTGCAGGGCCGTGACGATCTCCGTCGGCGTCATCGCCCCCGGCATGGCCAGCACCTGGTAGCGCTGGCACAGCGCGATGGTCTCCACGTTCACGCCGGGCGAGATGATGAACTGGGCGCCGGCCAGGATGGCGGCGCGGGCCGTTTCCGTATCGAGCACCGTGCCCGCGCCCAGCAGCACGTCAGGACCATGGCGTTCGCGCAAGGTGCGCAGCACACCCAGGGTGTCGGGCGTGGTGAACGCCACTTCCAGCGCCGTGATGCCGCCGGCGATGCACGCCTCGGCGATCTGCAGTGCCGCATCGGGCGAGTCGGCGCGCACGATACCGACCATGCCCCGCTCGAGGATGCCATTGAAAACCATGTGCTTTTGCATCTGCTCTCTCCTGTCAGGCCGGCAGGGCGCCAAAGCGCACTTCCGGCAAACCGCGCACGCCCACCTGACGTGCATGAAACAATCCGCCGGCCAGCGGTTCGCCCGCCAGCTGCGCCGGGGTCAAGCTTTCCTGCGCCGTGGTGACGAACAATTCGTCGTAATGCGGACCGCCCAGGCTCACGCAGCTGGGCTGCGAGACGGGCAAGGCTATCGCCCGCTCGACGCTGCCGTCCGGCGCGAAGCGCAAGACCCGTCCCGCGCCCCACTGCGCGCTCCACAAGTGGTCATCCGCATCGATGGTGGCGCCATCGGCCGCGCCCGGCCCCGGATCGAGCACGGCAAACACGCGCACCCGGCTGGCGTCGCCCCCCAGGTAATCATCCCAGCGGTAGATCGCCTTCTTCATCGAGTCGCAAAAATACATGGCCGTGCCATCGGTGCTGAAGCAGATGCTGTTCGAGATGGCGATCTGCGGCAGCGGCAGCCGTTCCAGGCTCAAGTCCAGGTTGAGGCGATAGAAGCTGGCGATGGCATCGCGGCACGGCCGCTCATCGAGCGTGCCGAAGACAAAACGTCCCTGGCGGTCGCAGCGGCCGTCGTTCAGGCGCGTCATGGGCAGGTCGCCCTCCACCGTGTGCAAGGGTGTGACGGCCCCGCTGCGCGCGTCAAACCACGCCAGGCGCGAGGCCAGTCCCAGCAGCAGCACGTCGTCGCGGTCCGTCAGCGCGAAACAGGCCAGGCGCTCGGGCATATCCCAGCGCTGGCGCTCCCCCGTGCTCAATACCAGCGCATGCAGCTGGCAGCCTTCGATATTCGTCCAGAAAACGCGGCCGCTGCGCTCGCACCAGCGCACGCCTTCGCCCAGGAAGTTCTGTGCATCAACCAGTAATTGGGCCTGTGTCCCCATTATTTTTTTCCTTTAACTCTGTATAACGCATGATAAAACCGTCGCGAGCGGAAGTCAGTTGTGGCCGAGACGCGCAACTGTGCTTGAGCACAGTGAGCATCGAGGCCGCAAATGACGACGCGCAGCAGGTTTGATCGTGCGTTATCAATGTGACTCGCGCGGCACGGCCGAACCACGGCAGCCGACGAGGAAATCGAGGTCCGCGCCTTCGTCGGCCTGCGTCACGTGCTTGATGTACATGGACTGGTAGCCGCCCTGCATGGCCGGCTCGGGGGCGCGCCATTCTGCGCGCCGGCGCGCCAGCTCGGTCTCGTCGACGTCCAGGTGCAAGCGCCGTCCCGCCACGTCCAGCTCGATCATGTCGCCGTCGCGCACCAGCGCCAGCGGCCCGCCCACGGCCGCTTCCGGCGCCACGTGCAGCACCACCGTGCCGTAGGCCGTGCCGCTCATGCGCGCGTCCGAGATGCGCACCATGTCGCGCACGCCCTGCTCCAGCAGTTTTTTCGGTAATCCCATATTGCCCACTTCAGCCATGCCAGGGTAGCCCTGCGGGCCGCAATTTTGCAGCACCATCACGCAGCTGGCATCGATATCGAGCGCGGGATCGTCGACGCGCTTTTTATAGTGCTCGATGCTGTTGAAGACGACGGCGCGGCCACGGTGCTGCATCAGTTCCGGCGAGGCGGCGGAAGGCTTGATGACGGCGCCGCGCGGGGCCAGGTTGCCCTGCAGGATGGCGATGCCGCCCTCGTCCTTGAATGGCTGCGCCAGCGGGGTGATCACCTCGGGATTGAAATTTTCCGCCTCGGCCACGTTGACGGCCATGCTGGCGCCCGTGACGGTGAGCGCCCCGCCATGCAGTTTGCCCAGCAGGTCGCGGATGATCACGGGCAAGCCGCCCGCATAGTAAAAGTCTTCCATCAGGTACTGGCCCGACGGCATCAGGTTGAGCAGGCAGGGGATCTCGCGGCCCAGGCGGTCCCAGTCGCCCAGGCGCATGTCCACGCCGATGCGCCCGGCAATGGCCAGCAGGTGGATCACGGCATTGGTCGAGCCGCCGATGGCGCCGTTGACCATGATGGCGTTTTCAAACGCTTCACGCGTGAGGATTTGCGACAGTTTCAGGTCTTCATGCACCATGTCGACGATGCGCCGGCCCGTCAGCTGCGCCTGCAGCTTGCGGCGCGCATCGACGGCGGGAATGGCCGCGTTGCCGGGCAGGGTCACGCCCAGCGCCTCGACCATGCTGGCCATGGTGGAGGCCGTGCCCATGGTCATGCAGTGGCCGGCGGAACGCGACATGCACGATTCGGCCTGCTTGAATTCGTTTGAGGTCATGCGCCCGGCGCGCACGTCTTCGGAAAACTTCCACACGTCCGTGCCCGAGCCGATCGGCTTGCCCCGGTAATTCCCGTTCAACATGGGGCCGCCCGACAGCACGATGGTGGGCAAGTCCACGCTGGCCGCGCCCATCAGCAGGGCCGGGGTGGTCTTGTCGCAGCCCGTCAGCAGCACCACGCCGTCGATCGGGTTGGCGCGGATCGATTCTTCCACATCCATGCTGGCCAGGTTACGGAACAGCATGGCCGTCGGGCGCAGATTCGTCTCGCCCAGCGACATGACGGGAAATTCGACGGGAAAGCCGCCCGCTTCGAGCACGCCGCGCTTGACCATCTCGGCCAGGTCGCGGAAATGGCCATTGCAGGGCGTCAGTTCGGACCAGGTATTGCAGATGCCGATGACGGGACGACCATCGAAAGCGTCGCTGGGATAGCCCTGATTCTTCATCCAGCTGCGGTGAATGAAACTGTCCTTGTCGTCGCCGCCAAACCACGCTTGCGAACGCAAGGGACGCTTGTTCTTGTTGCTGCTCATACTGTCTCCTGCGGGGAAATCAAGCCGCGCGCGGCGGCGATCAGCAGCGCACCGTGACCGGCCAGATTGGCCTGCTGCTGGTCGTCGACGATGATGCGCTTGCCATAAAAAAATCCATGTTCTTCGATCAGCAGCCCGAGCGCCTGGCGCAGCATGGGCTTGCCGGTAATGACGAGCGGCGTATCGGGCCGCATCTGGATGGCGGTGCTGTTGCGCAGCGCCAGCAGGTCGCCGCTGAGGACGGCGCCCATCAGGAAATTGGCCCGTTCATTGCATTCGATGGCGCTGAACTGGCCCAGGGTGCGCACGCTGAAGCAGGCGCGCGCCAGCCCCGTCTTTTGCGCCGCGGCCGCGCCGGCCAGCAGCATTTTCGGCACCAGGGTCTGCGCAAAACCGCCATCGACCGATTGCTTGATCAGGGTGTGCTGCGTGATCGCCTGCAGCAGTTCCCCGGCGATGGTGGTGCTGCAGCCGAGGATGCGGCGCTGCTCGTCCACGCTGATCAGTTTGGTATGCGAGCCGGGCATGATCAGGGTCGCCGCGCCCCGCAACTGCAGGCGCTCGAGCAGCGCGACGACTTCCGTCTCTTCGCCGCGCATCATGTCCATCGCTTCGACGTTATGCAGGCCGACGGCGCCGTGCTGGTTGCGCACGCCGGGAATCAGCCACAGGGGCTGCGCCAGCACGTCGGGCAAGTCCACCGCCTGCATGCCTTGCGCCAGCTGGGCCAGGCCGGCGGGCGCCGGCAAATGCGGCACTTCCCGCACCCCCATGGGCGAAGTGATCATGCCAGACGCCAGCGCCAGGTCCACGGCAGACGGCGCGATGCCCGCGCTGGCCAGCACGCTGGCGATGGTGTCGCGCAGCGCCTGTTTCAGCGCGCCGTTATGGCCATCGATGGCGGTATTGCGCACGCCCGTTTCCAGCTGCGCCTGGGCGACGACGGCGCCGGCGCGCCACAGCAAGGTACGCGTATTGGTGGTGCCGGCATCGATGGTGAGTATGTTCATGGCAGGTTGGCAGCGTCGGTAAGGGCAAAAATAAATGAGGGAAAAACTACCCCATGGTAGAACTGCCCCGCATATCTGACCAATCACTTATTTGACATCATTGATACCGGTTCGGATATGTCAAACGCATCGATATCCTGCACGCCCAAACGGTAGGCGAGCTGGAACCGCCTCACCTGTCCCGGCTGCAATTGCACGCCCTGCGCCAGCAGGGAAAAACAGCGCGCATCGGAATACAGATGACAGCTATCCTGGGTGCTGGAAAAACGCAGGACCCGGCCGGAAGCGGGGTCGGCAACCTGCGCCGCCTCGCGCAGCTGGCCGCTGCCCGTCCAGTAAAAGTCATGCCGGAATCCCGGCGATTGCGCCAGCGCGGGCCAGGCCAGGCGCGACGTGAGCGGCGCCGGCTGGCGGAAGTCAAACGCACTGCCCGCCACGTCGAGCGGAGCGCTGCACGCGCAGCCGCCGGGCCAAGGCCGGTAACGGTCCGCGGCCAGGCGCAGCACATGGTCGCCCACGGCGGCGCGGCCGCCCTGCAGGTTGAAGCGGGGCGCGGCAAGCGCAAAACGGGAAACCATATCGGCCGTGGCGGCGCAGTCGAGGTGCAGGCTGCCATCGTCGTCAAGCCGGTAGGCCAGGCGCACCGACAGGCCGTCGTGCGCCAGGTGCAGCAACAAGCGGCCGTCATCCGGCGGCGCGCACTGCCAGCCCGCAGGCGCACGCGCCGCAGGGGGCGCCGCGCCCAGCACGTCGGCCAGGCGGCCATAACGGTCGGGCGCCCACCAGGCCCGCACGCTGGCGTCGTGCGCGTCGATGGCCACGCGCATGCCGCGCGCATTGCGCAGCAGATGCATCATGGCGCCTGCCCGGGGGCTGGCGGCGGCCGGCTGCGCTGCTGGAATTCGCGCGGCGTGCAGCCGAGTTCGCGCTTGAAGACGGCGTGCATGTACTGCACCGTGGTAAAGCCGCAACGCACGGCCACCTCGGCCACCTGCCCCGGCCCGCGCGCCAGCAGGGTCTTGGCCGCATCGAGCTTGAAATGCAGGATCTCGTCGTGCACGCTGCGCCCCAGCTCGTGGCGGAAGTGCGCTTCGAGCGAGGAACGCGACACGCCCACGTAATCGGCCACCTGCTCCGTCTTGATGCCCTGGCAGGCGTACTGGCGGATGAAATGGCGCGCCTGCATCACCTGCGGATGCTGGAAGGGCTGGTGGCGCGTGGAGGCGAGCACGTTCAGGCCCGCCGGCGGCACCAGGATGCGCGTGCCGGACAGGCGCACGCCGTTCAACATCTGGTGCAGCAGATGCGCGGCCGTGCGGCCCATTTCCTCGGTGCCCTGGATCACGGAGCTCAAGGGAATGCGCGTGAGCATGCGCGCCAGCGGGTCGTTGTCGATGCCGATCAGGGCAACTTGCTCCGGCACGGCGATACCCGCGTGCATGCACGCCTGCAGCAGCTGGCGCGCGCGCGCATCGCTGACGGCGATGATGCCGACGGGTTTTTCCAGGCTGTTGAGCCAGGCGATCTGCTGCTCCACCGCCTCGTCCCAAGACGGCGCGCTGGTGGCCACGCCCCGGTACACGTCGGCGCGCATGTGGTCGCGCTCCATCAGGGTGCAAAACGCCGTTTCGCGCTCCTGGGCCCAGCGGTTGACATCCGCCTCGGGCAGGCTGAAACAGGCAAAGCGGCTCAGGCCCGCTTCCACCAGGTGTTCATAGGCCAGCTTGACGATCTTGAAATTATCGGTCGCCACGTACGGGATGCCGGCAGGGTAATCCTCGGCGTGCGCATACGAGCCGCCCACGGCCACCACGGGCAGGCGGCTGTGCGCCAGCGCCGCGCAGACGGCGGGATCGTCGAAATCGGCGATGATGCCGTCGCCCTGCCAGCGTTCGATACCGGGCAGGCGACAGCGGAAATCCTCTTCCAGGAACAGGTCCCACGACACGCGCGTGGTGTTCAGGTAGGCGGCGATGCCCGCGATGATGTCACGGTCGTAGATTTTGTTCCCGTTAAACAGCAGCGCGATCCGGTGCGCGGTCGGTAACTTCATGCTGGCGTCTCCTCCATGTGGCGGCCGGGACGTATTTTCGCCCCTGGCTGCCGGTCACGCATCGGTCTTACCGGCGTCCCGCCCTTGTACTGACATCGACCCAGACGGCGAGGGTGAGGATACTGCCTTTCACGATCATCTGCCAGTAGGTGTCCACGTCCAGCATGGACATGCCGTTATCGAGGCTGGCCATCACCAGCGCGCCGATCAGGGCGCCGTACACGGTGCCCGAGCCGCCGCGCATCGAGGTGCCGCCGATGAAGCAGGCGGCGATGGCGTCGAGTTCGCTGAAGGTGCCGGCGGACGGCGAACCGGCCGCCAGGCGGCCCGTGTTGATCAGGCCAGCCAATGCGCACATCAGGCCCATGATGCCGAAGATCCACAGCTTGACGGCTTTCACGTTGATGCCGGACAGGCGCGTCGCTTCCATATTGCTGCCGACAGCGTAGATGCGGCGGCCGAACACGGTCTGGCTGGTGATGTAGCTGAACAGCCCCAGCAAGGCCAGCAGCAGCAGAACGGGCAGCGGAATGCCTTCATAGCCGTTCAGGGTCTGCACGAAGGCATACAGCACGGCGCCGATGACGGCCAGGCGCAAGCCGTCGGCCCAGGGCGCCGTCTGCGGCAAGCCGTGCTGGGCGCGGCTGGCGCGCGCGCGCCACGTCAGAAAGGCGGCCAGCAGGAACAGGCCGATGCCCAGCACGACGCCGGGCACCGCGGGCAGGTAACCCTGTCCCAGATAGACCATCGGCTCGGAGACGGGGGCGATCGTGATGCCGCCCGTGATGCCCAGCAGGATGCCGCGGTACGCCAGCATGCCGCCCAGTCCCACGATGAAGGACGGGATGCCGCGGTACGCCGTCAGGTAGCCATTCAAGAGGCCGATCACCAGGCCGCAGCCCAGCACCGCCATCAGGTTCAGCGCCAGCGGCCAGTGCTGCGTGACGTCCAGCACGGCGGCGATGCCGCCGAGTAGCCCCAGCAGGGAGCCGATCGACAGGTCGATCTCGCCGGCGATAATCACCAGCACCATGCCGCAGGCGAGGATGCCGGTGACGGACATCTGGCGCAGCAGATTCGACAGGTTGCGCGGCGTGAGGAAGCTGCCCTGCGTTTTCCATGAAAAGAAGGCCCAGATCAGCGCCACGGCGATCAGCAGGGCCAGCATCTTGTATTGGGTGAACAGCTGTTTGATACTGTGCGGTTTCATGCTGCGGCTTCCTTGTTTGCGGTGTTGGCGGCGGGCGCCGGGCGCTGGTCCAGCGCCGCCGCCAGCACGGTTTCCTGGCTCAGGCCATCGTTGATAAAGTCGCCGCGCAGGCGGCCTTCGCCCATCACCAGCACGCGGTCGGACACGCCCAGCACTTCGGCCAGTTCCGACGAGACCATGATGATGGCCACGCCCCGGTCGGCCAGCGCCAGCATCAGTTTGTAGATTTCATATTTGGCGCCCACGTCCACGCCGCGCGTGGGTTCGTCGAGGATCAGCACGCGCGGGCGCGTCAGCAGCATCTTGGCCAGCACGGCCTTTTGCTGGTTGCCGCCCGACAGGCTCGTAATGGGCAGCGACGGGCTGGCCGCCTTCAGTTCCAGCTGGGCGATCTCGCCGCGCACGGCCGTCAATTCCGCCTCGCCATCGATGCGCGTGGCACGCGCGAATTGCTCCAGCACAGCCAGGGTGATGTTCTGCCCCACGTCCAGATCCGGCACGATGCCGTGATGCTTGCGGTCTTCCGGCACCATGGCCAGGCCCATGGCGATGGCCTTTTGCGGCGACGAAGTGTCGATGCGGCGGCCATCGAGCCACACTTCGGCCTGGCACGGCCCCTGGTAGGCGCCGAACAGGGCCGAGACGAGTTCCGTGCGCCCCGCCCCCACCAGGCCGGCGATGCCGAGTATCTCGCCACGGCGCAGGGTGAACGACACATCGTCGACCCGCTTGCGCTGCGGGTTGTCGGCATCGATGCAGCTCACGTGGCGTGCCTCGAACAGCACTTCGCCGATGGCCGCAGGCGCATTGTTCCCCACTGCGCGCTGCGGATACAGCTGGCACATTTCGCGGCCCACCATCTGCGCAATGATGCGTTCCACGTTCATCTGCGCCATCGGCGTGGTGGCGATATGCTTGCCGTCGCGGATGACGACGATGGTGTCGCAGATGGCCGCCACCTCATCGAGCTTGTGCGAAATGTAGATGCAGGTGACGCCCTTGGCCTTCAGCGCGCGCAGGATATCGAGCAGCACGGCGATTTCCGAGGCCGTCAGCGACGACGACGGCTCGTCGAGGATCAGCAGGCGCGCATTCTTGTTGAGCGCCTTGGCGATTTCCACCAGCTGCTGGTGGCCGCCGCCGTAATTCATCACGGGCTGTGCCACGTTCAATTCGGGTATCTTCAGTTCGCGCAGCAGCTCGTCGGCGCGCTTGTACATGGCCGCGTAATGCATGCGCCCGCCGGGCAGGGTAAGTTCGCGGCCCATGAAAATATTCTCGGCCACGGACAGCTGCGGCACCAGCATCAGTTCCTGGTGGATGATGATGATGCCCGCGTCTTCCGTGTCGCGGATCGATTGCGCGCGCAGGGGCTGGCCATCCCACAGGATCTCGCCGTCCCAGGTGCCGTGCGGGTACACGCCGGACAGCACCTTCATCAGGGTCGACTTGCCGGCGCCATTCTCGCCGCACAGGCCGATGCACTCGCCGGCCCGCACCTGCAGGTCGATGCCGTCGAGCGCGCGGACACCGCCAAACTGTTTGACGATGCCTTTCATTTCAAGCAGATATTCAGACATCTGAGCTCACATTTATTGACCAGGAAAGAGGCGTAGGTCGGGTTAGCGCGCAGCGCGTAACCCGACACCAGCACTTAATTACCCAGCTGCGCCTTGGTATAGAAACCGTCGTCGACGAGAATATTCACGTTCGCCTTGGTCAAGGGCGTGGGTTTGAGCAGCACCGTGCTGACTTTTTTCAGGCCGTTGTCATAGCTGGAGTTGTAGGCCGGCTTTTCATTGCGCGCCAGTTGCACGGCCAGCTTGGCCGCTTCGGCGGCGATGGTTTTCAGGGGTTTGTAGACGGTCATCGACTGCGTGCCGGCGATGACGCGCTTGACCGCCGCCAGGTCGGCGTCCTGGCCCGAGACCGGCACCTTGCCGGCCAGTTTTTGCGCGGCCAGGGCCTGGATGGCGCCGCCGGCCGTGCCGTCGTTCGAGGCGACGATGGCGTCGATCTTGTTGCCGTTGGCCGTCAGCGCGTTTTCCACGATGGACAGCGCTTCGGTGGCGCTCCAGTCCTTCACCCACTGCTGGCCGACGATCTTGATATCGCCCTTGTCGATGTACGGTTTGAGCACCTTCATCTGGCCTTCGCGCAGCATCTTGGCGTTGTTGTCGGTCGGCGAACCGCCCAGCAAATAGTAATTGCCCTTCGGCTGCAGCTTGGTCACGCCTTCGGCCTGCATCTCTCCCACTTTCTCGTTGTCGAACGAGATATACGCATCGATATCGGCGTTCAGGATCAGGCGGTCATACGACAACACCTTGATGCCGGCCTTTTTCGCTTCCTTGACGGTGTTGTTGAGCACCGTGGCGTTGAACGGCACGATCACCAGCACGTCCACGCCGCGCGAGATCAGGTTTTCGATCTGCGAAATCTGGCGCTGTTCGCTGGCGTCGGCCGACTGTACGAAGACCTTGGCGCCCTGCTTTTCGGCGGCGGCGATGAAGAAGTCGCGGTCGCGCGTCCAGCGCTCGACGCGCAAGTCATCGATGGAAAAGCCGATCTTCGGGTTTTTCGCATCGGCCAGGGCGGCGCTGCTGCTCAATGCCAGCATGGCGGTCATGATGGCTGCACTGATGATCTTGTTCATTGTGTGTCTCCTTGTTGGATTTTATTAACAACGTTTTTTGAACTGCGGGTACTGCTAAAAAATTTTATGTCTGTGGTGGTGTCGGGTTACGCGCGGAGCGCTAACCCGACCTACCGCGACCTGCCTGCTAATGGTTATGGCGCGGCAGGGTCTGGCCCACGGCGCGGTATTTCAGCGCCAGCTCCATGCAGGCGCCCGTTTCCAGCTGGCCCACGCTGGCGCGATAGAGTTCCTGCCACGGCGTGGCGCTGTCGTTGACGGGTGGCGGCAGTTCCATGGCGCGGCGCGCCAGTTCCTGTGCCTCGACCAGCATGTCGCACTGCCCCCCGTTCAGGTCCACGCGGATGATGTCGCCCGTGCGCAGCAGCGCCAGGCCGCCGCCGACGGCGCTTTCCGGCGATGCGTTCAGGATCGAGGGGCTGTCCGAGGTGCCCGACTGGCGCCCGTCGCCCAGGGTCGGCAGGTTCAGAATGCCGGCCTTGAGCAGCGCGTCGGGCGGCTGCATGTTGACCACTTCGGCCGAACCGGGCCAGCCCACGGGACCCGCGCCGCGCATGACCAGCATGCAGCTGTCGTCGATATTGAGCGCCGGGTCGTTGATGCGCGCGTGATAGTCGCTTGAACCGTCGAAAACGATGGCGCGCGCCTCGAACACGCCCTCGCTGCCGGGACGCGACAGGTAGCGCTCGCGGAAAGCGGGCGAGATCACGCTGGTCTTCATGATGGCGAAGTCGAACAGGTTGCCCCGCAAGGCCATGAAACCGGCCTTTTCCTTCAGCGGCGCGGCAAACGGGCGGATCATCTCGCGGTCCGCGCTCTCCCGGCCTTGCAAGTTGGCCGCCATGCTCTGGCCCGTGACCGTCAAGCGGTCCGCGTGCAGCAGGCCCGCCTGCTGCAGCTCCCACATCACGGCAGGCACGCCGCCGGCGCGGTGGAAGCGCTCGCCCAGATACTTCCCGGCCGGCTGCATGTTCAACAGCAGCGGCACGTCGTAGCCGTGCGCCATCCAGTCGCTCGAGTGCAATGCCACGCCCGCATGGCGCGCCATGGCCATCAGGTGCGGCTGGGCGTTGGTGGAGCCGCCGATGGCCGCGTTGACGATGATGGCGTCCAAAAATGCCTCGCGCGTGAGGATGCGCGACGGGCGCACGTCGTCATGCGCCATGCCGACGATGCGGCGCCCCGTTGCATAGGCGATCTGGCCCCGTTCGCGGTACGGCGCGGGAATGGCCGAGCAGCCCGTCAGGGACATGCCCAGCGCCTCGGCCAGCGCATTCATGGTCGATGCCGTGCCCATGGTGTTGCAGTGGCCAGCCGACGGCGCCGAGGCGGCGGCGATCTGCAGGAATTTGTCGTTGTCGATCACGCCGGCGGACAGCTGGCGGCGGCCCTTCCAGATGGCCGCGCCGGAACCGACCAGTTCACCGTCCATCCAGCCGTCGAGCATGGGGCCGCCCGACAGCACGATGGCGGGAATGTCCACCGTGGCCGCCGCCATCAATTGCGCCGGCGTGGTCTTGTCGCAGCCCGTCGTCAGCACCACGGCGTCGATCGGGTAGCCATGCAGGATCTCCACCAGGCCCAGATACGCGAGGTTGCGGTCCAGCGCGGCCGTGGGACGGCGGCAGTTCTCGAAGATCGGGTGCAGCGGGAATTCCATCGGGATGCCGCCCGCGTCGCGGATGCCGTCGCGCACGCGCTGGGCCAGTTCCAGGTGGATGCGGTTGCAGGGACTGATGTCGCTGCCGCTTTGCGCAATGCCGATGATGGGCCGGCCCGAACGCAGTTCCTCGGCCGTGATGCCGTAGTTCATGAAGCGCTCGAGGTACAGCGCCGTCATATCGATGTGGTCGGGATTGTCGAACCAGTCCTGCGAGCGGAAACGCCGCGCCTGGCGGTTGCCTGGGGTACTCATGCGCCGTACCAGCCTGCGTCGACATAGTATTCGCGTCCCGCGCACTTGGCCGCGTTGTCCGACGCGAGGAACAGCGCCAGCGCCGCCACGTCTTCCGGCTCCACGCGCAGCTGCAGGCATTGTCCCTGCAGGATCACGGCTTCCGCTTCCGGCGTATGCCACAGCCGCTCCTGGCGCGGCGTGCGCACGGCGCCGGGAATGATGCAGTTGACGCGGATGCCGTCGCCCCCCAGGTCGCGCGCCAGTCCGCGCGTCAGGCCCTCGATGCCGGCTTTCGCCGTCATGTAGATCGACAGGTTCGCCTGCGCCAGGTGCCAGGAAATCGAGCCCAGGTTGAGGATCACGCCGCTGCCCTTGGCGCGCATGGCCGGCGCCACTGCCTGGGCGCAGAAATACTGGTGGCGCAGGTTGACGGCGATGCGCTCGTCCCAGTAGGCGGGCGTGACGTCCTGCAACTGGTGGCGGTCGTCATTGGCCGCGTTGTTGATGAGGATATCCGTGGCGCCCGCGCTGTGTTCGATCTCGGCGAAGGTGGCGGCCAGGGCCGCCAGGTCCGTCAGGTCGCAATAGCGGAAAACGGGCGGCTGCGGCAGGTGGGCCAGCCTTTCCTGCAGCGCCAGCGACGCCTCGCGGGCGATGTCGAGAAAGGTGACGCGGGCGCCCTGGCGCGCGAACGCCTCGACGATGGCCACGCCGATGCCGGTGCCGCCGCCCGTGATGACGACGCGTTTATCAGTCAGGCTGGGATAGGTTGCATGCTGCATGGTGTCTCTCTTTTCAAAAAATCGGATCAAAGCAAACCGCGGCGGGCCAGGTTCTGGTACAGCGCGCGCACGCCGAACGTCCAGGGGGCAATCGCATCGCAGCGCTGCACTTCGTTGACCAGCGCGCCCAGCGCGGCGCTGGCAATCGTCACGCGGTCGCCCAGGTGGTGCGTGAAGCCGCCGCCCTGCGCGCCGCGGTCCTTCACGGGCGAGAACATGGTCCCCAGGAACAGCATGAAGCCGTCCGGATACTGGTGATACTGGCCTGCCGTCTGGCGCACCAGGTCGAGCGGGTCGCGGCTGATCTCGCGCATGAAGCTGGCGCCTTCGAGCACAAAGCCGTCGTCCGCGCCCTCGATCAGCAGCGACACTTCCGCCTGGCGCACGGTGTCGAGCGTGAAGTGTTCGTCGAACAGGCGGATGAAGGGGCCGATGGCGCAGGAGCCGTTGTTATCCTTGGCCTTGCCCAGCAAGAGGGCGCTGCGCCCTTCGATGTCGCGCAGGTTGACGTCGTTGCCCAGGGTCGCCCCCAGCACCTCGCCACGGCTGTTGACGGCCAGGACGATCTCCGGCTCCGGGTTGTTCCAGGCCGACGATGGCAGCAAGCCCACCTGCGCGCCGCAACCCACCGACGACATCGGCTGCGCCTTGGTAAACACTTCCGCATCGGGGCCGATGCCCACTTCCATGTATTGCGACCAGGCGCCGCGCTGCTGCAGCTGCTGTTTCAGGCGCTGCGCCGCGTCCGAGCCCGGTTTCAATGCGGACAGGTCGCCGCCCAGCGTCGTTTGCAGGGCGGTGCGCAGGCTCGCCGCGCGTGCCGCGTCGCCGCCCGCCTGTTCCTCGATCACCCGTTCCAGCAGGCTGACGGCGAAGGTCACGCCGCAGGCCTTGACGGCCTGCAGGTCGCACGGCGCCAGCAGGAACGGCTCGCCAGCCGGCGCGGCCAGCGCCTGCGCCAGCAGCGCCTGCACGGAGCCGAGCGCGACGCCGGGCGCATGACGGGCGATATCGAGCGCATCGCTGCGCTCGAACAGCTCGGCCACCGTCGCCACCGTCTGCGTGATGTCGACCACCTCGCCGCCGCGCACGGCGACGACGCAGGGGCCGTCACGCCAGATACGGCCGATGAGGAGAGCCTGCGCCAGGTCGGCGGGCAACAGGGAGGCGGGGGAAATCGGCTGCATGGCAAGCTTTCAAAAGGTCGTGACGGGATGGCTGGTCTTCAAGTCCGGACCGATTCTGCGCGCCGCCCTGTGTCGCCGCAATTACGAAAATCACCAAATTGAATGATGATTATTGGTATTGCAGTGCACCAAAAAAAGCCGCCGCCCGTCCTCCGCTCCCGCCCTGTCCGCAGGCGGGAAGGGGCGCTATGGCGCATCGCATCAATTGGCCTATCGATATCGTTTTGGATATCGGCTATGCGAAAAAAGTGATTGGTGAGGGATGGATGGACAAACTAGTATCAGCCGTGGCCCGCAATCGGCCATCCGCACGGAGCCCGCCCGCTGGACGACGGCCCTGGCACATTCAACTATCGAAGACGGTGGAGACCTGAAATGAAAACAACAATGAAAATGCTGACCGCGAGCCTGGCGCTGGCCATCTCCGGCATGGCGGTAATGCCCGTGGCAAGCGCCGCCGACAAGGGCGCGATCGGCATCTCGATGCCGACCAAATCGTCCATGCGCTGGATCGCCGACGGCGACAACATGGTCAAGGTATTCAAGGAGCGCGGCTACAAGACGGACTTGCAGTTTGCCGACGACGATATCCCGAACCAGCTGGCGCAGGTGGAAAACATGATCACCAAGGGCGCCAAGGTGCTGGTGATCGCCGCCATCGACGGCACCACCTTGTCGAACGTACTGCAAAAGGCGGCCGACAAGGGCATCAAGGTCATCTCGTATGACCGTCTGATCCGCGGCACGAAAAACATCGATTACTACGCCACCTTCGACAACTTCCAGGTCGGCGTGCTGCAAGCGGGCTATATCGAATCGGCGCTGAAACTCAAGGAAGGCAAAGGGCCGTTCAATATCGAACTGTTCGGCGGCTCGGCCGACGACAACAATGCGCACTTCTTCTACAACGGCGCGCTGTCGGTCCTGAAACCGTACATCGACAGCGGCAAGCTGGTGGTGCGCTCGAAGCAGATGGGCATGGAAAAGGTCGCCACCCTGCGCTGGGACGGCGCCGTGGCGCAGGCCCGCATGGACAACCTGCTCAGCGCCTACTACGGCAATGCGCGCGTCGACGCGGTGCTGTCGCCGTATGACGGCTTGAGCATCGGCATCCTGTCCTCGCTCAAGGGCGTCGGCTACGGCACGCCGAAACAGCCGTTCCCCGTCGTCACGGGCCAGGATGCGGAGATTCCGTCGGTGAAATCGATCATCCGCGGCGAACAGGCATCGACCGTGTTCAAGGACACGCGCGAACTGGCCAAGGTCACGGCCAACATGGTCGACGCGATGATGAGCGGCAAGACGCCGGCCGTCAACGATACCAAGACCTATAACAACGGCGTGAAGGTCGTGCCGTCCTACCTGCTCAAACCCGTCACCGTCGACAAGGCGAACTGGAAGCAGGTGCTCGTCACCGGTAGCGGCTACTACACGGAAGCGCAAGTGAAATAAGCATCCAAGGTACTGAAGGCCCGGCACTGCCGGGCCTTTCGCTTCACGCACGATCAAGAACAAGACTGCCGCACGACCGCTGCCCACCAGCGCGGCCGTGCCAGAGAGGTTATATGACGAACACTATCCTGGAAATGCGCGGGATACGCAAAACATTCCCGGGCGTCGTTGCGCTCGACAATGTCAACCTGCGGGTACGCAGCGGCGAGATCCACGCCATCGTCGGCGAAAACGGCGCCGGCAAATCGACCCTGATGAAAGTGCTGAGCGGCGTCTACGGCCATGGCAGCTATACGGGCGACATCGATTACCTGGGCCAGACGCGGCACTTCCGCGGCATCAAGGACAGCGAAGAAATCGGCATCATCATCATCCACCAGGAACTGGCGCTGGTGCCCCAGCTGTCGATCGCCGAGAATATCTTCCTCGGCAACGAGCCGGCCCGCATGGGCGTCATCGACTGGGAATACGCGCAAGCGAAGACGCGCGAACTGCTGCAGAAAGTCGGGCTGAAGGAGTCCCCGGACACCCTGATCACCAACCTGGGCGTGGGCAAGCAGCAGCTGATCGAAATCGCCAAGGCGCTGTGCAAGGACGTCAAGCTCTTGATCCTCGACGAGCCGACGGCCAGCCTGAATGAAAGCGACAGCGCGGCCCTGCTCGACCTGCTGCTGGGCCTGAAAGCCCAGGGCATCGCCTCGATCCTGATTTCGCACAAGCTCAATGAAATTTCACGGGTCGCCGATGCCATCACGGTGCTGCGCGACGGCAACACGGTCGACAGTTTCGACTGCCGCACGGAGCCCGTCAGCGAAGACCGCATCATCGAAAAGATGGTCGGGCGCGAGATGGCCGACCGTTATCCGCCGCGCACGCCCACCATCGGCGAGACCATTTTCGAAGTGTGCGACTGGCGCGTCTTCCATCCCGAGCATGCCGACCGCCCCGTCATCAAGGGCATCAATATGCACGCGAAAAAGGGCGAGATCATCGGCATCGCGGGCCTGATGGGCTCCGGGCGCACGGAACTGGCGATGAGCCTGTTCGGCCGCGCCTACGGCCAGCGCATCAGCGGCACGGTGCTCAAGCATGGCCAGGAGATCGACGTCAGCACCATCGGCAAGGCGATCGCCCACGGCCTCGCGTATGTCACGGAAGACCGCAAGGGCCTGGGCCTGATCCTCGAGGAAGACATCCAGAAGAACACCAGCCTGGCCAACCTGGACGCGATTTCGCGGCACATGGTGATCGACGAGCAGCGTGAGTTCAGCGTGGCCGAGGAGTTCCGCCGCAAGCTCAAGACCCGTTGCTCGAGCGTGGCGCAGAAGGTGGTCAACCTGTCCGGCGGCAACCAGCAGAAGGTGGTGCTGGCGAAGTGGCTGTTTTCGCGCCCCGACGTGCTGATCCTCGATGAACCGAGCCGCGGCATCGACGTGGGCGCCAAGTACGAGATCTACAGCATCATCAGCGAGCTGGCCGCCGAAGGCAAATGCATCATCATGATTTCCTCGGAAATGCCGGAACTGCTGGGCATGTGCGACCGGATCTATGTCATGAACGAAGGCCGCTTCGCGGCAGAACTGAGCGCGGCAGAAGCATCGCAGGAACGCATCATGCGCGCGATCGTTACACACGGAGAAAACAATGGACAATAAACTGACAGCGGGAGCGGCGGCAGGCACCACCCCCGGCACCGCGCCGCAAGCGAAAAGCTATGCCGGCTTCCTGAAAAACAATATGCGCGACTACGGCATGCTGCTCTCGCTGATCGTCATCATGGGCTTTTTCCAGTACATGACGGACGGCACCCTGATGCAGCCGCTGAACCTGACGAACCTGGTGCTGCAAAACAGCTACATCGTCATCATGGCACTGGGCATGCTGATGGTCATCGTGGCCGGCCATATCGATTTGTCCGTCGGCTCGGTGGTGGGCTTCGTCGGCGCGCTGGCCGCCGTCCTGATCGTCAACTACGAGATGAACTTTGTCGCCGCCAGCATCCTCTGCCTGCTGGCCGGCGCCGTCATCGGCGGCGCGCAAGGCTATTTCGTCGCCTTCTTTAAAATCCCGTCCTTCATCGTCACCCTGGCCGGCATGCTGGTCTTCAAGGGCCTGACCCTGGCGCTGCTGGCAGGCCAGTCGGTCGGCCCCTTCCCGGAAGGCTTCCAGATGCTCAGCTCGGGCTTCCTGCCCGACCCGTTCGGCGGCGACAACCTGCGCGGCTTCTCTCTGCTGCTGGGCGTGATCGCCGCCGTGGCACTGATCGTCACCTCGCTGCGCAGCCGCGCCAAGCAACTGAAACACGGCATGGAAAACGAGCCGCGCGCCTTCTTCCTGTTGAAAAACGGCGTGTTCGCTGCCGTGATGGTGTATTTCAGCTACCTGCTGGCGTCGTACCGCGGTTTCCCCAACGTGCTGGCCGTGATGTCGCTGCTCATCGTCGCCTACACCTTCATCACCAACCGCACCGTGCTGGGCCGCCGCGTGTACGCCGTGGGCGGCAACGAAAAGGCGGCGCGCCTGTCCGGCATCAAGACGGAACGGGTCAGCTTCTACACCTTCGTCAACATGGGCATGCTGGCCGCGCTGGCCGGCCTGATCTTCGCGGCCCGCCTGAACACGGCCACGCCGAAGGCGGGCACGGGCTTCGAGCTGGACGTGATCGCCGCCTGCTTCATCGGCGGCGCCTCGGCCTCGGGCGGCGTGGGCAAGGTGATGGGGGCCGTCATCGGCGCCTTCATCATGGGCGTGATGAACAACGGCATGTCGATCATGGGCATCGGCATCGATTACCAGCAGGTGATCAAGGGCCTGGTGCTGCTGGCGGCCGTGTTCATCGACGTGATTAATAAAAATAAATGAGAAGAACAAGGAAGCACAGGTTCGAGCCTTAGGGGGCTCTGGCCGGCGTTCGCGCCGGCCTTTTTTATTTTGCCGCAAGGCGCGCCGCCCGATCCCCCCACCAGGCCGCCTCTTCGAACACGGAAAAGCCCGACAAATCCGCATGCGCGAACAGGATGGCGCCGTCGTGTTCGCGCAAGGCCTTCAAGCCCGCGTTGCTGCGAAATCCCGGCAAGGGCGCCGCCATGGCGTGGCCGCGCACGGTGATGTCGACGCGCTCGACGCAGCGCGCGAAATCGCGCCCATACGCCGTCTTTAAATCGACGCTGGCCAGCGCCAGCAGTTCTTCGGGGCTGGCCGTGTCGAGCCACTTGCGCGCTTGCTGCGGCGTGCGGTCGGACAGGGCCACGTAGGCGCTGAAGACGGTTTTCTCGGGCGGGCGCACGCGGATGTCCTGGTGCGTCGAGACGACATAGCCGAGGCCCGGTTCCTGGTACACCACGTTGTCCCAGCACAGGGGCGCATGCGGCAGTTCCTCGGGAAAGCGTTTCAGTAAAAAATTCGCCACCAGCCACGGCGCATACGCGGGCGTATCGCGCTGCGCGTCAAAGCCATACCCGGCGATATTCTTCACCACGCGCGCCGCCACATACAGTGGCATGGCGCAAATGGCCTTGCGTGCCTTGACCAGGTAAGTGCGCGGCTGGCCGTCGACCAGTTCCAGGCACAGCGCCTCCACGCCCTGTTTTGTGGTGGTCACGGAAACCACCGTGCCCGCATGACGTTTGACGCCCGACGCCTGCTCCATGGCCGTGGCGACCGGCTGCATGCCGCCCGGCCAGGTCAGCCAGGCGCCATTGCCGGCATTCGCCGCCTGGCCCCAGCGGCTGCAATAGTAATGCAAACCGGCCCAGGCCGAGACCTGGTCGTAGCGCGTACCGTAATCGTCGCGGCAGCAGTAGTTCAGGTACCAGTGCAGGGTGGGCGAGGTATAGCCTTCGCGCTCCATCCACTGCTTCAAGGTGATGGTGTCGAGCGCCTGCCAGGCCGGGTCTTGCGACGACGCCACGGTAGGGAAAACGAAGACGCGCTTGCCATCGTTGCCATGCGCCTGGCGCAGGCGCCGCACCTCGGCAAAGAAGCGTTCATGCTGCGCCAGTTCCGCAGGCGGCACGCCTTCGGTGGGAATGAAGCCGTCCTGCCAGTGGCCGTTGAACAGCAATCGCTCTTCCGGCGCATGCAGGATGTAGCGCTCGTCATAGTACGGCTTTTCCGCCATCGGATCGCGCTGGATAATGCCCAGGTCGAACAGGATCTCGCGCACATGGGTCGATTCGGGCGAAGGCAGCGGCAGGTAATGGCCGCCGGTCGGATAGGCCAGGTCGCCGAAGCGGCCGCCGGCCGCGTTGCCATACGGCTGCGGGCCGTCGATCATGAGAAAGTCCCTGTGCCCCAGCTTGTTCAGGCGCCAGGCAGCCGTCAGGCCGGCGATGCCGGAACCAAGGATGGCCACATCGGTCGTCAGCGTTCGGGTAGGCGCTGGCAATGCCTTGCGATCGCGAAGATAGTGTCCTTCGCTGCGGCCCGGATACAACACCTTCGGCGTAATTTCCTGCCAGCGCAGATACGCGGCGATGCTGCCGATGCCAGCGGCGGCCGCTGCCGTGCCACCGGCAGCCCACAGCAGGAAGGAACGGCGCTGCATCAGCGGATCACCCGGTTCCAGTCCTGCTCGAATTCATGCACGAGCGACTGGGTGTTGAGGCGGTTCGGCGCCATCGGCAACGGCTGCATGTCGGGCGGGAAGATGAACATCTCGCGCGTGGTGTCCGCATTCAGGTAGCGCATGGGCAGGCGGTAGCTGGTGGGCGGTTTGTAGTCGAGCTGGGGGGAAGCGAGAATAAAACCCCACTCGCCGAACGAGGGCACGTAGGCGTGGTAGGGCCAGGTGCGCATGCCCACTTCGCGCAGGGTCGAATTGATGGTCCAGTAGGCGTGCGGGGCAAAGAACGGCGACGTCGATTGCACCACCATCAGGCCCTTGGCCGCCAGGTGCTTTTTCACCAGATCGTAGAACGGCACCGAGTACAGTTTACCAAGCGCGAAGCTGGATGGATCGGGAAAGTCGACGATGGCCGCGTCGAACATGTCGCCGTTGTTGCGCAGCCAGACGGCGGCATCGGCATTGACGACGGTGACGCGCTTGTCCGAGAACGAATTGTTATTCAGCTTTGCCAGCTCCGGGCGCGTGGTAAAGGCGGCCGTCATGGCGGGGTCGAGGTCGACCACGGTGACGTGTTCGATCTGTGGATAACGGAGGATTTCGCGCAGGGCCAGGCCATCGCCGCCGCCCAGCACCAGCACGCGGCGCGCCCACGGCAAGGCTTCCAGCACGGGGTGTACCAGCGCTTCGTGGTAGCGGTACTCGTCGCGCGAGGAAAACTGCAGGTTGCCATTGATGTACAGCCGCGTATCGTCCTTCCAGCGCGTGATCACCAGGCGCTGGTAGGGCGTGGTGGTGGAATACACGATCTGGTCGCCGAACAGGCCGTGTTCACCCCAGGCCACCATGCGGTCCGACATGGCAAAGCCGGCGATCAATACCAGCATCACGGCGCAGGCGCGCAGGAAGCGCCCCGTCAAATTCTTCAGCTCCGCGCGGAACACCCAGATCGTCCACAGGCCCACGCCCACGTTGAGCATGCCGAACAAAAAGCCCGTGCGCACCAGCCCCAGGTAGGGCGACAGCACCAGCG
Organism: Janthinobacterium sp. GW821-FHT03C10; assembly: GCF_059420865.1. Classification (NCBI taxonomy): domain Bacteria; kingdom Pseudomonadati; phylum Pseudomonadota; class Betaproteobacteria; order Burkholderiales; family Oxalobacteraceae; genus Janthinobacterium; species Janthinobacterium sp. GW821-FHT03C10. The sequence continues at coordinate 184,280 of NZ_JBWKUN010000005.1, read as the reverse complement.
GGAACAGCAGGGAGACGGCCAGCGCACCCAGATAATCGAAGGTGAGCACGCGGCTGACCAGTTCGGAAAACTCCGTCTGGCGCGAATTCAGGGCACGCATCACCAGCGGCACTTCCATGCCGACCAGTGCGCCGATCAGGAACACCATCACATACAATAAGGTCCGAAAGGGCGCGGCCATCCACGAAAACGTCATGAACAGGATGGCGGCCGACAGGCCGCCGATCAGGCCCACGGCCAGCTCGATGTCGACGAAGCGCGAGAGCACGTCGTCGTCCCGCACATACTTGGAAAAGTGAGCGCCCACCCCCATGGCAAACAGGTAGCAGCCGATGATGGTGGAAAACTGCAGGATGGAGTCGCCGAGCAGGTAGCTGGACATGGCGCCGGCGATCAGTTCATACGCGAGGCCGCAGGAGGCGACCACGAAGACGGACAAAATCAGAATCTTTTTGTTCATTGGACTTTTTTTGTTCTAATATGCGTTGACGTTATCAAATACTCATTGCGAGGAAAGCCGTGCCCGCCATCCTAAACTATCTGATCCATCTTATACTGGCCGCCGCGCTGCTGATTGCCTTTTTTATCATCTACACGCGCGTCACGCCGTATAACGAAGTGCTGCTGATCCGCCAGGGCAATCAGGCGGCGGCCCTGTCGCTGGGCGGCGCGCTGCTGGGCTTTTCCGCCACCATCGCCTCGTCCCTGATGCACACGGCCGACTACCAGCAATTCTTCGCCTGGGCCTTCGGCGCCATGGTGGTGCAATTGCTCGCCTATGTGGTCACCACGCGCCTGCTGCGCATGTCGAAGGACCAGATCGAATCGAACAACAACGCCTTCGGCGGCCTGCTGGGCGCCATTTCGCTGTCGATCGGCGCCATCAACGCCGCCTGCATTTCCTGACACCGCTTTATCTTATTCAAGGACATCCATCATGAGCATCGGCAGCTTTATCAAGAAGCAGTTTATCGACGTACTGCAGTGGAACGAAGAGACGGAAGGCGTGCTGGCCTGGCGCTTTCCCATGCAGGATTTCGAGATCCAGAACGGCGCCATCCTGAATGTGCGCGAATCGCAGGTCGCCGTCTTCGTCAATGAAGGCAAGATCGCCGACGTCTTCGGTCCCGGCACGCACAAGCTGACGACGCAGACGTTACCGTTGCTGACCAACCTGAAAAACTGGGACAAGCTGTTCGATTCGCCGTTCAAGTCGGACGTGTATTACTTCAGCACGCGCGTGCAGACCGGCCGCAAGTGGGGCACGCCGCAGCCGATCACCATCCGCGACAAGGATTTCGACATGATCCGCGTGCGCGCCTTCGGCATGTATTCGTACCGCATCGCCGACGCCCGCACCTTCTTCACCGAGATCAGCGGCACGCGCGAAGTCTATACGCGCGACGAGGTGGAAGATCAGTTGCGCGGCATTCTGATGTCGAGCATGGCCAGCTCGCTGGGCGGCGCGAATGTCCCCTTCCTCGACATGGCGGCCAACCAGGCGCTGATGGCGCAGGAAGTCAAGGATGGCCTGACGCAGGCGTTTGCCCGCTACGGCGTGGGCCTCGATGAATTCAACGTGGCCAGCATCAGCCTGCCCGAAGAATTGCAGGCGGCGCTCGACGAGCGTATTTCCGCCGGCATGAAGGGCGGCCTGGGCGCCGACAAGATGAGCGGCTACACCAAATTCCAGGTGGCCAATGCCATCCCGCTGGCGGCGCAGAACGAAGGCGGCATGGCCGGCATCGGCGCCGGCCTGGGCGCCGGGCTGTCGATCGGCCAGGTGATGGCGCAAAGCATGGGCGGTGCGCTGCAGCAGCCCGCCCCGGCCCCCGCTCCGGCGGCGCCACCGGCACCCGCGGAAGAACCGATCGAGGCGCGCCTGGAAAAACTCAAGGGTTTATTGGACAAGGGACTCATTTCGCCGGCCGACTACGACGGCGCCAAGGCTGAACTGCTGAAAAAACTGATCGGCTGATTAGAGCGAAATACGACTGCATGCAAACTGTTTCCTGTCCCAGCTGCGGCGCGGAAGTCCGTTTCCGCTCGCACGCTTCCGTGCTCGCCGTGTGCGAGTACTGCCACAGCACCATCCTCAAGGACGCCGATGCCGTCAGGGACGTGGGCAAGATGTCGGCCGTCCTGGAAGACTATACACCGATCCAGATCGGCACGGCCGGCGTGCACGACGGCGTGCACTTCACCGTCGTCGGCCGCATCCAGCAGCGCTACAGCGCCGGCACGTGGAACGAGTGGTATCTGCTGTTCGACGACGCCAGCACGGCGTGGCTGGGCGACTCGTCCGGCCTGTACACGCTGACGCGCGAGCGCGGCACGCAGGACGCACTGCCCGCCTTTGGCGAGCTGGCGCCGGGCAGGCGCTACACGATCTGCGGCGAACCGTACACGGCCGCCGAGATCCGCAACGCCGAGTGCATCGCCGGCCAGGGCGAGCTGCCCTTCAAGGTGGGCGCGGGCTGGCGCATCCAGGTGGCGGATTTCCGCAACTACGCCAGCTTCGTCACGCTCGACTACACGGATGGCCCGCAACCGGTCGTCTACCAGGGCGTGGCCGTCACCCTGGACAGTTTGCAGTGCCAGCTGCTGCGCGACGACGATGCCATCGCCAAAAGCGCCGGCAAGTACCGCGGCAAGCTCGATGCGCTCGACTGCCCCTCCTGCGGCAGCGGCATCCAGTATGTACCCGGCGCGGCGGCGCAGATGGTGTGCCCCGCCTGCCACGCGCAGCTCGACGCCAGCGGCCCGGAAGCGCAGGTGCTGGCCATCGGCAAGCAGGTGCACGACAACGCCGACATCACGCTGGAGCTGGGCGCCAGCGCGAAGATCAGCAATGTGGATTTCACGGTGATCGGCATGATGCGCCGCGCCGACGACGAGGGCAGCGAGTGGAACGAATACCTGCTGTACAACGCGCGCGCCGGCTTCTTCTGGCTGGTGGAGACGGACGAGGGCTGGTCGCGCTCGAACGTGCTGCCGAACTGGCCCAACTGGGCCTCGCTGGACGCCGCCAGCTGCACGCTCGATGGCGCCACCTACCGCAAACTGTATGACTACGGCTCGCAGGTCGTGTATGCGGCTGGCGCCTTCAACTGGAAGGTGGCCGTCGGCGACAGCACGCGCGTGTTTGAATTCGAACAGGGACAGACCAAGCTGGCGGCGGAGCTCACGGGCGAGGAGATGACCTGGTCGCGCTCCGTGCCCGTCGCCTATGACCAGATGGCCGCCTGGTTCGGCGCCGCCTTCCATGGCGGCGCCAAGGCGCAGAATATCCAGCTGAGCCACCGCGGCATCGCCAAGGTCTTCATGGTCATCGTGCTGGTCTTGAACGCGATCCCCATGTTCGTCTCGTTCTCCAGCACCTTGATGTGGAGTTTGCTGGGCTGCCTGGCGCTGTTCCTGCCCGCCGTTTTCCTCGACAAGAATGCAAAGAATCCCCCATGAGTAAATACGTGATCTATGCCCTGATGGTGACGTTTTCCGTCACGGCCGCCAACTGGGTGCGCATGTTCAAGGTGGCCGGCAGCGGCAGTGGCAGCAGCTGGAGTTCGCGCACGGGCGGCGGCGGCGGCAGCTATGGCGGCGGCTCCAGCGGCGGCAGCCACAAATAAGCATGGCGTCCACACCGCATCTGCCCCTGGGCACCCATCTGCTGGCCGACCTGCCGGGCATCGCGCCGGAGCGCCTGCGCGATTGCGCCGCGCTCGAAGGCCTGCTGCGCGCGGCGGCGCTGGCCGCCGGGGCGCAGGTACTGCACGGCCATTTCCACAGCTTTGGCCCCGGCCAGGGCGTCACGGGCGTGCTGCTGCTGGCCGAGTCGCACATCTCCATCCACACCTGGCCGGAATGCGGCTTTGCCGCCGTCGACATCTTCATGTGCGGCCCGGCCCGGCCGCAGTTGGCGCTGGACATCATCCAGGCGGCGCTGCAACCGGCGCATTGCCAGCTGCAGTCCGTGCGCCGTGCCCCGCCCGGGTAGACCTGGCGTCGCTGGTGGATCGCGCGGGGATCGCTTACACTGTCGGCTGATCCCCCAACCGTGACTCCCATGCGCCGTTCCGCCCTCCTTGCCCTGCCCCTGCTGCTGCTGGTTTCCGCCTGCGATGACTACACGGCGCCCAGCCTGTATCAGGCCACCACGCCCGAGTGCAAGACGTGGACGGATGGCTCGCGTTTCGAACTGCCGCGCGGTATCAGCATCTACGCCACGCCGCCCGTCACCTTGAAGGAAGGCGGCACGGAGCTGGCGCTGATCTTTACCTTGCCCGTCGGCACGCAAGCCAGTTTTACGCGCCTGTCCTTCCTGCTGGAAGAACCGAAAAAGCCGCCTTTCGCGGAAGCCAAGATACTCACCATTTACCAGCGCGGCATGAACCAGAAGGCGGAGATCGTCGACGTCATCGAGCAGCTGCCCATCATGTTTGCCGCCGTCGGCAACAGCAAGGAAACCCAGTGGCGCCTGCGCCTGCAACTGCCGCGCCAGCTGCCGCAGCGCTTTGATCTGTCCATGCCCGACATGCTCGTCGGCGGCAAGCGCTATCCGGTGCGCACGTTTACGTACCGTTATTTCCCCGAACGCCAGGCATACGGCATGTGCAGCTGAGCCACACCGTCCATTGACGGCGGCGCGTGCCGCTGGCACACTGGCGTTTTCCATCACACAACAGGAGTAGACAACATGCGCCATTCGGATACTGCCGTGCTGTCGGCTGCCTGATCACTGTTTCCCCAGCTAAGCCTTTTTAGCCCGCCATTCCCCATACGCGTGATCGCGTAGCCGACTTCCCTTCTTTCGTGCCAGTCATTGCGACTGGCGGTGCCTGCACGCGCAGGCTACACGTCCGCACGCGGACGACAGAATCTGGAATAACGCTACCATGATCGCATTCGATTTTGCGCAACTACGCCTTATCGGGCTGCAGCAGGCCATCGCCGGCGCAGCCACCCAACTCGACTTATCTTCCCCCGCCACGCAGCTGATGCGCGTTTGCGCCGTCCACCGGGACAGCCTGCTCGTGCACGACGGCAGCCTGGAACAGCCGGCGCAGATCCTGCCGCGCCTGCTGCACGCGCTGCTGGAACACGACACCATCCTCGCGGTCGGCGACTGGGTCGCCGCCGAACCCGATGGTCACGGCACGCTGTGGATAACGGCGCACTTATCCCCGGTCACGCAGATCGCGCGGCGCGGCAATGACGGCCGGCGCCAGGTGCTGGCCAGCAATGTCGACACGGCCCTGCTGGTGATGGGACTCGATGGGGATTTCAATCCGCGCCGCCTGGAGCGTTATCTGGCCATCGTGCTGGCGGCCCAGGTCAGCCCCGTGGTGGTGCTGAGCAAGGCCGACGTGGCCGACGATGTGGCGCGCAAGCTGGCGCTGCTGAAACAGCGTCTGCCGCCCCACGTACCGTTGTTTGCCATCGATACGCGCCATGCGTATGACGTGGCCATCCTGGAGCCCTGGCTGGGCGCCGGCCAGACCCTGGTGCTGCTCGGCTCATCGGGCGCGGGCAAGTCCAGCCTGACCAATACCTTGTGCGCGGCGGATCAAGCGACCAATGGCGTGCGCCATGGCGACGGCCGCGGCCGGCATACGACGACGGCCCGCTCGCTGCACCTGTGTGCGGATGGCGCCTGCATCATCGACACGCCGGGCTTGCGCAGCTGGCGCGCCGATGCCGATGCGCAGACCCTGGCCGCCACCTTTGACGACATCGCGGCGCTGGCAGCGACGTGCCAGTTCCGCGATTGCCAGCATGCCAGCGAACCCGGTTGCCAGGTCCGTGGCGCCGTCGACGGGGACCGCCTGCGCAACTATCACAAGCTGCTGCGCGACGCCCGCCGTAGCGAGGAGACGCCGCTCGAGCGCATTGCCGCGCGCGCCAAGTGGAAGACGGTCTTGAAGGCGGGGCTGGAAAGGGGGAAGGACAAGCGCCGTTAATTTTTACTGACATCCGTTTGCTGAAAAAAAAGGCAGCCCGCAGGCTGCCTTTTTGTATTACTGCATGCGAGCAAATTAATGCTTGCGCAGCTTCTGGATCGCCGCCAGCTGCGCAATCGCGCTGGCCAGCTCGGCTTGCGCTTGCGCGTAGTCGATGCCCGAATCCTTGTTGTGGATATTTTCTTCCGCCAACTTCTTCGCTTCCAGCGCTTTCGCTTCGTCGAGGTCGTGACCGCGGATCGCGGTATCGGCCAGGACGGTCACGGTATCCGGTTGCACTTCCAGCAAGCCGCCGGCAACGAAGACGAACTCTTCTTCAGCCTGGCCGACTACCTTGATGCGGACCGCGCCCGGACGGATGCGGGTAATCAAAGGCGTGTGGCGTGGGTAGATACCCAGCTCGCCCTGTTCACCCGGCAACGCGACGAATTCTGCTTCGCCTGAAAAAATCAGTTCTTCAGCGGAAACCACGTCAACGTGAATTGTGTGTGCCATGTGTGTCCTATCGGGTTGAAGAACCCCGCCGTGTAAGGGGCGGGGTTAGGCCCAGACTTAACTTAGTTAAGTTTCTTGGCTTTTTCGATTGCTTCTTCGATCGTGCCGACCATGTAGAACGCTTGTTCCGGCAGGTGATCGAGTTCGCCCGAAGCGATCATTTTGAAGCCCTTGATCGTGTCTTTGAGCGAAACGTATTTACCAGGCGCGCCGGTAAAGACTTCAGCGACGTGGAAAGGCTGCGACAGGAAACGCTGCATCTTACGTGCACGGGCAACCAGCAGTTTGTCTTCCGGTGCCAGCTCGTCCATACCCAGAATCGCGATAATGTCGCGCAATTCCTTGTAGCGTTGCAGGGTCGTTTGCACGGCACGCGCGGTGTCATAGTGCTCTTGACCAACGATCAACGGATCGAGCTGACGCGAGGTCGAATCCAGCGGGTCCACGGCTGGGTAGATACCCAGGGAAGCGATGTCACGCGACAGCGCAACGGTCGAATCCAAGTGAGCAAACGTGGTAGCAGGCGACGGATCGGTGTAATCATCGGCTGGAACGTAGACGGCCTGGATCGAGGTGATCGAACCGGTCTTGGTCGACGTGATACGCTCTTGCAGACGGCCCATTTCTTCCGCCAGGGTCGGTTGGTAACCCACAGCCGACGGCATACGGCCCAGCAGTGCCGACACTTCGGTACCGGCCAGCGTGAAGCGGTAGATGTTGTCGACGAAGAACAGAACGTCCTTGCCTTCATCACGGAACGATTCAGCGATCGTCAGGCCGGTCAGCGCGACGCGCAGACGGTTACCTGGCGGTTCATTCATCTGACCGTAGACCATCGCGACCTTGGAGTTCTCTGGATTTTCCAGATCGACCACTTTCGCGTCAGCCATCTCGTGGTAGAAGTCGTTACCTTCACGGGTACGCTCACCCACACCGGCGAACACGGACACGCCGCTGTGCGCCTTGGCGATGTTGTTAATCAGTTCCATCATGTTCACGGTCTTGCCTACGCCAGCGCCGCCGAACAGACCAACTTTACCGCCTTTTGCAAACGGGCAAACCAGATCGATCACCTTGATGCCGGTTTCCAGCAGTTCTTGCGATGGCGACAGTTCGTCGTATGCAGGAGCGGTGCGGTGGATCGACGCGATCTGCTCGTGCGACACGGGGCCGCATTCGTCGATCGGGTTGCCCAGCACGTCCATGATGCGACCCAGGGTTGCTTTACCGACTGGCACCATGATAGGTTTGCCGGTATTTTGAATCATCATGCCGCGACGCAGGCCATCGGACGAGCCGAGTGCAATGGTACGGACAATGCCGTCGCCCAACTGCTGTTGTACTTCCAGGGTCAGTTCCGAGCCTGCCATCTTCAAGGCATCAAATACCTTAGGCATCGCGTTGCGGGGAAACTCAACGTCCACCACAGCGCCGATACACTGAACGATTTTGCCATCAGCCATGTTCGTTCCTTCAATATAGTTAAATTCGTTTAAACCGCAGCCGCACCGGCGACGATTTCGGAGAGTTCTTTGGTAATCGCAGCTTGGCGGGTCTTGTTGTAGATCAGCTTCAATTCGCCGATCACACTACCCGCGTTGTCGCTTGCAGCTTTCATCGCGACCATCCGTGCCGATTGCTCGGACGCCAGATTCTCCGCGACTGCCTGGTACACCAGCGCTTCTACATAGCGCTCCAGCAATTCGTCGATCACGCTTTGCGCGTCCGGCTCGTAGATGTAATCCCACGAGTGGGCACCCTTGTCGGCGACCATCTTGTCGGCCGTCAGGGGCAGCAACTGCTCCACGACTGGTTCCTGTTTCATCGTGTTGATGAATTTGGTGTAGCACAGGTACACTGCATCGATCTTGCCTGCCTGGAACTCTTCGAGCATGACCTTGACAGGTCCGATCAATTTGTCCAGGTGGGGCGTATCACCGGTTTGAATGGCGTGCGCAATGATCTTGACGCCGATGCGATTCAAAAAACCCAAACCCTTGTTACCGATGGCAACAGCTTCAACCCGGTTGCCAGCTGCTTCCAGCTCGCGCGACTTCGACGTCACCTGGCGCAGGATGTTGGTGTTCATGCCGCCGCACAGACCCTTGTCGGTCGTGACAACGATGAAACCCACTGCCTTCGCTTGCGTACCCTGGGCAGCTGCCAGGAACGGGTGCGTGTATTCCGGATTGGCGGTCGCCAGATTGGCGGCGATATTCCGAATCTTGTCACTGTAGGGACGGGCGGCGCGCATACGGTCCTGCGCTTTGCGCATTTTCGATGCGGCAACCATTTCCATCGCCTTGGTGATCTTCTTCGTATTCTCTACGCTCTTGATCTTGCCACGTATCTCTTTGCTTGATGCCATGAGTCCTTACTCCTTCTGCGCGTAGGGCGGCGCCTCACTCGAGGCGGGCGCCGCCTGGCCGCTTAATATGCGCCGGATTTCTTGAAATCAGCAATGGCCGCCGACAGAGTTGCTTCGCTGTCTTTGTCGAGTTGCTTGGTTTCTTCGATCTTGGCCAGCAGAGCAGCTTGCTTGGTCTTCATGTAAGCGTGGACACCAGCTTCGAACGACAGCACTTGCTTGACTGGCACGTCGTCCATGAAGCCTTTGTTCACCGAGAACAGCGATACGGCCATCAGCGAGATCGACAGTGGCGAGTACTGGGCTTGCTTGAGCAATTCCGTCACGCGGGCACCACGGTCCAGCTGCTTGCGGGTCGATTCATCCAGGTCCGAAGCGAACTGCGCAAACGCGGCCAGTTCACGGTACTGCGCCAAGTCGGTACGGATACCGCCGGACAGGTTTTTGATGACCTTGGTCTGGGCGGCGCCACCGACGCGCGATACGGAAATACCGGCGTTAATCGCAGGACGGATACCGGCGTTGAACAGCGAGGTTTCCAGGAAGATCTGACCATCGGTAATCGAAATCACGTTGGTTGGCACGAAGGCGGATACGTCGCCAGCTTGCGTTTCAATGATCGGCAGTGCCGTCAGGGAACCGGTCTTGCCTTTGACGGCGCCGTCGGTGAACTTCTCGACGTAGTCGGCGTTCACGCGTGCTGCGCGTTCCAGCAGGCGGCTGTGCAGGTAGAACACGTCGCCTGGGTACGCTTCGCGACCTGGTGGACGGCGCAGCAGCAGCGAGATTTGACGGTATGCAACAGCTTGTTTGGACAGATCATCGTAAACGATCAGTGCATCTTCACCGCGGTCACGGAAGTATTCGCCCATGGCGCAACCGGAGTACGGCGAGATGTATTGCATGGCGGCCGATTCCGAAGCGGAAGCGGCGACAACGATGGTGTATTCCATCGCGCCGTGCTGTTCCAGCGAGCGCACGATGTTCTTGATCGACGAGGCTTTTTGGCCAATCGCGACGTAGATACATTTCATGCCCTGGCCTTTTTGATTGATGATCGCATCAATCGCCACGGCCGACTTGCCGGTTTGACGGTCGCCGATGATCAGTTCGCGCTGGCCGCGGCCAACGGGAACCATCGCATCGATCGACTTCAGGCCGGTTTGCATCGGTTGCGAAACGGATTCACGGGCGATCACGCCCGGGGCGATTTTTTCAATCGCGGCCGTCAGTTTGGTTTCGATGGCGCCTTTGCCGTCGATCGGCTGGCCCAGCGCGTTGACTACGCGGCCGAGCAGCTCAGGACCGACTGGCACTTCCAGAATGCGGCCGGTGCATTTCACCGTGTCGCCTTCGGAGATGTGCTCGTAGGCACCCAGAATCACGGAACCGACGGAGTCGCGTTCCAGATTCATTGCCAGGCCAAACGTGTTGCCTGGGAATTCCAGCATCTCGCCTTGCATCACGTCCGACAAACCGTGGATGCGGCAGATACCGTCGGCGACGGAAATAACCGTGCCTTGATTACGCACTTCAGCGCCGCCGTCAAGACCTTGGATCCGGCTCTTGATCAACTCGCTGATTTCAGATGGGTTGAGTTGCATACTAACTCCTAAAAGTGTTTCTCTCAGCTTGCGCGAGGGGTAAGGGTCTGTCTAAGCTGGCCTGCCGAAGCGCGTGTCTTACGACACCAGTGCAGCGTGCAGTTGCTGCAGCTTGGCGCGCACCGAGGTATCGAGCACTTGGTCGCCAACAACCACGCGCACGCCGCCGAGCAGCGATGGATCCACTGTGACGGCAGGGTTGAGCTTACGACTGAATTTCTTTTCCAGCGTTGCGACCAGCTCGGCCGTTTGGCCTTCGCTCAGATCGAAAGCGCTCGTGATCTCGGCGTCAGCCGCACCTTCCACACTGTTTTTCAACGTATGGAATTGCGCGCCGATTTCCGGCAGCAGGCTGATGCGGCCATTTTCGATCAACATGGTGACGAAGTTTTTCACTTCCTCATTGAGCGGCGATTTCAACAACGACAGGATGGTGGCGGCGACGTCGCTTTCCGAGACTTTCGGATTGCGCGCGTACGCCTGTACCTCGGGGTGGCTACCGATCTGTGCCAGTTCGGACACCAGTTCGGACCACGCCGCGAGGTTGCTTGACTCCTTACCAGCTTGGGCTACGCGGAACAAAGCTTCCGCGTAGGGACGGGCGACGGTTGCGAGTTCTGCCATGATTACAGCTCGACAGCAAGACGCTGCAACATTTCGGCGTGAGCCGTAGCGTTGACTTCACGCTTCAAGATCTGCTCGGCACCCTTGACAGCCAGGTCAGCCACCTGAGCGCGCAATTGTTCGCGTGCTTTCGACAGTTGCTGTTCGGCGTCCGACTGGGCTTGCGCAATGATACGCGCAGCTTCAGCTTGTGCATTTTGCTTGATCTCTTCAGCAACCAGCTGCGCGCGCTTTTCAGCGTCCGCAACGCGTTGCGACGCTTCTTCACGTGCACTGTTCAATGCCTCTTGCGCACGCTTTTCAGCGACAGCCATCGAAGCCTGACCTTGATCGGCCGCAGCCAATCCATCCGCGATTCGTTTGGCACGCTCATCCAGCGCATTGTTCAGCGCTGGAAATACGAACTTCATCGAGAACCAGACCAACACCGCGAAGGTGATCATCTGGCCGATGAGCGACATATTGATGTCCATACCTTTGCTCCTAACTAAAAGTTTCTCCTAGGGTTGGAGCGAATTACTGAGCAACAGCCGTCAGAGCGGACAGGAACGGGTTAGCGAACGTGTACAGCAGAGCAACACCAACGCCGATCATCGAGATAGCATCCAGCAGACCAGCGATAACGAACAGTTTGGTTTGCAGTTGTGGCATCAGTTCTGGTTGACGTGCCGAAGCTTCCAGGAATTTGCCACCCAAGATAGCGAAGCCCAGAGCGGTGCCGATTGCGGCCAGGCCGATGATGATTGCTGCTGCCAGAACGGTCATGCTTTGTACTTGTGCGATCAGAGCTTGCATAAAATTCTCCTAAATTTAAAAACGAAAGATACTAAAAAAACAAAATATAAAGTTAATGATTAATGTTTCTCAACCGCGAGGCTCAGATACACAACCGTCAACGCCATAAACACAAAAGCTTGCAAAGTTACAATCAAGATATGGAAAATTGCCCATGGACCACCCAACGCCCACTGTGCCCACCAAGGCAACAACGCGATCAAGATGAAAATCAGTTCGCCGGCATACATATTGCCGAACAGTCGCAGCGACAGGGAGATCAGTTTTGCAACCAGCTCAACCATTTGCAGCAAGAAATTGACAGGTGCCAGGGCGATCGTGCCGATCAGGCCGCTCGCATGGAACGGTGCCGTGAACAGTTCCTTGATCCAGCCGCCCAGGCCCTTGGCCTTGATCGAGAAGGCGATCACGCACAGCACCACCGACAGCGACATGGCGAAGGTGTGGTTGACGTCGGCGGTCGGCACGGCGCGCAGTTTATGCACGCCAAACCAGCTCAGGATCTTCGGCAACAGGTCAACCGGCAGGAAGTCCATCGCGTTCAACAACCAGACCCACACAAAAATAGTGATGGCCAGCGGCGCGATGACCTTGCTTTTCGCGTGGAAGGCCCCATTAATAGTGTCATTGACGATTTCCATGACCATTTCGACGAAGTTTTGCAACTTGCCAGGGACACCAGCCGTCGCGCGGCGCGACGCCATATAGAAAACAGCCAGGAAAACAAAGCCCAGAATGGCCGAAATCCAGAACGTATCCAGATTGATCATGCCGTCGGCACTTCTCAGGTGGGCCAGATGGTGACTGATGTATTCTGTGGCGTTGGCCGGGGCAGCATGGCCCGCTTCAATAGCGTGTTCTGTGGTCATAATGAATTTAGATTTGTCGTTTCAGAGCTCAACAGGCCCCAAAACCAATGATTAAACAGCGAGCAATGAAAACCAGTATGCTAAGGTTGCCACCGCGAAACCCAAGATCAGCCATAACCAGGCGGCCGACTGAAACAACACCAGTGCCAATATAAACAGCACCGCTGTGATAAATATTTTCACCACTTCTGCGCGCAAATGCGCCCGGAATGCCTTGTTGGCGTCGCTAGAACCGCGAACCACCAACAGGGCATACACCAGGCTACCGATGACTGCGATAGCGCCGCCGTATGCGGCGGACCAGCCTCTGACACTGCCACCAAAAAACAGGGTAACCGTGGCAAAACTGATAGCGATTGCTAGCTGCAATGCAACTACTTTGTAGACTGGCTTGGCAATACTTTGTTGTGAATCACTCAATTGCCAAGTTCCCAGAAAAATCTACACACGCAAAGACACGGGATTATAGTTGGCTTTGATCTATAGAGTCAAACGTTGCTGCACCGCAGCAGGGCAATTGCTGCGTGAAACTGACGCTTTACCGACTATTCGCCGCCATTTGCACCACTATATGGCAAAGTCGCTTGTCTGGCCGCTTCCAGCCGTGTTATCAAGGAATCACGTGGTGCATCCGGAAAGCATGGCCGGATCGGCCACACCCACATGGCCCCTGTCTTTGCAGCTTGCTATTTAACCACGCAAGCGGGTCAACAAACCATCCAGTACGTCAAGATCGGCAAAATCAATCACCAATTGGCCACGGCCCTTGTTGCCCATTTTGAACACCACGGGCGTGGCCAGCGCATCGGACAGCTCTTCTTCCAGGCGCGCGATGTCGCCGGACTTTTCCTTTTGCCGCGGCTCGACCGGGTTGGCCGCTTCCTCGACCGTGCGGGTGACGAGCTTTTCCGTTTCGCGCACCGACAGGCGCTTGGCCACGACCTGGTTGGCCAGGGTGATCTGGCTGGCCGCATCGACGGCCAGCAGCGCGCGCGCATGGCCCATGTCGATATCGCCGGCCATCAGCATGGTCTGCACGGGTGCGGCCAGGTTCATCAAACGCAACAGGTTCGACACGGCGCTGCGCGAGCGTCCCAGCGCAGTGGCCGCTTGCTCATGCGTAAAATTGAAGTCGGCGATCAGGCGGTGGATGCCCTGCGCTTCTTCCAGGGGATTGAGGTCTTCGCGCTGGATGTTTTCGATCAACGCCATGGCCGCGGCGGCCAGGTCGTCCACATCGCGCACCAGCACCGGTACTTCCGTCAGGCCGGCCAGCTGCGAGGCGCGGAAACGGCGCTCGCCCGCAATGATTTCATATTTGACAAGTCCGCTCAGGGTGTCTTGCCCGATGGGACGCACCAGGATCGGCTGCATCAGTCCTTGCGCCTTGATCGAGGCGGCCAGTTCATTCAAGGCCCCCTCGTCCATGCGCGTGCGCGGCTGGTACTTGCCGGCTTGCATTTGCGACACTGGCAAGTTCGACGGTTGATGCGTGTCCGGACTGGCGAAGTCGCCGCCGCCGCCGCCCAACAGGGCGTCGAGTCCGCGACCCAGTCCTTTTAATTTTTTCGTAGCCATGCTGTCCTAATCGTGTTTTCAGAGTAAGCGCTCACATCAAACCGTGCAGGCGCCCGCCCCTTGTTTACATATGTTTGATGCGTTCGACCATCTCGGCGCCGAAGGCGATATACGCCTGGGCACCTTTCGAGCTGGGGTCGAAGGTCACGCCGGGCAAGCCGTACGACGGCGCCTCGGCCAGACGCACGTTGCGCGGGATGATGGTATTGAAGACCTTGTCGCCGAAGTGCTGTTCCAGCTGCGCCGACACTTGTTGCGATAATGTCATGCGCGGATCGAACATCACGCGCAGCAAACCGATGATCTTCAAGTCCGGGTTCAGGTTCGCATGCACCTTCTTGATGGTGTTGACCAGGTCGGACAAGCCTTCCAATGCGTAGTACTCGCACTGCATCGGGATGATCACGCCATGCGCGGCGCACAGGCCATTCAGGGTCAGCATCGACAATGCCGGTGGGCAATCGACCAGGATGAAGTCATATTCACTGTCGACTTCGGCCAGCGCATCCTTCAGGCGGCGTTCGCGGTTGTCGAGTTCGACCATCTCCACTTCGGCGCCGGCCAGCTCGCGGTTCGACGGCAGCACATCGAAGCGCCCCGCTTCCGAACGCTGGCGTGCCGTCTTGACATCGGACTCGCCCAGCATGACCTCATAGGTCGACGCCTTCAGGCCGGCCTTGTTGATGCCGGCGCCCATGGTCGCATTGCCCTGCGGGTCGAGGTCGACCAGCAGCACGCGCTGGTTCAACTTGGCCAGACCGGCGGAGAGGTTGACGCTTGTTGTGGTTTTACCAACACCACCCTTTTGATTTGCTACACAAAAAATTTTGGCCATGTATCTTCTAGTTGTAAAGAGATGCAAACTTCATCGTGCGCCCCGGCATCCGGCCGAAACGATTTATACTGTTTATTTCATTTATACGATATAAATCGTTTATACGGTTTATATTATTTATACCGTATAAACTGTTTATATGATTTATACCGTTAATTCAGCGGCCTTTAAATTCTTGCCATAAAGACCAGATGACGCTCTGCATTTAGCCCTGGCACCTGGATCGCCCGTAATTCCGTCACTTTCCAGTCTGCCGGCAGTCGCTCGCGCTCGTCTGGCGGTGCCACCCCTTTCAAGGCGATGAATTGCCCGCCCTCGGCCAGCACGTGGTGCGACCAGTTGACGAAATCGGACAGGTCGGCAAAGGCGCGCGAGGTGATCACGTCGAATTTCTGCGCCACTTCCAGCTGTTCCACCCGCTTCGTGTACACGGTGACGTTGGCCAGCCCCAGTTCCGCCTTCACTTGCATCAGAAAAGCCGTCTTTTTATGCACGGTGTCGATCATCGACACCTTCACGTCGGGCCGCGCGATGGCCAGGACCATGCCCGGCAAACCGCCGCCGGCGCCCACGTCAAGCACATTCTTTGCATCCGCGAACGCCGGCACGGCGGCCAGCGAATCGAGCACGTGCAGGGTCAGCATCTGCATCGGATCGCGCACCGACGTCAGGTTGTACACGCTGTTCCATTTGGCCAGCAAGGCCAGGTAATCGAGCAGTTTTTCCGTCTGATCCGCGCTCAGGTCCAGCCCCAGCGCGGCGACGCCTTCATCCAAAATCTGGGCCAATGCGGCCCGGTCAAACTGCTTCATTCAACAACCTCGTCCTTTAAAGTGGTGGTCTGCGCGGCGCCGAAGCCGCGCTTTTTCAGGTGTACCAGCAGCAGCGAAATCGCCGCCGGCGTCACGCCGGAAATGCGCGAGGCCTGGCCCAGGGTTTCAGGGCGCTGCTTGTCCAGTTTTTGCCGCACTTCGACCGACAACGCGCCGATATCCAGGTAATTGAAACCTTCCGGCAAGGCCAGGTTTTCATAGTGTTCATGGCGCTCGATTTCCTTGCTCTGGCGCTCGATGTAGCCCGCATATTTGAGCTGGATTTCCACCTGCTCGCGCACGGCGGGGTCTTCCACGCCGGGGCCGGCCAGGGCCTGGCCTTCGATGCCCGTCATGCTCATCAGGGTGTCGTAGGCGACGTTCGGGCGGCGCAGCAGGTCCGCCAGCGAGTATTCGCGCTCGAGGGCCTGGCCGACGATGCGTTCCGATTCGGCGGCCGCCAGGATGCGCGGATTGACCCACGTGGAACGCAGGCGCTCGAGCTCGCGCGCCACCGCTTCGCGCTTGGTCTCGAACGCTTGCCACTGGGCGTCGCCCACGCAGCCCAAGGCGCGGCCGATTTCCGTCAGGCGCATGTCGGCATTGTCTTCGCGCAGGCTCAAACGGTACTCGGCGCGGCTGGTGAACATGCGGTACGGCTCCTGCACGCCCTGGGTGATCAGATCGTCGACCAGCACGCCCAGATAGGCCTCGGAGCGGCCCGGTACCCAGGCTTCCTTGTCCTGCGTCAGCAAGGCCGCATTCAGGCCCGCCAGCATGCCTTGCGCGGCCGCTTCCTCGTAGCCCGTGGTGCCGTTGATCTGGCCGGCGAAGAACAGGCCCGCGACGGCCTTCGTTTCCAGCGACGCCTTCAAGCCGCGCGGGTCGAAATAATCGTATTCGATGGCGTAGCCGGGACGCAGGATATGGGCGTTTTCCATGCCCTTCATCGATTGCACCAGGGCGATCTGCACGTCGAACGGCAAGCTCGTGGAGATGCCGTTCGGATAGAACTCGTGCGTCGTCAAGCCTTCCGGCTCGAGGAAGATCTGGTGCGATTCCTTGCCCGAGAAGCGGTGGATCTTGTCTTCGATCGAGGGGCAGTAACGCGGACCCACGCCTTCGATCACGCCCGTGTACATGGGGCTGCGGTCCAGGCCGGCGCGGATGATGTCGTGCGTCTGGCTATTCGTGTGCGTGACCCAGCACGGCACCTGGCGCGGGTGCATGGCCGTGTTGCCCATCACCGAAAACACGGGCACGGGATCGAGGTCGCCCGGCTGTTCCTGCATCACGGAAAAGTCGATCGTGCGGCCATCGATGCGCGGCGGCGTGCCCGTTTTCAGGCGGCCTTGCGGCAGTTTCAACTCTTTCAGGCGGGCGGACAAGGAGATGGCGGGCGGGTCGCCGGCGCGGCCGGCCGAGTAGTTATTCAGGCCCACGTGGATCTTGCCGTCGAGGAAAGTACCGGCCGTCAGCACGACGGCGCGCGCGAGAAACTTCAGGCCGATCTGCGTCACGGCGCCGACGACCCGGTCGCCTTCGACGATCAGGTCGTCGACCGCTTGCTGGAACAGCCACAGGTTGGTTTGGTTTTCCAAGCGCGTACGGATGGCGGCCTTGTACAAAATACGGTCGGCCTGGGCGCGCGTGGCGCGGACTGCCGGGCCTTTCGAGGAATTCAGGATGCGGAACTGGATGCCGGACTCGTCGGTGGCAATCGCCATCGCGCCGCCCATGGCATCGACCTCCTTGACCAGGTGGCCCTTGCCGATGCCGCCGATGGAGGGATTGCACGACATCTGGCCCAGTGTCTCAATATTATGCGTGAGCAATAGCGTCTTCTGCCCCATGCGGGCGGAAGCGAGGGCCGCCTCGGTACCGGCGTGACCACCACCGACAACGATGACGTCGAATTCTGTAGGAAATAACATGATAAATAGGTAACAGTGCAAGTAAAAATGCGGGAAGAGAGCTCCGATTATAGAGTCTTTTTGCGAGCGCAACCTTCCACGGGCCAATTTTTGCTTAATTTTTACTCAGCAAGGGCAAGTCAACGGCGATTTTTGTTTCACGTGGAACACGCAGCAGTGCCAGGACAGGGGCCTGCATGGGGCTGCGGCAGGGTGAAATGTTTGCTACAATTGCCCATCGTCCACTACCGTGGTCACGCCAGTGACCATCGCGACGATCATCCAGGAGGACGGCCTCCCCCATCATGGGAACACACCGGGACGGCCCGCTCTGTATAAGGAGCCGCCATGGCCTGGATACTTTTAATGATTGCCGGCATGCTTGAAGTCGTGTGGGCATACTCGATGAAACTCTCCGCGGGTTTCACCAGACTCACCCCCTCCGTGATTACCATCGTCATGATGATCGCCAGCTTCGGCTTGCTGTCGCTGGCCATGCGCACCCTGCCCTTGGGCACGGCCTACACCATCTGGACGGGCATCGGCGCCGTCGGCGCCTTTGTCGTCGGCATCGTCTTTCTGGGCGAACAAGTCAATGCCATGCGCGTGTGCGCCGCCGTCCTCATCGTGTGCGGCATCGTGCTGATGAAACTGTCATCGAGTCACTGAGAGGAATCCCCATGCTCCTCGAAAACTATTTCCCCGTGCTGCTGTTCATTCTGATCGGCATCCTCGTCGGCATCGTGCCCATGCTGCTGGGACGCGTACTCGGTCCGCACAAGCCCGATCCGCAAAAACTGTCCCAGTACGAATGCGGCTTCGAGGCGTTCGGCGATGCGCGCATGAAGTTCGACATCCGCTTCTACCTGGTCGCCATCCTCTTCATCCTGTTCGATATCGAGGTGATCTTCCTGATGCCCTGGGCGGCCAACGTCAACGCACTGGGACTTGCCGGCTTCTGGGCCGTCATGGGGTTTCTGGCCGTGCTGACCATCGGCCTGGCCTATGAATGGAAACGCGGCGCGCTGGAGTGGGAGTAAGCCCGGCTTCTGGTTCCACGTGAAACATGCGCGGGGTGGGAAAGCGGAGTAAGCTGGGCTTCTGTCCTTTTGTCGGGAGTTTGCATGTCCGCCTTCCAATTCCGCACCGTGCCGCATCTCATCGTGGAACCGGGCGCCGCCGCCCAGCTGGGCGTGCACATCGCCCACCACTTCCCTGCCGTGCGCCGCGCCCTGCTCGTCACCGACGCGGGCTTTTTGCGCACCGGCCTGGCCAATGCCTCTCTGCACAGCTTGCAAGCAACGGGCATCGAGGTCCATGTCTTTTCCGACGTGCAAGCCGATCCGCCCGAAGCCGTCGTGCTGGCCGGCGTGGCCCAGGCCCAGATGTTTCACGTGGAACTGATAATCGGCCTCGGAGGCGGCAGTTCGCTGGACGTGGCCAAGCTGATCGCCGTGCTGGCACCGGGCCGCCAGGAACTGGCCCAGCTGTATGGCATCGGCAATGTGCACGGCCAGCGCCTGCCCCTGGTGCAATTGCCGACGACGGCCGGCACGGGTTCGGAGGTGACGCATATCGCCATCGTCACCACGGGTGCCACCAGCAAGATGGGCGTGGTCGCGCCGCAGCTGTATGCGGACCTGGCCATCCTCGACGCCAGCCTGACCCTGGGCTTGCCGCCCGCCGTGACGGCCGCCACCGGCATCGACGCCATGGTGCATGCGATCGAAGCCTACACCAGCCGCCTGCAGAAAAATCCCTTGTCCGACATGCTGGCCACCCAGGCGCTGTCGCTGCTGTACGCCAATCTCGTCACCGCCTGCCGCGATGGCAGCAACTTGCCGGCGCGGCAAGCCATGCTGCTGGGCGCCATGCTGGCCGGCCAGGCGTTTGCCAATGCGCCCGTGGCCGCCGTACATGCGCTCGCCTATCCCATCGGCGGCCTGTTCCACGTGCCACACGGCCTGTCGAATGCGCTGGTGCTGCCCCACGTGCTGCGTTTTAATTTGTCCCATGCAGCACCGCTGTATGCGCAACTGGCCACCATCCTGCAGCCCGGCATTGTCGGCAGCGACGAAGCGCGGGCCGTGGCCCTGATCGACGCCATGCAGGCCATTGCCCAGGCCACGGGCATCGCGCGCACCCTGCGCGAAGTGGGCATCGCATTCAGCGACCTGGACCGTCTGGCCGATGAAGCCATGCTGCAAACGCGCCTGCTGGGCAACAATCCGCGGCCCCTCACGCGCGGCGATGCACGCGCCATCTATGCGGCCGCACTGTGAACCAGCAGACGGAGTCTGCCAACCCGCCCTGCTACACTGCCGCCATGACGCCTCCCGATATCCCCTTTCATCCCGACAGCACCAGTTTTCCCTACGGCGCCTGTGCCGGCTGCCATGACAGCGCGCCGCTGCCGTTTGCCTTCGAGTATGCCTATCAGCCCATCGTCGACCTGGCCACGCGCAACATCTATGCGCACGAGGCGCTGGTGCGCGGCCCCAACGGCGAAAGCGCGGCCAGCGTGCTGGCGCAAGTCAACGACGCCAACCGCTACCGCTTCGACCAGGCGTGCCGCGTCAAGGCCGTGGCCGGCGCCGCCCGGCTGGGCATGCAGGGCTTCCTGTCGATCAACTTCCTGCCCAATGCCGTCTACCGCCCGGAAGTGTGCATCCGCAGCACCCTGGAAGCGGCCAGGCTGCACCGCTTCCCTACCGACAAGATCATCTTTGAAGTGACGGAAGGCGAACGGGTGCAAGACCGTCCCCACCTGGTCGATATCTTCCGCGCCTACCGGCGCTTCGGTTTCCAGACGGCCATCGATGATTTCGGCGCCGGCCATGCGGGCTTGAACCTGCTGGCCGAATACCAGCCCGACATCATCAAGATCGACATGGACCTGGTGCGCGGCATCGATACGCTGGCGCCGCGCCAGGCGATCGTGCGGGCCATCGCCAGCCTGTGCAGTGAACTCGGTATCCGCGTGCTGGCCGAAGGCATCGAGACACGCGCCGAACGCGACTTCCTGGCCAGCTGCGGCATTTCCCTGATGCAGGGCTACTGGTTTTCCATGCCGGTCTTCCAGGGACTGGGCCGGATCGCCGATACGGCCTGGGAGTAATAAAAAGGCTCTGTCCCCGCTAAGTAGGGGAAGTCCGGGAATCTTCCTGTATCCCTGCTGTCTGACTGTACATCGCAGACAAACGGGAGCCCTCCATGCAGACCGGCCAATGGAAAACCTTCATCGCCCAGTTCGCCGCACTGAACCGTCGCCAGCGCCTGGCGGGTATCGCTCTGCTGCGAGGAAGCGCACCGCAGGACGCTGCCGCGGTACTCGTCGAAAACGTGGCCCGGCAGCGATTGCACTGTCCTGCCTGCAAGAGCAATCATGCTCACCGGCATGGCCATGCGCACGGACTGCAGCGCTACCGTTGCGTGCCGTGCGGCCGCACCTTCAATGCGCTCACCGGCACGCCGCTGGCGCGCTTGCGCCATAAATCACTGTGGCTCGATTACGCCGATTGCCTGCTGGCATCCGATTCCGTGCGCAAAGCGGCGTTACAGCTGGGCGTGCACCGCAACACCACCTTTCGCTGGCGCCACCGGTTTTTATCGTTGGCAAAAACGGACCGACCGCATTGCCTGCATGGCATTGCCGAAGCGGACGAACTGTATGTGCTCGAATCGGAAAAGGGAGCGCGGCATCTGACCCGTCCGGCGCGCCGCCGGGGCGGTCATGCCCGCCAACGTGGCATTTCCGATGAGCAGGTCTGCATCCTGGTGGCGCGCGACCGCACGGGGCAGACACTCGATTTCGTCACGGGAAAAGGAGCGCTGACGCAGGCGCAGGTGCGCCATTATTTGTTGCCCATGATCGACAAGGATATCCTGTTGCTCACCGATGGCCATGCCGCCTACCGGGCTTTTGCAAAGGAGGCGGGGATCAGCCACCAGGCCGTCAATTTGCGCGCAGGCATCCGGGTGCAGGGCGCCGTGCATGTGCAGCACGTCAATGCCTATCACAGCCGCCTGCGGGAATGGCTACGCCCCTTTCACGGGGTGGCGACGCGCTACCTGCCAAATTACCTGGGCTGGCGCTGGATACTCGACGCCGGGCGTATCCGTTCGCCGGAAACATTATTGAAGGCAACACTGGGAGCATTCCCACATCTGACGGTGACATAGCCAATAAAAAAGGCCACGTGAAACGTGGCCTTAGGTTCCACAGGCATTACCGCCTAGTTGGGAATATCGACCTGCGTCCCCGTCACGCTGATGGCATTAGCGGGCGCCGGCGTTGCCGCAATCGCCGGCACGTTGACGTTCGTGATCAAGGTCGACGCATCGGCACGCGTCACCGTGCGCACCACCTGCGATGGCGGCAAGGCTTGCTTGGCATTCAAGTGCGCATACATGGCGTCGAGCGCCCGGTTCAGGTACACGTGCAGCGGCACGATCAGGGTCGGCAAGGCGCTGCTGAAGGAATCGAAGTGGTTGGCATTGGTCACCTCGATATAGCGCAGCCGGCTATTTGCCCCTTCCACGGCGGCGTTCAGGCCCAGGTAGGCGCGCGCAGCGTGGTTGACGGGAATCAAGGTATCGCTGCGCCCGTGCACGATGAGGGCCGGCTTGCCCTGCAATTTGCCGCTGGCCGCTACCTCGGCCATGCCCGCCCGCACGCGCACGCTCTGCCCGGCCAGGGTGCCCTGCAAGTTGGCGCCGCTGACGGCGTCGCGCCCCGTCGCCAGGCTGCGCAGGCACAGGAAGCCATCGAGCGACTGGTCCGCCAGGCTGGTCGATGGCGACACGCCGGCCGTGTAGACCTTGGCGCCGCCCACGCTGTTCTCGTACACGACATTACCAGGGATGCCGTTTTGCGCGGCAAAGCTGACCGCCTTTTGCGCCGATGTGAACGCGATCGGATTGCCGCTGCCATCCGTCTGCGCAAACGTGAAACCGCACACTTTATCGGTCACGGAGAATTTTCCGTAGGCATACGCATACGTGACGGCCACGAGGATGTTCGTGCCCGCGTGCGAAGCCTGCAGCGGATCGGAATCGACCAGCCAGCCATACGCGCGCAAGCGCTGCTTCGCGTCCGCCTGCTGCGCCGCCAGGTCGGCGCCGTTTAGTAAGCCCTTCGCCACGAGCGCCGTGCAGCGTCCCGCATTGCCGGCCACGGAAGCGATGCACGGCTGATACAGGGCCGCATAGGTGGCGTAGTCGAACAGCGCGCGGCCCGGATTGGCGACCACCACCCCGCCCTGGCGCACGCTGTAGGCGCTCGACGCCGCCGGCTGGATTTGCGGCTCGCTGGCCGCCACGCCGCTGATCAAGCCTTTCGTATCCTGTTCCGCCGCCAGCAGGGCCGAGCCGGCGCCGTTGGAAATGCTCGAAGCGATCGTGATCGTGTTCTTCGGCGTCAGCCGCACGATGCGCGAACTGCCGTCGCGGGCCAGCACGCCGTAGCGCTCGTTCAACACGTAATACGCCATCTCGACCGCCTGCAAGGTGACCTTGCCCCAGTCCTTCTCCGGATTCTGCTGCGAGTGCGCATGCTTGAAGGCGACGCGGTTCGGGTAGGCGCCAGCCCAGGCCAGCCGGTCGGCATCGCCCAGGTCCGGCGCGAAGAGCGCGTTCTTGCCGGCGGCGACTCTTCCCACGCGCAAGCCGTTCTGCAGATTGACGCTGTCGTCCTCGAACACATACAAGCCCGTGCCGGAACCCTTGTCCGCATACGCCACGGCGCAGCCCTTCTTCAAACCCCATTCGCCCGAGCTGCCGATGGCGCCGTAGATGCCGCGCGAACCGCTGGACGTGCCCGTGACGATGCAGGCATGGTCCGGGTCGAAGCTGGCCGGCACCTGCACCATCAGGGTGACATTCTTCTTGCCCGTGCCATCGTCGGCATAGGCGAGGTATTCGCTGCCCGCCACCAGGCCCTCGCCGCTGCCCACGTTGCCGGCCGCATCCACGTTCGGTCCGTACAGGGTGCCGTAGCCGCTGTTGGCGGCGATGTCGAGCACGGCGCGGTAATTGGCGTAGATCGCATTGCGGCGCAGCTCGAGCGGCGTCGGCTGTTCAGCATTCGCATACGCGGGCGTGGCGCCCGCCAGCCCCGTCTTGCCCAGCCCTGCCGTCAGCAGATCGTTCGTCTTGCCGTCGTAGTCGGCGCGCGTGATGGTGCCCAGGTAGCTGGGCATCTGGTTCAGTTCTTCCGGCGCATGGTTGCTGCCGCAGGCTGCCAACGCCAGCAGGGTGCACAGGCTCGTGCCAACAGTGCCCGCGCGCGTGATCGTCATTTGCATGGTGGTTCTCTCCGTTGAAGTAACAGTGGACGCACAATGAAAAACGCCGGACGATCCGTCCGGCGTTGCTTGAAAATCAGACAGCGGCTTTTGCCGCCCTGCCGCCGAAACGCGCGATGGCTTCGCCGACGATGCCGCGCCGGAACAGCAGCACGCAGATGACGAAGATCACGCCCGTGACCATGCCCACCGATTCGCCCAGGGTGCCGAACCACTCGATGCCCGTGTGCGTGGCCAGGTAGGTGCCAACATCGCCCAGCTTGTTTTCCAGCGCGATGATCAGCACGGCGCCGAGGATGGGGCCGGACAAGGTGCCCATGCCGCCCACCAAGGTCATCAGCACGACCAGGCCCGACATGCCCCAGTACACGTCGGTCAGGGTTTCAAAGCCCAGCACCAGGGTCTTGGTGGCGCCGGCCAGGGCGGCGAGCGAAGCAGACAGGACGATGGCCATCAGCTTGTACTTGTTGACGTCGTAACCGAGCGAGATGGCGCGCGGCTCGTTTTCCTTGATCGCCTTGAGGACCTGACCGAAAGGCGAGTGGATGGTGCGTACGATCAGGGCGAAGCCGGCGACAAAAATGGCCAGCACGACGTAGTACAACACCGTGTCATTGCCCAGGTCTATCGTGCCCAGCAAGGTTCCACGTGGAACACCCTGCAAGCCGTCCTCGCCGCCCGTGAAGGGCAGGCGCAAGGCCAGGAAGTACACCATCTGCGCCAGCGCCAGGGTGATCATCGTAAAGTAGATGCCCTGGCGGCGGATCGCCAGGCCGCCGATCACCAGCCCCAGCAAGGCACCCGTGGCGACGCCGGCCAGCAAGCCCAGTTCCGTCGGCCAGCCCCAGGTGCGCAGCGCGTAGCCGGTGACATAGCCGGCGCCGCCGAAGAAGGCCGCGTGGCCGAACGACAGCAAGCCCGTATAGCCGATCAGCAAGTTGAACGCGCAGGCAAACAGGGCAAAGCACAGCAACTTCATCAGGAAGACGGGATAGCCGTAAAACGGGGCCGCCAACGCCAGCAGCAGGGCAATGGCGTAGCCTACATTCTTATTCATCGTGGTAGCTCCAATACATGACTGATGAGGATTACTTTTCTTTGCCGAACAGGCCGGCGGGACGCAGCAGCAGCACGATGACCATCACCACGAACACCACGGTGGCCGAGCCTTCCGGGTAGAACACGCGGGTCAGGCCCTCGATCACGCCCAGGCCGAGGCCCGTCAGGATGGAGCCCATGATGGAACCCATGCCGCCGATCACCACCACGGCAAACACGACGATGATCAGGTTCGAGCCCATCAGCGGCGAGACCTGGATGATCGGCGCCGCCAGCACGCCGGCGAACCCGGCCAGCGCCACGCCGAAGCCGAACGTCAGCGTCACCATCAGCGGCACGTTAATGCCGAACGCTTCCACCAGTTTCGGGTTTTCCGTGCCGGCCCGCAGGTAGGCCCCTAATTTGGTTTTCTCGATGACGAACCAGGTGGCCAGGCACACGGAGAGCGAGGCGATCACCACCCAAGCGCGGTAGTTCGGCAAGATCATGAAACCGAGGTCCGTCGCGCCGGCCAGCGCTTCGGGCACGGCATACGGCTGGCCCGAGACGCCATAGAAGGAGCGGAACACGCCTTCCATGATCAGGGTGATGCCGAACGTCAGCAGCAAGCCATACAGGTGGTCGAGTTTGTACAGCCAGCGCAGCATGGTTTTCTCGATCAGGATGCCGACCAGGCCGACGAGAATCGGGGCGACGACCAGCATGACCCAGTAACTGATGTCGAAATAGCTGAGGCCCATCCAGGCCAGGAAGGCGCCCATCATGTACATGGCGCCATGCGAGAAGTTAATAACGTTAAGCAAGCCGAAGATGACGGCCAGACCGAGGGACAACATGGCATAGAACGAGCCGTTGACGAGACCCAGCAGCAGCTGGCTCATCATCGCTTGTAATGGAACGCCGAAAATTTCCATGGCATCACAGTATAAAAAGCACCGCCGCAAGACGGTGTGGTATCAAGGG
This sequence comes from Janthinobacterium sp. GW821-FHT03C10, assembly GCF_059420865.1. Classification (NCBI taxonomy): domain Bacteria; kingdom Pseudomonadati; phylum Pseudomonadota; class Betaproteobacteria; order Burkholderiales; family Oxalobacteraceae; genus Janthinobacterium; species Janthinobacterium sp. GW821-FHT03C10. Next base: position 158,100 of record NZ_JBWKUN010000005.1, on the reverse strand, counting down.
AAACGCGCCACCGCAAACGGGTACGGCGGCGCAAGGCGAACCCTGCGAGCGAAGCGCATGCAGGACGGAGCGCCCGCGCGGCGGCGGGCGCTCCGCGGATGTGGCTACAGCGTTACTTCCACAGCGAACACTTCGATTCAGCCTTGGTCACATACGCTTGCGCACCGGGTACGGTGGCCACCACCTTGTAGTAATCCCATGGGTATTTCGACTCGGACGGTTTCTTGACTTCCATCAGGTACATATCGTGCACCATGCGGCCATCGGGACGCACTTCGCCATTCTGGGTGAACATGTCGTTGATCTTGGTCTTTTTCAGATACGCCATGACCTTCTCGGTATCATCCGTGCCGATCGCCTTGACGGCTTTCAGGTAGTTCGCCGCGGCCGAATAATCGGCCGCCTGCAGCATCGACGGTTCCTTCTTCATCTTGGCGAAATAGCGTTTCGACCAGGCGCGCGTTTCCGCATTCAAGTCCCAGTACCAGCCATCGGTCAGGTACATGCCTTGCGTCAGGTTCAAGCCCAGCGAGTGGATGTCATTGATGAAGATCAGCAAGCCGGCCAGTTTCATCGATTTGGTCAGGCCGAACTCATTGGCCGCCTTGATGCTGTTGATGGCGTCGCCGCCCGCATTGGCCAGGCCGAGGATTTGCGGTTTGGCCGCTTGCGCCTGCAGCAGGAAGGACGAGAAATCGGACGCGCCCAGCGGATGCTTGACGCTGCCCAGCACCTTGCCGCCGGCCGCCTTGACGACCTCGGCCGTGTCTTTTTCCAGCGAATGGCCAAACGCATAGTCGGCCGTCATGAAATACCAGTTCTTGCCGCCCTGTTTGACGATGGTGCCGCCCGTGCCGCGCGCCAGCGCCACCGTGTCATAGGCGTAATGCACGGTGTACGGCGTGCACTCTTCATTCGTCAGACGCGAGGAGCCGGCGCCGATGGCAATAAAAATTTTCTTCTTTTCCGCCGCGACCTTGGCCATGGCCAGGCTGGCGCCGGAATTGGTGCCGCCGATCAGCATGTCGACGCCTTGCTGGTCGAACCATTCGCGCGCCTTCGAGGCGGCGATGTCGGCCTTGTTTTGATGGTCGGCGGAAATAAACTCCACCTTCTTGCCGGCCAGTACCACGCCGGCATCGGCGATCGCCATCTTGATGGCTTCCGCGCCGCCGAGGCCGTCGACGTCGGAATACACGCCCGACATGTCGGAAATAAAACCGATCTTGATGGTGTCGCCCGATACCTGGGCGTGCGCGGCAGCGGAAAAGCCCAGGGCGCAAATAGTGGCGGTGGCAATGGCGATAGCGTTACGTTTCATAGTGTCTCCGTTGGGATTATTGTTTGCTATTTAAACGATTGCTCGACGACGATACGGAACTACATGGGCATTACACGCCAAGCAGCTCGGTCAATACCGGCATCTTGGCTTCCAGTTCGGATGCAGCAAAAGTCTCGACGATCTGACCGTGCTCCATCACATAAAACCGGTCCGCCAGCGGCGCGGCAAACCGGAAATTCTGTTCCACCATGACGATGGTGTACCCCTTCGCCTTCAGGGTGGTGATCATGCGCGCCAGCCCCTGCACGATGACGGGCGCCAGGCCTTCGGAAATTTCATCGAGCAGCAGCAATCGCGCGCCCGTGCGCAGGATGCGGGCCACGGCCAGCATCTGCTGTTCCCCGCCCGACAGGCGCGTGCCCTGGCTGTGACGGCGTTCCTGCAAATTCGGGAACATGGCGTAGATTTCCTCCACCGACATGCCCTTCTCTCCGCTGGCCAGGGTCGGCGGCAGCAACAGGTTTTCCTCGGTCGACAGCGACGAGAAAATACCGCGCTCTTCAGGACAGTAACCGATACCCAGGTGGGCGATTTTGTGCGTGGCCAAACCTATCGCTTCGCTGCCATTGACTTTGATGGAGCCCGTGCGCGCGCCCGTCAGTCCCATGATGGCGCGCAAGGTGGTCGTGCGGCCGGCGCCGTTGCGGCCCAGCAAAGTCACCACTTCGCCCTGCTCCACTTTCAGATTGACGTCGTGCAGGATGTGCGATTCGCCATACCAAGTGTGCAGTTGCGTAATTTCCAGCGCGGGTGCGCCGCCATTCACTTGTGTCGCCATCAATGCGCCCCTTCCAGTTCGGCGTGGGTGGTGCCCATGTACGCTTCCATCACCTGCGGATTGCGCGACACTTCCGCGTAACTGCCCTCGGCCAGCATGGCACCGCGCTGCAGGACGGAAATCTTGTCGCAGATGCCAGACACCACGCTCATATTGTGTTCCACCATCAAAATCGTGCGGCCGGCCGACACTTTCTTGATCAGCTCGGTGACGCGGTGCACGTCTTCGTGGCCCATGCCTTGCGTCGGTTCATCGAGCAGCATCATTTCCGGCTCCATCGCCAGGGTCGTGGCGATCTCCAGCGCCCGCTTGCGCCCGTAGGGCATATCGACCGTGATGGTGTCGGCAAACTCCGTCAGGTCGACTTCGGCTAGCAAGGCCATGGCTCGGTCGTTGAGCTGGTTCAAGGCACGTTCGCTTTGCCAGAAGTGGAACGAGGTACCGAGCTGGCGCTGCAAGCCGATGCGTACATTCTGCAGCACGGACAAATGCGGGAAGACGGCGGAAATCTGGAAGGAACGGATCACGCCCATGCGCGCGATCTGGGCCGGTTTGGCGGCCGTGATATCTTTCCCATTGAACAGGATCTGTCCGGATGTGGGGACCAGGAATTTGGTGAGCAAGTTGAAACACGTGGTCTTGCCGGCGCCGTTAGGACCGATCAAGGCGTGGATATGGCCCCGCTCTACCTTCAGGTTCACCTCGCTCACAGCGGTGAACCCCTTGAATTCCTTGGTCAAATTTCTTGTTTCCAAGATTACGTTTGACATCGTGTCTCCTAGTTGTACTTTTTGTACTACTTAGTCATTTTTATAATACACAACTTAAATTTAACGCACAATACAGTATAACTACGGGGATTTTTCGCCATCCCGAATGGCGCAAACCCGCGCTTTTACGCGGTCATTTCCAGGCTGCATGTATCATTTGCGCCGCTTTTTCCGCGATCATCACGGTGGGCGAGTTCGTGTTACCAGAAGTAATGTACGGCATGATCGAGGCATCGACGACGCGTAAACCAGCCACGCCGATCACGCGCAAGGAACTGTCGACCACGCTCGCGGCATCGCCTGTCACGCCCATGCGGCAGGTGCCTACGGGATGAAAGATGGTGGTGCCGATCTGGCTGGCCGCCTGCGCCAGCTCTTCCTGGCTCTGGAATTGCACGCCAGGCTTGTATTCCTGCGGCGCAAATTTTTTCAGGGCCGGCGCGGCGGCGATGGCCCGCGTCAGGCGCAAGGCGTCGGCCGCCACGGCGCGGTCCTGCTCGGTACTCAGGTAATTAGGCACGATCTTCGGCGCCGCATAGCTGTCGGCCGACGCGATGTGCACATGCCCGCGCGAGGTGGGGCGCAGATTGCAGACGCTGGCCGTAAACGCGGGAAAGGCGTGCAAGGGTTCGCCGAATTTGTCGAGCGACAGCGGCTGCACGTGGTATTGCAGGTTCGGCGTGGCTTGCTGCGGATCGGACTTGGCGAACGCCCCCAGCTGCGACGGCGCCATCGACATGGGCCCGCTCTGGAACAGCGCATATTGCAAGCCGATCTGCATTTTTCCAACGATATTGCTGGCCATCACATTCAAGGTCTTGACGCCCTGCACCTTGAAAACCATGCGCAGCTGCAAATGGTCTTGCAAATTGCCGCCCACGCCAGGCGAGTCCAGCACGGGCGTGATGCCGTGTTCGCGCAGCAAGGCGGCCGGGCCGATGCCGGACAGTTGCAGCAATTGGGGCGAACCGATGGCACCCGCCGTCAGCAAGGTTTCCCGTTTCGCCGTCGCCTGCCACTGCGTGCCGCCGCCCGTAAACACGATGCCCGTGCAACGGGGTCCCGTTTCCGTCGTTTCCAGCAGCAGACGTTCCACGTGGCAGCCCGTCATGATCGTCAGGTTCGGGCGGCGCGCAGCCGGTTTCAAGAACGCTTTCGAGGTATTCCAGCGGATGCCGCGGCGCTGATTGACGTCGAAATACGCGCTGCCGCTGTTGTCGCCGCCATTGAAATCGCTGGTTTTCGGGATGCCCACCTGCTGCGCCGCGTCGCGGAACGCGTTCAGGATATCCCACGACAGGCGCTGTTTTTCCACGCGCCATTCGCCGCCCACGCCATGGTTTTCCGAGGCGCCGCCGTAATAATCCTCGCTTTGCTTAAACAGCGGCAAGACCTTGTCCCAGCGCCAGGAAGCGTCGTCCGTCAGGTCGGCCCAGTGATCGTAATCGCCGGCCTGGCCCCGCATGTAGATCATGCCGTTGATGGACGAGCTGCCGCCCAGGACTTTGCCGCGTGGATAGATCAGGCTGCGCCCGCCCAGGCCCGCATCCGCCTGCGTGGTATACAACCAGTCCGTGCGGGGATTGCCGATGCAATGCAGATAGCCGACGGGGATGTGGATCCACACGTAATCATCCTTGCCGCCCGCTTCCACGAGCAAAACGTTGGCATCCTTGTCGCGCGTGAGCCGGTTGGCCAGCACGCAACCTGCCGTGCCGCCGCCCACGATGATGTAGTCGTATTCGCCTGCCGATTCCAATGAAGCTCCTTTCGGTATGCCATCAAGCTGTCGCGCGGCGTGTCTCCCCACCGCGTCCCGTTACCAGAGTCTGTCTTTCTTCATGCATGCATGGCTGCTGAGCCACATTGAGATTACCACCAGTGCCGGGCCAGGGCGACATTAATCGCATGACCTGCGTGATCACCGCGTAAACGAGCTCGTCTGACAGCTAAAAACCCGTTCCAAACAGGGTCTGCCAGCTGTGGATAACCATATGGATATCCACAGGTACGATATGTGAGTAAACGAAAATTTTTTTGGACGAGTTTTTTTTATCCCAAAACCATCCCAGGCAGATACAACGCTTACTCAGCGTTTATCCGTACGCCAAGCGATTGTTTACAAGGATAAATCAGGACTTATCCACAGAAGTTGTCGCCGTTAACTACTATTACTATTCTTGTATACGATCTTGTTAAGGTAAACCCGACAACGCGCGCTTTGCCTGCCCTTGCTACGAAGGAAAGCCCTGCAGCCTTCTCCTGCAAAAAAAAACCGCAAGCGGCTTCTGTACGCAAAAAAATCCAGTCAACAACTGAGCGACGAAAACCGGCACGGCCAGCGTCATGCAAGCAGCACTGCCAAACCGTTTTGCAAAATGGAAGCGTCAACCGACCTGGCCAGGTACGCGGCAAGAAACGGTGCGATGTCGAAAAGAGGGATAATTTGAGACGATTGTGGATAAGTCACTTGATATCCACAGGATGACTTGTGAGTAAACACGAAGTTATGCGCAGGCCCGCATTTTATACAATTTTGCTCCTCGCGTGATACAGCGATTATGCACGCTTTATTTTGCGCGTAAACGATTGATCCTGTTGAAAAAAAGCGACTTATCCACAGAAAAAAACGCGTTTACTATTACTACTATTTTTATATATAAATCTATTGTAAACCGACAAAAAAAGCGGAAGTGCGGGGATATTTCCAAAAAGCATGCAAAAAACGCCCAAAAAAAAGACAACGGCGACAGCACGACCCACTGCCAAACCGTCTTCAGGAATCACCTGGATGCCGATGTTCGTGAAAGAAGCGCGTTCCTGATCACTCAGCTTGGATTGCCAGACAGGGATCCGTGCACGCAAATCCCGTCAAACATGTCACTGCAGCAAGAAAAACGGCGATTTTTGCTTGCTGGTGTGGATAAGTGCCTGCATATCCACAGGATGAGATGTGGGAAAAGTCGATCTTTGTCCACAAGCCAATTTTTATCCCAAACAAGTCCTCCGTAGATACAATGCTTGTGCGCCTACTTTTTTGTGTGCTAAGTCGATGATTTTTCGATGGTATACCGACTTATCCACAAAAAAATGGCCGTTTACTATCACTACTATTTTTATGTATACATCTTTATTTAAAACACAGAGACAAACGCGCACGGTGGAAAAGTCGCCGAAACGGCTGTTTTCACCCTATAAACCGTTTTGCAATGCAAAAAACCTGTAAAAACAGCATGAATTCACACAAAAAAATGCGATTAGGCATCATCAGTGCCTTGCACGAAGAACAGCAGGGGCTGGTAGAAGCCATGCAAGGCCCCCAGAGGCGTTCGCACGGCATGCGCGACTACACCCTGGGAACCCTGTGGAATATCGACGCTGTGTGCGTTCTGTCGCGTCTGGGCAAGGTTGCCGCTGCCATGACAGCTTCTATCCTTGTGGAAAAGTACGGAGTTACCCACATCGTCTTCACCGGCGTGGCCGGCAGTGGGGATAAACACGTCAAAGTGGGCGATATCGTGGTGGCGGAAGCGCTGCTGCAGCACGATATGGATGCCCGTCCTTTGTTTCCCCGCTTCGAAGTGCCGCTGACGGGCTTGCAGCGCTTCGCCACGGATCTGGAACTGAGCACGCAACTGGCTGGCGCCGCGGAAGATTTCCTGCGCGACGATGTTTCCAGCGTGCTCAAGGCGGCCGATATCGTGCAATTCGGCTTGCAGCACGCGCAAGTGCATCGGGGCCTGATCGCCAGCGGCGACCAATTCATCGGCAGCGCCGCGCATATCAACCAGCTGAAAGCGGATATCCCGGATCTGCTGGCCGTCGAAATGGAAGGCGCCGCCGTGGCACAAGTGTGTTTTGAACTCGGTGTGCCGTTTACGGTCATGCGCACCATTTCCGACAACGCCAACGAAGAGGCGGCCGTCGACTTCATGCGTTTCGTGCAGAGCGTCGCCTCGCCGTATGCGTTTGCGGTGATTCAGCAGCTATGCCAGCGCCTGGCTGGCTGATTTTTCAGCTAGCGTGCATAAAAAAAGGGCAGAACCACTGGTTCTGCCCTTTTTGCGTTGATGACCTGCCTAAATATTAGACGCTGAGCATCATTAAACTCGCGTTACCACCCGCTGCCGTCGTATTCACGCACAGCGCCCGCTCAGCGACCAGGCGCCACAGGGGGATGGCACCGTCCTGCGTGGTGGCGATGGTGCCCACCAGGGCCCCTTCCCGTGCCGCCAGCAGCGGTTTGAGCTGGCCATCGAGGCTAGGCTCGATCATGGCGATCTGGAAATCCTGCTTGACCGACTCCAGGCTGCTGACGATCTGGATGCGGTCCTTCAGCGCCGCCGGCAAGTCGCCCGGGATCAGATCCGGCGCTTGCGCCAGCACCAGGGCCTGGTTGCCTGTGGCCAGGACGGCCGCCAGCTGGTTCATCAAGGTGCCGGAGGTGGCTGCTGCGCACAGGATCGTGCCCCGTGCGGCAAAGCTCAGGGTATTGCGCTCGCCCGTCGGGCCAGGCAAGACGGTGGTGCTGCCCAGCAAGGTGGTGCGTGCGTATTCCTGCGCCAGTTGCTGCACCTTGTCGTGGCCGTGCATCTTCGCCCACACGGTCAGCGCATCGAGCGCCGGCGGCGCCTGGCGCTGGTGCTGCACGCCGGCCGGCGCATTGCGCTGCAGGCGTTTCAGGTACAGGGGGCCGCCCGCCTTCGGACCGGTGCCCGATTTGCCTTCGCCGCCGAACGGCTGCACGCCGACGACGGCGCCGACGATGTTGCGGTTGACATAAATATTGCCCACGTGCGCGCGCTGGGTGATGAACGCGATGGTTTCATCGATGCGCGTATGAATGCCCAGGGTCAAGCCGTAACCGCTGTCATTGATCGATTGCACCAGTTGCGGCAGTTCGGCCCGCTTGTAGCGGATCACGTGCAGCACGGGGCCGAAGACTTCGTGCGTCAATTGCGCCAGCGACTTGATTTCCAGTACGGTCGGGGCGACGAACGTGCCTTTGACGGTCGGCAAATCGAGCGAATAGTGGTCGATGGCCATGGTTTTCATCTTGTTGATGTGCGCCAGCAAGTTACCTTGCGCTTCCGCATCGATGACGGGACCGATATCGGTGGCCAGGCGGTCTGGATTGCCAACGCGCAATTCCTGCATGGCGCCTTTCAGCATATGGATGGTCTTGTCGGCGATTTCCGTTTGCAGGAACAGCACGCGCAAGGCCGAGCAGCGCTGGCCGGCACTGTCGAAAGCGGACGACATCACGTCCTGCACCACCTGTTCCGGCAGGGCCGACGAATCGACGATCAGGGCGTTCTGGCCGCCCGTTTCGGCGATCAGGGGAATGTCGATGCCTTCGGCCACGGCGCGCGCGGCCAGGTTGCGGTTGATCAACTGCGCCACTTCCGTCGAGCCCGTGAAAATCACGCCTTTGACGCGCGCGTCATTGCACAGGCCGGCGCCAACGACCTCGCCGCTGCCGGGAAGGAATTGCAGTGCGCCGCGCGGCACGCCGGCCGCATGCAGCAATTGCACGGCGCGGTGGGCGATCAGCGGCGTTTGCTCGGCCGGCTTGGCCAGCACCACGTTGCCGGCGGCCAGGGCGGCGGCCAGCTGGCCAGTAAAGATGGCCAGCGGGAAATTCCACGGGCTGATGCAGGTGACGGGACCGAGCGCCAGGGTGTTTGGCGCGTGTTCCACCTGTGCCGCGTAGTAGCGCAGGAAGTCGACGGCTTCGCGGATTTCCGCGATCGCGTTCGGCAGCGACTTGCCCGCTTCGCGCACGGCCAGGGCCATCAGCTCGATGTGGTGTTCCTCGAACAGGTCGGCGGCGCGCAGCAACGCTTGCGCGCGGACCGACGGTTCCGTCGTTTGCCAATCCATGGCATACGCGCTGGCGCTGGCCAGCGCCGTTTCCACATCGGCCGGGCCGGCTTCCATGACCTTGCCCACGACATCGTCGTGCTGGGCCGGATTGTGGATGACTTGCATCGGCGTATTCAGGCTGACGGCGCCATCGATCAGCGGCGCCGCCTGCCATGTCTGCTGCTGCGCCAGGCCGGTGGCCAGGGTGCGCAAGGTGTCTTCATTCGACAGGTCCAGGCCGGCCGAGTTCCTGCGCTCGCTGCCGAACATGTCCAGCGGCAGCGGAATCGACGGGTGCGGCAAGCCACCCTGCAGGCGTGCCTGTTCCAGCGGATCGCGGATCAGGCTATCGATGGCCACGCTTTCGTCGACGATCTGGTTGACGAAGGACGAATTGGCGCCGTTTTCCAGCAGGCGGCGCACCAGGTAGGCCAGCAGGGTTTCATGCGAGCCGACGGGCGCGTAGATGCGGCACGGTTTATCGAGGTTGTCTGGGCCGACGACCTGGTCGTACAGGGTTTCGCCCATGCCGTGCAGGCACTGGAATTCGTAGTCGGTAATGCCGTCGCGCTTCGCCCAGGTATAGATGGTCGACAGGGTTTGCGCGTTGTGCGTGGCAAACTGCGGGTAGATCAGGCTGCTGGCAGCCAGCAGTTTTTGCGCGCAGACGAGGTAGGACACGTCCGTGTAGACCTTGCGCGTGTAGACGGGATAGCCTTCCTGGCCGTCGACTTGCGCGCGCTTGACTTCAGCATCCCAGTACGCGCCCTTGACCAGGCGCACCATGAACTTGCGGCCGCTGCGGCGCGCCAGGTCGATCAGGAAATCGATGGCGAAGGGGCAGCGCTTCTGATACGCCTGCACCACGTAGCCGATGCCGTCGAAGCCGGCCAGGTCCGCATCGAACGCCAGTGCTTCCATCAGATCCAGCGACAATTCCAGGCGGTCCGTCTCTTCCGCATCGATGTTGAAGCCGATGTTGTACTGTTTTGCCAGCAACAGCAGTGCTTTGACCTTTGGCAGTAATTCTTCCATGACGCGGGCGCGCTGGGCGCGGCTGTAGCGCGCGTGCAGGGCCGACAGTTTCACGGAAATGCCGGGGCCGTTGCGGATGCCGCGCCCGTTCGATGCCTTGCCGATGGCATGGATCGCCGTTTCGTACGAGGCGTAATAGTTGGCCGCGTCGGCTTGCGTCAGGGCCGCCTCGCCCAGCATGTCGTACGAGTAACGGTAGCCGCGCGTCTCATTCTCGCGGCTGTTCTTCAGCGCTTCCTCGATGGTCTGGCCCGTCACGAACTGGTTGCCCAGCATGCGCATGGCCAGGTCGACGCCCTTGCGGATCAGCGGTTCGCCGCCTTTGGCGATGAGCTTGGTCATGGCCGAACCGAGGCCCGATTCGCTGCTGGTACTGACCAGTTTGCCCGTAATCAGCAAACCCCAGGTGGCCGCGTTGACGAACAGCGACGGCGATTCGCCCAGATGCTTGCGCCAGTCGCCCTTGCTGATTTTGTCGGCGATCAAACGGTCGGCCGTTTGACTGTCGGGTATACGCAACAGCGCTTCTGCCAGACACATCAATGCAACACCCTCTTCCGACGATAGCGAGAACTCGTGCATCAGTGCATCGACGCCGGACGCGCGTGTGCGTTTTTGGCGCACGTTCGAGACCAGGCGGTGCGCCAGCGCTTGTCCTTCGGCCGTCGTTTCGGTGCTGCTGGGGCGGACTTGTTGCAACAGCCACTGCACGGCGGAAACCTCGTCGCGCCTATAGGCGGCAGTGATGGCGGCGCGTTGGGGTGTCGCTTCGGGCAGGATTTCTGCCTGGAACGCAGCAAAAGGAATCGGGGTAAAAGCCGAGGGGCCTGCAGGGTGCATAAGTGCTCTTTACAAGGAAAAAGGGGACGAAAACTGACGTAATTCTTGCTCTTTTTTGGTGCAAAAAAATACAGAAAGTCGGACGTTAAGATGATTCGATTGTAAAGGGGATTCTTATGGATTAATTCTGGTAATACAGGGGGCTAGCAATAGATAGTTTTTGATGCGACAATTTAACCAAATAATATTAATTTGGGGGTGATAGGAATGCTGGACAAGATCAGTAAGAAAATCTTGATGGAATTGCAGAGCGATGGACGCATCAGCAATGTGGAGCTGGCCGCGCGCGTGAACCTGTCGCCTGCCGCCTGCCTGGAGCGCGTGCGCAAGCTGCACGAATCCGGTTACATCATGGGCTATACGGCCCAGTTGAACCCGCAGCTGCTCGACGTCTCGCTGCTGGTGTTCATCGAAGTGGTGCTCGATCGCACGACACCGGAAGTGTTCGACGCCTTCAAGCATAGCGTACAAATCATTCCAGAGGTACTGGAATGTCATATGGTGGCCGGCGGTTTCGATTACCTGGTCAAGGCGCGCGTCAAGGACATGGCGGCCTACCGCGAATTCCTGGGCAAGACCTTGCTGCAAAAAGGTGTGCGGGAAACCCACACTTATGCCGTCATGGAAGAGGTCAAAAACACCACCAAATTGCCAATTAAGTGACCTCGGTGTAGCGGCCCCACTTTTCTGATTGAGCTATCGGAACAAATGTTGTAGGGTAGAACTACAATTCTGCTATCCGGTAGCCGCCTGAAACGCCGCGCAGACGGTAACTTCAGGGTGCAAGGTTGGGCAATCGTGCCCACCCGCATACGGTTACAGCACGTCCCCTCAACGGGGCGTGGCGGGTTCGCGCAGCGGGGGACAAATGAAGCAGTTGCAGCATCAGCTGGTGCGTTTCTTTGTATTCACGATCCTGGCCATGGCCATGGCCTGTTGCCTGGCCTACCTGCTGCTGCTCTCGGGCGGCGACCATCCGTATCTGATCGCCTGCGTGGCCGCCGCCATAGGCGCCGCGCTGCTGGCGTTTGCCGGCCGTCCGCGCGGCGAGCCGGGCTTGCACGAGTTCGCCGACACGGTGGGCAACGCCATCGATGCCATCATGATCGGCGCGGCGGAAACCTCGTATTTTGTCGATTCCGTCAAACAGAAGGTGGAACTCGACGTGCGCACGGCCAGCGAGATCGCCGACAGCTCCGTGCAAAATGCCGCGATGACGGAAAAGATCGCCGCCAATGCGGAACGGGCCGCCAAGGTGGCCGCCGGCGTGCGCGTGGAAAGCGTGGCGGCGCGCGCCGAAGTGGATCAGGGCTTGCGCCGCATCAATCATGCGCGCGAAGAAGCGCAAGGCGCTTCCAGCTCCATGCTGAGCTTGCAGGAAAAATCCAGACGCATCACGGGCTTTACGGAAGCTATTTCCGATATTTCCGCGCGCACCAACTTGCTGGCGCTGAACGCCGCCATCGAAGCGGCGCGCGCCGGCGAACACGGACGCGGTTTTGCCGTGGTGGCCGGGGAAGTGCGGCAATTGGCGCAGCGCACCAAGGAAGCTTCCGATGAAATCAGCGTGATGGTGCGCGAAATCAATGAACAGTCGGAAAAAGCGGCGCGCGGCATGAGTTCGCTCGCTACCGGTGTCACGGAAGCGGCGCGCAATGTGGAAAGCGTGCATGCCTCATTGAGCCATATCGAGGAATCGTCGGGCGAGTCCGAGGACGAGATCGGGCAAATCGCCCGCGCCTCGCGCGAACACGTCGACACGACGCAGCTGATCGCCGACGCCATCCTGCAAATCCGCGACAGCATGCTGTCGACGAATGCGGAATTGCCGCGCGCCACGCAGTCGGCCATGGCCCTGGCCGAGCGGGCCGAAGTGATCGCCGGCGCCCTGGGCGAATCGAGCGTGGCCACGCCGCACGACGAGATCCGCGAGGCGGCCCAGCGCGCCGCGCGCGAGGTGGGCAAACTGTTCGAGCAGGCGATCGCCTCGGGGCGCATCACGCGCGAAGCCCTGTTCGACCGCCACTACCGCCCCATCCCGAACACGAATCCACCCAAGCACAACACGAAGTTCGACGCGTTTACAGACAAGGTGCTGCCCGAGCTGCAGGAAGGCGTGCTGGCGGCATTGCCCCATCTGGCGTATGCGGGCGCCGTCGACAACAATGGCTATTTTCCAACGCACAACAAGAAGTTTTCCCAGCCGTTGACGGGCGACTACGCCACCGATATGGTGAATAACCGCACCAAGCGCATCTTCAGCGACCGCACGGGCAAGCGCTGCGGCAGCAATACCAAGCCCTTCCTGTTGCAAACCTATAAACGCGACACGGGTGAGGTCATGCACGATTTATCCGTGCCCATCCACGTCGAGGGCAAGCACTGGGGCGGTTTCAGGATCGGTTATCGCTCCAGCAGTCACGCATAGCAAAACGCCTGATGAGAGATCATCAGGCGTTTTTTCTTGGGCCGGCTACGGTTACTCAATATGCGGCTTCGGTGCCACGCCGCCGCCGGCCGCCGTCGCCGTGCGTAACGTGGGCGTGTTCATGCTTTCCAGGTGATTGCGCAGCCATTTATGGGCGGGGCTGCGGGCGTCGCGTTCGTGCCACAGCATGTCCAGGTGGACGGCCGGCAAGGTCAACGGCAAATCCTTGTACAGCAGGGACTCCGTCATGCCCGTCGAGGCGATCAGATGGCGCGGCAAGACGGTGATCAGGTCGGAATTGGCGACGACTCGCCCGGCCGTGAAGAACTGGTTGACCGTCAACAAGATGCGCCGTTCGCGGTGGATCTGCGACAGTGCCTCGTCGATCAAGCCATGCGCGCGGCCGGAAAAGCTCACCAGTAAATGGTTCGCCGCGCAATAGTTATCCAGGGTCAGTTCCTTGTCGGCCAGCGGATGGCCGCGCCGCATCACGCATACATATTTGCCGGAATACAGGCGCTCGTGGCGGATGGGCGAACCCGTCTCGCTCGACAATTGCGCCGCCACGCCGGGAAAGAAGCCCACGGCCAGGTCGATATCGCCGCGCAGCAGCATGGGCCGCGGTTCGCGCGTCGTCAGCGGCATCATGCGCACGTTGACGCCCGGCGCTTCCCGTTCGATCGAGCGCATCAGCGAAGGCAGCCAGAACGCGGCCGTCGCATCGGCCATGGCCATGCGGAAGGTGGCGTGGGTTTTCGACACGTCGAAGGTTTCCGGCGTGACGGCCGCTTCCAGGCTGGCCAGGGCCGAGCGCACGGACGGCCACAGCGCTTCGGCGCGGGGCGTGGGTTTCACGCCATATGCCGTGCGGATCAGCAATTCGTCACCCAGGCTCTCGCGCAGGCGTTTGATGGCGTTCGATACCGCCGGCTGCGTCATCGCCAGGTGGCCCGCTGCGCGCGTCAGGTTTTGTTCCGTCATGACGGCGTCGAAAACACGCAGCAAGTTCAGATCCAGCGTCAGAAAACTCATGGAAAGCCCAAGATAAAAGTTGAATTGATTACTTAAGAGTGTAAACCGCGCCGGGCACGAATATTTTCACTCGTAAAAAAATATTACAGTTTTCCATTCACGATTCATATAATTGGTATCAAGAAATGGAATTAGATTTATATGTTGCACTGCACTATAGTACTGGCAAATTCTATAATGCACTGGAACAGTATGTCTACCTTCGCCTCCGCCCTGTACGCAGTATCCGCACCCGTGCTGGAGATTTCCCTGCTGAACGCCCTGCAACTCGTGCTGGTGATCGTTGCCGTGGGCGCCTTCGCCCTGCTGTTCAAGCCTTTGCTGGTGGGCATCGCCCGCGCCATGGTGCTGGTGGTGCGTCCCAAGCTGAGTCGCGAAGAGCGTTTGGCGCGCCAGCAGCTGCGCGAAGCGCAAGCCTTGCAGCGTACCTTGGGCAAGATGGATGGCGTGTCGCCAAGCAATGCCGCCGAATTGCGCGCCCTGTCGACGCGCGCCTGAGCGATCAACTGTTGCAAATGACAAGCCGGCGTGAGCCGGCTTTTTTACGCCCGCGTTTTCGTTCAGGCCGCTTTAGGCCATATCGCCCAGCAAATGCGCGCGCAACAAGGTGTCGGCCGGATGGGCGCCGATCCAGATTTTCAGCAGCGCATTGTAAAAGGCCAGGTCCGGCACCGTGTCGCCCACCTGTTTGCCGTTCAGCTTGCACAACGTCCCCTCTTCCGGCAGCCAGTCCACGGTGAGGATATCGCCCTTTTTCAGGCCGGGCACCATTTCGAACATGGCGCCGAACTGCATCGTCTGGCTCAGCAGGCGCGTGCGGTCGGCCTGGTCGGAACTGCGCTTCAAGCCCTGCATGAAGGCCAGACCCAGCTCGTCGGACGTGATGTCGCGCAGCATGACGATTTCCAGGCGGCGCGGCCCGGGCAGCGCCAGGATCTCGGCCAGCTGGGTTTTCTTTTCCGGCAGGTACAGCGCAATCGTGTAGACCTTGAAGATGACCTTGTAGCGCACGCCGGCGCCGTTGAGTTTCAACTCGCGGCTGGCCAGCTGCACCGTGTCGTCCAGCTTGACGCCGCCCACCTCGACGGCCAGCGCAGGTTGCGCCAAGGCGGCGCACAGGCCCGCGCACAGGCAGGCGGCGGCCAGCGAGCGGCCCAAACGGGATGTGCGTATTTGCATCTTCTGCCTCCGTGGAGAAACATGTGCTGTGGATAAGTCCGCACAAGCACACAGTGTAGAACAGTTGGCAGAAGCTGGCGCCACGCAGAAGTGGCGAGGAAGAAATGCTTAGGGTTTGGCGGCAGGCAGTTCCGCCTGCAGGCGTTCGTATTTGGCCATCAATTGCTCTGGGCTTTCGCGCCAGGCGGGATTGAAGGGGATGCAACTGACGGGGCACACTTGCTGGCATTGCGGCTCGTCAAAGTGGCCCACGCATTCGGTGCACTTGTTGGGATCGATTTCGTAGATTTCCGCGCCCATGTAGATCGCGTCATTCGGGCACTCGGGCTCGCAAATGTCGCAATTGATGCATTCGTCGGTGATCAGTAATGCCATGATTTCACTCTTACTTATTGCGATGATGCAGCGTTGGCGGCAATCTTGTTTTGCAGCCAGCGGTTCACCGAGGGGAAGACAAACTTGGAGACGTCGCCGCCCAGCGCCGCGATTTCGCGCACGATGGTGCCCGAAATGAACTGGTACTGGTCGGATGGCGTCAGGAACATGGTTTCGACATCGGGCAGCAGGTAGCGGTTCATGCCCGCCATCTGGAATTCGTATTCGAAGTCGGAGACGGCACGCAAGCCGCGCACGATGACCCGCGCTTCATGCTTGCGCACGAAATCCTTGAGCAGGCCGGAAAAGCTTTCCACTTGCACATTCGGGTAGTGGCCAAGCACTTCGTTGGCGATTTCCAGGCGTTCGTCGAGCGAGAAAAACGGTTGCTTGTTCTTGCTGTCGGCCACACCGACGATCAGCTTGTCAAACAGGCCCGATGCGCGGCGCACCAAATCTTCATGACCGCGCGTGAGCGGATCGAATGTTCCTGGATAAACGGCTACAACCATTGCGGCTCCCTGATGATGCACCAATATAGACGCGCATTATGCCTGAAATTGGTGACCACCTTGGTGCTGCGCCTCGGGCCAGGGAGCTTTTTTGCCTCATTTATAGGCAGATTCAGGCAGTTGCCGGCACTTTGTTGTAAGTTAGCAAATGATAATAAACGGTGCCCGCCTTGTCGGCGCGGATGACTTCCCACGGCGCCATCCATTCCGGCTTTTCCAGTGCGCTGGTTTCATCGAAGACCAGCGGCAAGCCCGATTCCGCGTACACGATGCCGCCTTCCTTGAGCAGGTTGGCGCACAGCGGCAACACTTTCGCCAGGAAATCCTGCTGGTAAGGCGGGTCGAGGAAGATCAGGTCGTAACGCTGGCCGCGCGCTGCCAGGCCTTGCGCCGTCAGCAGGGCGTCGCCGCGCAGCAGCTGGACATTGTCGGCGCGCAATTTCACCTTGTTTTCTTCCAGCTGGCGGATCACGGGCGTATGCGTGTCGACCATGGTCACGGAGGCGGCGCCGCGGCTGGCCGCTTCGAAGCCCAGCGCGCCGCTGCCGGCGAACAGGTCCAGCACCTGGGCGTTGGCCCAGTCGCCGTCGCGCAGGTGGTTGATCCAGTTGAACACGGTTTCGCGCACGCGGTCCGGCGTCGGGCGCAAGCCCAGTGCCTGCAAAACAGGCAGCACGGAGCGCTTCCACTGGCCGCCGATGATGCGTACCTGGTTCGGTGGCGGCGCGTGGTGGACGGGGACTTTGGCGGGTTTCTTGATCTTTTTTTGCATGGGGATTTCTTCAATTCGATGGTGGCCACTATAGCATATGGCCCCCATCCCCCCCTGCTGGCGCTGCCTGCCTATTTGGCTTGCGTGGCCAGGGAATTGAAATCGTCGATCCAGCCCTGCATGCGCTTGACGGCATGGGCTTTTTGCGCCAGCGTGGCGATCTTGATGACCGTCATGACCATCTGCGCCGTGCTGCTTTCGTAGGCGTCAAAAAAGGCTTTGCGTTCCGAATGTTCCAGGCGCTCGAAACTGTCCTTGATCAGGGTCGTGATCAAGGCTGCGGTGGCTTCCTTGCCGAGTTTTTCTTGGTGGACTTTCTTGACCAGGGTCAACACATTCTGCTGGCGCCGCATGCGTTCGTCGAGCCATATCTCATTGTTCAGCGGACGCGCGTCGGACGCCTTGCGGATGATGGCTTCCTGCTCGCTGCTGAAGCCGCCGAACCACAGTTCGAATTGCTCCATGGCTTTCTTGTAGCGCAATTTCTGACGCTTCTCCTGGTCGCCGCTCAGGTATTTCTTGCGGTAATCGTCATTGTTCGACTTGAACTTCTTTTCCATCTGCGCGATCTGCTCGGGCTTGAGCGAGCGGGCCAGGTCGGCCAAGTCGGGCGCCGCCTTCAGCAGCAGTGCCTGGGTGCGCTGCTTGATCTCGCCGTAGTCGGCCATCAGGTCCGCCTGCGTGATATTGCCTTGCAGCTGTTTCTGGCCCGTGCGCAGGATTTCCACGTAATCCTTCAATTGCGTCTTGCGGTGCCAGTCGAACAGCTTGTCGATGTCTTCGCGCACCCAGCCCTTCTGGTCGCGGTCCAGGTCGACATACGCGTTCAGCCACCAGTACAGCACGGTATCGCCGTTGTTGTAGGCCAGACGCAAGCCGCTGCAGCCGGCCATGACGACGAGCATGATGGCCAGCACGGCATAAGTAAACCGCTGGAAGGGCGTGGAAGACGGGGCCTGCGTGTTAAACTTTTTCATATTCTTAACTTATAAAATTACGGTCTATGAACGTTGTCATTCTCGCTGCCGGTATGGGCAAACGCATGCAGTCGGCACTGCCCAAGGTATTGCACCCGTTGGCGGGCAAGCCGCTGTTGTCGCACGTCATCGACACGGCGCGCGTCCTGGCGCCGTCCCGATTATGCGTGATTTACGGCCATGGGGGCGCTGCGGTGCTGAAGTTGCTGGACGGCTACAAGTCCAAGCAAGACCTGGCGATCGACGCGGCGGAACAAACGCAGCAGCTGGGCACCGGTCATGCCGTGCAGCAAGCCGTGGCTTTGCTGGACGACAGCGTGCCCACCCTGATCCTGTACGGCGACGTGCCGCTGACCAGCGCCGCTTCCCTGCAGCAACTGGTGCAGGCGGCCGGCAAGGACAAGCTGGCCATCCTGACCGTGGAACAGGACGATCCCTTCGGCCTGGGCCGCATCGTGCGCGAACACGGCGCCATCGTGCGCATCGTCGAGGAAAAGGATGCCACGCCAGAAGAGCGCGCCATCCGCGAGATCAACAGCGGCATCATGGTCGCGCCCACCGCGCAGCTGAAGCAGTGGCTGTCGGCCTTGTCGAATGACAATGCCCAAGGGGAATACTATCTGACCGATATCGTTGCCCAGGCCGTCGCCGACGGCGTGGCCGTCACCTCGGCCCACCCGGCTGCCGTGTGGGAAGTGGCGGGCGTCAACAGCAAGGTGCAGCTGGCCCAGCTGGAACGCATCCACCAGAACAATATCGCGCAAGCCCTGCTCGAGCGCGGCGTGACCCTGCTGGACCCGGCCCGCATCGACGTGCGCGGCGAACTCATTTGCGGCCGCGACGTCACCATCGACGTCGGCTGCGTATTTGAAGGCCGCGTGGAACTGGGTGACGGCGTGCGCGTGGGCGCCAACAACGTCATCATCAATGCCACCGTGGCCGCTGGCGCGCACATCAAGCCCTTCTGCCATCTCGAGGACGCCGTCGTCGGCGCCGCTTCCATCATCGGCCCCTACGCGCGCCTGCGTCCGGGCACGGTCCTGGCGGAAGATGTGCACATCGGTAACTTCGTCGAAGTGAAAAACAGCCAGGTCGCCGCGCACAGCAAGGCCAACCACCTGGCCTACA
This sequence comes from Janthinobacterium sp. GW821-FHT03C10, assembly GCF_059420865.1. Taxonomy (NCBI): domain Bacteria; kingdom Pseudomonadati; phylum Pseudomonadota; class Betaproteobacteria; order Burkholderiales; family Oxalobacteraceae; genus Janthinobacterium; species Janthinobacterium sp. GW821-FHT03C10. The sequence continues at coordinate 139,067 of NZ_JBWKUN010000005.1, read as the reverse complement.
TCGGCGACGCGACCATCGGCTCGAAGGTCAACATCGGCGCCGGCACGATCACCTGCAACTACGACGGCGTGAACAAGTTCCGCACGGTGATTGAAGACGACGCCTTCATTGGCAGCGACAGCCAGCTGATCGCCCCCGTCACCGTCGGCAAGGGCGCCACCCTGGGCGCCGGCACGACCTTGTCGAAGGATGCGCCGGCCGGCAAGCTGACGGTGTCGCGCGCGCGGCAAGTGACCATCGACGGCTGGACGCGTCCCGTGAAAATCCCCAAGTAAGCGAGTCCGCCCTCACCCGGCATGACGCCGCCAGCCTGTCCGGGCTGGCGGCGTTTTTTTACGCCTGTGGATAATCCTGTGGAAAGTTGGCTGGCAACCCGGGATAAGTCGGGGCCTTATTTCCATCAAACATTTCCGCTGTATTTTGGTATGTGGATAAACATGTGAACAAACAGGCGGACAAGCGATGGATAAGCCCGGTATAAGCTGCGTATAAATGGTGAAAAACCTGTGGGAAAGATGGGATAAGTTATCTGGCCAAGTTTGGTGCTCGAGCAGGCAGGCTAGTCTCGCAGGCTATGAAAGTAGCCTCAGTTTTTTGCCTGCCTGGATTGTGGATAAGCTTGTGCGTAATTGGCGAATAAGTTATGAATAACTTATAAGTCATTGTATTTCAAGGATATTTAAGACAAATTTGTAAAGCCTGGCTGTGGGTAAAGCTGTGCAAAAGCCTGTGATTAATAGGTGGGCAAGCGCTGGATAAGCCGGGATAAGTTTTATCCGGGAGCTGATGTCTATTTATTGACAGGTCTCATGCGAGGCTGGATGGCGGCGGTCGTGTAAATCCGTGATGTTCATACTGTGGATAAACTTGTGCATAAGCGGGCGAAAAGGCTGGGATAAGCGGGGATAACTTCTCTGCCAGCCGGGTTTACACAGCGATGCGAGTCTCGAACTTGCTGCGAAACGTGGAAAAGTAGCTTTTCACGTTGCGCACATTCGCGTGCGCGGCAAACAGGCGGTGCGCCAGCGCGTGGTAGGCGGGCATGTCGGCCACCTGCACCATCAGCACGAAGTCGGGCCCGGGCGAGACGCGGTAGCATTGCAGCACGGCGGGCTCGTCCGCCACGAGCTGCTCGAATTCCGCCATGCGTTCCGCCGCCTGCACGTCGAGCGTGATTTCCACGATGGCCGTCAGGCGCGCCCCCACCAGCTGCGGCGCGACGATGGCCACTTGCCGTTCGATGACGCCGCTTTCCCGTAAATGCTTGACCCGCCGCAAACACGTGGGCGCCGAGACGTGCACGGCTTGCGCCAGCTCGCTGTTGGTTTGCGACGCGTCAATTTGCAAGGCGTTCAGGATGCGACGATCGATCTCGTCGAGGGTAATATTGTTATCGTTCATGATTTTGATGAATTGGAAAATATATTGAGTATAAGTGAAATAATATTTCACCGTAAAATAGTCATGAAATATTTGGTCAAAAATATACGGATTTAGAAAGCATATTTCACGCACTCTGCATTAGCATGCGTGCATTGATTAAATTTTAGACAGAGGTTTCCATGTGCGGCATCGTCGGCGCAGTAGCGCAACGTAATATCACTCCCATCCTGGTCGAAGGCTTGAAGCGCCTGGAATACCGCGGCTACGATTCCTGCGGCATCGCCCTGCATGCGGATGGCCGGTTGCAGCGTTCGCGTTCCACCTCGCGCGTGGCCGAACTGGAAAAGCAGATCGCCGAAGAAGGCTTGAGCGGTTTTACGGGCATCGCCCACACGCGCTGGGCCACGCATGGCGCCCCTGTCTCCTTCAATGCCCACCCGCACTTTTCCCCGACGGAAGAGAACGCCCGCGTGGCGCTGGTGCACAACGGCATCATCGAAAACCATGACGAACTGCGCGCCGAACTGACGGCCTTGGGTTACGTCTTCCAGAGCCAGACGGACACGGAAGTGATCGCCCACCTGGTCGAGCACATGTACAACGGCGACCTGTTCGAGACCGTGCAGCAGGCCGTGAAACGCCTCGACGGCGCGTACGCGATCGCCGTCTTCTGCCGCGACGAGCCGCACCGCGTGGTCGCCGCGCGCCAGGGCTCGCCCCTGATCGTCGGCCTGGGCAATGGTGAAAACTTTGTCGCGTCCGACGCCATGGCGCTGGCCGGCACGACGGACCAGATCATCTACCTGGAAGAAGGCGACGTGGTCGACCTGCAACTGTCGCGCTGCTGGATCGTCGATGTCGATGGCAAGCCCGTCGAGCGCGAAGTGAAAACCGTGCACGCCCACACGGGCGCGGCCGAGCTGGGCCCGTACCGCCACTACATGCAGAAGGAAATCTTCGAGCAGCCGCGCGCCATCGGCGACACGCTCGAAGGCGTGACGGGCATCATGCCGGAACTGTTCGGCGACGACGCGTATAAAATCTTCAAGCAGATCGACCGCGTGCTGATCCTCGCCTGCGGCACCAGCTCGTATGCGGGCATGACGGCCAAGTACTGGATCGAGTCGATCGCCAAGGTGCCCGTCAGCGTGGAAGTGGCCAGCGAATACCGCTACCGCGACAGCGTGCCGCACCCGAACACCCTGGTCGTGACCATTTCGCAAAGCGGTGAAACGGCCGACACCCTGGCCGCCCTGAAACATGCGCGCAGCCTGGGCATGCAGCACACCTTGACCATCTGCAACGTGGCCACCAGCGCCATGGTGCGCGAATGCGCCCTGGCCTACATCACGCGCGCCGGCGTGGAAGTGGGCGTGGCGTCCACCAAGGCGTTTACCACGCAGCTGGCGGGCCTGTTCCTGCTGACCCTGTGCCTGGCGCAAGTCAACGGCCACCTCTCCGAAGAGCAGGAAGCGGCGCACCTGAAAGCCATGCGCCACCTGCCCGTCGCCATCGCGTCCGTGCTGGCGCTGGAGCCGCAGATCATCGCCTGGTCCGAAGAATTCGCGCGCAAGGAAAACGCCCTCTTCCTGGGCCGCGGCATGCACTACCCGATCGCCCTCGAAGGCGCGTTAAAGCTGAAGGAAATCTCGTACATCCACGCCGAAGCGTATCCGGCCGGCGAGCTGAAACACGGCCCGCTGGCCCTGGTGACGAATGAAATGCCCGTCGTCACTATCGCGCCGAACGACGCCCTGATCGAAAAGCTCAAATCGAACATGCAGGAAGTACGCGCCCGCGGCGGCCAGCTGTACGTCTTCGCCGACGTCGACTCGCGCATCAGCTCCGGCGAAGGCTTGCACGTCATCCGCCTGCCCGAGCACTACGGCGATCTGTCGCCTATCCTGCACGTGGTCGCGCTGCAATTGCTCGCGTATCACACGGCCCTGGCGCGGGGCACGGATGTCGACAAGCCGCGCAATCTGGCCAAGTCGGTGACGGTGGAGTAAGCCGGCCGGGGGCCTGACTAGAACAAATAAAGTCAGTCGGAAAACAATAAAGTTGGTCGGATTTTTAGCCAATATATTCGGTGACTCCGAGGTTTTCCGCCAGCTGTCTTTGTTGATGACAAACAGGTCGGAGGCGTTTCATTAGCTTCCGGCCGATGTGGGTAGGTGGCGCATTTGGATTTTATTGATGTAGAACCCCTTCCTGATGAATTGGCGCACAGTATCATTGCGCGCCTAGCATTCTTGAATTGCTGTGATAGCGATACCCTTATTGCAAAGCTCGCACTTTTCTACGGTATACCTAAGTCATCAAGCCATGTTTCAGTGGTCGCCCAGACAATTGGCTACCGAAACGCGGAGTTTTTGAAAATGCATACCTTGCACCCTCTTCTGTATGCTGTAGATAGGGGGACTAACCTAGTAGATCTTGTAAATAGAAGGGCCGGTTTTCGAACATTCTTTGGCCCAAAGATCAATACTGCCGCCAATTACTGCGCGCGTTGCTCAGAGCTCGATCGCCATGTGCATTCGATGTCTTTCTGGCGACGCGCTCACCACTTGCCATCGGTGGATTGGTGCCCTGTTCATTATTGCGGCCTAGAGAGCTATCGTATGCTCCACACTGAGTACCCTACATCTGACTCAAAGACCGTAGGCGCACCAACAGTCTATGTCGAGGGTACTGAACACGCCGCTAATCCTGTCCTGCGCCGCTATGGTGCCTTGCTCATGGTTTGGAGGGAGAAAGAAGTCCCGTATCGTTCACGTGATATATGTGATCTCATCCTCGACGCTTGCCTCCATCAAGGAATTGGGATCACGAAGGGCGACAGCCAAAGTTTACTAAGCGACGCCTTGGTAGAGGCTCTGCCCCATTCTTGGCTTGTCAAATTTATGCCGAGATTGTCAAACTGTAGTGGTCAACCCATCCCGGACACTACGTTAAGTTTTTCTTCGGCGACGGCCGGTGCCAGTCCCTGGTTGAACTGATGTGGCCGTATCCAGTTATACCGGTGCATCAGGTAATGGCTAATGTCCCGTTGTGCTTCCTGTGCCGTCATGTAACCAGTTGACGGCAGCCATTCCGTTTTGAAGCTGCGGAACAGCCGTTCCATCGGGGAGTTATCCCAGCAATTTCCCCGCCGGCTCATGCTCTGTCGTATCCGATAGCGCCATAAGCGCTGACGGAATTTTCGACTGGCGTACTGGCTACCTTGATCCGAATGCAACAGTAGGCCCTGTGGTCGACCTCGCTGCTCGTAAGCCATTTCCAGCGCTTGCACAACAAGGTCAGCGTCGGGTCGTAGCGAGAATGCCCAGCCCACCGCTCGGCGAGCGAACAAATCCAACACCACTGCCAAGTAATACCATCGGCCTTGCGCCCAGACATAGGTGATGTCCCCGCACCAGACCTGATTTGGCGCCGCCACTGTGAATTCACGATTGAGGTGGTTTGGAATATCGACCCGCTCCACCGTAGCCTGCTTATAGGCATGGCTGCCAGGTTGTTTGCAGACCAGCCCCAACTCTTCCATCAAACGACTGACTTTGAAGCGGCCAATTGCCGTGCCTTCCTCACGCATCATGCCCATGATACTGCGGCTTCCCGCCGAACTGCGACTCTCGACGAACAGCTCGTGCACGCGGCTACGCAATGCCATGCGCTCAACATCAATGTGCCGGGCGCGCTCCCGATATGCATACAGGCATGACCGCGCTACGTCGAACACCGCGCCGATCAACTCGATTGATTCGTCACCACAAATCTGATCGATTACCTCGTACGTTCTATCCCTTCCGACATCAAGAGCGCGGTAGCCTTTTTTAAAATAGACTTCTCCCGCTCGAGACGCTCAATGCGTGCTTCGAGTTCCTGTATTCGCTGCTGATCAGGCGTCATTGCCTTACTCTGTGGCGTGATGCCTTGCCGCTCCAACTGAAGCTGCTGCACCCAGCGGCGCAGCACTGATTCGCCGATGCCGACCGACCGGCTTGCCTCCGTATGGCTATATCCTTGATCCAGTACCAGGCATGCCGCCTGCTGTTTGAACTCAGGGGAAAACGTACGTCTTTGCTTGCTCATCAAACACCTCTCCATGGCGAGCATTCTCGCCTAAATCAGTGTCCGGGTACATTAAACCACTACAATATGGCTGCACGGTAGTTTGACCTGTGTTCACGTAAGTCCCAAGCTCACACTTGAATCCGAGACTGAAATTCATGCTGTGCTTTGGCGCTTGCCAAAAGACAAATTATTTTGCTAGTATGCCGTTGGCGTAGCTGTTCCCCAGGCAAGGCCATAATTCTAAGCCTAGGAGGCACAGAGTGCGGAAGTCACTAACGGCTTTGCTAGCCGATACCACAGATGATGATAATTCCGGTCAAGTGGCCTCCCAAGGATTTACCTACCAAGAATGGTATGCGGTTTTGTTAATTTCGGAACTCTTGGAAAAGCCGGATGATTTTGCTGTCGGTATTGAAGTTAAAGAGGACATCGCAGTTTTGAATTCGTCTACCGCGCCAACTGCGGTTGAGTTTTGCCAGGTAAAAACGAATGAGCAAGCCATCGCTTGGACATTTTCCGAATTGCATAAAGTCTCCAGCCGGAAGCTAAAGGATGGAAGTCAACCTTTGTCTATCTTGGCGAAGCTTTACAACAGGCGGCGGCAATTCAATGGGTATGCGACCACACTCCGTTTTGTGACGAACACCAGTATAAAACTGGATGACGGAAATGGTTCGATGAATATCCAAAACTATCATTTGGCGAACTTGGTTGATAAGGCAAAGCTGTCCCTGAATGCGGCGTTGGCAAAACAGCTGCAAATGGATGCAGGTGCTATAGAGCTCGAAGAAATTTGGCTTCATCGGTCTGACCTTCCTCTCGGACAGCAGAACTTGTTCATTAGTGGGAAGCTCAGCGACTTGGCCCACAATCGAAAGCTGGAATTCAAAGTTTCTCAGCCGGCAGTGGCGGCCATGATGCTCGTTTCCGAGATGAGAAAACGCGGTGCAAATACCGGCTTTGCAGCTACCTTCGATGAGTTAAAAACCCAGCGCCTAATGTCGCGCCAAGACGCGCTGCAGACGCTTATTAGAGTCTCGGAACCACCTCCAGCCATCGACGATACCTTTCAAGAAGGCATCAGTCGGCTAAATCAAGAGGTGTACGACTTCTCAATGCTCGAAGATATTCGGGCGCAGAAAGTTTCCCTTCTGTCAGCGATGGCGGACAGGACAAATATTTTGTTTAAGCGTCAAGTAGTGACACTTATGGAGTGCTGTAAACGCGTGAAGGCCGAAAATGGTCTTGATACAAAAAAGCTGGGTAGTTTCATGGAGCGTGTGGCGGTAGAAGCTCTCAACAAGAACAAGCAAGACTTCGCGGCGGTAGAAATGTCCTTCCTTTATGCTCTCTCTCTAATGGTAATTCGGAATGGAATCGACATCAACGTATTCACTGTTGCGGCTGGTCCGCAATCTGAGGGTCAGAAATGAACCGAAACGTGACCTTCAAGACGCTTTGGCTCGTCTCACAGACGGAGCAAAAAGCAAAAATACAGGCTTTTCCGACGAATCGGACCATCCTATTCGGCCCGAACGGAACGGGCAAATCCAGGATAACTAAGAACCTTTTTTGGACGCTTGGGTGCGCACCTGAAAAACATAATTCTGCAGGCTGGGACCCAGATTGCATCGGAGCCCTGGAGTTTGAATTTGAACAAAAGACCTTTACTGTCCTGCGTCAGCGAAAAAGCTTTGGTCTGTTCAATTCAGGTCGTGAGTTGATTGCTTTTGCGGACAATCATGGCACGTGGGACCGGGTCATGGCAGATAGGTTCGGCTATAAGCTAATGCTGCAACGGCAGCAGAATTCATCTTCTGCTCGTGTCGGCATCGACTACTTAACGCTACCTACTTACATCGATCAAGATGGAGGATGGGGAGCTTCATGGAGCTCATTCTCTAGCCTTGGACAGTTTCGGGCTTGGAAGAAACCTGTGTTTGAAGCCTACATCGGGTTACGGCCAAACGCTTATTTTGCGGCAAAGCAGAAATGGCAGGAAGCGTCCGACGTACTTAAGGGGATGCAGTCTAAATTCGACACTCAGAGGTTGGCATTCAAACGAGTGCGGGAGATTTTGCCTAAGAACGTCCCAATCCTCAATTCCGAACGATTCGAAAACGAGTTGGTCGATTTAGGGGAAAGAGCCCGGACTTTACAGCAGAAACAAAATGAGTTGCGTGCAATGCTTGTGGTCGCCGTCAATAACAAGCAGCAAATTGTATCGTCATTGAAATTAGCTGCAGAAAACTACAAGAACCTTACCGATGACCTTGGCTTTCTAAGTGAGCGAAACGAAGAAAACATCGAATGCCCCACATGCGGCACTTTGCACGAGAACTCATTTCATGCCCGATTGCAGCTCACTCAAGACGCACACGCATTCGCTTTACTCATATCTGAGCTTCGCGGCGAACGGGCCAAGGCAGTTAACCATCATGAGCGACTGCTGGCCCAGCTAGAAGAAGTGAGCAAGCAGAGTCGAGAGATTACCTATGCCATTCGCGAGGAACGCTCCGGGTTACAGGCAAAGGAGCTCATCCTGGCAGCACACAGCGTACAGACCCTCGACAACGCATTTGATGCGGTAACCTCTGAGCTTTCAGGCGAGATTTCCGTGTATGCCGCTGACGTTGAAGAGCTCAAAGCTGGTTACAAAAAATACGAGGACAAGGTCCGAAGCAAAGAAGTGGGAGACTATTTCACCAATAGTGTCACGTGGTTCTCAAACAAGCTGAACGTGCCTAGTGAAGAACAAATCAAAAAAACGAAGCCAGGCGACCGGGGAAACTCTGGTGGCAGTTCTGCGCCTCGGTCGTTGCTTGCAGTCCATTTGGCAATGGTCAAATCGAATGCTGCGTATGGGGATACTCCGCTTTTCCCGTTTGTGGTCGATACCTTACAGCAGTCTGGCCAAGATTTGAAAAATTTGTCGTCAATGATTGAAATTTTAAACGGCGACAATGGCATCACTCAACAAATTATCTTGGCTGTAGAGATGTTGCCTGAAAATGTGGATATTGCTAACTTCGACATCGTGCCGCTAACCGAGCATAGAGGCTTGTTGAATGTTGCCGACTACAAGGACGTTGAGTTCCTGGCCCAAATGATGAAGAGTCTCAACGATGCAATCGTTACAAAGAAAGTGGTCGATAGACTGAGTGAATCACCGTAATCGAAGGGCAGCCTCCCGCCTCACCTTTCCGCACCGCTTGGCCTGCGATATCAGAGCGAAGGCGCGGTACGCCTATTCCGGATGCTTGTATTTGGCCATCCCGGCTGCCGTCTGTCAGCTTGATCGCAGGACTCGCGTAGTCGTTAAACAGCTTCTCGCTAGCGCGGTGCGCTTGGCGCGTCGAGCGCTTAAGCTGTTTGGCGACGTGGCCGTAGTTCCCGCAGAACTGCGTGTAGCGGTATGTCCGTCGCATAGCTAGGCGTACCATTCATGTTGCAGATTCATGTCACGACCTCCTCCATGACGTTCATCAACAATTGTTCATCCAACCGCCAAGGAACGCTCAGCTGGCGCGGTTCTGTCGAAACGTTTGCTACGATGCCCGGCTGCGTAGCGGTAGCCTGTATCGTCGCCTGATCCTGCGGCAGCGCGGCGGCGATGTCGCCGCGTCAACGCGTAGCCGAGGGGCTAGCTCCCTGATGATGGGGGTGGAATTCCCGACTGATGGAGTGCGCGCCAAGATTTGCGCCCGGTTCCCAGTCGATAATGTCGTGCATGGACAGGCCGATACTTGGCCACTCGTCTGCCGTGACGGTCACACCGACCAGACTGCAGAACTATACCTTGGCCACTGGGCTTCGACGTAATCCTCCTCAACCATTCGAAATTGATCAAAGAATACTTTGCTCGTGAATTGGATGCCGTGATTCGTGTTAAAAATGTCCGGCTTGACCGATTAGCTCCTCTTCTAAGCAGCCCGCGCAGAACGCTATTTCTGATGCGCCAAGACGGCACACTCCGCGAACGCCGGTCCATCACCTCCATGAGATAGGCAAAGCGCCATACTGCCTGATTCCCCGCATGGTTGGATAGGACCATCGCTACTAAGGCCCTTGAAGACTGATCGACGCACTTTATTGTTGTGCGCTTGAACGAAAGTGAGGCAGTTATTGGTATCCGACGAACTTTAATTGAACGACGGTTCCCAAGGAATCAATAAGTTACACTCTTAAATCCGACCAACTTTATTTGTTCTAGTCAAGGCCATCAGGAATAGAAAGAAAACGCCACCGCCAGGTGGCGTTTTCTTTCTACCTGGAAAATTCATACGCATGACTTTTTTCTGCCGCCGCTGAATCCATTGTGCGAGAATGCCCATCCCCCTTCGATGGTGTGCATGATGAACAAACTCGCCGCAATCATGACTGGAATGACACTGGTGCTGGCAGCTTGCAAGCCTGCAGCCACGGCACCTGCGCACGACATTCCTGCGGCCATGCGCCAGACCGCGACCACCCTGTTGCAGTCGCCATTGCTGCACGCGACCTCGATTGCCGTCGTGTATCGCGGCAAGCAATTCATGCTGCATCAAGGCGAGCTGGAGACCGGCAAAGCCAATCCGCCGGACGATACGACGCTGTATGAAATCGGCTCGGTCAGCAAGACTTTTGCCGGCCTGCTGCTGGCGAACGCCGTGCTGGATGGGAAGGCGGCGCTCGACGATCCCATACAAACGTACCTGCCAGCCGCCTATCCGAACCTGCAGTCGCAGGGGCAGCCCATACGCTTGCGCCACTTGATCACGCACACGAGCAATATGCCGGGCATGCTGCCCTTGCAGGTGAACTCCGTCTTGAAGGATTTCACGGCACACGCCACGCCGGCAAAGCTCAATGCCGCCTATGCCGGCTACGGACAACGGCAATTCTGGCAGGACTTGCACACCGTCAGCATCAAAGGTCCGCTCGGTAAGGACTACGCGTATTCCAGCGCTGGTACGGAACTCGTTGCGCACACGCTCGAAACAATCTACGGCATGCCCTATGAAGTCTTGCTCACGCAATGGCTCGCGCGCGAAGCGGGCATGCAGGATATCAGGCTGAGCATCACCGCCAAGGATGCCGGCCGGCTGGCGCCCGGCTACCACAGCGACAATCCCGCCGTCACCACGCCGATGCCGCAACTGCCCTGGGGGGCGGCGGGCAACCTGAAGTCGACGATGCCGGACATGGCAAAGTACCTGCGCCTGCAATTGGGCGCCCATCCCGCCGTCGTCGAATCGCACCAGCCGCTGGTCCGCTTTCAGGATGACTTCAGCATCGCTTATTTCTGGAACATCGGCAGCAATCGCCAGCTGGGCACGCATTATGTCCACCATGGCGGCGTGCCGCGTGCGCAAAGCTACGCCTACGTCGTTCCCAAGTATCAGCTTGGCGTCTTTATCATCACCAACCAGAGCGGCGACACTACGGCCGGTGCCATGGAAGGCGCGCTGGCGCATATTTTCGACACTGTGGAAGCCATGGAAGGCGCGCGGTAGCCGGCCCGATTGAACAGGCGCGCGTGCTTAGCTACCTTGCGCAACGACAGGCTGGCGCGCCAGTGCGATGAAGGCGCGCACGTAGTCGATGGCGGTGTCCGTCTCGCGTGCGCCCAGGAAGATCTGCTTGGCGATGCCGCGCGCGCCCAGGCGCACCGGCACCACGTCCATCTTGGCCGCATATTCCTCGACCAGCCAGCGCGGCAGGGCGGCCACGCCGCGGCCGCTGGCCACCATCTGCAGCATGATGTCGGTCGTTTCGATGGCTTTGTGGCGCTTGGGCGTGACACCGGCCGGCAAGAGGAATTGATTGTAAATATCCAGGCGCTCGATGTCGACGGGGTAGCTGATGAGCACTTCCCGGGTCAGCTGCTGCGGCTGCACATACGCCGCTGTAGCGAGTGCATGGCCCTTGGCCACGACGAGTACCTGCTCGTAGTCGAACACGGGTTCGAAGGTCAGCCCCGGCTTGTACAGCGGGTCGGGCGTGACCAGCAGGTCGATCTCGTAGCCGAACAGCGCGCCGATGCCGCCGAACTGGAACTTTTGCTTGACGTCCACATCCACGTCGGGCCATGCGGTCAGATACGGCGACACCACTTTGAGCAGCCACTGGTAGCAAGGGTGGCATTCCATGCCGATGCGCAGCGCGCCGCGTTCGCCCTGCGCGAACTGGCCCAGGCGCTCTTCGGCCAGGTCCAGTTGCGGCAGTACCCGGTTCGCCACCGCCAGCAGATACTGGCCGGCCTGCGTCAGGCGCAAATTTCTCCCTTCGCGCAGCCAGACGTCGGTGCCCAGTTGCTGCTCCAGCTTCTTCATGCTGTGGCTCAGGGCCGACTGGGTCAGGTGCAGCACGCCTGCGGCGGCCGTCAACGACCCTTGTTTTTCGACCTGCTGGACGATGCTGAGGTGAATGCGTTCAAGCATTGGAATGAGCCATATTCATGGATGTATGAAATATGACCATTATACTTCATCGATTCCTCCCGCTATCATCCACTTCCCTGCTGCCGGTATTTACCGGCCTTCGCGCATCACTCCCTATGAAAGCAAACATGACACGTCCCCTGCGTATAGTCGCGGTTTCCGGCGGGCTACAACGCCCTTCCAAGGCGGCAGCCCTGGCCGAGCACCTGATGGACCTGATCGCCGACGAAGTGCTGTGCGAACAACGCCTGATCGAACTGGGTCAGCTGGCGCCGCAGCTGGCCGGCGCCGTCTGGCGCTCGCAGCTGCCCGAGACGGTGGAGCGGGAACTTGCGGCGGTCGAGCAAGCTGACATCGTGGTAGTGGCAACCCCGGTCTATCGCGGCTCCTACACGGGACTGTTCAAGCACTTCTTCGACTTCATTCATCAGGACGCCTTGATCGACAAGCCCGTCCTGCTGGCGGCTACCGGCGGCAGCGAGCGCCATGCCCTGATGATCGATCACCAGTTGCGGCCCCTGTTCAGCTTTTTCCAGGCACGCACCTTGCCGCTGGGCGTCTACGCGACCGACAAGGATTTCCTCGACTACCGTCTGCAGGACGAGGCGCTGATCCAGCGGGCCGCACTGGCGGTGCAACGGGCCTTGCCCTTGATCGGATTGACGCGCCATGCGAGACCGGCCACGACGCAAGAGCTGGCCGCCGCCTGATATGCATCGCCACAGTCGCCAGGCAAGCAACCCATTCACCTTTTCGCAGAAATCAGGACAGCAGATCACCATGAGCAACGACTTTGTATTCAGCATCAAGAGCATTGTTTTCGATGAAAACTATCATCCATCGGACACTACGCGCCTGACGACCAACTTTGCCAATCTGGCCAGGGGAAAGAGCCGCCAGGAGAACTTGCGCAACACCCTGAAAATGATCGACAGCCGCTTCAACAGCCTGGCGCACTGGGACAACCCGAAGGCAGACCGTTATTCTGTCGAGCTCGAAATCATTTCCGTCGAGTTGAATATCGATGTCAAAGGCGGCAATATCCCGCTGATCGAGATATTGAAGCCGAATATCCTGGATAAAAAAACCGGACAACGCATCGATGGCATCGCGGGGAATAACTTCTCCTCTTACGTGCGCGATTACGACTTCAGCGTGCTGCTGCCAGAACACAACAATAATCAAGCCACATTCAGCGCACCAGAGGATTTCGGCGATTTTCATGGCAAGCTGTTCAAGCACTTTGTCAGATCCGATGCTTATCAAGAGCGCTTCAGCAAGCCGCCGGTCATCTGCCTCAGCGCTTCGAGCAGCAAGACCTATCAGCGGACGGAAAATCAGCACCCCATCCTGGGCGTCGAGTATCAGCAAAACGAGTTCTCCTCGACGGATGCCTATTTCGAGAAAATGGGCATGCAGGTGCGCTATTTCATGCCGCCAAACAGTGCCGCGCCGCTGGCGTTTTATTTTATCGGCGACCTGCTGGGCGACTACAGCAATCTGGAGCTGATCGCCACCATCAGCACGATGGAAACCTTTCAAAAGATTTATCGGCCCGAAATCTACAATGCCAATGCCGCGGCGGGGAAATGCTATCAGCCCAGCCTGAAGAATCAGGATTATTCACTGACGCAAATTGTCTATGACCGGGAAGAGCGCAGCCAGCTGGCCGTCAAGCAGGGCAAATATACGGAAGAGCATTTCATCAAGCCCTACAAGCATGTTCTCGAACAATGGGCTGCCGCCACGCTCGCCGATTAATCCAACTACACGAAATCGTCATCATGAAAAAATTATTGCCTACTTCCACTGCCGGCAGCCTGCCCAAACCTTCCTGGCTGGCGCAGCCTGAAAAACTCTGGTCGCCCTGGAAATTACAGGACGAGGAATTAATCGAGGGCAAACAGGATGCCTTGCGTTTGTCGCTGCAGGAACAGCAGCAGGCAGGCATCGATATCGTCAGTGACGGCGAGCAGACCCGCCAACATTTTGTCACCACGTTTATCGAGCATCTGAGCGGCGTCGATTTCGACAAACGCGAGACCGTCCGGATTCGTGACCGCTACGATGCGAGCGTGCCGACCGTCGTGGGCGCCGTGAGCCGCCCGAAGCCGGTGTTTGTCGACGACGCCAAATTTTTACGTCAGCAAACCACGCAGCCGATCAAATGGGCGCTGCCAGGTCCGATGACGATGATCGATACGCTGTATGACAGCCACTATAAAAGCCGTGAAAAACTGGCCTGGGAATTCGCCAAGATCCTCAATCAGGAAGCGCGGGAACTGGAGGCGGCCGGCGTCGACATCATCCAGTTTGACGAACCCGCTTTCAATGTCTTCTTCGATGAAGTGAACGATTGGGGCATCGCCACCCTGGAGCGGGCGATCGAAGGGCTCAAATGCGAAACGGCCGTGCATATTTGCTATGGTTACGGCATCAAGGCCAATACGGACTGGAAAAATACGCTGGGGTCCGAATGGCGCCAATATGAGGAATCGTTCCCCAAGCTGCAGCAATCGAATATCGACATCATCTCGCTGGAATGCCACAACTCGCGTGTGCCCATCGACCTGATTGAACTCATACGCGGCAAAAAAGTGATGGTCGGGGCCATCGACGTGGCCAGCAATACCATTGAAACGCCGGAGGAAGTGGCCAACACCCTGCGCAAGGCGCTGCGCTTTGTCGATGCCGACAAGCTCTACCCGAGCACCAACTGCGGCATGGCGCCCTTGGCGCGTGGCGTGGCAAGAGGCAAACTCAATGCGCTCAGCGCCGGTGCGGCAATCATCCGCGGAGAACTCGCCTAAGTAACCCCCAATAAATTATTGTGATTTCTGACTTCCATAACCGGCGCTCTGCGGCGTTGCCCGCTGCTAGCAGTGCTCGCACTGCGTCGCAGCGGGCGCCTTGCATAGCATCCGGTTCTGTTCGTCATAAATTCGCAATAATTTCCTGAGGATTACTTAGCAGGAGGTGAAATACGGTCCCGGTGCGTCTTCCGGGGCGACGCACCGATTCCTTTCCCGACATCCCCAATATGTTCGGGCATCCGATTGAGCCGGCACGCGTCTACGCCAGCGTCAAGGTGTGCACCTGGCTGTTTTCGCAGTCGATATCGATCAGCCGGCCCGCGTCGTCGCACAGCAGGATGTGGCCGTCATTGACATGCACGCGTGCCGCATCGCATTCGTCCAGCCGCAATTGGGCCAGGACGGTTCCCGTTCCGCCATCGGCCACCAGGCATTCCATGGGGCTGTCGTCGTCGAGGTGGCTGCGCACCATCAGCAAGCCTGCCGCCTGGGTCACCTCGGGAACCGAGGCAATCGCCTGCAACGGTAGCGTCAAGGGCGCAGTGGCGCCGCCGTGATGCACTTGCAGGTAGCGAGGCCCGTCATCCCCCATGATGCAGACCAGGGTGGGCGCATCGCGCGCGCTATGCGGCAGCAGCGCCAGCACTGGATCGCGTGGATGCGGGAAGCTGTCGCGCTGCAGCAGGCGGCGCGCGGGCAATTGATAGCGCCATTGCTGGATGCCTTCTGCCGTCGCCAGCAGCAAGGTCTGTACGCCAGGCTCTTC
This sequence comes from Janthinobacterium sp. GW821-FHT03C10, assembly GCF_059420865.1. Taxonomy (NCBI): domain Bacteria; kingdom Pseudomonadati; phylum Pseudomonadota; class Betaproteobacteria; order Burkholderiales; family Oxalobacteraceae; genus Janthinobacterium; species Janthinobacterium sp. GW821-FHT03C10. The sequence continues at coordinate 123,609 of NZ_JBWKUN010000005.1, read as the reverse complement.
CTGGAAGGCGACCACCCGCCCTGGCAAGTCGGCCACTTGCCAGCTCACCGCCAACTGATCCTTGCTGCTGTCGATGGCGACGAGGCGGTTGTCGATCACCGCGTTCCAGATCAGGCCGTCATAGTTGTCGGCCCAGAAGCGTAGTGGCTGGATGATCCAGTCCGACACTTTGCGCGCGATCAAGTCGATGCGGCTGACGCGCCACATGCTGTCGCGCTGCACCAGCGCCAGCGCACGCTGGCCGCCGGCCGCCATCACCAGCCGCGTCGCCGGCACTGGGAACTGCGCCAGTTGCCGGCCATGCCGGTCGATGCGCACCACGCCGCCCTCGCCCAGCGCCAGCAGGTAATGGCCGTCCGGCAGGCGCCGGGCATCATGGATCGTCAACAGGCCGCGTTCGGCCAGATGCACCCGCAGCGGCTTGCGGCGCTTGCGCAGCTCCTGGGGCGGCACCATGGCAGGCAGGGTCAATGCCGACAGATCGGCCCGCAGGACGGCGCCGTCGGACAGTGACAGCAGCTTGGTCATTGCCTTCTTGTCGAATGCGATACGTTCGCCCATGCGGTCGGCCAGCAAGGGGTGCATGAGTTCCGCCGCCACGCGTCGGGTGGCGGGCGAATGCAGCGACAGCGCCAGCAATTCCGTGCCCAGGCGCATGCGCTGCTGCGCGCCTTCGTCGCTGTCGTCGTCGAGCAGCTGCAGCACGGCCGCTTCGCTGTCGGCCAGGCTGGCTGGCAGCAAGGCCAGCTTTTTGAGGAGGGCACGCATGCCCAGCACGCCCCCCGTGCGCTCGCCTTCCAGCAGCCATGCCAGCGCCTTGTCCTGCTGCTCCGGTAATGGCCAGATGGCTTCCGCCGCTTCGCTCAGCTGGCCGCGCATGGCCAGATCCTCGGCCCATAGCAAGCGCATCTCCGGTGCCTGCGGACTCTTGCGCCGTTCCAGCAACTGGACCGCCGCGCCAAACGCTTGGCCGAGCCGGGCCAGCTTCACCGCCCGTTCGACGTCGCCTGCCATGCACCACAGGCGCACGGCGACTTCCGGCGCCAGCTCCATGGTTTCCGCCAGCTGCGCGGCTTGCTTGATGCGGCCCTTTTTCTCCAGATAGTCGACTGCCTCGCTACCGCACTTGAGCAGTTCCGCCAGCACGTAGGTGGCTTCGTCGATCTTGCCTTCACGATCGAGCCGCTCAAAGGTGGCGCGGTAGGTCGCGCGCAAGTATTGCTCCAGCTCGCCGCCGAGGCTGATCGAGCTGCTCGCCTGGCCGGGGCCGGAAATTTCCAGGCTGGTGCGCGGGCGCGGCGTGCCGAAGGCGGGACGGCGCGCTGGCGACAGGGTGTCGAGCGGAATCGCATGGCGCAGGGCTTCTTTCACGTCGCCCTGTTCCAGCAGCTGCATCATCTTGCGCAGATAAGCGGCCTGGCGCCAGCCGATCACCGTGGAGGCGCGCGTCATGATCGCCAGCCGGGTCGCCAGCGCGGCCAGGCGCTGCTGCAGCGCCGATGGCGGTCGCTGTTGCCGGCCGCTGTCCGCCTGCGCGGATGCGGCCTGCTTGCCGCCGCCGAACAGCTTGATCAAGCCCAGCGGTATGGCGCCCAGCAGGACGGCCGCCACGCCCGTCACCGCCAGCGCGATGCCGGCGCCGCGCCGCATGGCCTTGGCGCCGTGCTGCGCCTTGTCCATCTGGCGTAGAAACGCTTCGCGTTTGTCGCTGGGCGGTGCCAGCGCGCCTGCGAAGATGTCGCGCACGGGCAGCGTTTCCAGCAAGGCCGCAGTGGCCGCAGCCGCAGCGGCTGGCGGCGGGCGCAATGGCGCATGCAGGGGAATCGCGCGCAGATCGAGCCAGGCGGCCGGGTCGATACGCGGCGCCGCCGCAAGGCTGATCAGCTGCGCCTGCGCCGCGCGCACCAGCCAGATGCCGGACGGAGGCGTGACCGCCCGTTCGTCCGCCGCCAGTGGCGCGCTGCTGAGGATGCCCGCCTGTTCGCACAGCGGCAAGCCGTCCAGCGCGGCGCACTGGCCGTAGCGCGGCGTCGCCAGCAACAGCAGGAAACCATCGTGCACCCGGTGCAGTCGCGCGCCCGGCGCCCAGTGCCGCAGCACGCGGCGGCGCACCTCGGCCTCGCCCAGCAGGGCCAGGTCGAACCACAGCGCATGCACCAGCTGCATGCCGTCATGCAGGGGGCGGCGTATCTTATGACTCATCAATGTCTCGATCGCAGGAAATTTGCAACAGCGGCTGCTCGTCATCGATATGGCGCACGACGAGGGTGCTGCTCTTGGCCGTGATCCAGGCGATGCGCGCGCTGGCAGGATCCATGCTGGCTTGCTGTATCGCTTCGGGTGACGTGGCCAGCGTGTAGCGCAGATGGCCGACCCGCAATTCGATGCGGTAGCGGCCCGGATGCAGCACCACCAGGCCGGGCTTGGGATGTTTTTCGCTGATGGCCACGCCCAGCACGGCGGCGTTGTCATCGATGTCCATCGCATCGCCCATGGCGTGGCTGCCGACCCACCAGCGGCTCGGGCCGGTTTTGAGCGCCAGCAGGTTGCCGCTGTGGCCGGCGTGCTCGCCTTTCAAGGCGCCATGCAGCAGCCTGCTGCCTTGTTGCGCGATCCGTTGCATCTTGTACGGGGTCGCATTCTGGCGATGCCAGTGATACAGCTGCACGCCGTCGCCATCGGCGCAGCCGATATACAGCGAGTCGCCCAGCTGGTCAGCGCCGATCACATTGTCGAGCACAGCCCGGAAGGAAACCGTGGACGCCACCTTGTGCGATGCCGCCGGAGCCGCCTGCCAGCAAACCAGCCGTCTTTTGGTATCGAGTACAACGACATGTTCGTAGCAATGGACGTTGTGGTTGGCCAGCAGATAGAACGTCTGCAACCATCGCCCCATGCCGGGCGGCGCATGGAATTGTTCCAGCGGCGGCCGGTCGCACAGGATCGGTTTGCTGGAAAACAGGGGACCGGGAAAGTTGTGAAAACCCAGCGTGCCGCCGGCCGAGGTAATACAGGACAGCGCCGGCTTGAACACGCCGGCTGCCAGGATGGCGCCATGCTTCGGCGCGGAGATGATGCGCGGCTTGCCGGGTTTGACGGACGCCGACTGGGGCACGTGATAGACGATGGCGCCGCCATTGAGTTGCGGCGCGCACACGAGATTGCCGCCGCTGGCGAAGCGCGGCGCCTGTGCGCGTGACGGCTGGTGGCCGTGGTGATGGATCACGCCCGCTGGCGCGCGCGGCGCAAACGGTTTTCGCAGCAGGCGCACGCCTGTCGGCGCGTCGGGCAATTCCAGTTGCACCGTGCGGTAGTCATGCCGCTGCCGCAGGCTGACATTCAGATGGTTGCCGCAGAGGGCGCGGCGAATCGCCACCCGCTCACGCGCCTGCCTGGGCGCCTCGCCGGCAACGCCGATCAGCCAGCAGTCGGCCAGGTCGCCGCCAAGCCTGGTTTGCCACTGCTCGCGCGCGTTGGCGGGCGCTGCGTGCAGGGTGCGCGACTGGATCAGCTTGCGCAAGCCTTCTTTTTCCGTGTCTTCGGACAGGATACCGGGCAGCTGCCAGATGCCCCAGCTGAACCGGGCGCCAGCCTGCTGCGCGCGGCGCGCCAGCAGGATGAACAGCGCCAAATGTGCGAGACGCGGCTCGCCCAGCTGGGATGGCCCCGCGTCGAACAGCACCACGCTGTGCAGCGAGCGCTGGTGTACCGCCGGCTCGGGGCCGTTGAACAGCAGCTCGCCACTGGCGGCGCGGCGCAGGAATTCATCCGGCTCGGCATCGGCATACACCCATTGCGTCATCAGCAGGCGCTCGTACTGGCCGCGCCGCACGATGTTGCCGATACCGGCCGGATCGGCACCGCGCTCCAGGGTGGCGGTACTGAGTTTGCCGACCAGCGGATGCAGGCGCAGCAGCAGTGCGCCGACGGCGGGCGCCAGATCGGGTGGAAACAGCGTGAGCCATGGTGCCCACGGCTCGAGTGCGGTTGGCAGCGAGGTCATGCCAACTCCTGGGCCAGCCAGTCCAGCAAGGATGGTGTCAGTGTCTGGGCCGCAGCCAGCGGGAGCAGCAGCTCCGGCGCGGGCCACAGCAGTACCGGGCTGCTGCCGGCCCGTTCGATCAGATTGGTTTGCACCAGGTCTGCCGGCAGCGCCGGCTCCAGATGCGTGGGCGTCCACAGATTCGGGGCTTGCGGATGCGGGGCGCAGTAGCGCGCGCCGTCCACCCATGGCAATGCATCGTTCGCGCCCAGCAGCACCATCAGGTCACGCGTCGCCACCACCGACAAGGCCAGCAACTGGCTGGCAGTGCAGGTGCGCAGGCGCGCCAGCAGCACGGGGGCCAGCGTCGCTGGCGCCACCATGCCGGCCGGCGCCAGCGCGGTGACGCGCGTTTGCCATGCCATCACCGGCATCAGACTGTGCTCGCCGCGGCGATCAACTGCTGGCGGCGCTGCGCCAGTTGCTCGGGTAGTTGCGCGGCATCAAAGTTGGCGTCGATTTCGCGCAGCAGCGCTTCGATGCGCGGGCGGGTATCACCAGCGCCGCTGTTCGCCAATAGCAGGTCGGCGCTTTCGGCCAGGCGCGCCAGCCGCGCCATCGGCTGCTGGGCGGCCTGCTCGACCACCGCGTGCAGCAGTGGATGGCTGGCTTCCGCCAGCAGTTCGCGCAGGATTTCGCGCGCGCTGAGCTGGCCTGCCGCCGTCGGTATCACGTACAGCAGCGGCCACAGGTCGGCGCGGGTGGCCGCCTTGCGGCCGGCCAGCACGGCCGCCGCCGCGATCAGCTGCTGGGCCTTGACGATGCGGCGGTCCGACAGTTGTACCTGGGCCTGGCGCAGCAGGCGGATCGCCTGTGCCAGCGCCAGCCGCACGCCCTCCATGTCGACCTGCGGCACGGCCTGGTTCAGCACGTCGAGGCTGGACAGGTCGAGCATGGCCGTCACCTGGTGCTGGCCGGCAGCCCAACCGCCTGCCAGCAGATCCTCCAGACGGTTGTCGGGCACCGGCTCGACAAACACGTGTAGCAGGAAGCGGTCGGCGAACGCTGCCAGGCCCTCATCCTCGGGTAGCGCGTTGGAGGCGCCGACACAGACCCGCAGCGGGCACTCAATGCGCGTATGGCCGCGCCGGAACTGGCGTTCGTTCAGCAGTCCCAGCAAGGTATTAAGGATGGCGGTCGAGCCAAGGAAAACTTCGTCGAGGAAGGCGATTTCCGCTTCAGGCAGCATGCCGGCGATATCGGTTTCCACCTGGCCCACGCGCAGTTTGCTCAGGTTGACGGGGCCGAACAGCTCGGATGGCTCCGTGAAACGGCCCAGCAGATATTCGAAATACTGTCCGCCAAGGCTCTGCGCCACGCGCCGTACCACAGCGCTCTTCGCCGTGCCGGGGGGACCAATCACCAGCAAATGTTCCCTTGCCACGGCCGCCAGGATCATCAGTTCGGCCAGTTGTTCGCGATCGACCAGGCCTGCGGTGGCCTCGCGAATGGCGGCTCGTAAATGCTGCGCGGCTTGATTCACAGGCAATGTCATGGGTGCTCGCGTTGATATAGAGAATAATTTAATATTTTAACAAGAAGCTGATATGTTGTCTTGTGGAAATTTTTTTGTAAACATCAAGACCATTGCGGTCCCCTGGCCGCCGCTTTTGCGGGCCGCCGGACGGGCATGATACGGGATGGAAATGGCGCCCTGCGGCCGCTGGCTGGCACGGGCTTGCTCTTGCCGCACGAAAATATCCGTCAGCGATCGCAGGAGTGCGCTAGTCTGTCGATGTTTGCCGTACAGTTCAGCAACTCCCGTACTACCCGTCGTTTCCGGCCCCCTGCAGAGGCATTTCAAAGCCGCGCACGCCGGTGCGATGCCGTCTTGATACCACTTGTCTCACCTGGCCCATAGGACCGCATGATTTCATTCCGTACCCCCCACTGTTTGTCCGCGCGCCCGCGCCCGCGCGGCTGGCTGCTGCCGCTGCTATTGAGCCTGCTGCTGGCTTGTTCCTTATCAACACCTGCCGCCTGGTCGCAGCCCGTCGACGATGCCGCCACGGCCGACCAGCGCCTCGACGGCTTGCGCAGGCAGATCACGGCCATCCAGAAGGCGCTCGATGGCGAGGCGGAACTCGATGACGCGACCCTGTCGCAGATGCGCGCCGATGCGCTGGCGGCCAGCGCCGAGGCGGACAAGGTGGCCGAGGCACTCACGCCTACGCTCTCCAGCGTGCAGGCGCGGCTGGCCGAGCTGGGCAAGCCGGCGGCGGGCACGAAAGATGTCCCCGACGTGGCGGCGCAGCGCAGCCAGCTGGACCGCACCAGCAGCGCGCTCGACGCGCAGGTAAAACTGGCGCGCCTGCTGGCCGTGGAAGCGACGCAGGCGTCGGAACAGGTGTCGACGGCGCGCCGCGCGCAGTTGCAGGCGCGCCTGGGCGAGCGCACGGCGTCGATTCTGGCCGGCTCGTTCTGGAACCAGCTGCATGCGGAGTTGCCGCAGAATCTGCAACGCCTGCGGGCGCTGGGGCAGGAGTTGGGCAACGCGGCGCGCGCCACGCCGTGGTCGGCCTGGGGCGGCTTGCTGGCCGGCATCGTGGCCGTGATCGGCGCCAGCGTCTGGGCTTCGCGCTATCTGCTGGTGGTCACGGCCACGCGCGTGCCGCATGGCCGCTTGCGCCGTTCGCTGCATGCGCTGGCCGTGCTGGTGCTGGCGGCCGCCACGCCGGGGCTGGTGGCGGAATTGCTGGCCATGGGCTTGCGCTGGGAGGGCGGCCTGTCCGAAAAAACCTCGACTTTCCTCAGCAGCTTGATCGGCATTATCTGTTTTGCCGGTTTCACGGCGGGCCTGGGCCACGCGCTGCTGTCGCCGTGGCGCGTGTCGTGGCGCCTGCTGCCCCTGCCCGATGCGCTTGCGCACCGCTTGCGCCATTTTCCCTCGATGTTTTCCTTTATCGTCGTGCTCGTATGGGCCACGGAACGGGTCACCATCGTCATCAATGCGGGCCTGTCGACGGCCGTGGCCGTCAATTGCATCGTCGCCCTGGTGATGAGCACGACCATCGCCTATGGCTTGATGCGCGCCGAGCGCTGCTGGCGCCTGTTGCGCGAGGCCGATCCCGCCACCCTGGTCACGCCGCTGTGGCTGCGCTGCATCACGGTGCTGCTGTGGCTGGCGCTGGCGTCGAGCGTCATCAGCTTGCTGGTCGGCTATGTGGCCTTCGGCAGCTTTGTCGCCAAGCAAATCGCCTGGGTCATCGTGGTGGTGGGCAGCACCTATCTGCTGACGGTGCTGGTCGATGATATCTGCATGCTGCTGGCCTCGACGCCGCCGCCGCCGGACGCCGTCAACCCCGTGCTGGCCACGCCCAAGGCGCGCGACCAGGCGGCCGTGCTGCTGTCGGGCATCGGCCGCGCCATCGTCGTGCTGCTGGCCCTGATGCTGCTGCTGGCGCCGTTCGGCGAAGGTCCGGGCGAGCTGTTCCAGCGCGTCGGCAAGCTGCAGGATGGCCTGGCCATCGGCGAGGTGGCGATCCGCCCTGGCGCGCTGATCCAGGCCCTGCTGGTGCTGGTCGTCGGCTTCGTAGCGCTGGGCCTGTTCAAGCGCTGGCTGCAAAACAGCTATTTGCCAACCACCAATCTCGATTCCGGCATGCAAGTGTCGTTCATCACCCTGTTCGGCTATATCGGCGGCGTGCTGGCCGTGGCGCTGGCCCTGTCGGCGGCCGGCATCGGTCTGGAACGCATCGCGTGGGTGGCGTCGGCCTTGTCGGTGGGTATCGGCTTCGGCTTGCAGGCCGTGGTGCAGAACTTCGTTTCCGGCCTGATTCTATTGGCCGAGCGCCCCGTGAAAGTGGGCGACTGGGTCTCGCTGGGCGGCGTGGAAGGCGATATCCGCCGCATCAATGTGCGCGCCACGGAAATCCAATTGGGCGACCGCTCGACGGTGATTGTGCCGAACTCGGAATTCATCACCAAGACGGTGCGCAACGTGACCCTGGCCAATCCCCTGGGCCTGGTGCAGGTCAAGCTGCCGCTGCCGCTGGGCACGGATGCGCAAGCGGCGCGCGCGCTGATCCTGTCCGCGTTTGTCGATAATCCCGACGTGCTCGACACGCCGGCGCCCAATGTGCAGCTCGACGGCATCGACAATGGCTTGTTGCTGTTCAACGCCACCGGCTATGCCTCGTCGCCGCGCTTGACGTCGGGCATCCGCAGCGCCCTGCTGTTCGAGCTGCTCAAGCGCCTGGACGAGGCGCATATCGCGATCGCCAAGCCCAGCACCATGGTGCTGAGCAGCGTGCCGGCGCAGTCCGAGGCGCAGCTGATCCCGGCGGTGGCCGCCGCGCCGGCCCCGGCGCCCGCACCCGTGCCGCCGCTGACGAGCTAGTCGGCACGAGTCAGCGCACGGTCGACCACAGCAGCGCCGCCAGGTACAGGCCGATGCCGAACGCCGTGTGGGCCATCAGGCTGCGCAGGCGGGCGGCCGCCGGATGCGGTGTCTTGCTGGCGGCCAGGCCGGCGCCCATGCCCGGCTGCAAGATGCAAAACGGCGCGGCCACGCTCACGAAGCCCGCCAGCAGGGCCGGCGCGAACGTCGGCCCTTGCACCCACTCCTGCCCTACCAGCGCCAGCAGCACGGCCGCAAACAGCACGCCGATCACGTAATGGGCCGTCCAGCCCAGGATGGCTTCATCGCGCACGGGTGCCGCCTGGGCGATGTTGACGTGGCGCAAAGTGCCGCGCGGCAAATGACCGAGCCAGCGCCCCACCATCGCAAAGTTCAGCGAGGGTATGCACCAGAAGCGCTTTAACGCCACCGCCCACACATCCATCACTGCCGTCGCGCCCACGCCGATCGCCAGGGCATCGAGCCAGAGTATTTGCATCGTGTCTCCCTCATAACATTCAATTGATTGCTTGAATGTTATAAGGGTGCTAGCATCGTGTCAATGAAAAATGCTGATATTGAATTGCTTACCGGTTCCGCCGGGTTTGCCCATATTTTAGGCAGCGCACCGCGCTTGCGCCTGCTCGAGCAGATCGCGCACGGCGAGTATGCGGTGGAGCAGCTGGTGGAGTTGACGGGCCTGTCCGTGGCGAATACCTCGCAGCATTTGCAGCAGCTGCGGCGTGCCGGTTTCGTGCAGGCGCGGCGCGACGGCAAGCGCGTGCTGTACCGGCTCGGCAACGGCCCTGTCATGCAATTGCTCGATGCGCTGGACGTGTATGCGCAGCACCAGCGCAGCGAATTGCAGGCGCTGGGCCGGGGCGACCACGTGGAAGCGATCACGGGCGACGAGCTGCTGGAACGCATGCAGGAAGCCAGCATCACCGTGCTCGACGTGCGGCCCGCGCAGGAATTTGCCGCCGGCCACTTGCCCGGCGCGATCAATATTCCTTTTGACGACTTGCAGCGCCGCCTGGACGAATTGCCCGCGAACGCAGAGATTGCCGCTTACTGCCGCGGCCCGTACTGCGTGCTGTCCGTGCAGGCCGTGGCGGCCCTGCGCCAGCACGGCTTGCCTGCGCGCCGTTTGGGCAGCGGCTACGACGACTGGCAGGCGGCCGGCTTGCCGGTGATCCGGGCGGCGTGATGGCGATCCCCAACAGCAAGCGGGAACTGGTCGACGCCATCAACAGCACGTACGCCAAGCTGATGCAGGAGCTGGCGCGCGTGCCGCCGGCCTTGGCGCGCGATCCCGTGCTGGAGGGGCAAGTGAAAGGCACGCGCATGAGCGTGTGCGATCTGCTCGCCTACCTGGTGGGCTGGAATGAGCTGGTTCTGCACTGGCATGCGCAGCTGCGCGACGGCAAACGCATCGAGGACATCGCCTTTCCCGCCGAAGGTTTCACGTGGAACGCTCTCGGCGCTCTGGCGCAGCGCTTCTATGCCGACTATGCTGACCTCAGCATGGACGACTTGCTGCAGCGCCTGGAGCAGGCGAAAGACCAGCTGCTGGCGCTGATCGACGCGCACGACGACGTGCAATTGTATGGCCAGCCCTGGTACACGCATTACACGATGGGGCGCATGATCCAGTTCAATACGGCGTCGCCGTATGCGAACGCGCGCACGCGCTTGCGGTCCTGGCGCAAGACCATGTAGGCAGCGACCGGCAGGCTTGCACGATTGCATCAGTACGCTCAGAAAACTTTTCAGGCAGGATAGTGGTTTCAAGCGGAACCAATTGAAGGATCACCATGCTGACCATCGCCCTCGCCCAGATGAATCCCACCGTGGGCGACTTCGACGCCAATGTCGCCGCCATCACCGCGCGCATGGCCCGCGCCAGCAGCGATGGCGCCGACCTGCTGGTGTGCCCCGAACTGTCGCTGTGCGCATATTACCCGGGCGACCTGTTCGAGGATGCCGCCTTCTTGCGCGGCCTGCAGCAGGCGCTCGAGACCCTGCTGCAGGCGTCCACGCGCTGGCCCGCGCTGGTCACCGTCATCGGCACGGCGCGCCCCAACCCCGGCGTCGGCAAGCCCCTGTACAACGCCTTGCTGGCCATCCGCGACGGGCATATCGTCGCCGAATACTACAAGCAGCTGCTGCCGACCTACGGCATCTTCGACGAGGGCCGCCATTTCGAGCCGGGCCCGCCCGGCGCCTGCACCCTCGATATCGCCGGCTGCAAGGTCGGTTTCATGATTTGCGAGGATGGCTGGAACGACGACGGCCGCGCCTACGCCGTCAACCCGTTTGAGGCCCTGCACGCGGCGCGGCCTGATCTCATCGTCAGCATCAACGCCAGCCCGTCCGATATCGGCAAGCGCGCGCAGCGCCACGCCGTGTTTGGCGCCGCCTGCCAGCGCGTGAATCTGCCTCTGCTGTTCGTCAACCAGGTGGGCGGCCAGGACCAGCTGGTGTTCGACGGCGCCTCGTTCGCCATCGCGCCGGGCGATGGCGTGCAATTCGAGGCGGCCCGCTTCGTCGAGGATTTCCAGCTGCTGCGTTTTGCCGATGGGCGTTTCGCGCAGAAGGACGGCGCGGCGTTTCCCGTGCCGGACCCGGACGGCATCCCCGCCGTGGAGTTTGCGCGCCGCCAGATCGTGCTCGGTTTGCGCGACTACGCGCGCCGCTGCCGCTTTACGCAAGTCGTCGTCGGCTGCTCGGGCGGCATCGATTCGGCGCTGACCCTGGCCCTGGCCGTCGAGGCGCTCGGCGCGGATAACGTGGCGGCCATCACCATGCCGTCCGTGTTTTCCAGCGCCGGCTCCGTCACCGATTCCGTCGCCCTGTGCGCCAACCTGGGCATCGCCCTGACCACGCACCCGATCCGCGACATCGTGGCGAAGTACGAAGCCGGCTACGCGGCGGCCTTCGACGGCAAGCTGCAGGGACTGCCGCTGGAAAACCTGCAGGCCAGGGTGCGCGGCACGATATTGATGGAATACTCGAACGCCTTCGGCGCCCTGCTGCTCACCACCGGCAACAAGAGCGAAATCTCGGTCGGCTATTGCACCCTGTACGGCGACACGAACGGGGGCCTGGGCTTGATTGGCGACCTGTATAAAACCGAGGTCTTCGCCCTGTCGCGCCACATCAATGCCAGCGCCGGGCGCGAACTGATACCCGCCGCCGTGCTCGATAAACCCCCGTCGGCGGAGCTGGCGCCGGGCCAGCGCGACACCGACAGCCTGCCGCCGTACCCGGTGCTCGATGAAATCTTAAAGTGGCACATCGAGGGACGGCGTTTGCCGGCGGCCGAAAGCGCGCAGGCGCTGACCCTGGTCGACCAGTTGCGCGAGACGGACGAGGGGCGGGTTCTCGTGACGCGCATCCTCGGCATGGTCGCCCGCAACGAATATAAGCGGCGCCAGGCGGCGCCCATCATCCGCGTGCGTTCGCGCGCCTTTGGCAGCGGCCGTCAATTGCCGATCGCCGCCCACTACCCCACCGGAGACGACGCATGACCCTCGCCTATTCCGCCGACGCGGCCATCCTGATCGGCCGTTTCCAGCCTTTTCATAACGGCCATGCCGGCTTGCTGCAGAAGGCGCTGACGACGGCCGCGCAAGTGGTGGTGGTGCTCGGTTCCGCCTTCCATGCGCGCAGCCCTAAGAATCCGTTTACGTGGCAGGAGCGGGCCGCCATGATCGCCGCCACCCTGCCCGAGGATCAGCGCGCGCGCGTGCATTACGTGGCCGTGCGCGATTACTACGACGATGGCCTGTGGGCAGACGCCGTGCGGCGCGCCGTGGCGGGCGCCGTGCCTGCGGCGCAGCGCGTCACCCTGGTGGCCTGCTTCAAGGACGCCACCAGCTATTATCTGCACCACTTCCCGCACTGGCAGCTGCTCAATCTGGAGATCGACCCTGGCGCGCCGATCGGCGCGACGGCCATCCGCAACGTGCTGTTCGAGGCGGAAGACGTCGACGTGTCGCTGAGCGCCGTGGCGCAGCTGTTGCCGGCGGCCATCGGCCAGTATCTGAAAGCGTGGACCTTGCTGCCGTGGTACGCGCCGCTGGTGCAGGAATACCGCGCCATCGAGGCCTACAAGGCGCGCTGGCGCACGGCGCCGTATGCGCCCATCTTTTGCACCGTGGACGCGCTGGTGCAGACGGGCGGCCACGTGCTGCTGGTGCGCCGTGGCAGTTATCCGGGCAAGGGCCTGTGGGCCTTGCCGGGCGGCTTCCTGGAGCCGCGCGAGCGCCTGCTGCAGGGCGCGCTGCGCGAGCTGGCGGAAGAAACCCAGCTGGGCGTGCTGGCGCCCACCCTCGTCGAGGCGCTGGTGGGCGTGGCCGTGTTCGACCACCCGGACCGCAGCCAGCGCGGGCGCACCATCACGCATGCGCATTATTTCGACCTGAAGACGCGCCAGCTGCCGGCCGTGACGGCGGCCGACGATGCGGCGCTGGCGCAGTGGGTGCCGGTGAGCGCCCTGCAGGCCATGGAAGAGCAATTCTTCGAAGACCACTTCCACATCCTGAACCACTTCCTCAAGCTCACGCACGAGGGGCGCTGAGGGCAGCAACGCCCTCGGCGCGCGTCAGGACGTGATGCGTTCCCAGCCATGCTTGATGGCCGCCTTGAAGTTGTCCCACGCCGACTGGGGATACGTGTGCTCCCACGTGGAACGCAGGTCCGCTTCCACCTCGTCCCACGGGCGGCCCCGGTAGCTGTCGCTGTTGGCCATGGAATGGCCATAGCGGTAGGCGGGATCGTAGTCCTCGAAGCGCGCGCCGGTGGCGACATAGGTGGCGCTCCAGTGGCTGCGGTAGTACTGCTCGTCGTCGTAGCTGGTGCCGGGCAGGTTGTCGGCGCCCGGATAGCGGCGCACGTTGGCGCCCGCGCCGGACGGCGGCGATGCCATGCCGCCCGCAAACTGCTGCGACCCTGGCGCCTCGTTGATATTGCCAGCGGACGTGCCCTGCTGCGATGGCGCGCCGGACTGCATGCTGGCGCCCTGGCGCGTCGCGCTGTCGTTGTGCGGCGCGCCTTGCCAGCCGCCGGCGCGCCAGTGCTCGGCGTGCGCATCGATGTCGAGCGGCGCGTAGCGCTCGACGAGGTCGGTGGCGCGCTGGATATCGGCGTCGCTCGCTCCCTCCAGCGTCAGCACGACATGGCCGCGCCGCACGGCTTCCGCATAGATGTGGCGGTCGGCGTGGCTGCCGAACAGATCCTTAAAGAAATGCTTGATGTTGTCGAGCAGGCTGTCGCTGTCGTCGCGGCGGATATTTTCCGTGGCGGAAAATTCGTCGCTGCCCGCATCGTGCAGGCGGATGCTGGCGCCGGGGAAGCCCGCCGTGATCAGGTCGTGCCGGGCGCGCTCGGCCATGTCGCGCACGGCGAAAACTGCTGCCAATGTATGTGCCATGATGGTCTCCATTCGATGAACAACGTCCCTTCAGTGTAGGCCGTGCACACCGAAAGGGGCGCCCGTTTGCCCCTTGGAAATCGTTGTGTTTATCAAATATTGGGGAAGTGAAACCTTAGTCCGGCGTGCCCACGAACGTGCGCAAGAAGTCGATAAAGGCGCGCACCTTTTCCGCAATATGCTGGGTGTTCGGATACACGGCATACACGCCCTGCTGCGGGAAGACGACGCCGGGCAGCAGGCGGCGCAGGCGTCCCGCGCGCACCTCCCCTTCCACCAGCCACTGCGGCAGCAGGGCCACGCCGCAGCCGCCCAGGGCAAAGCCCAGCAGGGCCGAGGCGGAGTCGGAATGGATGGCGGCGTCGTCCTGCACGGCAAAGGCGGCCGGACCGTCGGGCGTCTGCACGTCCCAGCGCAGCGGCGAGGCCAGGCGGCTGTGCGCCAGCCAGCGCGCGCGCTGCAAGTCGTCCAAGCTGGCGATGTCCCTGCCGGGCAGGCTGGCCAGGTAGGCGGGCGAAGCGACGGGCCAGATCGCGTACGGCTCGATCAGCGCGGCGCGGTAGCTCGAATCGTTGAGGGACCCCATGCGGATGGCCAGGTCATAGCGGCCCGAGATCAGGTCTTCATGCGACGACGACGACGAATGCTGGATCTGCAGCTGCGGGTGGGCGGCGGCGAAGGCGATCAGCGCGGGAATCACCGTGCGGCTGCCATATTCGACGGTGGTGGTCAGGCGCAGGGTGCCGCGCAAGCCTTGCTGGCCCTGGCGCGCCGTCTCGATGGCGCCATGCGCTTCGCTCAGCACGCGCTGGCAATCCTCGTAAAAGCGCCGTCCCACGTCCGTCAGCGCCAGGCTGCGCGTGCTGCGCGTGAGCAGCGACACGCCCAGCTCCGCCTCCAGCTGTTTCAAATTAAAACTGACGACGGCCTTGCTCTGGCCCAGCACGGCGGCGGCGGCCGTCAGCGAACCGGCGTCGACGATGGCGATGAAAATACCCAGGCGGTCAAGACTGATCATGATGAAGAGTAGGTAGACATGCGGTTTGCAGGGGTTTGTCAAAATAAGTTTGACAGTGTAATCGGGGCTGGCCCGTTACGCAAATGGCGGTGAGCGCTTAAGCTGGCCGTTTGCCATTCGGAGCACCATGGACTATCGCAAAAAAGTGGCGGCCATCTATCTGCTGGGGTTTTTCGTCGACCTGATCAACATGTTCATCACCAGCGTCGCCTACCCCGACATCGGCCATGCCCTGCACGCCTCGGTGGCGCAGCTGGCCTGGATCAGCACCGCCTACATCCTCGGCCTGACCATCGTCATCCCGGCCAGCGCCTGGCTGGCTGCCTATTATGGCAGCAAAACCGTGTTCATGGCATCGTTGCTAACTTTTTTATGCGCGAGCATCGGCGCCGGCCTGGCGCCGTCGATCGAGGCGCTGATCGCCTGGCGCTGCGTGCAGGGGCTCGGCGGCGGCTTGCTGATCCCGCTGGGGCAAAGCATGACCTACCAGCTGTATCAACCTGCGGAGCGCCCCGGCCTGTCCTCCGTCATCATGCTGGTGGGTTTGCTGGCGCCCGCGCTGTCGCCCGCCCTGGGCGGCGTGATCGTCGACAGCCTGTCGTGGCGCTGGATTTTTTATTTGAACGTGCCGTTCGCGGCGCTGGCGCTGCTGCTGGCCGCCTGCTGGCTGCGTCCCGATCCGCCGCGCGCGGCCGTGCCCCGTCTCGACGTGGGCGGCCTGCTGGCGGGCAGCACGGCGATTTTGCTGCTGCTGCTGGGCTTGACCATGCTCGGTACGCCGGGCGAGTTGCTGACCGGCGCCGGCGTGCTGGCGCTGGGCGCCGCCTGCGCGTGGGCCTACGTGCGCGGCGCGTTGCGCAAGTCGACGCCGCTGCTCAACCTGCGCCTGGCCGCCGAACCGCTGCTGCGCATAGCCATGCTGATGTACCTGCTGGTGCCCGGTGTCTTCATGGGCGTGAGCCTGCTGGCCATGCTGTACCTGCAGGGCGTGCTGGGCATGCCGGCCTCGACGGCCGGTGCCTTGATGCTGCCGTGGGCGCTGGCCTCGTTTGCGGCCATTTCGCTGACGGGGAAAAGCTACCGCCGCGTGGGGCCGCAGCCCCTGTTCATCGCTGGCGCCCTGCTGCAGGCGGCGGGCATGCTGATGCTGCTGCGGGTGGATTCGGCGGGCCAGTTATTCTGGCTGGCCGGCGCGTATGCCGTGATGGGCTTTGGCGGCGGTTTGTGCAGCAGCACGGCGCAAAGCACGGCCTTCTTGCGCACGCCGGACGCGCAACTGAGCCAAGCCAGCGCCGTGTGGAATATCAACCGCCAGCTGGGCTTTTGCCTGGGCGTGGCGCTGCTCAGCGTACTGCTCAACGGCTTGCTGGCGGCGCAGGGCATCGGCAGCCTGGACGACCCCGCCCTGCATGCGCGCGCGGCGCAGGTGTTTCACTGGTGCTTTGCGCTGGCCGCCAGCGCGTGCGTGCTGCCTTTGGCGCTGTGCCTGCGCATCGATAACCGCGCCGTTCTCGACCTTTTACATCACCATGGAGCAAGCAAAAAATGAACGCTACAAATCCTTATTTTGACGACATCTTATCCACGCATGTGCTGATCCGCGAATGGCTTTCCGGCGCAGCCACGGCGCCCGAACATTGCGCTGATTTGCTCGCGCGTTTCTCGCCCGGTTTCACGATGGTGGCGCCCGCTGGCAAGCAGCTCGATGGCGCCGGTTTGGCGGCGTTTTTCCGCGCCGCCGGCGGCAGCCGTCCGGGTTTACAGATGCGCATTTCGGACATCGTTTTGATACAGGAAAGCGCGGCCGGCGCCACCGTCTCCTACCGTGAGTTTCAGTCCATGCCCGGCGCAGAAAACACGGAGCGCCTGTCGACCGTCGTGTATGAAAAAACGCCTGCCGGCGAGCTGCTGTGGCGCCATTTGCACGAGACGTGGGCGGTTTAACTTAACTCAAATCATGCAAGCCTTTTTGCAGCGCGGGACCGGTGGCAAACTGCGAAAACACCACCTCCAGGCCACCGCGTTCCGGCGTGCAGCACATGGGCCCGACGCGGTAGCGGGATGCCGCAGGAAACGGCGCCAGGCGCAGCAGCGGCCACAGCTTGCCATCGGTCGAATACTGCACCCGGAGCACTCCCTTTTCCACCGTCACGCGCAGCCAGAAACCGTCCGGCATGGCGGGCGCGATGCTGACGGCCCAGTCGGATTTGTCCAAGGTCAATACGCTGCTCAACAGCAGCTGGCCGTCGGAAAATTCGACGCCGCATTTGAGCCAGTGTTGCTCGTCGATGCGCACCATCATGCCGGCCTGGTCGTACAGCGCCGCGTACTGCGCGGCCACGTGCAGCTGCGCCGTAAAATCGCCATGGATTTCAGTGCCAAAAAAGTGGCCGCTGTCGCGGATAAAACCATACGAAGTCTTGCGCCAGAAATCCGTGTTCGCATCCGTCGTCACGCGTAATTGCGCGCCGTCGGCGGACCAGTTTTCCGGTGGATTGAGCCAGCTGCCTTGCGTGAACATCGGATTTCCTCCTGATCGAAAAATGCTACATAGTTTGCCCCCATCCCAGCGCCTTGTACAGGGCGATCGCATCGATGTAGGACGCCGTTTCCGCCAGCAGCGCTTCGCGCCGGATATCGTACAAGGCGCGCTGGTTTTCCAGCACCGCCTGGTAGCTGCCGGCACCGCCCTGATAGCGCGTGCTGGCGATGCCCAGGGCCGCGTTGCCATGGCGCGCCGATTCCAGCAGGGAGGCCAAACGCGTCTGGTTTTCCGCCAGCTGCGTGACGGCGTTTTCCACGTCTTCCTGCGCCAATAACATCGTCTGCTCATAGCGCGCCAGCGCGCCCTGCGCCTCGGCTTGCGTGCCGCGCAAGCGTGCCCTGACGCTGCCCAGGCGGAAGGCCGGATAGCTGACGGAGGGCGCCACCTCGACCGCGCGCGCGCCGCCATCGAACACGCCGCTGCCGCGCAGGGCGAAGAAGCCTAAAAAGCCGCCGAGGCTGAGGCGCGGATACAGGTCGGCCGTGGCGGCCCCCACGTCTTCGCTGGAAGCTGCCAGCAGGCGTTCGGCGCGCACCACGTCGGGCCGCTGCTTGATCAGGCGGTTCACGTCGCCGAGCGGCAGCTGGCCCGCCAGCGGCGCCTGCTGGCGCGGCGTGGTGGCCAGCGCGATGGCACCCGGCGCTTGGCCGCTCAAGACATCGAGCCGGTACTGCGCCTGCCGTAACCCCGCCTGCAGGGGCGGCAATGCCGCCTCGCTGCGCGCCAGGTTGGCCAGCGCGTTGTGGCGTTCTTCCGGCAAGCCGCTGCCGGCGCGGATGCGCGCGTCGGTCAATGCCACCGTGTCGCGCCAGCTTTGTATCTGCGCCTGCGTCAGCGCCAGGTTTTGCTGGTAGCCCAGGGCCTCGTAGTAATTGCGCGCCACCTCGGCGGCGATCGTCAGCCGCACCTGCCGCAAATCGGCCTGCGCCGCGTCGGCGCGCGCCTGCGCCGAGCGGGAAATATGCGCGAGGCGGCCGAACAGGTCGATCTCCCATTGCGCGTCGAAACCCACGCGCGTATTCGTGCTGGCGGCGCGGCTGTCGGGCGTGTCCTGCTGCACCGTGCGCTGCCATCCCGCCTGGCCCGTGACGATGGGCAGTTCGTCGAGCCGGCGCTCGTCGAAGACGGCGCGCGCGGCCAGCAGATTCGCCTGTGCCTGCGCGATATCGAGGTTGTGTTCGAGCGCGCTGGCGATCAGCTGCGACAGCCGTGCATCGTCGAAAAACGTCCACCACGCGGCGCTGCTGGCAGCCGTTGGACCTGGCGCAAACTGCGCCTGCTGCGGGCTGGCCAGGGCGATGGCGGGCGTGCCCGGCGTGACGTAGGCGGGGCCGACGGCGCAGCCGGCCAGCACGGGGAAAAGGGAGATGAGATAGCGGTAATTTTTCATGGGGATTCCTTCAGCGCCTGCGACAGGTCGCGGGCGCGCGGCGTGGCATGGTCGGCCGTGTGGCGGCGGGCCAGAAAGGTGTACACGGTGGGCAGCACGAACAGGGTAAAGAAGGTGCCGATCAACATGCCCGAGACGATCACCACGCCCAGGCCGAAGCGGCTGTTGGCACCCGCGCCGGAAGCGAACAGCAGCGGCACCAGGCCCACCACCATGGCGGCCGTCGTCATCAAGATCGGGCGCAGGCGGATCTGCGCCGCCTTGCGGATGGCCGTGATGCGGTCGAGCCGTTCATGCACCTGCAATTCGTTGGCAAATTCCACCATCAGGATGCCATGCTTGCTGATCAGGCCGATCAGGGTCACCAGGCCGATCTGCGTGTAGATGTTCACGGTGGCGTAGCCGAGGGCCAGCGGAATCAGGGCGCCGCAAATCGACAGCGGTACCGTGATCAGGATGATCAAAGGGTCCGTCAGGCTTTCATACTGCGCCGCCAGCACCAGGTAAATGACGACGACGGCCGCCAGGAAGGCCAGCAGCAACGCATTGCCTTCCGTGGCGAACTGACGCGCGTCCGATTGCCAGTCGTAGCTGAAGCCGGGCGGCAGGGTCTTGGCCACGCCATCGAGGAAGGCGACGGCGTCGCCCAGGGTCACGCCTGGCGCCGGCACGCCCTGGAAGGTGGCCGCGTTCTGCTGGTTGAACTGCGTCAGCATGTTCGGCTCGATCTGTTCCGTTACCGAGACGACGGCGGACAGGGGCAGCAGGCTGCCATCGTCGGCGCGCACGTACTGCTGCGTCAGGGCTTGCGCCGTGAGTCGCTGTTCGCGCGGGCTTTGCGCGATGACGTCGTACGCGCGGCCATCCATGCCGAAGCGGTTCAGATAATTTTCGCCCACCAGCACGGCCAGCGATTCGCCGATGTCCTGCATGCGGATGCCCAGGCTGTTGGCTTTCGAGCGGTCCACGCGCACTTTCACGACGGGGTTGTTGTAATCGAGATCGCTGTCGACGACGGCAAACAGGCCGCTGTCGCGCGCGCGCTGCTTGACGTCTTCCATGGTGCGGAACAGGGTGGCGTAATCCTGCGCGCTGCGCAAGACCATCTGCACGGGCAAGCCGCCGCTCGATCCCGGCAAGGGCGCCAGCTGGAAGGCGAAGATGCTGGTGCCTTCCACGTCGCCCACGGCGTGCTGCAATTCGGCCTGGATGACGGCCGCATTGCGCGCGCGTTCAGCCCATGGCGTCAGGTTGATGCCGCCGATGCTCGATGCGGGGCCTTCGCCGCCGTTGATGATCCAGCGCGAGTGCGTTTCGGGGATGTTCTTGTAGATGGCATCGAGCTTGTAGGAAAAGCGTTCGACGTAATCGAGGTTGGCATGCTGCGGCGCCTTGATGGCCGTCAGCACGCTGGCCTGGTCTTCCGCCGGCGCCAGTTCGCGCTGCGGCAGCAGGTACAAAAACGGCAGACTCACCATCACCAGCGCGGCGAAACCGGCACTGAGCCAGCGGTGGTGCAAGGAGCGGTCCAGCAGGCGCGCATAGCGGCTGGTCAAACCCTCGAAGAAATGCTCGGCGGCGCGCGCCATGCGCCCTTCCGATTGTTTCGGCTGCAGCAGCAAGGAACTCATCACGGGAGACAGGGTCAGCGCCACCACGCCCGATACCACCACGGCGCCGGCCAGGGTCAGCGCGAATTCCTTGAACAGCGCGCCCGTGAGGCCCCCCATCATGCCGATCGGCGCATACACGGCCGCCAGCGTGATCGTCATGGCGATCACGGGGCCGGCCACTTCGCGCGCACCGACCAGGGCGGCCGCCACGGGCGTCTTGCCTTCCTCGATATGCCGGTGCACGTTTTCCACCACGACGATGGCGTCATCGACCACCAGTCCCACGGCCAGCACCATCGCCAGCAGGGTGAGCAGATTGATGCTGAAGCCGAAGGCCAGCATCAGCGCCGCCGCGCCCAGCATCGACAGCGGTATCGTCACGACGGGTATCAGCACGGAGCGCAGGGAACCCATGCACAGATAGATGACGATGACGACGATCAGCAGCGCTTCGAGCAGGGTGTGCGCCACCTCCTCGATGGACGACTGGATGAAGCGCGCCGTCTCGAACGCCAGCTCCACTTTTACGCCGGGCGGCAGGGTTTTCTGGATCTCCGGCAGCAGTTTTTTGATGCCGTCGACGATCACCAGCGGGTTGCCGCCGGGCGTGGGCGACAGGCCCAGGTACACGGCAGGCACGCCATCCATGATGCCGCTCGTCTCCGTGGCGGCGGCGCCCAGTTCCACCGTGCCCACGTCTTTCAGGCGCACGAGCGATGCGCTGTCCTTTTCATCGCCGCCCTTGCGGATGACCATGTCGCGGAATTGTTCCACGCTGGTGAGATCCGTGTTGACGCTGATGTTGGAGACGACGAATTGTCCCTTCACCTTGCCGGGCGCCGCCTGGTAGTTATTGCGCCGCACGGCGTCGGCCACGTCGGCCGCCGTCAAGCCGCGCGCCGCCAGTTTGGCCGGGTCGATCCACAGGCGCATGGCCAGCTGCTGGCCGCCATACACGTCGACCTTCGCCACGCCGTCGATGGTGGCGAACATCGGCTGCACCACGCGCGCCAGATAATCGGTCAGCGCGGGCGCCGAGACGCTGTCGCTGGCAAAGCCCACGTAGGCGACGGCCGAGGAATCGCCGGCCGAGCGCTCGATGACGGGGTCGAAGGCGCCTTCGGGCAGCTTGTAGCGCACCTGGTTGACCTTGGCCATCACTTCCGTCAGCGCCTGCGTGGAATCGCGGTTCAATTCCATGCGCACGGTGACCGTGCTGCTGCCCTGCACCGACGACGAGGTCAGGTAATCGATGCCTTCCACCGACGATACGGCTTGCGCAATCGGCTGCGTCACAAAACCCTGCATCAGTTCCGCCGAGGCGCCCGGATACGTGGTTTTCACGGTGATGGTCGATGATTCGAGCATCGGGTATTGGCGGATCGGCAGCTGCAGGATGGCGATCACGCCCAGCATCAGGATCAAGGTGCTGATCACCAGCGCCAGCACGGGGCGGCGCACGAATAAATCGGTAAATTTCATCGTGTGCGCTCCTTAGGAACCGGCCTTGGGCGCGGCGCGCTTGGCCTCGTCCAGGGTATTGGCCACGGCTTGCACGGCCATGCCGTCGGCCAGTTTCAGCTGGCCCGAAGCGACCACGCGCTGCCCCTCGCGCAAGCCGTCCAGGATGGCGACACGGCCTCCTGCCCGCTCGCCCAGTTTGACGCCCACGCGCTTGACGGTGAGCGGCTGCTTGCCTTCCTGCTGCGCGACAAACACGGTGTCGCCGTAGGCGCTGTAGGTCACGGCCGTTTCCGGCACCGTCAGCTGCTGGCCCGCTTCGCGCGCCACGCGCACATTCGCGTACATGCCGGCTTTTAAGGCGCCGCGCGGATTGCTGAGCGCCGCCTGCACCTGCACCATGCGCGAGCGGTCGATCAGCGGGTCGATGGCGTTGATCTTCGCCGTGAAGATGTCATCGGGATAGGCGTCCACCAGCACCTGCACGGCCTGGCCCGGCGCCAGCTTCGCGCTGCTCTGTTCATCGAGGGCGAAGTTCACCAGCAAGGATTTCGTGTCGATCAGGCTGGCCACCGTGTCGGCCGCGTTCAGGTACTGTCCCGCGTGCACCTTGCGGATGCCCAGCTGTCCCGCGAACGGGGCGCGGATGGTCTTTTGCGCGATCAGCGCTTCCGTCTGGCGCACGTCGCCCAGGGCCGCGTCGCGCGCGGCCAGCGCAGTGTCGAGCTGCTCCTGCGTGGCCGCCTTGTCCTTGACCATCTGCGCCGTGCGGGCATGGCTGCTTTCCGCGTTTTTCAGCTGCGCGCGCTGGCGCAGCAGCATTGCCTGTTCCGGCGCGTCATTGAGCTGTACCAGCACGGCGCCGGCCGCCACGCTCTGGCCCGATGCGAAGCGGATCTGCGTGATCCGGCCGCCCGTTTCGGCGGCCACCTGCACCTGCCGCGCCGCTTCCAGTTCGCCCACGCCCGCAAAAAAGCGTTCCTGCGTGCCCAGCACGACGGGCACCAGCGCCACCTTGGTGGCGGGGTAGGCGGCGGCATCGGCCGCATGCGTAGCGGCTTGTGATGCAGCGCGCGGATACAGCGCGGCGCCCGCGACGGCCAGGGCGATGGCCAGCGCGGAGGCGCCGACGATTTTCGTATTCATGATGAAGTCCTTTACAGCAGTACAAAGGGAAAAGTACAAAGGGAAGAAGAGGCGCAGCGGAGGCTGATCAGGTCCGCTGCGCGTTGAAGGTGAAAAACAGCGCCATGGTCCACAGCAGCAGCACTAGGTGCGTCGTCTGCAAGCCTTCCTGCGCGATCCAGTAGCCGAACCACAGGCCGCCCAGGTGCATCAGCAGCAAAAAGGCGGCCATGGCGCACAAGGCCAGGTTCAGCCAGGGCAAGCCGGCGGCCAGGCCGCCGCCGAACAACAGCGCCACGCCCGTCCAGGCGGCGATGGCGGCCAGCAGTTGCAAGGCCAGCACCACGCCCAGCGCCAGCCGGTGCAAGGTCAATGAGGTGAGGGCGCGGCGCAGCAGCGGCGTCTGGATGGTCGGGTCCTGGCGCAGCGGGTCCATGCGCATGGTGTTGCCGATGGCCCAGACGGAGCCGTGGAAGGCGTGCAGGTTGTTGATGGCGGCCAGGGTCAGCCAGGTGGCCAGGCCGGTAGCGAGGATGGCGTGAAACAGCCAGATCGAGTGTTGCAGCTGCATGGGATTCCAGTCCAAAGAGTGTCTTGCCGGCATGCGGACGTGGAAACTCCTCGACAGCGGGGAGCTACCGGCCTATTATGCAAGCAATTAGTTGGTTAACTGGCCCCATGATAGTTGAGCGAAATGAATTACACAAGTAAACGTTTGGATAATAGCGAGGCGCCGCAAACGACGGAGCGCATCCTGTATTTCATCAAGACCAAGGGACCCGTCTCCACGGCGACCCTGGCCAAGACCCTGGACATGACGGGCGAGGCGGCGCGCCAGCAAGTGCAAAAGCTGGTGGCGGCGGGCCTGATCGAGGGGCGCCAGGAGGCGCAGGCGGGCGCGGGACGGCCGCGGCAGAACTGGGTCTTGACGGAGGCGGGCAATGCGCGCTTTCCCGACACGCATGCGCAGCTGACGATCAAGCTGATCGGCTCCGTGCGCCAGCTGTTCGGCGAGGCGGGGCTGGATAAACTGATCACGCAGCGCGAAGAGGAAAGCCGCAGCGCGTATGCCCTGGCGTGCTCGGCGCCGGACTTGCCCACGCGCTTGCGGCAACTGGCCGCCGTGCGCGATGAAGAGGGGTATATGGCGCGCGTGGAAGCGGAGGGCGACGACTGGCTGCTGATCGAAGACCACTGCCCCATCTGCGCCGCGGCGCGCACCTGCCAGGGCTTTTGCCGCTCCGAGCTGCAGCTGTTCCAGGAAGTGGTGGGGCCAAGCGCCAGCATCGTGCGCGAGCAGCACGTGCTGGCCAATGCGATGCGCTGCGTTTATCGCATTTCTCTGTTGCCCTAAGCGTCAGGAAACAGCGGCCAGGTCAGCAGCGCCACCAGCCCCGCCAGCCACCACACGACGGGCCAGCTGCTGGCCGCCAGCAGGTGCGGGATGGCGAGGGGTGTGAGGAACAGCCCCACGTAGACGGCCGTGTTCGCCATGCCCAGGGCCGTGCCCGCATTGGCGGCGCCGGCGCGGGTCGCCAGCTCCGTGTAGGCCACGCCATGCCAGGCGGACACGGCGATGCCGGCGAGCACCACGGCGGCCATCAGCAGCCAGCCCGGCGCATGCGTCCAGGCGATGCATCCGAGCAAAATGAACGCGGCCAGTGCCACCAGGGCCGAGCCGCGCAGGTAGGCCGGCCGGTTCGCGTGGCGGTCCGTGTGGCGTCCGCTCCAGATGCGCATCACCATGGCGCCCGCCTGCAGGGCCACCATCACGGCGGTGATTTCCGCCAGGCCCAGGCGGCCATGGTCGTGCAGGAACACGGTGGCATAGCTGAGCACGGCAAATTGGGGCACGCACAGCAAGCCGATGGCCGCCACCATGCGCCAGACTTTACGATTACGTAAAGGTTGCGGTGGCATCACCTCAGACATGCCCGTGGACGCGTTTTGCGGCCCCTTGGCGGCCTCGGCAGAGAAATCGGGCTCATGCATCCAGCGCCACGTAAAAAATGCCGACAGGCCGCATACGAGGGCCAGGGCGCCAAACACGGGCATGAAGCCGTAGGACGATGCCAGACTGGGCAGGACGAGGGCGCCGAGGCCGCCGCCCAGCGGCACGGCCGTCTGGCGGATGCTCATGGCGAAACCCCGTTCGCCCGGGCCGAACCAGCGCATCACGGCGCGGCCGCTGGCGCCGTTCACGCTGCCGCCCAGCACGCCGACCAGGGCCAGCCCGGCCGCCAGCGCCCATAAGGGCGGCACGGACCCGTCAGCGGGCGTGATCCACAGCAGCAAGGTCAACAGCGCCAGCATGGTGCCCAGCAAGCCGGTCAGCAGCACGGGGCGGTCGCCCCAGCGGTCGGTGGCCATGCCCCATGGTAATTCGGTCAGGGCCACGCCCAGGCCCATGGCGCCCAGCGCCACCCCCAGTTCTGTATTGCTCAGGTGATAGCCGCTGCGCAGCCAGATGGCCGTGGTAGGCATGCCATTGGCGGCAGCGGAAAAGCTGGCATTGGCCGCCACGCCGACGGCCAGTACTTTCCAGCGATGGGCGTCGCCCAGCACGGGCGCGGTGACGGGGACAGGAACGGAAATGGCTTGGCAACGGGGGCTCATGGCAGGGAGATAAAAGTGGTTGACCCTGACAGTGTCGCGCGCTACGATCATTCTGAATATCAGATAATTTACGCTGCACCATCCCAAAAAACCGGACGATTTCTTCCACGCCATGAGCCTGCTTAATTTCGACATCGCCTTTCTGCGCAGCTATGTGGCTGGCATCGAGCTGGGCAGCTTTGCCCGCGCGGCCGACAAGGTGGGCCGTTCCACCTCGGCCGTCAGCGCGCAGCTGAAAAAACTCGAGGAGCAGGCGGGCATGCCCCTGTTCCGCAAGGATGGCCGGGGCCTGGCGCTGACGCCGGCCGGCGACGTGCTGCTCGGCTATGCGCGCCGCCTGCTGGAACTCAACGACGAGGCGGCCGTCGCCTTGCGCGGGGCGGAACTGGAGGGGTGGATCAGGCTGGGTTTGCAGGAGGATTTTGGCGAAGCCTTGCTGCCCGACGTGCTGGGGCGTTTTGCGCGCGCCCATCCGAAAGTGCGCATCGAGGCGCATGTGGCGCGCAACACGGCCCTGATGGAAGGGCTGGCCATGGGCCAGCTGGACCTGGCCCTGCTGTGGGGCGGCGCCTGCATCGCCGACGTGGCCGAATATCCGCAGCAGCAGCGCCAGCATATTGCCGAACCGTCCATGCGCTGGATCGCCTCGTCCAGCCTGGCCTGGCGGCCCGAGTCGGGCGAGCCGCTGCCGTTGATTGCGTTCGACCGCGAATGCCTGTTCCAGCGCTGCGCCACGCAGGCGCTCGATGGGGCCGGTATCGCCTGGCGCACGGCGTTTACCAGTCCCAGCCTGGCGGGACTGTGGGCGGCGGCCGCCGCCGGGCTGGGCGTGACGGTGCGCACCAGCCTGGGCTTGCCCGCATCCGTGCGCGCGCTCGATCACGTGGAAGCGGGCTTGCCCGCCCTGCCCCCGCTGTCGCTGGAATTGCTGCGCGCCTCAAGCGTGTCCAGGCCGCCCGTCGAGCGCCTGGCCGGCCTGATCATCGAGTCGCTGCAAGAAGATGCCGCTTAAAACGCCTGCGCCGTCGGGCGCAGCACGATTTCATTGATATCCACGTCGGCCGGCTGCTCGATCGCATACGCGATGGCGCGCGCCACGGCATCGGCGGGAATGGCGATCTGGTAGAACTCCTTGACGGCCTTGGCGCTCTCGGCGTGGCTGCTGCCCTGGCTTAATTCCGTGTCGACGGCGCCCGGGGCAATGACGGTGGTGCGGATGGTGCCGCCGCTGGCCGCCAGCTCGTGGCGCAAGCCTTCCGAAATGGCACTGACGGCAAACTTGGTGCCGCTGTAGACGGTGCCGCCCGGGCTGAAGACTTTTAGCCCCGCCACCGACGAAATATTGATGAAGTGGCCGCTGTTTTGCGCCTGGAAATGCGGCAGGACGGCGGCGATGCCGTTGAGCACGCCTTTGATGTTGATATCGATCATGTTGTTCCACTCGTCGACCTTCAAGGCGCTCATCGGCGCGATGGCCATCAGTCCCGCATTGTTGATCAGCACGTCGACCTTGCCGAACACGGCCAGGGCCGTGTCGATCAGATTCTTGACGTCGGCAGGCACCGTGACGTCGGTCTGGGCAATGGCGGCCTGGCCGCCGGCGGCCGTGATTTCCTCGGCGAGGATGGTGAGCAAATCCATGCGGCGCGCGCCGAGCACGACGCAGGCGCCCAATGCGGCCAGGTGGCGCGCGGTGGCTTCGCCCAGGCCGCTGCTGGCACCGGTGATGACGACGACTTTCCCTGCAATAGCTTGACTCATGATGGGTTCCTTGTGAAGGCAGCACAGTGCTGCGGATGACATCGATCAATGCCGGCACAGCTTAGCGCATTTGCGTCCTTTCTTGCTATAAAAAAGATAATTATTAAATGATAATTGTTAGGCGCGAGCAATCAGCACTTGTACGGGCGCCATGGGAAAATCGCTGGCGCCGTATTGCTCCACTTGCCGCCAGCCCGTGTCGTGCAGCAGCTGGGCCAATTCACCGTGCCGTGTCACCGCGCGGCCCAGCATGCGCATCGGCAAGTAATACGGCAGCACGCGCGCTGCGTCGCCCGGTGCCGCCGCGATTTCCGCCTGCACGCAGACGAGCACGCCACCGGGTTTCAACGCCGCTTGCATCTTGCGCAAGGCGCCCGTCATGTCGGGCACGAAATGCAGCACGGACGAGCACCAGATGAGGTCATAGCCGCCGCCGATATCGTCGCTGTCCAGGTCGCCGCCCAGGGTCTCCAGGCGGCCGGATAGTTGCGCATGGGCGATGTTCGCGGCGGCCACGGCCACCGTTTCCGGCCAGTCGAAAACGCAGCCGTGCAAGCCCGCATGGGCTTGCGCCAGCGCAATGGCCACCCAGCCGGGGCCGCCCCCCACATCGAGCAGGCGCAGCGGCGTGTTGCCGTCCGCAAACGGCGCGACGCGCTGCATCACGCACAGGGCCGCGCGCATGGTGACGGCGCGCTGCTCCTGGCCGATCTGCTGCTGGGCGGCGGCGGCCCAGTTGACGCCATTGGCCGTGCTGTACGGCGCCGCCTTGCCGCCCTCGCGCACCAGCGTGTGCAGCTGCGTGGCGAAATGGCGCAGCGCGTGCAGCCGGTACAGCCAGGCGTCGCCGCAAAAGGCAACGGAGTCGCGGCAGAAATACTGCAAGGTGGTGGCCGTGCAACGGTAGCGTTGTGCGCTTGCATCCGTATCCGCATCGGCCCCATCGCGTTCCAATATTTGCATGCTCCAGAGTAATTCCAGCAGCAGGGCCGTGTGCGGCGCATGCAGCGACAGGGTTGCGGCCAGCTGCGCCGGCGTGTGCGGCGTGGCCAGCACCTCGAAAATGCCCAGTTCCAGGGCGGCGGCCAGGCCGTCCGCCTGAACGGGCGCGACGGCCAGGTCCCAGTACGGCTGCAAAGCGTGTTGCGTATCGAATGACATGATCTTCCTTTCGGCGTGGTGGGCATCAGGGTCATTTTATGCAACAATGAGAATAGTTAT
This sequence comes from Janthinobacterium sp. GW821-FHT03C10, assembly GCF_059420865.1. Classification (NCBI taxonomy): domain Bacteria; kingdom Pseudomonadati; phylum Pseudomonadota; class Betaproteobacteria; order Burkholderiales; family Oxalobacteraceae; genus Janthinobacterium; species Janthinobacterium sp. GW821-FHT03C10. Next base: position 95,044 of record NZ_JBWKUN010000005.1, on the reverse strand, counting down.
CATTTGCATTTGTATGCGGCAAGGCGCATTTCATATGCGCGACGGCGCGCGGAAAACGGGAGGAGCGATGAGGGAACAGGACAGGGAAGCGGCAGGCTGGACGCGGCGCCAGCTGGACCCGGGGTTGAAAGAGTGCCGCGCCGACCAGCGGCAAGTCGACCAGGGCTTGCTGCTCGTGCATTCCGATTACCGCCCGCACCTGGCGCTCGTCGAGCCATCGCAGCATGACGATGCAGGCGGTATGGTGATCACCATCGGCCTGGAAGGCGCGTCCGGCTACGTCACGCGCGATGGCGAACAATTGCGTTTCCAGGGCGGCCACACGACCATGACGGTGTTTCGCCACGTCAGCGGCGAGCGCCGTTTCGAGGCGCATCAACGGGCGGCGCAATTGCGCGTGCTGGTCGATGAAGACGCGCTGGCGCGCTACTGGCCCGAGGGCCTGGCGTCCCTGCTGCCCCACGGCGGCGCGCGCCAGCTGGCGCATGCGGCCACCACGGCGGCCGCTACCCTGCACGCCCGCTCGCTGCTGCGCGCGACGGACCCGCTGGCCGTGCATATCGGCGTGCTGAGTATCCTGGCGGAACAGCTGCGGACACTGCGGCCAGCGCCCGCGCCCGTGCCGCGCTGGAGCGAGGCCGACATCATGAAACTGGAGCGCGTCCACGCGCTGATGCAGGAGCAGATGGCGCAGGCACTCACGCTCGATTACCTGTGCGCGCAAACGGGCTTGAGTTTGTTCAAACTCAAGCAGGGATGGCGTTACCGCTACAACGACAGCCCGCAGCGCACGCTGCTGGCGCTGCGCATGCAGCGGGCAAAATTACTGCTGGAAAATGGTTGCCAGGTGGCACAGGCGGGCTGGCAAACCGGTTATCGCCACCCGGCCAATTTCAGCGCCGCCTTCAGCCGCTATTTCGGCTACGCACCGAAGACCGTGGGCCGCGCGGGCGTGTAAAAAGCCGGTGTAGAATCGGCGGGCAGCAACTATTCATACGACCCACAAGGAGACATGATGGCCCGCAAAATCTTTGTCAATCTGCCCGTCCAGTCGCTCGAGCGTTCCGTGGCGTTTTTCACGGCGCTGGGCTTCAGCTTCAATGCCCAATTCACGGATGAAACGGCGACGTGCATGATCGTTGCCGACGATATCTTCGTGATGCTGTTGACGCACGACAAATTCAAGCAATTCACGCCCAAGCAGCTGTGCGATACCACGGTGGCGACGGAAGTGCTCGTGTGCCTGTCGGCCGAGAGCCGCGGCGAAGTCGATGCGCTGGTGGCCAAAGCCGTTCAGGCGGGCGGCAGCATCTACAAGGAGCCGATCGATTACGGCTTCATGTATGGCCACAGTTTCCAGGATCTGGATGGACATCAATGGGAATTGATGTACATGGAAGCAGGCGCCGTACCTGGCTGATCGGTGGTGGTGTCGGATTACGCGGCGTGCCGCCGCTAATCCGACCTACGCTACGGCTCAGGCAGATCGGGTAGGTCGGATTAGCGCGGCAAATCCGCGCGTAATCCGACGTCTCCGGCCAGCTTAGGAAGCCAGCGCCAGCAGATCGACCACGTCCAGGCCGGCCAGGTCTTGCGTCGTGTTGCCCGCAAACGCGGCGCGGCTTTGCTGGCCGTTTTTCAGCCAGGTGCGCGTGACATCCTTGATCTGCGCCAGGGTGCAGTTCAGCACGCCGGTGCGGAATTGCTGGCGCACGGCTTCCGTCGTGCCCCGCTGCTGCATGTTCCACGCCGTCAGCGCTTCCGCGTACGGCGAGTGCGGCTTGTCGAGGCCCTTGATGACGCAGATGATGGCTTCTTCCACCTGCTCTTGCGAGAAATCGCCGTCGAGGATCTGGTCGAGCGTCGTGCCGAAGTCGGCATACGTGCCGGCCAGGCGCGGATCGCGGTAGGAACTGAGCGTGAACGTGCCGGCGCCGGCCGCGTAGCTGGCGCTGCCGCCATACGCGCCGCCTTTTTCGCGCAGGGCCGTATGCAGCACCTGGTTGGTCATCAGTTCGGCAGCCACGGCCAGGGCCGACGCGTCCGGATTGTGCACGCCGGGCACGGCCCAGGAAACGAAGCAATGGTTGATCTGGCTCGTCGCATGCAGGGCCGTGTTGGCCAGCGGCAAGGCGGCAGGTGCTGCGGCAACGGCGGGCGCGGCCGCCTCCGTGCTGGCGGCCGGCAACTCGAGCAGACGTGCCAGGGTGATGCCATCCTGTTCCAGGCCCGCGCACAGCACGGTCGGTTGCTGGGCGATGATGTGTGCGTGCAGGGTGTCGAGTTCGCGCGCGATTTCCTGCAAGCCTGCCGACGTCTTGCTCAGCTGCTGCAAACGGCGGTAGAACGGCAGCGCTGCCGGGCCGCCGACGATGTCGTCGAAGCGGCGCGTCGGCGACAGGGGCGCTGCCGAGGCCAGCATGGCGTAGCGGTTGCCCGATTCGGCCAGGCTGGAGAGTTTGTCTTGCACCAGGCTTTCGATCAAGAAAGCCAAGCGCTCTTCTTCATCGAAGCGGGGCTTGGCGATCCAGGCCGACAGCACGGCGGCGATGGCCGCGTGTTCTTCGCGCAAGCCGCTGGCCGAGAACGAGAGTTCCACGCGCATCGCTTGTTGCGGGCGGGGAATGGCTTCCAGGCCGATGTGGAACGACGGCACCATGCTCTGGCGCCAGGCGCTGGCGTCGTCGAACGACATGTCGCCCACGCCCAGTTCCGGCGCCAGGTCCGTATATAAACGCAGCCATGGCCACGACGCTTCCGGCAAGCCCGACACGTCGTACAGCACGTTGGCATAGCTGATGCCGTTCGAGGCAATGCTGAAGGCCACAGCGCCATCGACGGCCGGTGGAATCGGCAGGGCCGGGCGCGGCGCGGCGCTGACGTCGCCGGGGCGGATGCGCGGCAGCACTTCCGAATTCGACGGCAGTTGCTGGTGCGCTTCCAGCGCGGCGGACTCGGCCACGATGTGCTCGCGCTCGGCATCCGTCAGCTTCGCCTGCAGGGCGGCCAGCTTGGCGTCTTCCTGCGCGGCGCGGTCCGTGAAATAGGCGGCATCGGGCACCACGTGCGTCGTCAAGCGGGTAGGATTGGCGATCAGCTCGCGCACCAGCTGCTTGAAGAAGGCCGGATCTTCGATCTGCTGCTCCAGCGTTTCCAGGATGGCCGCATTGTCGAACGCATCCATCACGTTGCCGTCGTACATGGCCAGCGGCAAGGCGTGCAGCAAACGGCCCAGGCCGTAAGGCATGCGGCCGCTGCTGATTTCGCGCTGGCTGTATTTGATGTCGCGCAAGGCCGCGTGCAGCACGGCGGCGGGAATGCCCTCTTCCGCCGTTTCTTCCAGCGCCGTCCAGATGCGCTGGTGCGCATCGGCGATCTGTTCCTGCGTCAAGCCTTCCATGCCGATGTGGAACACCATCTGGCGGATGCCCGCGTCGCGGCCATTCATGTCCGATGGGCGGCCATAGCCGGCCGATTCCATGGCGCGCATGACGGGCGCCGACGATTCACCCAGCAAGCCGTGCGACAGCAAATGCGCGTGGTAGTAGGCGATGGGGTCGCTCGATTCGCCCATCAACCAGGCGAATTGCAGGCCGAATTCATCGTCGCGCGCTTCCTGCGACGGAATTTTGACGATGTTTTCCTGCGGCGCCGTCCACGCGGGCGCCAGCTGCGGCAGGCGGCGCGGGCTAAAGCCGCTGAGCTTGGACAGCACGCGCTCGGCGACTTGCTCCTGCACGGCCGACGCTTCGATATTGCCGGAGGTCATGATCACGGCTTGCGAAGGATGGTAGTGACTGGCGTGGAATTCTTTCAGCATGGCGTGCGTCAGCTCGGGAATGTTCAGCGGATCGCCGCCCGATTCCACTTCATACGTCGTGCCCTTGAGCAAGGCGCTGGCGATGCCGCTGTCGAGCGCGCGCATGGGGCTGTTGAAGGCGCCCTTCATTTCATTGAAGACGATGCCCTGGTACACCAGCTTGTCGCCTTCGAACGCGTGGCGCCAGCCTTCCTGGCGGAAGTTCAGATAATCGAGGTTGGGGAAGAAGGCCGCATCGAGGTAGACGTCGAGCAGGTTGAAGAAATCCTTGCGGTCGGTGCTGGCGAACGGGTACACGGTGCGGTCCGGATAGGTCATCGCATTCATGAAAGTGGCCGTCGAGCGGCGCAGCATCGAGAAGAACGGGTCGCGCACCGGGTAGCGCGACGAACCGCACAGGGCCAGGTGTTCGAGGATGTGGGCGCGTCCGTCGCTCACTTCCGGCACAGTGGGAAAGGCCACCAGGAACACCATCTCAGCCTGCTCGGTATGCATGTGGATATGGCGCATGCCCGTTGCTGGCTCGACATATTGCTCGATGGTTGCCTGCAAGACTGGAATGAAGTTGCTGCTGACTTTTTCAAATGTGCTCATGCGGTATGGGATCTCTGCGGTAGGTGATTCGGAGTGTCGGTGGGGCTGCATCACATGTGGGGGCAAAGCGGCGCAATGCCAGGGGCGGGGCCACTTTGATGCCTGCGTGAAGTTTTTCCCTATTGTACTAGGAGTATCCGCGCGCCGCCGCCGGGCCTTGCTTGTCGGCCGTAAAAGCAACAATGTTGCAAAATAAACTAATTTGGACAGGTGGCGCCCCAGGATGGGGGCTTAGCGTACCATGCGCCTTTTGCACTCCAGACTGAACCGAAGGCGCCTACCTTGTCCCGACTTTCTTTTCGCCAACTGTTATTTGCCGCCTTCATTTTGACGACGGGTATCTTGACGGCCACTTCCGTGCAAGCCCTGCTGACCCTGGAGCACCTGGCGCGCCTGGGGCGCGAGACGGCGGCGCAGGCGATCGCCCTGACGGAACAGTCGCAGCGCCTGTCCGAGCGCACCCTGGCCATGGAACGCAGCGCGCGCCAGTTCCTCGTGCTGGACGATCCCGTCTTTCGCGAGCGCTACGCGGCGGCGCGCGACGAAGCGGCGGCGGCGCTGCAAGTGCTGAACCGTGCCACGCCCGAATTCGCTCCACAGCTGGCCGACGAATGGACGGCGCAGGCGCAATCGGCCTGGGAAGTCCTGCAAGCCGGAAAACGCCGCAAGCGCGATGGCCACGCCGTCGTGTACCGCGCGTTTGCCCGCATGACGCAGATCAATGACAGCCTGGCGCGCGAAAGCAAGACGGAAATCGGCAGCCGCAACGACGCACTGCTGGCCGAGCTGGAACGCCAGCGCCGCCTGCTGGGCGTGCTGGTGGGCGGCGCCGTGCTGCTGGCGGCCGTGCTGGCCACCTGCTTCGGTTTTTTACTCTCGCGCCCGCTGCGCCGCATCGAGACGGCCATCGAGCGCCTGGGCGAGAAGCGCTACGACCAGCCCATCGTCGTCGGCGGCCCGGCCGACACGCGCCGCCTGGGCCAGCAGCTGGACTGGCTGCGCCAGCGCCTGGCGGACCTCGATGCCGACAAGGAACGTTTTCTGCGCCACATCTCGCATGAGCTGAAAACGCCGCTGGCGGCCCTGCGCGAAGGCGTGGCCTTGCTGGAAGACGAGGTGGCCGGCAAGCTCAGCGACAGCCAGCGCGAAATCGCCGGCATCCTGCAGCAAAACACGGCGTCCCTGCAAACCCAGATCGAAGACTTGCTGCGCTACAATACCGCCGCTTTTGACGCCCAGCACCTGGCGCACAGCAAGGTCGATTTGCTTGTCTTGCTGCAAGATGTGGTTGCCGGGCAGCGCCTGCAATGGCTGGCGCGCCGTTTGACGGTCGAGGTGCAGGGCGAGTCCCTGATCGTGCAGGCCGACCGCGACAAGCTGGCCACGGCCCTGGCAAACCTGCTGTCGAATGCCGTGCGCTTCAGCCCGGAAGGCGGCACCGTGCGCTTCAGCCTGGCTTGCGAAGGCGGCCGTGTGCGCATCGATTGCATCGACGAGGGGGCCGGCGTGGCGCCCGAGGATGCCGCGCGCATTTTTGAACCGTTTTACCAGGGAGTGCGCCAGGCGGCCGGCGCGCGCAACGGCAATGGCATCGGCCTGTCCATCGTGCGCGAATATATCGCCGCCCACGACGGCAGCGTCACTCTTTTACCGCGCCAGGCTGGCGCGCATTTTCGGATAGAACTGCCCTTATGATGACGAGAACTTCCCTGGCCGGCATGGCCGCCTGCGCGCTGCTGTTGGGCGCTTGCGCCGCCAAGCCCCCCACCCAGACGCCCGTGCTGGTGCAGACGCCGCCGCGCGTGGTGGTGGTGATGGACCCCCAGCTGGCCGAACTGCTGGCGTATCAAAGCGCCTTGCGCCTGATGACGCCGTCGGAACTGGCGAAAGCGCAGCTGGACCTGGCCAAGGCCGACCACGCGCCGCACAACACGATCCGCCGCGCCATGCTGCAGGCGACCGTGCGCGGCCCCGGCGACCTGGCCCGCGCGCAAGCCTTGCTGGAACCGCTGGCCACGGCCACGGGCAAGGACGCGCAACTGCTGGCGCCGCTGGCGCAATTGCTCGGCAGCCAGTACGCGGAACTGCGCCGCCAGGAAGACAGCATCGACAAGCTCAACACGCAGTTGCGCGACGCCCAGCGCCGCAACGACTTGCTCAATGAAAAGCTGGAAGCACTGAAAAACATCGAGCGCAGCCTGTCCGTGCGCCCTGCCGCGGGAGCGGCGAAATGAGCGAGCACGCCCACATTCTATTGGTCGACGACGACCCCGACCTGCTGCGCCTGCTGACCATCCGCTTGAAGGCGGGCAACTATCGCGTGACGGCCGTGGGCAGCGCGGAAGCGGCGCTGGCGCGCCTGGCCGTGGAATTGCCGGCCCTGGTTATTACCGACGTGCAATTGCCCGGCCGCGACGGCCTGGCCCTGTTCGATGAAATCCGCCGCCAGCACGCGGCCCTGCCCGTCATTTTGCTGACGGCGCACGGCACCATTCCCGACGCCGTCGACGCCACGGCGCGCGGCGCGTTTGCCTACCTGACGAAGCCGTTCGACGGCAAGCTCTTGATGGAAAAGGTGGCGTACGCCATCAACTTGTCCACCGTCATGCCGGCGCCCGCGTCCGGCGACGAAAGCTGGCGCGCCGAACTGATCAGCCGCAGTGCGCAGATGGCCGAGCTGCTGGCCGAAGCCAAGCTGGTGGCCGGTTCCGACGCCAGCATCCTGATCCGCGGCCCCAGCGGCACGGGCAAGGAATTGCTGGCGCGCGCGCTGCACAACGCCAGCCGCCGCGCCAAGGCGCCGTTCATCGCCGTCAATTGCGGCGCCATTCCTGAGCAGCTGCTGGAATCGGAATTGTTCGGCCACGTGAAAGGCTCGTTTACGGGCGCCGTCGGCAACCGCGAAGGTTTATTTCAGGCGGCCGATGGCGGCACCCTGTTTCTGGACGAGATCGGCGACATGCCGCTGCCGCTGCAAGTCAAATTGCTGCGCGTGCTGCAGGAACGGGCCGTGCGGCCCGTGGGCGCCGACCAGACGCGCCCGGTGGACGTGCGGCTCTTGTCGGCCACGCACCGCGACCTCGATGTGGCCATGGCGGAAGGGCAATTCCGCGAAGACCTGTATTACCGCCTCAACGTGGTCACCTTGACCCTGCCGCCGCTGGCCGAACGCCGCGAAGACATCGCCCTGCTGGCGAACCATTTCTTGCAGAAACTGGCGGCCAAGTACCAAAAAACCCTGAACGGCTTCGCGCCCGACGCGCTCACGGCCCTAGTGGCGGCGCCATGGCCCGGCAACGTGCGCCAGCTGGTCAATGTGGTCGAGCAAGTGTGCGCGCTGGCCACGGCGCCGCTGGTGCCCCTGAGCCTGGTGCAGCGGGCCTTGCGCGTGCCGTCGCTGGAAGCGCTCAGCTATAACGAAGCCAAGCAGCGTTTCGAGCGCGACTACCTGATCCAATTGCTGCGCCTGACGGATGGCAACGTGGCCGACGCGGCCCGCCTGGCCGACCGCAACCGCACGGAGTTCTACCGTTTATTGCAGAAATACGAGCTGACGCCAGCCCTGTTCCGGGCCGACGGCGACCCTGTCGCTGATTAGCGACAAAAATAAAGCGTGGATAATCAAAGGCTTACTGAAAAATATTGATGATATTGCCACAAGCTGTCGTCGTCAGGCGACAAAAAGCCCGGTTTTTCGGGCCGGATTCGCCTGAAACGCGCTGGAAAAATTGGCTTTGAATATAAGTGGTTGATTTTGAAGGGAAATTAAAAGCTGGCACGGTGCTTGCTGTATGGGTAGATGTGACGCTTCAAAGTGTTGCTGTTTATTGCTATAGCCAAGTAAGAAGCTTTTAACTTCATTGAGAGGAACTACCATGCAAACATCGAAACTGTTCAATACCCTGGTTGCCGCTATCGTACTGTCGGGCGCCTCGATCACCGCTTCGCATGCAGCTGACTCCGCCCCAAAAGCACAAGCTCCTGCTGACACCGTCGTGGCCGCCAACGCCGCCGCTGCCGTCCCTGATGAAACCATCACTTCCTCGGCCAAGGCCGCCCTGAGCGCCGATGCGCAAGCCGCTGCCCTGCCGGTCAAGGTAGCAACCCAGCAAGGTGTGGTCGTCCTGTCGGGCGACGTGCCGAGCGCCGAAGCGGGTGACCGCGTCGTGCAGATCGTCGCTTCCGTGAGCGGCGTGAAAGAAATCAAGAACGAGCTGAAAGTCAAAGCCGCCGGCTAAGCCCTCGCGCTGTACTTTACTCCGGGTTGCCCTGTCTGCGGACAGGGCATTTTTTTGTGCCATTGTGTCCACAAGCCACGCCTGCTTCCAGGCAGATAGCTCGGCAATGGGGTTAGAATAGCCAGCACTGGCGCCGTTTCCGGCGCTTTTTGTCATCCATGGCGCAGTGTTGCAAGGCTGGGCCGCTACCAGGCTACCGCATGTCTTCATTCTTTCCCGCCGCCCTGCTGCGCAATCTGAAACCCGACAACTTCACCATCGCCCTGCTCGTCACCGTGGCGCTGGCCAGCTTCCTGCCCTGCACGGGCCAGACGGCCGTGGTCTTCGGCAATGTCACCACTGTCGCCATCGGCGCCCTGTTCTTCCTGCACGGGGCCAAGCTGTCGCGCGAAGCCGTGGTGGCCGGCGTCATGCACTGGCGCCTGCATTTGCTGGTGCTGGCCAGCACGTTTATTTTGTTCCCCCTGCTGGGCCTGGCCCTGCGTCCGCTGGCGCTGACCTTCCTCACGCCCGAGCTGTACGTGGGCATCCTGTTCCTGTGCGCCTTGCCATCGACCGTGCAATCGTCGATCGCCTTGACGGCCATGGCGCGCGGCAATGTGCCAGCCGCCATCTGCAGCGCTTCGGCCTCGAATTTCATCGGCATTTTCCTTGCGCCCATCCTGGTGGGCTTGCTGGTGGCCAAGGGCGCGGAAAGCAAGTCGTCGGTCGACGCGGTATTGTCGATCGTCATGCAGCTGCTGCTGCCCTTCCTGGCCGGCCAGTTCCTGCGCCGCTGGATCGGCCGCTGGGTCGACCGCCACAAGGCCATGCTGAAATTCGTCGACCAGGGTTCCATTTTGCTGGTGGTCTACACGGCCTTCAGCGAAGCCGTCAGCGAAGGCCTGTGGCACACGATCTCGGTGGAAACCTTGGTCGCCCTGGGCGTGTTCAGCATCGTGCTGCTGGCCCTGGTCCTGGGCCTGATGACCTTCATCAGCCGCCGCCTGGGCTTTAGCAAGGAAGATGAAATCGCCATCGTCTTTTGCGGTTCGAAGAAAAGCCTGGCCAGCGGCGTACCGATGGCCAAGGTCTTGTTTGCCACGCACTCGCTGGGCATGGTGATTTTGCCGCTGATGCTGTTCCACCAGATTCAATTGATGATTTGCGCCGTGATTGCGCAGCGCTATGCGCGGCGCGACGAGGGGCAGGAAGTGCCGGCGGCGGCGCCGTGATGCGGGTCCAGCAGCAGCTGCAACGCCTGTCGCAAGCCGCTGACGATCACCGCGTACGCCTGGCGCCGGCTCGCCGCATCGGCTGCGCGCAGCACATATGACGGGTGATACACGGTGACCACCCAGCGCCCGTCGTGTTCGATGGGCGTGCCGATCAGCGGCGTCATGCTGGCCGCGCCATCCTGCAGCACGGCTTTCAATGCCGTGCTGCCCAGCGCCACGATCACCTGCGGTTGCACGCTTCGTAGTTCTTCCTCCAGCCAGCCGCGGCAGGCGAGGATCTCGCCTTGGGCCGGGGTTTTGTGCAGGCGACGCTTGCCGCGTGGTTCCCATTTGAAATGCTTGACGGCATTGGTCAGATAGATGCTGTCGCGCGCCATGCCCGCTTCCTGCATGGCCTGATCCAGCAGCGCACCGGCCGGGCCGACGAACGGCAGTCCGGCCAGATCTTCCTGGTCGCCCGGTTGTTCCCCGACGAGCATGATGCGGGCGGTGTGCGGGCCTGTGCCGGGCACGGCTTGCGTGGCGTGCTGCCACAATGGGCAGCGGCGGCACTGCTCCAGCGTCGTGGCGATCTCGCGCACCGGCTGGGCCCGTTCTGCGCTGATCGGGATCATGGCGGCACCCTGGCGCTGTCCCACGCTGGCGGTCTGGCCCGTGCGGCGCTCGCCGTTGGCGGCGCCGCTCAGCATGGCGGGCACGATGGCGCCTTCGGGCAGGTTTTTCCAGAAGCGCGAGGGGATATGGCTGTGCAGCAAGTCAGCATTCACGCGGGCCGGATTGAAGATGCTGCGGTAATACGTCAGCCACAGGGCTTCGCCCGCATCGTCGATGTCGGCCGCTCCCTGCATCAGCGGCGGACCCGCGTGCAAGGTGGCGCCATCCCACAGCATGCTGGCGCCGGGCGTGGCGATCAGCCAGCTGGTCGATCCCATGCGGCGCGCGAAGTGGCGCGCCACTTGCGGCAGCACCGCGTGCGTGGGTTCGAACCAGGCCACGAAGCGGGGGGCGCCGTCACTTTCCGGCCGCTCGCGGAAGCGCACGTAGGCATGCATGTCGTGCTCTTCGCGGTGCACGGCCTTGACCATGGCGTGCAGGCGCGCGCCGTCCGCGTCGGCCGGTGAAACCACGTCGTGCTGGCCCAGCTGCCAGCGCCACAGTACCTGGTACAAAAAGGCCCAGCGATCCGGGGCGCTGAAACAGGCGGCGCTCTCCAGCAGCTCCACCAGCTGGCGGGGCAGGCGCAGCGGTGGCGCGCCGGTATCCGTGGCCTCCGGCGTGGAGGAAAACAGGTCGCCGTCGCCGGGCTGCGACTGCCAGGCCACATCGGCAGGCGGCACGCCGCGCGCGATTAGTTCGCGTGCAGCCGCGCGCCACGCGTCGAACGATTGCGCCAGCCGCACGAACGTAGTCATGCGGCCTGCAGCTCCGGCCATAAGTTCAATTGCTGCGGGGCGTCCGCCATGGCGCGGCGCAGGTGTTCCGAGGCGATGGTGTCGCGCGCGGGAAAGTAGTCGGCCGTGATGATGAAGGGGGCACTCTTTTTCATGCTGCAGCGCAGGCGCGACAGGTCGGCATAGCGCACTTGCCGCAACCGGCGCAGATCGACGATGCGCTGCGCGTTGCGCAGGCCGATGCCGGGCACGCGGGCGATCATGTGCTGCGCCGCGCGGTTCAAGTCCAGCGGAAAATGTTCGCGGTGCGCCAGCGCCCACGCCAGTTTCGGATCGATATCGAGCGCCAGGTTGCCGCCGCTGGCGGGCAGCAATTCGCTGGCCTGGAAACCATAGCTACGCAGCAAGAAATCGGCCTGGTACAGCCGGTGTTCGCGCAGCATCGGCGGTGGCGCCAGCGGCACGCTTTTCGGGCTGTCGGGGATGGGGCTGAAGGCCGAGTAGTACACGCGCTTGAGTTTATAGCTGCCGTACAAGGTTTCGGCCGTGGCGAGGATCTGCTGGTCGTCGCTGGCGTCGGCGCCGACGATCATTTGCGTGCTTTGCCCGGCCGGCGCGAAACGGGGCGAGCGCGGTTCTTCCGCCTTTTCATCGAGCTTGCGGCGGATGGCGCCCATGGCCAGCTTGATCGTGTGCACGCTCTTTTCCGGTGCCAGCTTTTGCACGCTGTCCTGGGTCGGCAGTTCGATATTGACGCTGAGCCGGTCGGCATAGCGGCCCGCCTGCGCGATCAGGGCCGGGTCGGCGTCGGGGATGGTTTTCAGGTGGATGTAGCCGCGGAACTGGTGTACCTCGCGCAACTCGCGCGCTACCTGCACCAGTTGCTCCATCGTGTAGTCGGCCGAGCGGATGATGCCGGAACTGAGGAAGAGGCCGTCGATGTAGTTGCGCAGGTAAAAGTCGCTGGTCAGTTTCACCACTTCGGCCACCGTAAAGCGCGCGCGCGGCACGTTCGAGGTACGGCGGTTGACGCAGTACTGGCAATCGTACAGGCAGTAATTCGTCAACAGCACTTTCAGCAGCGAGACGCAGCGCCCGTCCGGCGTGTAGCTGTGGCAAATCCCCATGCCCGAGGTGGCGCCAAAGCCGTCCTTGCCGATGGAATCGCGCTTCGGCGCCCCGCTGCTGGCACAGGAAGCATCGTACTTGGCCGCATCGGCCAGGATTTCCAGCTTGTCCGTCAATTCCATGGCTCACCTCGATATACTGTGTTTATATACAGTATATCAGGGAATGCCGTGTGCTATCACTTGCATGAAGCTGGGTTGTTGATCCAGGGAGGAATGGCCTTCACACCGTAAGGACATTGCATATAAGTAATGAAATATAGTGCTAGGATGTAAATGTTAGCTGGAGTTTCATTCTTGGAGACTCTTAGCCAAAAAATACCTCCGATCCACTCTCATGTTCAGCCTATTCCAGAAAAAACTCGTTTTAGTATTCCTCGTCCTCTTCTTCCAGAGCCCGTTTGTGCAAAGCTACACCATGCCGACGATCACCGTCACCGCCGAGCGCGAGCGGCAGGCGTATGAAGACTGCGTTGCCATGAGCGGTGTATTTTGCCGCTGGCCCGGCGACATGTTCGACGTCTACAACCGTCCCTCGCGCGGTGCCGGCACGCCAGGCCCCGCCAATACCGATGCCGCGCCATCGAATGCCAATACGAATATCAATCGCTGCGGCGCCATGACGGCGCACCCGGTGGTCATTGCCACCGGCGAGAAGATCAAACCCGAGGTGGATTTCCAGTCATTGGGTCTGTACGGCCTGGGGTTGAAGAGAACTTATCGCAGCAAGCATGCGGTCGGTACTTTATTTGGACCACAGTGGCTCTCCAACGTGGATGTGCCCAGGTTGAATGAACCGAATTGCGGCAATACGGGAACGGGGCGATGCATACCCCGTTCTGTGACGGTGACCGATCCCACCGGCAGCACGACCAATTATCAATTTGTCGGAGAAAACGAGTTTCCCTCCACCTTGGACCCGAAAGCCGGTTCTTACTTATACCTGTCAGGAAAATCGGCACGCAGGGGAGAAATGGTCTACACGCCAGGAATGGGATGGGTCCTGTGGGCCAACGGCAATACCTACACCTACAACAAGGTGGGGGCCATCGTCTCCATCGTGGAAGGTGCCGGCGCGCAACTCAATTTCCAGTACGGCGCCAATCCGAATCAGCTTGCCAGCGTCAGCAACAGCAGCGGCCAGCTGATCCAGTTCACCTGGGGCGGCAATGGCAAGGTGAGCCGAGTGCGTGATCCTGCAGGCAACGACTGGAACTATGAATACCATGCCAGCGGCATGCTTGCCAAAGTCACTGCGCCCGCCAGCCAGGAGGTGCGCGAGTATCACTACGAGACGGCACATCCCGCTTTATTGACCGGTATCAGCATCAATGGGCAGCGCCATAGCCGCTATGCGTATTTTGCCGATGGCCGGGTCAGCGAGAGCGGCCTCGAGGGTGGAGAGGAGCGCGAGACGTTCGTCTATGGCGCCAATCAAACGACGGTGACCGATGTGCGTCAACAAGCGACCACCCACAAGTTTGCCCTGATCGGTGGCGAGCTGAAGCCGACATCGGTTTCCCGCGCCGGCACGGCGACGTGCGCCGCGGCGGCCGCCAGCACCGCGTATGACGCCAACGGCTACGTCGACTATACGCTGGACTGGAATGGCAACAAGACGGACTACAGCTATGACAAGGATGGCCATCTGTTGAGCAGGACTACGGCGGCAGGCACGGGCGCGGCGCAAACGGTCGTGCATAGCTGGAATGGGAATGAGATTGAGAAGACCGAATACCGCAATGCGGGCAACGTAGCCTATTTGCGCGTCAGCTACACGTATTACCATGCATGGGCCCCATCGGGAAAGCTCGAGAGCGAAACCTGGGATGACCTGAAGACCGGCAAGCAAAAGAAATTCGTGCACACGTACACGTTTTATCCGAACAGCACCATGTCAAGCTGGACAGTATCGCGCAGCCTGCCTGGTGGCGCGGCAGTCACGCGCTATGACTACGACACGCGCGGCAACTTGACCAGCATGACGAATCCGCTGGGCCACCAGCAAGCATGGGCAGGCCATGACGGCATGGGGCGTCCATCGGGCTATACCGACAGCAATGGCGTCGCCAGTACCTATGCTTACGATGGCATGGGCCGCCTGCTGGCAACGACGCTCAATGGCAGCCAGACGACGCATCTTGCCTATCATGCGGGCGACCTGGTGCGTTCCATCAGTTATCCGGACGGCAGCATGACGCAGTATCAATACACTGCGGGCGGCCGGGTCGAATATGTCGGCAATGCGCTGGGGGAATTTACGCATATTGCCGTGAATGTTCCTGACAACAGCGTGCGTGTGAGTTCCGCCCTGCATCACGCGGAGGTGAGTGCTGGCCTGCCAGTTCCAGTTGCTGCGGGAGAGTTGAGCACCACGACGGAAATGGATACGCTGGGCCGTCCGTTTGGCGAGCTTGGCAATCATGGCCAGCGCCTCGACAAACGATACGATCACAATGGCAATCTCGTGAGCGTCACCGATGCGGCTGGGCGCTCAACCTTATATGCGTATGACGCGGCGAATCGTCTCGTCAAGAGTACCGCGCCCGATGGCGGGGTGACTGTACTGGCCTACGATGCCGAGGGTATGTTGGCATCGGTAACCGATCCGCGTCCATTGCAAACGCGCTATACCTATAATGGTTTTGGCCAAGTCATTAGCGTGGTCAGTCCGGATACGGGTACCACCACATATGGCTATGACACTGCGGGCCGGTTGGAAAGTGAAACACGTTCCGATGGCAGAGTTACCCGCTACACCCTGGATAGTCTGGATCGTCAAATTTCACGCAGCAATAGCGGTGAAACCGAGAAATTTACCTATGACGAGGGACGGTTTGGCAAGGGGCGTCTGACTGGTTTCACGGATCTTACGGGGTACACCGGCTACGCCTACAACGCATATGGGCAGCTCACTGTACAAGCCAATAATATATACGGCAGCAACTATACGACTGTCTGGGACTATGATGCTGCGGGCCGCCTGGAGGGTATCCATTACCCATCGGGCACACGTACTTTTTATTCGTACGATGCATACGGCCGCGTGAGTGAGCTCTTGACGAATGTGACTGGCGTATGGACAAAACTGGCTGACTCAGTGCTGTATCAGCCAGTCAGCGGTAAGCCCCATGCTTGGCGTTACGGGAATAATTTGCCGCGCAGGGTGACGCTGGATGTGGATGGCCGAATTACGCGCATTTCCGGCAATGTGGAAAACGTGGAATATCGCCATAACAATACGAATCAGATCATTGCCATGATCGATGCGGGCAATGAACATATGACCCAGGGAATTGACTATGATGCGGCTGACCGCGTAGGACTGGTGACGCGCCGGATCGATTATCAGAGTTTCTCCTGGGACCAGGCTGGCAACCGGACAGGCCAGTCCCGGAAGGGCAGCAATTATGGTTTTGCGCTCGACAGCGGCAGCAACCGGCTTGCATCCTGGAGCGGCAACGGTGAATTCCGTAACTTCAGCTACAACCCCGTGGGCACGCTGGCCAGCGAAATGCGCCATGATGGCAGCCGTTCCTATACCTACGATGGATTCAACCGCATGCGCGGCATTCTGGTGAATGGCCGTTATGTCGGAGACTATCGCACCAATGCGCTGAACCAGCGTGTGCAAAAAGATGGGGCTGGTGGCATCACGCAAGCCATTTATGGTCCAGGCGGTGAACTGCTGGCTGAAATTGGAGCGCAAACCAGTCATTATTTCTGGTTCAATGGCGAGATGATCGGCATGGCGCGTGCCAACCAGGTTTATTTTAGCCATAACGACCACCTGGGCCGTCCCGAAGTCATGAGCAATGCCAGCGGTGCTGTCGTATGGCGCGCCGCCAATGCCGCATTTGACCGCACCGTCATCGTCGACACAATTGGCGGCTTGAATATCGGATTCCCGGGCCAGTACTACGATGCCGAATCGGGCCTGTGGTACAACTGGCACCGCTACTACGATGCATCGCTGGGACGGTATTTGCAGAGTGATCCGATCGGGTTGGCGGGAGGGATGAATACCTATGCCTACGTCGGGGGCAATCCACTTAGCAATATTGACCCATCGGGGCTGGCAGATCTGAATCTGTTTAATCCGAACGGTCTATATCATGACACGGTTACTTATCCTGGTGGAAATGCGTGGTCTGTGCCTTGGGCATATACCGTGGCCGGTCACGGAAATCCGGGCAATATGGAGGATCGCCGCGATGGTATCAAGCCGATTTTTGCCAACGATCTCGCAAACATGATTCGCAATGATCCCAATTGGAAAGGTCAGCCTGTCATCCTGGGGGCGTGTAATACTGGCGTCAGCCGTAATGGCAAGCCATCATTTGCGCAGCAGGTGGCCAACAAACTTGGCGTCGATGTGACAGCACCGATGGATTTTAGCTGGTACGCTCGGTCAGGCATGCTGGGCGCTGGCCCTTATCCAAGCGGACCACCGATTGGCCAGCCAGGACCCTGGAAATCATTTTCACCCATACGCCAATGAAAATACTTACCTTGTTAATCTGTCTGCTGATTGGCCTGTGTAGTGGATACTGGTTCTTAAAAAAAGAGCGGGATGCAATGGCCGTCAGTCCAACTGTGGAATTCAATTTGACGCCGCGAGATATCGCGAGCCTGGAAGCGCGCTCGCTTGGTGGAGATTGCGGGGCGGCTTATCAGCTTGCCAGATACCATAGCAATTTCACGCTGAAATCTGAAGAAGCCATTCGCTGGTTTCGTTTGGCGGTCAGATGTCCCGATATCAATCCCAAGGTGGAATTGATTGCTTTACTAATCGGTGACAAGAATCCGGCACATAGGGAGGAAATCAGGCAGCTGATTCAAGAGATAGGCAAGACTGATCTTCCCGCTGCCAAGCGAGCCGAAGAAGCTGTGCAAGCTGCGGACGGCGGCAAGTAAATCTGTGGTTGGACAATAGCTTACTGACTTATTCAGTGAGCTTGATCAACTCGTGTCCGCGTGCTACCACCGCACGCGGACCGGTAACATGCAGAGTATGAGTGCCGAAGGAGAATGGTCACGAGAATTGCCGTGCTCTAGGAAACAAGCAGATGGATCTTGGCAAGCCCGGCACGTCGTGATGTTTTGGTCCTTGCAATGCAGGAGGCTGAGGCCATGAAGCTGGCAATAAAACTAGGCACAGGCGCCGTTCTGCTGGTTCTTTTTGCGTATTGGGTCATGCAGGAGCGGCGTACGAGCGGTGAGGAACCTGTCGTTACGCCACTGGCACAGCGGGCGATCGATGGCGATGGGCAGGTCATTGCCGAACTGCGCCAGGAATATCTGGAGAAAGGCGAAGTCTCCACAGCGAATTACTGGCTGTATGCGGGAGCGCTGCGCGGAAATGCCGAATTGGTGGAGGAATATGCGCAACGGTTTGCGGCGATGCCGGAAGACAGGCAGGCGGCGCAAGTACAAAGTATCAGGACAAGTTCCGCATCGCCTGCGCAAAAACAGGCATTGCTGGAGAGACTGGGGAAGAATTGATCGCCTAATTCGAGCGACGAAATTGACCGGCTATGTGTTGTCACACTTCATCGGCGTACCGCAGCCGGCCTGTCCTCTCCCGGCGCTGGCTGCATTTTTCCTCATTTGCTCTTTGCCATTGCTTGATCCATGCGATGGCAGAACGCTATATATAAGTGTATATTACGCTCCTTGTTCACCGTTCACTTTACAAGGATACGATCATGCGCCTCACCTCCCTCGCCCGCCTGCTTGGCGCCGCCCTGTTCGCCACCGCCGCTACCTCCGCCCTTGCCGGCGAAGTGGTGGTGTCGGCCGCGGCCAGCCTGACGAATGCGTTCAAGGATGCGGCGCAAAGCTACGAGGCGCAGTATCCGGGCAGCAAGGTGTCCTTGAACTTCGCCGCCTCGGGCGTGCTGCTGCAGCAGATCGTCAAGGGCGCGCCCGTGGACGTGTTTGCCTCGGCCGACCAGGAAACCATGGATGCGGCGCAAAAGCAGGGCCTGGTATTGCCGGCCGACCGCATGGACTTCGTCGGCAACAGCCTGGTGCTGATCGTGCCGCACGATAGCAAGCTGGGCATCAAGGCTTTGGCCGACCTGGCGCACAAGGGCGTGACCCGCGTGGCCATCGCCAACCCGGCCAGCGTGCCCGTCGGCCGTTACTCCGAAGGCGCGCTGAAGAAGGCGAAGCTGTGGGACGCCGTGCAAGCGAAGGCCATCGGCACGCAGAACGTGCGCCAGTCGCTCGATTACGTGGCGCGCGGCGAAGTCGATGCGGGCTTTGTCTACGCCACCGATGCGGCCATCATGAAGGATAAAGTGAACGTGGTGCTGGAGGTGCCGCTGGACGCGCCCGTGCTGTACCCGATCGCCACCATCAAGGGCAGCGGCAATGCGGCCGAAGCGAAGCGCTTCGTCAGCTATCTGCAGACGGCGCCGGCGCAAGCCATCCTGGCCAAATACGGGTTTAAAAAGCCATAAAGTAGAACGACTGCACATGGATATCGCCTGGACCGCGCTGGCCCTGTCGCTGAAAGTTGCGGCCTGGGCCACGGCGCTCAATTTGCTGCTCGGCATCGGTACGGGCTATCTGCTGGCGCGCACGCGTTTTCCCGGGCGCGAACTGCTCGACGCCCTGTTGACCCTGCCGATGGTGATGCCGCCCACCGTGCTCGGCTATTACCTGCTGGTGCTGCTGGGTCGGCGCGGCACCCTGGGCATCTGGTTGCAGGACAACTTCGGCATCAACCTGATCTTTACGTGGCAGGGCGCCGTGATCGCTTCCACCGTGGTCGCCTTTCCCCTCGTCTTCAAGCCCGCGCGCGCCGCCTTCGAGGCCGTCGATGGGCAGCTGGAGCAGGCGGCCCGCGTGCTGGGCATCTCGGAGTTGGCGATTTTCTTCCGCGTCACCTTGCCGCTGGCGTGGCGCGGCATCCTCGCCGGCGTGCTGCTGGGATTCGTGCGCGCGCTCGGCGAATTCGGCGCCACCCTGATGGTGGCCGGCAGCATTCCCGGCAAGACGCAGACCCTGTCGGTGGCCGTGTACGAAGCCGTGCAGGCGGGCCAGGACGACGTGGCCAACACCCTCGTGCTGATCACCTCGGCCGTGTGTATCGTGGTGCTGCTGTCGGCTGGCCGCCTGGCGCCCGGGCGCATCGCTCATAAATGACCGCTATGCAACTCGACCTCGACATTCGCGCCACCTTGCGCTCCGGCAAACGCCGCTTCGACCTGCAGGTGCAATGCACCTCCGGCAGCCAGCGCATCGCCATGTATGGCCCCTCCGGCGCCGGCAAGAGCATGACCTTGAAAGCCATTGCCGGACTGTTTACACCGGACGCGGGCCATATCCGCCTGAACGGGCGCACCCTGTTCGATTCGGCCGCCGGCATCAATTTGCCGCCGCAGCAGCGTAATGTCGCCTACCTGTTCCAGGATTACGCGCTGTTCCCGCACCTGACGGTGCGCCAGAACGTGGGCTTCGGCCTGGCGCGCGGCTGGTTCAATCCGCGCGCGCGCGAAAAATTGCAGAAGGTCGAGCATTGGCTCGACGCGTTTCACTTGCAGGAACTGGCGCACCAGTTCCCCGACGAGTTGTCCGGAGGCCAGCGCCAACGGGTGGCGCTGGCGAGGGCGCTCGTGGCCGAACCGAATGCCCTGCTGCTCGACGAGCCGTTCGCCGCCCTCGATCCGGCCCTGCGTGTCAAAATGCGCCTGGAACTGAGCCAGTGGCAGCAGCGCCTGGACGTGCCCATGATCCTGATCACCCATGATCCGGAAGATGCGCGCATCCTGGGCGAGCATGTGCTGTACTTGCGCGACGGACAGATTGATAACAGGGAAGAACACATGGCATTGGGTGAACGCATTGGATAAATCAGCGGCAGCGGAAATCGGCCTGCAAGGCTCGGTATGGATGACGGTGGGCGGCGAGCACCTGGGCGGCGCCGGCCGGGTGGAATTGCTGGGCGCGATCGCCGAATGCGGCTCCATCACGCAGGCGGCCAAGCTTGTGAAGATGAGCTACAAGGCGGCCTGGGACGCCATCGACGCGATGAATAACCTGGCGGGTGAGCCGTTGGTCGAGCGCTTGACGGGCGGCAAGGGCGGCGGCGGCACGCGGCTGACGCCACGGGGGCGCCAGCTGGTCGACAATTTCCGCATCATCGAGCGCGAGCATGCCCGCTACCTGCGCCAGCTGGGCAGCCAGGCGGAAGGCATCGCCGACGATCTTTTACTCATACGGAGAATGGCCATGAAAACCACGGCACGCAATCAATTCCTGGGCAAGGTGGCCGAACTGAAACAGGGTGCCGTCAACGACGAAGTCACCTTGGAATTGCCCGGTGGCCAGCACATCGTTGCCATCGTCACGCAGGGCAGCAGCGCCAGCCTGGGCCTGGTGCCGGGCGCGGAAGCGTTTGCGCTGATCAAGGCGTCGTCGATCATCCTCGTGGCCGACAGCGCAGGGGCGCGCTTCTCCGCGCGCAACCAGCTGGCCGGGCTGGTGACGCGCGTGCAGACGGGCGCCGTGAACACGGAAGTGGTGCTGGACTTGCCGCGCGGCGGCACCATCGCCGCCATCATCACCAATCAGAGCAGCACCGAGCTGGGTATTGAGATCGGCAGCAAGGTGACGGCGATTTTCAAGGCCTCCAGCGTGATCCTGGGCGTGCCGGCGTAAATGGGGTAGGTCGGATTAGCGCGCAAGCGCGTAATCCGACAAGGTTCCGGGGTCTGACCCCGGTTTTACGTTGCAGGCTTAATCTTTCAGCCTGGACAACCAATCCGCTGCCGCCGCCAGCGCCTGTTCCAGCTCCTGCGCCGTCTGCGCCAGCAGCGCCGGCACCTCGTCGAGCCGGCCCGCATCGATGGCTTCCTCGGTGGCGAAGGCGGCGCGGATCAGGCGTTTCGTGCCCAGGGTGCCGACGGAGCCGCGCACGCCGTGCAGGATGCGCGCCACGTCGCTGTGGCGGCCCGCCTGCAACGCCGTTTCGGCGTCGCGCACGGGCGTCATGCCCTTGTTCAGCGCGTCTTCCACCATGCGCCGCAGCACGCCGCGCCCTTTCGCGTCGCGCCCCATCACGCGCATCAGCGGCGCCATGGAAAACACTTCCTCATCGGCAACGGGCGCCGGCCCTGCCGTCTGCACTGGCGGGCGCTTGGGCAGGTGGCGCAGGATGACTTCCATCATCTCTTCCACCACCACGGGCTTGGCGATGAAATCGCTGATGCCGGCCGTCATGCAGCGTTCGCGCTCGGACGCCAGCACGCCGGCCGTCATGGCGATCACGGGCAGGTTCAAGCGCAGTTCCGTGCGGATAATGTGGGTGGCGCTGAAGCCGTCCATGACGGGCATCTGCATGTCCATCAGCACGATGTCGTAGCGCAGCGCTTCCGTGCGCAGCCGTTCCACGGCTTGCAAGCCGTCGCCCACCACGTCCAGGGTGGCGCCCATGTGTTCGAGGATGCCGCGCGCCACGGCCTGGTTCAGATGGTTGTCTTCCACCAGCAGGAAATGCACGCCGGCCAGCTCCGTGCCCAGCGGCTGGTGCAGGATGCGCTGCTCGCCGCCGTCGTGCTTGGCAATCAGCGCCTGGTGCAGGGCATCGAACAGGCTCGAGCCCGTGATCGGTTTCATCAGCACGACGTCGGCCTCGGCCGCGCTGGAGATTTCCTCCAGGTGGTTGCGGGCGAAGGCGTTGACCATCACCACGATGGGCTGGCGCTGGCCGGCGGCCGCCTGGCGGATGGCCTTGGCCGTGGCCAGGCCGTCCATCACGGGCATGTGCCAGTCGGCCAGCACCACGTCGTACGGTTGCTGCTGCGCCAGGCGTTCGCGGTACAGTTCGATGGCGGCAAAGCCGGAGTCCACTTCGTCGGCCAGCCAGCCCCATGCCTCGATCAGCTTGACGATCAGTTCGCGCGTGGTGCGGTTGTCGTCGGCCACCAGCAGGCGCAGCTGGCCCAGGGTGGGCGTGCGCCGCGTTTCGGCCGGCTGCGCCAGCATGTCGAACGGCACGCTGAACCAGAAGCGGCTGCCCTTGCCTTCGCTGCTGGCGACGGCGATGTCGCCGCCCATCATGTGGATCAGCTGTTTGCTGATGGCCAGGCCCAGGCCCGTGCCGCCGAAGCGCCGCGTGATGCTCTGGTCGCCCTGCGAAAACGCGGCAAACAGCTGCTGTTGCTGCAGTTCCGTCATGCCGATGCCCGTGTCGCGCACTTCGAAGCGTAGCCAGGCGCGCCCGTTCTCTTTCTCGGCCAGGCTGACGGCCACCACCACTTCGCCGCTCTCGGTAAACTTGATGGCGTTGCCGGCCAGGTTGACGAGGATTTGCTGCAGCCGCTGGGCGTCGCCCACGAGGCGGCGCGGCACATCGGGCTCGACGGCAATCGCCAGTTCCAGCTCCTTTTCGCCCGCATTCATGGTCATCGTCGTGGCCAGCGTGTTCATGACCTCGTCGAGGTCGAATTCGACGGGCGACAATTCCATGCGGCGCGCCTCGATCTTCGAATAATCGAGCACGTCGTTGAGGATGCCCAGCAGCGACTGGCCCGCCACGCGCACCATGGTCAGATACTTGCGCTGTTCCGTATCGAGCTTGGTATTGCCCAGCAAATACACCATGCCCAGCACGGCATTGAGGGGCGTGCGGATTTCATGGCTCATGTTGGCCACGAAATCGCTCTTCGCGCGGTTGGCCGCCTCGGCCCGGTCGCGCTCCTGTTCCAGCTCCGCCGCGCGCGATTCGAGTTCCTGCTGCAGCCGGTCGCGTTCGCTCATCAGGCCGTTGAAGGCTTCCGTCAGCTCGCCGATCTCGTCGCGCTGCTGCACGGGAACGGGGGTGAAACGGCTGCCGCTGGTGCGCAGCGCCTGCAGGGTGTCGCGCAGGCGCACCAGGGGCGACAGCAGGCGTACGGTGACCCAGCCCAGCACGGCTGCGGCCAGCAGCGAGGCGAGGATGCTCCACAGCACCAGCCGGTACAGCACGCCGTCGAACGGTTCGAAGGCGTCGTCGAGGGGCAGCGAGGCGGCCAGCAGCCAGTTCACCGATTTCAGGCGCTTGAAGCTGTTGACGGCCGTGATGCCGCGGCTGTTGGTGCTGACCATGCTGCCTTCGCCATCGTCCTTCAGCAGCTGAGTGGTCGTCAGGTTGGCGTTCGGCAGGCGCGGCTGCAGCAAACGGCTGGTATCGGGGTGCAGCACGTAGCGCGGCACGGCGCCGCGCGTGAGGATGAAGTAATAGCCGCTCTTGCCGATCTTTTCCGAGCGCAAACGCCCCAGCAGGTTGTCCTTGTACAGGCGCAGCACGCCGATCACCACGCCGGCCACCTGGCCGTCGGCGGCCAGCACGGGCGCCACCATCTGCACGATGGGCATGCCGCTCGATTTGCCCAGCATCGGCTCGGTGATCATGGGCTGGCGCGTGCGCAGCACGGTCTGGAAATACTCGCGCTCGGCGACGTTGATGCCGGCGCGCCCCGCCACTTCCGGCATGTCGGCCACGACGGCGCCGTGCGCGTCGAGCACCAGCACGTCGTCGAACAGCACCAGCATCGAGCGGCGCGAATAGTATTCGCGCAACTGGGCGGGCTGGGCGATCAGTTCCGGCGGCTGCTGCCGGGCCGTCAGGGTGACGATCTGCAGCAGCATCCCCAGCTTGTCGTCGAGCTCGGCGGCGGTGCGGCTGATCAGGGACGACTGCTGGCTCAGCAGTACCCGGGTGAAATCGTCGCGCATGTGCTGCACCTGGATCATGGTGACCAGCGCGATCATGGCGATCGAGGTCAGGCTGGTGGCCAGCGCGACTTTTGCTTTGATGCCGAGAGGCTTCATGATTTCCTTTTCAGTACCGGGCGGCACAGGCGGCAAATAATGCTGTCAGGAATTTTCCTATCAATACCCCAGCTTGGCAAGCGCCGCCACGCAAATTGCCCTCTCCGCATGGGCTTTTGACGATGTTGCCATATAATTAAAGGCGGGACGTCGTTTATTCGGTGAAATTGCGGTGAAATTGGCACACGGCAACCCTGTATGCAGTAAACTTGTTGTTGCATTTTCTAAAAGGTACCGACATGACTGAAGCGCTACTCACTCCAACCTTGCCCACAGTGACCGTGGAAGCGTTGCGTGCGCGATGCTCGACCTGCAGCATGCATCAATTGTGCCTGCCGATGGGCCTCGATGTGGGCGACATGGACAGGCTGGACCAGATCATCGGCCGCCGCCGCAAGATCGTGCGCGGCGCCTCGCTGTTCCGCATCGGCGACTCGTTCCAGAACCTGTACGCGATCCGCCTGGGCCACTTCAAGACCTACCAGATCAATCCGGGCGGCGAAGAGCAGGTGACGGGTTTCCAGATGGCTGGCGAACTGCTGGGCATGGACGCCATCAGCGCCGACCGCCACCACTGTAATGCGGTGGCCCTGGAAGACAGCGAAGTGTGTGAAATCCCGTTTTCCAGCCTGGAACAATTGCTGGGCAACATGCCGACCCTGCTGCGCCATTTC
Source organism: Janthinobacterium sp. GW821-FHT03C10 (assembly GCF_059420865.1). Taxonomy (NCBI): domain Bacteria; kingdom Pseudomonadati; phylum Pseudomonadota; class Betaproteobacteria; order Burkholderiales; family Oxalobacteraceae; genus Janthinobacterium; species Janthinobacterium sp. GW821-FHT03C10. The sequence continues at coordinate 70,160 of NZ_JBWKUN010000005.1, read as the reverse complement.
CACCGCATGATGAGCCAGGAAATCACGCGCGAGCAAAGCGTGATGCTGTTGCTGGGCAATATGCAGGCGACGCAGCGCTTTGCCGCCTTCATCGTCAACCTGGCGTCGCGCTATGAAGCGCGCGGCTATTCGAGCAGTAAATTCCAGTTGCGCATGTCGCGCGAGGAAATCGGCAACTACCTGGGCCTGACCATCGAAAGCGTCAGCCGTTTATTGTCGAAATTCAAGAAGGAAGGCTGGCTGCGCGTCTCCAACCGAGAGATCGAGATCCTGCAGCCGGCGAAATTGAAGGCCATTACGGCCGGCACGGACGTCTGCAAATAACAGCACCGTCAAAACCTACTGCGCGTCGCGCTTTGCGGCCTGCGATGCTCGCTGTGCTCTAGCACAGCTGCGCTTCTCAGCCACAAATCACTGCCGCTCGCTACGGTTTTTTCCCGGCGCTGTACGTTATAGCTCTTCATCCGCGTGCAGCGCGATGCTGCGTTGTAGCGGCCAGGTCCAGATACCGGACAGGCGCCACTCGCGCTTGTCATTTTCCACCAGCACCTGCCAGCGGCTGCGTTCGAGCATCGGCAGCGCCACGGAAAAATTGCCGGCCGCATCGGGCTGCACCAGCAGCTTGATATCCTTTTCCGGCAGGGTCGCATGCGCCAGGTGCAGCAGCAAAGGCCTCTGGTACGCCTTGCCGAAGCTGTGCACGGAACCGCTCAGGCGCGCTGCGGCGACGTCATACGCCAGGGTCGTATCCATGGCCAGGTCGCTGGCGATCGTGTCGCGCTTCAAATCCTGGTTGATGGCCTTGCCCTGCTTGTAATAGTCGCCCACCACCAGCGCATCGGGTTGTGTAAACGCGATATAACCCATGAAGCTGCCGACGACCACGGACAGGCCGGGACCGATCATCAGCAGCCATGGCCAGCGGTGCTTGTACCACGGGGCAACGGGGGCTTGCAGTTTCAGACTGTCGGACATGCTATTTCTCCTGTGTAAATGGCCGGCCCCCATGCGGGGACCGGCCTTCCTGCATTAGCGCGGCACGATGAAGACCGCGCTTTCGCGCACGTGCAGCGACGGGTCGTCCAGCGAGTGCAATTCGATTGCAATCTTGTTCGAACCCTTCTCGCCGACGCCGTGCGGCACGCGCAGGCGGATCGGCCAGCCCAGCGTTTCCGTCGGCTGCAACGTCACTTCCTCGCGTGTCAGCAAGGTCAGGCCCGGCAAGCCGGATGCGCTGATTTTGAAATGCTGGCTTTGCTCGGAGGTGTTCATGATCTGCAGGCGGTAGACGTTTTCGATCATGCCGTCTTCCACTTCGCGTCCCATCGAACCGCGGTCGCGGATCACGTCCATTTTCAGCGGCGTGCGCAGGGCCAGCGAAGTACACACGGCGATGATGATCAGGGCCAGGATGGAAGTGTAGATCAGCACGCGCGGGCGCATGGCGCGCTGGCGGATCTGCTTCGAATTGAAGTTGTTTTCCATCGCATGGTCGGTGCTGTAGCGTATCAGGCCACGCGGCCGTTCGACCTTGTCCATCACGGTATTGCAGGCATCGACGCAGGCGGCGCAGCCGATGCATTCATACTGCAGGCCGTTGCGGATATCGATGCCGGTCGGACACACCTGCACGCACAGGGTGCAGTCGATGCAGTCGCCCAGCTTGTCGTTGTTGCCAGCCTTCTTGCTCATGGCGCCGCGTGGTTCGCCGCGCTTGGCATCGTAGGTGATGATCAGCGTGTCCTGGTCGAACATGGCGCTCTGGAAGCGCGCGTAGGGGCACATGTATTTGCACACCTGCTCGCGCAGCCAGCCTGCGTTGCCGTAGGTTGCCAGGCTGTAGAACAAGACCCAGAACCATTCCCAGGGACCGAAATTGAGGGTGGTCACCTCGCGCGCCAGTTCCTTGATCGGCGTGAAGTAGCCGACAAAGGTAAAGCCCGTCCACAGGGCGATGGCGCCCCAGACCAGGTGCTTGGCCGTCTTCTTGAATGCCTTGCGCACGGAGGGACCCTGCCTGTCGAGGGCCATGCGCGCGCTGCGCGTGCCCTCGATGCGGCGTTCGACCCACAGGAAGATTTCCGTGTATACCGTTTGCGGGCAAGAAAAGCCGCACCATACCCGCCCGGCAATGGCCGTGACGAGGAACAACAAATACGCACAGATGATCAGCAGGGCCGCCAGATAGATGAAATCCTGGGGCCACAGCACGACGCCGAAAATGTAGAACTTGCGCGTGGTCAAATCGAACAGCAGGGCTTGCCTGCCATTCCAGGTCAACCACGGCAAGCCGTAGAACGCGAGCTGGGTAAGCCATACGCATACCCATCGCCAGGTAGCGTAGCGTCCTTTGGCCTCGCGAGGGTAGATTTGCTCGCGGGCCGCATACATCTTGATGACTTGAGGTTCCATTACATCATTTCACGGGCGTCTGGGGATTCGACAGGCTCCAGACATACGCCGACAGCACGTGTACCTTGGATTCGCCGAGGAAATCGCTGAAGGCCGGCATGGTGTTGCTGCGTCCCTTGCGCACGGTTTCCATGATGGTATCGGCGCTGCCGCCGTACAGCCACACCTTGTCCGTCAGGTTAGGCGCACCGAGCATCTGGTTGCCCTTCGCATCGGCGCCGTGACAGGCCATGCAGGCGCCAAACTTGGCCTTGCCCAACACGGACTTGACGGGGTCCGAGGTGGAACCGGACAGGCTCAGCACGTAATGGGCCACGTTCTCGACATCCTTTTCGGAGCCCAGCGCGGCGCCCATCGGCGGCATCTGCCCATTGCGGCCGTGCATGATGGTGGTCTTGATGATGTCGGGTTCGCCGCCATACAGCCAGTCCTTGTCCGTCAGGTTGGGGAAGCCCTTGTTGCCGCGCGCATCCGAACCGTGGCATTGCGCGCAGTAGGTCAGGAACAAACGCTGGCCGATGGCTTGCGCCTGCGGATCGGCCGCCACCGTCTTCAAGTCCTGGCTCAGGTACTTGTTGAACAGGGGACCGTAGTCGGCTTCCGCCTTCTTCAGCTCTTCCTCGTACTGGCCCGTCGATTTCCAGCCCAGGCTGCCGGCGTAGTTGCCCAGGCCCGGATACAGGAACAGGTAGGCCAGCGCGAAGACGATGGTGATGTAGAACAGCCACATCCACCAGCGCGGCATCGGCGTATTGAGTTCCTTCAAGTCCTCGTCCCACACGTGGCCCGTGGTGCCGTCGGCGGGGGCGCCGGCGGCCACTTTCACTTTCGACTGGGAGTACAGCAGCACGCCGCAGCCGATGATGCCCAGCAGGGACAGCACGATGACATAGATATTCCAGAAGCCATTGGTAAAGTCAGCCATGGTTGCGCTCCTTCGCCAGGTTCATTTCGGCCTCGGCCGGATAGTCGAGCGCGTCGTCGGCGAACGGCAGGCGCGCCGCCGCGTCGAAGTCGCTGTTGCTGCGGCTGAACGTCCACCACAGGATGCCCACGAACGTCGTAAAGGAAACCACCGTCATGACGCTGCTGGCGCTGTCAAACAGGTTTTCGATTGCCATGCTAATTCCTTGTTTTGATTAATGTACCGAGGCCTTGCAGATAGGCGACCAGGGCGTCTTCTTCCGTCTTGTCCTGCAGCTGCGCGGGGCCGGCGGCGATTTCCGCATCGCTGTACGGCTGGCCCAGGCGTTGCAGGGCGCGCATCTTCGGCATGATGTCGTCAGGCACCAGCTTGGTCTTCGCCAGCCAGGGGTAGGCCGGCATGTTCGACTCGGGCACCACGTCGCGCGGGTTGTTCAAGTGCGTGCGGTGCCATTCGTCGCTGTAGCGGGCGCCCACGCGGGCCAGGTCGGGACCCGTGCGCTTGGAACCCCACTGGAACGGACGGTCGTAGACGAACTCGCCGGCGACCGAATAGTGGCCATAGCGTTCCGTTTCCGCGCGCAGCGGACGCACCATCTGCGAATGGCAGTTGTAGCAGCCTTCGCGCACGTAGATGTCGCGGCCCGCCAGGCGCAGCGGCGAATACGGCTTCAGGCCGGCGACGGGCTCCGTCGTGCTCTTCTGGAAGAACAGGGGAACGATCTCGACGGCGCCGCCGATGCTGATCACCACCGTGACCAGGGCGATCAGCAGCCAGGGGTTTCTCTCAATCCATGCATGTGAAAATTTCATTTGCTTTTGCTCCTATCAGGCGTGCGCCGCGTTCAGTTCCGGAATGCGGGCGACGGGGAGTTTGCTGCCGCGCAAGGTCATCCAGGTGTTGTAGCCCATGATGCACATACCCGACAGGTACAGCAGGCCACCGGCCACGCGCACCACGTAGTACGGATACGTCGCTTTCACGCTCTCGACAAAGGTGTAGGTCAGGGTGCCGTCCGGATTGACCGCGCGCCACATCAGGCCTTGCATCACGCCGGCGATCCACATTGCCGCGATGTACAGCACGATGCCGATGGTGGCTACCCAGAAGTGCACGTCGACCAGGCGCGTGCTGTGCATCTGCGTGCGGCCCGCCAGGCGCGGCAGCAGGTAGTAGATCGAACCCATGGTGATGAAGCCCACCCAGCCCAGGGCGCCCGCATGCACGTGGGCAACGGTCCAGTCGGTGTAGTGCGACAGCGAGTTGATGGTCTTGATCGACATCATCGGACCTTCGAAGGTGGCGATGCCGTAGAACGACAGCGAGACGATCATGAATTTCAGGATCGGGTCGGTGCGCAGCTTGTGCCAGGCGCCCGACAGGGTCATGATGCCGTTGATCATGCCGCCCCAGCTTGGTGCCAGCAGGACCAGCGAGAAGACCATGCCGATCGATTGCGTCCAGTCAGGCAAGGCCGTGTAGTGCAGGTGATGCGGGCCCGCCCACATGTAGGTGAAGATCAGCGCCCAGAAGTGGACGATCGACAAACGGTACGAGTACACGGGGCGCTCGGCCTGTTTCGGGATGAAGTAGTAGACCATGCCCAGGTAGCCGGCGGTCAGGATGAAGCCCACCGCGTTATGGCCGTACCACCACTGGATCATGGCGTCCTGCACGCCCGCATACGCGGAATACGACTTGGTGAACGAGGCAGGCATGACGGCGCCATTGACCACGTGCAAGATCGTCACGGCCAGGATGTAGGCGCCGAAGAACCAGTTGGCCACGTAGATGTGCTTGACCTTGCGCTTGATCAGGGTGCCGAAGAAGACGATGGCGTAGGCGATCCAGACGACGGCGATGAGGATGGCGATAGGCCATTCCAGCTCGGCGTATTCCTTGCCGCGGGTCAGGCCCATGGGCAGGCTGACGACCGCGCACAGGATCACGGCTTGCCAGCCCCAGAAGGTGAAGGCGGCCAGCTTGTCGGAAAACAGGCGCACCTGGCAGGTGCGTTGCACCACGTAGTACGAGGTGGCGAACAGGCCGCAGATGCCGAAGGCGAAAATCACCGCATTCGTGTGCAGCGGACGCAGACGCCCGTATGTCAGCCATGGTATGTCGAGGTTCAGGGCAGGCCAGGCCAGCTGAGCGGCGATGATAACGCCAACCAGCATGCCGATGATGCCCCATACCACAGTAGCGACCGCGAATTGCTTCACGATCTTGTAGTTATAGTTCAGCGATTGATCCACAAAGACTCTCCCTGGAATTACTATTTATGATGGTGGCCAGAGAGTAAGTGTTTGACCGCGAAAAAACTTTGATGTGGATCAAAATTCCCCGGATGAAATAAGCGTAGCGAACTGGCATCGAAATAAAGTGATATTCCGGTCAAAAAAGCCATGCAAGATCCCTGCAACAGCTGGCTTGACATGGCGTAAAACGTGCATGGAAGCAATGACTTACAGTGGCTTGTCCAGACACGCCCAAGGCCCGCCATGGAAGACCCCGAACGCCGCGACCCGTTTGATGCCCAGGTGGACCTGGTCGTCGGCAAGGCCGAGGGCACGACCCTGTTCAGTCACTGCCTGCTCGATTGCCTGCAGCAGATGCCTTCGCCGGGCATCGTCATCTTCGTGCATGGCGTCAATTCCGACGGCGAGTGGTACGGCGCGGCCGAAGCCGGCTTGTGCCAAGGCCTGAACACGCGCATGAAGCGCTGCGACGAGCACATGGCGCATGCCACGGCGCAGGCGGGGCAGCTGACGCCGGTGGGCTATCGGAGCGAACTGAGCGATGACGGCTATGTCGATCCCGACTACACGGCTGCCACCTTCATCGGGCCGCCAGCGCATTTCTCGCCCGTGATCCAGTTCCGCTGGGGCGACAAGGCCAGCGACAGGGAATTGCAGCAATATGGCGATTCGGTCTACCTGAACGAACATGCTGGTTTGTCACAGCCAGGGCAATATGGTGGGCATGGCGGCCGCATTTCTGGGCAATAAGATGGCCAAGGTGCAGGATGCGGCAGGCAAAAGCGGGCGCTGCGTGGCCGATACCTATGTCTTGTGCAACCCGCCCTACAGCCTGTTGCGCAGAAACGATACGGAAGGCTGGCTGCAGGGGCAGGTCAGGGATGTCGATGGCAATGTGGGCCGGCAGAGCGGCGAGGCGCGCCGCAAGACCCTGGCGGCGTTTTTCGACATCGTGCGCGGCCAGGCCACGGAGCCGCCCATGTCTGCCGCGCTGGCGGACATGGCCGCCAACGTGCGCCATGATTTCACCCTGGACAAGGACAGGGCCGCCTATGCCTGCGGCCCGCAGCCCACGACGCGCGGTCGCGTCACCCTGTATTGCAATCCGCACGACCAGGTGATTTCCGCCACGCCCATCCAGGGCATGGGCTGGTTGGGTCTGAGCGCCGAAGAGATCAAGGCCACGCGCGGCGCCGGCGTGTTTACTCAGCGCGTGTTTGCGCAAGGCTTTCCCGTTGGCCAGCACGGCGATTATGACTATTGGAGCAATCACTATCGCCAGCCCGCGCGGGGCAGCGCCGATTTCTGGCATCCCCGTTCGCCGATTTCCAGATACGACCCGGACAAGGGCATGCGCGCCAGTACCAGCGCGGCCGGAAAGGCGGGGACCGTGCGCACGGCCTCCGCCATGTCGGCCCTCATGAAGATGCTGAAGACGCCCATCAATGCCGTGCCGCCGGACGACTGGCGCATCCCCGTGACGGCGCCCGCCTTGCCGGAAGTGTTTACACCGCAGGCCGTGCGCTTTGGCGTACCTAGTCCGCAGTTCGACCAGAATCTCGATCCGCCCGGCACGCATCGCCATGCGGGCAAGGCACGTCAGAAAGGCGAGCCGTATGCCGATACAAGCGTGGGCGGCACGCCGCAGGGCGACCGCAATACCGAGGCGGCACTGCGCTACGAAGACCATGCCCGCCTGCGCATGAAGGCCCGCCGCGGGAAGCTCGACGGCCTTGACGGCAAGGCGATGATGGAAGACGACCTGTCCACGGCCACGCCGGAATATTTGCAATGGCGCAAGCAGGAAATCCAGGGGCAACTGGCGGCCACCTGCGACACGCATGCGACCGACCACTCCACCATCCTGAGCAATCCCCGGCATGCGGAAATGGCGCTGGCGTATGACGTGGCGATTGCGGTGTGTCATATCGGTGAGGAGGCGATGCGGGAATTGAGAGTGATTGCGGATTGGCGATTGTTGAAGGAGTTGGAAAAAAAGGGTAATTCAAACAGAATTTTTCTTGAATATTTCAAGCTTGGTTTGTTTAAAAAAAAGCCGTTATTGGAGTGGGTTCAAAGTGATGGCAGCGCTGGAAGCATGCCGCCCGAGATAGTGGATGAGCGCATGTACAAGCGCCGGGAGACCACCTGATGCGTAACTTGATTGCTACCTTTCCGCGCAGGCTGGGCTGGAGCATATTTGTTTTCAGTCTTGCGTCTGGTATTGCACTCTGGTCTGTATTGCAGGCCCCGCCAGTCGACGTTCCTCTTGAAGAAGGATTGCTGATGAAACGACTATTGTTGATGCCAGCCCTGCTGGCGCTTGGCGTGCTTTTTCTGACCTCGGCCTGCGCCAGCAAGGTTCCGGTCGCGGCACCGGTTGCCGCCGTCATCCCTGCTGCGCCCGCGCAGCCGTACATGGCGCAGGTGGTGGGTGTGCAGTGGCTCAATCCCCTGCAGCGGCGCGATTATCCGACCGAATGGCAATTGCTGTGGACGCTGGGCCTGGCCAAGCCGAACAAGGACGATAGCAAAGTGAAAGAGAATCCTGTGCGTTTTGGCAAGGTGCAATCGATCGGCATGATTGCTTCTGGCAACAAGGGGCGGGAAACATTCAATGGATATCATGAAAAGTATGTGGAGGAATTGATCACGCTGTTTCATGATATTTATTTCTCGAGCGAAGAATATTTTTATAACGCCCATTCGTTGACTGATAAATCCACGCGCCGTGAATTGGCCGGCATCCATGTTGAATATGCCCTACCGGCCGGGCGGCTTGATCCCGTGGAAGCGGCGGAATATTTGCGCGAGGAGATTGTCGATACCTTCAGCATCGGCAACCCCCATTTCCCCGATTCCTGGACCACGGCCACGCCGCCCGACGTGCGCGTCACCCTGGGCGGCGCCAACGCGGGTTTTACGTCCCTGGCAGCGGGGTTGTCTTACCTGCAGGCCAATCCCGACAAGACGGTGTGGGTGATGAACTGGGATGCGCCCAGTTATCCGCCCAGGGATGAGCAGATCAATGAAAACATGGTCCTGCTGGTGCTGGCCGGTCCCGGCTACAAGACGGAGCGCGCGCCGCTGGCGTGGCTGGGCTTTCCCGCCACGTGCAAGGTCGCCGATTTCACTGCCGGCAAGGGCGCTTCCCCGCGCACCGTGCAGGCGTGGAGCGCTGCCATCGACGCTGCCGCCCGGAACGCGCAACTGGCCGACAGTGCCATCGGCTACGTCATCCACGATGCGGGCAGCAGCTATCCTGTTTCGTCGGAGCGCATTGGCCCGCTGGCTCAAAGTCTGACGCAGCAATTGCCCGATTTCGATTTCAACAAGCAGACCTTCAACATGCCGGCGCTGCTGGGTGAAACGGGCGCCGGCACGGCGCTGACCAACGTGGCGCTGGCCATCGGTTATGCCAACCACGTGGGCCGGCCCGTGCTGGTGGCGGGCAGCAGCGACAGCGAGAGCGCGACTGCCGTGGTGGTGGCGCCGCCGGCCGTCTTGCGGCCCATCGACCACGAGCAGCCGTGGTTCCGCGCGCGCGGCGGCAATACCGTGTTCTTGCCGTGGTGGGGCCGGCGCTTCGATGCGCGGCCGGGGTCGCAAGGCTATTCGCGCTGAGGCGCGGGCGGGGCGGCCGCTTCCGGCGGCGTGTCGTCATCCTGCAGCACGCGCAGGCCCGGTCCGACGAGGTCGTCGAACTGGCCGCTGTCCGAAGCCGTGAAATACACCCACAGGGCGATAAAGACGACCACGACGCTCAAGGGGATGAGGAGATACAGTGCTTCCATGTTCAGGCTTTCCGCAGGCGCAGGGCGTTGGCGATGACGACCGCCGAGCTGGCAGCCATGCCGACGCCGGACAGCCAGGGGTTCAAAAAGCCCAGCGCGGCGGCCGGGATGGCCGTCAGATTGTACAGCGTGGCCCAGCCCAGGTTTTCGCGGATGATGCGCATGCTGCGCGCCGCCGTCCTGGCCGTGTCGAGCACGGAAAGCAATTGGCTCGACAGCAGCACCGTGTCCGCATGCGCCTGCGCCAGCGCGGCGCCGGAACCCATGGCGAAGGACACGTCGGCGCCGCTCAGCACGGCGGCGTCGTTGATGCCGTCGCCCACCATCGCCACGACGGCGCCCGTCGCCTGCAATTGCTGCACGAAATCGAGCTTTTCATCGGGCAGGCATTCGCCGCACGCCGTGTTGATGCCCAGTTCCGTCGCCACGCTTTGCGTCAGCGCTTCCTGGTCGCCGCTGAGCAGCACGACCTGCTTGCCGCGCCGCTGGAAATACGCGACCACGTCGCGCGCCTCGGGGCGCAGCGCATCGCTGAGCAGGAAACGCGTCAGCCACCGGCCCTGCGTGCCCAGGTACAGCGGCGTCATGCCCTGCATGCCGACGGCCGTGTCGCCCAGCGGCGGCCCCGCGATGGCGGCGACAAAGGCCGCATTGCCCAGGCGGTAGCGCACGCCGTCGACGACGCCCTCCAGGCCCTGGCCCTGCACTTCCTGTAATTGTTCCGCATGCATGCGCGGCGTTTCTCCCGCTGCTGCCAGGATCGCCTGCGCCAGCGGATGGGCGCTGCCCGCTTCCAGCACGGCGGCCACCTGCAGGCAGTCGTCTTCCGCCATGCCGCCCAGGCCCTCGATCTGCCGCAGCACGGGCCGGCCCAGGGTCAAGGTTCCCGTCTTGTCGAAGACGATGTGGGTGGCGCGGTGCAGGGTTTCCAGCACGTGCGGCTGGACGATCAGCACGCCGCGCCGCAGCAGGCTGTCGGTGGCGGCCGCCAGCGCCGTCGGCGTGGCGAGAGACAGCGCGCAGGGGCAGGACACGACCAGCACGGCGATGGCCACGGGCCACGCCTGCGACGGCTCGTGCCAGCTCCAGAAGGCGAACACGGCGACGGCAAACAGCAGCAGGCCCAGCACGAACCAGGCCGCGACCTTGTCGGCCCACTGCGCGATCTGCGGCTTGCCGCTGCCGGCCCGTTCGATCAGTTTCAACAGGTCCGACAGGGTGCTGTCGCGCGCCGGCTTCAGCACGCGCAGGATCAATGCCGCGCTGGCGTTGATGGCCCCGCCCGGCACCCGCTCGCCCGTCTTGCGGCGCTGCGCCGCGCTCTCGCCCGTCAGCAGCGATAAATCGAGCGCGCTCGTGCCTTCGATGATGACGCTGTCGGCGGCGATCGCCTCGCCCGGTTTCACCAGGATGATGTCGCCGACGGCCAGGCTGCCGGCCGGCACCAGGGTGGTGGCGCGGTTGTCGGGGAAGTCCGCCATCAGCGAGGCGGACGCGGGCAAGGCATGCTGCAGCCGCTCCAGTGCGGAAGCGGCCTTGCGGCGCGCCTGCAGCTCGAAATAGCGGCTGCACAGCAGCAGGAAGATGAACATCGTGGCCGAGTCGTAATACACCTCGCCGCGGCCCGTGAAGGTCGCCACCACGCTGCCGAAGAAGGCCGCCAGGATGCCCAGCGCCACAGGCACGTCCATGCCCAGGGTGCGCGCGCGCAGGCTGGCCCAGGCGCCCTGGAAGAACGGCATGGCCGAATAGCAGATGGCCGGCAAGGTCAGGAGCAGGCTGGCCCAGCGCATCAGGCTGGCCATATTCTCGTCCAGCGTGCCGTCCTCGGCGGCCAGGTAGGACGGCGCCACGTACATCATCACCTGCATCATCGACAGGCCGGCCACGAACAGCTGGCGGCCCAGGGTCTTGCTGGCCTTTTGCAGGCGCTCGCCATGGCGCACGGCGTCATACGGATAGGCCGTGTAGCCGACTTGCCGCACGGCCTGCAGGATGTCGCCCGGCTCGCACTGCGCGCGGCTCCAGCGCACGTACAGGCGCTCGGTGGCGACGTTCAGGCTGGCCGCCTGCACGCCGGGCAAACGCGTCAGCTGGCGTTCGATCAGCCAGACGCAGGCGGCGCAGCGGATGCCTTCGACAGAGAGCGTTGCTTCGCAGCTGCTGGCGTCGCGCGCGAATTGCGCGTCGTCATTGCTGTACAAACGCAGTTCGGGCGGCACCATGGTGGCGTCAGCCGCGTTGACGGCGTATTCGTCGCGGTCGCGGTAGTAGGCGCTCTGGCCGATGTCGACGATGGTTTGCGCCACCGCTTCGCAGCCGGGGCAGCACATGGCGCGCGGCACGTCGTCGATGGTGACGAGCCAGTTGGAGCCGGCCGGGACGGGCAAGCCGCAATGGAAGCAGGCGGAGGGTTGTAAAACTGCATTCATAGGTTTGTTTTCATGCGTCTTTTCATGGATGGCCCGTGACGCACAGGGCGTCGAGCCAGCCCAGCGACACGCCATTCGCGGCGCGCAGCAGGCCCAGCAGGCCAAAGCCCAGCACCAGCACGCCGCTGGCGATGCGCACGGGACGGCGCTGCATCTGTGCGCGCAGGCGCGTGCCCAGCAGTCCCATGCCCAGCAGGGTGGGCAGGGTGCCCAGGCCGAAGGCGGCCATGGCGGCCGCGCCGCTCAGGGCCGAGCCTTGCATCATGGCCGTCAGCAGGGCGCTGTAAACCATGCCGCACGGCACCCAGCCCCACAGGCCGCCCACGGCCAGCGCCTTTAGAGGGGTATCCATCGGCATCAGCGGTTTCAGCAGGGGGCGCACGCGGCGCCAGACGACATTTCCCGCCGCTTCCAGGCGGGCCAGGCCGCGCCAGGCATCCATCAGGTACAGGCCCAAAGCCACCAGCATCAGGTTGGCCAGCCAGTAGCCGGCCACTTGCAGGGACGCCATGTGCAGCATGCCCGCGCCCGCCAGGCTGCCGGCCAGGGCGCCGGCCAGCATGTAGCTGCCTATGCGCCCGCCGTTGTAGGCCAGCACGCGCAGCACATTGGCTTGCACGGTTGTCTGCAATGCCGGGCGCGCCACGGCGATGGCGATCACCGGGCGGGCCGGCGCCGCCGCTGCGCCGCCGCCGCTGATCGACAGGGCGCCCACGATGCCGCCGCACATGCCGATGCAGTGCACGCTGCCGGCCAGGCCGACCAGGAACATGGGCACGAGGCTGAGGGCGTTCATCGGGCGGCGTTACACCGTTTTCGAGTAGCGCAGCGGCTGCACCGCGTCCGGCGTGGCGTTGGCGCGCGCCAGGGTCAGGTAGCGGTCGAAGACCATGCAGATATTGCGGATCAGCAAGCGCCCTTTCGGCGTCACCGTCAGCCAGTCTTCCTCGATGACGAGCAAGCCGTCGCGCGCCAGTTCGCGCAGCTTTTCCAGCTCGGCGGCGAAATAGCTGCGGAATTTCACGGGATGCGCCTGCTCGATGGTGGCGATCGACAATTCGAAATTGCACATCAGCATCTGGATGATGATGCGGCGCAATAAATCGTCCGTATCGAGCTTGATGCCGCGCGCGATCGGCAGCACGCCTTCGTCGAGCTTTTCGTAGTAGGCGTCCAGCGTCTTTTCATTCTGGCTGTAGACGGCGCCGACGGAACTGATGGCCGACACGCCGCAGGCGATCAGGTCCGCTTCCGCGCGCGTCGAGTATCCCTGGAAATTGCGGTGCAAGCGGCCCTGGCGCTGCGCCACGGCAAGGTCGTCCGTCGGCTTGGCGAAATGGTCCATGCCGATGTAGACGTAGCCGGCGGCCGTCAGGCGCGCGATGCACAGGCCCAGCATGGCCAGCTTGGTGGCGCTGTCGGGCATGTCGGCGTCAAGGATGCGGCGCTGCGGCTTGAACAGGTGCGGCATGTGCGCGTAGTGGTACAGGGCGATGCGGTCGGGGCTGGCGTTGATCACCTTGCGCAGGGTTTCCGTCATCGTCTCCAGGCTTTGCTTGGGCAGGCCGTAGATCAGGTCGATGCTGATCGAGCGGAAGCCGGCGTCGCGCGCCGCCTGCATGATGGCCACCGTTTCCGCTTCCGGCTGGATGCGGTTGACGGCCTTTTGCACGTCGGCGTCGAAATCCTGCACGCCCAGGCTGATGCGGTTGAAACCTTGCGCGCGCAGCGAAAATACGCGTTCGCGCGACACGGTGCGCGGGTCGATCTCGATCGAATATTCGCCGTCTTCATCGGAGGCGAACTCGAAATGCTGGCGCAGGTGCGCCATCAGTTCGTCCATCTGCTTTTCGCTCAGGTAGGTGGGCGTGCCGCCGCCGAAGTGCAATTGCTCGATCTGGTTCATGCCGGCAAACAGCTTGCCCTGCATGGCGATTTCCTGCTTCAGGTAGCTGAGGTAGGTGGCGGCCTTGCTGCGGTCTTTCGTGATGATCTTGTTGCAGGCGCAGTAGTAGCACAGGGTGTCGCAGAACGGCACGTGCACATACAGCGACAGCGGACGGCGGCCGCCGCGCATGCGCAGCGCGGCCAGCGCTTCGAGGAAATTGCCGTAGCCGAAGTCGGCATTGAAACGGTCGGCCGTCGGGTACGACGTGTAGCGGGGGCCGGACTGGCTCATCTTGCCGATGATGACCGGGTCGAATTCGACGACGGCGTCCAAGTCGGCGGAAGCACTGCTGAGGAGTGTAGGCATGATGTGTTTGTATGTCTTGAAAGGTTTAGGCGGCCAGGCGTTTCATGGCGGGTTTGCCGGCGTTCGCGGCACCCGATTTGCCGCCGGGCATGGCGACGCGGCGCGGGGGCGGCATCTTGCCGAAATTGAACAGGCTCACGGCTTGCGACAGGCTGGCTGCTTCTTCCGCCAGGCGCGTGGCGGCCGCGGCGGCTTCTTCCACCAGGGCCGCGTTCTGCTGCGTCACCTGGTCCATGTGGGCGATGGCCTGGTTGACCTGGTCGACGCCGATGCTCTGTTCGCGCGAGGCGATGGAAATTTCCTGCATGATGGCCGTCACCTGCTTGACGGAGCTGACCACCTGCTCCATGGTGGCGCCCGCGCGGTTCACCTGCAGCATGCCGGCGCCCACCTTGCCGACGGAAATTTCGATCAGCTGCTTGATGTCCTTGGCCGCCACGGACGAGCGCTGCGCCAGGTTGCGCACTTCGCCCGCCACCACGGCAAAGCCCCTGCCCTGCTCGCCGGCGCGCGCCGCTTCCACGGCCGCGTTCAGGGCCAGGATGTTGGTCTGGAAGGCGATGCCTTCGATCAGGCCGATGATGTCGACGATCTTCTTCGACGAGGTATTGATGTCGTCCATGGTGGTGATGACTTCGGAAACGATCTCGCCGCCCTGCACGGCCACTTTCGAGGCGGCCACGGCCAGCTCATTCGCCTGCACCGAGTTGTCCGCGTTCTGTTTCACGGTCGACGAGAATTCCTCGATGCTCGAGGCCGTCTCTTCCAGGCTGGCCGCCTGCGATTCCGTGCGGCCCGACAGGTCCATATTGCCGACGGCGATCTGCTTGGTGGCCACGGCCATGGTTTCCACGTTGATGCGCACGTCGCGGATGGTGGCGATCAGGTTGCTGTTCATCTGTTGCAGCGCGCGCAGCAGCTGGCCCATTTCATCCGTGCTGTCCGTTTCAAAACTGCCCGACAGGTCGCCGGCGGCAATCGCCCGCGCGCCGTTCAGGGCCTTGCCCAGCGGCTTGAGCACGGACATGCGCAAGGTGTACCAGAGGAAAACGTTGATCAGGAAGCCGAACAGGGTGGCGCCGAAGATGGCGTAATTGGTGATCTTGCCGCCGCTGGCGAACAGGCTGATGACGCACACCAGCAGTTGCAGGCAGTTGACGATGGAGGTGGCGGCCCAGATGCGCAGGTTGAGCGACATGTGCGTCAGGTTGTGCAGCAGGTGCGCCAGGCCCGGGCGCACGATCTGCCCGTGCTTGATGACGATGTTGCCGCCTTCCTTGTTGCGGATGGCCGCGTAGGCTTCCTCGGCCGCCTTGACCTGGTCCTTGTCGGCCTTCACGCGTACCGACATGTAGCCGATGGTCTTGCCCGCTTCGCGGATGGGCGTGACGTTGGCGCGCACCCAGTAGAAATCGCCGTTCTTGCAGCGGTTCTTGACCAGGCCCGTCCACGGCGTGCCGGCCTGGATCGAGGCCCACAGGTCGGCAAACGCTTCGGCCGGCATGTCCGGGTGGCGCACGATGTTTTGCGGTGAACCGAGCAGTTCTGCCTCGCTGAAGCCGCTGACCTGGCTGAAGTACGGATTCACGTAGACGATATTGCCGTTCATATCCGTTTTCGACACGATGGCCTGGTCGTCCTGGACGAGGACTTCACGGTTAGTCACTGGCAAATTTTGTCGCATGGTCGCGGCTTCCTGATCGGTTAAATGAGCAATTGGTGAGTAAGACTTGCACGATTGCAAGAATGGAGATCAGTGTAAGGAGTCGCCTGCGCAAATTTATTGATGTAGATCAAAATCCTCCAGATTGGTCGTGCTTGTACGCATTTAGCGATAGCAATGCGGCATTGTTTTAAAGGTACTGGTTGCCGGCGGCGGCTAATCCACGCCCGCCGTCAGGGGCCGCAGGCTGCCCACGGCGTAGCCTTGCGCGTAGTCGATGCCCAGTTCGCGGATGATGGCCAGGGTGGCGTCGTCTTCCACGTATTCGGCCACCGTTTGCAGGCCCATCACGTGGCCCACTTCATTGATGGCCTTGACCATGGCGCGGTTGATGGCATTGGTGGCGATGTCGCGCACGAAGACGCCGTCGATCTTCAGATAGTCGACGGGCAGGGCCTTCAGGTAGCCGAACGAGGAAAAGCCGCTGCCGAAGTCGTCGAGCGAGAAGCGGCAGCCCATGGCCTTGAGCTGGCGCATGAACACTTGCGCCTTGGGCAGGTTGGCGATGACGGCCGTTTCCGTGATCTCAAAGCAGATTTGCTCGGGCGCAATCGCGAATTGCACGAACTGCTCGGTGATGTAGTCGTGCAAGCCCGTGTCGGCCAGCGACATGCCCGACAGGTTGACGGAATACAGGGCCGGTGCGCGGCGCCGGCTTTCGGCCAGCGCCTCGAGCGGCGGCAGGCTGTCGCGCACGCTCTGGATATGCGCGCAGACGGCGCGGATGACCCAGCGGTCGATGGACAGCATCATGTCGTAGCGTTCGGCGGCCGGGATGAAGGCGCCGGGCAGGATCAGGTCGCCCTTGCTGTTGCGGATGCGGATCAGCACTTCGTCGTGGTGTTCCGGATTGTCGCGCAGGTGCACGATGGGCATGGCGTACAGGCGGAAATATTCGTGCGTGAACGCTTCGTTCAGGCGTGAAATCCACAGCATTTCGCCATGCCGCTGCGCCAGCATGACGTCGGACTCCTGATACACGTGCAGGCGGTTGCGGCCCTGCTCCTTGGCCAGGTAGCAGGCCTGGTCGGCGGCGCTCAGCAGCTCGCTCATGGATTTGCTGTCCTGGTTGATTTCCACGATGCCGATGCTCACGCCCAGCTCGAAGCTGCGTTCATCCCAGGCGAAGCGGAATTCGCGGATGGATTGGCGCAGCTGTTCGCCGATCTGGCGCGCGTGCTCGAGCGGACAGTGCGGCAGCAGCACGCCCAGTTCGTCGCCGCCCAGGCGCGCCAGGATGTCGCTGTCGCGCATGCGGCCCTGCAGCATCTTCGCCAGCAGCTGCAGCAGCACGTCGCCGGCGCCGTGGCCGCAGGTGTCGTTGATGACCTTGAACTGATCCAGGTCCAGGTACAGCAGCGCATGCGTGTGGCCGTCCTGCTTGGCCGTGTGCAGGGCACCGGCCACCAGGTGCTCGAATTCGCGCCGGTTGATCAGGCCCGTCAGGGCGTCGTGCGTGGCTTGCCACGACAGCTGCTGGCTCAGCTTGCGTTCGTGGCTGACGTCGCGAAACACGACGACGGCGCCGAGGATCTCGCCGTCGCGCGACCAGATCGGCGCGGCCGACTCCTCGATGGCGATGCGCCGGCCTTCGCGCGTGACCAGTTGCGAGCGGGGGGAAATGCCGATGGCCTGGCGCTGTTGCAGGCAGCGCATGGCCACGTGCTCGAGCGCTTCGCCCGTGCGTTCGTCGGCCAGCGGCATGGTCTGGCCGATGTCCATGCCCCGCGCCATGTCGCTGCTCCAGCCCGTCAACTGTTCGGCCACCCGGTTCAGGTAGCGCGTCTTGCCCTGCGGATCGGTGGTGATGACGCCGTCGCCGATGGAGCTGAGCGTCACTTCGGCCAGTTCCTTGCGCTCGGCGATCATCAGCTCGCGCGCCATGTGCTCGGTGATATCCCAGATGATGCCCAGGGTGCGTTCGGGATGCCCGGCGTCATCCATGAACACTTGCGCCTTGGCCGCCAGCCAGTGTTCGCTGCCGTCGGGCCAGACGACGCGGTATTGCAGGGCGTAGCCTTCGCGCCGGCGCACGCCGTCCTGCAGCACTTTGATCACCTTGTCGCGGTCGCCGGCGTGCACGCAGTCGAGAAAGGCGCGGAACGGCTGCGTCAGCGGGCGTTCTTCCAGGCCCAGCAAGGCAGCGCCCTTGGCCGACCAGCTGACCGTGCCGTCGATGACCTGGCCATCGACGATGCGCGAATCCCAGATCGCCATGTGCGCCGCCTCCAGTGCCATCTGCAAACGTTTCTGCTGGTCGCCCATCATCCCCTCCCGACATGGATACGGAGATAGACGGGGCGGTGGCGTTTAAGTTCCCGGCACGTCCACCGGCGCGAGCGGCGTGGCGCGGGCCACGTCGCGCACGTTCTTTTGCACGGCCACGGCGGCGAACAGGCTGAGTAAAAACGCCATGGCATAGAAACCTTTTTCGCTGTTTTGCAGGGTGGCATTCCACAGGCCGACCGTCAGCAGCAGCAAGGCCAGCAGGACGGAAATCCAGCACAGGCCGAAATACATGCCCGTCACGGCGATGCCTTCCGCGCGGTCGCGCACGGACTTTTGCAGCGAGATGGCGGCGAACAGGCCGTACATGAGGATCGTAAAATAATAGCCCTTCTCGTTGAGGGCCATGCTGGCGTTCCACAGGCCGGACAGGTAAGTGACGATGCCGATCAGCAATGCCGCCCAGGACGCGCCGATGAAGGCGCTGCTGGGGCGTGGGGCGGGGGAAGCATGCATAGGGTCTCCATGGGCAGCGGGCGCCGCCGGCATGGCCGGGGCGGCAGGCACGGATGCGCCTGCCGCCCCATCAGACCAGAAAGTTTATTTGCTGGGCTTGATCATGCGCAACAAAGCCGACACGGCGGTGACGCCGGCCAGCACCAGGCCGCCGGCGATCAGGCCGGCCACCGCGTTGATCAGGCTGGGCGTGACGGCCGCCAGCACGGGGCCGATGCCGGCCACGCCGCCGACGGCCTCTTCCGCATGGTGCAGCATGGCGCTGGCCCACGGCCAGCCGTGCGTCAGGATGCCGCCGCCGACCATGAACATGGCCAGGGTGCCCACGACGGACAGGAATTTCATCAGTTTCGGCGCCGCCGACACGAGCATGCGGCCAAAGCCGCGCACGCCGTCCATCAGCGCGCCCGCGCCCTTGCGCGCGGACAAATAAAAGCCCGCGTCATCGAGCTTGACGATGCCGGCCACCAGGCCATACACACCCACCGTCATGAGGAGGGCGATGCCGACGACGACGGCCACCTGCTCGGCGAAGGTGGCCGCGGCCACCGTGCCCAGCGCGATGACGATGATCTCCGCCGACAAAATGAAATCGGTGCGGATGGCGCCCTTGATCTTGTCCTTTTCCAGCGCCACCAGGTCGACCTGCGGGTCGCGCAGCGCCTGCGCCAGCTCGGCCTTGTGGCTGTCGTCCGGGTGCAGGTATTTGTGGGCGATCTTTTCGAAACCCTCGAAGCACAGGTAGGCGCCGCCCACCATCAAGAGGGGCGTGATGGCCCACGGCGCAAACGCGCTGATGGCCAGCGCGGCGGGCACGAGGATGGCCTTGTTCTTCAGCGAACCGACGGCGACGGCCCAGACGACGGGCAGTTCGCGCTCGGCGCGCACGCCGGCCACTTGCTGCGCGTTCAGGGCCAGGTCGTCGCCGAGCACGCCGGCCGTCTTCTTGGCGGCCACTTTGGTCATCAGGGAAACGTCATCGAGGATGCTGGCGATGTCGTCGAGCAGGGCCAACAGGCTGGAGCCGGCCATCTCAGCGCGCTCCCACGGTGGCGGCAGGAAATTGTGGAGCGAGGAAAGTGTTATTTTTCATGGTGTTGTTCTTGGTTGTACGGCAAGGGATGGCGTCGGTAAGGCGTGACTGCGATCTTACCCCAGGGCGGGCCGGCAAGGCCGCACTGACCGGGTTAAAATTGCCTCTTGCCACCATTTTTTTGGGAAACCGCATGCACTTCGCCACCTGGATCGCCTTTGTCTTCGCCGCCACCATCATTGCCGTCTCGCCGGGATCGGGCGCCGTGCTGTCGATGTCGCATGGCCTGTCGTACGGGGTCAGAAAGGCCAGCGCGACGATTCTGGGCCTGCAGCTGGGGCTGCTGGTGGTGCTGGGCATCGCCGGCGCCGGCGTGGGTTCGCTGCTGCTGGCCTCCGAAGTGGCGTTCAATATCGTCAAGACGGTGGGCGCCTTGTACCTGATCTACCTGGGCCTGTCGCAATGGCGCGCCAAGGTGGCCGTCACGGGCGACCTGCATGCGGACGCCGTGGTGCCTTCCATGGGCCGGCGCGTGCTGACGGGCTTTCTGACCAATGTGACGAATCCGAAAGGCATCATTTTCATGGTGGCGGTATTGCCGCAATTTATCAGCCCGGCAGCGCCGCTGCTGCCGCAGCTGCTGATCCTGGCCGTCACCATGTGCACGATCGATCAGATCGTCATGCACAGCTACGCCTTTTTAGCCTCGTCGATGCAGCGCTTTTTCCGCGACGCGCGCGCCGTGAAAAAGCAGAACCGCTTCTTTGGCGGCTTGCTGATGGCCGTCGGCGCGGCCCTGTTCTTCGTCAAGCGCGGCAGCCAGGCGGCATCCTGAGCCAAGGCAATATGCAAACCAAGATGCAAACATTTGTAAGCCCGCTTGCGATGCCGGCACGATGCGGATGTAATCGGTAATATGTCTTCCTTGTAAGTCCTGCCTGGAGCGCTGCCATGCGTCCTACCCTGTCTTTCCCCCTCCTGAACGCCGTGTGCGCCGTGCTGCTGTCGTCGGCGTGCGCCTTCGCCCTGGCGCAGGACCCGCCCGCCCGCGTGGGCCGCATTTCCACCGTCGAAGGGCAGGTGCTGGTGCGCGCCGGCGATGGCGACGCGCAAAACGCCCTCTTGAACTGGCCCGTCACGACGGATAACCGCTTGACTACCCTGCGCGGCGCGCTGGCGGAATTTCGCGTGGGCGCCGCCGCCGTGCGCCTCGATGGCGATTCCGAGCTGGAAGTGAGCGAACTCGATGACGACAGTTTCAAGCTGCACCTCGGCCATGGCACGGTCAGCGTGCGCGTGCGCAATCCCGATGCGCTGCGCGGCTTCGAGCTGACCACGGCCCAGGCCCGCATGAGCCTGACCCAGCCGGGCTGGGTGCGCATCGAGGCGGGACGCCAACCCGGCACCAGCGTCGTCAGCGTGCTCGACGGCGCGGCCGACGTGGATGGCGCGACGGGCAGCGTCACCTTGCGTGCCGGCAAGCGCGCCGAGCTGACGGATGAGGAATTGCGCACGGGCGCCGTGCAGCGCGTGGCGTTTGACAACTGGCCCGAAGCCTTGCCCGCCGCCGCGCCGGCCTTGCGCTATGTCACGGACGATACCACCGGCTACGAAGAGCTGGACCGCTACGGCGCCTGGCAGGACGATGCGGAGTACGGCCCCCTGTGGCTGCCCAGCGCGGTGCCGGCCGGCTGGGCACCGTACAGCGACGGGCGCTGGACGTGGATCGCGCCTTGGGGCTGGACCTGGGTCGACAATGCGCCGTGGGGCTACGCGCCCTCGCACTACGGCCGCTGGGTGCTGCTGGGCCACCGCTGGGGCTGGGCGCCGGGCCGCGAGCGCGTGCGCGCGCCTTGGGCGCCGGCCGTGGTGGGCTGGGTCGGCGGCAACCACTGGCAGCAGCACGGCCAGCGGCCGGGGCCCGGTGTCGGCTGGTTCCCCCTGTCGCCGCACGACCGCTATGTGCCCGGCTACCGCGCCAGCGCGGACTATGAGCGCCGCATCAACCGCGTCGCCGAGGGCCGCCGCCCGATCATGGGTGAGCGCGAACGCCGCGCCGGCATGAGCATGCTGCCGGGCGAGCGTTTTGGCGGCGCGCGCACGGTCGACGTGCCGCGCCGCAACCGCACCACCATGCCGCCGCCCGTCATGCAAAGCTTGCCGTTGAGCACGGCGCCTGCGCCGGCGGGCAACTGGCAGCGTCCCGTTGAGGCGCCGCGCGGCGACCGGGAGTCCCGGCGCGATTGGGTCAACCGCCCTGGCCGCCTGCAGACGGACGATGGCCAGACGCACCTGGCGCCCCGTCCCATGCAGCCCAACCGGCCGCCCGTGCCGGCGCAGCCGCAACAGCCGCCCGTGCCGGCCCAGCCCGTGATGCCCGCGATGCCGGCCTTGCCCCCGGTGCAAGACCATGTGGCCCGTCCCGGCTGGCGTGGCGAGGAGCGGCCCCGCGCCGATTGGCCCCGCGCCGAACGTGGCCCCCGCCGCGAAGTGCTGCAGACGGCGCCGCCGCCATCTTTGCCCGCCCCGCCGCCCGTGGCACAGCCGCGCCCAGCGCCGCCGCCAATGCCGGCCCCTGCAGCCCGTCCGCCCCAGGAGGCGCGCAGCGCCGAGCGCGCCAATCCGCCCCGTGAACGCAACAATGAGCGCAACAACGAGCGCGGCGGTCCCGGCCGCAATGGCCGGATGCAGGAAGTGGAGCGCTGAGAGCGGCGGCGCGCCCGTCTGTCGCGCCGTATCGACGTTCAAGCCGCAAAATGCGCAGTTCGTCACATGCCGGAGGCAAAGCCGCCGTATTTTGCTTACAGTACGACCACTGCTTATCCTCCAAGTGACAGCACGACTTTTCCGGCTATTTTGTCTAAACGAAATAGTTTTCCGCCAGCTTACCCAGCTGGCTTTTTTTTGCGCCAGGCCGGCGTCATGGCGGCGGGCGCATCCGCCCCCAAAGTTGGCTACAATACGTCTTTATGCAGCCGCCGCGCGATAAGCGCTGCCTGTTCTGACCGGCACTGATTGGATTTCCCATGCAAACGACCCCACCGACCGAAGTGACGATTCCTCCCAGCGAATCGCTGATCGAATATCCGAGCGACTTTCCCATCAAGATCATGGGCCCGACGCATGTCGATTTCGCGCCGACCATGCTCGAGCTGGTCATCAGCCACGATCCCACCTTCCACGCGGGCCGCATGGAAGAGCGTCCATCGGGCAAGGGCAATTACACGGGCCTGACCGTCACCGTGCGCGCCATCAGCCGCGAACAGCTCGACGCCCTGTACACGGCGCTGTCGGGCCACCCGATGGTGAAGATCGTCATGTAAGGCTGGCTGCCGCCACGCTGGCCCGGCTCTTCGTGAGCAGCCAGACGGCGGCAAAGGCGCCACTGGCCGCCGCCGTC
This sequence comes from Janthinobacterium sp. GW821-FHT03C10, assembly GCF_059420865.1. Classification (NCBI taxonomy): domain Bacteria; kingdom Pseudomonadati; phylum Pseudomonadota; class Betaproteobacteria; order Burkholderiales; family Oxalobacteraceae; genus Janthinobacterium; species Janthinobacterium sp. GW821-FHT03C10. The sequence continues at coordinate 47,187 of NZ_JBWKUN010000005.1, read as the reverse complement.
ACCCACAGCAGCGGTTTTTCGCTGCCGTCCGTGATGGCGGCGATGACGGCGCCGCAGGCGGCCGTGATCGCCATCTGCACGAAGAAGAACAGGCCCGAGGCGCTGCCCGCCTGGGCGCCATACGGCTGCAGCACGGCCAGCTGGCAGGCGGGAATCGCCATGCCCACCGACACCATCACCAGCAGCATGGGCGCCACCAGCGACGCCACGTGCTGCGGCGCCAACGTACCCGCCAGCAACAGGCTGGCCGCCCCCGCCACATTCAGCAGCACCGCCACGCCCAGCATGTGATCGGCGCCCAGGCGCGGTCCCAGCGCGCGGAACAGGCTCGACCCCGCGATATAGCCGCTTACCGTCAGCCCGAACACCAGCGCATACGCGCCAGGCGACAGGTGCATGCCCCTTTGCAGCAGCACGGACGATTCCGCGATGAAGGGGAAATACGTACAATACACACAACCGATGGCCAGCGCATAGCGCAGGAAATATCTGTCGCCCAGCAGGCGGCGGTACAGGGCCAGGGTATTGCCTTGCAGCACGACGTCGGCCGGTTTGGTTTCCGGCACGTATGCGGCGATCAGCCACAGCGACAGCGCACCCAGCAGGCACAGCACGCCAAACACGGCGCGCCAGCCGAACGCCGCGTCGAGCACGCTGCCGGCCAGCGGCGCCAGGATCGGCGACAGGCCCATCACCATCGAGATTTGCCCCAGCATGCGCGCCTGCGTGGCGGGATCGAAGCGGTCGCGCACCATGACCCGGCCGATGATGGTGCCGCTGCAGCCGCCGAACGCCTGCAGCACGCGCGCGGCGATCAGCACGTGCACGTCGGAAGTCACGGTGCAGACGATGCTGGCGAGCACAAAAATGCCCGTGCCGGCCAGCAGCACGGGCCGGCGTCCGTAGCGGTCGGCCAGCGGCCCGCAAGCGAGCATCGAGGCGGCCGAGCCGGCCATGAACAGGCTCAGGGTCAGTTGCAACTGGGCATCGCTGGCATGCAGGGCATCGGCCATGGCCGGCAGCGAAGGGAGATAGATGTCGATGCTGATGCGCGACAGGCAGACCAGCAGCAGCACGATGCCGCCCCAGGCCCATACAGCGATGTGTTTCTGCATTGTTTTATACGATCCTTGCAAACGTGCGCCCCGCTGGCGCACCGGAACGGTGAGAATAGGATGGTTGTGGTGTAATGCGAAGTGCCACTCATCAGAAAACGCATTGGACCACTTGGACGATTATCATGCCGCGAGGAAAATCACCACACGCCCTGGACTTGCCTCGCCCCACCAGCTGGCTCGACAAGGCAGGCGTCAACAAGCAGGATGGCGCGTATGAAGCGCTGCGCTCGGCCATCCTGACGAAGATGCTGCCGGCGGGCAGCCGGCTGCCATCGAGCCGCACCCTGGCGGAACGGTGGGAGTTGTCGCGCGGCACCATCGAAACCGTGTTCGACCGCCTGCACGCGGAAGCGTACGTGACGCGCGTGCCCGGTTCCGGCACGCGCGTGTGCGCCGTGGTGCCGGAGCGTTTTTTGATGGCAGGATTTGCAGAAACCACCCCGGCCGCGCCGGCCAGCGTGCCCGCGCCCGCCCCGGACACGGGCGTGCGCGACGGCTTGCCCTTCGTGGCGCGGCGCGCCGACGCCAGCCTGTTTCCCATGGCCGCCTGGTCCAAGTGCGCCACGCGGGCGCTGGCGGCCGCCACGCCGGAGCAGCTGTGCAGCGCCGATCCGGCCGGCTTGCCCGAACTGCGCCAGCAGATTGCCGATTTCCTCGCCAAGTACCGCGGCATCCGCTGCGATCCGCATGACATTGTCGTCACCACCGGCATCCGCCACGCGATCGACTTGCTGGCGCGCGGCATCGTGCGCGCTGGCGACAAGGTGTGCCTGGAAGAACCGGGCTACCCGGCCGCGCGCGCCCTGTTTGCCCTGGCCGGCGCCGTGCCGGTGGATATTGCCGTCGACGCCGAGGGCATCGATTGCGCCGCGCTGGCCGCGCAGACGGACGCCTGCCTCGCCTACGTGACGCCGGCGCACCAGTCGCCGCTGGGCGTGACCATGTCCGTCACGCGCCGCCTGGCGCTGCTGGAATGGGCGAACGACAGCGGCGCCTGGGTGGTGGAAGACGATTACGACAGCGAATTCAATTACCACAGCGCGCCGCTGGCGGCCCTGAAGGCGCTGGACCAGTACCAGCGCGTGATTTATTGCGGCAGTTTTAACAAGACCCTGTTTGCCGGCCTGCGCGTGGGCTTCATGGTGCTGCCGCCCGCCCTGCGCCCGCAGCTGCTGCGCATCGTGCAGTTGACGGGCCGGTCCGTGGGCGTGACGGAACAGCTGGCGCTGGCCGCCTGGATGGAGGAAGGCGCCTTCGTGCGCCATCTGCGGCAGGCGCGGCTGGCCTACAAGGAGCGGCGCGACCTGCTGCTGGCTTGCCTCGAGCAGCTTGCCCCCGGGCGCTACACGATTTCCGGCCAGCAGGCGGGTTTTCATTGCGTGCTGTGGCTGCCGCCCGATGGCGACGAACGGGCGTTTTGCGCGCGCGCGGCGCAGGAGGGCCTGGCGTTGCAGCCGCTCGGCGATTTTTGCCACAGCGCCAGGCTGGCGCCTGCCGTGCTGCTCGGTTACACGGCGCTGAGCCTGGCCCAGGTGCGCCACGCTGCACAAAAAATGGGCAGATTGTTGCTGTTGCCGGCGCCCTTGGCTGAATGAAACGGCGGCCTGGCTTATAATCACGGCTTCGCCGCAGCGTCCGCAGGGCGCCGGCAGCTGATTACAGAATCTGTCATGACCACCACCCGCACCGAAACGGCGCTGATCCGCGAGCTGGGCCGCGTCGATTACGAGCCGACCTTTGCCGCCATGCGCGCCTTTACCGACGCGCGCACGACCGACACGCGCGACGAACTGTGGATCGTCGAGCATCCGCCCGTATTTACTTTGGGCCTGGCGGCCGACCGCGGCCATCTGCTGGCCGGCGCCGAGAGTGTGCCCGTGGTGCAGACGGACCGGGGCGGCGAAGTCACCTTCCACGGCCCCGGCCAGGTGGTGATTTACCTGCTGATGGACTTGCGCCGCAACAAGCCGGGCGGCAAGCTGTATGCGCGCCAGTTCGTGCATAAAATCGAGCAAGCCATCATCAACGTGCTGGCGGCGTATAATCTCGCTGGCGAGCGCATCGATGGCGCGCCCGGCATCTATATCGCCGGCGGGCCAGACAAGGGTGCGAAGATCGCCGCGCTGGGATTGAAAGTGCGCGGCAACGGCTGCACCTACCATGGCGTATCTCTCAACGTGGCGATGGACCTGGCGCCGTTTTCCTGGATTAACCCTTGCGGCTATTCCGGCCTGAAGACGGTGGACATGCGCAGCATGGGCGTCGCGGCGCCGCTGGCCGAGGTGCAGCGGGCCCTGGCCCATGAATTGACCGTATTACTCGATGTAAGCGAAGTAAACAGCGCCGCAGGCGCGCCTCAGGCAGCGGATGCCTGAGCAAACAAACCAACATGCCCGTCAAGGGCTTGCAGCCATGACTTCTGAGACCATTTCCAGCACCGCCCCCGCCGCTCCCGCCTACAACCCGAGTGAAAAGCAAAAAGGCGCCAGCAAGACTTCGCGCATCCCGATCAAGATCGTCCCGATCGAGCAGATCGAGCGCCTGAAAAAGCCGGACTGGATCCGCGTCAAGGCCGCTTCGGCTTCGACCCGTTTCTATGAAATCAAGGACATCCTGCGCGAAAACAAGCTCGTGACCGTGTGCGAGGAAGCCAGCTGCCCGAACATCGGCGAGTGCTTCGGCAAGGGCACGGCCACCTTCATGATCATGGGCGACAAGTGCACGCGCCGCTGCCCGTTCTGCGACGTGGGCCACGGCCGCCCGGACCCGCTGGACAAGGAAGAGCCGGCCAACCTGTCGAAAACCATCGCCAAGCTGCGCCTGAACTACGTCGTCATCACCTCCGTCGACCGCGATGACTTGCGCGACGGCGGCGCCGGCCATTTCGTCGAGTGCATCCAGCAAACGCGCGCCCTGTCGCCGAACACCCGCATCGAAGTGCTGGTACCCGACTTCCGTGGCCGCCTGGAAAAAGCGTTGAATCTGTTCAAGGATGGCTTGCCTGACGTCATGAACCACAACCTGGAAACGGCACCGCGCCTGTACAAGGAAGCCCGTCCCGGTTCCGACTACATGCACTCGCTGAAGCTGCTGAAGGACTTCAAGGCCATGTACCCGGACGTGAAGACCAAGTCCGGCATCATGGTGGGCCTGGGCGAGACGGACGAGGAAATCCTGCAAGTCATGCGCGACATGCGCGAGCACGACATCGACATGCTGACCATCGGCCAATACCTGGCGCCATCGAACAGCCACCTGCCCGTGCGCCGCTACGTGCACCCGGACGTGTTTAAAATGTTCGAGGAAGAAGCCTATAAAATGGGCTTCACCCACGCCGCCGTGGGCGCCATGGTGCGCAGCTCGTACCACGCGGATGAACAGGCGCACAGCGCCGGCGTGGAATCGGCGCTGAATTTCTAAGCACCTTGCGCCAGATCAAAGCCGCCCGCGATAGCGCTGGCGGCTTTTTTTTGCCTGATTGAAGTGATGTACAACATCCTGTACAATTATTGGCATGTACTTTCCATGGAGCGGTGGCACGGCATGAATATCCTGACTTTCAGCGAGGCGCGCGCGGGCCTGAAAAGCGTGATGGACGACGTCTGCAACGACCATACGCCTACGGTGATCACGCGCGTGAATGGCGAGCATGTGGTGATGCTGTCCTTGTCGGACTACAACAGCATCGAGGAAACCCTGTATTTGCTGGGCACGGCAAAGAATGCCAGCCGCCTGATGGCGTCCGTGGCGCAGATCAAGGCGGGCAAGGCGCAGCCACGAGCATTGGCGCGGCATGAAAAACCGGAAGACTGAAAACAAGCAGCAGGCGCGCGCCGCCGTGCTGGCCTGGACCGATCATGCCTGGGAAGATTATCTGTTCTGGCAAGAGCGCGACCTGAAAATCCTGCAAAAAATCAATGACTTGCTCGATGAATGCCTGGCCGATCCGTTCAAGGGCACGGGCAAGCCGGAACCGCTGAAAGGCGACCTGACGGGCTTTTGGTCGCGCCGCATCGACCGCCAGCACCGGCTTGTGTATCTGCCCGACGCGGGCTGCATCTACGTGGCGGCCTGCCGTTATCACTATGATGACAAATAGGCATTGCCCAGCCGTACCGTAACGCGGTAACGAACGTGACGCGGCTATACTGATTAATGATGTTTTAAAAACATGATTGACGGGGGAGCCATGGACGTACGCATCGACGCATCGTGGAAGGCGCGGCTGGAGGGGGAGTTTGCCCAGCCCTACTGGGAGCGCCTGGCCGCCTTCGTGAAGGAAGAGTACGCGGCGGGGCCGTGTTTTCCGCCGGGTAAAACCATTTTTCGCGCCTTCGACCTGACGCCGTTCGAGCAAGTCAAAGTCGTGATCTTGGGGCAAGACCCGTATCACACGCCGGGCGCCGCCATGGGACTGTGCTTTTCGATTCCCGAAGGCACGCCGCCGCAGCCTAGCCTGCAGAATATCTTCAAGGAATTACAGAGCGACGTGGGCGTGATGCGCACGCGCACGGATTTGTCCGATTGGGCGCAGCAAGGCGTGTTCTTGCTCAACAGCGTGCTGACGGTGCGCGCCGGGGCGGCCGGCTCGCACGCGGCCAAGGGATGGGAAAAGCTGACGGACAGCGCCATCCGCCACCTGTCGGCCGAGCGCGAACACCTCGTGTTCCTCCTGTGGGGCGGCTATGCGCAAGCCAAGCGCAGCCTGATCGACCCCGGCAAGCACCTGGTGCTGACGGCGCCGCATCCATCTCCCTTGTCGGCCAGCAAAGGTTTCTTTGGCAGTAAGCCGTTCAGCCTGGCGAATGCGTATCTGCAGGCGCATGGCCAGGCACCCATCAATTGGGGATAAGTCAAGACACAGTACGGCAACCGACAGCGGCAGGCGTTGCTCCCTGCCGCTGTCTTCGCGCGACTTACAACACCTGGACAGAACCGTAGCGAGCGGATGTGCGGCGTGGCCGAGAAGCGCAGCTGTGCTTTAGCACAGTGAGCATCGGAGGCCGCGCCCCACGCCGCGCAGTAGGTACTGTCAGGTGTTAAAAACTGGTGGACAGGCCTGCGTAGATGCTGCGGCGGGCGCCATACTGCGGTGCTCCCACGCCCACGCCGGAACCGTCGCGCAGCAAATACGACTTGTCGAACAGGTTGATCAGGGCCAGCCGTCCTTCCACCTTGCCCACCGGCGTGTTCTTCCACGTGTGCGTGAGCGCCGTGTTGACGGTGAAGTAACTGGGCAAATGGCCGGAATTCGGTGCGCCGCCGTCCGGCGTCATGCGCAGGCCGCTGCCGTAGAGGAAGTCAGCGCTCACTTGCGAATCGCCGAAGTGATAATGGCCACCTCCCGACAGCGTGTATTTCTGGTCATGATCGAGGTAGACATAGTGGGAGCTGATGTAGTTCAACTCATCGGCGCCAAACAGGGCTTGCCCCGAATTGATGTTGCGGCCCTGCGCCTTTTGCGTGCTGGCGTTGAGGAACAGGCCCCAGTTTTTCTCGCTGTAGATGGCGGACAGTTCCAGGCCCTTTGCGTAGCCGTCCGCATAGTTGAACGGCGTCAGGATTAGCGCTTGGCCGAACTGGCCTTCGTCGAGCAGGTTGTTGATCTTTTTATAGTACACATCGGCCGTCACGGTCAGTTTTGAATTGACCTGGTGGCTGATGCCCACGTCATAGTAGTGCGTGCGCTCGGACTTGACGTTGTCGGACTGGCCGATTTCCGGCGCATTCGTCGTGTTCGCATACAGGTCGATGCTGGCCTGCGCCGCCAGTTCCTGCGGCGGCGGCGTGAAGTAGCGCGAATAGCCGGCGTGCAGGGCCGTGCCCGGCGCGATCTGGTAGGCCAGGTTGACGCGCGGGCTCCATTGCTGCTCGTTCGTGTAGGCCGAGACCTTGTCGAAGCGGGCGCCGTAGTTCAGGGTCAAAGGCTTGCTGATATGCCATTCATCCTGCAGGTAGACACTGGCCAGGGTGCCCGTCTTGCCGCTGTTGTCCAGAATGCTGACCGGCGTGGTGGAGGTTTGCACGCCGTCCAGCGCGGGGAAGACGGCCACCGTGTTGTCGCTGGTCGTCTTCTGGCGCGTGTAGGCCAGTCCCGCGCGCACGGTGTGGTCCTGGTGCCATTTGTAGCTGATGTCGAACTGGGCGCCGGAAGCGCTGTTCGCGCGGCGCGAATCGGAGGCCACGCCGTTGTAGATCAGGTCGCCGATGGCGTCGGGCGTGAAGTGCAGTTCCGAATACTGGTGGAAGGCCGACACCTGGTAATTCACGTCGCCCAAGCTTTTTTGCAGCGACAGCACGAGAAAACGGTTCACTTCGCGCTGGTTTTCATTCAGCTGCGATGAAGGAATGCTGGCCGTGCCCGCCTGCGCGTCGCTATGGCCGGCCAAGCTGAATGCCGGTGCCTGGTCCGGGTTGTTCGGGATCTGGAAGCGGCCGTTGTACGTGCCGAACATGGCGCCCAGACGCGTGTTGTCATCGAGGAAATACGACAGGCTGCCGAACGATTTGTTCTGGCGCGTCTTGTCGTGCAGGGCGCTGCGCGTGGCTTGCGGGTTTTCCACGCCCAGTGCATTGCCGAGATAGCTGCCGGACAGGTAGTAATTGAACTTGCCCATGCTGCCGAAAAATTCGGCACTCGGCTCCACATGGTCGTGGCTGCCGACCATGATACCGATGCGCCCGCCCGGCGTCAGTCCGCCCTCCTTCGTTTCAATATCGACGATGCCGGCCGTGCGCAGGCCGAACTGGGCCGGCAAGGCGCCCGTCATGAAATCCGTCTTGTCGATCAATCGCGTGTCGATCGACTGGCCGAAGCCGCTGATGCTTTCGGGCAGTTGCACGCCGTTGATGCGGTATTGCACGTTGGCATGGTCGTCGCGCACGTGCAGGGCGCCGGAACCCTTCGAATCCTGCGACACGCCCGGCAGGCGCAGCAGCACTTCATTGAACGGCGTGTTGTCGCCCTGGCCCAGCATGTCGACCATATGGCTGTCGATGCTGTAGATGGTGGTGCCGATTTTCGGCGACAGCGCGATGCGCGCGCTTTTCAAGTGGGCGGAGGTGACTTCGACCTTTTGCATTTCCGGCGGGGCGGCATCGGTGCTGGCTTCGGCAGGCTCGGCGGCATGGGCGGAAACGGTAAACAGGCTGGCAAGGGCGAGCGACAGCGCGCTCAGGCGTGGTGTGTGTTGCATGGTAAACCTCAAAGATAGTCAACGCCAGGCGGCCCGGCGCGCAGCAAAGTGCGGCAAGGGGCAGCCTGAAAAGGATAAAAAACAGCGTGGAAACTACAGTGAGGCGGCAGGCGGGCCGCGCACGGGCGGCAGGACGAGGACGGCGATGGGCGCCAGGGTAGCGGGCGCGAGGGCTAGCAGGCGGTACGGCAGTAACTGGGCGGGCGGCTCGGCGATGGCCGGCGGCACGGCGATGTCGGCCACCTTGTCGATGGCGGTGGCGCACAGCGCGCATTCTTCCGCGTCGAGCGTCGTCTTGTGCAGGTGCGAGGCGGCCGTCGACAGCAGGAACACGAGGGCCAGCGCACTGAACAGCGCCACGCACAGCTGCCACGGCGTGCGCGCGAGGGCGGACGCCGGGTAAGGCTTGCGGGTGGGCTGGCGGGAAGACATGGGCGCATAGTAGCAAGAAAATCGCCCCGCTGTCAGCGCTTGTTGCGTCATTTGCGCTGGAGCGGGCTTACACGGTGGCGCGCAGGTCGCGCGGCGACAGGCCGTAATGCTGGCGGAAACGGGCCGCGAAGCGCGATGGCGAGGCATAGCCGCAGGCGGCGGCGATGTCGCCGATGGGTAAGATGCCAGATTGCAATTCCTGCAAGGCCAGTCCCAGCCGCACGTCTTCCAGGATGGCGCGGAAATGGCGCTGTTCCAGGGCCAGCTGGCGGCGCAGGGTGGAGGCACCCAGGTGCAGGTGGCTGGCAACCTTGGCCACGCTCCAGTCGGCGCCCGGGTCCAGCAGCAGCACTTGCTGTACGCGCGCGGCCAGCGGATCGCGGCGGTCCAGCAGCAGCGGGCCGCAATGGCCGCCCAAGGCCAGGGCCAGCAGCAAGCCTTCCGCCTGGTGCGCCAGCAGCGCAGGCGGTGTGCTGCTCGCCAGGCTGGCCATCAGCTGGTCCCAGGCCGGCGCCGCGTGCAGGTCGAGCGGCACGCACAGGCTGGCCGTGGCCGCCTGGCGCAGCTGGGCGTCGACGAGGCCGCCATGGCGCGCGCGGAAACGGGCGATCAGGGCCGGCGAAAAACTCAGCACTTCCGCCCGGTAGCCTTGCGCGCCGGGCAGGTTGGCCACGCCCAGTTCTTGTCCCGCCGGCATCAGCACCACGTCGTGCGCGCCAGCGCGCGCCTGGCGGGCACCCCATTCCAGCAGTTTCGTTCCCTGCCGCACGCGGCACAGCGCGCTCTGGAAGACGGGCACGCGGCGCAGGGTTTGCGCGCGGCGCGCCTCGATGGTGCCGTGGGCGATGCGCAGCTCGCTCAGGGCCACCGCTTCCACGTCATCTGCCATACAGTCCCGTCAGCTGTGCCTTGCCCAGCGCGTTGGCGTTGAGCATGTAGCCCAGCATGGCGCCGCTGGCGTGCCGGTCCAGCGGCAGTTTGTCCGTTTTCAGGGCCCAGACCGTGAGCTGGTAGCGGTGGGCCTGGTCGCCCGGTGGCGGGCAGGCGCCGCCGTAGGCGCTGTCGCCGTAATCGTTGCGCCCTTGTACGGCGCCGGCCGGCAAGGTGGCGGTTGTCGTTCCCGCAGGCAAGGACGTGGTGCTGGTTGGCACATTGAACACGCTCCAGTGCCACCAGCCGCTGCCCGTGGGCGCGTCCGGGTCGTACACGGTGATGGCGTAGCTTTTGGTGCCGGCCGGGGCATTGCTCCACGACAATTGCGGCGACAGGTTGCCGCCCGTGCAGCCGAAGCCCTGGAACACTTGCGCGTTCGCCAGGCGCTGGCCGGGGGCGATATCGGTGCTGGTCACCGTGAAATCGGCGGCGTGCGCGCCCAGGTGAAGAGCGAGACCCAAGGTGGCGGCGAGGAAGCGGGAGGCGGTCATAATTTTCCTTTCGATAAGTATAGGGGAAAGTGTATGCCGCGCAAGATAACCGCGCGATGCCGATGCGCTCGCTGATGGTGCCAAAACGCTCGTTTTCGCGGACTTCCAACGTTGCCATGAGCGTGTTGTGTGGTTTGCCGCTTTCTGACCGCGCATGATTTTCACTGTGGGGCTTTCATGCTATCGTTTCGCAGCCAAAATTTCCCCAAAGTTTACATGTCCCGACGCCCGATCAAGTGGTTGCTCAGCAAACTGCACCTGTATGCGGGGCTGTGGTTCGGCGCCCTGTTCGTCCTGCTGGGCTTGACGGGCTCCGCCATCGCCTGGATGCCGGAGCTCGATGCGTATCTGAATCCGAATTTGTTGCAGGCGAGCACGCCCGCGCCGGGCCAGGTGTTTCAGGTGACGCCGCGCACGGTGCAGGCGGTGGTGGACCAGCTTACGGCCGACCCCGCCTACGGCAAGCCGAGCCAGCTCAATCCGCCCGCCGACGCGCGCGACGTGTACGTGGCCTCGTACCGCCAGGCCGGCAAGCCTTCCCCCTTCAGCCAGGCCATCGTGCGCCAGGTGATGGTCGACCCCTACACCCTGCAAGTCAAAGGCGAACGCGACTGGGGGCGTTTCGGCCTCACGCGCCCATTGCTGATGTCGGGCATGTTTCATTTGCACCGCTATGTCTTGTCCGGCGACGCGGGCAAGACGGTCACGGGGATTTCCGGCGTGATGCTGCTGCTGATGGCCTTGAGCGGCATCTATCTGTGGTGGCCGCGCCTGCAGTGGACGGCGATCCGGCGCGCCCTGACGGTGTCGCATGGCGGCTCCTGGCCCCGTTTTAATTACACCTTGCACAAGGCGGCGGGCTTCTTTGCCGCGCCCGTGCTGGCCGTGCTGGCCTTTTCCGGCATCTATTTCAATTTGCCGCAATTGATCGTGCCCCTGGTGGAGCTCGTGTCGACGGTGCCGGACACGGCAAAGTTGAAGAATGTGGCCCAGGATGGCGCCCTGCTCGATGCCGGCCAGGCCATGGCCGCCGCGCAGCAGCTGTATCCGCAGGCGCGCGTGTCGCGCATCGTGCTGCCGGCCAAGAAGGATCAGCCATACGACGTGCGCGTGCGCCAGCCCGGCGAAATCGCCCACGGCGACGGCGCCACGCGCATCACCCTGGACGCGCGCAGCGGCTTGCCCCTGCGCATACGCGATCCCTTGCGGGCGCCGGCCGGCGATGTCTTCCTGGGCTGGCAATTCCCCCTGCATTCGGGCCAGGCGTTCGGCGTGGCCGGGCGCGCCTTCATTACCGTCTTCGGCCTGATGCCCTTGCTGTTCCTGCTGACGGGGACGCTGGTGTGGTGGAAGCGGCGGCGCGGCAAAAAATAGCTGCGCTCAAACCATTGCCGGGAAAGTTGCTATCATCATAGTATTTTCCGGCAGATCCGCTGTCCGGACCGACCCGCACAAGGACCAGCATGAGCAATCCCGACATCACCGTAGCAATGTTGAATGAACGCGGCACGGGCCGCCTGCCCGGCCACCTGGGCATCGTCATCACGGCCGTGGGCGACGGCCAGCTGACGGCGGAATTGCCCGTCTTGCCGCACCTGCTGGCGCCGAACGGCTACCTGCACGCGGGCAGCGTGGTGACGCTGGCCGACACGGCGTCCGGCTATGGCTGCATCGTCAACCTGCCCGAGGGCGCGACGAATTTCACCACCATCGAGCTGAAATCGAACCACCTGGGCACGGCCCGCGAAGGCACGCTCACCTGCACGGCCAAGGTCGAGCACAAGGGCCGCAACACGCAAGTGTGGGATGCCGTGGTGAAAAGCAAGGAAACGGGCAAGACGATTGCCCTGTTCCGCTGCACGCAGATGATTCTGTATCCGAAATAAGCCGGTAGGTCGGGTTAGCAGCGGCGCTGCGTAACCCGACATTTCCTTATAGCCTGACCCAGTTACCTTTATACAAAATCGGTCCCGTCGGTCCGTCCGGATTCGGCGAACCGCCTTTCGGCTCCAGGGTGACGGCCAGCAAGGCTACGTCGCTGCCGATGGCGCGCTGGGACAAGGCCAGTTTCACATTGCCCTTGTCGGCGAGTAAACCCAGGGAGCGCGGGTTGCCGCTCTTCGGCACGGCCCACAGTTCCAGGTCGCGGTCGGCAGGCACGGGCGCGTTGCCCACCATGCGCACCTCGAGCGCGCCGTGGCGGCTGTCGGCCGTCAGCAGCAATGCCGTTTGCGCCCTCTCGTCCGTCAGGCTGGCGACATAGCTGATCTGCGGCGCGTCCATCACGCGCGTGGCCAAGACGATCACCAGCAGCGCGGCGATGGCGCTCGACGCCATGCCCAGGCCACGCCAGAACGACAGCGCATCGCGGAACCAGGACCAGCCGCCCTGCGGCGCCAGGTGCAGGCGCTGCTCGATCTGCTGCCACACGCGCTTGGGCGGCGCCACGGGCGTGGCGAATTCCGCCATCGGTTCCAGGCGCTGGCGCCATTCGGCCGTGATATTGCGCAAATCGGCGTCGTTGTGCAGCCAGCCTTCGAAACGTCGCCGCGCCCCCCCTTTCAGGGTGCCCAGCACGTATTCGGACGCCAGTTTCTGGCGCAGCGCGTCATTGCCGCGGATATTCATGATGCCTCCCGTTTCGCCAGACACGTGCGCAGCCGTTCCAGGCTGCGGCGTATCCACGTCTTCACGGTGCCGATCGGCAGCGACATCTGCTGCGCCACTTCGCTGTGCGACAGGTCGTGATAGAAGGCCAGGGCGACCACCTGCCGGTGCAGCCCTTCCAGGGCCGACATGCAAAACGCCAGCGCCTTGGCGTCACCGCTCAGCTGCAGTGATTCGATCGGCGTGGCCTGGGGGTCCCGGAGTGCATTCATGACTTCGCTATCAAACTGTTCGGCATCGATTTCCACGGTATCGTCGCTGCGCCGCAACACATCGAACGCCTTGTTGCGCACGATGGTGGCCATCCAGGTCATCGGCGCGGCCAGATGGCTCTGGTAAGCGGCGGCGTTGTTCCAGATGGCGACGAACCCCTCTTGCAAGGCTTCTTCAGCGAGCTCTTGCTTATGCAATATACGCAGCGCGAAGCCAAACAGTTTCGATGAGGTGGAAGTATATAGCTGGCGGAACGCCGCGGCGTCCTTGTTCCCGGTGGCAAGCAGCCAGGCTTTGAGTTGCTGCGGGTCAAGCGATTGAGCGGCTGGGGACACGGCTGGCCTTCACAAGGTGAATGGGATCACGCCTGGGAAGGTTATAACAGTTTGGCAACACTTGGCAACAGGGTTTTGTGCCGTGCTGGCAGGCGGGCTTGCGCTGGATCAGCCGGCGATGGCGGTTTCCAGCAGCTTGTGCAGTTCGGCAAATTCCGGCTTGCCCACATAGCGCTTGAGGATCTTGCCCTGCTTGTCGAGCACGAAGGTGGTGGGCGTGAGGGCCACGTCGCCGTAGGCCTTGGCCGCCTCGCCCGTCACGTCGAGCGCCACCTTGAACGGCAGCTGGCGTGTTTCGGCGAAGTTCAGTACGTAGTTGGCCGGATCGTATTTCATGGCCACGGCCACGAATTCCAGCCCCTGCCCCTTGTACTTGTTGTAGGTGTCGACCATGTCCGGCATTTCCGCCACGCAAGTAGTGCACGAGGTGGCCCAGAAATTGACCATCACGACCTTGCCGCGCAGGCTGGCCGAGGTGATCTTCTCGCCATGGATGCCGTGGAAGGTCACGTCCGGCGCGCTTTGCTTGTCGTTCAGCGACAGATAGCCGGCCGCCGCCACGCCCGCCACGAAGACGGCGATCAGGGCGGGCTTGATCCAGGACTTGCTGGCGGAGGGCGAAGTTGACATGGCAAAGTTTCACTAATGTAGAGCAACGATGCGGCTATTATAGACGCATCGTCACTCAGGCGCCGTAGGTCAAACGGCGGAGGCGCTTACTGCTGGACCGTGTCGCTGACGGTGCTCGTCGTGCGTTGCTGCGGCGGGTCGGGCTGCAATTGCTTCAGTTCCGCTTCCGAAATGTAGTCGAACAGCTTGACCACTTTCTGCACGCCGCCCACGCCGCGCGCCACGTCGGCCGCGACCGTGCCTTCGCGCTGGGTCACGCGTCCCATCAGAAAGACGGTGGCGTTTTCCGTGACGACCTTGAACGAGGCGGCCGAGATGGTTTTCATGTCGACCAGGCTGGCCTTGACCTTGGTGGTGATCAGCGCGTCGTTCGAGCGCGAGGTATAGCTGGCCGGGCCGGCGATGATCAATTCATTGGCCACCGATTCCACGCCCTCGATATTGCGCACTTCGCGCTCGACGGCATTTTTCATCGCCTCGTCGCGCACCTCGCCCGTCAGCAGGACGCGGCGGTTAAAGCTGGTGACGTTCACGTGGCCCACGTCGCCGACGATGGAGGGGATGCGCGACTCGCCTTTCAGGGCGATCGACTTGTCTTCGGTCTGGGCGCCCAGGGTGCGGCGGTCCGCCGCGGCAACGCCGCCCATCACCGCGCCGCCGACCATCAGTTCGATGCAGCCGGTGAGCGAGGTGAGCATGGCGCCGCACAGCAGTGCGGTGGCTAGCGGGCGTTGTACGCGTTTCCAGCCTGGGCCAGTACCGAATTTAGTCATTCACGTCTCCTCCGAATAGCGCGACGTCGATGCCGTCGCAGATGCAATGTATGGTGGTCAGATGGACTTCCTGGATGCGCGCCGTGCGCTCGGCCGGCACGCAGATATGCACGTCGGCGTCCGTCAGCATCTTGCCGATGGCGCCGCCGTCCTTGCCCGTCAGCGCCACGACGCGCATTTCGCGCTCGAGCGCCGCTTCCACGGCCGCCATCACGTTGGCCGAATTGCCCGACGTGGAGATGGCCAGCAGGATGTCGCCGGCCTGGCCGAAGGCCTGCACCTGCTTCGAGAAGATCTCGCGGTAGCTGTAGTCGTTCGCCACGGCCGTCAGGATCGATGTATCCGTCGTCAGCGCCAGGGCCGGCAGCGGAAAGCGCTCGCGTTCGAAGCGCCCGACCAGCTCGGCCGCGAAATGCTGGCAGTCGGCGGCGGAACCGCCGTTGCCGCAGGCGAGGATCTTGTTGCCGTTGGACAATGCATAAAACATCAGGTCGATCGCCTGCGCAATGGGTTGCGCCAGCACGGTAGCGGCCTGGATCTTGAGTTCGGCACTTTCGTGGAAGTGCGAGAGGATGCGTTGATTATTCATAGTCTGCCGATTATAGTGCAGGCGCGCGGCATGGCGGACAAGCACTGTTAAAAATGCTTACATATCGAGGATGTTCTTCAGCCAGCTGATGCGCCCGCCGTCGATGGCCAGCGCGTCGAAGCGGCACGGCGGCACGGTTTTTTGTCCCAGCAGCCAGGTTTGCGCGGCCACCGCCATGCGCCGCTGCTTGGCCGGCGTGATGCTGGCCAGGGCGCCGCCGAAGGCCGCGCTGCTGCGCAGCCGCACTTCGACGAAGACGATGGCGGCGCCATCGCGCATGATCAGGTCCAGCTCGCCGCCCTTGCACAGATAATTGCGTTGCAGCAGCACCAAGCCCTGCAGCAGCAGATACGCGAGCGCATCGTCTTCCCCCTGCCGTCCCCGTTCCCGTTTGTTCCAGAAGGGCGGCATGGCGGTGTCCTTATTGTACCGGCGGCATGGTGACAGGTGCCGGCGGGGCCGGTGGCCAGGTGCCCAGCACGCCCTGCTGGTAGGTGGCAGCCTGTTCCGTGCGTTCGAACACGCTTTGATCATTCTCAAAGCGCACGGCCAGGCGGCCCGTCACGCCGTCGAGCGTGAATGGCGCGTTCGGCCGCAGCGCCACTTCGCGCGCCACGCGGAAGGCATCGATGCCCAGAGCGTACAGGCGTTCCATGTCGGCCGTCAAACGGGCGTCAGCCGGTTGCGGCGGCTGCGGATACACCATCACTTGCGGATGGTCGCGCCGCACTTGCCATGGCAGGTCCAGCAGGCGCGCGCCGTCGAGTTCGGGGCCGCTGGCGCCGCGCCCGGCGCCGGGGTTCAGTGATGAGGTGCCATACAGGGGCAGGTCGCTGCCGATGGCCACGCGCAGCTGGCGCGCCTGGTCGGCGTCCAGCGCGGCAAACAGCAGGCCAGGCGGCGTGGCGGCCAGGCGCGCGCGCAGCTGCACCAGTTCCGCATCGCTCAGGTAGCCATTCGTGGCCGTCAAGTCCATCACATCGACCTTGCCGCCCTGGCGCAGCCATTCCTGCTTGAAGGCGGCGCTGATGCGGCGCTGCGAGGGCGAACCGGCCGACAGGATCAGGGCGCTGGCGCCCGGCTGTTCGCTGGCGGCCCAGGCGGCGACCTGGCGCGCTTCCGCCTCGATCGACAGGCCCATCACCAGCAGCTTGGCCGGCAGGCGCGCCTCGCCGCGGTTGTCCGGGTGGTTCAGGGCGATCGTTGGTTTACGCACCAGGTCGCTGTTCGCCACGGCCGTCACCGCCGAGCGCGACAAAGGCCCCACGACGATGTCCTGTTCCTCTTGCGCCTGCGCAAACTTGTTCAGGACGTCGCTGCTGCCGTCGCCCGTGTCGATCACCGTCACTTCGAAGCCGCTGCGATCGCGCTCATACGCGGCCATGAAACCGGCGCGCAGCAATTCGGCGGCCGGCCCCAGGGAGGTGGAGCGCAGCGGCAGCAGCAGGCCGATGTGGTGCAGATTGCCGTCGGATGGCGCCGGCGCCGTGGCGGCCGGCATGTCCTGCGGCGTGCCCGTGGCCGGCTTGGTGGTGATGGGCGCCAGCGGGGCGCCGCTGCCGTCGTAGGCGGTAATATCGGGCACGGCCACGGCGAACGTCACCGGTTCGGGCGCGGGCGGCTTGGGCGGCACGGGAGGCGGCAGCGGCTTCGGTGGCGGCAGCGCCCTTGTGTTAGATTCAATAGGCGCGCACAATTGCCCGGGCGCGTCGCAAGGCGTGCTGCAAGCGCTCAGCATGCCGGTCGCGGCACAAACAAGCAGTAACTTCACACTATTAGCAAGCATTTAACCTCCAAAATGACCGTACAAGAAATCAGTTCCATCGCCAGCCTGCCCATCATGACAGAGGCGGCGCACCAGGTCTATCCTATCGCAACATTGTATATAGTGGCCACGCCCATCGGTAATGTGACCGATATCAGCCTGCGCGCGCTGCACTTGCTGAGCCTTGCCGACGCCGTCGCCTGTGAAGATACGCGCAACACGGCGCACCTGCTGACGCGCTTCGGCTTGAACAAGCCATTGATTGCGGCGCATCAACATAACGAGCGCGAAGTGGCGCAGACCCTGATCGCGCGCCTGCAGGCGGGCGAGCGCATCGCCCTCGTTTCCGACGCCGGCACGCCCGCCGTGTCCGACCCCGGTGCGCGCATCGTCGACGCCGTGCGCGCGGCGGGACTGCGCGTGCTGCCCCTGCCCGGCCCGTCGGCGGCGATCACCGCCATTTCCGCCAGCGGCCTGTTGAATGACCAGTTCTATTTTGTCGGCTTCCTGCCGGCGAAAGCCAAGCAGCGCGAAAACATCTTGCACAGCCTGCGCGGCGTGACGGCGACCATGGTGTTCTATGAAGCGCCGCACCGCATCCTCGATTGCGCCACGGCCCTGGTAGAAGCGTTCGAGCCGACGCGCCAGGTGGTGTTCGCGCGCGAACTGACGAAACTGTTCGAGGAAATCCACCGCTGCCCCCTGTCGGAAGCGGAAAGCTGGATACGTGCCGACGCGCACCGCGAAAAGGGCGAGTTCGTCGTCCTGCTGGAAGGTGCCACCGAGGCGCAGGACGCGGAAGACGTGGAAGCGGAACGCATCCTCAATATCCTGCTGGCCGAATGCAGCGTCAAGCAGGCGGCGAATTTGACGGCGCAAATCACGGGCCGCAAGAAAAACGCCCTGTATGAGCGGGCGTTGCAGTTGAAGGGGCAGGAATAAGGGACTCAGGACGGCGGTGGGGTATCGAGCGCCTGCGCCGCTGCGAGCAGCTGTTGCACATGCTCGATCAACTCGTCGACAAAGCCCTGCGTGACATCCAGCTCGCCCTCGTATTCGGCCAGGTTGCGCTTCTTGTGGGCTTGATTTAGCAGCAGCCATTGCTGTGGCGTGAAACCCAGCGTGTGTTCCAGGCTTTGAAAGACGAGATAGCGGTTGTCGCTGCGATAACCATGTTGACGCAGCGCAGACAGGGCGGCAGCATGCGCCGCGTTATACGCCAGGTCGAAGCGGCTTTCCAGCGACAGTATCGGCTGCCTGGCATCGTGCAGGCGCACGGTAGCCGAGCGCAGCAAGCCCGCCCGTTCGCGTGCGTCCGGTGGCTCAGCCTTGAGCTGGCCGATGCGCGCCAGGTTCGCCAGCGCCTGTGAGCTTGAGGAGGTCATCATTGGCCCCTTTGACAAAAATCTTGGGCTGTTCGAGGACGCGCACGGCGAACGACTTGCCGTCGTCTATTCTTTGCCGCCATTCTTCATGTGTGTACAAGGTGGGGTTGATGCTGCGCCCCAGTTGCTGCTGCGCTGGCTGCAGCGCTGCCAGCAACTGGGCATTCGATGCCATGTTGCCGATCACCATCAGGTCGATGTCGCTGTGCGCCTGTTCCGTGCCCTTGGCCATCGAACCGTACACAAACGCCAGGTCGATTTCCTGCCAATACGGTTGCAGGGCCACGCGCAGCACATCGGCGACACCAAAGGTTTTCAGCACGATGCTGCGCAGCTCGTCGAAGATCGGCGCATCATGATTTGCCTGGTAATGCTTCTGGTTGCCTACTTTCTTGACGGTTACCAGGGCCGATTTCACCAGCTTGGCCAGTTCGCGTTGCACGGCGCCCGAGCCGATGGCCGCGAAGGCGATGATTTCATTCGCATAGAAAGAGCGCTGCGCCTGGCCAAAGAGCAAAGCCAGCACGCGTTGCTGTGTCTTGGAAAACAATGTATCTGCGAAAGTACCCATATTGGGTATGTTAGTACCCAATATGGGTATAGTCAAGCAGCTCATCACCACTTGCAACCGCTATCCTTCTTGTCGAGCAACATCAGCACGGGCGCCAGCAAGCCCGCCCCTGCATAGGCGGTGCGGCAATCGCCGCGCTTGCCTTGCGCGATGTCGCGCGCCAGCTGGGTTTCCGTTTGCAGGGGCTTGTCGGGGATTTGTCCCACGGCCGTGCCCACCTTGGACGGGTCGCGCTCGCCCGCCATCTTGCGCGCCGTCTTCCTGGCCGCTTCCATGTCGAATTTCGGTGCCTCTTGCGTCAATGCATCTGGACTGGCCGTCGGCGTGACTGGTGAGGCCGGTACGACCGTGATGGCTTGCGGGCTGGATTCTTGCGCTGTGGCCGCCGCCGGCGTTTCGCGGGCAGCGGCGCGTTGCGGCTTGCTGATGGGCTTGGGTTCGCGCTGCGGCTTGACGACCTCGACGGGCGGTGGCGGGGGCTTGGCGGCCAGCGGGCGTATCCACACGGCGATCGACTCCACGCGCGGCGCCGCATCCGGCAGCGCAACTGGCTGCACGTGGCGCCACAGATAGATCAAGGCGCCATGCAGCAGCAGGGACACGGCGATGCCCAGGACGATGCCGCGGCCCTTCGGCATGGGCTGGCCGCCGCCGCTTCTTTCTATACTGAAATCCATTGCCGTCGTCGCCTTCATGTGTGTCGGGAAAACTTGCCAAGCCAGTGTCGCATATTTCTTGCGTGTTGAAAAATACATGAGTCACTATGCCGTGCGTAAATAATTTACACAGAGTTTCACCTGACCCTTGACCGAAGCCGATACGGCCTGTATTATCTTGGTCTTCGGAGTGTGGCGCAGCCCGGTAGCGCACCTGGTTTGGGACCAGGGGGTCCAAGGTTCGAATCCTTGTACTCCGACCAAATTTGTAGAAAAAAACCCAAGAGTCTCGGCTCTTGGGTTTTTTTTCGTCTGTATGGTTCAGGCAGGTCAGGTAGGTCGGGTTAGCGCAAAGCGCGTAACCCGACAACAGTGTTGGCCATGGCCCGGGTGGCGTCGGATTACGCGTGGCTCCGCCACGCTAATCCGACCTACGCCGCGAGGCGTTTCGCCGCAATCGCATTGCCCGCGCGGCTGGAACCCTTGCGCCCCAGCTGCTGCGAGATGAACTGCCCCGCGTCCACCACCAGGTCCAGGTCGATGCCGGTGTCTATCCCCAGTCCCTGCATCATGTACAGCACGTCCTCGGTGGCCACGTTGCCCGTGGCGCCCTTGGCGTACGGGCAGCCGCCCAGGCCGGAGACGGACGAATGATAAATCGCAATGCCCACCTCCAGGCTGGCGTAGATGTTTGCCAGCGCCTGGCCGTAGGTATCGTGGAAGTGGCCGGACAGGCCGCCCACGTGGAAAGCCGCGATGGCGCGCTGCATCACCGCCTGCGTCTTTCTTGGCGTGGCCACGCCGATGGTGTCGGCGATGTCGATCTCGTCGCAACCGAGGTCGCGCATGCGGCCCACCACGTCGGCCACGGCGTCCAGCGGCACTTCCCCCTGGTAGGGGCAGCCGAAGGCGCAGCTGATGCTGCCGCGCAGGCGCAGGCCGTGTTCCTTGGCGGCCTTCGCCACGCCTTCGAAGCGGGCGATCGATTCGGCGATGGAGCAGTTGATGTTCTTTTGCGAGAACGCCTCCGACGCGGAACCGAAGATCACTACTTCATCGGCTTTCGCAGCCAGCGCCGCATCGAAACCCTGCATGTTCGGCGTCAGCGCCGAGTAAATCGTGCCGGGGCGGCGCGCGATTTTTTCCATCACTTCCGCGCTGGTGGCCATCTGCGGCACCCATTTCGGCGAGACGAACGACGCCGCCTCGATATTGGCGAAGCCGGCCAGGGTCAGGCGGTCGACCAGCTCGATCTTGACGGCGGCGCTGATGGTGTCCTTCTCGTTTTGCAAGCCGTCGCGCGGGCCCACTTCGACGATCTTGACCTGCTTGGGCAGACTGGTAGTAGGAGTCATTTCAATATCCTTGCGAACGGTTGACGATGCCGGCGACGGAGTCTCCGGCGTGCAGGCGGCGCATCTTGGCGGCGATCTGCGCCACGCTTTCGCGGCGCAGGGTGACGGCCGAAATATGCGGCGTGATGGTGATGCGCGGTTCTTGCCAGAACGGGTGCTGCTGCGGCAGCGGCTCGTTGCGGAACACGTCCAGGGTCGCCCCGGCGATGTGCCCGGAGCGGATCAGGGTCAGCAGATCCGGCTCGGCCAGATGCGCGCCGCGCGCCACGTTGATGACATACGCGCCGGGCAGCAGCATCGACAGGCGCGCGCGGTCGAGCAGGTTGTGCGTCTCCGGCGTGAGCGGCAGCATGCACACCAGCACGCGCGTGTCGCGCAAAAAGGCTTCCAGCCCCTCCTCGCCCGCGAAGCATGCGACGCCATCGATGTGCTTCCGGCTGCGGCTCCATCCGCGCAGGGGGAATTCGAACTGCGCCAGCGCTTGCAGTACGCGCGTGCCCAGCACGCCCATGCCCAGCACGCCGACGGGGAAATCCATCTTGTCGTACGCGGGCAGCGGCTGCCAGATGCCGGCGCGGCCCTGCGCCTCGTAATCGTCGAAACGGCGGAAGTGGCGCAGCACGGCATGGCTCACATACTCGGCCATCTGCACGCCCATGCCCGCGTCGTCCAGGCGCACCAGCGGCACGTGGGCGGGCAGCGCCTCGCCGAATTTCAACAGCGCGTCGACGCCGGCGCCCGTATTGAAGATGGCTTTGACGTTGGCCAGCTCGGGCAGCATGGCGGCGGGAGGCTGCCACACGACGGCATAGTCGCATGGCGCGACCGCCTCGCCTTCGCGCCAGAAGTGGATGCCAGCTTCGGGCAGCAAGTCCTTGAAATCGGCGATCCACGCCGCTTCCTTGCCGTCCGAACGTTGTAAAAGGATGCGCATCGTCGCAGCCTCTATGCGGCGGCCTTGAAGGCCAGCAGCGGCGCGCCATCGGCCACCTGGTCGCCGACCGCATACAGCACGTCTTCCACCAGGCCGTCATGCGGCGCGGCGATCGTGTGCTCCATCTTCATCGCTTCCATGATGACCAGCGGCTCGCCCTTCTTGACGTCCTGGCCTTTATTTACGAGTACGGCGACGACCTTGCCCGGCATCGGCGCCGTCAGGCGCCCGCCCTCCGCTTCCGTTTCGCCCGCATGGGCCATCGGGTCGCTGTAGTGCAGCGTGTAGTGCAAGCCGCCGGTGAATACGTGGAACTGCTCGCCGTCGCGCAGCACCGTGCCATGCACGGCACGCTCGCCCAGCTTGATGTGCAGCTCGTTGCCTGTGCGCGCCGTCAAGATCAGGGGCTGGCCGTTGAACAGCCAGCCATCGGTCTTGTAGGCGATGCGCGCGGCATAGGCCTTGCTGTCGCTGGCCAGCGCGAATTCATCGGCGAACGACAGGCTGCGGCCCAGGGTGCTGTTCAAGCGCCAGCCCAGGGCATTGCCCCACGGGTCGGCGCGGTTGGCCGACTGCGCTTCGGACGCGGTTTTTTCTTCCGTCAGCAGGCTGACTGCCGCCAGCGCCAGGGCCGTGTCGGGCGCTGCCTGCAGGGCGGGGAACAGCGATGCTTGATTGCGCTCGATCAGACCCGTGTCGAGGTCGGCGCTGGCAAACGCCTGGCCTTCCACCAGGCGTTTTAAAAAGGCGATATTGCTGGCCAGGCCCACGATCTGGTAGTCGGCCAGCGCCTGCGCCATGCGCGCCAGCGCCTCGCGGCGGTCCGCGCCCCAGACGATCAGCTTGGCGATCATCGGGTCGTAGAACGGCGAGATGGCGTCGCCCTCGCGCACGCCCGAATCGATGCGCACGGCGGCGGGAACCAGCGTGCCGCCCAGTTCGAACGTCACGGCCGATGGCGACTGCATGTGGCGCAGGGTGCCGATCGACGGCAAAAAGCCCTTTTCCGGATTTTCCGCGTAGATGCGCGCCTCGATGGCGTGGCCGTGGATCGTCAATTCATTCTGCTTTTTCGGCAGCGGCTCGCCAAAGGCGACGCGCAACTGCCATTCCACCAGGTCGGTGCCGGTGATCATTTCCGTCACCGGATGTTCCACCTGCAGGCGCGTGTTCATCTCCATGAAGTAGAACGAGCCATCCTGGTTGGCGATGAATTCCACCGTGCCCGCGCCCACGTAGCCGACGGCCTTGGCGGCGGCGACGGCCGCTTCGCCCATGGCCGCGCGGCGCTCGGCCGGCATGCCCGGCGCCGGCGCTTCTTCCAGCACTTTCTGGTGACGGCGCTGCACCGAGCAATCGCGCTCGAACAGGTAGATGCAGTTGCCCAAGGTATCGGCAAACACCTGGATTTCGATATGCCGCGGACGCGACAGGTATTTTTCGGCCAGCACCTTGTCGTCGCCGAAAGAGCTGATCGCTTCGCGCTTGCACGAAGCCAGCGCGGCCTTGAAGTCGGCGCTGTTCTCGATGACGCGCATGCCCTTGCCGCCGCCGCCGGCGGACGCCTTCAGCAGCACGGGGTAGCCGATCTTGTCGGCCTGGCCGTGCAGGAAGTCCGCATCCTGATTTTCGCCGTGGTAGCCGGGCACCAGCGGCACGTTCGCTTTTTCCATCAGCGACTTGGCCGCCGATTTCGAGCCCATGGCGCGCATGGCGGATGCCGGCGGGCCGATGAAGACCAGGCCTGCAGCCTGGCAGGCGTCGGCGAAGTCGGCGTTCTCGGACAAAAATCCGTAGCCGGGGTGGATCGCCTGCGCACCTGTCGCCAGCGCTACGGCGATGATCTTGTCGCCGCACAGATAGCTTTCCTTGGCCGGCGCGGGGCCGATCAGGACGGCTTCGTCGCAGACGGCGACGTGCTTGGCGTTGGCGTCCGCTTCCGAATACACGGCGACGGTCTGGATGCCCATGCGGCGCGCGGTAGCGGCGACACGGCAAGCGATTTCGCCGCGGTTGGCGATCAGGATTTTAGTGAACATGGTCTCTCTCTATTCTCTCAAAAAGGGGCAGCTGTCTCTTGTCATGGACGTTGTGTGCTGGCGTGTCGGCTTACGCGCTTTGCGCTAAGCCGACCTACGCATTGGTGAGGCGGTATTCGTAGGTCGGGTTAGCCGGCACGGCGTAACCCGACAAGGCTGTCATCAGCAGCCGCACTTCTCTTTCTGCACCGAGTCCAGCATGGCGCCGCGCGTCTGCAGGCCCAGTTTGTTCAACAAGACGCGGTCGTCTTCCGCTTCCGGGTTGTCGGTGGTGAGCAGCTTGTCGCCGTAGAAGATGGAATTGGCGCCCGCCAGGAAGCACATGGCTTGCACGGCTTCGCCCATCTGGCGCCGGCCGGCCGACAGACGCACGCGCGCTTTCGGCATGGTGATGCGGGCCACGGCGATCGTGCGCACGAATTCGAACGGGTCCAGCGCTTCCAGGCCGAACAAAGGCGTGCCCTCTACCTGCACCAGGTGGTTGACGGGCACCGATTCCGGGTACGGATTCAGATTGGCCAGCTGGGCGATCAGGCCCGCGCGCTGCAGACGCGTCTCGCCCATGCCGACGATGCCGCCGCAGCACACTTTCAAGCCCGCTTCGCGCACGCGGCCCAACGTGTCCAGACGGTCCTGGTATTCGCGCGTCGAGATGACGTTGTCGTAGAACTCGGGCGCCGTATCCAGGTTATGGTTGTAGAAGTCCAGGCCCGCATTTTTCAGGCGGTCCGCTTGTCCCTCTTCCAGCATGCCCAAAGTAGCGCATGTTTCCAGGCCCAGCGCCTTGACCTTGGTCACCATCTCTTCGACTTTTTCCATGTCGCGCTCTTTCGGGCTGCGCCAGGCGGCACCCATGCAGAAGCGCGTGGCGCCGTTGGCTTTCGCCTGGCGGGCCGCGTCGAGCACCGTGTCGATGTCGAGGATTTTTTTCGCTTCCACGCCCGTGTCGTAGCGGGCCGCCTGCGGGCAGTAGCCGCAGTCTTCCTCGCAGCCGCCCGTCTTGATCGACAACAGGGTCGCCAGTTCCACGTCGCCGTCGGGGAAATTGACGCGGTGGGTTTGCTGGGCCTTGAACATCAGCTCATTGAACGGCAGGTCGAACAGGGCCAGCACATCGGCGACGGGCCAGGTGGCCGCTTCCGGCACGGTGATGCGCGCCGCTGGGCGGTGCAGTTCGACGGTTTTTGCTGCTTCTTGGACGTGAGACATGTGATTCCTTCGCTTCTATTTTTGGATACGTTAGGTGTTTGGATGCTGCGCCGGCCAGTTGGGCAAGCCGGTGAAATCGAGATACGCCGCCGCCGCTTCCGCGCTGGGCTGCGCCAGGCGCGGCACCCTGCCCAGCAGCGGCGCCGGGATGCGCTCGATCAGCGCATCGATATTTTCGTCGAGGAAGCGCATTTCCACTTCCAGCGTGTTGGCGACCCAGCCGATCACCGTCAGGCCGCGCGCCTCGATGGCTTCCACCGTCAGCAAGGCCTGGCTGATACAGCC
This sequence comes from Janthinobacterium sp. GW821-FHT03C10, assembly GCF_059420865.1. NCBI lineage: Bacteria > Pseudomonadati > Pseudomonadota > Betaproteobacteria > Burkholderiales > Oxalobacteraceae > Janthinobacterium > Janthinobacterium sp. GW821-FHT03C10. Next base: position 21,611 of record NZ_JBWKUN010000005.1, on the reverse strand, counting down.
CAGACGCATGCCGACCACGAGGATCACGGGTAAATCGAGCTGCTGCGCCAGGTCGGCCGAATCGAAACCGGGCGACAGCGGCACGCGGAAGCCGCCCACGCCTTCGACCACGACGGCGTCCGAGGCGGCGGCGATTTCCAGGTAGGCGGCCAGGATCGGCACCGATTCGATGCTCACGCCTTCGAGCGCGGCGGCGATGTGCGGCGCCGCCGGTTCCTTCAGCATGTAGGGCGTCGTCAGGCTGCGCAGCATGGTGACGTTGCCGGCGGCGATCAGGCTGTCGGCGTCTTCATTATGCAGTTCGCCGTCGCGCATCTCGGCGCCGGCGGCCACGGGCTTCATGCCGCAGGCGCGCACGCCGCGCGCCACCAGCGCGTGCAGCAGGGCCGACGAGGTCAATGTCTTGCCGATTTCCGTGTCGGTGCCGGTGACGAAACAGGCAAAGCGCGAAGGCAGGCCGGTGGCTGCCGGCGCCGGCTGCACGGCCGGCGCCAGGTCCGCCAGCACTTCCGCCACGATAGGGTCATCAAGGCTCATGGCGAGTCCTTTCCAGGGTGTTGACTGCGTTGATCAATTGCGCCACTTCCTGCGCCGTATGGCCGGCCGACAGGGTCACGCGCAGGCGCGCCGTGCCGGCAGGGACGGTGGGCGGGCGGATGGCGCCGACCCACAGGCCTTGCTGGTACAAGGTGGCGGCGATGTCGAGCATGTCCGCATTCTCGCCGATGATGACGGGCTGGATGGCGGAGAGCGATGGCAAGGCTTGCCAGCGTTGCAGCTGCAAGCCCTCGTTCCATTGCGCCACCAGCGCGGCCAGGTGGGCGCGGCGCTGCCGGCCTTCCTCGCCGGCGATGATGTCCAGGCTGGCCAGCAGCGCATGCGCGAGCGCGGGCGCGGCGGCCGTCGTGAAGATGTAGGGGCGCGCCTTCTGGATCAGCGTTTCGATCACGGCTTCATGCGCGCAAACGAAGGCGCCGCCCACGCCGGCCGATTTGCCCAGGGTGCCCACGTAGACCAGGTACGGCGAATGCAGGCCGAAGTGTTCCAGCGCGCCGCGGCCGTTCTCGCCCAGCGCGCCGAAGCCGTGCGCGTCGTCGACCACCAGCCAGGCGCCGTATTGTTCGCACAGGGTCAGCAGCGCGGGCAGCGGCGCCAGGTCGCCATCCATGCTGAAGACGCTGTCGGTGACGACGATTTTCGTTTGTGCCGTGCTGGCCGCCAGCAGGGCCGCCAGGGCATCGAGGTCCGCGTGCGGGTACACGCGCGTCTTGACGCGGGACAAACGCGTGCCGTCGATCAGCGAGGCGTGGTTCAGCGCTTCCGAGAAGATCTCGGTTTCCGCGTCGCCCGCCGACAGGGCCGTCAGCACAGCCAGATTGGCCATGTAGCCGGTGCAGAAATACAGCGCGCGCGCCTGTTCCAGGTTGGCGCCCACAAACGCGGCCAGGCGCTCTTCCAGCTGCGCGTGGGCGCGGCTGTGGCCACTGATCAGGTGCGAAGCGCCGCTGCCGGCGCCATACAGGTCCGCGCCCTCTTTCAGCGCGTCCACGATGCGCGGATGCGCGGCCAGGCCCAGATAGTCATTGCTGCAAAAGGCCAGCATGTCGCGCCCATCGACCGTCAGGCGCGGCGCGCACGGCGTGTCGACGGTGCGGCGGCGGCGGATCAGGCTGCGCTCTTCCAGCCCCTGCAACTGCTGCTTCAAGCGTGTGAGCAGTTCCATTTCAGGCTCCGATCACTTTGTTGAAGACGGCCAGCGTCTGTTGGCCCAGGCCCGCGATTTCGGCGTCGTCGAGAATGTAGGGCGGCATCAGGTAGACGGTCGCGCCGATGGGGCGCATCAGCAGTTCGTGTTCCAGCGCCGTGCTGAAGAAGCGGCGCGAAAAATCGGGCGCCGCTTCCACGGCGTCAAAGGCCCAGATCATGCCCTGCTGGCGGAAGTGTTTTACGCGCTCGTGCTGCGCCAGCGGCGCCAGGGCGTGTGTGATTTTTTCGGCACGTGCGCGGTTGGCCGCCAGCACATCGTCTTCCTCGAAAATCGACAGGGTCGCCAGCGCCGCGCGGCAGGCCAGCGGGTTGCCCGTGTACGAGTGCGAATGCAGGAAGCCGCGGCGCACGTCGGTGCTGTAGAACGCTTGATAGATGTCTTCGCGCGTCATCACGAGGGACAGCGGCAAATAGCCGCCGCTGATGCCCTTCGACAGGCAGACGAAATCGGGCCAGATGCCGGCCTGCTCGCACGCAAAGAAGGTGCCCGTACGCCCGCAGCCGACGGCGATCTCGTCGAGGATCAAATGGACCTGATAGCGGTCGCACAGGGCGCGCACCAGCGACAGGTACAGCGGGTCGTGCATGGCCATGCCGGTAGCGCATTGCACCAGCGGCTCGATGATGATGGCGGCGATTCTTTCGGACTTTTCCTGGAACAGCCGTTCCACGTCGGCGGCCGCGCGGCGCGCCACGTCCTGCGCCGATTCGTTGTCAGCCGCCTGGCGGAAGTCGGGCGACATCACCGTCTGCGAGGCACGCAGCAGGGGACCGTAGGCATCCTTGAACAGGGCGACATCGGTGACGGCCAGCGCGCCGATGGTTTCGCCGTGGTAGCTGCCCTTCAGGCACACGAATTCCTGTTTTTCGCTCTTGCCGCTGTTGCGCCAGGCGTGAAAACTCATTTTCAGGGCGATTTCCACGGCCGAGGCGCCATCGGACGCGTAAAAGCTGTGACCAAGCACGCCGCCCGTCAAGGCGGAGAGCTTTTCCGACAGTTCGATCACCGGTTCATGCGTAAAACCGGCCAGCATCGCGTGTTCCAGCCGGTCCAATTGATCCTTCAGTTCCGCATTGATGCGCGGATTGGCGTGGCCGAACAGGTTCACCCACCAGGAGCTGATGGCGTCCAGGTAGCGTCGTCCTTCGTGGTCATACAGCCAGGCGCCGCGGCCGTGGCTGACGGGGATGAGCGGTACAGTCTCGTGGTGCTGCATTTGCGTGCACGGATGCCACACGCTGCGCAGACTGCGTTCGACCCAGCCCGATTGTTTTTCTGCTTTCAAAACTGCTCCAATGATTTTCTTAATCCATGCGCTAGCCCATGAGCCAACCCGGCTTGCGCTTGTCGAGGAAGGATTGCACGCCTTCGCGTCCCTGCTCCGAGGCGCGGATCTGCGCGATGCGCTCGGCGGTGTCCGCCAGCAGCGCGTCGTCGACCGGCTGGCCAACGATCTCGCGCACCAGCGTTTTCGCTTGCGCCACGGCGTGCGGGCTGTTGCCCGTCAGCGCTTTCAGCACCTCGGCGGTTTTCGCGTCCAGCGCGCTTGCCTCGACTACCTCGTGGGCAAAGCCGATGCGCAGCGCTTCCCGGGCGGAGAATCGCTCCGCCGTCAGGAAATAGCGGCGTGCCGCGTTTTCGCCCATGGCCTTGATGACATACGGTGAAATAGTGGCCGGGATCAGTCCCAGCCGCACTTCGCTCAGGCAGAAATGCACGTCTTCCGCAACCAGAATGATATCGCATGCGGCGACGAGGCCCATGCCGCCCGCATAGCAGTCGCCCTGGATCTTCGCCACCACGGGTTTCGGACACAGGTAAATCGTGCGCAGCATCTGCGCCAGCTGCAGCGCGTCGGCCTGGTTTTCGGCATGCGTGTAGCCGGCCATCTTCTTCATCCAGTTCAGGTCCGCGCCGGCGCAGAAGGCGGCGCCGTTCGCGGCCAGCACGATGGCGCGCACCATCTCGCTGCGCCCCAGGCCCTCGAAGGCACGCGCCAGTTCGGCGATCGTCGTCTCGTTGAAGGCGTTGCGCACGTCCGGGCGGTTCAGGGTCACGGTGGCGACATTGCCCTCGATGACCAGCTTTAAGGTTTCAAATTCCATGCTCTTCTCCCTGAGTGCCGCTTACATGCGGAATACGCCGAACTTCGTGTCCGGGATTTCCGCGTTCAAGGCGGCCGACAGGCCCAGGCCCAGCACCATGCGGGTATCGGCCGGGTCGATCACGCCATCGTCCCACAGGCGCGCGGTGGCGTAGTACGGGTGGCCCTGGTGTTCGTATTGGTCCTTGATCGGCTGCTTGAAGGCGGCCTCCTCGTCCGCGCTCCATGCGCCGCCCTTGCCTTCGATGCCGTCGCGCTTGACGGTCGCCAGCACGGAAGCGGCCTGGTCGCCGCCCATGACGGAAATGCGCGCATTGGGCCACATCCACATGAAGCGGGGAGAGAACGCGCGGCCGCACATGCCGTAGTTGCCGGCGCCGAAGCTGCCGCCGATGATCACCGTGAATTTCGGCACGGCGGCCGTCGCCACGGCCGTGACCATCTTGGCGCCATTGCGGGCGATGCCCTCGTTTTCGTATTTGCGGCCCACCATGAAGCCCGTGATGTTTTGCAGGAAAACGAGCGGGATCTTGCGCTGGCAGCACAATTCGATGAAATGCGTGCCTTTCAGCGCCGATTCGGAGAACAAGATGCCGTTATTGGCGATGATGCCGACTTTGACGCCATAGATGTGCGCGAAACCGCAGATCAGGGTGGTGCCGTAGCGGGCCTTGAATTCGTCGAAATCGCTGCCGTCGACGATGCGCGCGATCACCTCGCGCACGTCGAAGGGCTTGCGCGTATCGACGGGGATTACGCCATACAGTTCCTGTGTCGGGTATGTCGGCTCGACGGATTCGCGCAGCGCCATCTGCTGCGGTTTTGTACGATTCAGGTTCGAGACGATGGTGCGCGCCAGCGACAGCGCGTGCAAATCGTTCTGCGCCAGGTGGTCGACCACGCCGGACAGGCGCGTGTGCACGTCGCCGCCGCCCAGGTCTTCGGCCGTCACCACCTCGCCCGTGGCAGCCTTCACCAGCGGCGGGCCGCCGAGGAAGATCGTGCCCTGCTCCTTGACGATGATCGACTCGTCGCTCATGGCTGGCACGTAGGCGCCGCCCGCCGTGCAAGAGCCCATCACGACGGCGATTTGCGGAATGCCCTTGGCCGATAAATTCGCCTGGTTATAGAAGATGCGGCCGAAATGGTCGCGGTCGGGGAAGACGTCGTCCTGGTTCGGCAGGTTGGCGCCGCCCGAGTCAACCAGGTAGATGCAGGGCAGGTTGTTCTGGTCGGCGATTTCCTGGGCGCGCAAATGCTTTTTCACCGTCATCGGGTAATAGGTGCCGCCCTTGACGGTGGCGTCGTTGCAGACGATGACGCATTCCTGGCCCGAGACGCGGCCGATGCCGGTGATGATGCCGGCGGCGGGCGCCGCGTCGACGCCCTTGGCGTCCTGGTACATGGCGTAGGCCGCCATCTGGGAAAACTCGAGGAAGGGCGTGCCGGGATCGAGCAGCATCTGCACGCGGTCGCGCGGCAGCAGTTTGCCGCGCGCCAGGTGCTTGGCGGCCGCCGCTTCGCCGCCGCCGGCCGCGATCTTTTCCACCTTGTCGCGCAGATCGTCGACGATGGCTTGCATGGCCGCGGCATTGGCCTTGAAATCTTCACTGCGCGGATTGAGTTTGCTTTCGATATGCGGCATTGCGGTTCCTTTTTATGATCGCCCGGTCTCTCGGGTCGCGCTATTCGGGAAAACTGCCGTCGAGATAAAACCAGCGCAGGGCGCCACCGCCCTCGCCCGCCTCGCGCACGAAGCGGCTCACCTCATGCAGGCGGTGCGCGCGGCCGTTGACCTTGTAGCGGGCCACGAATTCGACGGTGTCGCGATGTATCTCTTCGGCTTGATCTGCTGATTCTGCTTTACGTTGACGTAAACGTAAAGCAGATTTTACCTCAAGTCCCAGCCAGTGGACTTTTTCTTCTTCCGCAAATAAGGCGTCGGCGGGACGGGTGCTGGCATGCCAGGTGGCGCGCAGGTACGCTTCGTCGCGCAAGGTAAACGCCGTGTAGCGCGAACGCATCAGGGCTTCGGCCGTGGGCGGCAAGGCGTCGCCCGCGATATACGGGCCGCAGCAGCTGGCGTAGGAGGCGCCGCCACAGGGGCAGGCGGACAATTTCGAAGGTGTGGGCATGCGCTGACGATATGCAACAGAAAAGAGGGAACAGGAAAGTTCCGCAATTATCCGCCATATCGGCAGCAGCGCGTGCGCGCCGCCTTGGCCAGCTATTTTTTCGGACTGAGGAAGTCCAGCGCGAACGGCGGCGCCTTGCCGGCCATGATATCGGCCAGGATGCGCGCCGTGCCGGCGGCAAAGGTAAAGCCCAGCGGGCCATGACCCACGTTGAGCCACAAGTTCGCAACTTTGCTGGCGCCCACCAGCGGCGCGCTGTTCGGCGTGGCGGGGCGCAGGCCGGCCCAGGCCGTGGCCTGGTCGTAATCGGCGCCTTGCGGCATGGCTTCGCGCGCCAGGCGCGTCAGGCCGGCGATGCGGCCCCAGTCGATGCTGTTGTCGGCGCCCACCATGTCGACCATGGCGGCCACGCGCAGGTCGCTGCCGATGCGCGCATACAACACCTTGCGCTCGAAATCCGTGATGCTGATCTCGGGCGCCCGGTGCTGTGCGCGGATGGGCGCCGTCAGGCTGTAGCCTTTCAGCGGATACAGGGGCAGGTAGACGCCCGCCGTGGCGGCCAGGTCGCGGCTCTGGATGCCGGCCGCCAGCACGTAGTGGTCCGCTTGCAGCAGGCCCAGGCTGGTGTCGACGCCCGTGATCCGGCCCTTGTGCGCGACGAGGCGGCGCGCCTCGCCTTTCAAGATGAGCGAGCAGTTCGGGTGCTGCAGCAATCGCGCTTCCAGCGCCAGGCAAAAGGCGTGGCAATCGGCCACCGCTTCTCCTTCCGTAAAGATGCCGCCCGCCAGCACGCCCTGCAAGGCGGCCAGCGCCGGTTCGCGCTGCACGGCTTCCTGCGGCGACAGCACGACGCGCGCCTCTTCCGATTCCGGCCGCGCCACGGCCCGCTGGAAGATGGCGGGCGAGCGGTAGACGATGAGTTTGCCGGCATCGCGCCAGGCATACGCCTCGGGCGGCACCGCCAACTCCAGCTGCGCCATGCCGGCGCGGCTCCATTCGCCCAGTTGCAGCAGCTTGGCCGTCGTGCGGGCATTGCTGGCAGCATTGCAATTGCGCAAAAAACTGGCCAGCCAGCGCCATTGGCGCCAGTCGGCCTCGGGACGGAAGCGCAGCGGACCATCTTTCTGCAGCAGCCATTGCAGGGCTTTGAAGGGTACGCCCGCGTCCGCCAGGGGCGCCACATAGCGATAGCTGAGCTGGCCGCCATTGCGGTAGCTGGCGGCGATTGCCACCTGTTCATTGCGTTCGAGTAAGGTGACCTTGTAGCCGGCCTCGGCCAGCCACCAGGCCGATGTCAGACCGACGACGCCGCCGCCGATGATGATGACTTGTTGCTGCATGTTGCCTCGCTGCGTTGCGCTCCCATGGTGCGGGAGCATTCGATGAGAGCTTAGAGGCTGGCCATCACGTGAGCCAATGAAACATCATGGTGCAGCCATAACTTTCAGGAATGCACTGTTTTTGTGCAAGTTATTCATTATTGCCAATCGCACCACGGTACAAGGTGGTGAGGATCAATTCCTCGCTGCGCCCCATGGCGGAATAGGCGCCCGGATACTGTGCGGGATCGCTGCCCGTGCCGCCCACCAGCATCACCATGCCATTCTTGTGCTTGAAATCGAGCACGAAGGCAGAGACGAGGCCATACGCGTCGCCTAAATGGCCGACCGCATGAAAACTGGCGCCCTCGACCAGGCCATTGCCCTGCCCCGCCACGGCATCGAACTGCTGATTTCCCAGGCCCCAGGCGCGGTACAGGCCCCGTTCGCTGTTGCCATTGCCGCCATCGGGTGCCAGCTGCCATTGCCGGCCAAACATCAAGGCGATGCTGGCCGGCTGCAATAGCTGCGTATTCTGGTAGCGGCCGCCATCGAGCAGCATCCGCATGACGGTGCCCAGTCCGGCGGCGGAAATGCGCAAGCCGCCCGTGGGGCTGAAGACGGTGGCGTTGCTGCCGATTACATAACGCGCGATGCCGGCCGGCGGGCGCTGATCAAAATCGTCGGCCTGGGCGATCCATGGCCCGTGCGGCTGCCACACTTCCGTCTCCAGCGTGCGCTTGCGGTACAGGGTGGCCGTATTGGCGACCTCTTCCGGGGAGAAGGTGGCCGGGTTGTAGCCGCCGCGCACGTCGAGGGGATCGAGCAGCAGGCGCCGCATCAGCAAGTCGAAGCGCTCGCCCGTGACTTGTTCCATCACGGTGCCGATTACACCCCAGTTCAGGTTGGAATACGTAAAGTAGCGGCCGGGCGCCGCGCTGGAATCCCACATCGCGTCCCCGCCGGCCGTAAACACGTCGCGCAGGCTGCGTTCGGGGCCCCAGGCATAGCCGCCTGCGTCGCGCAGCGAGGACGTGTGGCTGAGCAAGCTGCGCAAGGTCACGGGCCGCTGGGGGAAATGCGGGTTGCGCAGGGAAAAGCCTAAATAAATGCCCACGTCCTGATCCAGGCTCAGCTTGCCCTGTTCGACCAGCCGCATCAAGCCCAGGGTCGTCATCATCTTCGATACGGAAGCGATGCGGAACAGGGTGGCCGGCGTCACGGGCAAGCTGTCCGCCGGCGTGGCGACTATGTGCCGGTAGCCAAATTGTTGCTGATACGACACCTTACCATTGCGAATGGCCAGCACGGACAGGCTGGCCAGCGGGTGGGCCGCATCGTCGACGATGGCGGCCAGGGCCGCATCGAGGGCGCGCTGCTGGTCCTTGCCGCTACCGAGCGGAGCGGCCAACGCGCTCCAAGTCGTGCCCAGCAGCAGCAAGCCCAGCAAACCCGTCATTTTATTCTGCATGTTTCCTGTGTCGCGATGTGGTGGAGGCATCGCCAGCATAGGGCGGGATCGTTTCCAAGGCTAATGAAAATTGCTTATTTATCTATAATGCAAAGCTATACGTACGGTAAAACATTGTTTTTTTAAGTGTATAACCGTTATTTATGCCCATTTTCCATTTATTCATGGGTGGACGGGCTACGCGCAAGCGCCATCGCTATTACACTAGGAGGACAAGGAGAACTGTATGAGCCAGACCAGCGTAGAACTCAAGGTCGATTTAAATGACAATTCGCCTTTATATATGCAGATCGCCCGCAAGCTGAGCGATGACGTACGCAACGGCCGCTACCAGGTAGACCAGGCCCTGCCATCTGAACGTACCCTGTCCGAACTGCTCGACGTATCGCGCGTGACTGCCCGCAAGGCCATCGACCAGCTCGTCGAGCAAGGTCTCGTCGTGCGCCGCCGCGGTTCGGGCAACTATATTGCCCCGCGCATCGAGCAGCCGCTGTCGAACCTGTCGAGCTTTTCCGAGCAGCTGCAGCAGCGCGGCTACCGCCCCGGCTCGCGCTGGCTCAAGCGTGAAGTCGTCATCGCCAGCAGCGACGAGCAGCTGAGCCTGGGTCTGGCGCAGAACACGAAAGTGGCGCGCCTGGAGCGCCTGCGCCTGGCCGACGACGTGGTGATGGCGTATGAAGTGAGCGTGCTGCCCTTCAGCGTGGTGCCGGACCCGGCCGCCATGGGCGACTCGCTGTATGAATACTTGAGCAGCATCAAGAAGGCCCCCGTGCGCGCCTTGCAGCACATCCGCGCCATGAATGCGACGGACGTGCTGGCCAAGCAGCTGGGCATCCCCGATGGCCAGGCCGTGCTGTTCATCACGCGCATCGCCTACCTGGAGTCGGGCGAGGCGGTGGAACTGACGCATTCGTATTGCCGCAGCGACCATTACGACTTCGTGGCGGAAATGCGCCGTTCTCCTTAATTCAGCTGTCTGAATTACTGCTGGATCAGGCGGATCATGGATTCGGCCACGCCCACGGACGACTCCCAGCTCATGCCGGTCACCAGTCGGCCATCGACCTCGACGTGACTCTTGCCGTTGGCGCCGTGCCTGAAGATGCCGCCATGGCGCTTGATGCTCGCTTCCGCCGAGAAGGGATAGGCCTTGTATATCGGCGATTCCTTGTTGAGATACGCATCGGGGAAGGACGTGAGCACCTTGCCCTGGATCAGGAAAGTACCGTCACTGAGCTTCACATTCTTGATCCCCTCGGTGCCATGGCAGATGGCCGCGATCACCCCGCCTTGTTGTTCATAGATCCGCACAGCGATGTCCTGCAGCGGCTTGTTGTCCGGGATGCCGACGATGGCCGCGCCGCCGCCGACGAAAGCCATGCCCGCATACTCGTCGGCCCTGACCTCGGAGACGGGCTTGGTATGGGCCAGTGCCCACATGAAATCACTGTCGTACAGATGCTTTTTGAGCAATTCGTCCGACGTGACGATCATTTCCAGGGGAATGGCGCCCCCCTCGGGACTGACGAAGTCGACCGCGTACCCTGCTTTGCGAAAGGCATCGTAGGTATAGGCCAGTTCGGGAAAATTATTGCCTGCGTTAATTTTTGTGCCGGGATATTGATGCACATTCGACACGACCAGCAACACCTTGCGTGCATGGCGCGGGGCTGCTGGCTCGCGATCGGCCGACTTGCTGATGATCTTCCAGTTGCCGGCGATCTTTTTCAGAAGAAATACATCCACATAGCGGACCCCTTGCTGGGGAATGTGGATCTCGGCCTTGGCGGTGGCCACCTTGCCGCTCACCTCCACCTTGATCAGCCGCCCGTGACGCCCATTGAATTGGCCTATTTTCTCTTGGGAAAAGAGTTTGGCGTATTCCGGACCGCTGAGCTCCCATTCCGTATCGTTTTTGCCGTCCAGATAAAGACGGGCGGTAGCATGGAAGGCCTGGTTGATCTCGTCCTGTACGTTGAAGCTGGTGCCATGCAGATACAAGCGCACGGTTTCCCGGATCGCATTTTCGTCCTGGTCGGCGGTTGCGGCGGTGCCGACGGCGGCGCTGCCGAGCAAGCAACAGGCGAGTACCGTTCGCAATAAAAACTGAATCATGACTTTACCCTGAGTGAATAACTGCGTTTATCGGAGCAACGACTATTTCAGGTCGTTGCTGGTCGATAAGTTATCGAAATGCAGGGGAGTTGATGTCGCCAAACAGGATTTCAGACTCCGGAATGGCGATTCCGGAGCGGTTTTACGCGGAAATGGCCGTGGCCGCCTGGCTGGGTTGGGCGCGGAAGCTGGCGGGAGTCTGCCCAGCAACTTTCTTGAAGGTCGAGTAGAAGGTGGAACTGGAATTGAACCCGCAGCGCTCGGCAACGGTATCCATGTTCAATTGCGGCTCGTCGGCCAAGACCTGTTTCGCTTCGGCGATACGGTATTCGTTGACGTAGGTAGTGAAGCTCTTGCTCAGCTTGTCATTCAGCACCTGCGACACCTGCGCCTGCGTACATCCCGCCCGCTTGGCCAGTTGGGCCAGGGTCAGGTTCGGATTCAGATAGGATTTCTGCCCGCTCATCTGTTGTTCCAGCGCAGCGAGCACGGCAAGCGCATCGTCGTGCGTCAGGCGGCTGTTCTGGTACTTCGGCTTCGGTTCGGCAGGCGTCGAGGTTTCCTTTCTCAGAAGAAAGACCATGACCGCGACATGCAGCGAGAAGGTAAACGACAAGGCGCCGACAATATACGACGTGAACGGCGTGCTCGCGTACGCCGCCAACATGACACAGCTGCCCGCAAAGACGCTCAGCATCAGCATGCTGCTGGTCGCCATCCGCTGTCCGTCATTCAGCCATGCATGGCGGGTTTGCCAGAGCAAGCTGGCGGTCGCCAGCAGGTAGCATAGCCAGAACAGATGAATCGCATGACTTGAACGGTCCCACACAGGACGATACGCGGAATACGGAAAGGCAACGCCTATGCCTATCAGCAGGAAGGACAGGCCGAGATGCCAGCGCCATTGTTGGCCGGCAGGCTGTTGCGCGAGTCCGGCCAGGAAAGAGCGCACGTACAGATAGGTCAAGGGACCGATCAGCAGGCAAGCCGACAGGCCCAGCTGTCGGAATTCGATGGCGATCGCAGGGTTGAAGTAGAGGAAGGCGGATTTGGCGGTGCGCACCCCCACGGCAAGCAGCAATGCACCCAGCATGCAGTCGGCCAGGCAGCGAGGCCGACGGCTGAAAAAATAGACGGCCAGGAAAATGCCGTTGATGGCGCCAAGGGCGCTAAACAGGAACAGCAATTGGCGAGCGATCATGGGGCGTGTCGTGAATTTGGGCATCGAACCCAAGTATAGACATAAACGGGAGCGTATCGAAGTACAAGTAGGACACCAGGTTCCTGCGCCAGCCATAAACTCCCGTTATGCCCGCCCGCCAACCTTTCATGGTTGATCTTGCTCGTTGGTATTAAACTGGTTTCACCTTCAACCATGTTCTGAAATCATGTTGAAAACTGAAACCCCGAGCCGGCGGCATCCGGATCTGGACCTGTATCCGGTGGAGCAACTGGTGGCGGCGCTGGTCGATGACCAGTTCTGGGCCGTCGAAGCCGTGCGGCTGGCGTCGCCGGAAATCGGGGCCGCCATCACGGCCGCCCTGCCCCGCATCGCCGCCGGCGGACGCTTGCTGTACGTGGGCGCGGGCACGTCGGGCCGTCTGGGCGTGCTCGACAGCGTTGAATTGACGCCCACGTTTTCCTGGCCGCCCGAGCGGGCCGTCGCCATCCTGGCCGGCGGCGCGGGCGCCATGTTCACGGCCGTCGAAGGGGCGGAAGATGATGTACAGCAAGGCGAGCGGGATGTGCTGGCCTTGTTGCCCCAAGAAAATGACGTCGTGATCCTGCTGGCCGCCTCCGGCGCCACGCCGTATGTGCTGGGCGCGCTGCTGGCCGCGCGCAAGGCGGGTGCCTTGACGATAGGCATCGCCAACAATGTGGACGCTCCCGTGGCGCACGAGGCGCAATGCGGCATCGTGCTCGACACGGGCACGGAAGTTATTTCCGGCAGCACGCGCCTGAAAGCGGGCACGGCGCAAAAAATCACCCTGAACACGATTTCCAGCGCCCTGATGGTGGGTTTGCACAAAACTTACGGAAACTTGATGGTAGACTTGAAGCCGACCAACGCCAAGCTGATCTGGCGGGCGGTGCGTCTGACCATGCATGCCACGGGCGCCAGCGAGGTGCAGGCCAGGACCGTGCTGGAGCAATGCCACTATCACGTCAAGGTGGCGATTGTTGCCTTGATCAAAAAAATCAACACAAACCAGGCACAGGCATTGTTGGCCGGCGCGGGCGGCAGTGTGCGGGCGGCACTGGCGGCGTGATCCGATGGCGCGGCATTCTTCTGTCTGGGAGACAAAGAAGGATGTATGGAGCCAGTGAAACAACCCGTCCCGGCGCGCGCGAAAAATCCGTGGCTGTGGATCCCTTCCCTGTATTTCGGCCAGGGCATCCCCTATGTAGTGGTCATGACCTTGTCCGTGATCATGTACAAGAATTACGGCTTTTCCAATACGGATATCGCGCTGTACACGAGCTGGCTGTACTTGCCGTGGGTTATCAAACCCCTGTGGTCGCCCTTCATCGATATGTACCGCACCAAGCGCTTCTGGATCGTCGGCTTGCAACTGGTGATCGGCGCCGCGCTGGCGCTGGTGGCCCTGACGACGTCGCTGCCCCATTTCTTCCAGATCAGCCTGGCCATCTTCTGGCTGATGGCCTTTAGTTCCGCCACGCATGATATCGCCGCCGACGGCTTTTATATGCTGGGCCTGGAAGAGCATCAGCAGGCGGCCTTCGTCGGCGTGCGCAGTACGTTTTACCGTCTGGCGATGATCGCCGGCCAGGGCGGCCTCGTGTATCTGGCCGGCTATCTGACGCATGCGACGGGCAATGTGCAGCTGGCCTGGTCCGTCGTGTTCGCGATCCTGGCGGGCCTGTTCATCGCCCTCTTCCTGTACCACTATTTTGTCTTGCCGAAACCGAAGGACGACCGTCCCAGCATCCAGGGCGCTGGCATTTCTCCGCTGCAAGAGTTCATCGCCACCTTTGCCGCCTTCTTCAAGAAGAAGGATATTCTCGTCATCCTCGGCTTCTTGCTGCTGTTCCGCCTCGGCGAAGCGCAATTGCTCAAATTGGCCGCGCCCTTCCTGCTCGACCCTATCGTCAAGGGTGGCCTGGGCCTGAGCACGGAACAGGTGGGTCTCGTCTACGGCACCATCGGCGTAATCGCCCTGACCCTCGGCGGCTTGCTGGGCGGATTCATCATTTCCCGCTTCGGCTTGAAGCGTTGCCTGTGGATTATGGTGTTGTCCGTGCACCTGCCCGACCTGGTCTTCGTCTACCTTGCCAGCGCCTTGCCCAGCAACATCTATGTGATCGCCAGTGGTATTGCGTTGGAGCAATTTGGCTATGGCTTTGGTTTCGCCTCGTACATGTTGTACATGATCATGGTCTCCGATGGCGCGCATAAAACGGCCCATTACGCCATTTGCACGGGTTTCATGGCCCTGGGCATGATGTTGCCGGGCATGGCCAGCGGCTGGATACAGCAAATGCTTGGTTACCAGCACTTCTTCATCTGGGTCTGCATCGCCACCATTCCCGCTTTCATCATGGCCGCGCTGGTCAAGATCGACCCGGAATTCGGCAAGCAGGCCGAGGCCTGATTCTTTTGAACCGTGCGCCCGCAAGGATGGCGGGCGCACAGTAAAATGCCCGCACCGATAGACCTGCGCTTCACCACTGCAAGGAATTGTTTTGTTGTCTACTTTCAAAAAACGCCTGGGCGCCACGGCCGGCGTGCTGGCCGCTTTGGCCACCGCCACATTGCTCAGCAGCTGTACCAGCACCAAACTGCCTTCCGCAGTGACGCCAGGCGAAGCGGGCTTGCCGGCCGTGCCGCCCGTGCAGCACATCACGGGCGAAGTGCCGCCGCCGGCGCCGCGCGAATTCCGCGCCGCCTGGGTCTCGACGGTGGCCAATATCGACTGGCCTAGCCGCAACAATTTGCCTGTCGCCAAGCAGCAAGCCGAAGCCATCGCCATCCTCGACCGCGCCAAGTCCTTGAATCTGAACGCGATTGTGCTGCAGGTGCGCCCCAGTGCCGACACGATTTACCCGTCGCAGCTGGAACCGTGGTCGGAATACCTGACGGGCAAGCAAGGCCAGCCGCCATTGCCCATGTATGACCCGCTGGCTTTCTGGGTGGCGCAGGCGCATGCGCGCGGCCTGGAATTGCACGCCTGGTTCAACCCGTACCGGGCCCGTCATGCCACGGCCAAGTCGCCGCTGGCGCGCGACAGTTTCGCGTCCACCAACCCGGCATCCGTCAAGCAATACGGCCGCTACCTGTGGATGGACCCGGGCGATGCAGCCGCCTCGAAGCATACGACGGACGTGGTGCTGGACGTGGTGCGCCGCTACGATATCGATGGCGTGCACATCGACGACTACTTTTATCCGTATCCGATCGACGCGCCTGGCGCCGGTGCGGGAGCCGAAACGGCCGCGCTGGACGCGGGCAATGGCGGCGCCAAGCGCGAACTGCCATTTCCCGATGAGCCTTCCTGGCAGCAATATCTGCTGGCCGGCGGCCAGCTGGACCGCGCTTCCTGGCGCCGCCAGAACGTCAACCAGCTGATCGAAGCCTTGTATACCGGCATTCACCGCGAAAAGAGCTGGGTGCGTTTCGGCATCAGCCCGTTCGGCATAGGCCGCCCGGACCGCCGCCCTGCCGGCATCGTCGGCTTCAGCCAGTACGATAAATTGTATGCGGACGCGGAACTGTGGCTGGCCAAGGGCTGGCTCGATTACCTGTCGCCGCAGCTGTACTGGCCCGTGGCGCAGGCGCCGCAGGCGTTTGGCGTGCTGCTCGACTACTGGCTGGCGCAGAATCCGTACGGCCGCCACGTGTGGCCAGGCTTGTATACGAGCCGCATCGACAATTCCGCCAAATCCTTCACGCCGCAAGAGATCATCAAGCAGATCGAAGTGACGCGCACGCGCCCCGGCGCGAATGGGCAAGTGCATTTCAGCATGGTGCCCCTGATGCAGAACCGCAAAGGTGTCAGCGAGCAACTCAAGGCGAGCGTGTATCAAAGCCCGGCCCTGATTCCCGCCACGCCATGGCTGGGCAAGGAAGCACCGGGCACGCCCGTGCTGGCTTTGCGCCGCGATTCCACCAGCCTGAACGTCAAGTTGACGTCGGGCGGCGGCAAACCCGTGGCGCAATACGCCATCTGGGCCCGCTACGGCGAAGACTGGCGTTTCACCGTGGTCACTGGCGTGCAGGCTGAACTGACCCTGGTCGACGACGCCATCGGTAAAGTCAATGCGGTGGTGGTCAGCGCCGTGGACCGCCTCGGCAACGAAAGCCCCCGCGTCACCGTGCGCGCACCGTTTACGGCCCCCGCCAAGTAATTGTTGACCGTTCACCGGCAGTCCATAACCTGCAGGCATGAAACATGCGCAAGCTTTCATGCCTGCAAGACCCGCTTGGCTTTACACTCATGCCATGATTTCCTTCCCTACAGCCAATAATGCGGTGCCCGTGCTGGGCCTGGGCATCGACGCGGGCGGCACGCAGACGCGCTGGGCCCTGGCTAGCGGGGACGGCGCCATCGTGGCCGACGGCGCCGTGGAAGGCTTGTCTGCCTTGCAATTGAGCAGCGATGCGGGCCGCGCTACTGTGCATGCCACGTTTGCAACATTGTGCAAGCAAGTGCTGGCCCTCGGCCAGCCGCGCGCCGTGGTGGCCGGTTTGACGGGCTTTGGCGGCGACGATGTTGTGCTGGCACAAATGTTGTCCGCCTTGCTGGCGCTGGATGCCGGCGATGTCCGCATCGGCAACGATATCGACATCGCCTACCGCGACAGTTTTGAACCAGGCGAGGGTTATCTGGTCTACGCTGGCACGGGTTCGATCGCCGCCTGGATCGATGCGGACGGCGTGTTTCACCGCGCCGGCGGGCGCGGCGTGCTGCTCGACGATGGCGGCGGCGGCTACTGGATCGCCCGCGAAGCCTTGCGCCACATCTGGCGCCGCGAAGACGAGGCGCCCGGCAGCTGGCACAGCTCGCCCATGGCCGGGGCCGTATTTGCGCAATTGGGCGGCAGCGACTGGTCGCTGTCGCGCGCCTTCATGTATGGCCAGGACCGGGGCGCCATCGGGCGGCTGGCGCTGGCCGTGGCCGCCAGTGCGGATGCCGACCCGCTGGCGCTGGACATCTTGCGGCGTGCGGGCCAGGAACTGGCGCGGTTGGCGCTGGCGCTGACGGCGCGCTATGGCCCCCGTCCTGTGGTGCTGGCCGGGCGCGCGGCGCAATTGCACCCGGCCATCGCGGCTGCCATGCGCGCCGCTTTGCCTGTATCGTTGATGATGGAGCAAAAAGTTGCCCGTTCGCATGAGGCCGCGGCCAAGCTGGCGGCCAGGACGGCGAGCCAGCGCATTGGCAAGAACTGAACATTTTATTAACCCGAACACGGATCTTTCATGAAAAAAATCGCCCTCGCCCTGCTGGTGGCCCTGCTTTCCGCCTGCACCACGCCCGCGCCGCACCTCGACCATAGCTTGAATGCGCGCAGCCAGAGCCCGCGCGTCAAATTCATCGTCATCCATTACACGGTCAGCGACCTGCCCCGCTCGATCAAGATCCTGACGGAACAAGTGGTCAGCAGCCATTATTTGCTGACGGACACGGACAAGCCGAAGTTTTACGTTTTGGTCGACGAATCGCGCCAGGCCAATCACGCGGGTGTGAGTAACTGGAAGACTTATACACAGTTGAATGTCAGCTCGATCGGCATCGAAATCGTCAACCCTGGCTACAAGGACACGCCGGAAGGCCGCCTTTGGTATCCGTTTCCCCAGGCACAGATCGATGAGCTGATTCCGCTGTTAAAAGATATCCAGGCCCGCTACAACATCGCGCCGGAAAATATCCTGGGCCACAACGAAATCGCCCCGCAGCGCAAGCAGGACCCGGGTCCGTTGTTTCCATGGCGCCAGCTGGCCGATGCGGGCCTGATCGTCTGGCCCGATGCCAACCGCGTGGCCGCGCAACGCCTCATTTTTGAGCAGCAAGTGCCGGACGCCGTCTGGTTCCAGAAAAAGCTGGCCCAGCATGGCTATGCGACGCCGAATACGGGCGTGTTCGACGAAGCGACGCGCAATGTGCTGATCGCCTTCCAGATGAAGTACCGCAATACGTGCTTTGACGGCATGCCCGACGGCGAGACGGCAGCCCTGCTGGAAGTGCTGACGATGCCGGCCGCAGCTGTTGTAGCAAAGTAGCATGGCCATTTCAGCCCATGACTTTTTCTTATATGCTGAACGTTACGGCCCAGGCGGCCAAAGCAAGGTAAAGGAATAGCTCATGCGGCTGCGTCATATCGAAGTGTTTCACGCCATCATGCAAGTTGGCACCATCAGCGGCGCCGCCCAGGTGCTGCATATCTCGCAGCCGGCCGTGACCAAGGTCTTGCAGCATTGCGAGTTGCAACTGGGCATGCCGCTGTTCGAGCGCGTGCGGGGCAAGCTGTACCCGAAGCCCGAGGCGCACCGTTTGTTTGTCGAAACGGAAAAGCTCAACCGCGATTTATTGGGCATCCGCCGCCTGGCGGCCAGCCTGAAGGGCCACGCGGTGGAAACCATCCGCCTGGTGTCCACGCCGACGATCGCCATCAGCGTCTTGCCATTTGCCATGACGCAGTGGCGGCGCGACTTTCCTCACACGCGTTGCCAGCTGGCTACTCACCACACGGGCGAGATCGTCAATACCTTGCGCCTCGGTGAAGCGGACTTGGCCGTATCGCTGCAAGACCCGCGTCATCCGGGCATCGTGGCCGAACCGATCGCGCAGGGTGTCATGACGGTGATCGCGCCAGCCGGCACCTGGCATGCGGCCGATTGCGGCACACCGTTGACGGCGCATGGCCTGAATGGCGAACTGATCGGCCATGCGGACAACGATCCGCTGGGCGAACTGGTGGTCGCCGCCTGCGAGGCACAGGATATCCACCCCGTGTTTTCCACCGTGGTGCAGACCTATCAAATCGCCCGTTCCCTGGTGGAAGCGGGCGCCGGTATGGCCGTGGTCGACCCGTTTACGGCCGCGTCCGGCTCGCCCGAGCGGCTGCAGCGCCGCCCCTGGGCGCCCACCATCCCCATCCAACTGTATTTATTGACGGCGAGCCACTCGCCGCTGTCGCATGGCGCGCGGCGCCTGGCCGACAGCATCGGCGTGGCGGCGCGCAACTGCCTGGAAAGAGGAGTCTGATGTCTGTTGCAAGTTTGCAATTGGAAGCGGTCGGCAGCGATCCGCAATTTCGCCACCTGAGCAGCATCGCCGGCATCGCCGTCGACTTGCGCTATGCCACGCCCGACAATTTCGTTGGCCGCGACTTATACAGCCCCATCGATTGCTCCTGGCTGCACCGCGACGCGGCCGCCGCGCTGGAGCAGGCCGTGGCCTGGCTGGCCGCGCAGCGCCCCGATCATCATCTGTTGGTGCTCGACGCCCTGCGCCCGCAGCGGGTGCAGCAGCAATTGTGGGATGCGCTGCAGGGAACGGAGTTGCTCGGCTATATCGCCGAGCCGTCGCGCGGCTCGATCCACTCGTTCGGCATGGCGCTCGACATCACCATCGTGGGGCCCGACGGGCAGGAACTGGATATGGGGACAGGCTTTGACGACCTGAGTGAGCGCTCGCATCCGGCGCTGGAGCTGGTCTTGCTGGAGAAGGGGGAAATCACGGAGGAGCAAGTGGCACACCGCCGTTTGTTGCGCGACGCCATGTTCCAGGCGGGCTTCTTCGGCATCAACAGCGAGTGGTGGCATTTCGATTGCGGCGACCGGGTGCTGGTGCGCCAGACCTACACCCGGGTACTCTGATTAGAAGACCTTTAAACCCTTCAGCATCACGATCAGGATCAGCACGGGCGAGACAAAACGCAGCAGGAACAGCAGCACGTGCGCCAGAGTTCTATTCTGCAACTGGCCATGGTTGCTGATCGCCTCGATGAAATGCTGCTTGCCCCAGGCCCAGCCTGTAAACAAGGCAATGGCGATGCCGCCCACGGGCAGGAAGATATTCGACGAGACGAAGTCGAACAGATCAAACATATTCAAATTGAATAGCTTGAAGTCCGCCAGGGTGCTGTTACTCAGCGCGCACACGGAACCGAGCACGGCCAGCAGCAGCATGGTCACCATGGTGGCTCTGGTGCGCGTCCAGCCGAAACGTTCATGGAAAATCACCACGGGCACTTCCATCAGCGACAGCATCGCCCCCGTGGCGGCGACGGCGGCCAGGATGAAGAACACCACCATCAGCACTTGTCCCATGGGAATTTGCGAAAACACGGCGGGAATCGTGATGAACACGAGCGACGGTCCCGCACTGGGAGCGAAGCCAAACGTAAACACGGCGGGGAAGATGGCGATACCGGCCAGCATCGATACACCGAGGTCGGCCGCCATCACGCGCAAGGTGGTCACGGGGATATTCTGGTCATCGCGGAAATAGCTGCCGTAGGTCATCATCGTGCCCATGCCGACGGACAATTTAAAGAAGGCCAGGCCCATGGCCGTCAGCACGACGGAAGCCGTCAGCTTGGAAAAATCAGGACGGAACAGGAACGCCAGTCCCTCGCCCGCCTTATCGAGCGACAGGCTGACCGCGCACAGCAGCAGCAACAACAGGAACAGCAGCGGCATCAGTTTCTTGGCGATCGCCTCGATGCCCTTGGTCACGCCCAGCATCAATATGCCGCCGATAAACAGCAGCACGCCCCATTGCCACAACAGCGATTGCAAAGGATTGCTGATCAGCGAAGCGAAGGCCGCTTCCGTCACAAGTTTGTCGCTGCTGAGGATGGAGCCGTCGATGGCCTTGGCGATATAGGCAAACACCCAGCCCACCACTTCCGAGTAGAACGCGACGATCAGGAAGGCGGCGACCATGCCGATGAGGCCGACCAGCCACCAGGGCTTGCCCTTCGGTGCCAGCTGTTCCATGGTGGAGATCGGATTGACCTTGGCGCGGCGTCCGAGGGTGATTTCCGCGATCATCACGGGCAGTCCTACTAATAAGGTAGCGAGCAGATAGATGAGCAGGAAGCCGGCGCCGCCATTGGCGCCTGTCAGATAGGGGAACTTCCAGATATTGCCGAGACCGACTGCGGAACCGAGGGTGGCGGCGAGCACGCCGAAGCCAGTGGTAAAGCCAGCTCGTTTCAGGGTCAGGCCTGATCCTTGAGCTTGTTGTTTCATGGTGAATCTTCTATGGTGGGACGCGAATTTGCGCTGAGGGGGCGAAATTGTAGCAGTTCGATGCAATTCGTCCGGAAAAGCCTTGCTACTCCGGGGGCACTTTGCTATAGTTCGCCTCCCCAATGAGACGCAGTCAAATGCGGCAGTTGAGGATCCCCGGAAACGGCGATGCAGTAAAAAGAAGGAGTTGACGATTGTGCTGAAATGCTTCATACTCTTCCTTCTTCGCAGCTGACAAACACAACGCTTTGTCGATAGCGCGAAAGCAGTAACCGAATACAGTTCTTTAACAATTAACAGTCGATAAGTGTGGGCATTTGATGTAAGTGCAGCGCTGCGCAAGCAGCGTAAAACTTAAAATATCAAATGTTCACGAATAAATAAATGAAATAGGACGCTTCGCAAGAAGTGGCCTGTCAGTTGTTTTTGAAGTGAGCGACCCGTCAGCAATGACGGTGCCTGTAAAAGGGCAAAGTAACA
>NZ_JBWKUN010000004.1:0-620605 GCF_059420865.1 Janthinobacterium sp. GW821-FHT03C10 | reverse complement strand
GGATTCCAGCCATGTCAAGGGTAGGTAAGGTTTTTCGCGTTGCATCGAATTAATCCACATCATCCACCGCTTGTGCGGGTCCCCGTCAATTCCTTTGAGTTTTAATCTTGCGACCGTACTCCCCAGGCGGTCTACTTCACGCGTTAGCTGCGTTACCAAGTCAATTAAGACCCGACAACTAGTAGACATCGTTTAGGGCGTGGACTACCAGGGTATCTAATCCTGTTTGCTCCCCACGCTTTCGTGCATGAGCGTCAATCTTGACCCAGGGGGCTGCCTTCGCCATCGGTGTTCCTCCACATATCTACGCATTTCACTGCTACACGTGGAATTCTACCCCCCTCTGCCAGATTCTAGCCTTGCAGTCTCCAATGCAATTCCCAGGTTGAGCCCGGGGATTTCACATCAGACTTACAAAACCGCCTGCGCACGCTTTACGCCCAGTAATTCCGATTAACGCTTGCACCCTACGTATTACCGCGGCTGCTGGCACGTAGTTAGCCGGTGCTTATTCTTCAGGTACCGTCATTAGCAAGGGATATTAGCCCTCACCGTTTCTTCCCTGACAAAAGAGCTTTACAACCCGAAGGCCTTCTTCACTCACGCGGCATTGCTGGATCAGGCTTTCGCCCATTGTCCAAAATTCCCCACTGCTGCCTCCCGTAGGAGTCTGGACCGTGTCTCAGTTCCAGTGTGGCTGGTCGTCCTCTCAGACCAGCTACTGATCGATGCCTTGGTAGGCTTTTACCCTACCAACTAGCTAATCAGATATCGGCCGCTCCACGAGCATGAGGTCTTGCGATCCCCCACTTTCATCCGTAGATCGTATGCGGTATTAGCGTAACTTTCGCTACGTTATCCCCCACTCCAGGGTACGTTCCGATATATTACTCACCCGTTCGCCACTCGCCACCAGAGCAAGCTCCGTGCTGCCGTTCGACTTGCATGTGTAAGGCATGCCGCCAGCGTTCAATCTGAGCCAGGATCAAACTCTTCAGTTTAATCTCTGTTACTTTGCCCTTTTACAGGCACCGTCATTGCTGACGGGTCGCTCACTCAAAAAACTGACAGGCCACTTCTTACGAAGCGTCCTATTTCATTTATTTATTCGTGAACATTTGATATTTTAAGTTTTACACTGCTTGCGCAGCGCTGCACTTACATCAAATGCCCACACTTATCGACTGTTAATTGTTAAAGAACGGTATTCGGTGCTACTTTCGCGCTATCGACAAAGCGTTGTGTTTGTCAGCTGCGAAGAAGGAAGAGTATGAAGCATTTCACTACATCCGTCAACTCCTTCTTTTTCTCACCGTACTCAGCATTTGCATGCGTCGTTCAGCGAGGGGGCGAATTATAGCCCTGCCCCGCGCGGCCCGCAAGCGCTATTTTCCCGCCTTCGCCGCCCAGCAAGCATAGTCTTCACTTCAAGCGCCTTTTTGTGCAGCCTGTCGCAATCGGCTGGCGTAGTTCGTGGTCTTTAGGCACAGTGGCAACATCAGACTCTGACGCTACTCAACAAGGGGTTAAACTTGCCTGCTGCGTCGATTAACTCTTGTACTTGAAAGTGCCCCCATGCTTCCGATTTCCAGCCTGCCCCAATTGTTGAAAACCATCCTCGCTTGGTTGCAACGGGCATTCGACGCGACGACGACCTGGGTTACTCAGTTGTCTTGGTGGAAATTCTTCCTGTTCGCTGCACTGGCTCTGATCGCCGGTTCCATTTTGCAAGATGAGCTGTTCTCGTCCAGCCCGGACGAAGAAGTGGTCATCAAGTCGCATAAACGCAGCAACAAGGGTTCAGGGGAAACCAATATCCTGATCGACGATACGGGCATCCATTTCAATCCCCGCAACGGCAAGAACCGGCGCAGCAGCACGGCCGAGGCGGCCAGCGATCCAGCCGATGCCGCCGAGGCGGATGCAAAAGCCAGTGCCGTGCCGCCGGAACCGCCGCAACCACCAGCCGCCCCTGCCAAGCCCAACTATCCGGTGACCACCAATGCTTCGGGGGAAGAAGTCCATATTGAATTACCGCCACAAATCGGCGAAGAGTTGTCGAATGCCATCGAAGAAGCCGTCGATGATGCGGCGGAGCAAAAGGTGTCGCGCTATCACCAGCAAGCCTCGACCTGGTTCAAGAGCTTTGTCTCCCTGCTGGTACTGGCCCTGTTCGCCATGAAAGCCCTGGTCGGCGGCAAGAAACGCGCCGAAGCGGAAACCGTCACGGCCAACGAAGCGGCCGAGCGCGAATCCATGCAGCGCCAGCTCAGCGAAGCGAAGATGCAGATGATGCAGGCGCAAGTCGAGCCGCACTTCCTGTTCAATACGCTTGCCTCCGTCGAACACCTGATCCAGGTCGACCCGCCGCGCGCGGCCAAGATGCAGCGCAGTCTGATCCAGTATCTGCGCGCCGTGCTGCCGCAAATGCGAGACAACGCCCTGATTACCAACCTGGGCCGTGAAGCGGACATGGTGCAAGCGTACTTGAACCTGCTCAAAATGCGCATGGAAGAACGCCTGACCGTCGACTTCCAGATTCCCGACGGCCTGCGCAGCGCAGCCTTCCCGCCCATGATGCTGCAATCGATGGTGGAAAATGCCATCAAGCACGGCCTGGAAGTCAAACCGGAAGGCGGCACCCTGCGCATCGTGGCCGAAGTGGCGCACAGCAAGCTGCGCGTGACGGTCACCGACGACGGCCTCGGCTTTGGCGTGGTACCCAGCGATGGCACGGGACTGGGTTTGCCCACCATCCGCGAACGCCTGAAGCTGCTGCATGGCGACCAGGGCAGCCTGACCATTACGCCAAATCAACCGTCCGGCGTGTGTGCGGTGATCGAAGTGCCATATCAATTGTCCAAATAAGACAGTTGATAAAAACGCTAAATCATTGAATAATCAATCTTCGCCTGTTCACACTTGAGACCTATGCCTACCGCTATTATTGCCGACGACGAAAGACTGATGCGCGACCAGCTGCGCCTGCGCCTGGGCCAGGCCTGGCCTGAACTGGAAATCATCGGCGAAGCCAAGAATGGCGACGAAGCGATCGAACTGGTGGAACAACTCAAGCCGGACTTTGCCTTCCTCGATATCCGCATGCCGGGCAAGACAGGCATGGAAGCGGCGCAAGTAATAGGCAGCAAGACGCATATCGTCTTCGTCACGGCCTATGATAGCCATGCCGTCGAAGCCTTCGAGCGGGGCGCCGTCGACTACGTGCTCAAACCGCCCGAGCATGAGCGCTTGCTGGTGACGGTAGAGCGCCTGAAAACACACTTGAACAAGCCGGCCCTGGACGTCAACAGCAGCGTCACGGCCATGCTGTCGCAACTGGCGGAGAAAATCACGGCCAAGCCCGCTTACTTGCAATGGATACAGGCCAGCATCGGCCAGGACTTGCGCATGATCCCCGTGGAAGAGATTTTGTTCTTCCGTTCTGTCGAGAAATACACGTGCGTACAGACGGCCAAGTATGAAGCGCTGATCCGCAAGCCCGTACGCGACCTTGCCGAAGAGCTCGATCCTTCGCTGTTCTGGCAAATCCACCGCGCCACCCTGGTCAACGTGAATGCCATCGAAGGCGTGACGCGCGACATCCGCGGCCGCCACCTGGTACTCATCAAAGGCAAATCCGACAAGCTCGAAGTCAGCCGCAGCTTCCTGCATCTGTTCAAGCAAATGTAAATCGCTCGCCGCCGCCCGGCCCAGGTCGGTGCGGCGCCTTGATCTCTTCCTTTCCCCTTCCTGCGCCACATCAAGCCGCGCCGCGCCAGCAGGCATAGGCTAGATAAAGTCCAACCTCCCAGCACCGTCTTGCCTGCCTTCGTACACGTTCGCAAGGAGAACCCCATGCCCGACCGAGGCAGTCCCGCACTGCTGCGCATCTTGCCGCTGGGTATGGCGGCGGCGCTTTTGCTGTGCTTGTTTCCCCCACTGAAAGCCCGCCGGCAACAGCAGGCACGCGGCCAGGCCATCATCGACAGCGCCAGCGACGCCATCATCAGCATCGACAGCCGGCAAATCATCCTGCATGCGAACGCGGCGGCGGCCAGATTGTTCGACGACACGCCGGCCGGCATGCGCGGCATGCGCCTGGGCCACTACATCCTGCGCGACTTGCGTACCCTGGGTGGCCTGGGCAAGCACGATGGCGAGCCGCCGTTTGGCGACATCAGCCAGGAACTGCGCCTGACGGGCCGGCGCGCCACCGACTACACCTTGACGGGACGGCGCAGCGATGGAGTCATGTTTCCCCTTGAAGGATCGCTCTCGGCCATGCAGGAAGATGGCCATAGCGTATTTACCATCATCGTGCGCGACATTACGGCGCGTCAGCAGATGCATGAACAGCTGGCCCGCTCCTTTTCGCAACTGCGTGAATTGTCGAGCGCGCTGCAAACCATCCGCGAAGAAGAACGCAAGCATATCGCGCGCGAACTGCATGATGACCTGGGGCAATTGCTTGCCACCTTGCGCGTCGACCTGACCCTGGTGCGCCAGCACACGGACACCACCGCGCCCCTGCAAGCCTTGCTGCACAGCATGGACGGTTTGCTGGTGACGGCCATCACCTCGCTGCGGCGCATCGCCAGCAACCTGCGCCCGCGCGCGCTCGATGAAGGGGGATTGTATTTTGCACTGCAAAAACTGCGCCACGACTTCCTGCTGCGCCGCGCCATCCATTTCGATTTGCTGGCCGACGAGGCCGACCTCGTGCTCGACGATGCGCGCAGCACGGCCATCTACCGCATCGTGCAGGAAGCGCTGACGAATATCGCGCGCCATGCCGAGGCCAGCCACATCACCATCGCCCTGCACCGCATCGATTCCTCGCTGGCGATCACCATCCAGGATGACGGCCGCGGCATTGCCGAACACGACATGGAAAAAGCCACGGCACTGGGCTTGCTGGGCATGCGCGAACGGGTGTGGGGCTTGAACGGCAGCATCCATATCGGTGCCGATAGCGAGCTGGGCGGCACACGCATCGACATCTCGCTGCCCATGCAGGCAGAAGCGGCAGCCGCGGCGATGCAATAAAAAAGGCGCCCGCAGGCGCCTTTGCTTCGTCACATCGAACGATGCTTAGAATTTGTGTGCCAGACCAATCTGGTACGAGGTCAGCGACTTGACGCGCTCGCGGCCAGCGTAAGCGTACACGTCGGTGCGCTTCGACAGGTGGTAGTCATAGCCGACGCCGAATTCCTTGATGGTATCCTGATCCTTGAACTTGTTGTTGCTCTGTTCTTGCTTGCCATACGACACTTTGGCATCGCCGCCGCCCACCGTGTAGTTCAGGCCGACCAGGTAGGACTTGAATTCGCCAGTCGTGGCAACCTTGGTGTCGCCTTTCGAGTAGGCGGCCGTGATCTTGGCTGGGCCGAATTTATAGCCGCCACCGATGGACCACAGGTCAGCCTTGGCTGCCGTAGCCGTTGCCTGCACGGCTTTCTCGTAGCCGGCGTGCAGGCTGATCGGACCATTGTCGTAGGTTGCCAGGCCGATCACGCCGGCGTCAGCGCTGTTGACTTCGCTCAGCACATATTGCAGGCTGCCCACGAAACCGTCAAAGCTTGGGCTGTTGTAGGTCACGGCATTGTTGACGCGCGACGTGCCGACGCCCGAACGCAGCAGGGTTTCATTGTTCTTGCCGACCACGCCGTAGGTGTTGAATGGGTCGACGCGGGCGATGGTGCCATCGACCAGGTTCTTGGTGCGGCCCAGGATGGCGGTACCGAAAGCGCCTTTCAAGCCCACGTAGGCTTGACGGTCGAACAGCACGCCTTTTTGCGCGCCGGTGTCGGCCAGGAATTCACTTTCCAGGTTAAAAATTGCGGACAGGCCGCCACCCAGATCTTCCGTACCCTTGAAACCGAGGCGCGATGCATTGTTTTCGCGTTGTACCGTCGGCTGGCCAGTGGTCTTGGCGATACCGAGGTCAACCAGACCATAGACGGTGACGTTCGATTGTGCTTGCGCCGTAGCTGCTGCGAAGGTGCCGACGATCAATGCTGCCAGAGTAATTTTTTTCACTTGAGAATCTCTACATTAGGTTGGACAAGATGAGCTGCTGCTGAGCTGCTGAACCGAATCATGCCCACGAAATACTTCAACAATATGACATCGACAAGATGTTGTTTTTTGGAACAACATCTTGTCAGATAAAAACAACAGACGAAAAAAAACCGCCCGCAGGCGGTTTGTCTTGCCGTGCCAGCCTTACTTCAGACGGCAGCTCAGCAGCCAGTAGTATTCCAGGCGCTTCATGCGGATTTCGCGGGCCGAGTGGGCAAACTTCTTGCGCAGATGGCTATCCGACGGGAAATTCTTCAGCACTTCATAGCGCTCGCCCCCATCCGTCGTACGGAACTGGTGGGTATTGCCTTCCAGGTCGGTGCGCGCGATGACCGTGCTGCTGCCATCGACATAGGAATTGTCGATCAGCACCAGCAGGATGTCCTTGCCCAGCTTGCTGCGCAATTGCTTCAGGTATTTGTCCTGGTCTTCGCGCTTGACGTGCGACCACCAGAAGCCCGCGAACACGGCCGTGAACTTGCCCAGCATGTCATCGGGCAAGTTGAAAGCGTCGAGCTTGGCAAAGGTGACGTTGTCGGGCAAGCCGCGCTTTTGGGCCAGCGCCAGCATTTCATCGTTGATATCGGTGGCCAGCACGGACTCGGCCGACTCGGCGACCACTTCCGTCCAGTAGCCGGTACCGCAGGCCAGTTCCAGCACGGTGTGGCCTTCCAGCACGTCGGCGACCTTGTCGCGCAACACTTCCAGGTCTTCCTGGCGTTCGGGCTTGTCATAGACGCGCTCGTACTGCTGCGCGATGGTGGCGTAATATTTGGCAAGCTGATCGGTAATCATTGTTTCTTCTCTTCTTAAATAATCTTGGCCAGGCACCTCGCCCGGCCGACTTCCTGCATTGTTATAGTTCGTAGTGCTCTTTATCACCGCTCATCGCCTGCTCGATGAGCTTGCGGTTCAAGGTCGGCGTCAGCAACTCGATAAAGGTATAGATATAGCTGCGCAAATACGCGCCCTGCTTGACGGCCACGCGCGACACATTCATGCCGAACAGGTGCCCGACAGGGATGGCGCGCAAGCCTTTGTCGCGCTCCGCATCGAAAGCCATACCCGCTATGATACCAATCCCCATGCCCAACTCGACATAAGTCTTGATCACGTCGGCGTCTATGGCTTCCAGCAAGATGTCCGGCTTCAGGCCGCGCAGCACGAAAGCATGGTCGATCTTGTTGCGCCCGGCAAACGCGCTGTCATAGGTAATCAGGGGGAAGGCGGCGATTTCTTCCAGGGTCACGGACTTCGATTTGAGCAGCGGATGATCGAGGGGCACCACCACCACATGCTCCCATTGATAGCATGGCAAGGTAATTAAACCATCGATGGCGGCGATCGATTCCGTGGCGATGGCGAGATCCGCCTGGTCGCGCTGCACCATCTCGGCGATCTGGCGCGGATTGCCTTGCAGTAAAGACAATCTGACCTTGGGGAACTTCAGCATGAACGCTTGCACCACCTTGGGCAAGGTGTAGCGCGCCTGCGTATGCGTGGTGGCAATGGTGAAGCTGCCGCTGTCCTGCGCCGCGAATTCCTTGCCGATGCGCTTCATGCTGTCGATTTCCTGC
The DNA here is from genome assembly GCF_059420865.1 of Janthinobacterium sp. GW821-FHT03C10. Classification (NCBI taxonomy): domain Bacteria; kingdom Pseudomonadati; phylum Pseudomonadota; class Betaproteobacteria; order Burkholderiales; family Oxalobacteraceae; genus Janthinobacterium; species Janthinobacterium sp. GW821-FHT03C10. The sequence goes on along the minus strand of NZ_JBWKUN010000004.1, from coordinate 612,947 downwards.
ATGATCAGCTCGACCGACTCCAGCACCAGACGGCCGGGCTCCGTCAGGCCGCGGATGCGCTTGCCGTGGCGCGTAAAAATATCCACGCCCAGCTCTTCCTCCAGCTCGATGATGGCTTTCGATACGCCCGGTTGCGACGTAAACAAGGCCTTGGCGGCGTCCGTCAAGTTATAGTTCTGCCGGACCGCTTCGCGCACGAAGCGCAGTTGATGGAGATTCATTGCTGGTTTGCCCTAGATTGCCGTGATTTGCCGAGTTTCCGCCCTACCCATGATTTTGCATGCATGCATATACGCATATCGCATATAAGCAAATGCGTACTTAGTAGTTTGGATTAAACACTAAGTTTATTACTATTGCGGGTACTTTGGGGGTGCAAGCATGACTTTGTCTTATATAGTCTCAGGATTTGCCGTAGGATTACTGGTAGGAATGACCGGCGTGGGCGGCGGTTCGCTGATGACGCCGCTGTTAACCCTGCTGTTTGGCGTACCGCCTTCCGTGGCGGTGGGCACCGACCTGGCGTTCGCCTCGATCACCAAGAGCGCCGGCACGCTGACGCACCGCCTGCGCGGCACCATCCGCTGGGATATCGTCAAGCGCCTGTGCATCGGCGCCCTGCCCGCCGCCGTCGTCGCGACCCTGGCGCTGAAATCGTTCGGCACCCTGTCGCCGCAAATCGGCCAGATCATCCGTTACTCGATCGCCGGCTCCGTGCTGCTGACCGTCGTGGCGCTCATTTTCAAGGGCCGCATGCTGGCTTGGATTAATGCCCACCCTGAGAAACAATTGCAAGGCAACAAGCTTGCCGCTGCGACCATCATCGCCGGCGCCGTGCTGGGCGTGCTGGTGACGGTGTCGTCAATCGGCGCCGGCGCCATCGGCGCAACCTTGCTGGTGATGCTGTATCCACGCATGAGCTCGGCTGAAGTGGCGGGCACCGACATCGCCTACGCCGTGCCCCTGACGGCCATCGCCGCGCTGGGCCACTGGTGGCTCGGCTCCATCCACTGGGAATTGCTGGCTTCCTTGCTGGTCGGCTCCCTGCCCGGCATCACGCTCGGTTCCTGGGTCGCCCGCTCCGTGCCGGAAAAGTTTTTACGCGTGCTGCTGGCGATGACCTTGACCGGCGTGGCAGTAAAGCTAATCTATTAATGACCGACCATGTGACAAGAGCAGTATCAAGAACATCATCCCAGGCAGTCTTCCAGCACCCCGGCTTTTTTAGGAATTGATATGTACCATTACGATCAGTACGACCACCTCATCATCAAAGAACGCATCGCCCAGTACCGAGACCAGGTTGCGCGCCGTATCGCCAATGAACTGACGGAAGAGGAATTCATTCCGCTGCGCCTGCAAAACGGCCTGTATATGCAACGCCATGCCTACATGCTGCGCATCGCCGTACCGTACGGCTTGCTGTCGGCGAAGCAGATGCGCATGTTCGCGCACATCGCGCGCAAGTACGACCGCGGCTATGGCCACTTCACGACGCGCCAGAACATCCAGTTCAACTGGATTGAGCTGGAACAAACGCCCGACATCCTGACGGACCTCGCTTCCGTGGAAATGCACGCGATCCAGACCTCCGGCAACTGTATCCGTAATACAACATCGGACCCGTTCGCCGGCGTCGCCGCCGATGAAATCATCGATCCGCGCCCGTACGCGGAAGTGTTGCGCCAGTGGAGCACCTTCCACCCCGAGTTCATCGCCCTGCCCCGCAAATTCAAGGTCGCCATCAATGGCGCCGAGGAAGACCGCGCCGCCATCGCCGTGCACGACATCGGTCTGACGGCCGTGCGCAACGAAGTCGGCGAAGTGGGCTTCAAGGTGATGGCGGGCGGCGGCATGGGCCGCACGCCGATCCTGGGCAGCGTCGTGCGTGACTTCCTGCCATGGCAGCACTTGCTCACGTATATCCAGGCGATCATGCGCGTGTACAACTTGCACGGCCGCCGCGACAACAAATACAAGGCGCGCATCAAGATCCTGTTGAAGGCCATCGGCGTGGAAGAATTCACGCGCCAGGTGGAAGCCGAATGGGTCGACTTGAAGGATGGCCCGGAAACCTTGACGGCCGAGGAAATGCAGCGCGTGGCGGACTTCTTCAATCCGCCCGCCTACCTTGCCCTGCCAGAACTCGATTACCAGGCCGAACACGCGGACAACAAGGCCTATGTAAATTGGCTGGCGCGCAACGTCAAGCCGCACCAGCGCCCCGGCTACGTGGCCGTGGTCCTGTCCCTGAAGAAAACCGGCGTGCCGCCGGGCGACGCGACGGCCGAGCAGATCGACTTCGTGGCCGACCTGGCCGACCGCTACAGCTTTGGCGAACTGCGCGTGACGCACGAGCAAAACCTGGTGCTGGCCGACGTGGAACAGTCGAAACTGTTCGCACTGTGGCAGGAAGCCAAGGCGCACGGCCTGGCCACGCCGAACATCGGTTTGCTGACGGACATGATCTGCTGCCCGGGCGGCGATTTCTGCTCGCTGGCCAACGCCAAGTCGCTGCCGATCGCGGCCGCCATCGCGGAACGCTTCGACAGCATCGACTTCCAGCACGACATCGGCGAGATCGAACTGAATATTTCCGGCTGCATCAATGCCTGCGGCCACCATCACGTGGGCAGCATCGGCATCCTCGGCGTCGACAAGGATGGCAGCGAATGGTATCAAGTGTCGATTGGCGGCGCGCAAGGCAACAACGCGGCCATCGGCAAGATCATCGGACCATCGTTCTCTTCCCTGCAGATGCCTGAAGTCATCGGCCGCCTGCTGCACGTCTACGTGCGCGACCGCCACGAAGGCGAGCGCTTCGTCGATACGGCCCAGCGCCTGGGCCTGGCGCCGTTCAAGGAACACGTATATGCAACGCCGATCACGGTCGGCAACCTGGTGGGAGAAGACGAATATGTTTGAAGTACGCGAAGAAATCATCAAGAACGCCGCCGTGGTGCCGAATACCTGGGGCTTGCTGCGCCTCGATGAGACGGACACGCCGGAAACGGTGGTCGTGCCTGCAGGCAAGGTCATCGTGCCGCTGCCCGTGTGGCAAGCCCAGCGCGAAACCCTGGCGGCCCGCCTGCCCGACATCGGCGTCTGGCTGGCCAGCGACGAGCGGCCGGAAGAGCTGGCGGCCGATGTGGCGCAACTGCCCGTCATCGGCGTGGACTTCCCGAAATTCACGGATGGCCGCGGCTATTCCATCGCCTTCAACCTGCGCGCCCGCCTGGGTTTCCAGGGTGAATTGCGCGCCATCGGCGACGTGCTGCGCGACCAGCTGTTTTCCATGCACAGGGTCGGCTTCGATGCGTATGCGACACGTCCGGACCGCAGCATCCATGACGCGCTGAAAGGATTATCCGTGTTTTCGGAAACCTACCAGGCGTCGTGGGACCAGAAATCGCCGCTGTTCCGCCGCCACCACCGCGAAGGCCAGAATCCTGACCTCGACAACGCGGCCGGCATCTGAGGACCCATCATGAGCGATCTGACTTCTTTGATTGACGCCACCGAGCAAACGCTGACACGCATCGCCGCGGATTTTTCGCCGGCCGTGTTCGCGTCCAGCCTGGCAGCCGAAGACATGGTGCTGACCGACATGATTCTCAAGGCAAAGCTGCCCATCGGCATCTTTTCCCTGGAAACGGGCCGGCTGCACCAGGAAACCCTGGCCGTGCTCGACAAGGTGAAAACCCGCTACGACCACGACATCACCCTGTACCGCCCGCGGCCGGAAGCGGTGGCCGCCTACGTGGAACAGAATGGCCTGAATGCCTTTTACAACAGCGTCGAGATGCGCCGCGAATGCTGCCGCATCCGCAAGGTCGAGCCGCTGGGCCGCGCCCTGGCGGGCAACAAGGCCTGGGTCACGGGCCAGCGCCGCGCCCAGTCCACCACGCGCGCCGAATTGCACGTGCAGGAAGACGACGCGGCGCACGCGATGACGAAATTCAACCCGCTGGCCGACTGGTCCGAGCAGGATGTGTGGGACTATATCCGTGCCAACGACGTGCCCTACAACGCGCTGCACGACCAGGGCTACCCGTCCATCGGCTGCGAACCGTGCACGCGGGCCGTGCAGCCGGGCGAAGACGTGCGCGCCGGGCGCTGGTGGTGGGAAAACCCGGATTCCAAGGAATGCGGCCTGCACATGGTGGACGGCAAGTTGATCCGCATCAAATCCGTGGCAGCCTGAACAGACACAACAGACTCAGCAGAACAAGAAAGCATCCATATGAGCAATATTTTGAACCAGCGTCACCTCGACAGCCTTGAATCGGAAGCCATCCACATCATGCGCGAAGTGGCGGCCGAATCGGCCAATCCCGCCCTGTTGTTTTCCGGCGGCAAGGATTCCGTCGTCCTGCTGCGCCTGGCCGAGAAGGCCTTCCGCCCGGGCAAGTTCCCGTTTCCCCTCGTGCATATCGACACGGGCCATAACTTCCCGGAAGTCATCACTTTCCGTGATAAAAAGGTGGCGCAGCTGGGCGAGCGCCTGATCGTCGGCTCCGTGGAAGACTCGATCAAGCGCGGCACCGTGCGCCTGCGCAATCCGGCCACGGATTCGCGCAACGCGGCGCAAGCCGTGACCTTGCTGGAAACCATCGCCGAACACGGTTTTGACGCCTGCATCGGCGGCGCGCGCCGCGATGAAGAGAAGGCCCGCGCCAAGGAACGCATCTTTTCCTTCCGCGACGAATTCGGCGCCTGGGACCCGAAAGCCCAGCGCCCCGAGCTGTGGGACCTGTATAACACGCGCGTGCATCCGGGTGAAAACATGCGCGTCTTCCCCATCTCGAACTGGACGGAACTGGACGTGTGGCAATACATCGCCCGCGAGCAACTGGAATTGCCGCCGATTTACTTCGCGCACGAGCGCCAGGTGATCCCGCGCAACGGTTTATTGGTGCCGCTGACGGATCTGACGCCGCCGCGCGACGGCGAAACGGTGGAAACGCAAGTCGTGCGCTTCCGCACCGTGGGCGATATCTCGTGCACCTGCCCCGTGTCGTCCGACGCGGCGACGGTGGACGCCATCATCGCCGAGACGGCAATCACGCAAATCACGGAGCGGGGCGCCACCCGCATGGATGACCAGACTTCCGAAGCCTCGATGGAAAAACGCAAGAAAGCAGGGTATTTCTAATGAACGCAGCAATCCAGAACACCACTCTCACCGACAGCCTGGAGCGCGGCATGTTGCGCTTCATCACGGCCGGTTCCGTCGATGACGGCAAGAGCACCCTGATCGGCCGTTTGCTGTTCGACAGCAAGGGCATCTTCGCCGACCAGCTCGACGCCATGTCGCGCTCCAAGCACAAGCGCACGGTGGGCGACACGGTCGACCTGTCGCTGCTGACGGACGGCCTGGAAGCGGAACGCGAGCAAGGCATCACCATCGACGTGGCCTACCGTTACTTTGCCACGCCGAAACGCAAGTTCATCATCGCCGACACGCCGGGCCACGAGCAGTACACGCGCAACATGGTCACGGGCGCTTCCACGGCCGACGCCGTCATCATCCTGATCGACGTGTCGAAGGTGAAACTCGGTGACGACGGCAGCGTGGAACTGTTGATCCAGACCAAGCGCCATTCGACGATTGCCCATCTGCTGCAGATCGAGCACGTGGTCGTGGCCGTCAACAAGATGGACCTGGTCGACTACGATGAAACGGTCTATAACCGCATCATCGCGGCCTACCGCACATTCGCCCAGTCGCTGGGGCTGAAGGACATCACGCCGATTCCGCTGTCGGCCTTGACGGGCGACAACGTCGTCGAACGCGGCGACAAGCTGGGCTGGTACACGGGCCCGACCCTGATCGAGCTGCTCGAATCGCTGTCCGTCTACGACGAGTCGCACGACACGCCATTCCGCTTCCCGGTGCAGCTGGTGGCGCGCCACAACGGCCACGAAGCGAACGACTTCCGCGGCTACATGGGCCGCATCGAGGCGGGCAAGGTCAGCATCGGCGACACCCTGGTGGTGCAGCCGTCGGGCCAGACGGCGACAGTGAAAGATATCGTCACCCTGGACGGCTCGCTGCCGACGGCCGTGGTGGGCCAGTCCGTGACCCTGCTGCTGAATGAATACCTCGATATCTCGCGCGGCGACCTGCTGGCCAGCAGCGAGCGCCCTGCCACCCTGCTGAAACAGGTGGTGGCCGACGTATGCTGGCTGTCGGAAGACGCGCTGGACCTGCGCCGCAAGTACTGGATCAAGCACGGCACCAAGCAGACGGCGGCCAAGGTGACGGCGATCGAATCGATCCTCGACATCAACACGCAGCAGCGCCATCCGGCCGAAGGCTTGAAGCTCAACGACATCGCCCGCATCAGTCTGAACGTGCAGCAGGCGCTGGCGGCCGATGCGTATGCCGATATCCGCGCCACGGGGGCATTCATCCTGATCGATGAAGTCACCCACCAGACCGTCGCGGCCGGCATGGTCCGACTCTAACCCGCTTCGTCCAGGAAAGGCAGCCATATGCACAGCTCCCCATCACTCCCCGGCAAGGTCTACCTGATCGGCGCCGGCCCCGGCGCGCAAGACCTGATGACCTTGCGCGGCGCCCGCCTGCTGGCGCAGGCCGACGTCGTGCTGCACGACGCGCTGGTGACAAGCGAGATGCTGGAGCTGTGCCCGCAGGCGCACAAGATCCTGGTCGGCAAGCGCTGCGGCCAGTTATCGACGGCGCAGGCGTTTATCAACAAGCAGCTGGTCGACAATGCCCGCAAGCACGCCGTCGTGGTGCGCCTGAAAGGGGGCGACCCCATGCTGTTCGGCCGTGCCGACGAGGAATTGCGTGCGCTGGAAGAGGCGGGCATCGCCGTCGAAGTGGTGCCCGGCATTACCACGGCGCTGGCGGCGGCGGCCGCCACACAGCAGCCGCTGACCAAGCGAGGCGTGTCGCGCAGCGTGGCCTTTTTCACGTCCAGCACGGCGCCGGGCGAACCGGAGCAGACGCGCATTCCCGACTGCGACACCCTGGTGCAATACATGGGCGGACGCGAAGCCATCGCCACGGCGCAGCGCCTGCTGGCCCTGGGCCGTCGGGCCGATACCCCCGTGGTGGTGATTGAAAACTGCAGCCGCCCGGACCAGCGCATCGTGCGCCTGACGCTGAGCGCCCTGGCGCATGGCCTGGGCGACACCCACGGCCCCGTGCTGGTGATGCTGGGCGACGCCATGGCCGCGCGCGCGCACCAGCCCATCGCAGAAACGGCGGCCATGCTGGCGCGCCATGCTTGAATAAACACAGCGTATTTTACCGACTTTAAAGTCAGTAACCGACGTCTTCAGAAGAAACATGATACGATGCTCACGCATCTTTTCTCGAGAAGTTGTTGCGTGATAGCAATAAAATCACGCTTCGCCCCGCCATAGCGCTTGCCGCGCGGTCTTCCGGCTGACGGAAACCGCCATGCAATCTCCCCGAAAAAAGCTGCGCCCGCAGGCTGCAATACCGCGCCGCGCAACTTTAGCCTTACGACCACACATGAATTTCACTTCCATGCGCGAAGCCCTGACTTCGCTCAGCCGCAGCAATGCCGGCGTCGCCAGCGCTGTGCTGCTAAGCATGCTCGCCTCCATCGCCCTGTGGACGGTGTTTCCGAATATCGACGATGAAAACCATTTGCTGGAATGGCTGCAGGCGCTGTTCCTGGCCCTGGCCTGCACGGTGCACGGCGTGCGGGCATGGCAAGAGCCTGACCGCCAGTCCTTGCGCTTCCTCATGCATGCCGGCTTGTCGGCCCTGCTGTTCGGCTTCCTGCTGCGCGAACTCGATATCGACCAATTCGGCACGGCGCCCGCCTGGGCGCAGCTGGAAAAAGCCCTGCGCGTGGTGGAATTGCTGATCCTGATACGCGTGCTGATCTTTTTCGCGCCGCGCGCGCGCAAGGTGTTTGCCCATGCGGGCCTGATTTTCAGCATGCGCATCACCATCCTGACGGCCATCGGCGGCTTGCTGATGGTGGCCGGCTGGCCGTTCGACAAGAAGGTCTTCCATGGCATGCCGGACGCCTACGCGCTGCTGGGTGAGGAAGTCTTCGAACTGGGCGCCTATTTGCTGCTGTTCCTCGCTTCGCTGTCCGACAGCACGGCCGCCGCCCGCATCAGCCTGGCGCCCAAGGGCAAGCGCTAAGCCATTTCAAATGAAGACGGCAGCGGCAGCAGCCGCTGCAAGGTGGCGGCCACGCGCAGCAGGCGCGGGTCGTCGTCCTGGGCCTCGTCGCAGGTATCGTTGATGCAGAAAAACGGCAAGCTGCCGAAACGCGCCGCCAGCTCCTCAAGCTGCCGCGGCGCCTGGGCATCGCCGCTGGCGATATGCAGCGGGTCGAGCATGCGCGAGCGCGCAATCCCCTGATGCACCATCCAGCGCGGCACCAGGTCGGGCAGCAAGGCCGGCACCTGCCACGAGCGGAACACCGTCGCGCGCACGCTGGCAAACATGGCCGGCGCCAGCGCTTCCAATTCATGCAGCGCGCTTTTCAGCATGGGCCGCGGCGCATGCGCATACAGGCGCGGTTCATGCCGGTAAGCGGGATACTGCGCCGACAGCCATTGCCGCGACAACGTGGCGCAGTTGACGGGCGCCGCCACGTCGGCGCGCAAGCCCGGCACCGCATCGTGCAGCGCGCTTTCCGTGAAAACGCTCAAACGCCTGTCCCCGTCCCCGCCAAACCAGAATGCAGGCTCGAACGGCGCGCCGAAAAATACGTCGTCGTTCAAATACAGGAAGCGTTCGGACAGGCCCGGAATATGGTGCAGGTACGATTCGATATGGCCGGAATCGAACACGGGCAGGGATGCACCGGGCATCAGGCTCGCGTGATCGATCACCGTCAGGCGCTTTGATGCGCGCAGCCAGGCGGGCACTTGCCGGTCCGTCAGCAGGTAGACGTGGCCGTGGCCGGGGAAGAAGCGCTCGAGCGCGCGCAGGTTGTAGCGCAGTTCGCCGTTGTCCCGGTAGCGCCCCGCCACGTTGCCGTGCAAGGCCAGCTGGCCGGGATGCGCCTGCGCCCAGGCGGCATATGCGTGCCGCCGGCGCGCGCGCCAGGCGGGATCGGCGCCGTCTACCCACAGGTAGACGATGTCGATGCCGCTCAAGGCAGAGGGCTGGAACCTGGCGCCGCCACGCAGTAATCGGCGATGGCGGCGAGCACGCTGGCGTTCTCGCCCACCGCCTCGACCACCTTCAGGCGCAGTGCCGGATGCTGCTGGCGCAGTTCTTCCAGCAGCAGCGGCAAGTCGCGCAGCACATGCCCGCCCTGCCCCAGGAACACGGGCACCACGGTGACGTCGAGGATGGCGCCGGCGGGCAGCTCGGCCAGCAGGCTCGCCACCAGCTCGGGCAGGCGCGGCGTCATCAGTTCCAGGAAGGCCAGGTGCACGCTGGCGCCGGGCATGCGCGCCTGGGTCAGGTCGCGCAAGCGCTCGAATGGGGCGGCCCACGATGCGGCGCGCGCGCCATGGGCAAACAAGATCAGCGCCTGTTTCACGTTGGTCTCCATCAGTGCCGCTCCACCCACCACAGGGCGCCCAGCGCCAGCAGCAGATACAGGGCGCTCGGCGCCACCGCCGTCAGGAAGGCCGGCCAGGTGCTGAGCAAGCCAAGATGCGAGAACAGCGTGTTGACCAGCATGAAGCTCACGCCGATCATGATGCCGATGAAAATCTTCAAGCTGATGCCGCCGCTGCGCGTATGCATGTAGGCGAACGGCAGCGCCAGCGCCATGAGTACGAAAATGGCCAGCGGATCGATCAGTTTTTTCCAGAAAGCGATGCGGAAACGCTCCGTTTCCTGCTTGTTCTCGGCCAGGTGGCGCGTGTACACGGCCAGCTCGCTGGCCGACATGCGCTCGGGATCGGACGCCGACACCGTCAGGATCTTCGGCGTCACTTCCGACGTCATGTCCTTGCTGGCGCTTTGCACCGTACGCACCAGGCTCGTTTCCTGCGCATAGTAGTTTTCCAGCTTCGGCTCGAAGCCGGGCGAGGTCGCCGCGCTGTTCGAGAACGAGGTTTCCGTCACGTCGGTCAGGCGCCAGATATTATTGCCCTGATACGTCGCGCCCTTGGCGACGGTGAGGGTGCGCAAGCGCATATCGGTGTCGAATTCATACAGCTTGACGTTTTTCAGCTGGCCGTCGGGACGCGCTTCGCCCACGTTGAAGAAGCGCGAACCGGTGACGGTGCCCGTCAGGCCGTCGCTCTTGACCATGTCCTTGGTCCACAGGCCCGAGCGAAACTCGCTCGACACGGCCGCGCCGCGCGAAGTCAGCTTCAGGCGTTCGGCCAGCGGCTCCGTGCGCGGCGTGATCAACTCGCCGAAGATGAAGGTGATGACGACGAAGACGATACCGATGCGGAACAGGAAACCGGCAGCCATCGCCGTCGACATGCTCGATGCGCGCATGATGGTGAATTCGGAACTGGCGGCAAATTGCGCCATCGTGTAGATGGTGCCGATCAGCGCCGCGATCGGCATCACCTCGTACACGTGGCCCGGCACCAGCACCAGTACGTACAGGAAGGCGTACTGGATGGTATAGCCGTTGCGGCCCACCTTGGGCAGCTCGCCCGTCAGGTCGATGAAGGCTTGCAGTGCCAGGAAGGCCAGCAGCACGAACAGCACCGCCTGGAATATCGAGACCGCAAAATAGCGCTGTAAGATCTTCATTTCGATGCCGCTTTACTTGGTTTGCCGGCGCGGCGCGCGCGCTTGAAGGCCGCCAGCAGGACCAGCGGATGGTAGCGGTGGTTCACATTCAGGCGCCAGGCAAACAGCGCCACCACGGCCAGCGCCGCCAGCAGGTGCAGCGGCCACCAGGCCAGGCCGAAGGTCAGGCGGCCCTGCTTGACGCTCGCTTCGATGACCTTGATCAGGTTACTGTAGGTGAAGAAAATCAGCAGGGCGATGATCAGGTTGGCCGAACTGCCGGCGCGCGGATTGACAAAGCCCAGCGGAATGGCCAGCAGGATCAGCATCAGGCCGATCAGCGGCGCGCTGACGCGCCACAGCAACTCGGCCATGGTATAGGGATTCGGATCGGCGACCAGCGCCATGGTGCTCATGGCGCGCACGCCCAGTTCCGCGCCCAGTTCCTGCTGCTTGCTCTCGATGCGCATGATGTACTGCTCGAATTCCATGGTCTGGAAGTCCGCCTGTGTCGGCACGCCCTGGTAGCGGCGGCCGCTCTTGAGCACCAGGAAGCGTTCGCCCTTGGCGTCGGTATTGATCACGCCTTCTCTGGCGACGACGACGACGGCGCTGCCTTTTTCATCGACGGTATTGACGAAGACGTTCTGCACCACGTTCTTCTCGCCGCTGACGCCCTCGACGAAAAAGATGCGGTTGCTGCCGGCCGATTCGCGGAACTGGCCTGGCGTGACTTTCTGCAGGTCTTCGCGCTTTTCAAAGCGCGCCACATATTCATCGCTTTTCTTTTGCGCCCACGGCGTGGCGTACAAACTCAGGATACCGGTGGCCAGCACCAGCGGCAGGCCGAAACTGAGCACGGGCCAGATCCAGCGCGACAGGCTCAGGCCTGAGGCGAACCACACCACCATCTCCGACTCCTTGTAGCTGCGCGTGACGACCATCAGCACCGAAATGAAACCGGTGAGGATGATGATGGTCGGCAGCTGCATCAGGGCGGAAAAGACCATCAGGGACATGACGTCGGACGATGCAATCTTGCCTCCCGCCGCCTTGCCGAGAATACCGATCAGCATCCAGGTGAGCAGGATGCTGAACAAAACAGTGAAGGTGGCCCCGGCGGCACTAGCCAATTCACGTCGAAGGGCGCGTTGAAAGATCATTCGGAGTTTATAATTCGGATCAGTTAGTTGAGTAACACGTTACTAGTAAATGAAAACGGAGAACCAAATGGACTTTAGCATAAAAGCATTCGATACCAAGAGCACCCTCGGCACGGCCAAAAGCGGATGCATCGCGGTTGCGGTATTCGAAAACAAAAAACTGTCGCCAGCGGCAAAATCGCTGGACAGCAAGGGTGCGATTTCGGCTGCGCTGAAGTCCGGCGACATCAGCGGCAAGCCTGGCAGCACCTTGCTGCTGCGCGCAGTCGATGGCGTCGCCGCCGAACGTGTTCTGCTGGTAGGCATGGGCAGCGATGACACTGTCAGCGAAAAAAGCTTCACGACCGGCGTACAAGCCGCACTGAAGGCCTTCGGCTCGCTGGGCGCTGCGGACGCCATTATCGCATTACCGCTGGCGGAAGTGAAAGAGCGCGACGTAAATTGGGCAATCCGTTGCGTGGTGCAAGCCGCCCACGACAGCGAATACCGCTGCGACTCGCAAAAAAGCAAAAAAGATCCGGCGCCGGCAGGCGTGCGCAAGATCGTCCTGGCCGCGCCAGCAACGGCGGCCACGCGCGGCGCGCTGGCGCAAGCCATCGCCATCGCCAATGGCTCCGACCTGACGCGCAACCTGGGCGACCTGCCGGCGAACATCGCCAATCCGACCTACCTGGCCAGCACGGCCAAGCAGCTGGCCAAGGATTACAAGTTCGAAGTCGAAGTACTGGACCGCAAACAGCTCGAAGCGCTGAAAATGGGCAGCTTCCTGTCCGTCACCAACGGCAGCGAACAGCCGCCGAAATTCATCGTCCTGAAGCACATGGGCGGCAAGGCCAAGGATGCGCCAGTGGTCCTGGTCGGCAAGGGCATCACCTTCGACACGGGCGGCATTTCGATCAAGGCCGGCCCTGGCATGGATGAAATGAAGTACGACATGTGCGGCGCCGCCTCGGTACTGGGCACCTTCCGCGCCATCGGCGAAATGAACCTGAAGCTGAACGTCATCGGCATCATCGCCGCGTGCGAAAACATGCCATCGGGCCGCGCCACCAAGCCGGGCGACATCGTCACCTCCATGAACGGCCTGACCATCGAAGTGCTGAATACGGACGCCGAAGGCCGCCTGGTGCTGTGCGACGCGCTGACCTACGCCGAACGCTTCAAGCCGGCAGCCGTGGTCGACATCGCCACGCTGACGGGCGCCTGCGTCGTCGCCCTGGGCCACCACAACAGCGGCCTGTTTACACGCAGCGATGCGGCGCATGACCAGCTGGCCAATGAATTGCTGGCAGCGGGCAAGCAGTCGAGCGACACGGCATGGCGCATGCCGATCGAAGAGGCGTACAACGAACAGCTGAAGTCGAACTTCGCCGACCTGGCCAACATCGGCACGCCAGGCGGCGGTTCGGTGACGGCAGCGGCATTCCTGGAAAACTTCACCAAGAAGTACACCTGGGCGCATCTGGACATCGCCGGCACGGCATGGAAATCGGGCGGATCGAAGGGCGCGACCGGCCGTCCAGTGCCACTGCTGACGACCTTCCTGATCAACCGCGTCTAAGAGAACGCCAGACCAAACCTGCTGCGCGGGGCTATTGGCGGCCGGCGATGCTCGCTGTACATAAAGTACAGCTGCGCTTCTCGGCCACCACTAGCTCCCGCTCGCTACGGTTTTGTCAGGCGTCGTTACGCAAGAAGACAGCCGCCACGGTCACTGACCCTGGCGGTTTTTTCATGCGTGGGATATTAATCAGTAGACGACGGGATTGGGCAAAGGCGACGGTGCCACCTTCGGCTGCACCACCGTTTCCGGCACGGCGGGTGCGGGCGCTGGCGCGGAAATCGGCGCGGGCGGCGGCGCCAGACGCGCGGGGTCCTGCATGACGATGGTCAGTATCGATGGGTAGTCGAAGCCGGCGCCCGTGTTGCGGTCGACGAAATAGCCGACGCCCAGGGTCAGGATGACATTGCCCCAGACGCTGCCATTGAGCTTGGGGTCGATGTGGTCGTCCGTCGCGACGGCGGGCGAACCGTGCTTGCGGCAATCGACCTTCAACGGCTCCTGGCTCTTGCGGATGGTGATGCGTCCGGGCGTGGTGACGAACCACTTGCCCACGTCGTTGCTGAGGATGCAGCCGGCGCCCGTCAGCTCGCGGTTGTCCTGGATGGTTTGCACCAGCACCATCTGCTCCGTATTGCCCGTCAGGGTGGCGCAGCCGCCCAGGCCGAGCAGCAGCAGCGTCCTGACGGCAAGGGGAGCAGACAGCGGCAGGCGCATGGGAAGCTCGCTTAACGGACGGGGATAGGCTGGTCGCCGGGCACGGCGACGGCGGTGACGCTGTTTTTCGGGCTGCCCTCGATCAGGCGGTCGGAATACACGAGGTAGACGAGCGCATTGCGCTTGCTGTCGACCATGCGCACGACGCGCACGTGCTTGAAGAAGATCGAGGCACGCTCGGTAAACACTTCTTCCTGGCGCGGCAGCTTGCCCTTGAATTGCAGCGGCCCGACCTGGCGGCAAGCCACGGCCGCATCGGCCTTGTCCTCGGCCAGGCCGACGGCGCCCTTGATGCCGCCCGTCTTGGCGCGCGACAGATAGCAGCTGACGCCAGCGACGCGGGGATCGTCATACGCTTCGACGACGATCTTATGGTCAGGGCCGATCAGCTTGAACACCGTGTCGACCGAACCGATGGTTTCGGCATGCGCCGCGGCGCAGGCAAAGGCCAGCACCAAGGCGGCAGGCAGCAATTTACGCATGAAAGAATCCCGGGCACGCACGCAGGCGGCCATCAGTTGATGGGAGCGAAACGCTGGACCATGACGCCTTCGACTTCGATCAGTTGAAAGAACACGTCCTTCGGCCGGGTCCAGATGGAACCATCCGCGGCGCGATACACGATCATTGGCGTCAGATCCGCTTCCAGCGTGGCTTCGCACACCAGCTCATAAATGCCGCCCTTGTAGTGCCGATAACGCATCGCCGTCCCCTCAAGCCGTTGAATCTTCGCTCTTGTCGTCGGCCAGTGCCTTCTGCTTCATCTTCAGGCCCTGGATCACTTTCAGTATGCCTTCCATACCGGCCGCGCCATCGGCGCCGCTGAAGGCATCGAGCACCTCATTGAGCACCTTGTTGCGCACGGTCGCTTCATCGGAGGACATTTCCAGCGCGCGCTGGGCTTTCGCCGCCTTTTCGGCCGCGCTCACACGCGGCTTGGTCGCCGTCTTGCCATGCGTCAGAGCTGCCTGCCAGATAACCCAGCGGCGCTGGGTCTCGAAAATCAGGTACTCATCCGGTTTGTCTTCTCTTCGCCGCACAATGTGGCCGTCACGCTGCGCCCACGCTTCAAATGCAGTTCGCATTTTCTTCCTTTGCAAATGCTACGCGCAAGTCTCACTATTAAAACTGCAACATTTCAAAATAGTACCATCTATTGATGTCGCAAAACAGTCTCATAGATATAGTACTGCAATTTATATAACAAGTTTGGCGGCGCCAAGGGCGGAATTAACGTTCCGTCCCCGGCACAGTGGTCATGTAATCGGAATAGCAATTACAACGAATTACAACTGCTTCCTGTTCGGTTCTTAACTTGGCTGTAACAAAGCCGTATGACACAGTTGTTACATTGTGCCATTTTAGTAGTTTTTATCGCGTTTTAGCCAGAAACTTTACACCTTTGTCGCGTCAAGCGGCGAGACGCAGCCTGCCACGCCAGCCACTTATGCCAAATCAAGCAGAGTGGTTGATCAATGATACACAAAAACATAATATTCATGCGTCACGATTGGTTAAATGAAAATACTTTATTGCTACCGCTTTTGCGCTGTCAGGCGATACAGCCCGTGCCCGGCAGGCGGGGCAGGACGCCATCGGCACGCATGCGGTAAGATTCGCGCCTATCGCCACCCAATCGTCACCTACTCAAGCAAGGATTTTTCCCATGAAACTCGCCACCTGGAACGTCAACTCGCTCAAAGTGCGCCTGCCGCAAGTGCTGCAGTGGCTGACCGACAACCCGGTCGACATACTGTGCCTGCAAGAGACCAAGCTCACGGATGACAAGTTCCCTGTCGCCGACATCGAGGCGGCCGGCTACCAGGTGGTCTTCAGCGGCCAGAAGACCTACAACGGCGTGGCCATCCTGTCGAAGCTGCCGATCACCGACGTGGTGAAGAACAACCCGCGCTATGACGATGCGCAGCAGCGCATCCTGGCCGCCACCATCGCCGGCGTGCGCGTCGTCTGCGCCTATGTGCCGAACGGCCAGAGCGTCGACTCGGACAAATACGAATACAAGCTGGGCTGGCTGTCCGCCCTGCACGACTGGCTGGCCGAAGAAGCGCAGCAGCACCCGCAACTGGCCGTCGTCGGCGACTACAATATCGCCCCCGACGACCGCGACGTGCACGACCCCGTCGCCTGGGCAGGCCAGGTGCTGGTCTCGGACAAGGAACGCGCCGCCCTGCAACGCCTGTTCGACATCGGCCTGACGGATGCCTTCCGCCTGTTCGAGCAGGCGGAAAAATCGTTCAGCTGGTGGGATTACCGCCAGCTGGGCTTCCGCCTGAACAAGGGTCTGCGCATCGATCACATCCTCCTCTCGCCCGCCCTGGCAGGCCGCTGCACGGCCTGCGTGATCGACCGCGTGCCGCGCAAGTGGGAACAGCCGTCCGATCATGCGCCCGTCGTGGCGACGATTGATTAACTAGACGGCTATCCGCTCCAGCAGCGACTGCGCATTCGCTGCTGGCACGGGCGCGGAAAACAGATAGCCCTGCGCATAGCGGCAGCCGTGCGCCTGCAGCAGGGCGAACTGTTCCTCCGTTTCCACGCCCTCGGCCACGGCCGACAATTGCAGGCTGTCGGCCAGCGCGATGATGGCCGCCACGATGGCGCGGTCTTCCGCGCTGTGCTCGAGGTCCTTGATGAAGGCGCGGTCGATCTTGACCTTCTTCACGGGGAAGCGCTTCAGGTAGGCCAGGCTGGAATAGCCGGTGCCGAAATCGTCGATCGACAGGCGCAAGCCCATGCCATTGATCTGGCGCAAAATCTCCAGGGTATGCTCGCCGTGCTGCATCAGCGCCGTCTCGGTGATCTCGAATTCCAGCAGCGCCGGATCGATGCCCGTTTCCCGCACGACGGCGCCGATGGCCGCCACCAGGCCCTTGTGCATGAACTGCCGCGGCGACAGATTCACCGCCAGGGGCACCGGCTGCAAGCCCTGGCGCTGCCAGGCCATGCTTTGCTCGCACGCCTGGCGCATGACCCACTCGCCCACCGGCACGATCAGGCCGTTCTCCTCCATGATGGGAATGAAGCGGTCCGGCAGCACCAGGCCGTGGCCCGGACGGCGCCAGCGCAGCAGCACTTCCATGCCGTGCAGGCGGCGCGTGGCGATATCGATGACGGGCTGGTAAAACAGCTCGAACTGCTGCAGCGCCAGCGCCGTGCGCAAGCTGCTTTCCAGGTCGAAGTGCAGGGCCGCCGCCTGATTCATCGTCTGCGTGAAGAACTGGTAGTTGTTGCGGCCGTTGCCCTTGGCGTGGTACATGGCGGCATCGGCATGGCGCATCAGGGCGTCGACATCGCCGCCATCGTCCGGATACAGGCAGATGCCGATCGACGGCGTCACGTGCAGCACGTGCCCATCGAGCGGAAAGGCGGGCGTCAGCGCCTCGATGATCTTCTCGGCCACGCGCGCCGCTTCATCGGCGCCACGGATGCCCGGCACCAGCACGACGAATTCATCGCCGCCCAGGCGCGCCACCGTGTCGCTGGCGCGCACGGCGCCGCACAGCCGGGCGGCCACTTCCTTGAGCAGCAGGTCGCCCGTCATGTGGCCCAGCGAATCGTTGATGGTCTTGAAACGATCGAGGTCGATGAACATCACGGCCAGCTTGCGTTCCGAGCGCTGCGAAGCCAGCATGGCCCGCTCCAGCCGGTCCGACAGCAGCGCGCGGTTCGGCAAGCCCGTCAGGTTGTCGTGGTAGGCCATGTGGTGCACCCGCGCCTCGGCCTGGCGCCGCTCGACGATCTCGCCCTGCAGCAGCAGGTTGGCGCCGGCCAGTTCGGCCGTGCGTTCCTGCACCCGCAATTCCAGCTCGTCGCGCGCGCGGCGCACCGCCTCGGCCGCCTCGCGGCGCGCCGTCACGTCGTCGACCAGCCACACGGAACGGCCATGCGCATGCGCCAGGTCGAACGGCCGGCCGGACAGGCGCGCCCAGAAGCGGCTGCCATCCTTGCGCACCAGCTGGTACTCCGACATGTGCACCCTGCCCGCCTCGAAATCGCGCGCCGTCTCGCCGCGCGCCGCCTTCCACGCGGCCACGTCGGGGTACAGGGATTGCACCGACAGGCCGTTGATCTCGCCGGGTCCATAGCCGAACAGCTCTTCCATCTTGCTGTTGGCGCGCAAATTGTGGCCGCCCTCCACCACCGAGATGCCCAGCACGGCGCTGTCGAGGATGGCCTGGTTTTCCAGCAGCGCGTTGCGCAGGGATTCTTCGGCGCGCTTCGCTTCCGTGCGGTCCTCGATGATCCAGATGGTGCCGGCGGCGGGATCGTCCGGATTGACGACATAGGCGATCAGCTGCGCCCACAAGGTGCTGCCGTCGCGGCGCATCATCTCCACTTCCGTCTGGAAGGGCTTGGCCACCGACAGGAAGGGAAAGGCCGCCGCGCCCAGCAGGTCGTAGGACTGCTGCGACACGTACAGCGCGCGCCCGGGCAGGCCCAGCGCCTCATCGCCGCTGTAGCCGAACATCGCCGCAAAGCCCAGGTTGTAGCGCGTGATCTGGCGGTTCTTGGTGTACAGGATGCTCACCGAGGCATTCGTCATGATGGCCGCCACCTCCATCTGTGCCTGGCGGCTGGCCGTGATGTCTTCGAGGATCCAGATGGCGCCCTGCTCGCTGTGCGTCTGGTCGACGGCCTTGGCGCGGATGCGGCACCAGAACAGGCTGCCGTCGCGGCGGCGGAACAGCGACTCGTCCTGCTCGTACGGCAAGCCCTGCCCCAGCAGCGGCGTCGCCTGCACGCCAAACGCCTCGTAGGCGGCGGGCGAGGGAAACAGTTCGGCGGCGGGCAGCCCCTTCATCTCCTCCTGCGCGTAGCCGAACATTTCGGCGAAGCGGGGATTGCAGCGCAGGATCAGGCGCGAACGCGAAAACAGGATGCCGACGGAGGCATTGTCGAGGATGGCCTGCTGCTCCAGCATCAGCTGGCGCGTGGCCTCCTCGGCCGCCTTCTGCGCGCTGCGGTCGTCGAACAGCCAGATCGTGTCGCGCAGCGCGCGGTCGGTCTGGCTCTCGGGATTCAGCACATAGCCATACGCCAGCGCCCAGAACGTCGAGCCGTCGCGGCGGCGCATCTCCATCTCGCCCTGGAACGGCAAGCCGCGCCGCAGCAGGGGCGCGGCCTGCCGCACCACGTTCTCGTAGGCCGCGCGCGACGGATACAGGTCGGCGACGGCCAGGCCCACGCCGCTGTCGCCATCGAAGCCGAAGCATTCCGCGAAGCGCCGGTTGTAGCGCAGCACGCCCTTGTCGCGCTGAAAACCGATGGCCAGCGGCGCGTTGTCCATTACGGCCTGCATTTCCAGCATGGCGCGGCGCAGCTGGTCTTCATCGCGCCGATGGTCGCTGATATCCTCGATGATCCACACCGTGCCGTCATGCGTATTGAGGGGATCGACGGCGCGCCCGTGCAGGCGGCTCCAGAACAAGGTGCCGTCCTGGCGCCGCAATTCCAGCTCCGTGCGGTATGGCTTGCCCTTCGAGAGCAGCGGCGCCGCTTCCAGCCCCAGCGCGCGGCAATGCTCGGCGGAGCGGTACAGCACCGCGCCCGGCATGCCCGTCAGCTGGTGGCGCGCATAGCCGAGCATCTCGGCGGCGCGGATATTGCACTCCTCGATGAAGCCCCCCTTGGAAAACACGATGCCGACGGCGGCGCTTTCCAGGATCGCCTGCTGTTCCAGCAAGGTCTTGCGCAAGGCTTGCTGGTCGCGCTGCTGCACGCGGATGTCGGCAAACACGAGGGTCGCGCCCGGCAAGCCATCGTCCACCAGCAGGGGCCTGGACCAGACCTGCACGGCGATGGCGCCCGCCTCCCCTTGCAGGCTGCTGTCCCAGTGCCGCTCGCGCCCGGCCGCGCCGAGCGCGCCGCGCAGCATGCTCGTGCTCGACGCGCGGTAGGCGTCCGTAAAACAGTCGGCCAGCAGGCGGCCCGTCACATCCCTGCCCAGCAAGGCGTTCAAGGCGCCATTCGCCGCCACCACCATGCCGCAGGCATCGCAGGCGCACGCGGGCAAGGCGATCAGCTGCAAGGCATCGGCGATGAAATCGGGACTGGTCGGTACGCGCTTCATGGACACCATGGATGGTTAAAGACAAAGTGAACATGTGCCTGGGGAAACACATTCTTCCAAGCATCATGGTGCTGCTAGATCATAAACCAGTTTCCCGCCGTTTTTTCATATTCCTTATTGGCAATATCTGAAACGCCACAGCGCATGTGCAACACGCCCGTTGCAACGGCGTTGCATGGCAAAAAATTGAAACAAATCGTTTAGAATAAAGCATGCGCCGCCCTCCCCAACCTCCGCTCGACCACCGCGACAAACCCGTCATCTGGACCGTTTCCGTCTCGCGGCTGTTCGACCTGTTCCGCGACATCACGCTCGAATACGACGACCTGGCGACGATCGAACCGATCAACCTGGGCTTCGACGACGCCGTGCGCCACATCCGCGAACGCATGGCCACGGAGCGCTGCGACGCCGTCATCGCGGCCGGTTCCAACGGCGCCTACCTGAAAGGCCGGCTGTCGGTGCCCGTCATCATCGCCAAGGCCAGCGGCTACGACGTGATGCAGGCGCTGGCGCGCGCGCGGCGCATTTCGCCGCACATCGGCGTCGTCACCTACCAGGACCCGATGCCGGAACTGGCCGAATTTGCCGCCACTTTCGGCTTCCGGATCGCGCAGCGCACCTACGCCACCGAGGAAGACGCGCGCGCGCAGATCAATGAACTGAAGGCCGAGGGCGTCAAGGCCGTCGTTGGCGCGGGCCTCGTCACCGACCTGGCCGAGGAAGCGGGACTGGCCGCCGTCTTCGTGTATTCGGCCACGGCCATCCGGCGCGCCTTCGACGATGCGCTGGAACTGGCGCGCCTGACCCAGATCGAATCAAACCGGGGGCGGCGCGCGGTGGTGGCCGACACCCTGCGCGCGCGCCATGGCCTGCACGATTTGCGCGGCGAATCGGAGGCGATGGAAGCGCTGCGCCAGTCGGTGGTGCTGTACGCCCGCTCGCCGGCGACGGTGCTGATCCAGGGCGAGACGGGCAGCGGCAAGGAACTGGTGGCGCAGGCGATCCACCGCGAAAGCCCGCGCAACCTGGGCGCGAACCGGCCCTTCATCGCCATCAATTGCGGTGCCATCGCCGAATCTTTGCTGGAATCGGAACTGTTCGGCCACGAGGACGGGGCCTTCACGGGCGCGCGCCGGGGCGGCCATGCGGGCCTGTTCGAGGCGGCCAACCACGGCACCCTGTTCCTCGACGAAATCGGCGAAATGCCGCTGGCCCTGCAAACGCGGCTGCTGCGCGTGCTGGAAGAGCGTGAAGTGGTGCGCGTGGGCGGCACGCGGCCCATCGCCATCAATGTGCGCATCATCAGCGCCACGCATTGCGACCTGGAGCAACGCATCCGCGAAGGACGCTTCCGCGCCGACCTGTTCTACCGCCTGGCCGTGCTGCGACTGCATTTGCCCGCCTTGCGCGAACGCGCCGGCGACATTCCCGGCCTGGCCGAATGGTCGCTGAAAAACGCGCTGGCCGCGCTGGGCGCCCGTCCGCACCCCAACCTGCACGCGGAAATCCAGGCTTGCGCGCCGCTGCTGCGCCGCTACGGCTGGCCCGGCAACGTGCGCGAACTGCGCAACCTGGCCGAGCGCCTGGCCCTGTTCCTGGCCGCCGAACCGCTGCAGGCGCTCACTCCCGCCTTCGTGCTCGGCGTGGCGCCGGAACTGGGCAACGCAGGCGGCACGGCGGCACCGGCGCCGGCGACCGCCGCGCCGCGCCTGGAGGACGAAAGCGCCAGCACCGTGCTGGCGCGCTTCGGCGGGCGCCGCGACGCCGCCGCCCATTACCTCGGCATCAGCCGCACCACCTTGTGGCGCCGCCTGCGCGCCGGCTGATTTTTTCACCCAGACGAACAACATCATGAAAGACTGGCCTCACCTGCACGATTTATGGCAGCGCTGCACGGGACACGCCGGCGCGACAGGCAAGCAGGGGCTGGCCCGCGACCAGCGGGACATCCAGGCCCTGTACGCGCGCGGCATTTCCATGGAAGACGCGCTGCACTTCCTGTATCAGCAACGCCCGACGCTGGAAGCCTTCCAGGCGTGGCTGGCTGGCCGCACGCGCGTCCGTCCGGCGCACGCCGCCAGTCCCCACCAGGACGTGCTGTCCGCCGCCGAGCTGCGCCATTTCGACGAGCACGGCTATCTGGTGCTGCGCGGTGCCGTGCCGCGCGCGCAGTGTCTCGCCGCACAAACGGCCATCTGGGACTACCTGGGCGCCTCCCCCGACGAGCCGGCATCGTGGTACCGGCCGCACCCGGGAAAACGGGGCCTGATGCTGCAGTTTTCCGACCATCCGGCCCTCGAGGAAAACCGCCACGGCGCGCACATACGCCACGCCTACCAACAATTGTACGGCGTCGGCACCGGTATCTACGCCAGCATCGACAAGGTGAGCTTCAATCCGCCGGAAACGCCGCAGCACCGCTTCCTTGGCAGCGCCCTGCACTGGGACGTCAGCCTGCAACAACCGATTCCGTTCAAACTGCAAGGCATGCTGTACCTGAGCGACTGTCCGGCGCAGCACGGCGCCTTTCACTGCGTGCCCGGCTTCCAGCGGCACGTGGCCGACTGGCTGCGGCAAGTGCCGCCCGGGCGCCAGCCGCGCGAATGGGCCGTCGAAGACCTGCGGCCCGTGCCCGTCGAAGGCATGGCTGGCGATTTCATCATCTGGCACCAGGCCCTGCCCCATTGCGCCACGCCCAACCGCGGCCCGGCGCCGCGCATGGTGCAATACCTGACCTACCATCCCGAACACTGCCAGGGCCAGGATGCGTGGATCTGAGCCACGCATCCCGCCCTGCCGCCGCTCATCCCGCGGCGCTGGCGGCCGAACGCCCGCGCCGCTAGGAGGAGTACCCCATGAAACGCACACTGCAAACATTGATCTTGCTCAGTACCGTGCTGCTGGCCAGCGCCAGCCTGGCCGCCGCGCCCACGGTATTCACGGTCGACGTCACGGGCCAGGGCCGCCCGCTGATCCTGATTCCCGGCCTGGCCTCGTCGGGCGACGTCTGGCAAGGCACGGTGGCGCGCCTGTGCGGGCCGCACACCGCGCGTCAATGCCACGTGCTGACCCTGGCCGGCTTTGCCGGCGTGGCGCCCATCGAAGGCGACTTGCTGGCGCAGGCGGAGCAGCAGCTGGCCGCCTACATCGTGGCGGAAAAACTGGGCCAGCCATCCTCGGGCATAGCCTTGGCGGCTTCCTGGCCCTGAAAATGGCCATCGACCACCCGGCCCGGACGGGCAAGCTGCTGATCGTCGACTCGCTGCCGGCACTGGGCGCGGCGCAAATGCCAGACGCCACGCCGCAGCAGCTGCAAGCCATGGCAGCGCAGATGCAAGCAGCCATGCGCACACAGGATGACGTCACCTACGCCGCCAGCCAGCGCCGCGCGGTCACCAGCATGGCCAGCGCGCCGGCCGACGTGGAACGCATCATCGGCTGGGGCGCGCTCGCCCTGTTCAACAGCGTGTATGGCGGTTCCTCGCAGCTGCGCATCTCGTGACGATTGCCTGCTGGGGATCGCTGGACGGGCTGCTGCTGTCGCACCTGTGGCACGGCGTCCTGCGCCGGCGCGGCTGGGCGGCGAACGGTTTGCGCTGGAAACGCATCGTGCCGGCGCTGGCCCTGCTGGCCCTCATCCAGACGGCCAGCGTGACGGCCGCCTTCCACGTCATGTATCCGCCCGATGTCTTGCGCGGCCTGGCCTGGCTGCCCGGCGCGCTGCTGTTCTGGTTCGGGGTCTTCCTGACCTGGACGGTGTTTTACTTCACCGCGCTGTCGCAAGGTCTTCATCAAGGATGGGGAACGCTGCTGGTTTGTCGCGTTTGACGATATCCGCCTGCTGGAATCGGAAGGCACACACACGCGTGCATTTCGGCGCGCAGCAGCCGCTGATGCTGCGCACCAACCGGCGCCAGATCGTCAACCTGGCGCAGGTGGCGCAGGTGGCGCCGAACGCCGCCGACGGCCTCGACCTGCGCCTGCTGGACGGCAGCGTGATCGAGGTGCCGCGCCGCCGCGCGCAGCAGTTCAAGGCCGCCTGCGGCCTGTAGTCGGACTACTTGAGCGCGGGGATCGGCTGCGCCTGGAACGCGGGGCGCGGCTGCTCCTTGAGCTTTTTCGCCAGCATGTCGAGCGCCACCTCCAACTGGCGGTCGGCGCCATTGAAGGTGGCGTGCGGCGGATTTTCCACCTCAACGTCCGGCACCACACCCACGCCTTCGATCAGCCACTGGCCGTCGATGCCGAACTGGCCGTTTTCCGCCACGCGCGCCATGCCATTGTCGGCCAGGCGCGTATTGTCGCTCAGCCAGACGCCGGCGCCGGCCGTGCGCTTGCCCACCAGCGGCGCCAGTTTCAATGCCTTGATGCCGGCGGCGAAGGTCTCGCCGTCGGAATACGTGAGTTCATCGACCAGCACCACCAGATGGCCGCGGAAGGTGTTCTGCATGTTCGACGACGGCTGCACGCCCGGCGGCGCCCAGTAGGCCCAGGCCTTGCGCAGCAGTTTTTCGATGATCCAGCTGTCGATATTGCCGCCGTTATTGCGCCGCACGTCGATGATCAGGCCTTCGCGGTTGATGTTGGCGTAAAAATCACGCGCGAACGAGGCGATGTCATTGGCGCCCATGGCGCGCAGGTGCAGGTAGCCGATGCGTCCCTGCGAGACGGTGGCCACCTGCTCGGCGCGGCTCAATTCCCAGTCGCCATAGCGCAGCGCCGTCTGTTTAGCCATGTTGACGGGCGTGACGATGACGGCGCGCGGCGCGCCCTTGCCATTACCCCGCTTGACCTGCAACAAGACCTGCTTGTCGGCCTGGTTCAGCAGCAGGTCGCTGATGTCGCGCACGCCCAGGACGTCCTTGCCGTTGACGGCCGTGATCACGTCGCCTTCGCGCACGTCGACTTCGGGCCGCGACAGCGGTGCGCGCGCTGAGGGCAGTTCCGCCTCGCTGCGGTAGACATGCTCGACCCGGTAGCCCTCGTTTGTCCGCGCCAGCACGGCGCCCAAGCCCGACGGCGCGCCTTCCTGCTCCGTGCGGCGCAATTCGCCGGGACGTATCTGCGAATGCAGGGCGCCCACTTCGGCCACCATCATGCCCAGCACGTCATTGAGCTCGGCGCGGTCCGTGACGCGCTCGACCAGCGGCGCGTATTTGTCGCGCGCCGCCTTCCAGTCCACGCCGCGCATCTTCGCGTCGTACAGGAAGTCGCGGTGCAAGCGCCACGCGTCGTTGAACATCTGCTTCCATTCCAGGCGCGGGTTCGACACAAACGTCCAGTCGTCGACTTTTACCTTCGCCTTCGACAGGTCGGACGGCAGCTTGGCGCCCGCCTCGATCACCAGCATCTCGCCCGGGCCCGTAGCTACCGCCGTACGGTAATACAAATGCTTTTTATCCTGCGCCAGATCGAATTCGCGCACATTGGCCACCAGCAGTTCCGGCTTGGAGCCGGTATTGCCAATCGCCAAAGTCTTCAGGCTGGACTTGTTCTCGCCGCTTTCCCGTTCGAGGAAATACAGGCGCTTGTCATCCATGGCCAGCGCGCTGTAATTGCCCGCGGCCAGCGGTACCTCATACAGGCGCCCGGCCAGTCCCTTGAAGACGACGTCCGGCAGGGTGGCCGACGCTTTTTTCACGGCCGTCTTGCCGCCCGCCTTTTCCAATGCCTTTTCCGCCGCCGATTCGGCCGCCTTTTCATCATCCGTCTCGGCCGGTTTTACACCCGGACGGCTCAGCTCATCGTCGGGCTGGAAGGGGAAACGGTTGCCCGGCTGCAGCGCCAGCGCATACACGCCGATGCGCTTGTCGAACACGGGGCCCATGTTGCGGTCGCCCCACGGTGAACCGTTGGCCAGCTGGAAATTGCGCGCCGACATGAAATACAGCCAGCGCCCGTCCGGCGAAAACACGGGCGAAGCGGAGGTATAGCGGTCGCTGGTGACGAACTGCAACTGCTTCGATGCGAGGTTATACAGGCCGATCTGATCGCGCTGCTCGTTGCTGGCCACGCGCACGATGGCCAGGTGACGGCTGTCGGGCGACCATTGCACTTCGTCGTGCTTGTCCACGCCCGCCTTGCCCGCGTCATCGATCAACTGGTTGCCCCTGGCGGCCAGGTCCAGCAGCCAGAAACGGCCCTTCTTGTCCGTGTGCGCCAGCCAGCGCCCGTCCGGCGACGGGTACAGCTTCCAGCGGTGATTGTCTCCCTGCGTCGTCAGCTGCTCGCCCTTGCCCGAGCCATCGGCGGCGTACTTCCAGATTTCGTTCTCGCCGCTCGTGTCGACGATGGCGAACACGGATTTCTCGTCGCTGGAAAAGACGGCATCGCGCGCCCTTGCCCCTTCGGGAATGGCGATGTCGACGCGGCGCTGACTGCCCGTGCCGGCGATGCTGACGCGCCCGCGAGCGGTGAGGATGATGCGCTCATCCTTGCCGGACAGCTGGACATTGCTCAAGGTATCGAGCGGCGAGCGGATCTGGCGCGCGCGCTGCTGGTCGAAATCGGACACGAGGCTGATCGGCAATGGCGATGAGTCCATCCCTGCGGCCAGGTCCAGTACCCGCAGGTCTGCGCCCAATTGATACACAATCTTGCCGTCGCCCAGCTGCGCGTTGCGCACGTCCCACTGCGTGTGGCCGGTCAAGGCGCGGCGGTCGGAGCCGTCGGGCAGCATGCTCCACAGATTGTCGCTGCCGCCCGCGTCGCTGATGTAATAGACACGGCCCTGCCACCACATGGGGCGCTTGTTGTTGCCCGCCAACACGGCAGGCTCCGTATGCATGGGCACAGCCTCGCCCTTGCCGTCGAGCTCATAGCGCCACAGCGTGGCATGCGCGCCGCCCCGGTAGTTGCGTACATTGTCGTTCGTCATGGCCAGGCCGAAACGCGTGAAGAACAGCGTCTTGCCGGCATCGTCGAGCACGGCGTCGTTGGCGTCGGCCACGGGAAACACGCGCCGCGTCTGTTTCACGGGATCGATGGCGGCGACGATGCGGCGCGAGGCGGGACCGTCCGTATTTTGCGTGCTGACCAGCACTTCGCCCTGCACCGTCCAGCCCAGCACCAACACGCCGCCATTATCAAAGGAAATACGGCGCGGCAAGCCGCCGGCCAGCGGCATCACATACGCTTCCTGCGCCCCTTCATAGGCGGCGGAAAACGCCAGCCACTGGCCGTCGCGCGAAATCGCCGCGTTCGTTTCATAGCCGGGATGCGTGGTCAAACGCTGCGCCGCGCCGCCGCGTAGATTGCTTTTCCACAAGTCGCCTTCGGCCGTGAAGACGACGGTATCGCCGCGCACGGCGGGAAAACGGAAATAACTGCCGGCGGACGCGGCAGCGGCGGCGTTGCCCAGCAAGCCGGCGGAAAACAACAGGAAGGCAAGAGTACGGGAAATTTTCATGTGAGCATCCAGATAGCAGTCAGGTGGCATGGACATCATGTCGATACCGGACAGCAATTCTGGCATAACTACGGCCAAAGAAAACCTTCTTAAAACCTTCTTTATTGCCCATAAAAACGTAAAAAAACCCGCATCACTTGCGTGCGCGGGTTTTTTGTTGACAGCAGGAAGTTTATTCCACTTCCACCGTTTCCGGTGCCGCCGTCGGCGCCGCGTCTGGCGGTTCCGGGAATTCCAGCAAGACCTGCTCCTTGTCGTCGAGGTCGACGGTGACCCGTCCGCCCGTGACCAGGCGGCCGAACAGCAGTTCGTCGGCCAGCGCCTTGCGGATCATGTCCTGGATCAAACGCGCCATCGGCCGCGCGCCCATCAGCGGATCGAAGCCCTTCTTGCCGAGGAAAGCACGCAGCTTCTCGGTAAACACGGCTTCGACCTTTTTCTCGTGCAACTGCTCTTCCAGCTGCATGAGGAACTTGTCGACCACGCGCAGGATGATTTCCTGGTCCAGCGCGCGGAAGCTGATGGTCGCGTCGATGCGGTTGCGGAATTCCGGCGTGAACATACGCTTGATGTCGGCCATCTCGTCGCCGGCCTGCTTCGAATTGGTGAAGCCGATCGACGTCTTTTGCAGGCTTTCCGCACCCGCATTGGTCGTCATGATGATGATCACGTTGCGGAAATCGGCTTTGCGGCCATTGTTGTCCGTCAAGGTGCCATGGTCCATGACTTGCAGCAGGATATTGAAAATGTCCGGATGGGCTTTTTCAATTTCATCGAGCAGCAAGACCGCATGCGGCTTCTTGGTGATCGCTTCCGTCAGCAAGCCGCCCTGGTCGAAACCGACGTAGCCCGGCGGCGCGCCGATCAGGCGGCTGACGGCGTGGCGCTCCATGTATTCGGACATGTCGAAACGGATCAGCTCGATACCGAGGATGAAGGCCAATTGCTTGGCCACCTCGGTCTTGCCGACGCCGGTCGGACCGGAGAACAGGAAGGAGCCGATCGGCTTGTCCGTCTTGCCCAGGCCGGCACGGGCCATCTTGATGGCCGAGGCCAGCGCGTCGATGGCTGGATCTTGCCCGAACACGACATTGCGCAAGTCGCGGTCGATCGTCTGCAGCTTGCTGCGGTCGTCCTGGTTGACCGTTTGCGGCGGAATGCGCGCGATCTTGGCGATGATGTCCTCGATCTCGGCCTTGCCGATGGTTTTCTTTTGCTTCGACTTCGGCAGGATGCGCTGCGCCGCGCCCGCTTCATCGATGACGTCGATCGCCTTGTCCGGCAGATGGCGGTCGTTGATGAAGCGCGCCGCCAGTTCGGCCGCCGTCGACAGGGCCGAGGCCGAGTATTTGACGCCATGGTGCTCTTCGAAGCGCGATTTGAGGCCGCGCAGGATTTGCACGGTTTGCTCGACGGTCGGCTCGTTGACGTCCACTTTCTGGAAGCGGCGGGAGAGCGCATGGTCTTTCTCGAACACGCCGCGGAATTCCGTGTACGTGGTCGCGCCGATGCACTTCAATTGACCGTTGGCCAGCGCCGGTTTCAGCAGGTTGGATGCGTCCAGCGTGCCGCCCGACGCCGAGCCCGCACCGATGATGGTGTGGATCTCGTCGATGAACAGGATGCCGTTCGGATTATCCTTCAACTGCTTGAGCACGGCTTTCAGGCGCTGCTCGAAGTCGCCGCGGTACTTGGTACCGGCCAGCAAGGCGCCCATGTCCAGCGAATACACGACGGCATTCTGCAGGATTTCCGGCACATCGCTTTGCGTGATGCGGTAAGCCAGGCCTTCAGCGATGGCCGTCTTGCCCACGCCCGCCTCGCCCACCAGCAGCGGATTGTTCTTGCGGCGGCGGCACAGGATCTGGATCACGCGGTCGACTTCTTCCTCGCGGCCGATCAGCGGGTCGATCTTGCCTTCGGCGGCGGCCTTGTTCAGGTTTTGCGTGAACTGGTCGAGCGGACTTTCCTTCGGCTGGCCGTCGACGGGCGCTTCTTCCACGCCTTCGGAGGCTTTCGCGCTTTCCGTCGACTGGTCCTTGCGCACGCCGTGCGAAATGAAATTGACCACGTCCAGGCGCGTCACGCCCTGCTGGTGCAGGTAGTAGACCGCATGCGAATCCTTTTCGCCGAAGATGGCCACCAGCACATTGGCGCCCGTGACTTCCTTCTTGCCGTTCGAGGCGGACTGGACGTGCATGATGGCGCGCTGGATCACGCGCTGGAAACCAAGCGTCGGCTGGGTGTCGACTTCGCCCGTGCCAGGCACGGTCGGCGTGTTATCGCCGATGAAATTGGTGAGGGTCTTGCGCAGGTCCTCTATATTGACCGCGCAGGCACGCAATACCTCGGCAGCGGAGGGATTGTCCAGCAGTGCCAGCAGTAAATGCTCAACCGTGATGAATTCGTGCCGTGCCTGCCGAGCTTCGACAAACGCCATGTGCAAACTTACTTCTAATTCCTGCGCAATCATACTTCCTCCATCACGCACTGCAGGGGGTGCCCCGCCTTGCGCGCATGCGTTAAAACGAACTCCACTTTGGTACACGCTATATCTTTAGAGAACACGCCGCACACTCCTTTGCCGTAGCGATGAACACTGAGCATGATTTGCGTCGCCGTTTCACGGTCCTTGTTGAAATACTCCTGAATGATGGCCACCACAAATTCCATCGGGGTGTAGTCGTCATTGAGCAAGGCCACCTGGTAGAGCGGTGGCGGCTTCAGCACTTGCCGCTCCAGCAGGGTTTCTGTGTCGTGCTTGGTTGCCATACGCTTATTCTAATGCTTTCACAGTGGTTGTCATGCGCAATATCTACGCCTTTCCAATTGTTTTCAATCTTACGCGTTTTCTTAATATTGCGCAGATGGCGACCTTGCTGTCAAAATCAAGAGTTGCTTTTTTGGTTCTCGTGAAGAATTTGGCAATATCGATGGAAAAGCGCTTGACTTCATTATTTATTCCGCCAACAATGCTGTATCGACTGTTGCAGTAATGTACAGCTTGATAAGAAGTGAGACGTCGAGGAGGGGGCAAGAAGCTTCTTGCTTTTATGGCTCGTGTGATTTGTTTTAATTTTGAAAGTTCTTTTTATGGCAACAGGTACAGTTAAGTGGTTCAATGATTCCAAAGGTTTTGGCTTCATCACTCCAGATGATGGCGGCGAAGATTTGTTTGCTCATTTCTCCGCGATCAACATGAACGGTTTCAAGACCCTCAAAGAAGGTCAAAAAGTTCAATTCGAAGTCACGCAAGGCCCTAAAGGCAAGCAAGCTTCCAACATCCAGGCAGCCTAAGCATCGCCGGCCCTCAGATGTGAAAAACCCCGTTTCCTTGAAGCGGGGTTTTTTTTCGTCCGCAGGGTGCGCTGCACCCTGCCCGCCCCTCTTTTACATGTGCTCGATCATGACCTCGCCGAAACCGGAGCACGACACTTGTGTCGCGCCTTCCATCAGGCGGGCGAAATCGTAGGTGACGCGCTTCGAGGCGATCGACTTTTGCATCGAAGAAATGACCAGGTCGGCCGCTTCCAGCCAGCCCATGTGGCGCAACATCATTTCCGCCGACAGGATCAGGGAACCGGGATTCACGTAATCCTTGCCCGCGTACTTCGGCGCCGTGCCGTGCGTCGCCTCGAACATGGCGACGGAATCGGACAGGTTGGCGCCCGGCGCGATGCCGATGCCGCCCACTTGCGCCGCCAGCGCGTCGGAAATGTAATCGCCGTTCAGATTCAGGGTGGCGATGACGCTGTATTCGGCCGGACGCAGCAAGATCTGTTGCAGGAACGCGTCAGCGATCGAGTCCTTGACGATGATGTCGCGGCCCGTCTTCGGATTCTTGAACTTGCACCATGGACCGCCATCGATCAGCTCGGCACCGAATTCCTTTTGCGCCAGCGCATACGCCCAGTCGCGGAAGCCGCCTTCCGTGTACTTCATGATGTTGCCTTTGTGCACGATCGTCACGGAGGGCTTGTCATTGTCGATCGCGTACTGGATGGCCTTGCGCACCAGGCGCTGCGTGCCTTCGATGGACACGGGCTTGATGCCCAGGCCCGACGTGGCCGGGAAGCGGATTTTCGTCACGCCCATTTCATTGACCAGGAAATCCATCAATTTCTTCGCTTCGGGCGAGCCTTGCTGGTATTCGATGCCGGCGTAGATATCTTCCGAGTTTTCGCGGAAAATCACCATGTCCGTCTTTTCCGGCTCTTTCACGGGCGACGGCACGCCCGTGAAGTAGCGCACGGGACGCAGGCAGACATACAGATCGAGCTGCTGGCGCAGGGCCACGTTCAGCGAGCGGATGCCGCCGCCGACGGGCGTGGTCAGCGGGCCCTTGATGGAAACCACGTAATCCTTCAGCACCTGCAAGGTTTCTTCCGGCAGCCACACATCGGGGCCGTACACATTCGTCGATTTCTCGCCCGCGTAGATTTCCATCCAGCTGATCTTGCGCGCGCCGCCGTAGGCCTTGGCCACGGCCGCGTCGATCACCTTGATCATGACCGGGCTGATATCGATGCCCGTGCCATCGCCTTCAATGAAGGGAACGATGGGATTATCTGGTACATTCAGCGAAAAATCGGCGTTGACGGTGATTTTTTGGCCGTCAGCAGGTACAGTGATATGTTGATACATCGTGATCTCCGAAGTGGGACACGCCGCAGGCGGATAACACTGGCCGGCGACGCGCTCTGCGGTTGCAGAGTTTACAAAAACAAGTCCGAACAGGGCGGCAACAACGCACTTTAGCAGGAAAGAACAGCCGGGCCATCCGCGGCGCCAAAGAACCTCGCTGCCATACGGCCCATGTCTTCTATAAGACATAAGACTTATATTTCACATTATGCACCACTATCTTACAGGGCGCCACGCTTTTGCGGCGCCAACCAGCAGCCACCCTCGCCTACATCAATTCCTCTACCAGCATGCCACTCATCCTCTTCAATAAACCATTCCAGGTCCTGTGCCAGTTTTCGCCGCAGGACGGCCGCGCCACCCTGGCCGACCACCTCACCATTCCCGGCATCTACCCGGCCGGCCGGCTCGACGCCGACAGCGAAGGCTTGCTGCTGCTGACGGACGACGGCCGCCTGCAGCACGAGATCAGCCACCCGGACCGCAAGGAAGCGAAAACCTATCTGGTGCAGGTCGACGGCGTGCCCGATGCGGCCAGCCTGGCGCGCCTGCAGGCGCCGCTGGACCTGGGCGACTTCATCACCAAGCCATGCAAGGCCGTGCGCATCGCCGAGCCGGACTGGCTGTGGCCCCGCAATCCGCCCATCCGCGCGCGCGCCGACAAGCCCACTTCATGGCTGGCGATCACCTTAAAAGAAGGAAAGAACCGGCAAGTGCGGCGCATGACGGCCGCCGTCGGCCTGCCCACCCTGCGCCTGGTGCGCAGCGCCATCGGCCCGTTCTCGCTGGCCAGCCATCCGCTGTTGCCCGGCGAATGGTGCGAGGTGCCGGCCGAGAACATTGGGAAAATGTGAACGGCACAAGAAAAACGGTTTTCCTTGCTGAAATTTTTCCAATAAGCACTATTTATTTTTAGATAATGCATTAAAATCATCTGACCTTCACATGACGGAAAAGGAAAGATGATGACAAAAGTAATATTCACCCTGGCCGCTTCCCTGCTTGCCGGCGCCGCACTGGCCCAGTCGGGCGCCCAGGTGCACGCTTCCGCCGCGACCGATGCCGTCAAGCCGCCACCCGCATCGGCAGCCAGCCACGCATCGGCCGCCACCGATGCCAGCAAGCCCGTGCCGCCGGCGTCGGCCTCCGTCAACGCATCGGCAGCGACGGACGCGGCCCGCTCCGGCGCATCCGCCAAGGCCTCGGCCGCAACCGACGCGCCGCGCCTGATTCCCCAGGCGCGCAAGACGAAGCAGCCGGCCGCTGAAGCGGGCAAACCAGTGAAATAAACGCCGTTCCCGGGGTGACGGCGGCGACCATGTTGCTGTAACCCCACGTTTTCGATGCGGCCAAGCAACACGCTTGACCAGGCGGCCGCCAGCATGGCTTAATCGCCGCTTCGCAGCCGCCCATCCCGCCCCATGAAAAATCCCCTTCGCCGCCTCAGCCTGTCCATCGCCCTGCTGTCTTGCGCCGGCATGGCCCAGGCGCAAACAAAGAGCTTGCAGCTGTCGGCCGGCATGCATCTGATCCAGGCGGAAGTGGCGGCGACAGAAGAGCAACGCGAACAGGGGTTGATGTACCGTGAAAAGATGCCGGCGAATGCGGGCATGCTGTTTGTCTTTGGCAACCCATCGACGCAATGCATGTGGATGAAGAACACGCCGCTGCCCCTGTCGGTGGCCTTTATCGATGCCGGCGGCAAGATCGTCAACATCGAAGACATGCAGCCGCACACGCTCGACAGCCATTGCTCCACGAAGACCGTGCCCGTGCGCTATGCGCTGGAAATGCACCTGGGCTGGTTCAAGCAAAAGAACATCAAGCCGGGCATGAGCATCGGCAACCTGCCGGCGGCACGCTAGGTCGCGCCCCGTCCGATAGCGGACGGAAGCACAAAAAACCCGCAAGAAAACGGTGAAAAACGCGAAAAAACCCGCCAGAACGAATCTGCGGGTTTTTGCTTTTCAACCAGTGCCAGTGTACCGGCACAGGCAAGGCCGCCGTGGCGGCTTGCCTGCTGGCGAATATTAAGCGGACAGTGCTTTCAAAGCGGCTGCCAGACGGCTCTTATGGCGAGCTGCCTTGTTTTTGTGGATGATCTTCTTGTCAGCGATACGGTCGATGGTCGACACGGATGCCTGGAAGATTGCAGCAGCAGCTGCCTTGTCGCCGCCCTGGATCGCTTTGCGAGCAGCTTTGATAGCCGTGCGCAAGGTCGAACGTTGGGACGAATTGTGTGCGTTTTGCTTAACTGCTTGACGAGCGCGTTTGCGCGCTTGTGCGGTATTTGCCATGGAATTTCCTAAAACAGGGTCAAAGTGCGTTTGCAAACATTAGTGTTTGCCAACCGGTGCGTTCTGTGCGTCTGCCGAACCATGTGTGCCAAACCAGTGCCTGTCAAACATTAGTGTCTGCGTAACAGAATTCTGTACAGCCTTCGATTATAGCGATATTTTCAAGCGGGGGCAAATCAAAAAACCGGGTATCGCGTCAAAAACACGTGAAAATGGGCCTGGCAAGGGCGAATCGGCGGCAATTGTTACCATATTTTAACCGTTTGCCAGTACCGCGCCCGGCTATAATCTGGCCCCATGAACTTGCTTAAAACCCTCGCCGCCATTTCCAGCATGACCATGCTGTCCCGTGTAACCGGATTATTGCGCGAAAGCCTGTTCGCGCGCGCCTTTGGCGCCGGCGCCTACACGGACGCCTTCATTGTTGCCTTCCGCATTCCCAACCTGTTGCGCCGTTTGTTTGCCGAGGGCGCGTTCTCGCAAGCCTTCGTGCCGATCTTGTCTGAATACAAGAACCAGCATGGACAGGAAGCGAGCAAGCAACTGGCCGACCATGTGGCCACCACGCTCGTCTGGGCCACCCTGCTCGTCTCCGCCATCGGCATCGCCGGCGCGCCGTGGTTCGTCTACGTGATCGCCACGGGCCTGTCCAAGGACCCGGGCGCCTTCGACGCGGCCGTGTGGATGACGCGGCTGATGTTCCCTTACATTACCTGCATGTCCTTCGTGGCCCTGGCCGGCGGCATCTTGAACACCTGGCGCGAATTCAAGATTCCCGCATTTACGCCGGTGCTGCTGAATTTATCATTCATCGCCGCCTCGCTGTTCCTCGCGCCATATTTAAAACAGCCGATCTACGCCATGGCCATCGCCGTGTTCGCCGGCGGCTTGCTGCAGGTGGCCATCCAGATTCCCGCGCTGATCAAGATCGGCATGCTGCCGCGTCTGTCGATCAATCCCGCCATCGGCCTGTCCGACGGCGGCGTGCGCCGCGTGCTGAAAAAGATGGGACCGGCCGTGTTCGCCGTCTCGGCCGCCCAGATCAGCCTGATGATCAACACCAGCATCGCCTCGCGTCTGGCCGAAGGCAGCATTTCCTGGCTGTCGTATGCGGACCGCCTGATGGAATTCCCCACCGCCATGCTGGGCGTGGCCCTGGGCACCATCTTGCTGCCCAGCCTGTCGAAAGCGAACGTGGATGGCGACAAGACGGAATACTCGGCCCTGCTGGACTGGGGCTTGCGCCTGACCTTTTTGCTGGCCCTGCCCGCCGCAGTCGGCATGGCGACCCTGGCCACGCCGCTGATCGCCACCCTCTTCCATTATGGCAAATTTACGGCGGAATCTGTGACCATGTCGACGCAGCCGCTGGTGGCCTACAGCCTGGGTTTGATCGGCATCATCCTCGTGAAAACCCTGGCGCCCGCCTTCTATGCACGCCAGGACATCCGCACGCCCGTGAAAATCGCCATCGGCGTGCTGATCGCCACGCAGCTGATGAATCTGCTATTCGTGCCCTACATCGCCGTGGCCGGTCTGGCCCTGTCGATCGGACTGGGCGCCTGCCTGAACGCCAGCTTCCTGTACTGGGGCTTGCGCAAGCGCGGCATCTACCAGCCGAAACCGGGCTGGGCCAAGTTTTTCCTGCGCCTGCTGCCGGCGCTCTGCGTCATGGGCGGCGTGGCAGTCCTGGGTGCCACGCGCATCGACTGGATCGCCATGCAAGCCCATCCGCTGCTGCGGGCCGGCACGCTGGCCCTGGTGGTGGCCCTGTGCGGCGTGGCGTACTTTGCCACCTTGTTCCTCGTTGGCTTCCGCTTCCGCGACTTCAAGCGCCACGCGTGACAAGCTGCGCAGGATGTTGTTGCCGGCGTCTCGCCATACTCGCGTACTGTCTTCGACTTGGCGCCTGGTCCTGCACAGCTTGTCCAGATTGCGGCAGGATGTTGATGCCGGCGTCTCGCCATACTCGCGTACTGTCTTCGACTTGGCGCCTGGTCCTGCACAGCTTGTCCAGATTGCGCAGGACATTCTTGCCGGAGCTTTGCCGTACTGGCGTACTGTCTTCGACTTGGCGCCTGGTCCTGCACAGCTTGTCCAGATTGCGCAGGATGTTGTTGCCGGCGTCTCGCCTTGCGCAAATGATCCAGACGAAAAAAAAACCCGCCGAAGCGGGTTTTTTTCATTACAGCGTAAGCTTAAGCAGCTTTCTTGGCGCGGCGGCGTGCCACGGCGCCAACCAGCGCCAGGCCGCCGAGCAGCATGCCATAGGTTTCTGGTTCCGGTACTGGCAGGGCCGAAACCGTGCCTACGTACTGAACATTTTTCACCAGGGTCAGGCCCGTGACTTGCACCGTGTAAGTGCCTGCGGCCAATTGACCTGCCCAGCTCAGATTCTGGATACCGCTAGCTGTGCTCTTGGCCAGGTCGCCATAGCCGACCAGGGTAGCGGCGAAATCCTTGATCGCGCCGTTAGCAACAGAGAACGTTTGCAGTGCACCGAACGAGGTCGACGATGGGGCCAGCAACTGGAAGGTCCACGAATCATTGATCTCCGAATTGATAGCGAACTTCGTCGTGAAAGCCGACAGGGTGTCCGAACCGGTTGGGTCCAGGATGCCCAGGTCGTAGGTTGCCGCCGACGCGCTGAACGATGCTGCTGCCATGATGCCTGCAGCGATAAATTTCAATTTCATAGCTTATCCCTTAAAAAGTAATTTATGGCTGCAATGCGCAGGCCACCAATAGTTTTAGTACCGGAAGTACT
Organism: Janthinobacterium sp. GW821-FHT03C10; assembly: GCF_059420865.1. NCBI lineage: Bacteria > Pseudomonadati > Pseudomonadota > Betaproteobacteria > Burkholderiales > Oxalobacteraceae > Janthinobacterium > Janthinobacterium sp. GW821-FHT03C10. The sequence goes on along the minus strand of NZ_JBWKUN010000004.1, from coordinate 575,621 downwards.
GAACAGGATGGTAGCATAATTACATCAAATTACTTATAAATATTTTATCGAAGTTTCGTTTGAGATAACTATTTTCATAATGAAATATTTGCCACTATCCATGAATTTCTGGAGAAAAATAGTTGCCAGTGCATACATCTATTTTTCCCATGTTTTACGGTGAAAGTGCCTGCTCGGCCGTGTTTTCATCGACATTTTGCGCGTCAGGCTGCTCAACTGGCTCTGGCGGTGGCTGTTCTTGCGGTGGGGTAACAGGGCGGGAAAACAACGGTGCTGCCGGCAAAGCGGGAGCGATGCCAGGCGCCTCGGCCGCCGGCATGCCCGACACCGCCGCAGCCGGGGTGGTTTGCCCTCGGGCCTCCAGCATAAAGTGCCACTCCGAAAAATGGGCCTTGCCTTCGAAGCCGGCAAACCTGGCCTCGAAATTGCCAACCTTTAATGGCGCTGCCTTCGACAGGCTGTGCACGCCAATGATGCCGTTGCTGCCGGGTTGGTACAGCAAGCCCCACTCGGCACGCCCCGTGATGGGGTCGACGAACAACTTGCGCAGATGCCGGCGCAATTGGGGCGTACGGGGATCGCGCAGCAAGGCGGCCAAGGTCGGCGGCTGTTGCGGCTGGCCCGGCGGCGTGGCGGCCGCATAGCTGTAGAGGGCATCCGCAAACTGCGCGCCGATGTCGAGCAATTCCTGCTCGGCCGCCTGGCGCTGCAGCAAGGAACCCATCTTCAGGCCAGCCGCCCCTGTCAGGCCCAGGACGGCCACCAGGATGATTAGCCCCAGGTAGGTAAAACCGCGCTGGCGGCGCGCAGAACGGTACATGGCCGCTACCAGTCGGCGAACGGCGTGCCGCTGCGATCCTTGCCGGGCGCGCCGCTTTTCACGTCATACACCTGGCCCGGCGTGTCGTCGGGCGGCGGCACGATCAGCCAGCTGCTGTCGCTGTCCGTGATGGGATCGATGGGCATGGCGCGCAGGTATTTCTTTTCCACCAGTTGCTCCAGCGAATCGGGGTAGCGCCCCGTATCGCCGTGGAACTGGTCGATGGTCGTGCGCAGGTTGCGCAAGTTGTCGGCCAATACGGTTTCCTTCGCCTTGTCGAGGCTGGGAAAGTAGCGCGGCACGGCCAGGGTCAGCAGCAGCGCCACGATACCGAGCACGACCAGCAGTTCGATCAGGGTAAAGCCGCGCGCGCGGCGCGGGGCGTTTTCAGCGGGCATGGTTCACCATAGACGGTAAGGCACGTCGTTCAAGCCGGTCTTGCCGGAGGTGGAATACACATCGTACACATCGTCGCCCTCGCGCGGCTCGGTCGCTTCGCTGGCGTAGCTGCGCTTGCCCCAGGTTTGCGCATCGCTCAAGCCCGCGTCCCCATTGAACGGGTCGCGCGGCACGCGGCGCAGGAAAAACAGCTTGCTGCGCTTCGGATTGCGCTGGTCCGGCACGCCCTCGACCAGCAGTTCCAGGCTTTTCGGATAGCCGCTGGCATCGGCCGCGCGCAGGATGCGGCCCTCGTCGCCGGCCCGCTTATAGGCGTCGAGCCCCTGGCGGATCTCGCGCAGCGCGCGCCGCAATTCCTGCTCCTGGCGCCGCTGCACCGTCACTTGCGTGACGGGGATCACCAGGGTGGCCAGCACGCCCAGGATGGCCAGGGTCACCAGCAGTTCGATCAGGGTGAAGCCGCCCTGCGCGCGCACCACGCTCATTTGGCGGGCGGCGGCACCACGGGCACCGGCTGGCTCGACGACAGGGGCAAGGGCGCCGCCTGCAGCGGCACGGGCTGGCCGGACGATATCGGCAAGGGCAATGCGGCCGGCTCGGGCGACGGCGCCACTTCCGGCGCGGGCACCGTCTGCGGCTGCGCCGGCAGCTGTCCGGGCGTCATCAGTGGCTGCGGCGGCGCCGGCTGCATGCCGACGGCGGACGGGCCGGAACGCACGATGACCGTACCCGGCATCTGCGTGGGCGCCTTGGCCGCCATGTCGGGACGGCGGCGGAAGCTGCCTTCCGTGCCGGCCGAGAATTCCGATTCCTTCGCTTCCGGACGCTGCACCGTGCGCACCAGGTGCGGCGTGATCGACAGCACGATTTCCGTCTTCTGGCTGTCGTCCTTGCTGCTGCCGAACAAACGCCCCAGCACGGGGATGTCGCCCAGGCCCGGCACCTTGTTGCCCGAGCTGCGCTCCTCATTGTTGATCAGGCCCGCCAGCACCTGGTTTTCGCCATCCTTCAATTGCAGCATGGTCGAGGCCTGGCGCGTGCCGATCTGGTACAGGGTCGAGCCGCTGCGGGTGGTGGTGGCCGCGCCCAGGTTGCTCACTTCGAGCGAAATGCGGATGCCCACTTCATTGTTCAAATAGATGGTCGGCTCGGCATTCACCGTCAAGCCCACGTCCAGGTAGCTGATCGACTCGGAAGCGAAGCCGCCCGTGCCCGGCGAAATGGTGGTGGTCACCACGGGCACCCTGTCGCCGATGACGAACTTCGCCTTTTCCCGGTTGCGCACGCGGATGCGCGGATTGGCCAGGATATTCGCGTCGCCATCCGTCTTCTTGGCATTCGCCGTCACGGACAGGTCGCTCACGCCGATGGTGCGCTGGTTCAGGTTATTCAAATCGTTGATGGTCAGCCCCGCGCCGCCCGAAGTGGAAAGTGGCGTCAGGGTCAGGCTCGTCGGCCAGGCCACGCCCAGTTCCAGCAGGCGGCTGCGCTTGACTTCGAGGATTTCCAGCTCCAGCACCACTTCCGCTTCGGGCACGTCCTGCAGCGCGATCAGGCGCTCGGCCAGGCGGATCGCCTCGGGCGTGTCGCGCACGATGACGAGGTTGAGCTTTTCATCGGCCACCACGTCGCGCGTCTTCAAGATGGTCTTGAGCGTGTTGGCCACCTGCTTGGCATCCGCATTCGCCAGGAAGAAGGTTTTCACCAGCACTTCCTGGTATTCCTTCAATTTCGCCGCCACGTTCGGGTAGATCAAGATCGTGTTCGCATCCATCACCTGCTGCTCCAGCTGGTTCGTCACCAGCAGGAAGTAGACGGCCGATTCCACCGTGCTGTTTTTCAGGAAGATCGAGGTCTTCGCATCCGCCTTGACGTCCTTGTCGAAGACAAAATTGAGGCCCGAGCGGCGCGCGATCAGCTCGAACACCTGTTTTAACGGCGCGTCGCGGAACTCGATCGTGATCGGCTGCTTGTACGATTTGGCCAGACCCGATTCGACGATGGGCGGCGCCGTTTTTTCATCGACCTCGCGCAGCAGCGCGCGCGCGCCGGCGTGGCTCGGCTGCTCGGTGAGGATGGCGTTCAGGCGCTGGCGCGCCGGATCGTATTGTTTTGCCTCAAACGCCGTGCGCGCCTCAGACAGCAATTTCCCCTGGCGCTGCTCGCGTTCGAGCGCGCGCAAGCCGCTGTTGGCGCGCTCGTTCTGCGCATCGATTTCCAGCACGCTCAGGAAAGAGGCGCGCGCCAGCTCGCCCTGGCCCGCCTGCGCCTGGCGCTCGGCCTGTTGCAAGCGGCTGCTGGTCGCCCGTTCGCGCGCCTGCAGCCAGGCGCTGCGGTACTGCGCGTTGCCGGGGTCCTGCTGCAGCGCTTCCTGCAGCTTTTGCAGGCCGGCCGGGATTTGATCTTGCGCAATCAGCTCACGCCCGTCGCGGTAGGCTTGCTGCCCTGCGCAGCCGGACAGCAGCACCAGCAGCGCCAGCAACGGCGCCGATGAAAAGGAACGAGGCATCACTCGAGTACTCCAATGTTGAGCTGCTGAACCTGGTTCAACGGCAAATAGGTGAGCGTCATGACGGGCGGCGCGATCGTCACGACCTTGTAGGCGCCATCGATGACGGTATTGGCGCGCACGATATATGTCTTGTCGGCGCGCGACAAAAACACTTCCCATGCGCCGTCGGCGGCCGCCTTGCCCAGGTAGACGAAGGGCAGCGGCGGCGCCATCGGCGGCGGTGGCGGCGGCGGGGCGACGGCCACCACCTTCGGCGGCGGCGGATTCCAGTTCTGGCTCTGGAAGACAGCGCCGGCGCCGCCGAAGGTGTCGCCATCCTCGCCCGCCACTTCGCTGCGCGGCAGCAGGGCCAGGATGGCCGGTTGCGCGGCTGGCGGCCTGGCGGCCGCATGGCGCGCGGGCGCAGGCGCGACGGCCCGCTCCACGGCTTCCGCCACGCTGGACACGGGCTGGCGCTCGCCGAACAGCAGCAAGGCGCCCGCGCCCAGCAAGCCGGCCAGCATGAGCCAATGGCGCGGGGTCATGGTGTTTCTCCCGCAACGCCAGGCGTATCGGTCAGATAAAAGGTCAGGCGCAGGCGCGCTTCGAGTTGCGTATCGGCGATCTGCTCGCGGCGAAAACTCAGTTCGTCGAGCGAGGCGAAGGGGACAGCGCGCAGCGCCTGCAGCGCGAACTGCGATACGGCCGCGTAACTGCCCTTCAGCGGCAAGGTCACCTGCCAGGTGGCGACCCTGCTGGCCTTGTCGTAGCCGCTCTTGTATTCGCCTTGCGCCAGCAACAAGCCGTTTTTCGCGGCCAGGTCGAACAGCTGCTTGACCTGCTGCTCCGCGTGGCGCTGCTGTCCCAGGGCGGCATAAAAGCGCGCCAGGTTCTCGCTGGCCGTCGCCGGCGGCGCCAAGACCGCCACGGCCAGCGATGGCTGCGGCAAGGGCCGCGCTTCCAGCCGCGCCGCCACGGCGCGCTGCTGCCACGCCCACGCCCAGGCGGCGATCCCCAGCGCGAGCAGAAGCACGGCCAGGCAGGCGGGCACGCCCAGGCGGCGCAGCAGCAATTGCGCGCGCAGGCGCAAGATGTTGATGTCGATGGCCGTCATGGCGTACCCCAGCGCGCTTCGAGCTGGAAGCGCAAGGGCTTGTTCGGATCGAGCGCGTTGATTTCATGGCGCAGCAGCTGCACGCGGGAGCCGAACAGCTCCTGCTGCTTCAATTGCGCGATGTAGGCCACCATGGCGTCGCTGCCGGTCGTTTCCGCCGTGATCTTCAGCACGCGCTTGCGCGCGTCCGGCTCCAGCGCCAGCAGCGCGATGGCGGGCGGCGTGGCGCTGGCCAGCGCATCCTGCAGATCGCGCCACGGCAGGTTCAATTGCAGGATGGCCGCATTCACGGCCGCCGCCTGCGCGGGCGCGATCGGCACTTGCGGCGCAGGCGCAGGCCCCTGCATGGCGGCCGTCACGCGCTGCTGCGCCAGCAGCCAGCGTGCCTCGCTTGCCTGCTGGTGCTGCAGCGCGGCGCTGCCGGCCCACGCTGCCGTGGCGATCAAAGCCAGGCCCAGCGCGCCCGTGAACCAGGCCCAGGCGGGCACGCGGTGCAGGCTGCGGCGCCAGCCGGGCGGCGCGAAATCGATATCGAGGCGCGTCATGCCACGCCTCCGCTGCGCGCCAGCCGGGCGGCCGGCGACAAGGCGCCATCCCCGTCCGGCGTGGAAAAAACCTGGCAGCGTAGCGCTTTCGCCGGCGCCAGCCATGCGGGCGGCGGCGCGCCGCACAGCTGCAGCAGCGCCGGCGCGGGCACGCCTTGCAGCAGCGCTTCGCGCGCCAGCGTCTGCGCCAGCCAGTCGCTGCCCGCGTCCTGCGGCACGGGCAGCGCGCGCACGGCAAGCAGGCTGCCATCGTGCCGCACGCCCAGGGTCAAGGCGTTTTCCTGCAACTGGCCAAACCAGGCGCCCGGTTTCAGCGCGCCGTGCCAGCGGTTCCAGTGGCGCGCAAATTGCGGTGTAATAAAGATCAGGGCCAGCTTGCGTTCGGCCGCCACGCGCGTCAGCTGCGCCAGCAGCGCACGCGGCACGGCGCAGAAAAACGGCGCGCGCGCATCCCAGGCAAGGCTGCTGTGCCACAAGCCGGGCACATCGCCATACAGCGACTGGAAGCGCAGCGCGGCGGCGGCCTCGATGTCGGCCAGGCGCGCGGCGCCCTGCGGCAGGTCCACCCGCCACAGGCGCGCCAGCCCATCGTCGAGCACCACGGACAATGGCCAGCCCGCGTATTGACCCGCCGGCAGCAATCGCTCCAGCAACTGCGCCAGCGCCTGGCCCAGGGCGGCAAAGTCGCCATGCAGCGACTCGTCCGGCGCATACGCGGCTTCGCCCAGCGGCGTCCAGGCGGGCGCGCGCCAGCGGCTGCTGCGCCACAGGCTCACCTTGCCCGCCGCCACGCCCAGGCGCAGCGCTTGTCCAAGTCCTCTACGCATGCAGGGTGACCCTCTTGATTTCCGTGATGGTGGTGGCGCCCCGCCTGACCAGCTCCAGCGCCGCCAGGCGCAGGCTGCGCGTGCCGTTCGCATACGCGGCCGCCTTGATCTGGCGGATCGGCTTCTTGTCGACGATCAGTTCGCGGATTTCATCGGTCAGCACGAGGATTTCGGCGATCGAGCGGCGCCCCTTGTAGCCGGTGCCGCGGCAGTCGCCGCAGCCCTTGCCCTGCTTGAATTCATAGCCCGCCACGTCGGCGCGCGCCAGGCCCACGCTGGCCAGTTCCGCGTCGTCGGGCGTGTACTCCACCGCGCAATGGGGGCAGTTGGTGCGGATCAGCCGCTGCGCCCAGATGCCGTTCAGGGCCGAGACGAAGGCATACGGGTCGATGCCCATGTGCGTGAAGCGGCCGAACACGTCGAACACATTATTCGCATGCACGGTCGTGAGCACCAAATGGCCCGTGAGGGCCGATTGCACGGCGATTTCCGCCGTCTCGCGGTCGCGGATCTCGCCCACCATGATTTTATCGGGGTCGTGGCGCAGGATAGAGCGCAGGCCCTTGGCAAAGGTCAGTCCCTTCTTTTCATTCACGGGGATCTGCAGGATGCCTGGCAGCTGGTATTCGACGGGGTCTTCGATGGTGATGATCTTTTCGCGCCCGTTGTGGATTTCCGTCAGCGCCGCATACAGGGTCGTCGTCTTGCCCGAGCCCGTGGGGCCGGTGACGAGCAGCATGCCGTAGGCTTCCTGCGCCAGCGCGCGCAGGGCTTCGAGCGACGGCGCGTCAAAGCCCAGCGCTTCCAGGGTCAGGGCGCCGTACGCCTCGATCATGGCGCGCTTGTCGAGGATACGGATGACGGCGTCCTCGCCATGGATGCTGGGCATGATGGAGACGCGCAAATCGATTTCGCGCCCGCCCGACTCGACGCGGAAGCTGCCGTCCTGCGGCACGCGGCGCTCGGCGATATCGAGTTCGGCCAGCACTTTCAGGCGCGAGATGATGTGCTCGGCCACCTCGATGCCGTTGACGGACGTGGCGTGATCGAGCACGCCGTCGACGCGGTACTTGACGGCCAGGCCGCCGGCCGTGCTTTCCAGGTGGATGTCCGAGGCGCCCGCCTTCAGCGCGTCATATAAAGTCGAGTTGACCAGCTTGACGGCGGGGCTGGCCGCTTCCGAGACGCTGGCGAACGACAGCACGGCCGCCGTCTTGCCGTCGCGCCGCGCGTCGTTCGCCGCGCCGGGCAGCAGGTTGTCGACGGCGCGCGCCGATTCTTCCTGCTTCGACAGGTAGGCACCGATGTCGGCCTGCAGCGCCAGGCGCACGTTCAACACGCCCTGCCCGGCGCGCGCGCTCAGCCAGGTTTGCAGGTCGAGATCGAAGGGGTCGGCGATCACGCCCACCAGCTGGCCGTCGGCACCGCGCAGCAGCACACTGTGGCGCGCCAGCGCCTGCGACAGGGGCAGCACATCGAAGGCGGGAGACAACGCCAGCATGTCGGCCGTTTCCAGCACGTCCAGGCCGAACGGGCGCGCCAGTTCGCGCACCACGGCGCGCGCCTCGATGCCGCTCAGTTCCTGCAATTCCTCGACCAGGCTGCGCTTCGATTGCCGGCTCAGGATGCGCGCGCGCTGCAGCAGCGCAGGGTCGATGGCCGCGATGGCCACGGTGGATTCGGCTGCGGAGGGCATCATGAGATATCGCCGGCAAGGTCAAAGATGGGCATGTACAGCAGGATCACGATGGCGCCCACCACCAGGCCGATGGCGGCCATCAGCAAGGGTTCGAAGGTGCGCGTAAACCGGTCGATCCAGCGGCTGATTTCGCCGTCGTAAAAGGCCGCCGACTGCGTCAGCATGGGGCCCATGTCACCCGTGCGCTCACCCACGCGCAGCATGCGCAGCGAAATCGGCGTCGTCAGTTGATGCTGCTCGAAGGCGGACGACAGGGGCTGGCCCGCCTCGATGGCCGCGCGCGCGCCCTGCAAGGATGCCTGCATGCCCGGCGAGACCATCGCTTGCACGGTGGCAATCGCCTGCACGATGGTGATGCCCCCTTCGGACAACATGCCCAGGGTCAGGTACAGGCGCGACAGTTCATAGATGCGCACGCGCTCGCCGATGCCGGGCAGCTTCGCCAGCAGGCGCGCCACGCCGCCATGGCGCAGCACGCGCCGCACGGCGGTCAATAGTACGCTGCCGGTGATAAGCAGCCCCAGCAACAGCAGCAGGCCATGTTCGGTGACGAACTGGCCCCAGCTGAGCATCACTTGCGACATCCACGGCAGATTGCGCCCGGCGCCCTGGTACACCTCGGCGAAACGGGGCACCACATAGCTGATCAGGAAGGCGCTGACGCCGCCGCCCACGGCCAGCAAAATGGCGGGATAGATGGCGGCGCTGACGATCTTGGCGCGCACCGTATCGATGCGCTGCTGGTAGTCGATGTAGCGCGACAGCGCGCGCGGCAAGTCGCTCGTGCCTTCCGCCGCCTTGACGATGCCGATATACAAGGGGGGAAACAGCTCGGCCTGCTCTGCCAGCACGGCGGAAAAGCGCTTGCCTTCGCGCAAGCCTTCCAGCAGGCGCGTGAGCACGCTGCGCGTGGCCGGCGACGCTTCCTTTTCCAGCAAGGCTTCCAGCGCCTCGACGATGCCCAGGCCCGCCTGCAGCAGCGCCAGCAATTCCTGGCTGAACAGCAGCAGGGGCAAGGCCCGCGCGCGCTGGCGCCCGGCGGCGCTGAACGGCGTGGCGCGCAGGGGGCGGATGGCGCTGACGAACAGGCCGCGCGCTTCGGCCTGGCGGCGCGCGTCCGCCTCGTCGCGGCCATCGATCACGCACGTCGTCAAGGTAGCAACGGCCTGGTCCGTGGAAAGCGCGCGTACTTCAAACTGCATGATGGCTTGTCCGTAGGAAAAAGAATGGCGCTGGCGCTATTGCGAGCTGATGTCGGCGTTTTCGCCGCTGCCGCCGGGCTGGCCATCCTTGCCCATCGAGACGATGTCGTACTCGCCCTTGCTGCCGGGCGCGCGGTATTGATAGGCATGGCCCCACGGGTCGAGCGGCACGGCCTTTTTCAGGTAGGGACCATTCCAGCGCGTGCCGGCGGTGGGCGGCGCGGCCAGCAGCGCGGCCAGGCCCTCTTCCGTGGTCGGATAGCGCCCCACGTCGAGGCGGTAGGTGTCGAGCGATTTTTCAAATGCCTCGATCTGCGCCTTGGCCACCGTCACTTCGGATTTGCCCAATTGGGCGAAATACTTGGGGCCCACATAGGCCGCCAGCAAGCCGATGATCACGATGACCACCAGCAGTTCGAGCAAGGTAAAGCCGCGCGCCTGGCGCGTTGCCGCAAGATTCTGCCTGTGTGCTGCATGCATCCGGTAACTCCTTATTGCCTACCTTCAATACATTGCGTCGCTGCGCGCGGCGGATGGCCACGCACGGGCGACACGCGCTTGCCTGATGCTTATCAGCCTACCATGCCGGTTATGGTTAATACAATCTTTTCTTTGCACTGTGAACAACAAATTCCTGCGGAAACCATCCAGTGTGCGCGAAACCGCCACGGCGCCGCGCGCGCTTGACTGGCTAGTCAATTATTCAACTATTTTCAATGCGGAAACTATCTACTTTTGGTTGCCAAGTCATAGTAAATGATGAATTTTATTCATTCATTATTTGTAACTTTCAAATTAAATTTGAAAGAATATCAAACAATGCAATTGCCTCTTTTGCTATAGTAAAAGTCAATTTTCTACGCATTGGTCCGCATTGGTCCTATCCGCCGGCCGCGCAGGAGAGAGCATCCCAGACGCAAAACATATTGCATCCTACATAATCACCAAGGGAAAATTCATGACTCGTATTGTGCATTCGAAGGCAACTGCCGCAGCAAGTCCTTTCTCGGCCAAGCAGTGGACTGGCGCCGCCATCCTGGCCCTGTCCGCCGCCTGGGCTCCCGCCGCCATCGCGGACGTGATCAACTTTGACAACCTCGACAGCCAGTTCGTCGGCCACGGCGACTCGCTGGAATTCGGCAACTTCCTGCTGACGGGTGCCTCGAATGCCGCCGGCGCCAGTTATGGCGACCTGGTCGGCGCCGTGTTCGACGGCACGGACCCGGCCGCCTGCGGCATGGCGTGCCCGAGCAACAATACGAGCAATTACTATGCATCCCTCAACGACGGCATCGTCTACCTGGATCCGCTGAAGACGGGCGGCAGCATCAGCCTGCAGGGCTTCGACGCCAGCTTCATCGGCTACGCCCAGGGCGTCACCTATCCGGCCGTCGCCGGTCTGCTGCGCGTGCAAGGCTTCTATGCGGACGGCTCTTCCCTGTATGAAACGTACCAGCTGGGCGGCCCGCTGGGCGGCAACTTCCAGTTCCAGCGCTACAACACCAGCGCCAACTTCGGCAGCCAGCAGTTCGCCTCGCTGGCCTTCTTCGGTTTCACTTGCAACACGGCCGGCAGTTGCAACGCCTTCAGCACCAACAAGGGTCAGTTTGCGCTCGACAATATCGTCGCCTCGGTACCGGAGCCATCGACCTACGCGATGATGCTGCTGGGCCTGGCAAGCATCGGTTTCGTGGCGCGCCGCCGCCGTCAAGCCTGATCCGCCCCTTTGATTCCCGCTACCGTTACCAGGAAAACCCACATGACATTCCGTCCCGCTCTACGCCCCATTTCGCTCGCCGTACTGAGCCTGTTTGCCAGCCTGAGCTTCCAGGCCCACGCCGACGACCTGCGCCGTCCCTACATCGTGCAGCTGACCGATAAACCGATCGCTTCCTACGCCGGCTCGGTGGAAGGTCTGGGCGCCACCCAGCCAGCCGCCGGCGGCCGCCTCGACCTGGCCAGCGCGGAAGTGCAGCTGTACGGCGATTACCTCGAACAGAAACAGGCGCGGGTACAAGCGCTGGTCGCCGCCGCCCCCGTGCAATACCAGTACAAGATCGTCCTCAACGGCTTTTCCGCGCTGCTGACGGACGCCGAAGTGCGCCAGCTGCAGGCCAGCGGCGAGGTGGCCAGCATCGCCCCCGACGAGCCGCGCGCCCTGCAGACGAACTACACGCCCACCTTCCTGGGCCTGGACCAGCCGGGCGGCCTGTGGAGCCAGCTGGGCGGCAAGCAGCATGCGGGCGAAGACATCATCATCGGCATCGTCGATGGCGGCGTGTGGCCGGAAAACCTGTCGTATGCGGACAAGGTCGACGCCAACGGCACGCCCACCTTCGATCCGAACGCCACCCTGGCATATGGCGTGCCGCCGGCCGCCTGGAAAGGTAGCTGCCAGACGGGCGAAGGCTTTACGCAAGACCACTGCAACAACAAGCTGCTCGGCGCGCAGTATTTCAACGCCGTGCGCCTGACCGAGACGGACAAGATCCAGCACTGGAGCGAATACACCTCGCCGCGCGACTCCATCGGCGACCCGAATGGCGAAGGCGGCCACGGCACGCACACCTCGTCCACGGCGGGCGGCAATGCGGGCGTGCCCGTCACCGTCAGCGGTTCGCCGCTGGGCGCCATTTCCGGCGTGGCGCCGCGCGCCCGCCTGTCAGTCTACAAGGTCTGCTGGTCGTACAACCTGGCCACCCAGCCGACCGGCGCGAAAAACGGCTGCTACGGCGGCGACAGCGTGGCGGCGATCGAAAAAGCCGTGCAGGACGGCGTGCACGTGATCAATTACTCGATCAGCGGCGGCAGCAGCGTCAACGACCCCGTCGAACAAGCCTTCCTGCACGCGTCGAACGCGGGCGTCTTCGTTGCCGCCTCCGCCGGCAATGCGGGGCCGGCCAATACCGTGGCCCACGTCAGCCCCTGGATCACCACCGTGGCCGCCTCGACGCACAACCGCGCCAACCAGGCCACCGTAACCTTGGGCAATGGCGCCAAGTACACGGGCGCCTCGCTCAACTACAATCCGCTGCCGGCCACCACCCTGATCCGCGCACAGGATGCGGGCTTGCCCGGCGCCGATGCGCAAAAACTGGCGCTGTGCTACCGCGCCGGCGACAACGGCGGCGTGGCCCTGCTGGACCCGGCCAAGGTGGCCGGCAAGGTCGTCAGCTGCCTGCGCGGCACCACGGCGCGTACCGACAAGGGCGTCGCCGTGCTGGAAGCGGGCGGCGCCGGCATGGTGCTGGTCGACACGGGCGTAGGCCTGGTGTCCGACCCGCACGTGCTGCCGGCCGTGCACGTGAGCGCCGCCGATGGCGCGCTGATCAACGCCCAGGCGCAAACGGGCGCGGCCACGGCGGCCATCTCGCGCTTCGTCACCAATGGCAACGGCCCCGCCGCGCCCGTGGTGGCCGACTTCTCGTCGCGCGGCCCGAACCTGTACGACGCCAACCTGCTCAAGCCCGACGTCACGGCGCCCGGCGTGGACATCCTGGCCGGCGGCACGCCTGCCCTGTCGCGCGCCCAGCGCGACGCCGTGCAGGATGGCAGCCTGGTGCCGCCGCAAGCCTACATCTTCCTGCAAGGCACCTCGATGGCCAGCCCGCACGTGGCCGGCCTGGCTGCCCTGCTGCGCCAGCAGCATCCGGACTGGAGCCCTGCCGCCATCAAATCAGCCCTGATGACGACCGGCAGCACCACCCTGCCCGACATCCAGGCGGGCGACGCGCGCGGCATCCTGCCATGGGGCCAGGGCGCCGGCCACGTGACGCCGAACAAGGCGACCGATCCCGGCCTCGTGTATGACGCCAGCCTGGCCGACTACAAGAAATACATGTGCGGCGTCGGCATGTCGGCCGAATGCGCGGGCGGCACCATCGCCGGCTACAACCTGAACGTGCCGTCCATCACCATCGGCAACGTGCTGGGCACGCAAACGGTGACGCGCCGCGTCACCAACGTGGGCAGCGGCAGCGCCACCTACACGGCCAGCGCCTCGGTCAGCGGCTACAGCGTGGTGGTAGCACCGTCCAGCCTGGTGCTCGCGCCGGGCGAAACCAAATCCTTCACCGTGACACTGACGCGCACCACGGCGCCGGACAACGCCTGGCAGTATGGCGCCCTCGTGTGGAGCGACGGCGTGCACACGGTGCGCAGCCCCGTCACGGCCCGCTCGGGCCGCGCGGTGCAGTCGCCGGCATTGCTGCAGGCCGACAAGGTCAGCGGCCTGCGTTCGCTGACCCTGTCCACCGGCTTTGCCGGCAAGGTGGGCGCGGCGACGGGCGGCCTGAAGGAAGTGGCGCGCAGCGCGCAAACCATCAGCCAGGCCGCGCCGGGCAGTGTCGACACGCTGGAGCAGATGGCTGCCGCGTGCAAGACGGGCGGCAGCGGCGCGCGCGTGGTCAATGTCAGCATTCCCGCCAGCACGGTGGTGGCGCGCTTCGAAATCTTCGACCGCGACACGACCGAAGGCACGGGCAACGACCTCGACCTGCTGCTGCTCAACGGCGCCGGCGCGACCGTCGCCACCTCGGCCACGGCCGGCTCGAACGAAGCGATCACCGTGACCACCCCGGCGGCAGGCAGCTACAAGGTGTGCGTGATCGGCTATGAACTGGCAAATGGCGTATCGACCGGCTTCGGTCTGTCGTCGGCCGTCGTCACGACAGCCGACAAGGGCGGCAACCTGAAAGCCACCCTGCCCAGCAAGGTGTACGTGGGCGGCAGCGCCACGGCCGGCGTCAGCTGGTCGGGCCTGGAAACGGGCAAGCGCTACTTGGGCGGCGTAGTCTTCCTTGATGGCAACAACGCGGCAGCCTCCACCACCGTGCTGTCGGTGGAGACCAACAACCCGCTGCCGCTGGCCGTCCCCAGCCAGCGCAACGTAAGAACGGACGCCAAGCTGTAACGGCATCGCTCCAGGCCATTCCAGGCCATAACACGACGGCGCGCCCTGCGGGGCGCGTTTTTTATGCGCGACGCGCGTACAATCGGCGCATGGGCGCCATGCGCCAAGGGAGCTTGCATGTCCGCATTTCGCCTCAGTATTGCCATCCTGGCCGGCATGGTCAGCGTCCATGCGCTGCCTGTCGCGGCGCAGGCCGCCGCAGCGCGGCTGTCGTATCTGGTGCAATTGCGCGCCCCGCCGCTGGCCTCGCAGGCGGACGGCGTGCATGGGCTCGATACGAACAGCGACGCCGCGCGGCGCTACACGGCCCAGCTCGAAGCGCAGCAGCGCGCCGTGCTGGCGCTGGTGCCCGATGCTCCAGTGCAATATCGCTACACCGTGGCCTTCAATGGCTTTGCCGCCATGCTGACGACGGACGAAGTGGCGCGCCTGCAAGCGAGCCCGGAGGTGGCACGGGTGTCGCCCGGCAGCATCGAACACACGCAGGATGGCGGCGGCAATGGCAAGAATAAAATACAGGACCAGCGCTAATGGCTGAGCAGGCGCAGCGCGATGCCGCGCGAGACGGCTTGCGTGCGGTTGCTCACGCCCAATAATTTATAGATGCGCTGCAAATGGCTTTTCACGGTGGTGCCGCTGATGCCGAGGATTTGCCCCACCTCGTCATTGCTCTTCCCCTCGCGCACCCAGTGCAGCACTTCCAGTTCGCGCGCACTGGCTGCGCGCGTGGCGCACGGACCGGTCAAGGGCGCCAGCCGGCTGCCTGGCAGCGCCAGCCAGTGCAGGTGCAGGTAGGGCAGCAGCAATTCCAGCGCGTAGGCCTGGCGTGCCGCGTCCACGATTCCCATGGCGAACAGGGCAAAGAAGCTGCCGCCCCCCTCGCCCACGCTGCCGTGCACCAGCACGCCATCGATGACGCCCGCCCTCTGGCCGCCCGCGCGCCAGGCCAGCGCCAGGCGCGCCAGCTGGCCCTGGCGCTCGCGCAACTGCGCGTGATCGGGCACGATGCTGTGCCAGGCTTCGCTGCGCAGCACGGCCCCGTCGGCGCCCAGCTGGGCGCAGATTAATATGTCGTGCGGCAACAGCGCTTGCAGCGGCCCCTGGCTCCAGAGAAAGAAATCGCCGGACTCGGCGATGCCATGCGCGCGGAGGATGGCGTGCAGCAGGTATTCCTGTTCCCGCCCCGTCAGCAGCATCATGCGCACACGGCCGCGCTGGCGACATCGGCGGCCAGGTAACGGTAGCCGCTGCCGCGCACGGTTTCGATGCGGTGGCCGCAGCCGCCCGGCTGCAGCGCCTGCCGCAAGCGCCCCACGTGGGCATCGACCGTGCGTTCATCCAGATAGGCGGCATGGCCCCACACCTGGTCCAGCAGGTGCGCGCGGCTATGCACGCGTCCGGGATGATCCATGAGGAAATGCAGCAATTTGAATTCCACGCGGCCCAGGCTGACGGGCACGCTGCCGGCCGTCACGCGCAGGGTATGCGGATCGAGACGCAAGACGCTGGCGCCGGACGTGCTTGCGCCTGCGCGCAAGGCCGATGGCGCGCGCCGGCGCAGCAGCGCGTGCACGCGGGCCAGCATCTCGCGCGGGCCGAAGGGCTTGCACAGGTAATCGTCGGCACCGCTTTCCAGCGCCAGCACCTTGTCCTGTTCGCTGTCGCGCGCGCTGACCATGATGATGGGCAGGTCGCACAGTGCGTCGTCCTGACGCAGCTGGCGCAGCAGCGTGATGCCGGACGCGTCAGGCAATTCCCATTCCAGCAGCAGCAAGTCGGGCGCATCCACGGCCATCAGCGCCTGCGCGCCGCGCCCATCCAGGGCGCAACTGACACGGTAGCCGGCCCCTTCAAGGTTATGCAGCAGCAAGGCTTGCATGGCGGGCGCGGGATCGAGCAGCAGAATATGACGGCGCATGATGCATCCTTCCGAAAAAGTTGGCGGCCCTCCATGAAAAACTAGACGGCCCGACAAGTTTTTGACTATGCATCAAGCGTAAAACGCTGACTAATACAATTTAGTTTCCTGATTTATAGCTATTCCAAATAAATAGGCGAAAAAAAACACAGCGCACCAGGGGCACGCTGTGTTCAGGCGGGACAACTGTACCTTATGCCGGCAAGACGGGCTGGCGGCGGCGCAGGGCAAAACCGATCAGCGCCAGGCCGCCCGTCAGCATCATCCATTCCGACGCTTCCGGCACGGCCGAGATCGAAGCGATGCTCGCATACGTGCTGCCGGCGATGCTGGCGGGCAAGCCGCCATTGAGCGGGGTCAGTTCGAATTGCACGAGATTGCCGTTCGCATTGCCCAGGTAAGCCATGCCCGTGTAGTCGAGCAAGCCCACGCCGAACGTCGTGCCTGCGTTGCCGGCCGTGTTCAGGAAGTCGCCGTCAAAGACGATGTTGAAACCGAACTTGCCGCCCAGGGTCACGTTGTGAAACCAGTCGTTGTAGGCGCCGCTGTTGCCGAAGGTCAAAGTGCCGGGCAAGCTGCCGCTGACATTGCCTTCCAGCGATTCCAGTGCGCCAAAGGCGCCCGAGAAGTTGCTGAGCACGGCGCTGGCGCCCGGTGCGGGACTGTTGCCGGCGATAAAGGCGAAGTCGAGGAAACCGGCGCCGGAAAAGGCGCTCGTATCGATTTCCACGCGGTAGGCGAGCGGGTCCGCCAGCGCCAGGCTGCTGCTGCCAGCGAGCAGGGCGGCCAGCACGGCACGGCGCAGGGTGAGATTGAATTTTGCTGTCAACATGGTCAAGTCCTTAGAAGTTGCCGGCGAAGATGCTGGCCGAGTAATTGATCGTCACTTTCGACGGATTGGTGAAGCTGACGGCGAACGAGGCCGTCGCGCCCGGCGCCAGGCTGGCCGCATTGACGGTGACATAGGCGGCGCCCGCATGGCTGCCCGTGGCGTTCGCCAGGGTCACGCCGGCCGGCAAGCCGCCGAACACCACCTGGAACGGGCCGCTGATGGCCGCCGTGCCCGTGTTGGTGAACGAGAACGTGCCCGTGTACTTTTGCGTCGCGCGGTTGAACGTCAGGCCTGAGCTAGACGTCGAGACGGCGGCCGTGATGTCGCGGTAGGCGGGCTGCAAGTCCAGGCTGATGACGACGGGGTCGTGGTCCGAGGCGCGGTAGGGCAAGGCGTTGTACAGGTCTTGCGGCTTGGCCGCATCGATGTTGTAGTCGATCACTTCCGGCTCGTCCGCATTCACATGCCATTCGGCCACGCCGGCCACTTGCGGGCTCAGCGAGGCGCTGGCCAGCGCATGGTCGAGGTAGCCGCTCTGGCCGCCGAACACGTACGAATACGGCATGCCGGACGGGCGCACGAAACGTTCGAGTTCATTGACGAAGCCGGCGCCCGTGATGACCTGTATCGGGTCTTCCGCGCCATACGAATTCAAGTCGCCGATGACGAGCACGTCCGCGTCGCCGGCAGCGGCCGCCACCTGCGGCACGAAGCTGCCCACCAGGCGCTGGGCCTGCTGCACGCGGGTGGCGTTCCAGCAGCTCTGGCTATCGTTCTGGTCCGCGTCCAGCCCGCTCGACGGGCAGCTGCCCTTCGATTTCAGGTGGTTGACGATCAGCGAGAATTTCTCGCCGTTGGCGGCGCGGAAGGTCTGTGCCATCGGCGGACGGTTGTTGATGGCGTTGGCGTCCGACAGGGCGCCGCCCACCAGGCCCAGCTTGGCAGGCTTGTAGATCATGGCCACGCGGATGGCGTCCGTGCCCGTGGCAGCCGGCTTCGGCACCACGGCGTAGGTGACGCCGCCGATGGCCGCGTTGAGCTGCTCGACCAGGTAGGTGACGGCCGTTTCGCCATTGTTCTGGATTTCCATCAAACCCACCACATCCGCATCGACGGCTTTCAGTTCGGCCACGATCTTGTCGCGCTGGCGCACGAACTCGGCCAGGTTGTCGGCGCCGCGGCAATTGCTCTTGGTGGTAGAAGAACCCACGGTGCAGCCCTGCCCCGTCTGGCCAAACACGTTATTGCCATTGGTAAAGGTCGTAAAGAAATTGAGCACATTGGCGCTGGCCACCTTGACGTTGCCTGATGGCAGTTCCGGGCTGCCCGTGCGCGGGTTGTCGCGCGAAAATTGCGGCGTCTGCGTCGGCTGCAATTTATACGCGGCCCCGCCACCGCCGATGGCACCGAAATCCACCACGCCCGTCAGGTCGGCCACCGTGTCGCCGCTGCGCACGGTGTTGTCCTGGCCGATATACGGTATCGTCGGCGGCGCCACGAAAATGCCATCATCGAGCACGATCAGGTTGTTCGCATTGGCGGCGATCAAGGCTTGCGCCTCGGTCGATCCAGCCGGATAGCGGTTGGTCGGCACTTCGCGCCGTCCCGCCGACAGGCTCAGTTCGCCGCGCGCGCCCAGGTAGGCGTTTTGCGAGACGGTCAGCGGCTGCGTGAAGCGCACCAGCATGCCTTCCACGGCCGCCAGGTTCTCGTTCGGCAAGGTCACATTCGCCGGCACGATGCCGTGGCCCGCGCTTTGCGTGAGGATGGCCGTCACGTCCTTCAATTCCGTATAGGAATTTTTCGCGCCCGACGGCGTGTACTCGAACACCGTGCCCGTCACGCGCACCAGTTCGCCCGGCTGCACCGTCGTGGCCGTCGCGCCCGTGTACACGAAGATGCCGTCCGAGGTCGACGGGTCGCCGTCGCCGGCCGCGTCCTGCATGAAGAAACCGGTACCCACTTTCAGTGTGACGACGCCCTCGGTCGTCTGCACGGAATTGGCGTAGGGGCTGGCCGCGCCGCTGCCCTGGATTTGCGGAATCGTGTGGCTGATGGCGGCCAGGCCCTGCACGGCGACGTCGACCTTGCATGACGCCGTTTGCTGCTGGTCGTTGCTGAACTGGACGACGACGGGATAATTGCCCACCGGCACGCCAGCGGCCACCAGCAGGCTCACGCTGGCGCTCTCGCCCGCCACGCCGGCCGCGCTGAAATTGGCCAGGCTGATGCCGGCCACGGCCGGCGAGCTCAAGATAGCAGCATTCACGAGGCCATCCACGTCGGACGCGCGCAGCACGGCGCTGCCGCCATTGCCCAGCGCCAGCGCCAGGCTGGCCGGGCAGCTGGTGATGATCTGGTGCACGACGGGGCCGCCGCAGACATTCAGCGGCGAAGCCGTATTGCGCGGCGTCACGCTGCCGGCGGCGAAGTCGGCGCTGTTATCGTCCGTGTCGCCGCAGCCGCCATTCGCCCGCGCGATCGACAGGGTATTCGATGGGGCAGGCGCGACGGCGCCCTCAAAACCGTTGGCCGTGCCGAAACCGACCAGGTCGACGACGGCGGCGCCCGTGGGGCTGGTGCCCGTCTGGGCCGTCTTGTTATTACTCAGCAGCACCTTGCCGGCCGTGCCGGACATGGCCAGGCTCCCCGACGCATCCGGCGCGGGCAAATCCTGCGTGCCGCCCGTGCCCTTGGCTTGCTGGACCAGCAAATACTGGCCCGGTTGCAAATCGATAGCCGGCAAGGCCGTCACGGCCCAGCTCGAACCGGCAGCCGACGCATATTGCACGCTCCAGTTGCTCAGGTTCACGGGGCTGGCGCCGCGGTTGAACAGTTCGATGAAATCGTTGCGGTACAGCGCCCCCGTATTGCCGCCACCGCCATACACCTGGCTGATGACGATATCGGAAGCCGCCAGGGCTGGCACGGACAGGCTGGCCAGCAGGGTAGCCATGACGGTCAGGCGCAGCGGCGTGCGCAAGGGGGAAAACGAGGTGTGCATGAGGATCCCGGTCGGTAAATAGATGACGCCGGTCCCGCATGATGGGCCGGCGCGCCACAATTAACAAAAGTATTTGAGACTTGTTATTTGCATATTAAAGGCCCGGGATGACGACTTGATGACATTTGATTAAGCCGAACGGAGTAAAAGCCACATGTGTTTATTTTTTCAGCAAGTATCAAACCCGCAACAGACGGGACCTGGGCGCAAGCTGGAACTGCATGTTTAGCCAAAACATGATATATTTCTATTAAATAAGTTTTATTCCTTGCAAGTTTTAAAAGCTTGCCTATTAGAAAATATGCAGTTAGCACGATGGGGAAGGCCCAGTCCACGCCTGACTCCTCGGAATGCGGTCCATCCGAGTCGATGAACGGCCTTGAATCTGTTGCAGGACAAAACGGATCAAGCGGCATGCAGGCATTGCCAGCATGAACACCTAGCGAGAACACACCATGAAAAAATTCAGCACCACCATCCAGCTATCCCTGATCACCGCCGCATTGGCATTGAGTGCGGGCTACGCGCGCGCGCAAGCGGCGGCACCGGCGGCAACCGACGACAAGCGCTGCGAAGCAAGCAGCACCGGAACCAATGGCGGTGCCAATGAAGCCGACATGAACAGCACTTACAGTGCCTGCCGCTTGGCCAATGGTGCCGTCGGCATGGGCTGGCGCACCAATGACGGCAAGGGCTCGCTACCCGAATTCGGCGACACGGAATCGTCGCAAGTGCTGCGCAAGCCGCATTTCGACAGTCGCGGCCATGATTTGAGCCAGTTCGATACGAACGGCCGTGCCAGCCGCAACGGCCTGGGGACAGGCATCAAGCAAGATGGCTTTGACTACAGTGCAGGCACGCGCGACTTTGTTGCGCAAGAAACCAGTGAAGCGATTACCGGCAGCGAAGGCTATCGCGGAGTGGGCCGCGCAGCCTCCGCCATGTATGAACCGCTGATGGTATCGTCCGACGGCGGCCGGCCTGCACCTGCAGGCAATGGCGGAGTCGGCTCCGGTGGCTCCGGTGGCGGCATCGACGGACGCAACGCTCCCAACCCCATCTTGCCGCCAGTAGTCGCCGTGCCTGAACCAGAAACCTACGCCATGCTGCTCGTTGGTCTGGGCATGGCCGCCTTGGCCGCGCGCCGCAAGCGCCGCAGCAGCATGCAGGCATAGACAAAGGGCTCGCAAGAGCCTTTTTTTATGTCTACGGCGGAACGCGTTGGGGGCCTAGCGGCGCCGGAACGCGGCATACGGCGCCGCCAGAGGATCTCCGATAAACAGGCCTTGCGCTGGCCACGCCACGCTGCCCCAGTACGCTTCCAGCGCCGTCATCCCTGTCAGGTAGCGCCGCAGCAAGACAGTCGAATTCGGGAATTTCTGCCAATAGTTACACGGCTCGCTGACGGTCCCGTAGCTGGCCGTTGCGCCCGCCTCCAGCCAGCGCTGGCTGCTCATTTGCGCCGTTCCCTGCAGATCGCCGCCGAACGAAGTCAGGTGATCCGCCAGGGCGCCGGGCAGGAAACGCAGGGTATCGAGCTTGGCGACCTTGGCCATGCCCGTCTGGTACACCATGATGTCCTGCGCGCCATCGAGCACATCGGCCTTCATGTTCTTGACCGTCAGCTTGCGCTGGCGCACGATCCCGGCAGGCGGAAAAAAGGCGGCACGGCTGTTGCGCGCATTTTCGCTGGTGGTCAGATAATACGCGCTGGCGGCGGGCACGGAAAAACCGCTGACCGTCCCGCGGTCCACCACGGCCTTGGCCTCTTCCACATAGTCGACGGGCAGCAGCATGGAAAGGCGCATGCCCATCTGCGTAAACGGTTGCGGCACATTGCTGTTGAAATACGTGCTGGGCTTGCCGGCGTCACACGTCTTCGCGCACTGCCCCGCATCGTAGCCCAGGGTATAGGCGGAAGTGATGGAATTGCATTCGACCGCGTAGGGCGCGCTCCACACCATCAGCACGGCCTGGATATGGGGCTTCAATTGGGCATCGATACGCTCCTTCAACTGCGCAAACTGCTCCGCACTGAGCTTGCGCGGGCGATTCGGGATATTCACGTGCACCACGTTTGCAGGAGGAATGCCATGCGCCTGGCGGTAATATTCGCCCACCGCGATGCTGTTCGGCTCGGCGTCATTGATTACGACAGCCAATTGCGCGGCATGCAATCCCAGGGGCATGGACGGCGCATCGGCACGTGCGATGCCGGCGGCCAGCGCCAGCGAAAGGAAGAGAGATTTATGCAAGGTCAATATCGTCGTTGAGGAAGATCGAAGCAGCCATGCCGCAGCCACCCACTGTGCGTGACGATTATAGCTCCACATCAGCCTGCGAAAAAAAAACGGAGGCCTCAGCCTCCGTTTTTTACATGCAAAATTAAATCTTTCAGACTTGCAACTTGCGGCGGCGCGCCATGAAGCCGACCAAAGCCAAGCCCGCCAGCAACATGCCGTAGGTTTCCGGTTCCGGTACCGGCGTGACGGCCAGGATGCCGCTATAGCTGCCGCCAGTTGGCGAAGCGACATAACCGTCAATTTGCAGGAAGTAATTGCCAGCAGCCAAAGGCGTGGAGCCGGACTGCAGCGACCACGCCTGGTCCTGCGCCGTGAAATTGATCAGGTCTAGCGCGCCATGAAACAGAATGCCGCTGGCGTTGCCCAGGCTGAAACCGGTCAGCGTCAGGCCGGAGTTGGCGCTCGGCTTGAGCGACGTCGCCAGCGCGCTCAGGTCATTCAAACCGGTCACGCTGAACGTGAATTTGTCGCTGAAAAAGTTATTGCCCGCGCCGGCCAACTGGCCGGATGCCAGCGAAAACGAGCCCAGCAGGTCACTGCTGGAATAATCGAGCAAGTCTTGCGTCAGATCCACCGTGGCGTGGCTGATGTCAACCGGCGCCGCATGGGCGGCCAGGCTGCTGCCGGCAAACATGGCGGCCACAAACAGGGATTTCAGGAATTTTTTCATACTTTTCACCAAGATGACTGCAACCGGCTCATGCCAGTTGCGGGATGGAAACGCAAACGAGGATGCCAATCAGCCAGGCAGGGCTCAAGCCGCCTTCTGGCGACGGCGTGCCATGAAGCCCAGCAGACCCAGGCCCGCCAGCAACATCGCATACGTGCCAGGTTCCGGTACGGCCGATATCAGGCTGCCATTCGCGCTGAAAGCCGCGCCCGTGTTCGACACCACGTTGCCGCTGACTTTCAGATAGTAGGAACCGGCAGCCAGATTGGCGTACGACAGGGTCCACTTGTCATTAATGCCGGTCAACAACTGATCGCCGCCCAGCAGCAAGGTATTGCCAACACTGCTGTACAAGCCGAAACCCGTCAGGTTCAGGCCATTCGCAGCGCTGCTGCTGCGCGAGTTCAGTACCACGCTCAGGTCGCTGGCCTGTGCCACGTTGAACGTGAACAGGTCATTGAAAAAATTGCTCTTTTGATTGTTTTTGAACTTGTCGCCAAAGGTCAGCGAACCGCCCGCTGCCAGATTGACGGCGCCAGGCGTGGAGCTGATGTCGACGGGCGCGGCACAGGCTGCCTGCGCGAATAAAGCTGAACCGGCAAAGGCCAGCGCGGCCAGCACCGAATACGTATTTTTCTTCATGCGATTCCACTCAACGTGAATGCGGAAGCGCCAGCGCTTCCGCATGAGTTATCTGATCAAACCAGGCAGAATCATAGCATAAAGCAATTTTTTATGTTAACTATTGTTTAATTAAAAGTTACTTTATAGCATCATTCCTTAAGCCAATAGTTTCGCTGCGCGGATATCGTCAACAAGGTAATCAGACGCGCCGGTAGACATCCTCCAGCCGCACGATGTCGTCCTCGCCCAGATAACTGCCCGACTGCACTTCGATCAGGTGCAAGGGCAGCTTGCCCGGGTTTTCCAGCCGGTGCGTCATGCCGATGGGGATGTACGTTGATTCGTTTTCCGTCAGCAAGGTCACCTTGTCGCCGCACGTGACTTGCGCCGTGCCGCTGACGACGACCCAATGCTCGGCACGGTGGTGGTGCATCTGCAGCGACAGCTTGCCGCCCGGATTGACGGTGATGCGCTTGACCTGGAAGCGTTCGCCGATATCGATGCCTTCATAACTGCCCCATGGGCGGTACACCTTACGGTGCTGCACGTGTTCGCTGCGTCCCGCCTGCTTCAAGTGGTCGACCACCTGTTTCACGCGCTGCACCTGGTCCTTGTGCGCCACCAGGATGGCGTCGTCCGTTTCCACCACGACCAGGTCCTGCACGCCCAGCACGGCCACCATGCGGCGCTCGGCGCGCACCAGGCAATTGCTCACGCCATCGAGATACACGTCGCCGCGCACGACGTTGCCGTCGGCATCGCCCTGCTGCACTTCCCACAAGGCTGACCAGGAGCCGACATCACTCCAGCCAATGGCGGCAGGCAGCACCACCGCATGCGCCGTATGTTCCATGACGGCATAGTCAATCGAATCGGATGGGCAGGCGGCGAAGGCCTTCTCTTCCAGGCGGCAGAAATCGAGGTCGCGGTAGCCGTCGCGCACGGCCGTCTCGCAGGCGGCAAGCATGGCGGGCTGGAATTGCCCCAGCTCGCCCAGGTAGCGTTCGGCGCGGAACAGGAACATGCCGCTGTTCCAGAAATAATTACCAGCGGCAAGGAACGACTGCGCTGTGGCCAAGTCCGGCTTTTCCACGAAACGCTCGACCTTGCAACCCGCGGCCCCCTGGCTCACGGGTGCGCCGCTACGGATGTAGCCATAACCCGTTTCCGGCGCCGTCGGCACGATGCCGAAGGTAGCCAGGGCGCCGTCGGCCGCCAGCAGGGCCGCTTCGGCGATGGCCTGGTGAAACGCGGCCACGTCCGTGATGACATGGTCGGCCGGCAAGACCAGCATCAGCGCCTGCGGGTCGATGGCCAGCAGGTATTGCGCCGCCACGGCCACGGCCGGCGCCGTGTTGCGCCCCACCGGTTCGAGCAAAATACCCAGCGGCGGCAAGCCGATTTCGCGCAATTGCTCGGCCACCATGAAGCGGTGCTCATTGCCGCACACTACCAGTGGCGGCATGACGTCAAAACCGGCCACCCCGCTATCGCCGGCGCGGCGGTTGGGCAGGCCCTGCACGCGCAGCGCCGTTTCCTGCAACATGGTCTTGTCCGTTACCAGCGGCAACAGTTGTTTGGGCAATACGGCGCGCGACAGCGGCCATAAACGGGTGCCCGAACCGCCGGACAGGATAACTGGATAAATTTTCATAGCTTCACTTCACAAACATTTTATTGGGCAGCATACAGGGCCGGCGACGTTTCCGCGCGGCGCAAGCTGCGCCGGTCACGCGCATTGCCCCAGGCATGGGCTTGCGCATCGGAAACATGGCGCATCCGGCCGACGCGGTCGACACTATAATCTTTGAAGACGATCATTTCATCGAGCACCACATCAGGCAGCACGCGCGTGTATTCGAACAGCACGCTGCGCACCACTTCGGCGCCGGCGCAGACATGGCTGCCATGGCCGATCCACGTGGGCCCGACGATGACGGCACCCGCATCGATGCGGCAACCCGAGCCGATGTAGACGGGGCCCTCGATGCGCGTCCCGCCACTCCAGTCGATGCGGGTATTCAAGCCCGCCCATACCCCATCGGCAATCTGCGTGCCAGGCACATGCAATTGGGCAACCTCCCCCATCAGCACGCTTTGCAGCACTTCCCAGTAATCCTTGACGCTGCCGATGTCGATCCAGTTGTACTGGCGCTTTTGCGCATAGAACGGCAAGCCCTTTTCCACCAGCAAGGGAAACAGTTCCGAACCAATATCGAAGGGGCGGTCGCAGGGAATCAGGTCCAGCACTTCCGGCTCGAAAATATAGATACCGGTACTGACGCAATTGGACAGCGCATCGGCCTGGGCCGGCTTTTCCTGGAAGGCGCGGATGCGTCCGGCGGCGTCGCTGACCACCACGCCGTAGCTCGATACCTTGTCCCACGGCACTTCCAGGGTGACGACGGAGGCCAGCGCCCCCGTGCGGCGGTGCTCAAGCAGGGCCGATTCCAGGTCGAGGTCGATCAAGGCGTCGCCGCACAGCACGATCGTCGTGTCGTCAAAAAAGCCGCCAAACTCCTGGATCTTCTTCATGCCGCCGGCCGAACCCAGCGGTTGCGGCACGACCTCGCCCGCATCGTTCGTATAGCCTTCGAAGGAATAGCCGATCTGCACGCCGAACTGGTGGCCTTCGCCGAAATACTCCTCGATCTTTTCATGCAGGTAGCTGACGTTGACCATGATGTCGGTCACGCCATGCTGCGCCAGATGTTCCACCAGGTACGCCATCACGGGTTTACCCAAGATAGGGATCATCGGCTTGGGCAAATCGTAGGTCAGGGGCTGCACGCGCGTACCTTTGCCTGCTGCCAGTATCATTGCTTTCATTGTCGGGCTTGCTCCATCAGGATTGGGGATGGCTGATTGGGCGGCCCATGTCAGCGGCCATCCTTGCTCAGCGTTACCGACGCCGCGGTCACGGCAGCGGGAAACAGGCGCGCATACGCGGCCAGCAGCTTGGGCGCCTCATATTCCCATTCCAGCTCATTGATGACGCGATGACGGCCGAACGCGCCCATCTGCTCGCGGCGGGCAGGATCATCCAGCAACTCGACGATCTTGCGTGCCATGTCGATGGGATCGTTCTTCAAGGCATACAGCGATGCCTGCTGTGCCGAAACCTTGCCCTCGACCAGGTCGAACTGCACGATCGGCTTGCCAAGGGCCATGTATTCCATGATCTTGTTCATGGTCGACTTGTCGTTCATGTCGTTGGCCACGTCGGGATTCACGCACACATCCGAGGTATTGAGCATTTCCAGCAATTGCTGGTCCGGCACGCGCCCCGTGAAAGTCACGTAGTCGCCGATGCCCATGTCCTGCGCCATCTGCTTCATCTGTTCCAGCGAGGTGCCGCCGCCCACCAGGCCGAACTGCACGTCTTCGCGCTTCAAGGTCTGCACGATGTATTGCGCCGCCTGCAGCAGGAGATCGATGCCTTCCTGCGCGCCCATCACGCCCACGTAGCCGACCAGGTAAGTGCGGCCCTTCTTGAGTTCCGGCACGGGCGGCAGCACGCGCAGGCGGTCCAGCTTGGGTCCGCTGCGCACCACATAGACATCCTCGGGCTTCATGCCGCCCCGCTCGATGGCGATCTTCTTGTACGACTCGTTGGTGGCGATCGACACGTCGGCGCTCTGGAACGACCAGCGCTCGAACAGCACCATCAGCTTGTAGAAGAAATCGCGGCGGCCGAACTTCGCTTCGTACAGTTCCGGATTGATGTCATGGTGGTCGAACAGGAAACGCTTGCCCATCGTCAGCTTGAAGAAGCCGCCGATGAGGAACAGCAAATCGGGCGGATTGCAGGCGTGAATCACATCGAATCCGCGCGCGAAATGCACTTTCCACGCCAGGCGGAAAGTATGGAACAGCGCCAGCGAATATTCCACCAGGTAGCCCTTCGCCCCTTCCGCTTCCAGCGGCAGATGGTAGCGGTAGATATGGATGCCGTCGATGGCTTCGTAGCGCGACTCGTAGCCCTTGCCCGTCGGGCAGATGATCGACACGTCATAGCCATTCGCATGCAGGGTGGTCGCTTCCTGCCACACGCGCCGGTCGAAGGGCGACGGCAGGTTTTCCACCAGGATCAGCACCCGCCTTGCTTGGGCAGCCACGGGCTTACCAGCAGATGCCGTCATATTGCTCTCCACTTTGATCCTTGCTGATGCGCACCAGATCGACGATGTGCTGGTGCGGCCGCAGGCTGGCGGGCACGGTCTTGAATTCGGCCGCGCCATTGCCGATGACGATGGTGTCGGCGAAATCGAGCACGTCCTGCATGCTCGTCACCATCAGCTTGGAGATGTGCGGGATGTGATTGAGGATGTAATCCTGGTTGGCGCCCGTCAGGGCGGCCAGGTTGACGTTCTTGTCGTACAGCTTCAGTTCGTAGCCCTTGCCCAGCAGATACTCGATCACGTCGACCAGCGGCGACTCGCGCAAGTCATCCGTGCCGGCCTTGAACGAGAAGCCCAGGATGCCCACCTTGCGCGCCCCCTTGTCGACGATCATCTTGATGCCCTTTTCCACTTGCCGCTGGTTCGACGGCAGGATGGAGTTAAGCAAGGGCAAATCGAGGTCCAGGCTGCGCGCCTTGTAGGTCAGCGCGCGCACGTCTTTCGGCAGGCAGGATCCGCCGAAGGCAAAGCCCGGCTTCATGTAGTACGGCGACAGGTTCAGCTTGGTGTCCTGGCAGAAGATTTCCATCACCTTGTGGCCATCGATGCCGACGGCCTTGCAGATATTGCCGATCTCGTTGGCGAACGCCACTTTGACGGCGTGCCAGGTGTTGTCCGTGTATTTCACCATTTCGGCCGTCTCGACGTCCGTGCGCACGAGCGGCGCATCCATCTTTTCATACAGCTGCACCAGCAGCGCGCCCGCCTTTTCATCGGATTCGCCGATGACCGTCTTCGGCGGATTGTAGTAATCGTAGACGGCCGTGCCTTCGCGCAGGAATTCCGGGTTGTTGCACACGCCGAAATCGACGCCGGCCACCTTGCCCGATGCCGCTTCCAGGGTCGGAATGACGAGCGCGCGCATGGAGCCGGGCAGCATGGTCGAGCGCGCCACGACGACGTGGAAGCTGTCCTTCTCGGCGATGGCGGCGCCGATTTCCTGGCACACCTTGCGCACGTGGCTCAGGTCCAGGTTGCCATTGAGCTGCGAAGGCGTACCCACGCAGATCAGCGACATGTCCGAGCCGAAGACGGCGTCGCGCACGTCCGCCGTGGCGCGCAAATGGCCGCTCTTCACGGTGGCGGCGATCATCTCGCCGATATCCTTCTCGATGATGGGCGTGGTGCCCTGGTTGATCAGGTCGACCTTGGTCTTGTTCGGATCGACGCCGATCACTTCATGCCCATCCGTTGCCAGGCAACCGGCAGAGACCGCACCCACGTAGCCGAGGCCAAAAATACTGATTTTCAAAATATGCTCCCTTAATGATTAGCCGGCGAATTAGCCGGCGACGTCTGCGGCATCAGCTCGATGTACGTCACGATTTCAGTTGTCCCCTGCACCCGCATGCGCCAGGCGGCGCTGGCAATCGGTGATTTCTCGTCGAAGCGGCGCGATATCCAGCCGCCAGGCGGCGTCTCGCTGCCGCGCAATACCTCCAGCGTTCCATGCGAACAGCGCATGCGCAAGCAGGACCGCTGGCCCTGTGCCTGCAATTGCCCGTCGTTGACGGTGACCAGGCAATGTTCGCCGAACTGCCAATGCACGGAAATATCATGTACATTTGTACATTGTAATATGTCTTTTACAACAATGCATTTATTATTAAAGTTGAATTCGATACGACGCCGGTGCAGCACGGGATCGGCCAGGCGGCTGTAGCCATCGTGTTCGCCCTCAAAAACTTGCACCTCAGAATTCGTTTCATGAGCAATCATGCGCGCATTGGCTTTTTTCAGCCACATGAAATTGCCGCCGATTTCAGACTGGTCCTGCCCGTCGACAGATACGGTGTTATGCGCGGGCGTGCTGCGGAAGTAGTCGCGCCATTTTTTTTGCGTGTGATAGGCGTAGGTACCTGGATCGGTGAGCAATTCCTCACCGGCGACGGAGAGGGTAAAGGCCAATGCATCGGCATGGCCATGCGCGGCAATGGACAGGTAGCCGAGCGGTGCGCAGTCTGCCACCAGGCGCACTTCATCGGCCGTGCCAAACTGGCTTCCGAGCAAAAAGTAGCCGCCGTCCGGAAACGCCATCACGGGCGCCTCCGGCAAGCGGCCATCAAGCGCCTGCCACTGTTGCAAGCCCGCCACACCAAACAGCCAGCGGTTCTTGTCGTCAAAATGCATGGCCTTGCGCTTGAAGTCGGCGCGGCCAAACAACACGGCGCAGCTGGCCAGCAACGAGCGGTAGCGATGCCAGCCATCCTCGTGCGCCAGGCGCACCATCTGCGCATCGTCGGCATCGCCCGTCATCGGCACGTTGCCCTCCACGTCCATGAGAGAAGCGATAAAGTCGGCCAGGCGCTCCAGGCGCTGCAGGTACGCCACGGAAAAGCCCGCGCCGTTGGCCTGCCCTATCCTCTGGCACAGCAGCATCATGTCCATCACTTCATGCTGGTAATAGACGGCTTGTTCGCGGTTCACGCCATCTGGCGTATTTTGCTTGAGCGCCTCCTCTTCCAGCCCCTGGCGCGCCAGCGCCTGCCATTTCGCGCTTTCAGGCCAGCAAGGCCACACGCTACTGGCCACAAACAAGCCCATATATTCACCGAACAGATGGTTGTTCGCCGACGAATGGCGCGAAAAATAACCGGCGATGAAGTGGGCATGCTGGTAGATGGCGGCAAGCCACTGCTGCAGGAAACGCTGCCCCGCTTCGCCCTGGAACAGCGGCGAAGCCGCACCACCCAGCAATTCCCAGGCACAAGCCCAGTTCAACAGGCGCAGCGCCAGTTCAAGCGAACTGGTCCAGTTCACGCCCATGGGATACGGGCATTGCTCGAACCACGACTGCAGAAAGGTGCGCGCGCCATCGGCGTAGCGCTGCTCGCCCGTCACTGTCCATGCCTGTGCCAGCGCCACCAGCTCCAGGTGCCGGTTCGGTTCCCACAGATACTTGATATCGCCGACCACTTTTTCGCTGCGGTAATCGATCTGCTTGCCCAAGGTCAGCGGCGCCACGGTACCTGTCTTCGGATCGCGGTTCCATTCCGGCGGAAAACCCAGCTCCGCGCCACGCAGGGCGAAGACATTCCAGCAGCCCGCCAGCACGGCATCGGCCGCGATGCGCAAGGAGGCGATATCCGTGTCGCGGCCGTCACCGGCCAGGAAGGGCAGGCCCAGACGCGTCAATTGCGGCGCTGGCACGCGGCGCAGCAAGCCGATGCCCAGTTTGCTGGCTTTTTTTTGCAGCAATTGCTGCACCCGCCAGGCAATTTCGGGTGCGCCCATCAGCTTCATGCGGTTGATTTTCCATGCGATCGACGTCATACCCTTACCGTTCCATTCTTTTCATGTTGTTGCCTGCCATCTTCAAGCGCATCCAATGCACACCGGCAGGAATTTCCTTGTGGAATTATTATTAATTCAATGACATGATAATACCGTATTGCAGCAAAACTGCGAAGTCTATGGCGCCGAGCAACATCCCCCACCCCACGCATGATGCCTGTGAGAAAGCCTATTTTACTTACCCATTTGACGGAGATGGCCCGATAACGCTATAGTCCGGGCAAGTGGAAAAATTTCATATACGTCAACATAATCGACCCGTATCACCCACCACCTGTGTGCGCCGGAACCCTCCTATCTAAGAAGCTCACGTATGCCTTTTCCAGTTACGAAAAATTTATCGTTCCTGACACGCCATCTGGTACGCCGCAATCCCTTTGCCCTGGCCCGTGCACGCGCGCTGGTCGCACGCGAGCACTGGTCTGCGGAACAGTTGATGGCACGTCAGGAAAGCCTGCTGCGCACCACTCTCGCGAGCGCGCGTCGACTGCCTCGCTATGCCCGCATGGCCGAGGTACCTGCCGATGTACCCGTCCGCGACTGGCTGAGCGCGACGTACCCCGTGATCAGCAAACCCGACCTTGTCTCCGGACGCGACAGTTTTTATCCGAACGGGGGGAAACGCCGTCCATGGTGGGCACAGGGAAAAACCAGCGGCTCATCCGGCACGCCGCTGGAAGTGTTCCGCAGCATCGATTCGATTATCTGGGAAGAAGCGTTTCAGCTGCAGTTCTGGCACTGGGCCGGCCATGAAAATGGCCAGGCACAAGCCATCTTGCGGGGGGACCAGGTCATCGGTATCAGCCAGCAGGATGCGCAGCCCTGGCTATGGGACCGTTTCGGCAAGCAGTTGCTGGTATCGACGCGCCACATGAACCGGGACACGGCCGAGGATATGCTCAACAGCATAGCCCGCGTCGGGGCCAAACAGTTGCGGGCCTATCCATCGGCAGCATTTGAGCTGGCGCGCGCGGCAGAACGACTGGCACACCCCTTACGCCTGCGCGGCGTCGTCACCGGTTCCGAACCCGTCTACCCGGCCCAGCGCGAACAAATCGAACGCGCCTTTGGCTGCAAGGTATTCGACTTCTACGGCATGGCCGAACGCATCGCCTTTGCCGGCCAGTGCGAACATGGGTACTACCACCTGCATCCAGAATATTCCTACGTGGAAATCCTGGATCAGCACGATCGGCCCACGGACGATTTCGGCTACGTGGTCGGGACCACCCTGCATAACCATGCGATGCCGCTGGTGCGCTACCGCATTGCCGACCGCGCACGCTGGGTATCGGGTGCCTGCCCCTGCGGCAGGCATTATCGCCGTATCGAACTATCCTCCGGCAAGGTTGAGGATCAGCTGTATGACAGCGAAGGCACGCCCATCAGTGCGGGCATCATTACCTTTGCCGTCAAATTTCTCGCCAACATCAAAAAAACGCAGGTGGCGCAGGTTGGCCCGGGGCAATGGCAATTGCGCGTGGTGCCAGACCATGGCTATACGAACACCGACGGACTGGCTTTGCGCGAACATTTCGACAAGTATGTAAGCCTGAAAGTAGCAGTTGACATCGTGCTGGTGGAGGATTTGGCGCTGCAATCGAGCGGCAAGTTCAAGTGGATCGTACAAGAATGGCCTGGCGCCAAGGCTCTGGCGGAGAGACGATGAAAGCCACAATACTCTTTTGCGGCCCCATCCCGTTGTCCGGCGCAACGCCCGTAGGTGGCTACGAAGCATGCAACCGGCGCACCATCGATGCCCTGCGCGCTGGCGGCACCATCGTGCATGAATTGTATTACCCTCAACCGCGAGGTAACGCGCTGGCCAAACTGCGTGGCTACCTGAGCGGCTTTGCGGCCCTGCGGCGGCAGATCCGCGCCATGAGCAAACCAGGGCCTGAATCGAAGATCCTGCACTTGACGGGCCTGTACAAACACTTTGCAATCGGCGAAATCCTGTTGCTGCGCCAGGCGCGCAGGCATGGCGTCAAGACGATCTATGATATTCGCGCCGGCTCCATGCACAAGCACTATGCCCGCCTCGGCCCCCTGTACCGCTGGCTGTTCCGACGCCTGCTGTGCAGCGCAGACCAGATCATGATCGAAGGCATGGACTATGCGCCCTTCGTTGCCGAGACAACAGGCGGCAAGGCATTTTATCTGCCCAACCATATCGCGACAGGCAGCCTACCGCAACGCTCTTGCGAGCGCACATCGCCGCTGCGGCTTGTGTATGTGGGGCGGGTTAACCTGGAAAAGGGCGTCGCCACCGCCTTGCAGACGGCACAACTGCTGCAGGCACAGGGAGTGGACTGCGAGATCGCCATCATCGGCCCGGGCGACGCGCAGCTGATCGCCAATCTGCGCAGCGAGTATGCGCCGGTGGGCGCACAGTGGCTCGGGTCGCTGCCGTCGGCAGAAGTGCTCGAAGCGCTGGGCCGCTCGCACATCTTTATTTTCCCCACACGCCACCATGGCGAGGGCCACTCGAACGCGCTGACCGAAGCGATGGCCATGGGTTGCGTTCCCGTCGCCACGGATAACGGTTTCAACCGCTCGGTGATCGGCGCCGCCGGCATGGTCGTCCCTTTCGACGCGGAGGCCGGCGCCTATGCGGCCGCCATTGCCGCCCTGTGGCAGCAAGGGCGCTGGCCGGAGCTATCCCGTGCGGCCATGCAGCGCACCCGTCAGCTATTTTCTACGGAACAAGCGATTGCCCGCCTGGCCGATGCCTACCAAGATCTTTTGAAAGTATCCCGATGAGTCTTTTTGTTGCCGGCGACCTGGCCTGGCCTGAAGCCGATGTGCTCGCCTTTGATGCGTTGCAGCGCCTGTGCGCGCACGGCCAGATGGTCGTCAACCTCGAAGGCGGCGTCCTCGCTGCAAGTGCCGAAGCGAGCAGCGTGCACAACGAATACAAGTTCAACCTGTATTCGCACGCCAGCGTCATCGATACGCTCAAGGCGCTCAAGGTGCGCGCCTGTGGCCTCGCCAACAACCACATTTCGGACTATGTGGGCGGCATCGGGTCCAGCAAGGCCATGTTGGCGGCAAATTCCATTGCCGCGTTCGGCACGCGCGAACACCCTTGGTGCGAATTCCAGGTCGGGGAGCAGCAGTATGTGCTCTTTGCCGCCTGCTCTCCCTTGCCTGAACCTCGGCGCGACCGCCAGGATGACGAGGCGCTGCTCTTCCAGCCTGCGGCGGCGCTGACCCTGCTGCATCAATTGCGGCGCGATTTCCCGCATGCCACGTTGATCGCCTTCATGCACTGGGGCTACGAGCTGGCCACGTTCCCGCAGCCGGCCGACCGGGAATGGGCACGCCAGGCGATCGATGCGGGCGTGAACCATGTCATCGGCCACCATCCTCACGTGGCGCAGGGTTACGAAGTTTACAAGCATGGCAGCATCGCCTACTCGCTCGGTAATTTGCTGTTGCCACAAGTCGACTTCCGCGGCCGCAAGCTGCACTACAAGACGCCTGCCGTATGCGAACAACTGATGCTGGAACTGACGCCAGCCGGCTTGCGCTCGCACTGGCTGCGTTACGCGCCGCAGGAACAGCGCCTGTCCTATCTGGGTGCCGCGATGGCGGCAGAGGATGAAAAACTCCAACAACGCACACCATTTGCGGGCATGGACGATGCGCAGTACCGGCGCTGGTTCGCGGCCAAGGGCCGCTTTGGCAGCGAAGGCAAGCGCGCCGGCACCGTCTTCTGGAGTTACCGCGGCTGGGGCCGTATCGACTCGGCCATCAAACAGGCGCTGCTCGATGCCAAGGTCAGGGTGCGCAAACTGGCGATCAGGAGCGGCCTGCACACACCGTACAACTGGTGATGCCGGTCCGCTAACTGGTGATGCCGGTCCGCTAGCTAGCGGACCCGGGACGCGAGCGGCAGCAAGGCCTGGTAGCGGCACGCCAGCATCGCGGCAAGTTCGCGGTAACTGCGGTGCGCCTCGATGTAAGCCGGGCCGCCGGCTGCGCGCTGGCGGGCCGCGACGGGGTCGGCCAGGATTTCGTTCAATGCCTGCGCCATGGCAAGCGGATCGCTGGTGGTCAGCCAGCCGGCCCCGCTCGCTTCCAGCACGTGCGCTTGGTCGGGAATGTCGTTGCCCACCGCAGGCATGCCCAGTGCCAGATATTCAAGCAGCTTGGTCGGTGAACTGACATCGTACAGGGGCCCGCGCGGAACATAAGAGACCGCCGCATCAGCGGCGACCAGCAACTGCCACGCCTGCGCCGAAGGCAGCCAACCCGTGATGCGGACCGCCTGTTCCAAGCCCGCCTGGCGCACATACGCGAGTAGCTGGACTTCATCGTGTGGCGTGGGCGAGTTGCCAATCAACAATAAACAGGTGGACGGCGAGGTCATGCGCACGATCGCCAGCGCGTCAATCACCCGCTCCAGCTGGCGCGCCTTGTCCAGGGTGCCCAGATAAGCGATCAACGGTACCGCCTCCCAGCCTTCCGGCCGGCGCGGCTGAGGCTGCGACCTGCCCAGCAGCGCCATGTCGACCCCCATCGGCACGGCCGTCATGCGCTGCGCCGCGATGCCTTTCGCCTGCAGCAAGGCCAGCATGGCGTCGCTTTGCACGAAAACATGTTGCGCGCGTGGCAAAACCACCTTGTAGAGAAGAGCCTGCTCCAGCTGGCCCTTCCACAATACCAGCCGGCTGCGCAGGCCGGCGCCTTGCCGCAATTGCTCCTGCGCCCGCTCGATGCGTCCTTCGCTCATCAGGTACGAGACCCAGTAATAAAACGGAATGCCCTTGCAACGTGCGATCAGCATGGCCAGCAGACCCAGCGGCACCATGTCGCGTACCTGGATGGCATCGCACCTGCCGCGCCGTACTTGCAGCAATGCACGCAAACTCAGAAAAAAATAGGCCAGTTCGCGGCGGGCGCGGCTGCGGTGGTAGGCCGGCCGGCGCACAGATCGAAAGCCCTGCAGCTCGGGCGACGCGGCAGAAGCCTTGCCGACGACATCGCACAGCACCTGATGCTGCGGCAAGTACTTGCCAAACAAAACGCTGACATCGGCGCGGAACGTGGGCAGGGCCTCGGGCACGAACTGCAAGATATGTAAGGACATGGTCGACGAGGAGGGGGAAAAGTGAAGAGAGACGCGGCGGGAACACAAAGTCAGCCACAAAAAAATTGCATTATATATCACAATTCATGGATGGCAAAAGCCAATTGGCGTCGCCGCGCGGGCTGCGCCCGCGTCAGACAATGCCATGAGCGCTTCCCGTTCGCGAGAGCGGTCCCGTACATGGCAGGCAACCCTGAAGCCGCGGCAAAGACGGGGCAGTTTTGCTGTCCGCATAAAAAAAGCCTGCGGGTAGCCGCAGGCTGATCCGGGCGGGCATCGCATGGCAATGCCCGCTGCGTTCCCCTCCCTCGCTCAGTTGGGGATGGTGATCGTCTGCGCACCCACCGTCAACGACTTGCCCGTCGCATTCGTGGTGAGCGTGACCTTGGGACGCTTGCATCCGACATCGAGCAGTACGATGAATTCCGCGTTTTTGGCCGCCACCGTGCTGACGAACGCACCATGGTCTTCCGTCGTGCCCGGTTTGGGCGGCGGGCCCGAGCGCAGCTGATAAGCATTGCCTTCCTTCCCGAGCGAACTGACGCACAAGGTACGATCCACCTTGGTGATCTTCACCGCCGTGGCGCTTTCCCGGAGAATCGGCCCACCCGCATGCAGGTTCCATTCGAACGACAGCGGGCCCGGCGCCGCCAGCCTGTCGACAACGACGACCGCATCCTGCCCGCGCAGATACCAGACCTTGCGCACGGCCGAGCTGAGCGCTCCGCCATACGACAACGTGGCATCGCCAGCCGCATAATCGAGTGTCGGCGTGGTCGAAAACGCCGTGATCTTGCCATTCATGGCGAGGTTTTGCGTATTCTTGTCGATGACCTGACCGATACCGCCATTGAAGGTAATCGCATTGTGCGACTTGGTCTGGCGATACCATGACAGCACCAGCGGCGAATAGTAATAGTCCTCATAACCGGACTCGATCAGCAGGCGGCGTCCGCCGCTGTCGATGACGAGCGAGTTCTGATCGCCATGGCTATGGTTATAGGAACCGTAGGGGCTGGACTTGAAATACACGGAAGTACGTGCCCTGTCCGCCAGATTGCTATGCATGGCAACCCAGCCGATGCTCGGGTACAAAGCCGCGTTCGGTGGCGGAACCGGCGCTTCCTTGACGGTATCGACAGGGAGAGGAAATGGCGCCTGCAGCAAGGTCAGGTCCGCTTCCTCGCCGACGATATTCTTGACATACCACGCGGCATTCGGCGACTTGATGCGCGCGGAAAAACCCTTCAACACAAAGTTGTAAATATCGCCCTCACTCTGGTCGCCAAAAACCTGACCAGGGGCGCCCGGCGGCAGGAAATGCATCAGGTAACGCGAGAACCCTTTGGCCCAGGGCTTGTCGAAGATATTCACCCCCGTCGACTCGATCAGTGGCTGCCACAACTGCAATGCATAATCGGTGCTGAACATCGCATAGGAGGTGCCATTCGAATAACCGCCTTCCGGGCCGCTCCAGACATAGATCGAATTGACGTAGGAGCGGAATGCAAAATCGAACCAGGTCGTGGCCGCAGGGATATCGCCCATCGTCAGGGCAGAGATAACGGCCAGGTAGCCCATCGCCACCGTGCCGTGGGAATCGTACGGTTCATCGTCGAGACGGTAGTTGTCGCGGGTAAGGTCGGCATACATCGGGGCAACCCTGGCGCTGATCGCCGCCATCCAGCGCGCCTTGCGCGCCGCATCCTTGTTCAGCTGTGGCGCAATCAAATCCGACACCTTGGCCAGTGCCAGCATGATGCTGCGCGTGGCAATGTCGTGATTGACATAACTGGTCATGCCGTCAGGGTCGAGCGCCGCCAGCTGATCGCCGCGCGTCAACGCTTCCTGCAGATACTTGGACTCTCCCGTGATCCGGTACAACAGGGCTGCGCCCAAGGCCTGGTTGGTCGTATTGCCGATCGAACGCGTAATTTGCGCGATATAGGCGGTACGCGCCGCCGTTGGCGTGGTCGACGTCAGCGGCCACTGTGCATCGGTCGGCGCGGTCAGGCTGGCCACCTGCCCTTCTATCTGATTGCTCACCTGCAGACTCAGCCGGGCAACCGCCGGCCCCCGTGCAGCCTGCATGGCGCTCGACCAGGATGCCTGCGGCAGGAAGTCGGGCGCTTGCTGGCGTGGTCGCGCATGGGCGAGCAGGCGGGCCTTGATGGCATCGTTTTCTGGCACTTCGAATAGTTGCGCAGAACTGTCGATGGTAAAGCTGCGTGGCGTCGACCAGTCAACCTTGGTATTCGGACGCACGCGCCAGGAATACTGGCCGATCGCTAAAGCCTTCGATGGCAGGTAGAAATTACGTGTGGATGTGTAGTTGGCGACGACGGTGCCACTCTTGCTTACTTCCAGCATATAGTAGGCGGGCTTGATTGCACCAGGGTAACGCGCCCAGGCAAAGGCCGGTGGATTCTGCGCCTGTGACTGGCGATCCACTGGCGCTGGCCGCACCACGTACAGATCCGCTGCCTCAGCCCAGTCCGCGCGGCTGGGTGCCGCAAACACACTTGTCGCCAGCGCCAGGCTGACGGAAAGAAGCGGCTTATTGAACATCATTGTTGGCTCCCTCAAAAGACGATTCGACACAGGCGGAAATTTCAACGGAGAAGTGGACGCTGCGCCAGGCCACCAATTATTCGGCCTTGCATCAATTTCATTAACACCTGAATATGATTTCTCGCCTGCGCCATTAATTCGACCACTATACACTTTCAACCCACAAACCACGTTGTTTCAGGCCAACAAATAACTCAAGAAATAAAAAAACCACGCAAAAAAATTATTTTCCAGATGACTCAATTGCAACAAAGAAAACAAAATAAAATAAAATTACACTTTTTAAAATATTGGACAATGAATATTAGAAAATAACAAATAGTAACTTGAGATAAATACTATTAATTATTTTCTCATATATTCCAGTATCCGCAATTCCGGCATCGGCAAACCAGCCAGCCATCCTTGCCAAGCGCGCCAGGCCTGGCTCCCCCGCGATACCGAGGCGGCACCATCCTGGCCGCGCAGGAAAACAGCGGCGATGGCCGACCAGGCGATGTATTCCCGCGAAACGGACAGGACTGAGAATAAAAAAAGAATTATTATTTTGTCGGCATTCTATTCAAATCACCAAATGGTGCAAACGAAATATCCCAGCGCCGTTGCAACGCCATGCGTTTGATGATTTTAAAGATAATCCGCTTTAATCTGCTGCTCATCCACGATGCCTTCAATCCGTAATGATGAATACCCAGTGTTTCCGGTGTAATGTCGCTATACATCAATTGCATGGCATTATTCGGATAACTGCGATCATGTGGATTAAAGGGATAAAAAGTCACCGGGTCGAGCAGCGTAGCATGCTGACCGCCATGCATGTCCACCGCTCTTTTCAAGATAACGGGAGAGGTGGCAAACACGCGGCGCGGCACCAGCTCACGCAGCACGAGATCGCGCGCCAGTATCATCACGGGGTTGTTGGCTTCACAGGCCAGGAAGCCGGTACCAAAGCCGATACCTTCCTCGCACTTGGTTTCGCGCGCCATCAGGCAGCCGGGCACGTCCAACAGCCCATCGAGTGAACTGATCAGTTCGAGGTCAGTATCGATATAGATGCCGCCTTCCCTGGCCAGCACATCGAAGCGCACCCAATCGGCAACAAAGGCCCACTTTTTCTGAATGATCGCCTCGCGACAATATGCATTGTCGATATCGGAATTATCTTCATTCCATAACTTCAACTCATATTCAGGGCAGTATTTTCTCCATGATTCGATGCAGCGGCGATGCAGCACGCTCATTTCACCCCGGCCAAACCAGCAATAATGAATAACTTTAGGAATCATGGGCTTCTCACAGCAATTTTTTGGAGCAAAACAATCTTCACCAGAGCGACAAAGACGACGTGAATCAGGAAGGAAAAAACAGCACCAAACAGGCTGAATTGCACAGTGAGCAACCATAATAGTAGCAGATATAGCAAGTTTGTCCCCACTGAAATGATGGTGGACTGGCGCAGCTTTCCCAGTCCCCAATAGAACGCGTGCGTCGTCACAAACGTACCAGCAATCACGGCCGTCAACAGGACGACAGTGAACTCGGGCAAGTATCCCTGCAGCACGGGAAACAGTCTCGGCATCCAGAGAAATTTGCTGACATAGCACGCCACACCTGCCGCAGCCGTCACGCAAAACAGCATCTTCATCGTCTTGTGCCACAGGCTGAAGGCACCAGCCAGGTCGCCGGCGTTGGCGCGCGCGGCAAACTCGGGAATCGAGGTGGTATAGAACGGTGCCGTGGCGAGATTGACGAGCGAATAGATGCGCTTCAGGATGCTGAAGACGCCCAAATTTTCACCGGGCAAGGAAAAACCGATAATGACGCGGTCCAGCTGCACCACCGGCAAGTCGCAGATCGCTTGCAGCGTGCTCCACTTCCCCGCTTCCATCAGACGCTCCTGGCGCAAGGCGGCGTACGGCAGCGTACCGGCAATGCCGCTGCGGCTGCCAAAGATGAGCAGGAAAAGCAGCAAGCAGCGAATGACTTCCGGAATCGTGTAGGCCAGGATCATGCTCGACAAGTCCGGCTGGTAGCGTGAGACGCCGAACAGGAGGGCCAGTTTGATCAAATTGGTCAGGAAGCCTGCAAACATCAGCACGTTGTAGCGGTTGACCAGTCGGAAGTACGCGCTGTGGGTGCCGATGACGGGAAAGACGGCCGCCAGCGATAGCAGCAGCAGGTCGCCCCAGGAAAACTGGGCCACCTGCGACAGCGTCGACATCGCCAGGCCGCCGGAGACCAGCAGCACGGCCAGCAGCGCCAGCAATTCGAAGCGCAGGCTTTTGAGCACCGCGGCACGCAAGGCACTGCTGTCTATTTGATGGCCTGGCATTGCCACCAGCATGCCCTGCCAGTACTGGAATCCGCATACGGTAAACACGGTCAGGGCGATGGACTGCACCAGCACCAGATGGCCATACGCCTGCACGCCAGCGATCGCCAGCATGACGGGAATGGTGATGACGCTTACTCCTGCCCCCGCCACATTCAGCAGGAACATCATGGAACTATTTTTTACCAGGTTGCCAAAGGACTTGCTTACCTTGCTCATGACTACGCTGGTATCCCGCGCAAGGTCTTGTCATGCTCCGCCACCGCAGCCCCGGCTGTCGGCAGACTGGCCACCGGTTGACCATAACGCACGAACTGCACGATGCAACCAAGGCAGAAAAAACACAGCAATTGCATGGGCGGCTCGTCGATCAGCGTGCGGTTGTATACCAGCGTACTCAGGAAGAGCATCAGCATAATGGTGCTGGTATCGGCAATCGCCAGGCGCTCGGCGCTGGCGCCGCTGCGTGCGACATAGCGGATACCCAGTAATGTGCCAAGAATAAAGATGGATAGATAGGCAAGCGTCCCCAATATGCCCACGTCCCACAGCAACGTCGCCAGGCCCGTGGAGCCTATCTGCAGCAAGCGGTAGCGGGCAGCCACGACGCCGCGTCCTACCGATTGGCTGGTCAGGCTCGCACTCGGGCCATAGCCGATCAGCCGCTCCTGAATGGTGGGCATGGGATCGTAATACCACAGTGCAAGCGTGGCGCCGCGGCTGATTTCACCGGTGACATAGTTAATATTGTTCGGGTTGACCACATAACCGCCAAGCGTATTGAGTTTATCCTCGGTGGTTTCAGTCTTGGTCACCGCGCCCCAATATAAAGCGTGATAGGTCATGAAGATGCCCGAGCTGATCACGGACATCAATGCCACGAAAACAATAAACGCCATCAGGTTCTTCATCACCCGGCGGCGCAATACCCAGAAGACGCCGAATGGCAGCCACAGGAATACTGCCTTGACTTCCCCCAGCAGGATAATCGCCAGACCGATCACAAATACGCACACCACTTGCCAGACAGGGGTAATCCCGCGCACCCAGCGGGCCAGCATGTACAACATGCCGGCGACAGTAAATAGCACCAACACCGGACTCATGCTCGTGCCAAAGGAACCCACGACGCCGTCCCAGCCCAAACTGGACATCATGAAGAAGTGCTGGTAGATGACCAGCGGAAGTTGCGCCAAGACGATCCAGACGATCATCCACCACAACGTCAGCAGGCGCTTGTCCGACCACTCGAACCAGTACATGGCGAACAGCACGCCAAAAATGGGCAGGCAGAAACGCAATACGGAAATCAGCTGGGCCGTCTTGGCATGGCCAAGAAAGATACTGAAAGCATAGAATGCCAGATAGATCCAGGCTGCGGCGAGGACATAGGTGGCGCCGCGCGCGTTCTCGGCGATGCTCTCCTTGCGCAACCGGTTCGACAGGCTCACCTCAAGAATGACCCTGGCCAAAAAAAGCGCGCACAGGCCGCTGGCCATCCATGTCGCCATGCGGATATTGAAGAAAAATTGAATCGACCCCGCAATCAAAAACACGACGACGAACATAATCGGCATTAACTTCTTGGTGTCGATAAAAAGCAGGATCGGTATGAAGATCAGCAAACCGGCCAGCATGGCTGTCAACTGGATAGCTCCTAGCGCAATCACCATGCCAAGCAGTAGTGCCGTCGCAAGGCCGCCAAGCACCAGCATGGCGGCGGTCAATCCAGTGATACCCGTCCTTGCATTGCCGGGCTTGCTGCGTGCGGCGCGCGAAGATCCGCCATTCCATCGCAGTTTCTGGGACAAAAAACTCATATGTATTCCATGCGCGGCGCGGACGCCGGGCTCAATAAGGTGAAACGCCGACAGCGTAGCGCTTAGTGCGAAGTGCCGGCAAAATGGCCGCGCAGATCGGCCGGCATCGCCTGCAATAGCTGATCGACAAAGGCCTGCTGCAATCGATAGCCTTGTTCCGTATCGCTATTGATATTCGAGACACGCATCAAGGTGGCATCGGGGATCAAGCCGCGCACCGCGTAGGCCAGCTTGACCTTCTTGACTTCCCAGGAATTCGGCACCGCCTTGTCGCCCACGACAACCCAATAGGTAATCGGTTCGATGCGATTATTCAAGGTTGCAACCGTGCGGGAGACCGGGATAGCGCCGGCCATCGTCGGCAAGGAAACCTGATTGGTCTGCCCCACAGCGAAGCCCTGCCCGCCGTAACAGCCTTCCGGGAAATGCACGGACAGATTGTCGCGCTGATCGGTACCGTAGGCGATCGACAGCATGATGCGTTCGCCCTGCCCGTTCACATAGGTGCGCGACAGGGTTTCGGCATATATCTTGTTGAGTTCCGCCACCGTGGTGGGATTGACGACGGCAGCGACCTGGCTCGCATCTTCCTGCCAATCGCCAAACTTGGTAGGAATCACCGTACTGAGGACGATTTGCGGACGCGTGTCGGCCAGACGCACCGTTGGCGTAACCGCCTTGGTGCACAGGGCGCCGGCCAGCATCAGGGTGCCGATGGTCAGGCTGGTGATGGTGCTTTTTTTCATGATGCCGCCTTTCGGGCATGCCACACGCGTGCCAGCCATTGCAGAAGGGAATCCAGGCTGAGGATCAGTATCAGGGCGCTGACAAACAGCACCATCCCGGCGAAGCCATGCAGGAAGCCCTGCCCGGCCGCATCACCGAAGTAATACGTAATCAAGGTCAGTGCCACGACACGCATCACATTGGCAGTGAATGAAATGGGAATGATAAGGATCGCCAGACCGATGTTACGGATGGCGGAAGTATGGCGCACCAGGTTCAGATAGAACAGGCCCAGCGC
Organism: Janthinobacterium sp. GW821-FHT03C10; assembly: GCF_059420865.1. NCBI lineage: Bacteria > Pseudomonadati > Pseudomonadota > Betaproteobacteria > Burkholderiales > Oxalobacteraceae > Janthinobacterium > Janthinobacterium sp. GW821-FHT03C10. The sequence continues at coordinate 531,944 of NZ_JBWKUN010000004.1, read as the reverse complement.
CTCCAGGGTCAGCAAGGTTTGCAAACCGGCGCAGGCATCGGCCACCAGCAGCTGGTATTGGCCAATTTGAAGAATGACGCCGGTGCGCGCGATCGGGTAGCCAAGCCAGTACAAGATATGCTCGCAGACATACGATACGGCCATTTTCATGGGCAGGGTCAGCGCACTGACCACCGCACTGGGCAGCGGTATCATGAAGAGCATAAAAAAGAACGGAAACCAGGCGACGAGCAGTGAGCGCATGCCCAATTTCAGCACCAGAATCGCTGCCACGATCAGCACGAAAGAACCGATCTCGAAAGCGAGTATTTGCTGCGAACGGCCAGCGATATACAGCAGCAAGCCGACGGTCAACATCAGCCAACCCGACAGCGGTGCCCGATTGTATTGCGCAACGGCCAGGATCTGTTCGCGCTGACGCCACAGCAGCCAGATGGACAGCGCGAGGATAATGGGGCCGTGCGCCTGCTCTTCAGTGGCCCAGACACCAGTAAACAGGGTATAAAACGAGGGGAGATACAGCACTGCGAAGCCGATGACGATGGGCAGCCATTCCAGCAGCTGATCACGCCGTTGCAGAGCTGGTGCCAAGCTCATTCGAGTGCTCGTATTCATCAGAAATCTACCAGGACCGAGCCGACCACTTGCGCGCCGCTGTGCAGCATCTGTTCCGTCATGGCATTGATGTCGGCGACCGGCGTGTGGTTCTTGCGCGCCACCAGCAGGACTCCGCCCGTGCGTGCCGCCAGCGCCAGGGCATCGGATCCCAGCGAAAATGCCGCCGAATCGTACAGCACGACGTCATAGGAAGACTCGAGTTCCGTGCGCAAGGCGGAAAACGCGGGACGACTCAGCAGTTCCTGCGGATTTGGCGGCAGGGTACCGGCCCCCAGCACGGACAAGTCGACGAACGATTCGATGCGCGTGATCACATCGCGCTCGGCACGGCCAGCCAGGATATCCGACAAGCCCTGGCGCGCATCAAGACCGAACACTTCATGCTGGCTGGGATTGCGCAGATTGGCGTCAACCAGCAGAGTCTGTTCGCCCAGCTGGGAAAACACCACGGCCAGGTTGGCGGCAAACAGGCTCGCCCCGTCGCCATCGTTGACACCGACCACGACCAGCGATTTACGGCCCAGAGCCATCCAGCGCAACATTAACTGGCTACGGATGGCACGCAGGGTTTCCACTTGCGGACTGAACGGTTGATATGCGGCGATCAGCTTGTCCGAATACTTGCCCTCGCCCTGCTGCAGATAGGGATAGTCGAACTGCCGTGCCAGAACTTGCTGGATATCGGCCTCAGTCACCAGTCCCAGGCGCTGCGCCGCCTCGCCAAAACGGATGCCCAGTTCTTTCTGCATGCGCAGGACGCGCTCGGCACTCTCCGGCGTAATCTTGCCAGAAGCAAGCAAAAGGCTACCGATGCTGGAATCGGCCGTCCGTGGCACGGCGGAGACGAGCGGTTGCAATGCTGGATTCATATTATTTCCAATACTTAATTAAGACGCAAGCTGCGAGGCAACAACGATTTGAAGCGGTTCAGGCGGGGACGGGTCGGCGCGCTCCAATCGATCGAGCCGAGCACCGGCAACTGCAACAAATCGCTCAAATCGGCTTCGGAACGTACGCGACGGTCCAGCATTTCGGCCAGCAAGGAAAAGCCCACGCCCAGCAAACTCCCCAAAAACAGTGCCAGCAAGGTATTCAACAGTACTTTCGGACCGGCCGGCTTGATCGGCGCCACGGCAGGATTGAGCAGGGAGATATCCGATTGCTCCGATTGCCCCTCGATACGGGTTTGCGAGAAACGCTGCGAGGCGATATCGAAGGCGCGCTGTGCGCTCTCGACATCCTTTTGCATGACGCCCATTTCGTCGCGGGTGCGGTTCAATTCCAGGACTTTATCCTTTTGCGCCGCCAGCGCCGCACGCACGGCGCCTTCGCGCTGCTGCAGGATGCCGGCGTTTTTGCTGACCGAACTGGACGTCACGCGCGTGCCGTCCGCCAGTTCGCGGCGCATGCGCTCGACTTCCGCGTTCAGGCTTTCATATTGCGGATGATTGCGTCCCAGGCGCTGCGCCATCTCGGCCAGCTTGGACTCAGCCGTTGCCAGGCTCAGCTTCAGATTCTGCACCAACGGGTTCGACGCCACGTCCGGCGACTCGAAGCCGGCATTGCCTTCGGCCATGCGCTGGCGCGACGAGGCTTCCATCGCCTGGCCTTGCGCGGCCACGAGCTGCGCCGACAGGTCATTCAAGCGATTCGATTCGACGTCAAGACGGTTATCGACGCTGACGATGCCATGCTCCTGCTGATACTTCGACAGGCGGCTTTGCGCCACTTCGAGATTGTCACGCAACAGCTTCGTTTGCTCATTGAAATACACGGCCACCTTTTTCAGGGGATCGACTTTCAACTGGATACTGGTTTTCTGGTATTCATCGGCAAAGGCATTCGCAATGGCGGCAACAAACTGCGGATCGTTGCCCTGGAAACTGATATCGACGACACTGCTTTCGCGCGACGGAACGATCTCCAGCTTGGCCAGCAACAGATCGGCCAGCCAGTCGCGCACGGTTCCTTTGCCTTCCGTAGCTTCATTGAACTGCGCGATGACAGCCGGGCTTTCAGCCAACCGCAAGTGATCTACTACTTTCAGCGCCACATTCTTGCTGCTGATAATGTCGATTTGCGTCGCCATATACCCCGGCAACAGTTGCATCGGCAATGCCAGGCCGGTGACGGGATCAACCCCTTTGTAGTTTATTAACAGCGACGCCGTTCCCTTGTAGGTCTTGGGCAGCACCAGGCTGACCACCACCGTCGCCCCGACCGTGATGAGCAAAGTGAATAGCAAGATTCGTTTGCGCGCAAACAAGACGAGTAAAAACTGGTGAAAATTCATGGTCAACTCTCATATTAATAAAACAGCGCGCGCCAGATTGGACCGCGGGTCGGAACGATGTCGCTTAAAACAGGCTTTCTTTGACATACACGATGTCATCGACTTGAATGGTGTCGTCATGCTTGGCGTCGAGTATTTGCATCACGCCGGCAGCATCGCGACGTTTGATACGCACGCCACGCTCGGTACCGCGCTGCGTCAACCCGCCACCGACGGACAAAGCCTGCAAGACCGTCATCGAGCGCTCCAGGCGGAACGCACCAGGACGCTGCACTTCACCATAGATGTAAAAACGCGGCGCCCGCTCGACGTACAGGACATCGTTCCCCGTCAGCTCGAAGTCACGCGCCAGATCGGCGCTGCGCATCATGTCGACGATGTCGATGGTTTCCTTGGTGGTGCTGCCATTGCGCTTGCGAATCAGGCTCACCACGTCGCCGCCATCAGGACTCTGGCCACCGGCCATGGCCAGGATGTCGAGCAGGCTGCGCTTGCCCTCGATCGGATAGCGGCCGGGACGATTCACCTGCCCCAGCACGGATACCTGCTGGCTCTGCAAGGCCGTCACGATGATATTGACTTGCGCCTTGCGCAGGAAGCCGCCGCTCTCCAGCGCCTGGCCCAGCTTTTTCTCTGCGCCGGCAACGGACAAACCACCCACTTGCACCGTCCCAACCAACGGGAAAGTAATGCTGCCAGCTTCGCTGACGCGCGTTTCCAGGCCCAGGTCGGGACTGCCATACACGGAAATTTTCAGCACATCGCCAGCGCCCAGCAATACCTCCGCCGCGCCCGCCACACCCATACTGCAGGCCATCAGCACGGCGGCCATCCACATTGCGAGTCGTTTCATGATTTGCTCTATCCTTTTAATAACATCCGTTGAACCGCCAAAATACCTGCCGACGTCTTATTTCAAGCCTGCCACGCCACGCGCATTGACCTCGCTGGCATCGGCAGCGGGCGCCGCCGGCGCTGCAACGGGCACCGCCGGCGCCGCCACTGGCGCAGGCACCGGAGCAGAGACGGCAGGAGCTGATGCCGCAGCCGGGGCCTCCGTCTTGTTCAGATACTCGATCTTCGCACTTGCGCGCAGACGCTTGATCTCGGCGTCTGCCGCGTCCTTGTTCTTCTTATTGAACAGGAACTGCTCGATCTGCGGTGTCACTTGCGCCAGGGTGATCGGGCTGTCCTTGATATCAACCAGCGAAATCAGCAAGGTACGATCGCCTTCACGGATGATGAACAACTGGCCTTTCGGCATACCCAACAGCTTGGTGCTCAGTTCCGGGGCCAGGTCGGTGCTGCTACGCGACAGCTGTGTACGGCCATATTTGACCTTGTTCGCGTCCAGCCATGCCGCCACCTCCTCCAGCGACTTCGCGCTATCCATGGCCTTCTTCAGCTCATCATTCATGTCGGATGTAGCAATGATCAGTTCGCGCATGTCGAATTGCTTGCGCTGGCTAAAATACAGCGGATTCTTTTTAAAGTAATCTTCCACCTCGGCTGCCGTGGGCTTGGCGATATTACCGATGCGTTTTTGCATGTAAGCCTGGGCCACAATCAAGGCCTTGGCCCGCTCGACGGCCTGCACGACCTTGGGATCGCGGTCAACCTTATCCTTGACGGCTTCGTTCTGCAGCAACTGGCGGTCGATCAGCGATTCGAGCAACTGCTTGGTGGCGGTTTCCTGCTGCGCCGCAGGCACGTTCGCACGTTGCAGCTCCTCATTCAGCTGCAATACCGTGATTTCCTCGCCGTTGACGCTGGCCAGAGCCTGGCCTGCCTTCTTTTCCTTGCCGCCGCAGGCGGACAACCCGGCCGCCGCCAACACGACCAGCGCGGCGCACAACAAGCGGGCATTGACGGCTGGTGTACGCATGGTCAAACGAGAGTTGTGAAAATGCTTCAAGATGGCTCCTTCGATTTCATTATTGAAAATTCAGTCATTGTAGTGCATAACGCAATATTTATTTGCAAAAACGTTGCACGAAAGACATGTAATGGCAACAATTAGCACGCCATGGCAAATAATTATCAATATTGTAAATATGATACACAAGATGCAAGCTGCAAGGGAAATATTTTTGCTTAAAAATCTATTAAGAAGGCTTTAATACAACTGTTTCTAGTGTCGCATGATCAAAAAATTATGCTTAACTGAAAAAATTTCCTAGAAGAATATTTTGAAGCGATAATTTCCGTAGGCTGTCCTGTGCTGGGTCGCAGGCAACGAATCTGAACGCCGCAGCGGCGTATGTCGGCAAAGATGGGGCCGACGCAAAATGCAAACTGATGTCACGCCGCACGACACTGGGTGAAGGCAAGCCAAGACCGAAGTGCCACATGACAATGGTGACTGTCGCATATCTTCGCTATCGCGATTCTCCGCAAGCCATGGCGTGGGCCAGCGGCATCCCGTACAAGAAGCGCACCTGGCCACAGCGCGGGGCAATTGGCATCATTCTTCTGCGTCCATTTTATCGTGTATTGATTGAGCGCAAAACAAATTCAACATTGCCGTGTACTTTGCCACACATCAATGTGCGTTATCTCGCTTCAATACAACCTTGACAGTCCGCATGATGATCCACAAATCGAGCCACAGGGACCAGTTGCGCAGATAGTCGAGGTCGAAATGGATGCGCGCTTCCATCTTGTCGAGCGTCTCCGTCTCGCCGCGCAAGCCGTTGACCTGGGCCCAGCCGGTAATGCCGGGCTTGACCTTGTGGCGCAGCATGTAGCCTTTGATCAGCTTGCGGTACTGCTCATTGTGCGCCACCGCATGGGGACGGGGACCGACAATGCTCATGCGGCCCTGTAACACATTGATAAATTGCGGCAACTCATCGAGCGAGCTACGGCGCAGAAAGGCCCCAATGCGCGTCACGCGCTGATCGTTCTTGGTGGCCTGCACCACCTTGTCGCCATCCTCGCTGACCGTCATCGAGCGGAATTTATAGACGATGATTTCCTCGCCATACAGGCCGTAGCGGCGCTGACGGAAGATCACAGGACCTTTCGAGGTCATCTTCACAGCGATGGCAATGATCAGCATCACCGGCAACAACATGATCTGGATCAACAAGCCCAGCACGATGTCGCTACCGCGCTTGACCATGCTGTTAAACCCCGTGAACGGCGACTCGCGGATGGCGATTACCGGCATGCCGCCCACGTTGTCGAAGCGCGCCTGCATCAGATCGAATATATATATATCTGGCAAGAAGTACACGGAGGCCGTCGTGTCCTGCAGTTCGTCGAGCATCTTGCGGATGCGCGGCTGGGCCGAAATGGGCTGGCTGATGAATATCATCTTGATATTGTGTTCGCGCACATAGGCGGCGATATCGGCCATTTTGCCCAGCATGGGCTCCCGCATCTTCTCGGGCCAGCGGTCATCGGTGCGGTCGTCAAAAAAACCGCGCACACTCATGAACAGGTTCGGATTGCGCTCGACGGTCGCGGCGAACTTCAGGCTGGCGTCATTGGCGCCGATGATGACGACCGAGCGCACTTCGCTGTCGCGGCCGGGATCGGCCACCATGCGCCGTGCGGCAAGATGGCTGAGCAACAAGATGAATGGGGTGAGCAGAAACCAGGCCAGCACCAATTCGTGGTCGAAATGAAACGCCAGTCCCGTCGCCGAGCCGAGAAAGATCAGAATCAGGGCGGTAATGGTCCAACTGACAAAAACATCCCGGGCGTAGGCCAGCATGCGACCGCTGCGCCACGTACGATACGGGTCGACATACTGGAATACAGATGATGAAATAAAGAACGCCAGGATCATCAATACCAGCGAATAACCGGTGAAAGGCGAGCCCGACAGGACTGACAGCAGGTACAGCGTACCCATGATGATCAATGGATCGAGGATGCGCTGGAAAAAAGAAATCAGGGGTATATCATTAACCGTCATGATGCTCTTCAAAACTGGGCACTGGCATTGAAGGAAATGCCATTAGCGTGATAGGTGCTGGTATTAACGATCGGTGCGCCTTTGCGCTCATCACGGAAAGCACTGATGCCCAACTGGATATTCGGCCGGGGCGCATATGTGAGGCCGATGCTGGCCGTTTTCGTGGTATCTTTGACATCAACAGGCAACACCAAGCCGCTCGCAGCGGCAAAATCTCGCTTCTCGCGCCGCAATTGTGCATCCATGCGGACCTTGGCCGAAATATCCCAGGCAGCGGCCAGGCTGGCACCATTGTTCAGGCTGCTGCTAATCAGAGAATTTTCCACGGCGGCAAACTCATGCCACACGCTGCCCGTAAAACGCACCTTGCCCAGCGGGGCCCAATATACGGTGACGCGCCCGTTGGCGCCGCTGGCGTCGCGTCCAGAGAATATCTTGTTCTTGCGCTTCACCCAGCCACCGAGCAATTGCACTTGTGTAATACCGCTCAGGCGCCAATAAATGTTGGCCTTGACCTCGTCCTGCTCGTAGCCCTGATCAACGCCAAATCCGACCAGGCTGGCGCGATTCGGATACTCCCCTTTCAGGTGGCGCAACTGTATCCCGATCCGGCTTTCGCTGGCCGGCAAATAGTCCAGACCCAGTTCCACGGCGTCTTCCTGCCGATTGGAAAATTTTTGCGCCATGGAATCATAAGTATATTTATCGCGCGAAACACCGCCACGCACTCGCCAGCTTGGATGAAAACGCCAACCGCCATTCGCATACTCACGACGAATCGTGCGCAGGTTGCGATCCGTGCTCTGCAAATCGCTGAACGGGGTCAGTGTCTGCGAGTAGCTACCGCCCACGTGACCCTCAAGATGATTGGCAATATGCCATTCCAGATCGGCCAGATAGTCTTTGCCCGTATAGTCGAGCTGATCAAAGTGATCGAAATAGACGCGCGACCACTTTACCTGGCCCGTCAGGCGTTGCCGTCCGATCGGGCGATTAATCAGGAACCCCGCTTGCACCTGGCGCGAAGTGTCCGAGCGCTGGCCATCGAAGCCGGACACGTTATCATCAAGCCGGAATAAATTGTTATCGTAAGAATACGTCGTCGCGATAAAAGGCGAGATCGTATCGCTGATGGCGGCGCCAGCCGGCAAACTGCATGCCGCGCCACCGGCCGCCATCAGCGTAGCGGGCAATATGCGAGCCAGAAGCGAGGCCAAACGGTTGCGATGCAATCCCGATTGCCCGATACGGGCCTGGCAATGATACGATGAATTCAACATGGGCATTGTCTTTAAGAGAGCAAACAGTTGATTGGTAATATTACCAGTAAGTCCAGTGTCCACCGGAAACAATCCAGAGGCCCAGCACGCCATTCGTCACGCCATGGGCGAGGATGGGCGACCACAGGTTCTGGCTGCGCATGTACAGCAAGCTGTAAGCGGCACCGGCAACGATACCGGCCAGCCACAAATTGTGTTCGAAACCAAACAGTACCACGCTGATAATAAACGCCTTAGCACTGGCCAGGCGTGGCTGGAATGTCAGGAAATCAGGGGCATCGATCCAGCGCAGCAGGAAGGAGCGCCAGAACAGCTCTTCCATCACGGGCACCACCAGGGCCGCGCCAGCGATGCGCAGCACCACCAGGCTCCACTCGATCTGGCCGTCATTGCGCGGATCGAAGCCATCGGCGCTGCCGACCGTCATCCAGCTGGCACTCAGATTAATCCACAACAAAAAAACAACAATCCCCGTGGCCAACGCCACGGCCAGGGCGCGCGCGCCCAGCGGCGTCCACCGCAGTTCCGTGTAGCTGCGGCGCCAGTACAACAACATGCCCAGCACGACGCCGATCTTGACGGCATACAGCCAGCGCAGCTCCTGCGCGGCAAAGCCAAGCCGGCCGAGCATGTCGGCGATGAAGATGAAGGAGAGATAGGCCAGGAATGGCGCTACCCGGGGCAAGGCGGCGCGGTCAAACATGCTGATGCGCACCGGAGGTGGAACCGCGCGCCGGACGCGGTGGTCCGGCGTGCGTGTTTTTAATAACAAACATGCATCCTCCGATGTAATAAATATAATTATATAATTATATCAAGCTGAACCGTTGCCGTGGCAAATAATCCTGACTTAATTACAACGGGGGCATGCAAAAAAGCATCAACCGTTGGCGCGCGCCTCGATCTGCTCCCACTTTTCCAGCGCTTCCAGCAATTCGCCTTCGATCTCGGCCACGCGTGCGTTCAGGCGCTTGCCTTCGGCCGGCGTCTTCTTGTAGAAGTCCGGATGCGACAGCTCGGCGGCCAGCACCGACTGCTCGTCCTCCAGCTTGGCAATCAATTTCGGCAGCTCTTCCAGCTCGCGCTGCTCCTTGTAGCTGAGCTTTTTCTGTTTGGCAACAGGTGCGGCAGTCTCGACCTTCACGGCCGGCTTGCTGGCGGGCGCCGTGGCGATCGGCAAGGTGCGCACGCGCTCCCAGTCCGTGTAGCCGCCGACGAATTCGCGCCACTTGCCCTCGCCTTCGGCGACGATCACCTGCGTGACGACGTTGTCGAGGAAGGTACGGTCATGGCTGACGAGGAAGACGGTGCCGGTGTATTCTTCCAGCAACTCTTCCAGCAATTCCAGGGTATCGATATCCAAGTCATTGGTCGGCTCATCGAGCACCAGCACGTTGGCCGGCTTGGCGAACAGGCGCGCCAGCAGCAAACGGTTGCGCTCGCCACCGGACAGCGACTTGACGGGCGAACGGGCACGTTCCGGCGCGAACAGGAAGTCGTTCAGATACGTCATCACGTGGCGGCGCTGGCCATTGATCTCGACCCAGTCGCTGCCTGGCGCGATGGTTTCCATCAGGTTCGCCTCTTCGTTCAGCTGCGTGCGCATCTGGTCGAAATACGCCACTTGCAGCTTGGTCCCCAGGCGGATGGTGCCCGTGTCCGACTGCTCTTCGCCGAGGATCATCTTCAGCAGGGTGGTCTTGCCGGCGCCGTTGGCGCCGATCAGGCCGACCTTGTCGCCACGCAAGATGGTGGCGCTGAAATCCTTGACGATGACCTTGTCGCCGTAGATCTTCGAGACGTTTTCCAGGTCCGCCACGATCTTGCCCGAGCGTTCGCCGGCCGACACGTCCAGTTTTACTTGTCCCTGCTGTTCGCGGCGCGCATTACGCGTCAGGCGCAGCGCTTCCAGGCGGCGCACGCGGCCTTCGTCGCGCACGCGGCGGGCCTTGACGCCCTTGCGTATCCACACTTCTTCCTGCGCCAGGAACTTGTCGAACTTGGCGTTTTCCACCTCTTCGATTTCCAGCTGCTCCGCCTTGCGCACTTGATACGCCGTGAAGTTGCCCGGGTACGACAGCAAATGGCCGCGGTCCAGCTCGATGATGCGCGTGGCGACGTTGTCGAGGAAGGAGCGGTCATGGGTAATGAACAGCACGCTGCCCTTGAAGTCGCGCAACAAGCCTTCCAGCCACAGGATGGAACTGAAGTCCAGATGGTTGGTGGGCTCATCGAGCAGCAGCACGTCGGGTGCCGACACCAGCGCGCGCGCCAGCGCCACGCGCTTCTGCATCCCGCCGGACAGGGTTTTCATGGCCATGTCGCCCGTCAGGTTCAAACGGTCGAGCACGGTTTCTACCTTGTTCGGCAAGCTCCACGCATCGGCCGCATCGAGCTTGACCTGGATGTCGTGCATGCGTTCCATCAGTTCGTCGTCATTACCCTGGCCAAACTGGCCCGTCAACGCATCGTATTCCTTCAGCCACGCCTGCGATTCGCCCATGCCGGACGCGACGGCGTCGAACACGGACATTTCCGGGTCGAATTGCGGTTCCTGCTCCACATAGGCGATCTTGATGCCTTGTTGCATCACCAACAAGCCGTCATCGAGCTTGAACTTGCCCGAAATAACCTTCAACAGCGACGATTTACCCGTGCCGTTACGGCCGATCAAGCCGACCCGCTCCGAGGTTTCCAGTGAAAATTCCGCGTGATCGAGCAGCGCGACGTGACCGAACGCAAGTTGCGCCGATGAAAGAGAAATGACAGCCATAATGAGTAAAGGTGTTCGGGCGCCGTTCCCTGCACACCGCGTGGTGCGCCAAACAGCTGCCGATTGGATGAATGAAGCACGCATTGTACCGACAACTCGGCACCACCAGTACATTGCGGCCAGCATGAACTCAGGCCACCGGCGCGCGTTGCGTGGAATGTGGTGTCGCCAGCAGGAATCGAACCTGCATTTAAGTCTTAGGAGGACCTTGTACTATCCATTGTACGATGGCGACACGCGCAGCGGCATTATACAGGCAAGCGCCCGCCATTGACAGCGTGGCAAGCGGACGGCTCGAGCAACGCGCCTGCCATTGCGCGCACGCTATGGCGCTGCGGCCACCTGCTTCAGTCGGGACAAGATTTGCTGGGCCGCCAGCGCATGGGACACCTTATTCCAATGCGCATCCATGGGAGCGAAGTCCATCCGCTCGCGTTGTGCCTCCCAATGCCGCGCGAACACAGGTTGCATGTCGATTGCTGCATAGCCATGGTGTTTCAAACGGCCAAGGAAAAATGCCCGATCGTCGTCCTGCCAGGACGGCTTGCCCTTGCGCCCGTCGTACAGCAGGCCCCGCTCACCATCGACGAGAAATAAAAACTGTACCGTGGAACTACCTTCGATGGCACGCAGCTGTGTCAGATAGTAGTCGAGCACCAATGCCCGCGACGCCGTATCCCGGACCGGCAATGGAGCCGCCGATGGCGGATTCTTGCGGCGCAGCGTCGATGACAGCCAATCCGGCAACTTGAGATTGTAATAACAATACCGCGCCAATGCCGAATAGGACACCACCCGCTTGATCTTGGGTTCCTTATACGGTGTTTGCACCATGTGCAAGCCATCTGGGCCGGGTTCGATCTGATTGTGGCCACGTTTTGCCGCCTCAAGCAAGGAGGCAAGATTGCTGCCATCGACAAATAGCACCACCGTGCGCGGATGCACGCGCGGCACATAATAGCGCGCCATGGCCAGCGTATCGGCGAGGCCATTGCCGGAACTACCGGCCGCATACACCCCGCCGCCAAGCGCATGCTCCAGCTGTCCCTGCATGGTATCGGGATAGTCGAGCATCAGGCTCTCGACAAAACTGTCACCAAGCACCAGTACGGCAGCGCCATCCTTGAAGTCGCGCGAATTCGATGCCCCTTGGGCATTGATCACGCCGCTGCGTGCATTATTCAACGCCCAACCATACGAGTACACATAGGGCTGGTGCGCCAGATAGCGGCGAAATGGAATTTGCGGGTCGCTATTTTCCAGCCGCAAGCCGGACGAGACAGGCAAGCATTGCAGGACGGCCTCGAGCACCAGCACCGTTGCCAGCATGCCCAAGCCTATGGCGAATAAAGGACGCATATGGTTTAGAAATTAAAATAAAGAAATTCAGAAATGCCACGCGTTTCGCTAATTGCCAGCAAAAGCAGACAGAGGATCAACAGCGCACCCAAGGCAATATTGCCGTTTCGCCCGGACAGGCGCTCTTCCTGCCTGCGCAAAATGCCGCGGCCCAGCAGGTCGTAGGCATTGGGCATGAAGAAGGCAATGGCCGCGCAAGCCAGCAACCACCATAGGCAGCTCTGCAGTGCCATAATCCTGTCGATTCCCAGCATCGCCCCCTGCATCGCTGGCGTCAGGGTGCTGCCGCTCATGGCTTGCAGCACATCCAGTGCCACCTCCACCGAACTGGCACGGAAAAAGACCCAGGCCAAGACGACGGCCAGGAAAGTGGCGATGCTGCCGGCAACGCGTATTGGCAGATTGCTGCGTCCACCAAGAGCATGGCGTAGCGCATGATTAATAATCAGGTAAATACCGTGCAGCATGCCCCATACGAGAAAAGTCCAGTTGGCGCCATGCCACAAGCCACCCAACAGCATGGTCAGGAACAGATTGCGGTAGCGCTGGAAGGCGCCTTGGCGATTCCCCCCCAAGGGAATGTACAGATAATCGCGCAGGAAAGTGGATAGCGTGATGTGCCAGCGACGCCAGAAATCGATGATGGAAACCGCCTTGTACGGCGAGTTGAAATTGATGGGCAGTACGATGCCAAACATATAGGACAGGCCGTATGCCATATCGGAATAGGCGGAAAAGTCGAAGTATAGCTGGAAGGTATACGCCAGGGCTCCGGCCCAGGCTTCCAGCATGCTCAGATTCTGGTGGTGCGCATCGAACACCGGGGCGACATAACGTGCCACGCCGTCAGCCAGTATCACTTTCTTGAACAGGCCTATGGTGAAAAACGCCAGTCCGACGACGATGCGCCCATGCCGCAGCACGTGCGACTCCGGCTGTGAAAATTGCGGCATCATATCTTTATGATGCAAAATGGGGCCGGCAATCAGGTGCGGAAAATACGTGACAAACAGGCCATAACTTTCCGGTTGATACTCTTTCACTTTACCGGTATGGCAATCCACCAGATACGCAATCTGCGTAAACGTGAAGAACGATATACCGATTGGCAACACGATACCGATCGGCGTCAACGGCGCCCCGGTCAGGGCCGCGATATTTTCTATCAGAAAATCAAAATATTTAAAAAAGATCAGCAAGGAAAGATTGAAAACAAGGCCGCAGACAAGCCACGCCTTCGCAGGCCGACGGAGTCCCTGCTCATAACGCTGTGAAATACGACGTCCGACCGCAAAGTTGACACAGATGGACAGGGCTAGCAACGGCAGGAAACGAATATCCCAATAGCAATAAAATGCTAGGGAGGCCAACAGCAAAAAAATGATCGATACGCGTAAAGAATACTTTGACAGAGCAAAATATCCCAACAGGGCCAATGGCAAAAAGATCAAAAAGAAAGCAAATGAGTTAAATAGCACCGCGTCTTCCTACAGGTAATAAATTGGTGTACAGAGGAATATGGGGGCGTCCGGCATCCTTGTGACGGGGCTCACGCTCGCCAATCCGGCAGATGCGGACCAAGCGCCAGGCCGATCTCGCAACAGGTTTCGAACCTGTTCGCTTTACCGTCCCCATGAGTAGCGGGCTAGCACCCAACCCGCCGTCCTGCGACGGCTTGCCTGGCACAGGACGGCATACTGCACAATGTTTTTTTCAGCGTCATTTACCACTGTGCACATTGCCAACCGCACGTTTGCCAAGGCGGCGCGCCAGGATCAGCAGCAATCCTGCCATGAGCATTCCATACGTTCCCGGCTCCGGCACGGCACTGATGGCAAATACCTGGATGGCGCCGAAGGTCACATCGTTGCCATGCCAGGTAGAACCGTCTAGCAAGCTGACACCGGTCGATGGCTGGCCCAGATAATTATAGGTATAGAGAAAGGAACTGCCGCCATGCGTGAGGTCCTGCGGCACATACAAATCGTGGCCATAGCCAAACGTGGGTCCATAATTGGCCTGATTGTAGGTCTGGTCCTTGCCGATTCCATCGCCATTGAAATACTGCTTCAGTTGCGGCAGCATGAAGCCGGCCGTCAGATTGAACAGGAAGGCCGTGCGCTGGCTGTCATCCATGGTGACATGCATGCCATCGCTGGAACTCCAGCTTTGCGGATTATAGCCGCCCACCAGCCACGTCTTGCCCGATGAATTCGTGGCTTCCATGACGGAAAAGGTGCGCCCCTTGCCATCGGAAGCCTTGTGAAAATCGAGCGAAGTATCACCCGTTGCCTTGCTATAGATGTTCGTCAGTGCCAGATGGCCTTCGCCGAGCCAGGTTTCCAGCTGCGCCTGATAGCCGGGAGAGAGTAGCGAAGTACCGGGTCCCGCCTGCGCGCCCAGGGAAAAACCCATACCGGCCAAGGCCAGCACCACACTTCTCACCACTCTAAAATTATTGCGCATCTTCTACCTCGACTGTCAGTATTTAAAACCGGCGCATGCTCCGATTGCCAAATATAACACGATAGATAATATTTTTATATTTATTATTTAGATGCCAATACGCAATATTTCATAGCAGAAATTCAGCCAGGCAACACCGCCGTCACCTCGATCTCCACCCTGGCCCTATCCTCGATCAATCCCGCTACCTGCACGGCCGTCATGGCTGGAAAATGCTTGCCGATGATTTCCCTGTAGGCAACGCCAATGTGTGGATATGCCGCCACATATTCCTTCTTGTCCAGTACATACCAGTTCATGCGCACGATGTGCTCGGGCAAGGCGCCCGCCTCGGCCAGCACGGCGACGACGTTCTGCAGTGCCTGGCGCACCTGTCCCGCGAAGTCGTCCGTATGAAATTGCCCCTGCGCATCCCAGCCGATCATGCCGCTGACATACACCGTGCGTCCGCTGGCGGCAACGCCGTTCGCATAGCCGCGCGGCCTGGCCCATCCTGGTGGTTGCAGCACTTGCATTGTGTTTTCCTCGTTGTCCATGGGGTTCATGCGCTGGCCGCCTCGCGCAGCAGTTCGCGCGCGATGATCAGTTGCTGTACTTCGCTGGCGCCCTCGTAGATGCGCAAGGCGCGGATTTCGCGGTACAGGCGCTCGACCGGATGTCCGCTGACGACGCCCATGCCGCCGAACAGCTGCACGGCCGCGTCGATCACCTGCTGCGCCGTCTCGGTGGCCGTCAGCTTGGCCATGGCCGCTTCCTTCGTCACCTTGCGGCCCTGGTCGCGCTGCCAGGCGGCGCGGTAGGTCAGCAGCGCGGCCGCGTCGATGCCGGTGGCCATCTGCGCCAATTTTGCCTGCGTCAGCTGGAAGTCCGCCAGGGTCTGGCCGAACATCTGGCGCTTTGTCGCGTGGCGCAGCGCCTCGTCAAACGCGCGCCGCGCAAAGCCCAGCGCGGCCGCGGCCACCGAGGTGCGGAACACGTCCAGTGTCGCCATCGCCACCTTGAAGCCCTGCCCCGCCTCGCCCAGGCGCTGCGACACGGGCACGCGGCAATGATTGAAACGCAGGCGCGCCAGCGGATGCGGGGCGATGACGGCGATGCGCTCGGCGATTTCCAGCCCGGGATTGTCGGCATCGACGATGAAGGCGCTGATGCCGCGCGCGCCCGGCGCCTCGCCCGTACGGGCAAAGACGACGTAGAAGTCGGCGATGCCGCCGTTCGAGATCCACGTCTTTTCGCCGTCGAGCACATAGTCGTCGCCGTCGCGGCGCGCCGCGCACGCCATGGCCGCCACGTCAGAGCCCGCCTGCGGCTCGGACAGGGCAAAGGCGGCGATGCGCTTGCCGCTGGCCACGTCCGGCAAATAGCGCTCCTTGTTCCCGGCGCTGCCGAACAGGCCGATGGCGCCCGAGCCGAGTCCCTGCATGGCAAAAGCGAAATCGGCCAGGCCGTCGTGGCGCGCCAGGGTTTCGCGCATCAGGCAAATGGCGCGCGTATCGATCTTGCCATCGGTACCCGTGGCGTATGCCAGCCAGCCCCCCTGCCCCAGTTGCGCCACCCGCGCGCGGCAAGCGGCATCGACGTCGGCGCCATGCTCGTCGCCAAGGTGCTGCGCCGCCCAGGCATCGAGGTGCCGCTCAAGTTCGGCATGGCGCGCCTCGAAAAAAGGCCATTCCAGGTAAGTGGTGTCGCGTGTATTTTGCATCTCAATCGCCCTCGAACTGCGGTTTTTCTTTCGCCACGAAGGCGTGATAGGCGCGGTGAAAATCGTTGGTGGCCATGCAGATGGCTTGCGCCTGCGCTTCCGCCTCGATGGCTTCGTCGACGCCCATGTTCCATTCCTGCTGCAGCATTTTTTTCGTCATGCCGTGCGCGAAGGTGGGGCCGCTGGCCAGGCCGGCGGCGAACAGCTGCGCCGCCTCGGCCAGCTCCTCCGGCTCGACCAGGCGGTTGAGCCAGCCCCAGCGCTCGCCCTCGGCTCCAGCCAGGGAGCGCCCCGTGTACAGCAGTTCGGCGGCGCGGCCCTGGCCGATCACGCGCGGCAGCAAGGCGCATGCTCCCATATCGCAACCGGCCAGGCCCACCCGCGTAAACAAAAAGGCCGTCTTGCTGCGCGCCGTGCCGATGCGGATATCGGAAGCCAGCGCCAGCATGGCGCCGGCGCCCGCGCAAATGCCGTCGATGGCGGCGATGATGGGTTGCGGACAGGCGCGCATGGCCTTCACCACGTCGCCCGTCATGCGGGTAAACGCCAGCAGGCCGGGCATGTCGAGTTGCGTCAGCGGGCCGATGATGTCGTGCACGTCGCCGCCCGAGCAAAAATTGCCGCCGCTGCCCGTGATGACCACGGCCTTGACGTCGTCCGCATGCGCCAGCGCGCGGAACAGCTCGCGCAATTCCGCATACGAATCGAAGGTGAGCGGATTCTTGCGCTCGGGCCGGTGCAGGGTCAAGGTGGCGACGCCTGCGTCGACGGCAAACAGAAAATGCCGCGCGGCGTAGCCGGCCAGGCTGGCGCGGTTGCCTGGCAGGTCTTGCGGCTGGCCGGGTAGATGGCGCATGCTCAGTCCTTTATTGAGGTGTTATTCAGCTGCTGCTTCATGTGCGACAGCAGGTCGATCAATTGGTTTTTGTCGTCCGGCGTCACGCCGTGCAGCAATTCGGCGATCCAGCCCTCATGCACGCGCGCCATCTCGTCGAAGGCGCGCCGGCCGGCCGGCGTCAGCTTGACGCTGTACGAGCGGCGGTCTTTCGGGTCGACCACGCGCGCCACCAATTTTTCCTGCTCCAGCTGGTCGGTGATGCCCGTGATATTGCCGCCCGTGACCATCATGCGCCTGGACAGCTCGCCCATGCGCAAACCATCGGGAAAGCGTTCCAGCTGCGCCATCAAGTCGAAGCGGGGCAAGGTGATGCCGAAGGTGGCGCGCAAGCGCGTGCGCACCTCGTTCTCGATTTTCACCGTGCACGAGAGCATGCGCAGCCACAGCTTGAGCGACTGGTGGTGGTCCTGCGTCAGCCGGCTGGCCAGGTCCAGCACGGGTTCTGCCTGCTGGAGGTCGCGTTGATTATCCATTTTATCCATTGTCTACATGACTTCGCCGCCGGCGACGGCGATCGATTGTCCATTCATGGCGGCCGACGCGGGCAGGCATAGCCACGCCACCGCATCGGCCACTTCGCGCGGCTGCACCAGCCGCTGCTGCGGATTGGCAGCGGCCAGTTCCGCGCGCGCCGCGTCTTCGCCGCGCCCCGTCTTGCGCACGATGTTCTGCACGGCCTGCGCCACCATGTCCGTTTCCGTGTAGCCGGGGCAGACGGCGTTGACGGTGACGCCGCGCGGCGCCGCTTCCAGCGCCAGTGCGCGCGTCAGGCCGATCACGCCATGCTTGGCGGCGACATAGGCGCTGACGTAACGATAGCCTTTCAAGCCCGCCGTCGACGCCACGTTGACGATGCGCCCCCAGCCCGCGTCCAGCATGGCCGGCATGGCCGCCTGGCAGCAGTGGAACACGCCCGTCAGGTTCACGGCCAGCATCTGCTGCCAGATGGCGGCATCCGTCTTGCCGAAAGGAGCCGCATGCGCCTGGCCCGCGTTATTGATCAATATATCGATGCGGCCGAAATGCGCGGCGGCCTGCGCGAAGCCCGCCTGCACGGATGCTTCCACGGCCACGTCGAGCACACAGATGGCCACCCGACCCGCATGGCCCGCCTCTTCCAGCTGCATGCGCGCGCGCGCCAGCCGCGCGCCATCGCGCCCGGCCAGGGTGACCCTGGCGCCCGCGTCCAGCAAGGCGCCCGCGCAGGCCAGGCCGATGCCGCTGCCGGCGCCCGTCACCAGCGCATGCTTTCCTGATAATGCGTCCATCAATGCTTCCTTGCTCATGTCATCCTTCCAGCAGCCGCGCGGCCACCTGTTGCGGGGTGAGGCCCGTGTTGGCGGCGGCCAGCTGGCGCTCGCGCTGCAGATTGCGTTCCAGCTGCTGCTGGCCCAGCCGGTACTGTTTCGGCCAGGCTGCGCCTTTCCCAGCGCCTGCGCCGCTGTAGCCGATGCGCGCCATTTCCGTCAGGGTCCAGGCCGGGTTGGCCAGGTGCGGGCGGCCCACGGCGCACAGGTCGGCGCGCCCGGCGGCGATGATGCTGTTGGCGTGATCCGCTTCAAAGATCGAGCCGACGGCCATGCTGGCGATGCCTGCCTCGTTGCGCACGCGGTCGGCGAACGGCGCCTGGAACATGCGCCCGTAGACCGGCTGTTCGAGCTTGCTGACCTGGCCCGAGGAACAGTCGATCAGGTCGGCGCCGGCCTGCTTGAACAGGCGCGCGATGACGACCGCATCGTCTGGCGTGATGCCGCCTTCGACCCAGTCGTGGGCCGAGATGCGCACGCTCATCGGTTTATCCTGCGGCCAGGCCGCGCGCATGGCGCGGAACACGCGCAGCGGATAGCGGCAGCGGTTTTCCAGGCTGCCGCCATACTCGTCCGTGCGGCGGTTGGTCAGCGGCGAAATAAAACTCGACAGCAGATAGCCGTGCGCGCAATGCAGTTCCAGCCAGTCGAAACCGGCGACGGCGGCGGCCAGGGTGGCGCGCACGAAGTCGTGCTCGATGCGCGCCAGGTCGTTTTCCGTGGCCGCCCGCGCCGTTTGCGACACGCCGGCCAGATACTGCTGCTCCGAGGCCGAGGTCAAAGGCCAGTTGCCATCCTTGAGCGGCAGGTCGATGCCGTCCCACATGGGCCGCGTCGAGCCTTTCGCCCCCGCGTGGCCCAGCTGCAGGGCGATCTTCGCATCGCTGTTCGCGTGCACGAAATCGACGATGCGCCGCCAGGCCTGCGTGTGCGCCTCGCTGTACATGCCGGGGCAGGCGGGCGTGATGCGCGCGTCGGCCGAGACGCACGTCATCTCGGCAAACACCAGGCCGGCGCCGCCCATGGCGCGCGCGCCCAGGTGCATCAGATGGTAGTCGCCCGCCACGCCGTCGACGGCGCTGTACTGCGCCATCGGCGAGACGGCGATGCGGTTTTTCAGCAGCACGCCGCGCAGCCGGAAGGGCGTGAGCATGGGCGGCACGGCCTGATCCGGCAAAGGTTCTTGCGGAAATACAACGCCGGCCTGCTCGCCCGCGCGCCGCGCCAGCCACGACTCATAATCGGCCACGTAGGCGGGATCGCGCAGGCGCAGGTTTTCATGCGAGATGCGCTGGCTGCGCGTGAGCATCGAATAGGCGAACTGCGGCGCTTCCATGGCGCTGTAGCGCTCGACATTTTCAAACCACTCCATGGAATTGCGCGCCGCGCTCTGGATCTTCAGCACCTCGATGGCGCGCAGCTGCTGGTAGGCGGCAAGCGCAGCGGCGCTATCCCCATGCTGGGCGAAGCAGCGCGCCAGCTCGATGGCGTCTTCCAGCGCCAGCTTGGTGCCCGAGCCTATCGAGTAATGCGCCGTGTGGGCCGCGTCGCCCATCAGCACGACGGGCACACCGTCCTGGCGGTGCACCCATTGCCGGCAGACGATGCGCGGGAAGGTGATCCACTGCGCCGAGCCGCGCAAATGCGGCGAATTGCTCAGCAACTCATGGCCGTCGAGTTCCTCGGCGAACAGCGCTGCGCAAAAGGCGATGCCCTCTTCCTGGCTCATGCTATCGAGCCCCGCGGCGCGCCACACGTGTTCGGGCGTTTCAACGATGAAGGTCGATGTCTCGCCGTCATATTGATAGATATGCGCCTGGAACCAGCCGAATTCCGTCTGGCGGAAGGCAAACGTGAACGCCTCGAATTTCTTGCGCGTGCCCAGCCAGACGAAGCGGCAATGGCGCTGGTCGATCTCGGGCTGGTAGCTGGCCGCATAGCGCGTGCGGATGCGGCTGTTCAAGCCGTCGCTGGCGATCACCAGGTCGGCGCCGTACTGGCGCGCGATCGCCTGGTCGTCCCGCACTTCCGTCTCGAACACCAGCTGCACGCCGAGTTCCTCGCAGCGCGCCTGCAGGATATTGAGCAGGCGCTTGCGGCCGATGCCGCAAAAGCCATGGCCGCCCGAGCGCACGGTCTCGCCCTTGAAGTGGATCTCGATATCGTCCCAATGGTTGAACGCCTGCAGGATGGCGCGCGCCGTCGGCTCGTCCGCGTTGGCCAGGTTGCCCAGGGTCTGGTCGGAAAACACCACGCCCCAGCCAAACGTGTCGTACGGGCGGTTGCGCTCGATGACGGTGATGCGGTGATGCGGATTCTGCTTTTTCATGAGCAGGCTGAAATACAGGCCGGCGGGGCCGCCGCCGATACAGACGATATTCATGGGGTGTCCGTGCGAAGTTTGAAGCGCTGCAGCTTGCCCGTTTCCGTGCGCGGCAGCGCAGGCAGGAAATGGATGGCGCGCGGGTATTTATACGGGGCGATCTGCTGGCGCACGAAGTCCTGCAGTTCGGCCGCCAGCGCGTCGCTGGCCTGGCAGCCCTCCTTGAGCACGATGTGCGCCTCGACGATCTGGCCGCGCTCGGCATCGGCGCGCCCGACCACGCCGCATTCGGCCACGGCAGGATGGCGCAGCAGCGCCTCTTCCACTTCCGGGCCGGCGATGTTGTAGCCGGCCGAGACGATCATGTCGTCGCTGCGCGAGCGGTAATAGAAATAGCCGTCGGCATCCATCTCGAAGGTGTCGCCCGTCAGGTTCCAGCCGTTCTGCACGTACTCGCGCTGGCGCGGGTCGGACAGGTAGCGGCAGCCGGTGGGGCCTTTTACGGCCAGGCGGCCCGTCACGCCGGGCGGCTGCGGCACGCCCGCATCGTCGACGATGCACGCCTGGTAGCCGGGAATGGCCTTGCCGATGGCGCCGCGGCGGATGCCCTCGCCCGTGGCGGAAATGAAGATGTGCAGCATTTCGGTGGCGCCGATGCCGTCCGTCATGGCCAGTCCCGTCGCCGCCTGCCAGGCGTCGCGCGTGGCCAGCGGCAGCGCTTCGCCGGCCGACACGCACAAGCGCAGGCTGCGCAAGTCGTAACTGGCCGCCAGGGGCGCCATCTGGCGGTAAAAGGTGGGCGCCGTGAAGCAGATGGTGGCTTGATAGGCGCCGATGGCCCGCAGCAGGGTCTCGGGCGTGAGTTTTTCCAGCAGCACGGTGGCCGCGCCAAAACGCAGGGGAAACAGCAGCAGGCCGCCCAGGCCAAAAGTAAAAGCCAGCGGCGGCGTGCCGATGAAGATGTCGTCGGCGCGCACCTGCAGCATGGAACGGGGAAAGCAGTCGCAGATGGCCAGCAGGTCGCGGTGCATATGCATGGTGCCTTTGGGGACGCCCGTCGTGCCCGAGGTAAAGCTGATCAGGCAGACGTCGTCGGCCGCCGTGTCGTGCGCGGGAAATGGCGCATCGTGGGCCGCCATGCGCCGTTCCAGTTCCGCATCGGCGGCGCCAAAGCACAGCATGGCCGGCAGGCCGGGCAAGCCGTCGAGCTCCCCGCGCAGGCCCTGCGCGCACAGCACCGCATTGACTTGCGCCTTGGTCAGGATGGTGGACAGTTCGCGCGCGCGCAGCAGCGGCATGGTGGGCACGGCGATGCAGCCGGCCTTCAGCACGGCCAGCAGACAGGCGGCCATCATCGGGGTATTCGCGCCGCGCAGCAGCACGCGGTTGCCGGGGATCAGGCCCAGGTCGGCGTGCAGCACGTGGCCGATGCGGTCGACCTGGCGCGCCAGCTCGGCGTAGCTCCAGCGCTGGCCGTCGGCAAGGATGGCGGTGCGCTCGCCGCCGCCGCCGTTGGCCACGGCCGCATCAAGCAGCGCGGCGACGCAATTGAGACGCGCCGGATACTGCAGCCCGGGCAAGTCGAGGCACAGCTGCGGCCAGAGTGCGCGCGGCGGCAGGTGCGCGCGCGCAAAATCATCCTGGGGAGATGCGGTGGTAGGCGAAGGGTCGCTGCTCATGCTCATCCTGGCTGGTGGCGGGCGCGTGCACAAGGCCCGGAAGCAGATACTTTAAACCTAAAGTATTTTTCCAGCAAGCAGAAACAGCAATTTCAACACACCTAACAAAACCGTAGCGAGCGGATGGGAGTTGTGGCCGAGAAGCGGAGCTGTGCGGATGCACAGTGAGCATCGGAAGCCGCAAATCACGACGCGCAGTAGGTTTTGTTATGGTGTATCAGTCGGCGCCGTCCTGGCGCAGCAAACGCGCCTGCTGCGCCGCGCTGCGCGCCAGCGCGGCCAGGGCAGCCTGCATCTGCTCGCCATCGAGCACCGCCGACTGCAGCAGCGCGCTCATGCCGGCTTCCGCGCCGTGCAAGCCCAGGGTGCGGCAACCGAGGTGCAGCCGTTCGAGCTGCTGGCGCGCCTGCGCCGGTTCACCGCGCGCCAGCAAGGCGTCGACCTGTTCGCTGGCGGCGACTATCTGTCCCTGAAAGCCCGTCAGATAGGCCAGCAGGCGTTCGCCGTCGATACCCAGGCGCTGCAAGGTGTCGCGCGGCGCCTCGGCCGGCAAGGCCGAGACGTCGAAGCAGGCGTCGATATGCTGGCGCACCTGCTCCGGCTGGAAAGGCTTGACGATATAGCCGGCGGCGCCGGCCTGCACGGCGTCGCGCACCGTGTCGTGGTCATTCGCCGACGAGACCAGCACCAGCGGCATGGCATCGAGCGCGCTGTCGGAGCGGATCTTCTGCAGCAGCTCCATGCCGGACAGGCGCGGCATGCGCAGGTCGCAGAAGCACAGCGCGGGGCGCAAGCCGCCTTCGAGCTGCTCCCACGCCGCCGCGCCATCTTCGGCTTCCACGATATCGTGCACGCCGCAGCTGTCGATCAGATGCATCAATACCATGCGCGACACGACATCGTCGTCAACCACCAGTACTTTCATTGCGTTCTCCATTGCCGGCGGCGTCAGGGGCCTGGCCGTATTCTACCCAGTTTCGCCGCGCGCCCGATGGCCGGCATTGCCTATTTTACATTTTCTTGCCCGAAACGGCTATTTGCGCCAACAGTGTGCGCAATTGCGGCAAATGCAGGGCCACCTGGGTCCAGCGCCCGCCGTCCGCCGCCTCCTCCATTTCCGTGCACAGCATGTGCAACTGCGTTTCATCGAGATAGGCGGCGCTGCCCTTCAATCCGTGCAGCAGGCGCCCGGCGTTGTCGCTGTCCTGCGCGGCCAGGGCGTCGTCGAGTTCGCGCAAGCGCCCCTCCAGGTCGGCGACGAAGGCGACGCGGATGCGCCGCTGCAGTTCGCCGCCGCGGCCGGATTGCGCAGGCGCGACGGCGGGGATGGCCGGCGCGATGCCGAACAGGGCGTCGAGTTCGGCCTGCCCCCGCGCGCTAGCGCGCGGCGCGTTCGACGGCATGCGCGGCAACATGAACCCGCGCTGCAGCTGGCGCTCGATGGCGCGCGCCAGCAAGCCATGCAGCGCCGCTTCGTCCACGGGTTTACTGAGGAAATCGTCCATGCCGACGCCCAGGTAGCGGCCGCGGTCTTCTTCGCTGGCGTTCGCCGTCAGGGCCACGATCATCAGTTCCTGGTCGCGCACGGGCTGGTCCGGCCAGCCGCCCACGCGGATCAGACGCGTCGCCGTGGCGCCGTCCATTTCCGGCATGCGCCCGTCCATCAGGATCAGGTCATAGCGCGTGTGCACGCAAGCCGCCACCGCCAGCATGCCGTTGGCGACCACGTCGACCCGGTGTCCCAGTTCCTCGAGCATGACGCGGATGATGATCTGGTTGGTGGGGAAGTCTTCCGCGCACAGCACGCGCAACTGGTGGCTGTGCGGCGCCAGCGCCACCTGCGGCACCAGCGGCGGCGCCACGCCGTCGGCCAGCGGCAAGGTGAAGGCAAACGTGCTGCCCTGCCCCGGCGTGCTGGCCACCTCGATCTCGCCTTCCATCAGTTCGACCAGCTGGCGGCAGATCGCCAGGCCCAGCCCCGTGCCCCCGTAGCGCCGCGTGGTGCTGGCGTCGGCCTGCTCGAACTTCTGGAACAGGCGCGCCATCGCGTCCGCATCGATGCCGATGCCGCTGTCGCTGACGCTAAAGCGGATCAGGTTGACACGGCGTCCACCGCTGCCGCTGGCCACGCCGGCCCGCTCGACGCACACGCTGACGCCGCCGCGCTGGGTGAACTTGAAAGCATTGCCGACCAGGTTGACCAGCACCTGGCGCAAGCGGGTCGGGTCGCCCACCACGAAGGGCGGCAGGTCGGGCGCGAAATCGATGGAGAAACCGATGCTGCGCGCGGCCGCCTGCTCCTCGAACAGGCTGACGACCGTCTCGATGGCCGCGCCGAGCGCGAAGTCGATGTTTTCGATACTCAGCTTGCCCGCCTCGATCTTGGAAAAATCGAGCAGGTCATTGATGATCACCAGCAGCGACTGGGCATTGGCCTGGCCGCGCAGGATCTGCTCGCGCGTGGCGTCGTGCAGCTGCTCGTCGCGCAGGGCAAAGCCCAGCATGCCGATGACGCCGGCCAGCGGGGTGCGCATCTCGTGGCTCATGTTGGCCAGGAATTCCGACTTCTGGCGCGTCGCATCCTCGGCCTTGCGCTTGGCCTGGCGCAGGCTTTCCTCGTTTTTCGTCAGGCTGCTGTTCACTTGCGCCAGCTTTTCCGACTGGGCCAGCACTTCGATTTCCTTGCTCTGCAACTCGGCCGTGCGTTCGCCGACCAGTTTTTCCAGCTCGTTCTGCTGGCGCCGCAGCGCGCGCACGCGCTGACGGTAGGCGACGTACACGGCGCCCAGCAGCAGCGCCGCCATCAGGGTGCGGAACCACCAGGTCTTCCAGAACGGCGGCAGGATCGTGATGGCCAGGGTGGCGCCGCTCTCGTTCCACACGCCGTCCTTGTTGGCCGCCTTGACGCGAAACACGTAGTCGCCCGCATCGAGGTTGGTGTAAGTGGCAAAGCGCCGCCCCGCATCCGTCATGACCCAGTCCTGGTCGAAGCCTTCGAGCCGGTAGGCGAACATATTGCGCTGGGGCGCGGCGAAATGCAGGGCCGCGAATTCCAGCGAAAAGACGCTTTCGCGGCTGGTCAGCACGAGCTTGCGCGTATGGTCGATCGCCGTGCCGAGCACGTGCGCGAACTCGCCGCGGCCGATGGCCACCGGCTTGTTGAAGATCTGCAGTTCCGTGATGGCCACCAGCGGCGGCACGCGGTTGTCGTGGATATCCTGCGGCACGAACGCCGTCATGCCGTTGAAGCCGCCGAAATACATGGTCCCGTCCGCCGCGCGCAAGGCCGCGCCATCGAAGTACGAGCCTTCCACCGTGCCGTCGGCGCTGTCGTAGTTGCGGAACAGGCCACTGCGCATGTCGAGCCGCGTGATGCCGCTGTTGGTGCTCAGCCACAGCTGTTCATTGTCGTCGCCGAGGATGCTGGCGACGGCATCGTCGGCCATGCCATCCTTGCGCAGGAAGCGCCGGAAGCGGATCCCGCCCTTGGCGTCGACGTCCATGCGGTTCAAGCCGTTGGCCGTGCCCACCCACAGCACGCCGCGCTTGTCTTCGTGCAGGAAATGCACTTCGTCGTGGCTCAGGCTATGCGGGTCTTGCGGATCGTGGCGGAAATGGCGGAAGCGGCCGCTGGCGCGGTCCAGCAAGTCCAGGCCGTGGAAGGAGCCTATCCACAGCCGTCCCTTGCCGTCTTCCAGCACGGGCCGCACCATGTTGTCGGACAGGCTGTTCGGGTCGGCCGGATCGTGGCGGTAGGTGGTGAAGCGTTTGCTCACGGGGTCGAAACGGTGCACGCCGCCCCGCGTCGAGACCCACAGCATGCCGCTGCGGTCGCTCACGACATTGCGGATGGTGTCGCTGTTCGGGTCGCCGGCGGCAAAGCGCATGGTGAAGAAGCGTTCCAGCGCCGGATCGAAGCGGTGCAAGCCGGTCGAGCCGCCCACCCACAGGGTGCCGTCCGGCCCCTTGTACAGGGTGGTGATCTGCTCGTCGCGCGACATGCCGGGCGAGCTGCGCAGGTCGAACAGGCGCGAGCTGCCGTCGCGCGTGTCGTACAGTTTCAGGCCGCCCTTGGTGGCCAGCCACAGCTTGCCATTGCCCGCGTCGGCGACGGCCCGCACTTTCTTGTCCGCCAGCGCGCCCACGTCGCCGGGCGCGCGCGCCATGCGCGCAAAGCCGCCGCTGCCCAGGTCGACCCGGCTCACGCCGTTGTACCAGGAGCCGACCCAGAAAGTGCCGGCGCGGTCGCGGTACAAGGACGACAGCTGGTTGTCGGCGACGCTGAACTTGTCGCCCGTCTGGTGCCGGTACTGCAGGAAGGTGTCGCTGTCGGGCAGCCAGCGGAACAGGCCATCGGCATTGCTGCCCAGCCAGACGGTGGCGTCGACGTCCTGGTACAGGCTGGCCACGCGGATGGCGGAAAAACCCTGTTTTTCGCTCAGGCGCACGCGCGCCTGCGGCGGCTGGCCGGCGCCGCCCAGGCGCCAGCGCTCGGCGCCGGCCATGGTGCCGATCCACAGATTCTGCTGGCGGTCGACCAGCAGCGACTGGATCACGTTGTATTTCGAGCCGGGCATCGCATCGACGGCGAAATGCTCGAAGCGCTCGCTGCCCGGCGCCAGCATGTCCAGCCCCGTGACCGTGCCGATCCACAGGCGCCGTTGCGCGTCCAGCGCCAGCGCCTTGATTTCATTGTCGCCCAGGCTGTGCGGGTTGCCTTCTTCATGGTGCCAGGTGCGGAAGACGCCTGTGGCGGGGTCGAAATGCTGCAAGCCGTCCGAGGTGGCGATCCAGAAGCCGCGCGCGCCATCGTCGAGGATGGCGTGGATATGCCGGTTGCCGTTGCCGCGCTTGCTCTTTTCGGCCGGCACGTAGTGGATGAAGGTCTGGCTGGCGGCGTCGAAGCGGTCCAGGCCATTGTCGGTGCCCACCCACAGCTGGCCCTGGCTATCGACATGCAGCTCGCCCACCCAGTTATCGGCCAGGCTGGTCTTGTCGCCCTCGATATTCTTGTAGACGACCATGCGGTAGCCGTCGTAGCGGCTCAGGCCAGACTGGCTGCCGAACCACATATAGCCTTGCCGGTCCTGGGCGATGGCCAGTACCGATTCCTGCGCCAGGCCCTGGTCGACACTGAGCTGGTCGAAGCGCAGGGTGGGCGCAGGCGCGGCCATGGCCGGACCGCCCAGCAGCAGAATTAACAGTAAGGCAACATCGAAAACACGTCGAAATACCTGCACAATCGTCCTGTCAAAAAAACGCGAAAACTCCCGCAACTGTTCCGGGGGCCGTCTCAAGAACCAAAAAACGCCAGTACATCGTCCTTGCGGGCCTGCGTATCGCGCTGTCCAAGACGGATCAGCTCGTTAGTATACGTCGATTCGAACAATAAATACGATGCCAGCGCCGCGCCGCGCGCTTCGGCCGCGCCGATACCCGACAACATGGTGCGGATGGGACGCGGCAAACTGCCGATATGCCGGCTGGCGATGGCGTCGAGCCGCTCGGACGGAGCGATGACCAGCAATTCCACAGGCCGCAAGGCCGTCTTGCCCAGCAACTCGGGCGGCAGCATCGACAGGGTCAGGTTGATGCGGTTCAGGCGCTCGATGTCGACGGCCAGGCCATCGAGGAAGATCGACGACAGCGCGTGGCCGGCGATCTGTGCCAGGCTCGGGTAGCGCGCCGCTTCGGAGGCGGCCGGTGCCGGTTCCGTCATGCGCCCCGCGCCCACCACCAGCACCTTGTTCGCGCCCAGGTGGATGGCCGGCGAGATGGGCGCCAGCTGGCGCATGGAACCGTCGCCGCAGTATTCGCGCTGGCCGCCCACGTACAGGGGCACGGCGGGAAAAATGAAAGGGATGGCGGCCGAGGCGAGCAAGTGCTCCACGCCGATCTGGTCCGGCAAGGCCAGTCGCTGCGTGCGCACCCATGGCGCGATATCCTCGGCCGTCTGGTAAAACGTCATGTGGCGGCTGCCCGAGTACGACGACGCCGTCACGGCCAGCGCATGCAGCAGGCCGTCGGCCAGGGCAGCATCGAGGCGCGGCAGGTCGAGCATGCGGTGCAGCAGGCTGACCAGCGGAGTATTGTCGAGCAGGGAACTGGGCGGCGACGCATGCCACTGGCGCAGCAGCCAGCCGAACGACAGCAAGGACAGCCAGCGCGCGCCCGAGCGGATCACGCCCAGCGAATCGGCCCGGTACACTTGCTCGACCTCGATGTGCTGCCACACATCGAGTAGCTTTTGCACGCCTTCGCCGAAGTTGTCGGCACGGCAGGCCAGCGCCGTGGCATTGATGGCGCCGGCCGAGGTGCCGCAAATGATATCGAACGGGTTGCGCGCCGGCGCCCAGCCCGCTTCCCACAGAATCGCCGAAATCGCCTGCAGCACGCCCACCTGGTAGGCGGCACGGGCGCCCCCTCCCGTGAGTATCAAGCCTGTTTTATTTTGCATTCCCATGCCGGCAGATTAGCAGGGTCTTGATGCTTTGTGGAAAAGTTTAGTCGCCTCGGACCATCCCTTCTCTTCTCGGATCCGCCCCGCCAAACCAGAAATCCTTGCCATGCGCATGCAGGCGCATGATGCCCTGCAAGCCGGAATTCTGTTCGATGACGCGCACCTCGTGACCCATCGCCTGCAGCGCCTCGACCTGGGCGGCCGGCGCGCGGCCCTTTTCCAGTTCCGTCGGACCGTTGCGGCTGCCGAAGTTCGGCAGGCTGATCGCCTGCTGCACATTCAAGCCCCAGTCCATGGTGCCGACCAGGACCTTGGCGACATAGTTGATGATGGACGAGCCGCCCGGCGAGCCCGTCGCCAGCACCAGCTTGTGCGTGCCCTTCTCGAACACGAGGGTGGGCGACATGGCGCTGCGCGGACGCTTGCCCGCCTCGACCCGGTTGGCGATGGGGCCATCGGCATCGCGCGAATCGAACGAGAAATCCGTCAGCTGGTTGTTCAGCAGGAAGCCATCGACCATCTGGCGCGAGCCGAACGCGTCTTCCACGCTGGTGGTCATCGACAGGCCGCCCCCAAAAGCATCCACGGCCACCAGGTGCGACGTCGACGGACGCTGCAAGGCGTTGTCCATGCCCCACGCCACCTGCATGCCGGGCGGCGTGCCGGGCAAGGCTTTACCCATGGATTTGTCGCCGATCAGGGCGGCGCGCTGCGCCAGGTAGGTTTTGTCGAGCATCGAGGCGATGCCCTTGCCCGGCAGCGGCACGAAGTCCGTGTCGGCCACGTAGCGGTTGCGGTCCGCGTAGGCCAGGCGCCCCGCTTCCGAAAACAGGTGGATCGCCTGCGCATCGAGCACGCCGTCGACGGGCGCATACGGGCGGATGTCCTTCACTTCCAGCATGCCCAGCATCTGCGCGATGGCGATGCCGCCCGACGATGGCGGCGGCATGCCGCATACGGTCCAGGCCTTGTAGTCGCTGCAGACGGGCTCGCGCACCTTGGCGCGGTAGCCGGCGATGTCTGCCGCCGTCAGCTTGCCCGGGTTGCTCGGGTGCGACGCCACCTTGGCGGCGATGTCGCGCGCGATGCGGCCGTTGTAAAAGGCGTCGGCGCCGCCGCGGGCGATTTCGCGCAGGGTGCGCGCCAGCTGCGGGTTCTTCAGCACGTGGCCGACGGGCCAGGCCTTGCCCTCGCCGTCATAGAAATACGCGGCGGCGACGGGGTCGCGCTTCAGGGCCTGGTCCCAGGTCAACAGGCCGTTGAGGCGCTGGCTGACGGGAAAGCCGCCGTGCGCCAGCTTGATGGCGGGGCCGAACAGGGTCGCCCACGGCAGCTTGCCATGCTCCTTGTGGGCCAGCTCCAGCATGCGCAGCACGCCCGGCGCGCCCACGGAACGCCCACCCACCACGCCCGTGGCGCGCGAGACGGGGCTGCCGTCCGCATTCTGGAACAGGTGCTCATCGGCGGCGGCAGGCGCCGTTTCGCGCCCGTCGAACGCCTGCACGCCCTTGGCCGTGGAGTACAGCAAAAAGGCGCCGCCGCCGATGCCCGACGATTGCGGCTCGACCAGGGTGAGCACCAGCTGCGTGGCGATGGCCGCGTCGATGGCGCTGCCGCCCTTCTTCAGCATCTGGTAGCCGGCATCGGCGGCCAGCGGATTGGCGGCGGCGACCATGAATTTCTGCGCCGCCCAGCCACTTTTTTCCGCATACGCGGTGGCGATTTCCGGCGCCTTCTGCGGCACTTCGGCAAATACGGGACTGGCAGCGAGGGCTCCCAGCAAGGTCAGGCTCAGGGCCAGCGGCTTCAATGCGATCATGGTTTCTCCGATAAAAAAAGGGCGCACAGCCGAGCAAGGCTGTACGCCCCATACGGGGGTATCCTACATCAAATCACGCCACGCTTATTTGGGCTGCATGCGGATGGCGCCGTCCAGGCGGATCGTTTCGCCATTGAGCATGACGTTTTCCACGATGGCTTGCACCAGCTGCGCGTATTCGCCGGGCTTGCCCAGGCGCGAAGGGAACGGCACCATCTTGCCCAGCGCATCCTGCACTTCGGCCGGCATGCCCAGCAGCATGGGCGTCTCGAAGATGCCGGGCGCCACCGTCATCACGCGGATGCCGTTGCGCGACAGGTCGCGCGCCATCGGCAGGGTCAGTCCCACCACGGCCGCCTTCGACGAGGCGTAGGCCGCCTGGCCGATCTGGCCATCATAGGCCGCCACGGAAGCCGTGTTGATGATGATGCCGCGCTCGCCTTCCGCCGTCGCGTCCTGTTTCGCCATGGCGTCGGCCGCCAGGCGGCACATATTGAAGGTGCCCACCAGGTTGATGTTGACGACCTTCTGGAACAGGGCCAGCGGATGCGGGCCATCCTTGCCCACGGTCTTCACGGCCGGCGCCACGCCGGCGCAGTTGACCAGGCCGCGCAAGGTACCGAGCTTGGTAGCCGCGGCCACCACGGCCAGGCCGTCCTCTTCCGACGTCACGTCGCACTGCACGAACACGCCGTCCAGCTCAGCGGCCAGCGCCTGGCCCGCCTCCGTCTGCACGTCGGCCAGCACGACCTTGCCGCCAGCGGCCGTCACCATGCGCGCCGTGGCCGCGCCCAAACCCGATGCGCCGCCCGTGATGATGAATACATTGTCCTGAATCTGCATGAAATCTCCTGAGTGATAAGGGCCGTGTTCCCGGCGCCTGATGGTTGATGCACAATGCCATTATTACGCTATTACGTTTACGTAAACGTAATGTCGGCGACAATTGTAGCCATTTTTGCCGTCACCGAGCGAAAACTTGCAGCGCCGGCGACTGGCAAGCTTAAAAACACTGCATGAAAGCGCCATTGCGGTGACAGATGCGACCGTTCGCATCGAGCGTGGCGTTGCCCGCGCCGTTGTAGCGCGCGCCGGCGGCATCGCGGCAGCCGCCCGTGTCGCATGCGCCGATGGGCTGCGGCGTGCGCGGCATCGGCACGGCCGGGCCGGGCGGCAGGGGCGCCATGGGCGCCATGGGCACAATGGGAGGCGCCGGCTGCGCCGGCATGCGGCCGATCACCTGCGCCACGGCGCGGCGCGGCTGCACGGGCGGCGCCGGGCGGCACGGTTCCACGGCCAGCTTGCTGCTGTCGCGCGGGTCGAGCCGGCACACGGGCAGTTCATCGGACGCCGCCGGCTCCTGTGCCCAGGCATGGCCGCCAGCGAGCAGCAGGGCGCCGGCCAGCGCCAGCATGGTTTTTGTAATCTTCTTCATACCCCCTCTCCAAGCATCGATCCTACCGCTTTCATTATTGGCACACGCCGCGCCAAATGCCAGCGAGGGCAACACTCTCACGTCTGCGGCTGCCACGCACATGCTGCAACGGTGTTTTATTTCCTTTCAGCACTTTCCTTCTTGCCAGGATGGCATTACAATAAGAACGATTCTTATTCTCATTAGCGGAATTCGAGCGCAATTTACTATCTTTTCATTCATACCCGAGCCACCCGGAAGGCAGCCAGGAAATAACAACATCCGGAAAGTTCACCATGATCCAGCGTAGTCCCGCATTCATTCATCCTGTTACGCCCGCCCGCCCCATCCATTGCGCCACCCTGCTCCTGCCCTGCCTGCTGTCCTTGGCCGTCGGCAGCGCCTGGGCCGAAGGCAATGCGGCCGCCGATCCGACCATGAACACGGTGGTGGTCACGGCATCGGGCACGGCCATCGACATCAAGGATGCGCCGGCCAGCATCAGCGTCATCACGCGCGAGGAAATCGAGCGCCAGCCCGTGTATGACCTGAATACCTTGCTGCGCCGCATCCCCGGCGTGACGGGCGGCACCAGCCCGGTGGGCGAGGAATCGAAGATCAAGCTGCGCGGCTTGCCCGACAAATACACCTTGATACTCGTCGACGGCAAGCGCGTGGGCAGCTCGGCCGACACGGCCTACCGTCCCGACCTGGGCCGCCAGGACTTGAACTGGATCTCGCCCGACATGATCGAGCGCATCGAAGTGGTGCGCGGACCCATGTCCTCGCTGTACGGCTCGGACGCCATGGGCGGCGTGATCAACATCATCACGCGCAAGGTGCCGGGCAAGTGGAACGGCTCGGCCACGGCCAACTACACGCAGCCGCAAGACAGCGGCCGCGGCACGGCGCACCAGCTGGGCCTGAACCTGGCCGGTCCCTTGTCGGACACGGTGGGCATGCGCCTGGGCGTGGGCCAGACGCGCCAGAATCCCGACGAAAAGGCCATCGGCAAATCGGGCGGCATCGGCGGCGAACGCAACCAGACTGTCTCGGGCCAGCTGAACTGGGCGCTGGACAAGAAGCAGAACCTGTCGCTGGACGCCAGCTACGGCAAGCAGCAATCGACGGATTCGACCACGCTCGACGCGGACGGCTACCCACTGTTCGGCGCCTGGGGCGCGAGCAAGCTGATACGCAAGAGCGCCAGCATCGGCTATGAGGGCCGCTGGGACTTCGGCAAGGCCGTGGTGAACCTGTATCACAACGATTTCGACAACGAAGTCGTCGGCACGATCGCGAAATCCAAGGACAGCACGCTCGACGCCAGCCTGGAAAAGCGCGTCGGCTGGGGCGGCATCGAGCAGATGCTGGTGATGGGCGGCCAGTGGAAGCACCAGGAATTGACGAATACGGACACCATCGGCACCGTGCCGACCGATTACCTGGGCAAGCCCGTCAGCGGCGCCACCCTGTCCGGCACCACCTCTGCCCTGTTTGCGGAAGACCAGCTGTTCCTGCGCGACAACTTGACGGCCACGGCCGGCCTGCGCCTCGACCACCACAGCAAGTTCGGCAACCATTACAGCCCGCGCCTGTACCTCGTGTACCACCCTGCTCCCGCCTGGACCATCAAGGGCGGCGTATCGCAAGGCTTCCGCGCCCCGAGCCTGAAGGAAAACTCGCCGGCGGCGGCCACCCAGTCGGGCGGACGCGGTTGCGGCAGCCTCAAGCCCCTGGGCTATGTCACGGGCGGCTGCTACATGGCCGGCAATGCGGACTTGAAGCCGGAAACGAGCACGGCCGGCGAGATCGGCGTGGCGTGGGAACAGAATGGCTGGGACGTCGGCTTGACGTACTTCCACACGGATTTCAAGAACAAGATCGACTATGCGCCGCTGGGTTTCTACCAGAAGCGCTGGTGGACCAAGATGACGAATATCCAGAAGGCGCGCACGAGCGGCCTGGAAGCGACGGCCACCATCCCGCTGACGAAAAACCTGGACTGGCGTAACAACGTCACCTACATGGCGGAAGCGAAAAACCTGACCACGGGCGCCAACCTGCTGTCGACGCCGAAGCTGTCGTGGTATTCGGCGCTGGGCTGGCAAGTCAACGACCAGCTGTTCGGCGAAGTGTCGGCCCAGTACACGGGCAAGGAACTCGACGCGGGCAAGCTGGCCGACAAAGCCTACACCATCGTCGACACCGTCGTGTCGTACAAGGTCACGCCCCAGTGGACGGTACGCGGCGGCGTGCAAAATCTGTTCAAGAAAGGTCCGATGGCCGACGGCCTGGTCGACTACTACGTGCCGGGACGGCGCATGTTCGTCGGCCTGACCTCGCGGTTCTAATCACGGGGCGGCGGCGTGGCGGCATTCGCCGGCACGCTGCTGCGCATCCGCCCGGCGACGGACACCTTGTGGCCGCTCGCATACAGTGGTAGGCGTAGTCATCGCGGCGCTGCATGCCGTACGCGGAACTGTCGGCCGCGCCCGCTCCCACGCCGGCGCCACGGCAGCGTGCAACTGGTCACGTAGGGAAAATAGCCTTGCGGATGGCGGCAGTATTAGCACATCGGCGCCGTCGGCACCCCGCCCTGTTCGACATACACGGGAGGCGTGACGGACAGCGGCGGCACCACGACCGTGCGTCCGTAAGGATAGCGGTACCACGGGCCGCCGTACCAGCCCCGCCCGAACGATATGAAAACCAGGAAATTTTGATGTGCAAGACGTGAAACAGCCCCGTGACACGGGGCTGTTTGAGATGGCACGGGTTTTATTGCGCCGGCAAGACCTGCGCCGGCGTGGCCGGCGCCAGAATGGGCGGCGCGGGCGCGTGGATGGGTGCCGGCGCGGCCACGGCCAGCCAGCCCGTGGCCGGCAGCAGCGGCACCAGCAGCAGGGCCACGATATTGATGATCTTGATCAAGGGGTTCACCGCAGGACCCGCCGTGTCCTTGTACGGGTCGCCCACCGTGTCGCCCGTGACGGCCGCCTTGTGCGCGTCGGAACCCTTGCCGCCGAAATGGCCATCCTCGATGTATTTCTTGGCGTTGTCCCAGGCGCCGCCGCCCGTGGTCATGGAAATGGCCACGAACAGACCCGTCACAATCGTTCCCATCAAGAGGCCGCCCAGCGCCGCCGGCCCCAGCAGCATGCCCACGACGATGGGCACCACCACGGGCAGCAGCGACGGCACGATCATTTCACGGATGGCCGATGCCGTCAGCATGTCGACGGCCTTGTCGTATTCGGGCCGCGCCGTGCCTTCCATGATGCCCTT
The DNA here is from genome assembly GCF_059420865.1 of Janthinobacterium sp. GW821-FHT03C10. Lineage (NCBI taxonomy): Bacteria > Pseudomonadati > Pseudomonadota > Betaproteobacteria > Burkholderiales > Oxalobacteraceae > Janthinobacterium > Janthinobacterium sp. GW821-FHT03C10. Next base: position 496,340 of record NZ_JBWKUN010000004.1, on the reverse strand, counting down.
GATATCGCGGAACTGCCGGCGCACCTCGACCACCACGGCGCCGGCCGCGCGGCCCACGGCTTCCATCGCCATGGCGCCGAACAGGTAGGGAATCAGGCCGCCGATGAACAGGCCGACGATGACCATCGGGTTCGACAAGTCGAACGTGATGTGCTGGCCCACGGATTCGAGCGCATGCGTGTAGTCGGCGAACAGCACCAGCGCGGCCAGGCCAGCCGAGCCGATGGCGTAGCCCTTGGTGACGGCCTTGGTGGTGTTGCCGACGGCATCCAGAGGATCGGTGATGGCGCGCACGGAGTCGGGCAAGCCCGACATTTCCGCGATGCCGCCCGCGTTATCGGTGATGGGGCCGTACGCGTCGAGCGCGACGATGATGCCCGCCATCGACAGCATCGAGGTGGCCGCAATGGCGATGCCGTACAGGCCCGCCAGCTGGTACGACACGAGGATGGCGATGCAGACGGCCAGCACCGGATACGCGGTGGACTTCATCGACACGCCCAGGCCGGCGATGATATTCGTGCCGTGGCCCGTCGTCGACGCTTCGGCGATATGGCGCACGGGCTTGAAGTCCGTGCCCGTGTAGTACTCGGTGATGTACACCATCAGCCCCGTAAGCACGATGCCGACGACGGTGGCGCCCAGCATCTTGTAGCGCATGGCGTCGTCGGGCCACAGCAGCCACGTGACCACGGCAAAGCCCACCAGCGACAGGCCGGCCGCCCACCACAGGCCCGTGTACAGGGCCGACATGATCTTCTTGCCGGGCGCCGTTTTGACCATCGAGCAGCCGACGATGGAGGCGAGGATGGAAACGGCGCCCAGCAGCAGCGGATAGAGGATGGCCGTGCTGCTGGCTTCGGCCATCAGCAGCGCGCCCAGCAGCATGGTGGCGATCAGGGTCACGACATAGGTTTCGAACAGGTCGGCCGCCATGCCGGCGCAGTCGCCCACGTTGTCGCCCACGTTGTCGGCGATGACGGCCGGGTTGCGCGGATCGTCCTCGGGAATGCCCGCCTCGACCTTGCCCACCAGGTCCGCGCCCACGTCGGCGCCCTTGGTGAAGATGCCGCCGCCCAGCCGCGCGAAGATGGAAATGAGCGAGGCGCCGAAGGCCAGGCCGATCAGAGGCTTGATCAGGTCATGCTGGGTCAGGCCGGGCGCGCCCGTCTTCACCAGCAGCCAGTAGAACAGGGTCACGCCCAGCAAGCCCAGACCGACGACCAGCATGCCCGTGATCGCGCCGCCCTTGAAGGCCACGCTCAAAGCCTGGTTGATGCCCAGGGTGGCCGCCTGCGCCGTGCGCACATTGGCCCGCACCGAGACATTCATGCCGATGAAGCCGCAGGCGCCCGACAGCACGGCGCCGATCAGGAAGCCCAGCGCCGTGTGCAGGCCAAGCAGCACATAGATGGCGATCAGCAGCACCACGCCGACGATGGCGATGGTGCGGTACTGGCGCGCCAGATAGGCGGCCGCGCCCTGCTGGATGGCCAGCGCGATTTCCTGCATGCGCGCGTTGCCGGGATCCTGGCGCAGGATCCAGCTACGCGACACCAAACCATAGATGACTGCGACCACGCCGCAGGCTACCGCAAACCACAAACTGGCTGCCATATCGTCCCCTTCTGTTTTTATCCGACGTCATTGCCGACAGCTGCAGACCGCACCGGGTAGGCACGCGCAGCCAGGAAAACACGACCTGCAAAAAAACTGAACCACGAAAACGATACGGCGCCCGCCTGAAGCGCGGGCACAAAAAAAGCGGACACTCAGGTCCGCTTTTCAAACACTGCTTATTCCGCCAGGGCGGCAAATGCGCTGTCGCGGATTTGCTCGACCGGACCGACGCCGGCGATGCGGCGGTATTTCGGCGCGCCCGGCAGGCCGGACTTGGCCCAGTCGTTGTAGTAGCCGAGCAAGACCTTGGTCTGGTTGTGGTACACGTCCAGGCGCTTCTTGACCGTTTCCGCCTTGTCGTCGTCGCGCTGGATCAGCGGCTCGCCCGTGATGTCGTCGATGCCGTCGACCTTGGGCGGATTGAATTTGACGTGGTAGACGCGGCCCGAACCCGGGTGGCTGCGGCGGCCGTCCATGCGCTCGATGATGGACGCGTCAGGCACGTCGATTTCCAGCACGTAGTCGACATTGATGCCGGCATCCTTCATGGCGTCCGCTTGCGCGATGGTGCGCGGGAAGCCGTCGAACAGGTAGCCATTGGCGCAATCGGCTTCCTGCAGGCGGTTCTTGACCAGGCCGATCATGATGTCGTCCGACACGAGGCCGCCCGCATCCATGACCTTTTTCGCTGCCAGGCCCAGTTCGGTGCCTTCCTTGATCGCCGCGCGCAGCATGTCGCCCGTGGAGATTTGTGGAATATTGTATTTTTCTTTGATGAAGTTAGCTTGGGTGCCCTTGCCGGCACCGGGTGCTCCTAAAAGTATCAGACGCATTGAAAAGTTCCTAAAAAACAGATTTTGGATGGTGGTATGTGTAATTATTTTTAGATGATGTTGCTATGGCTATCTTTCCCTACGAAACTTACCACAAAAAATCCCCGAAGCGCCAGTTTGCTGTCGAATTGCTATGCCCTGATTGATCAAAGCCAACAATTAGCGAAGCAGGTGTTTCAAAATGTGGTTTTTTGTGGCAGGCCCCGCATAAAATTTTTCTCGCGCACGCACGGCACCTGAAACACGTCCAGGGCAAGGCAGCCATGGGTGTTTTCTCAGGTGGCGTGCTGGTAGTGCGCCTGTACTCTGGCAAGATCTTCCGGCGTGTCCACGCCGGCGGCCGGGGCCGAGTCCGTGACATGCACGGCGATGGCATAGCCATGCCACAGCACGCGCAGCTGCTCCAGCGCCTCGATCGCTTCCAGCGGCGAAGCGGAGAGCGTGGGGTACGTTTGCAAAAATGCATTGCTGTACGCATACAGGCCGATATGGCGCAGCGGCACGTAGCCTTGCGGCAGGTTCTCGCGGGACTGGGCGAAGCCGTCGCGGTGCCAGGGGATGGTGGCGCGCGAAAAATACAAGGCGCGGTTTGCCTTGTCCAGCACCACCTTGACGACGTTCGGATTGAAGGCCTCAAGCACCTCGTGCAGCGGATGGGCGCACGTGGCCATGGGGACGGCGGCGCTGATCTGCGCCGCGCAGGCGGCCAGCAGGGCCGGGTCGATCAGCGGTTCGTCGCCCTGCAGGTTGACGACGACGGCGTCCGGCGGCAGATCGAGCGTGCGCGCCACTTCGGCGATGCGGTCCGTGCCCGACGGATGGTCGCTGCGCGTCATGCACACTTCCACGCCATGCGCGGCGCAGGCGTCGCGGATGGATGCATGGTCGGTGGCGACGATGACGCGCGCGGCGCCGGACAGGGCTGCCTGCTCGGCCACGCGCACCACCATGGGCTTGCCGCCCAGGTCCGCCAGCGGCTTGTTCGGCAGGCGCGTCGAAGCCAGGCGGGCCGGGATGATGACGATGAACGCCATCGTTATTCCACTGCGTCTTGCAGGGTGCGCGCTTCGTCCGCCCACATGATGGGGATGCCATCGCGGATAGGATAGGCGAGGCGGTCGGCGCGGCAAATCAGTTCCTGCGCCTTCTTATCGTGTTCAAGCGGACCCTTGCAAACAGGGCAGACCAGGATATCAAGCAGTCGAGCGTCCACGACATTTCTCCACAATTTGTTGGGCCAGCGCGCTATCGATGCGCGCACTGACGGGGACGACCCACAGTCTCGGGTCATCTTTGAGATATTCAATTTGCGCACATTTTACTGCATCCTTCTCGGTGATCAAGATCACATCCGTGTCGAGGGCGGCGAATGGCTGGTCGAGAAAGTCGTGATGGTCGGGCAAGGGCAGTTCCGCAAAGTCCAATCCGGCTCCGCGCAGCATGGCAAAGAAACGCCGGGGGTTGCCGATACCGGCCGCCGCCACGATGCGCTGGCCGCCGGCCGCCAGGTTTGTTAGCGGCACGCGCTCGTTGCGGTCTGTCAAGCGTTCGGCCACATCGCCATCGAGCCGCATCTGCACCACCAGGCCGCCCTTGGGCGCGACCTGGTCCACCAGCGCCGGCGCCAGCGCGGGCGCGTTGATCACCGTCACGTCGCGCCGGCGGCGCGGCGGTTCGCGCAGCGGGCCGGCCGGCAGCAGCCAGCCGTTGCCCGCGCCGCGGCCGTCGAACAGCACGATTTCCACGTCGCGCCGCAAGGCGTAATGCTGCAAGCCGTCGTCCGTCACCAGCACGTCGACGTCCGGATGCGCGGCCAGCAGCGCCCTGCCCGCCTGCGCGCGGTCGCGCCCCACCATCACGGGGCAGCCGCCGCGCTGGAAGATCAGCAGCGGCTCATCGCCCACCTGCTGCGGCGTGGACGCGGCGGTGACGGCGCGCGGCAGCCGGTCGGCGCTGCCATGGCCGCGCGAAATGACGCCCGGGCGCATGCCCGCCTCGCGCAAGGCTTGCACCAGCCAGATCGTCAGCGGCGTCTTGCCCGTGCCGCCGATAAAGATATTGCCGACGACGACGACGGGCACGGGCAGGCGCGCGGATTTGATGATGTTGGCGCGATACAGGCCGCGCCGGATGGCGCTCAGGGCGCCGAACAGCAGGGAAACGGGCCACAGCGCGCACGCCAGCGGGCCGCGCGACAACCAGGCGCGGGTGAATGTGGTTTCAAGCTTGGCGGGGGAGGATGTGGGCATGAAGGAAGACGTAAAAATGGTGTAGGTCGGATTAGCCGCGCCGCCAGGCGCAGCGTAATCCGACATGCTCGGCTGCGGCTTGTGTCGGCTTACGCCGTTCCGGCTAAGCGCCGACCTACTTGCTGCCGCCCGCCTGCGCCGCGAACGTCAGCTTTTCATAGCCGGCCAGGCGCGCCGCTTCCATCACGTGGATGACCATCTGGTGCATGGCGAACTGGTCGGCGTTGACCACCACCACGGGCGTCTGCGCGGGCGCCTTGCCGCCGTTGGCCGCTTTCGCCGCGTCCTGCAGGGCGTCGGCCAGGCCGGCCACGTCGCGGAACGATATGGGTTCGCGGTTGACCGTGTAATTGCCCTTGGCATCGACGGTGACGTCGATCTGTTGCGGCTTGTCCTTGGCTTGCTCGGCATCGGCCGTCGGCAAGGTGATCTGCAGCTCCGTAAACTTGCTGTAGGTGGTGCTGACCATGAGGAAGATCAGGATCACCAGCAGCACGTCGATGAACGGGATCAGGTTGATTTCGGGGTCTTCACGCCCCTTGCCTTTGCGGAAGTTCATTTGCGGCCACTGTGGACGATGTCGACGAACTTGACTGCTTGCTGCTCCATGTCAATGACGAAGCTGTCGACGAGGGCGCGGAAATGGCGGTAGAAGACCAGGGTCGGCATGGCGATGGCCAGGCCGAAGCCCGTGTTGTACAGGGCCACCGAGATACCGTGCGCCAGCTGGGCGGGATTCGAGCCGCTGGCGTTTTGCGAGCCGAAGATTTCGATCATGCCCACCACCGTGCCGAACAGGCCCATCAGCGGGGCCAGGGTGGCGATGGTGCCCAGGGTCGTCAGGAAACGTTCCAGCGTGTGGGCCACGCCGCTGCCCGCCTCTTCGATCGATTCCTTCATCACCTCGCGCGGCGCGTCGACGTTGCGCAGGGCGGCGGCCAGCACCACGCCCAGCGGCGAATTGTCTTCCAGCTTGGCCACCGTGTCCGGCGTGATCTTGCCGCTGCGATATACCTGCACCACTTCATCGAACAGCTTGCGTGGCAGTATCTTGGCGCGTCGCAAATACAGCAGGCGCTCGATGATCAGGGCCAGGGCGACGATGGAAGCGATCAACAACAGCCAGATGGGCCAGCCAGCGGCTTGAAATATAGCGAGCAAAAGAAACTCCTGATAAAGGGAAGGCGATGGACCGCCTGGACAGCCTGTATTGTACCGAGCGCCGAAGACCGATTGTACGTCCGCGCGGGAATGGCGCAATGTAGCGCGTTGCCGCGCCGGCGGCAAGTGGCGCCTGCATGGCACTTGTCCCCAGCACGCTGCCGGCGCACAGTTTTGCACATTTTGTGTGGATAAGATTGTGAGCAAGCATGAAGTCCAGCATGCAAGCCCTTGATTTGCATGGGAATTATCGCGCTGCGCAAAATACAGGCATAGCAGCTTATCGACAGTAGTCAATGTCAATAAATTAATACTTGCAGAGTTCTGCACATTTACTGTGGACAAGATTGTGCGCAAAGCCGTGAAATTCAATTAAGTCATTGATTTTAAAGAAAATTAAGTCGATGCGCAAAAAAGTGGCAGGCAGCGCGTAATCGGCGGCAGATGGAGCGTCAAAGTTCTGCACACAATCTGTGGACAAGATTGTGCGCAAGCTCAAAGATAGGCGCTAAGTACATTGATTTATATCGTTTTTATTGCCTTGCATAAAAATGTAGCAAGGGCGGAAAAGCACGCTTTTCAGCATCACATTTCACGGCAAAAAGACAGTTTTCCACCGAGAAGGCAGTTCCACACATAAAGTGTGGATAAGATTGTGAGCAAGCCGATTGACTCCACGCAAGAGCATTGATTTTAAAGGAGTTTTTTTCGATGCTGAAAAATAAGGCAGCGCAAGCGCCTGCTCGCGCCGTGGAAAACACCAGGAAAAGACGAAACGGTTTATGCGGTTTTGCACATATTCTGTGGATAAGATTGTGAGCAAGGCGCACGGTCGAACGCTAGACCCTTGATCTATATGGCTATTTTCATGCTGCGCAAAATTCAGGCAAGCCATGCCGTGGGCATTCCGGTGGATAAATCCAGCGCCGCGCGGGAGTTCTGCACATTTTTTGTGGATAAGATTGTGCGCAAGGCCATGCATGGCATACTAAGCGCTTGATTCCTATGCACTTTATTTCCTTGCGCAAAAATGTAGCAAGGCACTTTTATGGGAATAAAGGAGCCGCTCCGCTAACGTTTGTCCAAGGCAAAAAGTTCCGCACACTTTCTGTGGATAACTTTGTGCGTAAGTGGAAGGGGCGGCACTGATGTGCTTGATATTAAAGGATTTTTTCCCTGTGCACGCAAATCAGGCATACGGGAATTCATCATGAAATCAATTACTTAGAAATAGATCTTGTTGTTTTGCACGATATATGACATAAGCATGACCTCGCCGATAATATGTGGACAGTTCCCTTCCCGCCCCCAGCTTTATGATGACCGACACCCCGACTGACAGCGGCTTTGCCGCCCCGCCCGTGCTGACCGTCAGCGCCCTGAACCAGGCCGTCGCGCGCCTGCTCGAGCGCTCGTTTCCCCTGACCTGGATCGCCGGCGAGATTTCCAACTTCACGCGCGCCGCCTCCGGCCACTGGTATTTCACCCTGAAGGACGATGGCGCCCAGGTGCGCGCCGTGATGTTCCGCGGCCGCGCCCAGTACGCGGGCTTCACGCCGCGCGAAGGCGACAAGGTCGAAGTGCGCGCCCTCGTCACCCTGTACGGCGCGCGCGGCGATTACCAGATCAACGTGGAAGCCATCCGCCGCGCCGGCGTGGGCGCCCTGTACGAAGCGTTCCAGCGCCTGAAGGAAAAGCTGGCCGCGCAGGGCCTGTTCGACCAGGAGCGCAAGCGCGCCATCCCCATGTTCGCGCGCAGCATCGGCATCGTCACCAGCCCGCAGGCGGCGGCCCTGCGCGACGTGCTGATTGCCTTGCAGCGCCGCGCGCCGCACGTGTCCATCATCCTGTATCCCACGCCCGTGCAGGGCCAGCAGGCGCCGGAAAAGATCGCGCAAGCGATCCGCACGGCATCAGCAAGGGCCGAGTGCGACGTGCTGCTGGTGTGCCGTGGCGGCGGCAGCATCGAGGATTTATGGTCGTTCAACGATGAAGCCGTGGCATACGCGATCGCCGACTGTTCCATGCCCGTGATCAGCGGCGTGGGCCACGAGACGGATTTCACCATCGCCGACTTCGCGGCCGACCTGCGCGCGGCCACGCCGACGGCGGCGGCCGAACTGGCGGCCACGCCGCGCGCCGACTGGATGGCATCCTTGCGCGCCGATGCGGCCGACCTGCGCCGCGCCATGCGCCGCCGCCTCGACGACGCGGCGCAGACCCTGGACCGCCACAGCCGCCGCCTGCTCAACCCGAAGGCGCAGCTGCGGCAGCAGCGCCTGCAGCTGCTGGCCCTGTCCACGGCCATGACGCACGCGGCGCGCGCGCCCGTGAACCAGTCGCAGTACGCACTGGAACGCCTGCGCAGCCGCTGGGCCGCCTTGCGGCCCGACGTCGCGGCGCCGCGCGCGCGCCTGGTGGAGATGCAGCGGCGCGGCGGCGCTTCCATGGCGCAGCTGCTCAGCCAGCGGCGCCACCGCCTCGACGGCCTGGCGGCGCAGCTGGAGCTGTTGAATCCGCAGCGCACCCTGGAGCGCGGCTACGCCATCCTGCGCGACGAAAAGGGAAACATCGTGCGCTCGCCGGCGCAGCTGCAGGCGCGCCAGAACGTCAACGTGCGCCTGGCCGACGGCAGCGCGCAGATCGGCATCGCCAGCGTGCAGGCAACTCTGGAATAGGCGCCGGCATAAAAAAGGCCGGGGAAGCTCCCCGGCCCAACACCTTCCCCTACTGAGTGGACTGCTGCTGCAACTGCCCTTTCACACTACCGCATTTAAAACTTCATCGACACGCGCGCGCCAAACGTGCGCGGCGCGTTGTAGAAGGCGCCGTAGATCTGCTGCGTCGGCTGGCATGGCATGCCCACGTCCGTGCAGATTTCATTGACGTCCAGCTTGACCGCCTTGTCGGTGGCGTTCTGCACGAACGCTTCCACCGTGTACGCCTTGTTCGCCGGCTGGAAGCGCAGGCTCAGGTCCAGGGTCGTGTAGGCTTCCTGGCGCTTGACGCCCGCATGGCCCGGCACGTCGCCGTTGAACGCGCCCGCCCCCACGTAGGACATGGTTTCATAGTGCATCGAGGCGCGCGGCGTGAGCTGGCCGCCGGCGACGGCGAAATCGTGCTCGTACTGGACGGTGGTGGAAAACTTCGGCGCATGCTTCATGGTGCTGCCGCCCACGTTCACCAAGGGCGCCGTCGAGCCGCAGGACTGGCCATTCGCGCGCGCCGCATCGACGTCGCACGAAAGAAAATCGTCATACACGGCTTTGAGCCAGGTGGCGTTGCCCGTCAGGCGGTCGACCTTCGTTGGCCGCCACACCCATTCCGCTTCCAGGCCCTTGACGGTGGCGCCGGCCGCGTTGAAGTTGGCCAGCACGCTGTTGACCACCTGCGATTCGAGCTTGTCCTTGTACTTCATCAGGAAGGCATCGAGGTTCAGGGTCAGTTCGCGGTTCAGCAAGTCCGACTTGAAGCCGATTTCATAGCTGGTCAGCTTTTCCGGCTTGGTGGTGGCGCCGCCGTCACCGATGGCCGGCGAATGGAAGCCCGTCGTCACGGAACCGAACAGCAAAATGTCCGGACGCAGCTTGTACTCGATGCGGCCCAGCCACGTGGCCTGGCCGTATTTCAGGTCGGCCGTATTGTCGCCCGGCGTATTGCCGCAGGCGGCCGCCGTGATGGCGCCGCCGGGGCCGATATTGTGCGTGTTGGCCAGGCCCGTGCCCGGCGTGACCAGCTGGCGCAGCTGGTCGGCAGTCAGCACGGTGGTGCCCAGCGGCGTGTTCGCGGGCCAGTTCGGGCACGCCCAGTTCTGGCCGCCGATGTCGAATTTATGGTCCTTCGTGTAGCGCGCGCCAGCCGTCAGCTTGATCTGGTCCGTCAGCTGCTGGCTGACCTGGCCGAAGACGGCCTTCGATTTGAGCTGGCGGTCGCCCTGGATGAAGGACATGGACGACGCATACTGGCCCACGGTGGGCTGCACGAAGATCACGGCGCCGTTGGCGATATCCTGCTGCACGGCGGCCTGCGAAATCTGGCTGCGGTCGATATCGAAGCGCACCTTGTTCTTTTCATTGAACAGGAACAGGCCCGCCACCCACTGGAACGGCGCATCGTCGTCCGAGCGCGCCTGCAGCTCGTGCGAATAGCTGTCGAACTGCGCCCAGTCGGTGCGGTTTTCCGACTTGAAGCCGGGGAACAGGCCCGCATCGGCGTCGTTGCTGTTCTGGCGCTTGTAGCGGCTCCAGCTGCCCAGGTACGTGAAGTCCAGCGCATCCGTCGGCTTGTAATTGAGCTTGCCCTTGTAGGTCAAAATCGACTGGTCCAGCGTGCCCGGCGTGTCGATCAGGGCCGAGCGCAGCTTCTCGCCCCCTTTCGGTTCGGCCGCCAGATAGACGTTGCCGGCGCCCTGGTCGAGGAAGTAGTCGGCGATGAAGGTGCCGCGCAGCTGCGGCGTGAACTTCCACAGCAGCGAGGCGCGCACGCCCATCTGGTCGCCGGCGCCATACTTGGCCGTACCGGGCATGACGTTCGAGCCGCGGCGGAAGTCCACCGTGCCGTCGTGGCTATCCTTGATGGCGGCGATGCGCAGCGCCACGTCGTCGGAGAACGGGATATTGAGCATGCCCTGCGTCTGCAGGTGGCGGTAGTCGCCCACGGTGATGCCGGCCGAGCCCATGAACTTCGATGTGTTTGGCGCGGCCGAGACGAGGTTGACGGCGCCGGCCGTCGAATTGCGGCCGTTCAGGGTGCCCTGCGGTCCGCGCGCCACCTCGACGTGGCTCAAGTCGTACATCAGCGCCGTGGCGCCCTGGGGACGCGGCGAATACACGCCGTCGACATAGAAGGCGACGGCCGGGTCGCCCAGCTCCGTGTGGTTGGCCGAACCGACGCCGCGCATGTAGACGTGCACGCCGCCCGAGTCGCCATGCTGCTCGACGACGAGACTGGGCACCATGGTGGCCAGCGACGCCAGGTCTTTCACTTGATTGTTTTGCAGGGTGTCCTGGTTGAAGGCGGTGACGGCCAGCGGCGTCTCCTGCACGAATGTATTGCGGCGCGTGGCCGTGACGACGATGCGGTCCATCTGTTCGGCTGCCGGTTTTGCCGCATCCGTGGCTGCAGCCTCCTGGGCCATGGCGGCGCCGCTGCCCAGCAAGATGAACTGGGCGAAGGTCGCATGCGCCAGGCTGAGGGCGATGGTATTGCGTTTGAGCTGTTGCATTGTTGTTGTCTCCTGTACCGCTGGTTGAATGATGATCACATAGCTCTTTGGCTACTGCTGCACATTTTTTGGGTGTCAATCTGAAGTCATGTCGCCTCCGTGCGGGGTCTATGGGTGGCCACGGCGCGCCCGGCCGTGTCGAACAGAAAGGCATGGCCTTCTTCCGGCGCGAAGCCGATGGCGCTGCCCTGCGCCAGCGCGTGGCGCGCCTCGCCGTGCAGCTTGATGGCCACCGCATGCGAACTTCCCTCGAGCGTCGCGTGGATGATCTGCGCATCGCCCAGCTGCTCGATCAGGGTCACCGTGGCGGCATAGCCCTCCTCGCGCGGCACCAGGCGCAGGTGTTCGGGGCGTATGCCGACCAGCATGCCCGCCTCGCCCCCAAGCTGGCTGGCCAGGGCCGGGACGGCGGCGCACGGCAAGAAGTTCATGCGCAGCGCGCCGATGAAGCCGGCGACGAACTGGCTGGCCGGATGACGGTACAGCTCCAAAGGCGCGCCCACCTGCTCCAGGTGCCCGCCGTGGAAGACGGCGACCCTGTCGCCGAGGGTCATGGCCTCGACCTGGTCGTGCGTCACGTAGATCATCGTCGTGCCCAGCTCCTGGTGCAGCTTGGCCAGCTCGATGCGCGTCTGCACGCGCAGCGAGGCATCGAGGTTGGACAGCGGCTCGTCGAACAGGAACACCTTGGGCTGGCGCACGATGGAGCGGCCGATGGCCACGCGCTGGCGTTCGCCGCCGGACAAGGCCTTGGGTTTGCGGTCAAGCAGGTGCGTGATCTGCAAGATCTCGGCCACCTTGCCGACGGCCGCGCGCACTTCGGCCTCCCCCTTGCCCGCCAATTTGAGGGCAAAGCCCATGTTGTCGCGCGCCGTCATGTGCGGGTACAGGGCGTAGCTCTGGAAGACCATGGCGATGCCCCGCTCGGCCGGCGCCACGTCGTTGGCCAGCAGGTCGCCGATGCGCAGCTGGCCCGCGCTGATGTCTTCCAGTCCCGCGATCATGCGCAGCAGGGTCGACTTGCCGCAGCCGGACGGTCCCACGAAGACCATGAATTCGCCGTCGTGGATATCGAGATCGAGCCCCTTGACGATTTCCGGGCCGTCGCCGTAGGTCTTGCGGATGCCGCGCAGGGAAATGGCGGCCATGTCAGTGCTCCCCCGCCAGGGCCGGCGCATGGGCGGCGCGCTGGGCGATAATAAAATCGCGGTACCACAGGGCGCTGTCCTTGAAGCTGCGCTGCTGCGTGGCGTAATCGACGTACAGCATGCCGAAGCGCTTGGCGTAGCCCGAGTTCCACTCGAAGTTGTCCATCAGGCTCCAGTAGAAATAGCCGCGCACGTCGATGCCCTGCGCGATCACGGCGCGCAAGGCGTCCAGGTGCAGCCGCACGTACTCGATGCGCGGTGCGTCATGGATCTTGCCGCCGACGGGCTTGTCGGCCACGGCCATGCCGTTTTCCGTGATGTAGACGGGCGGCAGCTGGTATTCGCGATGCAGGCCGACGAGCAGCTCCGTCAAGCCTTGCGGATAGGTTTCCCAGCCCATGTCGTTGACACCGAGCTTGCATTCGGGCTTGCGCGGCGGCGTCTCGGCGCTCATGTAAGCGCGCGTGTAGTAGTTCACGCCGAGGAAATCGATGGGCTGCTTGATATCCATGAAATCGTTTTCAAAGATAGCCAAAGCAGAAGCATCGACGTGTTTCAGGGCCAGGGCCGGGTAGCGGCCCTTGAAGATGGCGTCCATATACCACTGCACCGAGCGCGCATATTCGAGTTCGGCCAGCTCGCGGTCCTGGGCGCTGTCGGTGGCCGGCGTGGCCGTCCATTGATTGAGCACGATGCCCAGCTTCGCGGGCGGATTCACGGCGCGCATCGCCTGCATCGCCAGGCCGTGCGACAGCAGCAGGTGGTGCGACACTTGCACGGCGGCGGCCGGGTCGGCCATGCCGGGCGCGAACTGGCCCGTGCCGTGGCCCAGCACGGCCGTGCACCACGGCTCGTTGTGCGTGGCGATGCTGGCGACCTTGTGGCCGAAGCGGCGCGCCACCTCGGCCGCGTAGGCCGCGAAGTGGTAGCAGGTGGCGCGGTTGAGCCAGCCGCCCTCGTCCTGCAAGGCTTGCGGCAAGTCCCAGTGGTACAGGGTCAGATGGGCATCGAGGCCTTTGGCGGCCAGGGCATCGAGCAGGCGGGAGTAAAAATCAAAGCCGGCCTCGTTCCACGCGCCGGAACCCGTCGGCTGGACGCGCGACCAGGACATGGAAAAGCGGTAGGCGTTTACGCCCAGGCTGGCGATCAGCTCCACGTCCTCGGCATAGCGGTGGTAATGGTCGCAAGCCACGTCGCCATTGCTGCCGTCGATGATCTTGCCGTTCGTGTGGCTGAAGGTATCCCAGATGGACGGGCCGCGGCCGTCGATGGCGGCGGCGCCCTCGATCTGGTAGGCGCTGGTGGCCACGCCCCAGGTGAAGGTGGCGGGGAAGTTGGTGTCGATGTCGTCGTTGTGCATGGTCGTCATGTCAGTGTGAGGGGTTGAGATAAATGTGTGGATCAGCCTTTGACGGCGCCCTGCGTCAAGCCTTCGATCAGGCGCTTCGAGGCGACAAAAAACATCAGCAGCAGCGGCAGCACGGCGATGGCGGCGCCCGTCATCAGCGCGCCCCACTCCGTGTTGTTCGGCGCCTGCATGCTGCGCAGGGCCAGCGGGATCGTGTAGTTCTCGACGGAGCGCATGACGACCAGCGGCGTGATGAAATTGTTCCACGAGTTGATGAAGGTGATCAGGCCCAGGGTGCCCATGGCGGGGCCGATCAGCGGCAGCACGACGCGCCAGTAGATGGCGAATTCGCCGCAGCCGTCGATGCGCGCCGCCTCGATCAGGTCCTTCGGAATCGCCGTGCCGATGTACTGGCGCATCAGGAAAATGCCCAGCGCGCCGGCCGCGCCCGGCACGTACAGGGCGCGCGGCTGGTCCAGCCATCCGAGGAAATCCATCAGCATGAAGGTCGGGATCATGTTCATGAACGACGGAATGATCATCGACGCCATCACCAGGGTAAACAAGGGCCGCTTGAAGCGGAATTCGTACATGGCAAACGCATAACCGCCCAGCGAGCAAAAGAACAGGGTCAGCGCGGTCGTCATCAGGGCCACGTACAGGCTGATGCCGATATTGCGCCAGAACGGCAGGCGCTCCTGCAGCAGTTCCAGATTGTTCAGCAGGGCCGTGCCGAACCAGCGCGGCGGCGGCAGGCTGTAGATCTCGGCGCTCGTGTGCGTGGCGAAGACGAACATGAAGTAGAACGGCGCGACCATGATCAGGGCGCCGATGGCCACCATGGCATAGGCCGTCCAGCGCGTGGTTTTCATCGTGCCTCCTTGCGTTCTTGACGTTCATTGCGGCTGAAGATGCGGTTATTCACCCAGGTGGTGCTGGCGATGATCAAAAACAGCAGCCAGGAAATGGCCGACGCCGTGCCGAAGTCGCCCGAGGAAAACGCCGTCTTGTAGACGAAGATGGCCGTCGTCATCACCGACTGGCTCACGCCGCTCGATTCGGCCACCAGCACGAACGGTTCCTCGAACAGCTGCAGATTGCCCATGATGGTGAGCGTGACGGCCAGGTAGATCATGGGGCGCAGCTGCGGCAGGGTGATGTACCAGAACTGCTGGCGTGTCGAGGCGCCGTCGATGGTGGCCGCTTCATATAAATCCTTCGGTATCACCTGCAGCGCGGACAGGTACAGCACCAGGTTCCAGCCCAGGTAGCGCCAGAAAATCACGAAGGCGACGGCCGGCTTGATGAACAGCGAGCTGCCCAGCCAGTCGATGGATTCCGCCGGAAACAGCCCGCCCACCAGCGGCAGGCTGGCGCACCACTGGAGCAGCACATTGATCTGGCCATAGTCGCGCGAAAACAGGGTGTTGAAGACCATGGCGATGGCCACGCTGGAGGTGATGAACGGTAAAAAGTAAATGCCGATCACCAGGTTGCGCGAGCGCTTGAAGCTGTTGTGGATGAACGCCGCCAGCGGGATGGCCACCAGATGCTGCGGCACGCCCGAGGCCAGCGCCAGCCACAACGTATTGCCCAGCGAGCGCAAGAACCACGGGTCGCTCAGCGCGTATTTGTAGTTGTCCAGTCCCACCCACTGCATGGCTTCCACTCCGCTGGCCGCCTCCCACTGGTTGAACGACAGGTAGATGGAAAACAGCAGCGGGAACAGGCTGAAGACGGCGAACAGGATGAAGAAGGGGCTGATGAAAATGTACGGCGCCCATTTTTTCATGTTGAAGCGTTTTTTGGCGGGCCGCGCCGGGACGGCGGCGCCATCGGCACAAGGCATGGTCGTGTTCATGCTGTTCCTAGCGCCGCGCGCGGTGGGTGATCAGGGCCTTGGCGTCGGCCAGCGCCGTCTTGATATCCTTGTTTTGCGCCAGCACGCTTTCCAGTTCCATGTTGACGATGTCGCGCGCCACGGCGTCGAACTTGTCGACGCGGATGACGGGAATCTTCGCCGCCGTGTCGCGCGCTAGCAGGCGCGTCTTCTGGCCGCCGAAATACGGCTGCGGCTCGTCCATCATCGGGTCGGCATATGCCGCCTTGAGGGACGGGAAGGCGCCGATCTCTTTCAGGGAGTGCAGCTGGATATCCTTGTTGACGGTCATGAACTTGATGAATTCCCACGCTTGCGCCTTGTAGGCCGCCTTTTTCGGGATGCCGTAGAAGGAGCCGCCGTAGGACGCCAACGCGCCGGCCGGCAGGTTGGCCGCGCGCCACTGGCCCTTGGAATCGGGCGCCAGCCATTTGGCCAGGTGGCCGCTGAGCCAGGAACCCATCATCTGGCTGGCCACCTTGTCGCGTTTGAAGCCTTCGGCCCACTCGCCCGTCCAGGCCACGGTGCGCGCATCGATGCCGGCTACCCGCGCCGCCTTGGCCAGTTCGAAGGCCTTGATGAAACGGGGCGAGTCGACCAGCACCTGGCCCTTGTCGCCAAAGTAGATGCCTTCGCCATCCTTCAGATTGGCGCGTATATAAATGTCGGCCAGGTCGCTGGCACCGGCCAGCAGATAGGTGCCGGTGGCGGCCTTGAGCTTCTTGCCGGCGGCGATGTACGATTCCCACGATTGCGTCAGGTCGGCCTCCTTGATGCCCGCCTTGTCCATCAGGTCCTTGCGGTAGAACAGGGTGCCCGGTCCCAGGTCGGCCGGCATGGCGCCCAGGGTGCCGCGCGAACTGGTGGCCTGCACGAAGGTGAACGGCACGAACTGAGCGCGGTACTGCCCTGCGCCGTAGGGCGGCAGCAAGAGGTCTTCCATGCCCTTCGATTCGGCGAAGCTGCCCACATAGCGGAAGTCGATGGCCATCACGTCGGGCAGGCGCGCGCCGGCCGCCAGCGCCGTCGTCATCGAGTTATGGTGATCGTCGATCTGCAGGCTGACCAGCTTGACCTTCACTTGCGGGTACAGCTTTTCCCACAGGGGCAAGGCCGTCTTGACGGCGCGGTCCAGGTCGGGAAACGAGGCGACGGTGATCGTGGCGGGGGCCAGCGCCGGCGGCTGTGCGGCAGGCGGGGCGGCTGCGGCGGCCACGCCACAGGCGAGGGTCAGCGCGGCCAGGGGGGCAGCGCCAAGGATGCTTGACTTCATTATTTCATCTCCGATTATTGAGCGTCTTCTATCTTGAAAACGTTTTCACAACATGTGTCCATTTAACACCGCAAAGAAAACCAAGTCAACCGAAAAAGTTGTCATTTTTATCGACGGTGGTGTGGCAAGCTGCACGCCGTGGCACGTGTTCTCCTATGAAAAAGCGCAAAAATTCGTCATTTGAGCCGCCGTTGTTTTTTGTGAAAACGTTTTCAAGCATAGGTCGGATTAGCGTGTAAGCGCGTAATCCGACAATATTGTTGGCCGTGATGTGTCGGGTTACGCCCGCAGGGCTAACCCGACCTACGCCGACCTACCCCGACCTGCGGTCGTTATCGGCCATTTATGGTAATCTTTCGCTGAAAAGGTTTTCAGAGCACTGACGACCAGCCATCTTGATACCCAGGAACCGCCTTGAACGATAGCGACCACGCCGCCTCTCCCTCCACCCTGCTCGACGTGGCCCGCCAGGCCGGCGTGTCGCCCAGCACCGTGTCGCGCATCCTGAACGGCACGGCCAGGGTCTCCGACGACAAGCGCGACGCCGTGCTGGCGGCCATCGCGCACATGAAATTCGCGCCGAACCAGATGGCGCAGGGCTTGAAAAAGGGCCGCTCGATGACCATCGGCATCGTGGTGCAGGATATTTCCAGCCCCTTCTTCGACGAAAGCCTGCGTGGCGTGGACGATGGCTTGAAGGACACGGGCTATGCGTCCGTCATCGTCAGCGGGCACTGGAATGCGCAGGAAGAGGCGGACCGCATCCGTTTGCTGCTGGCGCGAAAGGTCGACGGCATCATCCTGCTGTCGGGGCGCATCTCGGACGAGAGCGTGCTCGATTTCTCGCAGCAGCGGCCCATCGTCTCGACGGGCCGCCTGCTGGCGACCAGGAGCGCCATCGGCTTCAAGCTCGACAACGAATACGGCGCCTACCTGGCCGTGCGCCACTTGATCGAACTGGGCCACCGCCGCATCGCCTTCGTGGCCGGGCCAGCCAACAACACGGATGCAGCCGAGCGCCTGACGGGCTACCAGCGCGCGCTGCGCGAAGCGGATATCGCCATCGACCCGAAACTGATGGCGGAAGGCGATTTCCACGAGGCCAGCGGGATGCTGGCCATGAACCACTTGTTTGATACGCAGCAGCAGTTCAGCGCCGTCTTCGCCGCCAACGACCTGTCCGCCTATGGCGTACGCCTGTGTTTGTACCGCAAGGGCATCCGCGTGCCCGACGATATCTCGCTCGTCGGTTTCGATGACTTGCCCGGCTCGTCCTACACGACGCCGCCGCTGACGACCATCCACCAGCCCCTGTACGACATCGGCCGCATCGCCACGGAAGCGCTGCTGGGACTGATCAATGGCGAAGCCGTGCAGGCGGCCATTCCGCCGCTGGAACTGATCGTACGCGAGACCACGCGGCGGATCCGCTAAGGCTTACGGCGGGGAACTTTTCCGCCCAATTCAGGCTGAACGAGAATCACTACGCCACCCGCATCCGCAACGCATGCCGGAATCTGCAGCAATGGCGCATCCGCTTTACAATAGTGGCTCGTTCAGCAAGAATGCCTGCTTCAAGCAAGCTTGGCTCAACCCTCCGGCCGCAGGCCGGTAGACTCCGAATACTCACCATAAAGGGACATCACATGGAACATACTCTGCCACCACTGCCGTATGAAATGGACGCTCTGGCGCCGCATATTTCGAAAGAAACCCTGGAATACCACTATGCCAAGCATCACCAGGCGTATGTCACCAACTTGAACAACCTGATCAAGGGTACCGAGTTCGAGAACCTGTCGCTGGAAGAGATCATCAAGAAATCGTCGGGCGGCATCTTCAACAATGCAGCGCAAGTATGGAACCACACCTTCTACTGGAACGGCATGAAGCCGGCCGGCGGCGGCGCGCCTACGGGTGCCGTGGCTGACGCGATCAACGCCAAATGGTCGTCGTTCGACAAGTTCAAGGAAGAATTCACCAAGTCGTGCGTGGGCAACTTCGGTTCGGGCTGGACCTGGCTGGTGCAAAAAGCCGACGGCTCCGTCGACATCGTCAACACCTCGAACGCCGGCTGCCCGCTGACCACCGGCGACAAGCCGCTGCTGACATGCGACGTGTGGGAACACGCCTACTACATCGACTACCGCAACCTGCGCGCCAAGTACGTGGAAACGTTCTGGGGCCTGGTCAACTGGGACTTCGTTGCCAAGAACTTCGCGTAAGCGGTCCTTGTCAACGTAGGGCGAAAAAAGCCTGCGCCATCCCGCGCAGGCTTTTTTTTGCCTGCTGAAACGCACGGCGCTGCGCTACAATCACTGCCCTGCCACCGCCATCTTCCTCTGCACCGATGTCCGCTCGCCTGCTGCGCCGCCTGTTGCTGTTGCCCCTGCTGGCGTGCCATCTGCACGCATGCGCGGCCGCTCCCCTGCTGTCCGACTACACCCACAATGCCTGGGGCGCCTTGCAAGGCGCGCCCGTCGACGTCCTCAAATTCGCCCAGGGCCAGGATGGCTGGCTGTGGATCGCCACGGCCACCGGCTTGTACCGCTACGATGGCGTGCGCTTCGACCGCGTCGACAGCGTGTACGGCCACCGCCTGCCGTCGAGCAATGTGCTGGGCCTGGCCACGCCGCCGGACGGCGCCGTGTGGGTCGGCTACCGTCTCGGCGGCGTCAGCGTCTTTCGCCGGGGTGGCGCGCGCACCTACCGCGAAGCGGACGGCTTGCCGCCGGGCGCCGTGTTCCATATCGAGGCGGCGCCCGACGGCGCCATCTGGGTCGGCACGCGCGATGGCGCGGCGCGCCTGGCGCCGGGCGCCGACCGCTTCGTCGCGCAAGCCGCCAATGTGGGCCTGCCCGACAAGCGCGTGTACCAGATCCTGTTCGGACGCGATGGCACGCAGTGGATGGGCACCATGCATGGCGTCTTTTTCCGCAAGCCGGGCCAGGCGCGTTTTTCCCATGCCTGGCCGCGCACCATGCTCACCAGCATGGACGAAGCGCCCGATGGTGCCATCTGGGCCGTCGACACGCACAGCAATTACTACCGCGTGCGCACCAGCGCGCCGCGCGGCGATGCGCCCATCCGGCCCGACGCCAGGGGCAACGGCATGCGCTTCGACCGCGCCGGCACCATGTGGCTGATGCAGCCCGATGGCATCGAACGCAAGTTCGACCCTTCCGGTCCCAGTCTGCCGGCCCAGCGCCTGACGCGCCAGAACGGCATCAGCGGCCCGCTGCCGCAAACGTCGTTCCAGGACCGCGAGGGCAATCTGTGGTTCGGCACCTCGACGGGCCTGGACCGGCTGCGGCCGAACCGCCTGCAGACCTTGCCCGTCGCCGTGCCCTTCGACCATCCCGGCATGCTGGCGGGACCCGATAGCGACGTGTGGATCGGCGACTACGTGGGCGACGTGCGCAGCTTTACGGCCGACGGGGTGAAAAAAGTGATCTTGAAAGGGGCGTTGGCGGCCAGTCACTGGGCGCCCGACGGCACGCTGTGGCTGGGCAACGAGCAGGAGCTGCACCATCGCGCGCGCGACGGCAGCATGACGCGCGTGGTGCCGCCCGTGCTGGGACTCGATCCGCAGGCGCTGCAGCAGGACCGCTCGGGCGCCCTGTGGGCCTCGTTTTCCGGCGGCGGCCTGTTTCGCCTGAACGCAGGAAAATGGAGCGCCAACGGCGGCCTGTCCGGCCTGCCGGCGGTGCTGACCACGGCCATGGCGATCGATGGCGCCGGCACCGTCTGGCTGGGCCATGCCGACAATACCGTCAGTCTGGTGGCCGACGGCCAGCGGGCGGGCGCCGTCAGGCGGCTCGGCGCTGACGAGGGCCTGCAGGTGGGCACGGTGCTGCAGCTGTACCGCGATGGCGACGCGATGTGGGCCGGCGGCGAAAACGGCGTGGCCCTGTACCGCGCCGGCCGTTTCCATATGTTGCGCGGCGCGGCGTTTCGCGGCGTGTCGGGCATCGTGCGCCTGCCGGACGGCGACCTGTGGCTGCATGGCGCGGACGGCATCGATCATATCGGCGCCGCCAGCCTGTCCGCGTGGATGCGCGACGGCAGCGCCGTCGTCTCGGAACGCTTCGACGCGCTCGACGGCTTGCAGGGCCATGCCTCGCAGCTGCGCCCCGTGCCGTCGCTGATCCATGCGCCCGACGGCAAGCTGTGGTTCTCCACCTCGGCCACCATCGCCATGCTCGACCCGCTGCATATCCGCCGCAATCGCCTGCCGCCGCCCGTGCAGATCCATACCCTGCAAGCCAATGGCGCGCGTTACGCGCTCGACGATGGCAAGCCGCTGCAGCTGCCGCAAGGCAGCAAGACCCTGGAGATCGGCTTCACGGCGCTGAGCCTGTCGATGCCGGAACGCGTGCGCCTGCGCTACCGGCTGGCGGGCGTGGACGCGGGCTGGCAGGAAGCCGTGGGACGGCGCGAAGCGTACTACACCAACCTGGCACCGGGCAGCTACCGCTTCGAGGTCACGGCCGCCAACGAAGACGGCGTGTGGAACACGCAGGGAGCCAAACTTGACATCGTCATCGCGCCCGCCTTCGTGCAGACGCCGTGGTTCGTGCTGCTGCTGGCGCTGGGCGCCGCGCTGCTGCTGTACGGCGGCTATGTGCTGCGCATCCGCCACCTGACGCGCAACATGCAGGAGCGGCTGCAGGAACGCTTGCAGGAGCGCCTGGCCGAACGCTCGCGCATCGCCCGCTCGCTGCACGACACCCTGCTGCAAAGCGTGCAGGGCCTGATCCTGTCGTTCCATGCGCATGCGGACATGCTGCCCAAGGGTACGCGCGAACGGGCGCGCCTCGACGGCACCCTCAACCTGGCCGACCAGCTGCTGATCGAAGGCCGCGACCAGATCATGGACTTGCGCGCCTCGGCCGAACCGGACGAACTGCGGCTGGCGCTGCAGCAATTCGGCAAGGGCCTGGCCGAGCACCGCGCGCACGCCTTCACGGTGCACGTCAGCGGCAGCTGCCGGCGCCTGCAGCCGCGCGTGCATGACGAGGTCTATGCCATCGCGCGCGAAGCGCTGTTCAACGCCTCGCGCTATGCGGAGGCGGCAAACATCGTGCTGGAACTCGACTATGCGGAGCAGGCATTCACCCTGCGCGTGCGCGACGACGGCTGCGGCCTCGATGACGCCGTGGCGCAAACGGGCCAGCGGCCCGGCCACTGGGGCCTGGTCGGCATGCGCGAGCGCGCCGCCGGCATCGGGGCCAGCCTGCGCATCGACAGCCGGCCCGGCGCCGGTACGCAGGTCGAAGTGAGCGTGCCGGGCCGCCTGGCCTACTGACGGCGCTGGCGGGGCTGGCGGACACGCCCGCAAGCGTCCGCGGCCTCGACAGAAAATGTTATACGATGCGCAAGAGCGCTGTACTGCTCACCGATCCTGCCCCACCACTTCCTGAAAGCCCGCCATGAAAAAATGCATCCTTGCCCTGCTCGTGTTTGCCTCCGGTTCCGCCTTCGCCAACTCGGCCTGCGACACGCCGCGCAACGACTTCGACGGCCTGTATTGCCTCAACAAGGTGTACCAGGAAGCGGACAAGGAACTCAACGCCAACTACAAGACACTCGCCGCCAAGCTCGATGCCGGCGGCAAGCAGAAGCTGAAATCGGGCCAGCTGGCATGGATCGCCAACCGCAACGACAGCTGCTCCAAACGCGAATCGTCGGGCTTCTATGTGAATCTCGATTGCGCCACCAAGACCACCATCGAACGCGCGCAATTCCTGCAGGACCGCGTGCGCGAATGCGCGAGCGCCGGCTGCCAGAACAGCAAACTGTGATGTAAGTCTGCGCCAGCGCAAACGGGAGCGGGCGGCAAGCGCCCATACTGGCCGCTCCCATGTCTTCCCGTTTGCGCCATGAGCAAGCTCATCGACATTTCCCTGTCCCGGTGGGACGCCAGCGGCAGCGCCGCGCAGCAAGCGGCGGCGCTGCAGGCGCTCGAAGATGGCCAAGTGCTGCTCTTGCCGGCTCTGGGCTTTCCCCTGCAACCGGAAGAGCATGCCCTGCTCGACGGCGCTGTGGGTAGCGCCAGCGGCGCCAAGAACATCAGCTGGGAAGCGGCGCGCGGCGTGCGCGGCCAGGGCGAGGCCTGCGATGCGGCCCTGCTGGCCGCGCTGATGCGGCGCTATGCGCGGCACACGCGGCACTTGCTGGCCGGCTTGCTGCCCGGCTATGTTCCTCATCTGCAGCAAGGCAAGGGCAGCTTTCGCCCCGTGGAAATCGCCGGGCGCATCACCTCGTGGCGCAAGGACGATACGCGCCTGCACGTCGACAGCTTTCCTTCCTCACCCACGCAGGGCCGGCGCATCCTGCGCGTCTTCACCAACATCGATCCGCGCGGCGCGCCCCGCGTGTGGAAACTGGGCGCGCCGTTCGAGCAGGTGGCGCAGCGTTTTCTACCCCTTGCTAAGCGTCCGCAACCCGTGCTGGCGGCGCTGCTGCAATGGCTGGGCGTCACCAAGTCGCGGCGCACGGCCTACGATCACTACATGCTGCAGCTGCACGACGCCATGAAGGCCGATCTCGATTACCAGGCGCAGGTGGAGCAGCAAACGCACGCGTTCGCGCCGGGCCAGACGTGGATCGTCTTCAGCGACGCCGTATCGCACGCGGCCCTGCGGGGACAGCATGCGCTGGAACAAACCTGGCTGCTGCCCGTGCGCGCCATGGCAGCGCCCCACAAGTCGCCGCTGGCCATCCTCGAGCGCCGGTTGCAGCGCCCGCTGGCCTAGCCTGGTTTGATCTGGCCGGGCCTCACGCCCGATAAAAGCGGATTCAGGCCGGCAAGCGGGCCGCCTTGAAGCGCCGCCAGGCCTTGTGCATGCGGCCATCGCTGCCGTCCGCCTGCGCGCGCGCCGCCAGATAGCCGCGCACGAAGGCCGCGTGCAGCCGCAATCCGTCCTGGGCTGGCTGGTCAGCCTGGTCGGCCTGGCCCGCCTGAACTTCGGGCAATTGCTGCAGCAACCGGTCGGCCACCTGCACGTCGTTGAGCCAGCCCAGTTCATCCTGCAAGGCCGACAAGCGCCCCACATACGGTTTCACGGCCCGGCCCGCAAACAGCGAGGCAAAGAATTCCGTCGCATAGCGCGTCTTCTTGGCCGCGATGCGCACTTGATGGCGCTGCTGCGGCGTGGCATGCAGCAGGCGCTTGCCGCGCTTCATCAGGCGGCGCTGGTCCTTGCGCAAGGTGGCGCGGGCAAACGGCGAGACATGCGCATCGAGGCGCCGCAATTGGCGCGCGGAACAGCCATCGCGCCAGGCGCGCGCCTGCAGCCAGCGCTGCAAGCCCAGCATGCAGGCCGTGCAGCGCGCCGAGGTGACGGCCTGGGCGGCTAGTTGGTGCTTGAGCCGCGCCTGCGCGTGCGCGGCCTGTGCCAGCGCCGCCGCATCGGCCTGCGCCTCGCCGTCGAGCTGCGCCAGGGTATTGCCAGCCAACACATCCCAATCGCGCGCCTCGCCCAGCGCGCCGCCCAGCCAGTCGAGTTCGGCCTTCAAGGCGTCCGGCAGCACCAGCAGGGACTTGAACATGCCCAGCGCCGAACGCAAACGGCGCAGTCCCACGCGCATCTGGTGCACGCTTTCCACGTCCTCGCCCGCCGCCACCCCATCCTGGTTGCCGCTGACCTGTTCCAGGCAATTGCCGGCGATGGCCACAAACACCTGTTCCACCGACATGGCCGCGTCCAGCGCCAGCGGCTGCGCCTTGACCGCCTGCAGAGGCTGCGGCACCGCCAGGCGGTAACCGCGTTCCGCCTTGCTCATGTGGCCCAGCTGCAGCGGCACGTCCCGCAGCAGCGCCAGCGCCACGTCGAACAGGCTGGAAGCTTGCCCCTGCTTCAATTCCAGTTCGACCTCGCTGACGGGCACGCTGTATACGGTACCATCGGCACCATCGGCCCCGTCCACGCCGCTTTCAATGACACCTTGGTCCAGCACGCATTCGATCTGGTCGCCCTGCGGCGTGCGCAGCTGCCAGACGGTGCGTTCGATGCGCGTGGTAAACACGGGCCGCAAGGCGTCGCGGACGGCGTCCTGGCGCAGCAGCGCGCGGACGGGCTGCTTGCGGCCGATGGCAGAGTCGAGCGCGGCCAGATCCGGCTGCGGCCCCGGCACGTCGCCTTCCCATTCGTGGCGGCTGTGCAAGCCGCCGTTGACCGTGCCGCCCGCCTTCAGGGTTTGCACCCAGTGCCCGTCCACCTGGCGCACGCGCAAGCCCGCGTGGTGGCGGCACAGCTGCAAATCGGGCGTATCGACATAGATATCGTGCATCTGCAGCACCTGCACCTCTGCTTGCGCAGCCTGCGCCAGCAGCGGGTGGGCGCGCAGGCGGGGCGCGTCTTGCGGCGCCAGCAGCAATTTCAATTCGATTTCCATGACCGCTCCTTGCGAGATTCCTGAACGCCCATTGTAAGGCGCGTCCCGCCGCGCGCAAGGCGCACGCACGCACACCTTGATTTTGCGCCAAAATAGGCGATTCATTTACAAGGAGATGCCATGACCTACCACGCCGCCGAGAACCGCTACGACAGCATGCCATACCGCACGTGCGGGCGCAGCGGGCTGAAACTGCCGCTGCTGTCCCTGGGCCTGTGGCACAACTTTGGCGACAGCAACAATCTGGCTTCGCAGCGCGACATGCTGCGCACGGCCTTCGACCTGGGCATCACGCATTTCGACCTGGCCAACAACTACGGCCCGCCCTACGGCAGCGCGGAAAGCAATTTCGGCAAGCTGCTGCGCGACGATTTTTTACCGTACCGCGATGAGCTGATCATTTCCACCAAGGCGGGCTGGGACATGTGGCCGGGCCCGTACGGCCAGGGCGGCGGTTCGCGCAAATACGTGCTGGCCAGCCTGGACCAGAGCTTGCGGCGCCTGGGTCTCGACTATGTCGACATCTTTTACTCGCACCGCTACGACGCCGACACGCCGCTGGAAGAAACCATGGGCGCGCTGGCGACCGCCGTGCAGCAGGGCAAGGCACTGTACGTGGGCCTGTCGTCGTATTCGCCGCAAAAGACGGCCGAGGCGGCCGCCCTGCTGAAAGAGTGGAAGGTGCCGTGTTTGATCCACCAGCCGGCCTACAATATGCTCAACCGCTGGATCGAGGAAGACGGCTTGCTCGACACCCTGCAAGAACAGGGCATGGGCTGCATCACGTTCACGGCGCTGGCGCAGGGTTTATTGAGCGACAAATACCTCGATGGCGTGCCGCAGGATGCGCGCGTCAACCGCCCCGGCGGCGGCTCGCTGCTGCAACAGCACCTGAGTGCGGAAAACCTGGCCCGCGTGCGCGCCCTGAACCAGATCGCCGCGCAGCGGGGCCAGACCCTGGCGCAGATGGCGCTGGCCTGGGTGCTGCGCGATGCGCGCGTCACCTCAACCCTGATCGGCGCGAGCAGCAGCGCGCAAATCCGCGAAAACGTGGCCGCGCTGCAGCAATTGTCGTTCACGGCCGACGAGCTGGCCGCCATCGACGTGCAGGCACGCGAAGGCCATATCAATCTGTGGGAAGGCCCGTCGCGGGCCGTGTAAGGCGTTCAGGGCAGCGCTGGCGGCGACAGGGGCGTTGGCAGCAGCGCGCATAGCTCCTGCGCCACCTGCCGGCGCCGTTCGGGCGTGGCGAAGACGCCCACGTCCACCTGCGCGCCGCCATGACCGCTATCCTTGATGCGTATCAACTGGCGCGGCCAGCACGGCACTTCGACGCGCGTGCGCCATGGCGAAAAGTGGTGGCGCCGGCAGTGGCCGGCGCTGACCTGTTCGATGATCAGTTCGCCATCGCGCAGGGCGATGTGCTCATAGTCGCGCGCATGGCGCAGGTAATGCAGCAGGGCGACGGCCACCAGGCCCAGCTCGGCGAACGAAAAGACGGGAATGTACCAGAGGCCGCGCAGCGCAAAGGCGGCGGCAATCGTCAGGGAAAACAGGCATAGCAAGCCATAGGCGCGCAGCAACTGTCGCGCCGTCAAGGCACTGTGGCGCGCCAGCAGCCATTGCGGCTGCTCGCGCGAGTGATCGCGTGGCATGGCGCCTCCCGCACTGTCGCACTATTGCCCCATTTACCTGTCGCCCCGTTCCCCTGTCACTGCGGCGGCTCCCACCACCGCCGGCTCACACCCGGGTCAGGCGCCCATCCGCAGCAGCGCGTGGCCCACGTGCTGCCACCAGTGATCGCGCGACCTGACCTGTTTCAGGCAAGACGTGTCGATTTCCGTGGGGAACACGCGATCCTGGCACACCTTCGTTTCCAGGGCATAGCGCTGGTTTTCCGCCGCCGCCAGGGCCACGACGAGCCAGAACGCCAGCGCCAGCAAGATCACCAGCGCACTCCAGGCCAGGTGATTGGTGTTACTTTTTTCGCCAAAAAACTCGCGTGGCCGCGTCTCGCGGTACATCGACATCAAGTCTTTTTCTTTCTCTTCCGACATCTGCGTTTGCATCCTCTGACATCCTATCCTGTGCAGGCCGGCTGGCCATGGCGGCGCGCATGCCGCCTTGCCCGCATTTTACGCCGATGGCGCGGGAGGGACAGTAATTCGTGGCGGCAATTCCCCCTCGCCCTCCTCCGCCGGCGTTACGGGCGCCAGGCTTTCCACATGATCGACGTCGATGTCGCCGCCATCGGGCGCCGTATTGCGCGGCTCCACGCCGGCCCGTTCGCCCGTGCCGGCCGCATCGCTGTCGTTCTCCAACGCTTCAACATCCTGGCCGGGCACGCCCTGCATGTCGCTGCCGCTGTCGGAACTGTCGCTGGGACCGAGCGCGCCCTTGCCATGGCCGCTGCCCAGGACGCGGTCGGGCGTGACGGGCAAATTGTCCGGATCGAGTGTGCTGCTGCTCATGGCTGACTCCCGTTAACAAAAAAACCAGCTTACTCTCCTGGCCAGTCCAGCGGCGCACGCCTGCCCGGCCTTTTACGAGGGGAAAATGCGGCGGCGCACAAATATTTTCAGAAATTACTTCACAAATGTACTATTCATTGCTATAGTTAATTCAAGTAAGCATCTTCTCATCCAGAAATTGCTTCATCGGCGGCACGGCGCCCACCAGCGCAGCGCCGCCGAACCGACCGGTACGTGGCGATCCGGCCCATCCACCCAGCCATCATGCACATTTTGGAGTCTTATCATGCAAGCCAAATCACTCATCGCAGCATTGTTTGCCATCACCACCGCCACTTCGGCTTTCGCCCAAAGCGCCGCGCCTGCCGCTGCCAGCCAGCAACTCACGCGCGCTGACGTCACGGCCGAATACATCCGTGCCCGCAACGCCGGCGAAATCGCCACCAGCGAAGTCGACTATCCGAAAACGCCGGCCACCGCCGCCAGCAAGGTGACGCGCGAACAAGTCATGGCCGAGTTCTACGCCGCCCGCAAGGCTGGCCTGATCCCGCAAACGGAAGCGGACTTTGATGTCGCGCAAACGGCCAAGCACGTCGTGCAATAAGAAACCAGTCAGCCGGTTTCAGTCAGTAACAACTCAGTTGCGGCGCAGCACTCGGGCCACTCCCGAAGCTCCCCGCGGCGAGCTGTGATTCCCCAGCAGCACCCCCAACATATCTCTCCCGGAGTTCCTGCATGTCCCTGCACCGCCGTCTGCTTGCCGCCAGCCTGATCCTTGCCTTGAGCGCTTGCGCCGACATGGGCCATATCGCGCCGCAATCGGCCATGCTCGACGCCAATAAACTGCAGGGCAGCCAGGCCATGGATGCCGCCGCCAGCGCCGCCATACAATGGCCGCGCACGCAATGGTGGCAAGACTTGCACGACCCCCAATTGAACCGTTTGATGGAGCAGGCGCTGGCCGACAGCCCCACCCTGCGCGGCGCCCAGGCGCGCGTGCGCCAGGCCGAGGCGCTGGCCGGTGCGGCGGAAGACAAGACCCGCCCGCAGGCGGACGCGAACGTCTCCATCAACCGCGAACTGTATTCGCAGCACGGCAGCACGCCGGCGCCGCTGGCCGGCAACTACGCGTGGCGCAACCAGGCCACGGTCACGGCCTCGTACGACCTGGACCTGTGGGGCCGCAACCGCGCCGCCCTGTCCGCCGCCCTGGGCGACGTGCAGATGGCGTCGGCCGAATCGCAGATGGCCCGCCTGGCCCTGGAAACGGCGCTGGTGCGCACCTACATCCAGCTGTCGTATGAATTCCAGCTGCAGGACGTGATCGAACGCAGCCTGGCGCAGCGCGCCCGCATCCTCGACATCACGCGCCAGCGCAAGGCGGCCGGCATCGGCACGGACATTGACGTGGCGCAGATCGAAACCACCTTGCCCGCGGGACGCCGCCAGCTGGAGCAGTCGGCTGAGTCGCTGGCCCTGCTGCGCAACCAGCTGGCCGCGCTGGCGGGCAAGGGCCCGGGCGCCGGCGCCGCGCTCACGCGCCCCGTGCTGCGCCTGGACCAGCCGCTGGCCATTCCCGCAGCCCTGCCCGCCGACCTGATCGGCCGCCGGCCCGACATCGCCGCCCAGCGCTGGCGAGTGGAAGCGGCGGCGCAGCGCATTGATGCGGCCAAGGCCGAGTTCTACCCGAACGTCAACCTGGTGGCCTTTGCCGGCTTCCAGGCCTTCGGTTTCAGCCATTTTCTCGACGCCAACTCGGACATCCGCGGCGCCTCTCCCGCGCTGAGCCTGCCCATCTTTGCCGGCGCCCGTTTGCGCGCCCAGCTGGGCAGCCAGACGGCCGTGTACGACGGCGCCGTGGAGCAATACAACGCCACCGTCATCAACGCCATGTCGGACGTGGCCAACGCCGTCACCAAAGCACAATCGCTGGCCAAGCAGCACCAGCTGACCGTGCAGGCGCTGGCCACGGCGCAGCGCGCGCGCGACCTGGCGGAAAAAGCCTACAAGGCGGGCATGAGCGACGCCATCGCCATGCTCAACACGCAAGTGGCGCTGCTGGCGGAAGAACAGCAGCAGGCGCAAAATGGGGCGCGCGAGCTCGATCTGTACGTTTCCTTGATGAATGCATTGGGAGGCGGGATCTAAGCTTGCAATCCTGGCATTGCCCTAGCCCAACAAGATACAATCGGAGCTTTATTCACACATGAAGGAATATGACATGACCGCTTTTGACGCCACCTCCAAGCGGCTGCAAAACATCCGCACGCGCATGCCAGGCTTCCCCATGGAACTGATGCGCCTGTTGCGCATGACGTACCACATTCAAAAAGGCATGAAGGACTTGACCAATGCCGCGCTGAAAAAGCACGACCTGGTCGATGCCAGCTACATGGTGCTGGCCGTGCTGTACGGCACGGACGACGAAACCTCGAACGCCTGCACCCTGGGCATGGCCTGCCATGAAAAGCCGGCCAACCTGACGCGCGTGTGCAACGACCTGGAAACGCGTGGCCTGATCCACCGCGGCACGCGCCCCGGCGACCGCCGCTCCGTGATGATTTCGCTGACCGACAAGGGCCGCGCGCTGATCGAAACGGCGCTGCCCGACGTGTACCAGGAAACCTCGGCCCTGTACGACGGGTTCACGGAAGAAGAGCTGCAAGTGCTCGACAAGCTGTACATGCGCCAGCTGCGCAACCTGAACAATCTCAACAACCAGAACTGATAGCCTATCGATGACGCCAGCCACAGCAACAAAACCCACATATGGCCCCCTGAGCCGGGCGGCCCACTGGCTGGCGCTGGCGCTGCAGGACTGGCGCGCGACGGAAGGCGAACGCTGGATCTACGTCGGCAAGACCCTCATCGCCGCGTTCTGCGCCCTGTGGCTGGCCTACCGCCTGGGCCTCGACTCGCCCAGTACGGCGATGACCACCACCATCATCCTGGCCCTGCCCAGCAGCGGCATGGTGCTGGAAAAAAGCTTTTACCGCCTGTGCGGCACCCTGCTGGGATGCACGGCCGCGCTGACCCTGATCGGCCTGTTCCCGCAGCAGCCCGTGCTGCTGTTCGCCGGCCTGGCCCTGTGGGTGGGCCTGTGCACGAGCGGCTCGGCCCTGCACCGCAACGCCCAATCGTATGTGTACGTGCTGGCCGGCTACACGGCCTGCATGATCGTGCTGCCCGCCATCGAGCAGCCGATGCAGGTATTCTCGCTGGCCGTCACGCGCGTGGCTGAAGTGGGCCTGGGCATCATCTGCTCGGCCGCCGTCTCCAGCGTACTGCTGCCGCGCCACCAGGGCACGCAGGTGATGCGCACGGTGCAGGCCCGCTACGGCAAATTCCTCGCCTTTTGCCATGACGTGCTGCAGCAAAAGCTCACGCCGGCGCAGGTGGAACTGACGCATCTGCAGTTTGCCGCCGACGTGGCGGCGCTGGAACTGGGGCGCTCGGCCGCGCTGTTCGAAGTCACCAGCAAAGTGAGCCACGTGCGCGCGCAGAACCGCAAGCTGCACGCCTTCAACGCCACCTTCATGACGGCGCTGACCACCTTCTATACCTTCCACCGTCTGTTCGACCGCCTGCAGCGCGATGGCGAAACCCAGGTCATGCAGGCCTGTGCGCCGCTGTACGCCATCGTCGCCGAGGCGCTGCAAGCGACGCCGTCGCAAGACTCGCTCGACACCATGCAGCGGCATCTGCAAACGGCGCTGGCGCAGGCGCGCGCGGACATCGACGGCGCGGCCATCGCGCATGCGCAGCGCATCGATTTCGACACCGTCTGCGAGCTGCTCGAGCGCTTCGCGCGCGACATGAGCCGCTTTCACGAAGTGTATTTCAGCCTCGTGCACGACACGCCGCTCGACGTGAGCACGCCGCAGGCGTATGCGCCGAAGACGCCGCCCGCGCTGGTGCTCGCCAGCGGCGCGCGCGCCGGCATCAGCCTGGCCCTGCTGGCGCTGGGCGCCTACTTCCTCGCCTGGCCCTACGCCAGCACGGCGATGCTGATGGCGGCCGTGTTCTGCGCGCTGGCCTCGTCCTCGCCGCGCCCCATCCTGATGATCCGGCAAGTGCTGACGGGCTTTTTGATCGCCATGCCCCTGTCGCTCGTCTGCGTGTATTTCGTGCTGGTGCACGGCGACGGCTTCCCCATGCTGGTGCTCAGCTTTGCGCCCTTCCTCGCCGTCGGCCTGTACCTGATGACGAATCCCGCCAAGCTGGGCGTGGGCCTGGGCGTGTCCACCTTCATCACGCAGATGGCGCCGACGAATCTGATGCACGTCGATGGCGCGGCCTTTTTGAACACGGGCATGGCGCTGATCGTCGGCCTGATGCTGGCCGCCCTCGTGTTTGCCGTGCTGCTGCCCGAGCACACGATGGGCCACAAGGACCACATCGGCCCGGCCCTGTGGCGCGAAGCGCTGCAGGCGTGCACGGCGCCGGCGCGACGCGTCAAGCATCGCTTCGACAACCGCGTGCGCGACCTGCTCAGCCAGCTCAATGCGGCGGCCGGACCGGCGCCGGGCGAGGCCACGCGCGCCGTCGTGCGCCAGGCCCTGACCCTGCTGGAAATCGGCCATTCCGTGATCGAATTGCGCGAACTGATCGCGACCGCCCGCCCGGGCGCCACGCGCCATGCGCTGCAGCAGTGCGTGGACGGCATCGCCGCCTGGCTGCGCACGCGCGGCGATGCGCAACTGCAAGCGGCGCTGGACGCCACCCTGCAGGCGGGCGCCGTGGTGCGCGCGGCGCAAGCGGAAGCGGAAGCGACAGCCGAACGCAGCGCACGGTTGCAAACGGCCTTGGCCGACCTGCATTCGATCTACACCTCATTACTCGACCACATGGCGCCTGGCGCCGGAGACCACCATGCCGCGTGAATTCGCCCTGTTCGGAATTCTGATTCCTACCCTGCTGCCCTTGTTCATCCTCAGCATCGGCCTGCAAACCCTGCTCGACCGCGTGCTGGGCTGGCTGGGCGTGTACCGCATGGTGTGGCACCCGTCGCTGGCGCGGCTGTGCATCTTCATCGCCATCTTCGGCGCGCTGGCTCTATCGCTTTACAAATAAAAAAAACTGTTCAACCCATCAAGGAAAGGCTGCCGACATGGTAAGCAAACTGACCCGCTATGCAATCACCCTGCTGCTCTTGGCAGCAGCCCTGTGGATAGGCAAGACCGTCTGGGACCGCTACATGGAATCGCCGTGGACGCGCGACGGCCGCATCAAGGCCGACATCGTCAACATCAGCGCCGACGTGGCCGGCACCGTCACGGAGGTGCTGGTGCGCGACAACCAGGTGGTGCAAAAGGGCGATATCCTGTTCGTCGTCGACAAGGAACGCTATGCCAGCGCGCTGGCCCAGGCCGACGCCGTGCTGGCCGCGCAAAAAACGGAAATGGGCCGCCGCGGCAAGGAAGCGCAGCGCCGCGCCAATCTGGACGCCAGCATCATCTCGACGGAAAGCCGCGAAAGCGCGGCCTACGCCGCCAGCTCGGCCTCGTCGCAAGTGCAGGCCGCCGTGGCCGCGCGCACGCTGGCCCAACTGAACCTGGAACGCACCACCGTGCGCGCCCCCGTCAGCGGCTACGTGACGAACCTGAACGTGCACAAGGGCGATTTCGCCGCCGTCGGCGCGGCCAAGCTGGCCGTCATCGACAGCGCCTCGTACTACGTCGTCGGCTACTTCGAAGAGACCAAGCTGGGCATGCTGGCGCAGGACGACAAGGCGGAAATGAACCTGATGAGCGGCGGCACCCTGCACGGCCACATCGAGAGCATCGCGCGCGGCATCACCGACCGCGACGCCGCCACGGGCCGCGAACTGCTGGCCGACGTCAACCCCACCTTCAACTGGGTGCGCCTGGCGCAGCGCGTGCCCGTGCGCATCCACATAGATGAACAAGACAGGAATCAGGTCCTGGTGGCCGGCACCACCTGCACCGTCGTGATCACGCCCCACTCGGCGCCCCATTCTGCGCCTGCGCCCAAGCCTGCGGCCGCGCACCCGGCATGATCATGATGCGCGGCGGCGCCGGACGCCTGGCGGAAATCGCCCTGTTCCTCGACGCCGCGGTGCTGGGCAGCTTTTCCGCGGCCGGCCGCAAGCACGGCCTGTCGCCGGCCGCCGCCAGCGCCGCCATCGCGCGCCTGGAAACGGCGCTGGGCGCCACCCTGTTCGAGCGCACCACGCGCCAGCTGCGCCTGACGGAAGAGGGTTTGCACTACCGCCAGTACAGCGAGCAGGCGCTGGACTTGCTGGCGCAGGCGGAAGACGGCTTGCACGGAGGCGACGGCGCCGTGCGCGGCGTGGTGCGGATCTCCGCGCCGTCCGACATCGGCCGCCAGCTGCTGCTGCCCATGCTCGATCGCTTCGCCGCGCTGCACCCGCAGCTGCGCCATGCGCTGACCCTGACGGACATCACGGCCAACCTGGTGCAGGACGATATCGACCTGGCCATCCGCTACGGCGAGCTGCCCGACAGCGACATGGTGGCGCGCCTGCTGCACCCGGGACGGCGCGTCGTGTGCGTGGCGCCCGCGCTGGCCGCCAGGGTGGGCGTGCCGGCCATGCCGCGCGACCTGGCCTCGCTGCCCACGCTCGTGCTCACGGCGGGCGACGGCGCGCCGCAGGAATGGCGCTACCGCGCAGACGGCAAGCGCCACAGCCTGCGCCTGCCGGGGGACTGGCACAGCAACGACGGCGAAATCATCCGCCGCTGGGCCGTGGCCGGCCATGGCTATGCCTACAAATCCCTGCTCGACATCGGCGACGACCTGCGCGCGGGGCGCTTGCAGACGGTGCTCGACGATTACTTTGCCGACAGCGTCCCCCTGAACCTGCTGTACCGGCGCAGCCGCTTCCAGCCGCCGCGCGTCGCCCTGCTGGCCGACTTCCTCGTGCGGCAGTTCGCCGCGCTGCAAGCCTGACGGCCATCCTTACCGCGGCAGCACGCCCAGCTGGCGCAGCAGGGTCAGGTTGTCTTCCAGGTGCCAGTTATCGCTGATGCGCCCCTGCGCATTGACCTGATATAAATCAAACGCATGGAAATCGATGGCTTGGCCCTGCCCCTGCAAGGGTCCCTGCGGCGTGGGGAAGACGCCCGTGAAGCGGCCCGTGAAATGCAAGCGCAAAGTCACCCGGTCGCCCGCCACCAGCATCTCCTCGATGGCCACCTTCAAGTCCGGCACGGCCGCGTGGAACACCTGCGACGCCTGCAGCGGGCCGGCCAGTCCCTGAGGCCGGCCCGCAGGCAAGGTGCGGTCCATAAAATCGTCGGCCAGTGCCAGCCGCGCCAGGGCCGGATCGCCGCTTTCCCAGAACGCGGCATAGCGGCGCGCGGCCAGCGCCACCGTGGCGTCGGCTTGCGCGCCGGACAGGTGGGCGGGCATGGGCAGATTGGCGGCGCAATGGGCTGGCGCGGCGGCCAGCAGGGACAGGGCCAGGATGGCGGGAGCAAAAGTGGGCATGGTGGTTCCAAATGAGTTGATCGGCGTGCGCAAGCACCCCGTCATTCTGGACTCGCTTGCCCTGCTTGATAATTGGTCCCGCGCTTGAAGCAATTGCTTGCAAGGGTTGAAAATAAGTTGAAAATGCGTTGAAAATCAGCGCCCGCCGGCCACGTCGAGGATGCTGCCCGTCACATACGTCGCGCCCGGCCCCAGCAGGTACAGGATGGCGTCGGCGATTTCTTCCGGCAGGCCGCCCCGCTGCATGGGCACGCCCGATGCCAGGCGCGCCACCCGCCCCGGTTCGCCGCCAGAGGCGTGGATGTCCGTGTAGATGATGCCGGGCCGCACGCCGTTGACGCGGATGCCCTCGGCCGCCACTTCCTTCGCCAGCCCGAGGGTCAGGGTATCGACGGCGCCTTTCGAGGCCGCGTAGTCGATGTATTCGTCCGGGGAGCCGATGCGCGCGGCCACCGACGAGACATTCACGATGCGCCCGCCCTGCCCGCCGTTCGCCGTCGACATGCGCCGCACGGCCTGCTGGCAACACAGGAAATAACTGATCACGTTGGTGCGCAGCACGCGCTCGAGGCGCTGCACGGACATGTCGACGAGCCGGCATTTCTGCTCCAGCACGCCCACGTTGTTGACCAGCGCCGTGAGCGTGCCCAGGCGCGCATCGACTTCATCGAACAAGCGCGCCACGTCCGCTTCATCGCTGACGTCGGCCTGCACGGCGATGGCTTCGCCGCCCTCGGCCGCGATGCGCGCGCTCAGTTCCCCGGCCGCCTGCGCATCGCGCACATAGTTGACGCAGACGGCATAGCCCTGGCGCGCCGCCAGCAGCGCCGTCGCCGCGCCGATGCCGCGGCTGCTGCCCGTAATCAGGATCACTTCCTTCATTGTCCCTCCTCGATGGTTGTGGCGTCATCATACGCGGACGAAAAAAAACCCGCGCAAGGCGGGTTTTTCTGGCAGGCGCACTCAATTTCGGAAGTGCGTCATGGCGTAAGTCAGGTGCTGCCACCAGTGTTCGCGCGTCTGCACGGACGCCAGGCATTTCACATCGACCTCGTTCTTGAACGCGGGGTCCACGCAAGCCTTGCTGGCCAGCGCATTGCGCTGGTTTTCCACGTTGACGATGGCAATCGACAACCACGCCACGAGGGCGAGGGCCAGCACGCACAGGGTCCAGGGCAGCTGTTTCATGGTGTTCTCCAGTGTTACTTCTTCGCTGGCGCGGGAGCGCGCTCTTTCAGGACGCGCGCCACCAGTTCATCCATCACGCGCAGGGTCGCCGCCTGGGTCTGCGGCTCGGACTGGCCAGGACGCGACAACTGCGCCGGCGACGTCACGAAGCGGCCGTCGATGACGATGGTCGGCGCGCTGTCGATCTTGCTGGCGGCGATCAATTGCTCGTTGCGTTTCAGCTTGGTCTGCACGCCGAACGAGTTGAACATGTCCAGGTACTTCGCCTTGTCGATGCCGTTCTTCACCAGCAGGTCGAGGATGGCGTCATCGCGGTTCAGGCGGTTGCGCTCGACGTGGATGGCGCGGAAGATCTTGTCGTGGAACTGGTCCAGTTGGCCCATCGCTTCCAGGGTGGCATAGGCATGCGCCTGCGGATCCTTCGGGCCGGAGAAGGCCAGATGGATGCGGCGGAAGGCGATCTTGTCGCCCTGCTTCTTGACCCAGTCGTGCATCAGCGGATCGAGCGCATAGCAATGCGGGCAGGAGTACATGAAGTACTCGACCACTTCCACCTTCTTGCCCGTGTCCGTGCGCACTGGCGTCGGGAGCGTGGTAAAGCCGGTATCGGCCGCCATGGCGCCGCCGGTGGCCGCCACCAGGGTGACGGCGGCAAGCAGGGGACGCAAGAAACGCAGAAAACGCATAATAATCCTTCATCATAAGTGGTCGTGAACGGGGCGAGATTACCACTTTTTGCGCCGGGCGATGAGGCCCGGCCGGAAAAAAATCGCTTTTACGCACCCCGTTTGCGCCCGATTAAGCCGCTTTTAAGCGCCGCCGCGCCGCTGCCTCAGAAATGGTAGCGCGCCGACACGCGCAGCTGGCGCGCATCGTTGAGGTAAATGCTGGAGCGGCAGCCCGGCGCATCGCCGTAATGGCGGCGGTTGGCCAGGTTGCTGCCGGCCAGTTCCAGCTCCCACGTGCCCAGCTTGCGCACATAGCGCCCGTCCACGGTGGCGAACGCGGGCACTTGCGCCAGGCAGCTGCCGGCGAAATCGGGGCCGTAGCGCAAAGCGCGCAGCCATTGCACGCCCACGTCGGCACTGGCGCCGCCCTGCCCCGTCCAGTACAGGCGCAGGCTGGCTAGGGTCTTCGGTACGAGGGCGATGTCCGGGCCGTCGTAAGCGTAATCGTCATAGCGCGCATGCACCTGGCGCACCTGGGCGTCGAGGCGCCAGTCGCGCGCCAGCGCCATGCTGGCCTCGATGGCGATGCCGGCACGGCGCGAGGGATCGAGGTTGCCCGCAAAGCCCAGCTGGCCCAGGCTCTGGTCGAAGACGATCTGGTTGCTCAGGCGCTCGCCGAACACGCGCACGGAAGCGCTGCGCGCCGCGTCGCCGTAGGTGGCGCCCACCTCCGTTTCGCGCCGCAGCTGTCCCGCCAGGGGGCGGTAGCCGGCGCGGGTATAGCCATCGTCGTCGATGCGGTAGCTGCGCGCGGCCTTGGCATACACGCTCAGCTGCGGGCGCAGCTGCAGGCTGCCCTGCAAGTCCCAGGCATTCTGGTTTTCCCAGTCGCTGCCGCCGGCCGGCATGTCGGCCGGGTCGAGCTGGAACTGTTCATGCCGCAGTCCCAGCAGCAGGCGCGGCGCATACGCGCCGCCGAAGGCCAGCTCTTCGCGCAGCAGCAGCGCGCGCGAGTACTGGCGGCGCTGCGCATCGCCCGCGCGACCCGAGCGCCGCTGCCACTGCATCAGGTCCAGGCCCACTTCCGTATCCGTGCCCACGCGGCCCACCTTGCCGTAATGGCGCACGCGGGGCGCCAGTTGCCGACGGCGGCTGCTGTAGCTCGACTCGCTGCTGCCATCCTCGCCCGCATAGTGGGCCGTGGCGCGCTTTTCCCGCTGCGACAATTCCACGCCCAGCTCGAAACTGCCCACATAGCGCTGCACGAAGGCGCTGGCGCGCCGCACCTCATAGCGGTACAGGTCTTCCGGGCGGGCCGCCAGCAAGGACAGGAACGGCGCCTCGGGCGCGGGATAGCGGGTGTCCTGCTTCAACTGGTCGGCGCTGAAGCCGAAGCGGCCCTGGCGCAGCTTCCATTCCGCGCCGCCGTTGAAGCCGCGCTGGTGAAACACGCTGCCATCGCGGTAATTGCCGTTACGCAGACCGTCGATGGCCGCGTCGAGCGACATGCCGTCCTGGTCGCGCGACAGGGCGGCGCGCACGCTGTGCTGGCCGCCCTGCGCCAGTTCGGCGGACAAGTCGCCGTGCGTGACGCCGGCCTGCGGCACGGGCGGCGGCACCAGCTCCTGCGCGCACGCCGGCATGACCAGGGCGCACAACAGCAAGGTGCGCGTGGCGATGGTCAGGACGGAAGGGGCAGGCATCATGGCGGAAAGCTGGGTGCGCTACCGGGGCACGCACGGTAGTGAAACGGGAGGATGGCAAAAGCGAATCATTATACGCACGGCGCGCGGCGCCGCAACAGCGAGCGGGGCTGCCAGCATAATTTATTGCTTATTTGTAATTTTTACAGGTATATTAACGAGCGCCCGGCGATCCTGGGCGCAGCCGACCGCATTTGAAAATCAACAAGCCACTGTGGGAGTCACGCATGGAAAGTCGTAGCACGCCGCGCCGCCGCCTTGTCCCCCTCCCAGGCAAGCTCAAAGCCCTTGCCATCGCCGCCCTGCTGCTGGCAGGCCTGGCCCTGCAGGCCGAGCTGCTCGCCCAGCCGGACCACGGCAAG
This sequence comes from Janthinobacterium sp. GW821-FHT03C10, assembly GCF_059420865.1. NCBI lineage: Bacteria > Pseudomonadati > Pseudomonadota > Betaproteobacteria > Burkholderiales > Oxalobacteraceae > Janthinobacterium > Janthinobacterium sp. GW821-FHT03C10. The sequence continues at coordinate 457,340 of NZ_JBWKUN010000004.1, read as the reverse complement.
CCGGCCGGCGCGCCCTTGCCGCTGGCGCCGTCCGCCGACGGCATCGCCCTGGCTTCGCCGCATGCGGCCGCCGTCAGCACGCCCAGCGCCAGCAACGCCTGGGGCGGCGCGCGCACGGGCGCGCAAGCGACCCTGTCGGACCGCGTGGTCGACTACCAGATCGAAGCGACGCTCGATCCCGTCAAGCACACGATAGACGGCCGGCAGAAACTGCGCTGGCGCAACCGCAGCGCGCAAGCCGTCAGCAGCGTGTACCTGCACCTGTACCTGAATGCGTTCGAAGGCGAGCATTCGACCTTCTTCACCGAAAAGCGCAAGTTCGACACGGGCTTTCGCTCGGGCGTCGGCACGCGCGACGGCGAGTGGGGCTACATGGAACTGCGCAGCATGACGCAGAACGGCGCCAGGGCGCCCTGGCATTTCGTCCAGCCCGACAACGGCCCGGCCACCGACCGCACCGTCGTGCGCGTCGACTTGCCGCAGGCCGTCGCGCCGGGCGCCGAGACGACGCTCGACATCCGCTTCTTCGACCAGCTTCCGCGCGTCATCGCGCGCACCGGCTATTTCGGCAGCTTCCACCTGGTGGGCCAGTGGTTCCCGAAGATCGCCGTGCTGGAACTGCCCGGCGAACGGGGCGCCACCGCGCCGCGCTGGAACGCGCACGAATTCCACCTGAATTCGGAGTTCTACGCCGACTTCGGCCACTACGACGTGAAGCTGACCGTGCCCAAGGGCTACACGGTGGGCGCCACGGGCGAACTGCAGGGCGCGCCGCAGGAAAAGGACGGCATGCTCACGCATCACTACGTGCAGGGCGACGTGCACGATTTCGCCTGGACGGCCGACAAGCGCAGCGCGCCGCCATTGACGGGCAGCTGGAGCGGTCCTGGCAGCCCTCCCGTGGCCATCCAGGTGCTGTACCCGCCCGAATATGCATCGAATGCGGCGCCGGCGCTGCAGGCGGCCAAGGACTCGCTCACCTATTTCTCGCGCACCCTGGGCCCGTATCCGTACAAGACCCTGACGGTGGTGATCCCGCCGTTCAATGCGGCCGAAGCGGGCGGCATGGAATACCCGACCTTCATCACAGCCGCGAGCTACGCCAGCCTGCAGCCGAAGACCCTCGCCGGATTCGGCCTCGACTTCGTCACCATCCACGAATTCGGCCATGGCTATTTCTACGGCATCCTGGCATCGAACGAGTTCGAGGAACCCATCCTCGACGAAGGCTTGAACGAGTACTGGGACCAGCGCATGCTGCGCGCGCGCGGCCAGGACATCCACGCCACCACGCCCCTGCTCAAGCGCCTGGGCTTCGCTCCCGCCTTCAAGGTCTTCGAGGCCGAGCGCATGGCCGCGCCACGCCAGGATGCGGCCGACCCGCTGGGCCAGAATGCCTGGAACCGCCTGCAGGGCGTGGGGCCCGTGTACAGCCGCACGGCCGTCACCCTGCGCGACCTGGAAGCGCGCATCGGCAGCGAGGCCATGGAACGGGGCTTCAAGGCCTATTACGAACAGTGGAAATTCCGCCACCCCAGCGTGGCCGACCTGCGCGAAGCGCTGGCCGAGGCGACGGGCCAGCGCCGCATCGTGGAACAAGTCTTCGCGCAGCAAGTCCATGCCAGCGCGAATATCGACGACCGCATCGGCAGCTTCACCAGCGAAGAGCAGACGCCGCTGGCCGGCCTGGCGCTGGTGAACGGCAAGCGCGTGGAACGCACGCCCGAGGCGCTGGAAAAGGAAGAGGACAAGGTGCGCGCAGCGTGGGACGAGGCGCATCCGGACGCCAAGCCGGGCACGGGACCGTATCCCTATCTGACCAGCGTGGTGCTGCGCCGCCGCGGCGCGCCCGTGCCGCAGGTGCTGCAGGTGAAATTCGCCGACGGCAGCTCCGAACGCGTGGTATGGGACAACGAGCAGCTGTGGCAGCGCTACACCTGGAGCAAGCCCGTGAAGGCTGTCTCTGCCGAACTCGATCCCGACCGCGTGCACTACCTCGACGTCAACAAGCTCGATGACGGCCGCACCCTGAAAGCCGACACGTCCGCCGCGCGGCGCTGGGGCCTCGATATCGCCGCCGCCTTCCAATACCTGCTTTCCCTGATCGCCATCGTATGAGCGCCACTTCCACGACACGGGCCAGCGGCCTGACCCTGACCATGCGCGCCAGCCGCGCCGCCCTGCAATGGCGCTTGCTGCTGCTATGGGCGGGCCTGCTGCTGATTCCCGCCATCGTTGCCGTCATTCCCATCTGGCGCACCCTGGGCGCCAGCCTCGATAACGCCGTGCATGCGGCGGCCCTGGCGCACAAGCTCGACCTGATGACCGTGGCCGACCTGGTGGCCAATGCGGGACGCAACGGGGCCGCCATCAGCCAGGCCGCCATCGCCGCCATCGTGCTGGCCTTGCTGCTGTCGCCGCTGCTGAGCGGCCTGGTGGCGACGGCCGCGCGCGCCCCCGCGCCACCGGGTTTCGGTGCCCTGCTGACGGGCGCCTTCAGCGAATACGGCCGCATGCTGCGCATGCTGCTGTGGAGCATCGTGCCGCTGGGCGTGGCGCTGGCGATCGGTGCCGGCGCGCTGAAACTGGCCGGCAGGCACACGGCGACAGCCATCCTGGAAGCGGACGCCGACCTGGCCCGCCACCTGGCCTTGCTGTTCACGGGCGTGCTGTTCCTGCTGGCCTGCGCCACGCTCGACGCGGGCCGCGCGGCGCTGGCCGTCGACCGGCGCCGCACGTCGGCCGTCAAGGCCTGGTGGCGGGGTCTCGGCATGCTGCGCCGGCGTCCGCTGGCCTGTCTGGCCATCTACTTCGTCATCACCGTGCTGGGACTGGGCCTGTATGCGCTGCTGGGCGTGGCCCGGCTGAACCTGGCCGGCCCCGGTCCGCTGGCCATCGCGGCCGGCTTGCTGGCGACGCAGCTGGCGGCGCTGGTGCTGGCGTGGATGCGCAGCGCGCGCCTGTTCGCGCTGATCGACGTGAAGCGCTCGCTCGCGTGATCAAGCCCCCAGGCGCCCTTCATCGGCGAGGAAGTCGATGAAGGTGCGCACCTTCGAGGACAGGTAGCGGCGGCTCGTGTAGACGGCGTAGACCTTGCCGCCCGCCAGCTTGAAATCGTCGAAGAGGCGCACCAGCCGCCCCGCCGCCAGGTCCGCATCCGTTTGCCACGACGGCAACAGGGCGATGCCCATGCCGTCGAGCGCGGCCGCGTGCAGCAAGCTTTCGTTATTACATTGCAGCACGGGCGTAAACTTTACCGTCTCGCGTCCCTGCGGCCCGTCGAAGGCCAGCTCATTGCCGTTCGCTAACAAGGAATAGCTGATCATGGCGTGCTGCGTGAGGTCTTGCGGCAGCTGCGGCCGGCCCGCGCGCGCCAGGTAGGCGGGCGCGGCCACCAGGTGGAAGGCGATGCTGCCGATGGGCCGCGCGATCAGGGCCGGCGACGGCGCCTGGCTCACGCGCAGGGCCAGGTCAAATCCCTCTTCCACCAGGTTGACCACGCGCCCGCTCAAATCGATGTCGAACGTCACTTCCGGGAAGCGCTCGCGGTAAGCCGCCAGGGTGCGCGTAAAGATGGCGTTGGCGAACCAGACGGGGGCGCTCAGGCGCAGCATGCCGCGCGGCACCACCGTCGTGCGGCCCACGGTCGCTTCCACTTCGTCGAGGTTGTCGAGCATGTCGCGGCACTGTTCAAAATACACCTTGCCGATTTCCGTCAGGCTCAGGTGGCGGCTGCTGCGGTTCAGCAGCCGCGCGCCCAGGTGGCGCTCCAGGTGCATCACGTGCTTGCTGACCATGGCCGGCGACAGGTCCAGGCGCTCGCTGGCCCGCACGAAACTGTCCAGCTCCACCACGGCGCGAAACACGCGCATGCTGCGCAAGGTATCCATGACTGCCCCATCATCAACAAAATGGAAATGATATATCAATAATTGCGATCTTGATCAACTGACCGCGCATGACTATCATCGACAGCATCAGTCATTCCACTCCGGAGCCGCCATGCAAAAGCACACCTTCCCCACGTATTTCCTGTCGCACGGCGGCGGCCCGTGGCCGTTCATGAAGGACCAGTTCGGCGGGCGCTACGACGTGCTCGAAGCATCGTTGCAGGATATCCCGCGCCAGATCGGCGCGCGCCCGAAAGCCGTGCTGGTCGTCACGGCGCACTGGGAAGGGCCGCAGTTTCTCGTCTCGGCCAGCCCCAAGCCAGGCATGATCTACGATTATTCGGGCTTTCCGCCGCACACGTATCAAATCCAGTACCCGGCGCCGGGCGCGCCGGAACTGGCGGCACAGGTCAAACAGTTGCTCGACGCGGCCGGCCATCCGGCGCGCCTCGACCACGAGCGCGGTTTCGACCACGGCACCTTCAGCGCCCTGTTCCCCATCTACCCCAAAGCGGACGTGCCGCTGGTGCAGCTGTCGCTGAAACACGGCTACGACCCGCTCACGCACTTCGAGGTGGGCCGCGCGCTGGCCGGCCTGCGCCGGCAAGGCGTGCTGATACTGGGCAGCGGCCTCAGCTACCACAACCTGCGCCAGTTCGGCCAGGCGGGCGCCGTCGCCTCGCACCAGTTCGACGCCTGGCTGCGCCAGACGATGGCCTTGCCGCCTGAACAAAGGCTGGAACAGCTGCTGGCCTGGGACCGGGCGCCGGCCGCGCGCCAGGCCCACCCGCAGGAAGACCATCTGCTGCCGCTGATGGTGGCGCTCGGCGCGGCCGAGCAGGAAGCGGCCCACGTGGCGTACCACGAGGAGGATTTCTTTGGCGCGCTGGCGGTGACCAGTTTCAGATTCGGATAATCCGTCACCGCATAAAAAAAGCGCCGCGACAGTGATGTCGCGGCGCTTTTTACATAGAGGGTATAACTTGAATCAGGTGCCGCGCTTGCCCCGCGCCGCATTCTTCGCCTTTTCGGCCGCGATTTCCGCTGCCTTGGCCGCTTTTTCCGCCATTTCGGCCGCATGCTGGGCCAGCAGGGCCGCGCGCGTGTCCGGCGTTTCCAGCGAGATGCGGCCCAGGATGCCGCTGCGGTAGTCGAGCAGCAAGGTGTGCGACGCTTTCTCGAAATCATAGTCGCCGCCCTTGATGCGGAAGCCGCGCTTGGCGGCGATGCCCTCGACCACGCCGATGGCGTCGACTTCGCCGATCTTGGTGCCGTAGCGGGTTGCCAGCAAGTCCGGGTAGCGCTTGAGCAATTCCTCGGCCAGGAACACGGCCACTTCCTCTTCGATCAGCGCGTTCGAGCCGATCGCGTGGCTGGCCGCCAGCATCAGGCCGTCGCTGGGGATGGCGATCTTCGGCCACAGCATGCCGGGCGTGTCGACGAGGATGGTGTTCTTGTCCAGGTACAGCTTTTGCTGCATTTTTGTGACGGCCGGCTCGTCGCCCACCTTGGCCACGCGTTTTTTCAAGAGCGCGTTCATTAAGGTCGACTTGCCCACGTTGGGGATGCCCATGATCATGATGCGCAGCGGTTTCGTCGGCACGCCGCGGTGCGGCGCCAGCGATTTCGCCAGTTCCGGGATGCGCGCCACGTCGCCCGGCTTCTTGGTCGTCATCGCATACGCGGTCACGCCTTCCTGGGCATTGAAGTACGCCACCCAGGAGGCGGTAGCCGCAGGGTCGGCCAGGTCGGTCTTGTTGAGGATTTTCAGGCAAGGGCGCTGGCGGAACAGGCGCAGCTCGTCCACCATGGGATTGCAGCTGGCTGCCGGCAGGCGCGCGTCCACCACTTCAATCACCAGATCGGTGTTTTCCATGGTTTCGGCCGCTTTCTTGCGGGCCGCGTTCATGTGTCCTGGGTACCATTGTATCGCCATGCTCTTGCTTTCAAAATCGTTCGGTCAATCCGCTATTTTACGTGGTTGCCGCCGCGACGTCCCATTTTCCGCCGCCAGCGCCAGCCGTGCGACGCGAACGAGACAATTGGTGATAATTTAGCAGTTACACGAATGATAATATCCGCAGTCCGTCCAGCCTGGCCGGTTTCCCCATTGCAAGCACAACCTGGCACGCCTTCCATGCATCTTCCCCGTTTCCTCCTCCTCGCCCCCCTTTGCGCCTGCCTGCTGCCCGCCATGGCCCAGGAACAGCCGGCGGGGCCAGGCGATGCAGTGAACCAGGAAATGCAGCAGATTGTCGATGTGCAAGGCACGCGCGATCCCGACCTGCGCCCCTACCGCACCATGCTCAAGGGACTCGATGCGTATGCCGACCACCAGCGCCTGGCGCCGGGCGCGCCGCTGCGTTTCATGCTGATCCCCGCCACGCCGAAGGCCAGGCTCGATGGCGTGACCCTGCATTTGTCGGCCGACAACCTGTCCATCCCCGTGCCGCTGGCCGCGGACGGCGGCTTCACCTTGACGCGCGACAAGACCGCCTACGATGCGAATGCCGACCTGGTCAGCAACAAGAAGCGCGACACCCTGCGCTGGCGCGCCGACATCCACACGCCGGGCCTGCCCCAGAACGTGCGCCGCCTGGGCGACCTGCGTCTGGAATGCGAAATCCGCTGGGCCGTCGAGCAGGATGATCTGCCGTTTGTCCGGCGCAACCTGTTCCGCCTGGCCGGCGGGCCGTGCCACTCGTCGCTGATCCACGTGCCGTTTCCCGTGGCCCGCAAGCTGCTTGCCGTGCAGGCGCGCTCGGGCGAGCGCACGCTGGACATCCGCGTCACGGAAGACCGCCAGCGCTACGTGCCGCCGCTGCATGACGTGGGCTGGGACGACAATACCCTGCTGACCCTGACCTACGCCGACGACGAAAAAATGGCCGGCGCCGCCCCTGCGGCGCCGTTGAAGGCGGTGCAGCGCCAGTGATGCGCACCGGGCGAGCCAGGTCAAATATTTCCACAAGGATTTTTATATTTACTGAGAGTAATAAAAAAGTGTGCTCTAATATCGCCTCTTAAATGAAAAGCAATTATTTCCAGGCTGGCTAGCGCCAGGTGCAGGGAGATAGACGATGGGGATAGTTCGATATGATGAAGGAACACACTGGCAAGGCGCCCGAGCGCGTGCCGCGCAATGACTGGAAGAGGGAATGCCGGCAATTGCAGGGGCAAGTGGCGCAGCTGGAAGAGCGATTGAAACGCCAGAGCGCCGACAGCTATGGCTTGCAAATGCTGTATGACCAATTGGTCAATGAAATCAAGCACCACCGCGACATGCTGCAGCTCGACAGTTTTGATGCGGATAAATCATCGCTCGTCTACACGCAAGCCTGGCGCCGCTTCATGGCCGGCGACGCGCTCGACTACCAGACCCACCGCCACACGAACTCCGGCAGCCGTCCCACCTTGCTGTAGTGCGCTGCACCGTTACAGTTCCGCCAGCGCCTTCACGTGCGCCGCCACGCTGCGGCCCAAGGACGACAGGTTGTAGCCCCCTTCCAGGCAACTGACGATGCGGCCCTTGCCATACTGATGGGCCACGGCCATCATCTGCTGCGTCATCCACGTATAGTCGGCCTCCACCAGGCCCATGCCGCCCACGTCGTCTTCGCGGTGGGCGTCGAAACCGGCGGAAATGAAAATCATCTGCGGCTGCTGCCGGTGCAGCGCCGGCAGCCAGTGGTCGAGCACCAGCTGGCGCACGGCGTCGCCCTTCGAGCGAGCCGGCACGGGCACGTTGACGCGCGTGTCGGTATACGATTCCACGTCGCTGTACGGATAGAACGGATGCTGAAAAAAGCTCACCATCAGGATGCGCGGATCGTGCGCCACGGACTCGGCCGTGCCATTGCCATGGTGCACGTCGAAATCGACGATGGCGACGCGCTCGAGACCGCGCACGTCAAGCGCATGCTTGGCGGCGATGGCGATATTATTGAACAGGCAAAAACCCATGGGTTCGCTGGGCCGCGCATGGTGGCCGGGCGGGCGGATCGCACAAAAGGCGTTGCTGATCTCGCCATCGATGACGGCATCCGTGGCGGCCACGGCCGAACCAGCGGCGGCCAGCGCCGCCTCGTAGCTGTGCGCGTTGAGCAGGGTGTCGCCGTCGAGCGGATAGTAGTCGCCCTCGGGCGGCACATTGTCGCGCACCAGGCCGATGGCCGTGGCGCTGTGGTTGCGCTCGATATCGGACAATTGCGCACGCGCGCCGTCGCGATGCTCGATCAGGTCGCTGATGTGCGCGAGGATCAATTGATCGTTGATGGCCTGCAAGCGGGCCGGCGATTCAGGGTGCCAGTCGCCCATTTCATGGCGCTGGCAATCGGGATGGGTATAAATGGCTGTGCTCATGCGCTGTACTGGTTACCTCTGTCTCTATCCATTCTCCGGGAACACCGCATGGCATTCCTGTCCGCCTTGCGCGTTCTCGCATAAAATCACTGGCTGGTCTGTGCCGCCCTTGCCGTCCTTGCTGCCTCTCTAATCTACCACGAGCGCGCAGGTGGCGGGCGGCGCCGTTTGACCTGGCCAAAGCGATTGTAAATTAAATAATCCGTCTTACTGTGATAGAAATAGCATGTTTTCGAAAATACACCAGGCCGCACAGCAGATCGGCGAAGTTCTCGTCGGCAAACACTTGCAGATCCGCCAGACCCTCGCCTGCGTGCTGGCCGGCGGCCACCTGCTGATCGAAGACGTGCCCGGCGTGGGCAAGACGACGCTGGCCCATGCGCTGGCCATCACGCTGGGCCTGCAATGGAAGCGCCAGCAATTCACCAGCGACCTGCTGCCCGCCGACGTGGCCGGCATGAGCGTGTATGACCGCGGCAGCGCCAGTTTCCTCTTTCATCCCGGCCCCCTGTTCACCCAGGTGCTGCTGGCCGACGAAATCAATCGCGCCACGCCGAAGACGCAATCGGGCTTGCTCGAAGCGATGGAAGAGCGGCAAGTGACGCTCGATGGCGTCACGCATGCGCTGCCGCAGCCGTTTTTCGTCATCGCCACGCAAAACTGCGCGCACCAGCTGGGCACCTTCCCCCTGCCCGAATCGCAGCTCGACCGTTTCCTCATGTGCGTCACCCTGGGCTACCCCGATGCGGCCGCCGAACGGGCGCTGCTGCTGGGCGCCGACCGCCGCGCCATGCTGCACACCTTGCCGGCCGTCATGAACGCGGAAGAATTGCTGCAGGCGCAAGCGGGCCTGCGCGCCATCCACGCCTCGGCCGCCGTCGTCGACTACGTGCTGGCCCTCGTGCACGCCACCCGCGCGCCGGGCGTGTTTGCCGATGGCCTGAGCCCGCGCGCCGCGCTGGCCCTGCTGCAGGCGGCGCGCGCCTGGGCCGCCCTGGCCGGACGCGACCACGTCACGCCCGACGACGTGCAAGCCGTGCTGCTGCCCGTCTGCGCCCACCGCCTGCATGCGGCGCAAGGATCCACAGATAGCCGCGCGCTGCTGCAGCACATGCTGTTGAGCATACCCGTCTGACCGGCATGCGCTGGCGCAATGTCTCTTGGCTGCCGCCGCGCCCCTGGCTGGGCGCGCAGCGCGTGCACGTCCGCCCTTCGCGCGCGGGCCTGGCGTTTGCCGCCCTGCTGCTGGCGCTGTGGATCGCCGCCGTCAATTACCGCCTGGGCCTCGGTTATGCGCTCACATATTTCGCCGCCGCCTGCGCCATCGCCGACATGCTGTTTACCAGCCGCAACCTGGCGGGCCTGGCGCTGGCCGCCACGCCGGGCAGCCCCGTGTTCGCGGGCAGCCACGCCTCGTTCACCTTGCGCCTGATCAACCGCAGTACGCGCCCGCGCCATGCGATCCACCTGGCCATCAGCGATTCACCGGCAGCGCCCAGCCTGGCCGACATCGCCGCCCACGGGGAAACGGCCGTCGGCATCGTCGTGGAGGCGCCGCAACGCGGCTGGCTCACTGCTCCTCCCGTGCGCCTGTCCGGCAGTTTTCCGCTGGGCCTGTTTATTGCCTGGTGCCATTGGCAGCCGGATGCCCGCGTACTCGTGTATCCGCAGCCCGAGCACAACGCGCCGCCGCTGCCCTTGCCTGCCGGCACGGTGCGGCAGGCAAAGCAGACACGGCCGCCAGACTCGCCCGGCGGCGTCCTGGAGCTGGCCGGCGTGCGCGCCTACAAGCCCGGCGATCCCTTGCACCGCCTGGCCTGGCGCCAGATCGCCCGCCATGACGGTGAGCATGTCTTCAGCAAGCAATTCGAGCCTGCCGTCGACGCGCCCGCCGGCATGGCTCACGGCAGCATCATGCTTGAGCACGCCGCCCTGCACGCGCTGGCGCCGGAAGCGCGTTTGTCGCGCCTGGCCGCCTGGGTGCTGCAGGCCGAACGCACGGGCTTGCCGTACGGCTTGCGCCTGGGCGCACTGACCGTGGCGCCGGGCCTGGGCGCCAGCCAGCGCGACGCCTGCCTGCGCGCGCTGGCCCTGCACGGCTTGCCACAGCATGAGGTCATGGCATGAGGCAATGGCTAGCAAACTTGCCGCGTGACAAGGCCGACATCGTGCTGCTGTTGCTGGCCGCCGCCATGGTGCTGGCGCCGCACGCGCTGCACCTGCCCCCGTGGCTGTCGGCGGCGGCCGCCGCCCTGCTGCTGTGGCGCGCCGCGATCACCGTGCGGGGTCGGCGCCAGCCGCCGCTGGCGATGCTCGCACCGCTGGCCCTGCTGGGCATCGCCGGCGTGTACGCCAGCTATGGCACCGTACTGGGACGCGATCCCGGCGTGGCTCTGCTGGCCTTGCTGCTGGCCTTGAAATCGCTGGAAATGCATGGCCGGCGCGACATCTTCGTCTTCGTCTTCCTCAGTTTCTTTTTGCTGCTGGCGAACTTCTTTCATGCGCAAGGCATCCTCAGCGCCGTCTGGATGCTGGCCACCGTCATCGTCCTGTTGGCCGCCCTGCTGTCGGCCCAGTACGGCGCCGTGCAGCCGCGCCTGGCGCAAAGGCTGGCCTTGCTGGGACGCATGCTGGCGCTGGCCATCCCCCTGTCGGCCCTGATGTTTCTTGCCCTGCCGCGCGTGGACGGCCCCTTGTGGGGCGCCGCATCGGACGGTGCGCAGGCGCGCACGGGCTTGTCCGACAGCATGCAGCCGGGTGCCATTGCCTCGCTGGCCCTGTCAAGCGCACCCGTTTTCACGGCGCGATTTTCCACACCGCTCCCGCCGCAAGACCAGCTGTATTGGCGCGGCGTGGTGCTGGGCGACTTCGACGGCGCCACCTGGACGCGCCGGGGTGCGAAAGGGCACGCGCCTGCCGGCGACAGCCGCATCGACATCGCGCTGGAAGGCCAGCCCAGCCAATATGAAGTGACCTTGCAGGCGAGCGGCCAGCGGCGCATCTTCGCGCTCGACGTGCCGCGCAGCATCGAACGCTTGCCCGGCAACCCGTATGTCGTCTCGTCCGCGCTGGAAGTGCTGACCATCCAGCCCATTACTTCGACCGTGCGTTATCGCGTCAGTTCCCAGCCGCGTTACCGGCTGCAGGCCGGCTTGCCGGCCGCGCAGCAACAGCCATGGCTGGCCTTGCCCGCTGGCAGCAATCCGCGCAGCGTGGCCTGGGCCGGCGCCCTGCGCGGCCATGGCGCGCAGGCGCTGGCGCCCGCCGATGCCGTCGCCGCCGTGCTCGAGCACTTCCGCCGCGCGCCCTTCCGCTACACCCTGCAGCCGCCGCTGCTGGGCAAGCATGGCGTCGACGACTTCCTGTTTGGCACGCAGGCGGGCTTTTGCGAACATTATGCGGGCAGCTTTGTCGTGCTGATGCGCGCCATGGGCATTCCCGCGCGCGTCGTCACCGGTTACCAGGGCGGCCTGCGCAACGGTACCGGCAACAGCCTGAGCGTGCGCCAGTCCGACGCCCATGCCTGGAGCGAAGTGTGGCTGGCGGGCCGGGGCTGGGTGCGCATCGATCCCACCGGCGCCGTCGCCCCCCTGCGCACGGAGCGCAACCTCGACGCCGCCCTGCCGCCGCCCCCGTCGCCGCTGACGGCGTGGCGCGCCCTGGCCGGCCTCGACGGCGGCGCGCCAGGGGCGCTCGCCGCGTGGCGCCAGCAATGGCAGCAAGCCGAGCACGCCTGGAGCAGCTGGGTGCTCGACACCACGCCGCAGCGCCAGCGCGCCATGCTCGATGGCTTGAGAAACTTGCCAGCGAACAAGCTGGCACTCGCTTGCGCCGTGCTGGCCCTGCTGTCCGCCGTGGCCGGCGCACTGGTCTGGTGGCGGCAGGCGCGGCAAGGCGATCCGCTCGACCGCCTGTACGCGCAGTTTTGCCGCCAGCAGGCGCGGCGCGGCTACAGCCGTGCGCCGCATGAAGGCCCGCACGGTTATGCTGCCAGGTTGGCCGCGGGCCAGGCCACACAAGAGGCGCACGCCGCCATCGCACAGTTTCTGGCAATCTATGCCGCGATGAAGTATGGTAATGCCAACCCAGACGAACAACTCCGCGCGCGGCGCAGCTTGCGCCGCCTGTTAACCCAATGCCGATGAGACGCTCCTTGTTACCGATCAAAACCTCCGCCCTGTCCCTGCTCCTCTCCCTTCCCCTGTGCCTGGCCACCGCGCACGCCGGCGAAAACAGCAACATTTCCGCCGCCGACCGCGCCCGTGCCGTGCGCGCGGCCAAGGCCCCGCCCGCCAAGGCGGCAGCTAAAAAAGCACCGGCAAAATTCGACTTCGAAGGCGAATTCGTCGACTATGCCAACTGGAAAGAAGTCCGCGCCTTCCTCGATGAAATGTCCGCCAAGCATGGCTTTGACCGCGCCGAACTCGATACCCTGATCGGCAAGGTGCGCTATGTCGAGTCGACCGTGCAGCTGATGAAACCGGCCCCGCCCGGCAAGCCGAAGAACTGGCAAGCGTACAGCGCCCGCTTCATCGAACCGGTGCGCATCAATGCGGGCGTGAAATTCTGGGAAGAGAATGCGCAAGCGCTGGCGCGCGCCGAGCGCGAATATGGCGTGCCGGCCGAGATCATCGTCGGCATCATCGGCGTGGAAACCGTGTACGGACGCAACACGGGCCGTTTCCGCGTGCTCGACGCGCTGACCACCCTGGCGTTTTCCTATCCGGAAAGCCCGAACCGCGCCGCGCGCATGGAATTTTTCAAGGGCGAACTGGAAAACGCGCTGCTGTATGCGCGCAAGGATGGCATCGATCCATTGACCCTGCTTGGCTCGTATGCGGGCGCCATTGGCTTGCCGCAATTCATGCCCAGCAGCATCATGAAATATGCGGTGGACTTCGATGGCGATAGTCACATCGACTTGCGCAATTCCACGGCCGACGCCATCGGCAGCGTCGCGCATTTCCTCGTCGAACATGGCTGGCGCCGCGACGACCCCGCCATCAGCACGTATCCCGTCACCGTCTCGGCCAGCCGCACGTGGGAAAAGTTCATCGGCCAGGGCTTGCAGGCCAAGTACCGGCTGGCGGAATTACAGGAGGCCGGCGTGAGTGCCGCCCCGTCCACGCCCCAGAACATGTTGTTCGGCCTGATCGATTTACAAAATGGTTCAGAAGCAACTGAGTATCACTTGGCAACCAATAACTTCTTTGCTATAACTCAGTACAACAGAAGTTATTTTTATGCCATGTCAGTGATCGACTTGGGCAGGGCCATCAGCCAAGTGCGCGCACGCTAACCGAAAGTCAGTGTAAAGTTATAATATTACTTGTAAGAAAGCGTAAGGGATGTTGAAGCGGCCAGCAAACAAGACTATGGTAGGGCCGATAACATGTGCCAGCCTCGCTCGCCAGCCTTTGTGCGGCACGGGATGCAGTAATGGTTTTATACTTAACTTTTGTCAAAGTACAATTTTTGTTCTATCATAGAGCATAATAAAGAATAAATAGGTGTTGCAACTAGACAACACCAATTCTGTACAAGGCAAGATTATCGGGCTTTCCAGCTTGAAATTGAATCCTGTTGTACAATTGTGTATATATCATGAAAAACTGTCTCCCGGATCGTACCGTGTGTGAATTCGTTCCTTTTAGTAAAGAATGAACATGAACGCAGCAAGAGCGAGCTCCGAGTGTTTTTTACTTTGCAGTGCAACTACAGAAGGAACAATAACATCATGACAAACCAAGTCGGCATTGATATGAACAGCGATTCGGACTCCGACGATCTGCTCCAGTACAACCCAAACAGACTGCTCGATACCCTGATCGAAAACCTGCGCCTGAAAAACGACGCAGCCTTGTCCCGCGCGCTGGAAGTGGCGCCACCGGTCATCAGCAAAATCCGCCATCACCGCCTGCCGGTCGGCGCATCGCTGCTGATCCGCATGCACGAAGTCAGCGATCTGAGCATCCGCGACCTGCGTTACCTGATGGGTGACCGTCGTAACAAATTCCGCATCAGCGACAAGCAATTCAAACCAAAAGAAGGCGAAACGCCACAAGGCTGATCCTGCCGGTTTCGCAGGTTTTCCCTCCCCGCCAGGGGAGGGGGTATTTCCAGCAGTTCTCAGGCCGTTCTGGCCGACCTCACTTCACATCCTTCGCCGTTACGCAGGAAAAACACCTGTGGACAGATATCTGTCGCCGCGGTCGCAGACGACGAACACGATGGTCGCGTTTTCCACCGTTTGCGAGATGCGCAGCGCGATTTCGCACGCACCGGCCGCCGAGATGCCGCAGAACAAGCCCTCTTCCGCCGCCAGGCTGCGCGCCATGCGCTCGGCCACGCCCTGGCTCACGTATTCCACCTGGTCCACGCGCGACTTGTCGTAGATTTTCGGCAAGTACGCTTCCGGCCACTTGCGGATGCCGGGAATCTGCGAACCTTCCTCGGGCTGGGCGCCGATGATCTGGATGGCGGGATTCTGTTCTTTCAGGTAACGCGACACGCCCATGATGGTGCCCGTCGTGCCCATGGCGCTGACGAAATGCGTCACGCGGCCATGCGTATCGCGCCAGATTTCCGGTCCCGTGCTTTCATAGTGGGCGCGCGAATTGTCTTCGTTGGCGAACTGGTCAAGGATGACGCCGCGGCCATCCTTCTGCATCTGCTCGGCCAGGTCGCGCGCATATTCCATGCCGCCCGTCCTCGGCGTCAATAAAATGTCGGCGCCGTAGGCGGCCATGCTCTGGCGGCGCTCCACGCTCAGGTTGTCTGGCATCAAGAGCAGCATCTTGTAGCCGCGCAAGGCGGCGGCCATGGCCAGCGCGATGCCCGTATTGCCGCTGGTCGCCTCGATCAGCGTATCGCCCGGCTTGATGACGCCGCGCTCTTCCGCGCGCTTGAGCATGGACATGGCCGCGCGGTCCTTCACGGAGCCAGCCGGATTGTTGCCTTCCAGCTTGCCGAGGATGACGTTGTTGCGCGCAAGCGCATCGGCGCCCGGCAAGCGCGTCAGCTGCACCAGCGGGGTATTGCCTATCGTATCTTCAAGTGTCTTGTAAGCCATCGTGTCTGTTTGAGTGGATTCAACAAGGACCCATTCTAATATGAGATGCTGGACGGCGTATCGCTCATCGGCGGGGGCATCCGGGCCCGCGCGCGTGCGCGGCTGCGCCGCCACTGGCCGCATGGCGCTTGCCGCCCCGCCATTTCCGGGCGTGCGCAAGGGATATTGCGGCGGGCGGGCGCCGCATGCGCTAGACTCGTCACTGTTAGTTATTTTTGTTATTTGCTTATTCAGCCTCCGAACGGACCCGCCATGGCCAGCAGCACACCCGAATTCATTCCCGAAACGACGCAGGATGATCCCGTCCAGTTCGCCACGCTCGACTTGCAGGGCCGCAGCCACCAGATCTCGCCCGTCTTCAATGCGCTCGAACTGCAGCGCTTGCAGCGCTATGGCACGCTGCGGCGCTTCGCCGATGGCGAGACGCTGTTCGAGGCGGGCAGCAGCAGCTTCGGCATGCTGGTGATACTGTCCGGCCGGGTCAGCATCAAGCGCCACGAGGTGCTGGGGCAGGCGTCGCAGTTGCGCGAAGTGGGCGTCGGCCATTTCATTGCCGAGGTGGCGCAATTGTCCGGCCGCCCCACCCTCGTCAACGGCAGCGCCGTGGGGCCGGTGGAATTGCTCGACATCAGTTCGGAATCCTTGCGCGCGCTGATCGTCGCCGAAGCGGAGATGGGCGAACGCATCGTGCGCGCCCTGATCCTGCGCCGCGTGGCGCTGATCGAATCGAATTCGGGCGGCCCCGTGCTGGTGGGCCCGCGCGGCAATGGCAATCTGTTCCACCTGCAAAGTTTTCTGTCGAGTAATGGCCATCCGCACACGGTGCTCGATCCGGCCAGCGATGCGGCCGCCGCCGCGCTGGCCGGTCGCTACCAGCCCACGCCGCAGGAGTGGCCGCTGGTGGTCTGTCCGGACGGCAAGATCATGAAAAATCCCGGCAATGCGGAACTGGGACGCTGCCTGGGCATGCTGCCCGATTTATCCGGCGACAAACTCTTCGACGTGCTGGTGGTGGGCGCCGGTCCCGCCGGCCTGGCCACGGCCGTGTATGCGGCCTCGGAAGGCCTATCGGTTCTGGCGCTGGAACAGCGCGCGTACGGCGGCCAGGCGGGCGCCAGCGCGCGCATCGAAAATTACCTGGGTTTCCCCACCGGCATTTCCGGCCGGGCCTTGGCGGGGCGCGCCTATGTGCAGGCGCAAAAGTTCGGCGTCGAGATCGCCACCCCGGCCAGCGCCGCCAACCTGCTGTGCGACACCTGGCCCCTGCGCGTCAATCTGTGCGACGGCACGCAGGTGCGCGCCCGCACGGTGGTGCTGTCGTGCGGCGCGCGCTACCGCCGCCCCTCGCTGGCCAACCTGAAAACGTATGAGGGACGTGGCGTGTATTACTGGGCCTCGCCCATCGAAGCCAAGCTGTGCCGGCAGGAAGAGATCATCCTCGTCGGCGGCGGCAACTCGGCCGGCCAGGCCGCCGTGTTCCTCTCGGGCCACGCCGCCAAAGTCCACATGGTGATCCGCGGCGAGGGCCTGGCGGCCAGCATGTCGAGCTACCTGATCGAGCGCATCGCCGCCACGCCCAACATCGCCCTGCATACGCATACGGAAATCATCGCCCTCGAGGGCGACGACGATGGCTTGACGGAGGTGCGCTGGCGCAACAACCACACGGGGGAAGAGTGCGATTGCGCCGTGCGCCGCGTGTTCCTGTTTGTCGGCGCCGATCCGAACACGGACTGGCTGCACGACTGCGCCGTCGCCGTCGACGAGCAGGGTTTCATCCGCACGGGCTTCGACGTCACGCGCGCCGAATGCCGCGCCCACGGCCACACCGCGCATTTACCCTACCCGCCACCGGGCTTGCCGGAGCGGGCCGCGCTGGAAACGAGCGTGCCGGGCGTGTTCGCCATCGGCGACGTGCGGGCCGGTTCCACCAAGCGCGTGGCCGCTGCCGTGGGCGAAGGCGCGGCGGTCGTTTCCCAGATCCACGGCTTTCTTGCGCGCCTGCCCGTCGGCTCCTGATCAGCGCAGCGGCATGGGATACGTGGCCACGCTGACGTTGCCGTCGCGATCGATGGCCTGGACGCCAAAGAAATAGTTGTCTTTCGACAGCTTGACCTTGGCCTCGGTGACCTTGCCCACGTCCTGCGCGCCCTGCCACTGGTCTGCCGTCGTGGCGCGCCAGACGATGCGGTAGCCGGCCAGGTCCGGTTCCGTGTTCGGCTGCCATACCAGTGCGGTGGCGTTTTCCAGCTGGGCCGTGCGCACCTGCACGCCGGCGGGCGCGGCCGGCGCCAGGGCCAGCGAAGCGAGCGCCGCCGCATTCACGCGCGCCACTTTCGCCACGTAGTCGTAGTCGACGAATTGCGGCAGGTCGCCATACTGCACGCCATTTTCCACGCGCACATCCTGGTGCTGATGCGCAAAATCCTCGTGCGGTTCCGTGAAGCGCAGCGCCGCGTAGCCTTGCGCCAGGAACGGCATATGATCGCCGCCGCGCAGGTAGCGGTCGGCGCGCTGGATGACGTTGACCTTGAAGCCGGGCACGTAGCGCTCGCCCACCTGTTTCACATGGCGCGCCAGCTGGCGCGAGATGGAATCGTTTTCGCCGCCCGTCGCCACCAGGGCGCGCACGCCGTCGCTCATCTCCTTCACGGCCGGGATGCCCTCGGCAAACAGGCGCACCTGGCCGCCATCGACGCTGCCGTCTTCCGCGCGCGAACTGCCGATGATGTCGTTGTTGAGCATGCCGGCGATGTTGAGCTTGTTCAACTTCGCCTGCTGCGCCCAATGGCCGGAACCCAACAAACCCTGTTCCTCGGCCGCCACGGCCATGAAGACGAGCGTGGCGTCGAACTGGTAGCGCGCCATCGCGCAAGCCATCTCGATCACGGCCGCCGTGCCGGACGCGTCGTCGTTGGCGCCGGGCGCGTCGCCCTGCGCATCCATCACGTCGGTGGCGCGCGAATCGTAATGGCCGCTGACGACATAGATGCGACCGGCCGACTGCGGCTGGCTGCCGGGCAGGGTCGCCACCACGTTGACGATTTCCGTCGGCCGCGCGATGCGTTTCGACACGGGCGCGACATGGCTGTCGAACGCTACCTGCAGACGTCCGCCCGCCTGCGCGCCACAGCGCTCCAGCTCGGCCTTGATCCAGCGCCGGGCCGCGCCGATGCCGCGCGTGTCGGACACGGTATCGGACATGGTGTGGCGCGTCTCGAAACCGACCAGCTTGCGCACATGCGCCTCGATGCGCTGCGGCGAGATGTCGGCCACCACCTGCCGTATCTGCTGCTGTGCCGGTTCGGCGCCCGGCGCCTCCGCCACACTAGCCGACAGCATGGCTGCCGTCATTGCCGTCAAAATCCGTACCATGCCGCCGTCTCCCGATCATTAACAAGTGATCATTCTCGCATTTTTGACGGCAAGCAAGGATGTCCCAGGTCGCAAATCGTGCATTGTAGAAACTGCTACAATCGGCCACTCCCCGTCGCTCACGAAAGACACAGCATGCGCCAGACCGTCCTCCATCCCGCACGCCGCAGCCTGCGCGCGCTCCGCTGACGGTGCGCCGCATGCTCGTCAAATTGCTGTTGCTGGCCACCTTGTTTGCCGTGCTCAGCATCGCTGCCCTGTACAGCTACGGGCGCTTCGCCGAACGCTCGCTGGGCGCGCCGGGCACGGCCTTGCCCGTGGCGACGGATGCCACCCTGCTCGACCGCGTGCTGGCGCCGCAGCTGGCGCAACGCCCGGGCCACAGCGGCACGGCCCTGATTGACGACAATCTGGAAGCGTTTGCCCTGCGCGCACTGAGCGCGCGCGAAGCGGGCCGCAGCATCGACCTGCAGTACTACATCTGGCATAACGACGTCACGGGACGCCTGCTGGTGCGCGAACTGCTGCGCGCAGCCGACCGCGGCGTGCGCGTGCGCGTGTTGCTCGACGATATCAATGCGCGCGGCCAGGACGCCGCCATCCTCGCGCTCGACAGCCATCCGCTGATCGACGTGCGCATCTTCAATCCAAGTCGCAACCGCGACGGCATCTGGCTGCGCGCCGTGGAAATGGCACTGCGCGCCGTCAGCCTGAACCGGCGCATGCACAACAAGGCCTGGATCGTCGACGGTAGGGTCGCCCTCGTCGGCGGGCGCAATATCGGCGATGAATATTTTGACGCCGCCGAGCAAGTCAATTTCCAGGATGCCGACCTGTTGCTGGTGGGCCCCGCCGTCCAGCAGACGAGCGACATCTTCGACCGCTTCTGGAACAGCCGCGCCGTCCTCCCCATCGGCGCCTTGCACGCCGGCAAGGATGCAGGCGCGCCGGAACTGCAGACTGTGCGCGCCCGCCTCGATGCCCTCACGGGCGAGCTGGGCGCCTCGCCGTATCTGCGCCAGCTGACCGATGCGGGCCAGTTGCAGGCGCACCTGGACGGACGCCTGCGCCTGCACTGGAGCGCGCAGGTGAAGGTATTGTCGGACCCGCCGGAAAAAGCCGCGCCCATGGCCAGTTTGCAGCGCAGCGAGCACTGGCTCATGCACAGCTTGCTGCCCCTGCTGACGGACGCGCGCGAAGAAGCGCTGCTGACCTCGCCCTATTTCGTGCCCGGCGCGGCGCTGACGCAGAGCCTGCGCGAAAAAGTCGCGGCCGGCGTCCAGGTCCAGGTGCTGACCAACTCGCTGGCCGCCACCGACGTGGCCCTCGTGCATGCGGGCTATGCGCGCTACCGCCAGGCGCTGCTCGATGGCGGCGTCGCCCTGTTTGAATTGAAGACCCAGCACCGCAAGCGCATCAGCCTGATGGGGTCGAGCCGCGCCAGCCTGCATACCAAGGCCGTGGTGGTCGATGGCCAGCGGGGCTTCGTCGGCTCCTTCAACCTCGATCCCCGCTCGGCCCAGCTGAACACGGAAATGGGCGTGCTGTTCGACGATGCCGCGCTGGCGGCCGACATGCGCGCGCTATTCCTGCACTCGACGGCGAGCGACACCAGCTATCGATTGTTCCTCGACAACGGCGCCCTGCGCTGGGCCGACGCCACCGAGCAGCCCGCCAAAGTGTGGACACAGGACCCTGAAACGGGCTTCTGGCGCCGCCTGCTGATATCCGTGATGCGCTGGCTGCCGATCGAGTCGCAGCTGTAGAGGCGCATGGCATATAAAAACGTTAATCCTGACAAGGTTGCCACTTAAAAATATTTGTTGTTTTCGAGACATGTTAGATGCCGTTTTGCCAAACACTGCTATAATCGCGTCAATGGCGTCAACGAGACACCGCCGCTGTCCCTGAAGTACCCTTCTCGCCCCTTCCGCGATTGAATCCAACGTTGGCCAAAAGCTCGCCGACAGACTGCAACACGACCCTGTCCCTTTTGGAGCTGTATATGCGTAAAACATCTACCCTGCTGGCGCTGGCCGCCGCCCTGTGCGTCACTGCCGCCCAGGCCGCCACGACCAACCTGGTCAAGAATGGCGATTTTGAACTGACCAGTAACGGCACCTCGAAACAATTGAACGAAGGCACATACGCCCGCGACGACCGCACCTACCTGAGCGACTGGTCCAGCAAGGGCTATAACTTCGTCTTGAACGGCAACAACATCGACGACACCAACGCCGCGACGGCGCTGGCCCTGTGGGGACCGAACTCCTACAGCGGCCGCGGCCCGCAAAACGGCCTGGGCGTCAGCCCCACGGGCGGCAATGTGCTGGCCGCCGACTGGGATTATTTTCCTGGCCCCGTCACGCAGCAGGTGAGCGGCCTGGTGGCCGGCCAGGCCTACGTCCTGAGCTTTTCGTACGGCGCTGGCCAGCAAGTGGGTTTCCGCGGCGATAATCCCATCAATTACTGGGACGTTGCGCTGGGCAGCAGCAAGCAGCAAACGGCATCCCTGGCCAATGTCAGCCAGGGCTTCACGGGCTGGCACCAGGCCAGCATGACCTTCACGGCCACGAACAGCAGCGAATTGCTGTCGTTCATGGCCAAGGGCAGCCCGACGGGCGCGCCGCCGTTCATGCTGCTCGATGGCGTGTCGCTGGTCTCGGCCGTGCCGGAACCGTCGACCTGGGGCATGCTGATCGGCGGCCTGGGCTTGCTGGCTTTCATGACGCGCCGCCGCAAGACGGCCCGTGCGGCCTGAGACAGCGACACTTTGCCATTGTTTGACGGAATCAAATGAGCCTGCTGACCACCTTGCCTGGCATCGTCGTCGATGTACTGCGCCTGAGCCTGTGGCTGGTGCTGCTGGCCGCGCTCTTCGTGCCGCTCGAGCGCTTCTTTGGCCAACCCCGTGCGGGGCGTTCCCGCACGGAACTGTTCAGCGACCTGGGTTTTTATTTCATCAGCAGCCTGCTGCCGGCCGCCTTGCTGGCCGTGCCGCTGGCCCTGGCCGCCGTCGCTGGCCAGCGCTGGCTGCCAGACGCCATTCCCGCCACCTTGTCTATCCTGCCCCTGTGGGGCAAGCTCGTGCTGGGCTTGCTGATTGGCGAAGTCGGCACTTACTGGGGGCATAGGCTCAGCCATGAAATTCCATGGCTGTGGCGCTACCACGCCGTACACCACAGCACGGAACAGCTGTATTTCCTCGCCAATACCCGCACCCATCCCGTCGACATGGTCGTCACGCGCCTGTTCGGCCTGACACCCCTGTATCTGCTGGGCCTGGCCAGCCCCGGTGCGGCAGGCAGCGCCGCACCCGTGCTGCTGTTGCTGATCGGTACCGTCTGGGGCTTCTTCATCCACGCCAACCTGCGCTGGCGCTTCGGCCCGCTGGAATGGCTGGTAGCCACGCCCGCCTTCCACCACTGGCATCACAGCAAATTCGAGCACATCAACCGCAACTACGCCTCGACCCTGCCCCTGCTGGACCGGCTGTTCGGCACATATCACCTGCCGCGCGCCTGGCCGGCCGCCTGCGGCATCGAGGCTCCCATGCCAAAGACGCTGGCGGGGCAACTGGCTGCGCCATTCCGGCACACCGGCAAGCAAGAAGTCCAGGCTGCAGAATAAAAAAACCCCCGCGCGGCCGGTACCACGCGGGGGTTTCTTTTCGTGCTGCGCGGCACCACCACGCAACACGCCTTACAGCAACACGCTTACTTTTTCTCTGCTTCTGCCTTCTTCGCCTCGGCGGCAGCCAGTTTCGCTTCTTTCTTCGCGGCAGCGGCAGCAGCCTTCGCTTCTTTCTTGGCAGCGGCAGCTTCCTTCTTCGCTTCGGCGGCCGTCTTCACTGGCGCGGCGCCATCGGCGGCGGCAGGCGCGGCGGCGGGCACCACCTTGGCCGCGGCGGCTTCTTTCTTGGCGGCAGCGGCGGCAGCCTTGGCTTCTTTCTTCGCGGCAGCAGCTTCTTTTTTCGCTTCAGCGGCTGTCTTGGCCGGCGCCGCAGCGGTGTCGGTCGCAGCAGCTGGCTTCGGTGCGGCTTCTTTCGCTGCAACTTCCTTCACAGCAGCTTTTGCCGGGGCAGCTTTCGCCGCCGTCGCGGGCGCCGCGGGCGCGCCGGACTTGGCCTGGCCATTCACTTGCAAGCCCGCTTCCGACAGCTTTACGGAACTTTTCGGACCGATGCCCTTCACGCGGCTTTCGAAATCGGCCCAATCCTTGAAGGCGCCGCCCTTGGCGCGCTCATCGATGATGGCTTTCGACGTGACGGGGCCGATGCCCTTGACGCTGTCGAGTGCCGCCTGGTCCGCCTTGTTGACATCGACCTGGGCAAAGGCAAAGCCCATCGTCGCGATCAAGGTGGCGATGGCCAGCAGTATTTTTTTGAACATGGGTATCTCTCCGTAATGTGGTTTCAAGATGACTCGAACGCAAAGGAAGAGCAGCGCCTTAACGGCTTTAACGGCTGGGACGTGATACGGTTGACAAGACGGGACGGCGGAACGGTGGGAGAACCTGCGCCAGATCAAACAGGCCGGCGCAGGCGATACAGCATACTTACTGCGGAAACAGCTCGTCGCGGGTGACGGTGGCCGTGCCCAACTTGCCGACGACGATGCCGCCGGCCCGGTTGGCCGTGCGCACGGCGTCGCCCAGGCCCATGCCGGCACCCAGCATGGCCGCCATGGTGGCGATCACCGTGTCGCCGGCGCCCGAGACGTCGAACACTTCGCGCGCATCGGTGGGCATGTGCAGCACCTCGTCGGCCGTGTACAAGCTCATGCCTTCTTCGGAACGGGTCAGCAGCAAGGCGTCCAGGCCCAGCTGCGCGCGCATCTGCTGCGCGCGTTCCGTGAGCTGCTCTTCCGTGCTCCAGTTGCCGATCACGCGGCGCAGTTCCGATTTATTCGGAGTAAGCACTGACGCTCCCGTATAGCGGCTGAAATCATCGCCTTTCGGGTCGACCATGACGATCTTGCCGGCCGCCCGGGCCGCCTTGATCATCTCGGCCACGTTCACCAGGCTGCCCTTGGCGTAGTCCGACAGGATCACCACGTCGTAGTGCGGCAAGAGGGCATTGAATTGCTTGAGCTTGTCGCGCAGCACCGTATCGCTGGGCGCATCCTCGAAGTCGATGCGCAGCATCTGCTGCTGGCGGCCGATCACGCGCAGCTTGATGATGGTGGAAATGGCCGCATCGCGCTGCAGATAGCTGTGGATGCCGCCCCCCTCGAGCAGGCGCTCGACCTGGCTGCCGGCCTCGTCGTCGCCCACCACGCCCAGCAAGCTCGTCTTCGCTCCCAGCGCGGCCGCGTTGCGCGCCACGTTGGCCGCGCCGCCCAGGCGCTCTTCGCGCTTCTCGATGCGCACGATGGGCACGGGCGCTTCCGGCGAAATACGACTGACGTCGCCGAACCAATAGCGGTCCAGCATCACATCGCCCACCACCAGCAGGCGTACCTGGGCCAGCGCGGCCGGCGCCGTCAAGGCGACCACCTCCTGGGCGCTCATGCGCGCGTCAGGATCGAGCGACCGATCCCGTGGTATTCGATGCCATTCTCGGCCATGACGGCCGGCTCGAACAGGTTGCGCCCGTCAAAGATCACGGCCTGCTTCAGGCGCGCCTTGACCTGCTCGAAGTCGGGGCTGCGGAAGGCTTTCCACTCGGTCACGATGACCAGCGCATCGGCGTCCTGCAGCGCATCCTTCGGGCTGTCGGCAAAGCGCACCCTGGCCAATTGCGCCGGCGTCAAATCGAGCTGCAGCACGCGGCGCGCCTCGGCCATGGCGACGGGGTCGTACACGGCCACGCTGGCGCCGCGTCCCAGCAGGTCGGCCAGCAGCACGCGGGCCGACGCTTCGCGCATGTCGTCCGTATTCGGCTTGAAGGCCAGGCCCCACACGGCGAAATGCCGGCCCGTCAAGTCTTCGCCGAAGCGAGTGACCACTTTGCGTCCCAGCACCTGCTTCTGCTGGTCGTTGACGGCTTCGACGGCGCGCAGGATCAGCAATTCCTGGCCGTGGCCGCGCGCCGTGCGCTCGAGCGCCTGCACGTCTTTCGGGAAGCAGGAACCGCCATAGCCGCAACCGGCGTACAGGAAGCTGTAGCCGATGCGCGGGTCGGAACCGATGCCGTGGCGCACGGCCTCGATATCGACGCCCACCTTGTCGGCCAGGTTCGCCAGCTCATTCATGAAGGAGATGCGCGTGGCCAGCATGGCATTCGCCGCATATTTCGTGAATTCGGCCGAGCGCACATCCATCCAGTAGGTGCGCTCGTGGTTGCGGTTGAACGGCGCGTACAGGCTTTTCAGCAATTCGCGCGCGCGCTCGCCGTCCGGCGTGGCGTCGACGCCGATGACGATGCGGTCCGGACGCATGAAGTCTTCGACGGCCGCGCCTTCCTTGAGGAATTCCGGGTTCGACGCCACCGAGAACGTGGCGGCCACGCCGCGCGCGTCGAGTTCGCCCTGGATGGCGGCGCGCACTTTTTCGGCCGTGCCGACGGGCACGGTCGACTTGTCGACGATGACCTTGAAGTCCGTCATGTACTTGCCGATGCCGCGCGCGGCCGCCAGCACGTATTGCAGGTCGGCCGAGCCGTCTTCATCGGGCGGCGTGCCGACGGCGATGAATTGCATCGCGCCGTGCGCGGCGGCGGCCTCGACGTCGGTGGAAAAGGTCATGCGCCCGGCGGCGCGGTTGCGCGCCACGACTTCTTCCAGGCCAGGTTCATGGATGGGGATGCCGCCACTGTTGAGCAAGGCGACCTTCTGTGCGTCCAGGTCGAGGCAAAAGACGTCGTTGCCCAGTTCCGCCAGGCAGGCGCCGGTCACGAGGCCAACATAGCCGGTGCCGATAATAGTGATTTTCATGGATGTACCGTATGGATAAAAAGCAGGTCTTACATAGAAGTACACGCCACATTGCTCAGGGCAAGGTGACGTGTACGAATCAGTTCATGACGTTAAGTTCTTCTGTGCGGCGCGGCGGGTAGGTTTCCCACTTGTTGCAGCCAGGGCAGTGCCAGTAGAACTGGCGCGCCTTGAAGCCGCAATGGCTGCACTGGTAGCGGGCCAGCTTCTGCGTGTAGCCGTGCACGAGGTTTTTCACCATCGACAGTTCCGACCAGATGGCGGCAGGCGCATCCATCATGCGCGCTTCCAGCAGCTTATCCAGGCCCAGCAGGGTCGGCGTGCGGCGCAGCTCGGCGCTGACCAGCTGCTTCGCCGCTTCCACACCGTCGAGTTCGATGACGGCCTTGAAGACGACTTCGATCAGGTCGATCGACGACGCCTCTTCCAGGTAGGAACGCAGCAGGTTGACGCCTTCCTGTGCACGGCCCACCTTGGTGTAGCCATCCATCAGGCGCTGCGCCACCAGGGCCACGTGCGGCACGCTTTGCTGCTCCACGCGGCGCCAGGTGGTCAGCGCGCCTTCCACGTCGCCGCGCGCCAGCAGCACGTCGCCCGTCAGAATGGTGGCGCGCACGCTCTTGCGATCCGTCTGCAGGGCTTTTTCCAGCAGCGGCATGGCGTCGTCCGGCTTCATGTGCACCAGCGCGTCATGCGCCAGTTCGCAATAGAACTGGGCGATTTCCTTCTGGCGCGCGCCAGCGCCCGATTCCTGCAAGCCCACGGCCGCTTCGATGGCGCGTGGCCATTCCTTTTCGCGCTGGTAGATTTCCAGCAGCGCGCGGCGCGCCTGGGCCGCATATTGCGTGTCGACCAGGCTGTTGAAGGTTTCTTCGGCGCGGTCCAGCAAGCCCGCCTTCAGGTAATCCATGCCCAGCTCGTAGGCGGCGTGGCCCTGCTGTTCCAGCGGCAAGTCCGGGCGCGCCAGCAAGTTCTGGTGCACGCGGATGGCGCGCTCCGTTTCGCCGCGGCGGCGGAACAGGTTGCCCAGCGCAAAGTGCATATCGGCCGATTCCGGGTCCAGCTTGACGACTTCGATGAAGGCGTCGATGGCCTTGTCGTGCTGCTCATTGAGCAGGAAATTCAAGCCCTTGAAGTAATTGCGCGGCAGGCTGCGCGATTCGGACACCAGTTGATGAATGTCCACGCGCGCGGCAATCCAGCCCAGCGCGAAAAACACGGGGATACCCAAGAGCCACCAGAGTTCAAAATCCATGCGATTGTTTTTATTCGAGTAAGAGAGATAGGAGCGACGGCGGCGCTTACTGCGCGCTCACGCTGTCCGGTTGCGGCTGGACATTGCTGGCCACGCCAACGGTCTGCAGCGCGGCAATGGTGGTTTTTTGCTTGCTCGCTTCGCGGCGGTGACGGAACACGGTCGGCGTCAGGGCCAATACGCCCAGGCTGGCGCCGGCGACAAAAAAGCCCAGCAGCATCAGGACCAGGGGGCCGCGAATTTCATAATTGAGGAAAACATGCAGGTCGACAACCTGCGCATTCTTCAGCGCAAAACTGAAGAACAGGACGAAAAGAACACAGCCAACGATGGTGGAGATGATTTTCATCGATAGGTCCAGAGTGAACAAAAAAATGCCCGTGCCACATGGCACAAACGTAGAGTGCTGATCAAACCGCAGCGAGCGGCAGTGATTTGTGGCCAAGAAGCGCAACCGTACTGAAGTACGGTGAGCATCGCCGGCCGCAAAGCGCGACGCGCAGTAGGTTTGAGCAGTGCTCTACAGCATATTAACAAAAAAAAGCGGCATCCAAGGACGCCGCTCTTTATGTCGCCTTCCAGCAGACGATTAATCCTCGATGATCGGTTGCCCGACCATCGCGTCCACCCGCTCGCGCAACTGTTTGCCCGGTTTGAAGTGGGGTACCCGTTTTTCAGGAACCATCACCTTGTCGCCGGACTTCGGGTTGCGGCCGATGCGCGGGGGCCTGCTGTTCAGGGCAAAACTGCCAAAACCGCGGATCTCGATACGCTGACCGGTCGCCAGGGCGTTGGTCATCGCATCGAGAATGGTCTTGACGGCATACTCCGCATCTTTCGCCACCAGCTGAGAATAACGCTCAGCGAGGCGGTTGATCAGCTCGGACTTTGTCATCTGCCAGTATCCGCGAAGTCTTAGTTCTTGTTATCGAACTTAGCTTTCAACAAGGCGCCCAGGCTGGTGGTGCCCGAAGCTGCGTTGTTGTCGGTAGCTGCCATCTTCTGCATGGCTTCCTGGGTTTCCACGTTGTCTTTCGCTTTGATCGACAGTTGGATACCACGGGCTTTGCGGTCGATGTTCAACACCATTGCTTCGACGGTGTCGCCGACTTTCAGGTGCGTACCAGCATCTTCAACGCGGTCGCGCGAGATTTCGGAAGCGCGCAGGTAGCCTTCGACTTCTTCGGACAGTTGGATCACGGCGCCTTTAGGCTCAACCGATTTAACGGTGCCGGTTACCAGCGAGCCTTTGTCGTTCATGGCTGCGAAGTTGTTGAATGGGTCACCTTCCAGTTGCTTGACGCCCAGGGAAACGCGCTCGCGCTCAACGTCGATGGCCAGAACGATGGCTTCCAGTTCGTCACCTTTCTTGAAGCGACGCACGGCTTCTTCGCCGGTTTCCGTCCAGGACAGGTCGGACAGGTGCACCAGACCGTCGATGTTGCCGGCCAGGCCGATGAACACGCCGAAGTCGGTGATCGATTTGATCGCGCCGCGGACTTTATCACCTTTCTTATGGGTAACACCGAAGTCGTCCCATGGATTGGCTTTGCACTGTTTCATGCCCAGCGAGATACGACGACGCTCTTCGTCGATTTCCAGAACCATCACTTCTACTTCGTCGCCCAGTTGGACAACTTTGTTAGGAGCAACGTTTTTGTTCGTCCAGTCCATTTCGGAAACGTGTACCAGACCTTCGATACCCTGTTCCACTTCAACGAACGCGCCGTAGTCGGTCAGGTTCGTTACTTTACCGAACAGACGGGTGCTTTGTGGGTAACGACGGGACAGACCGGTCCAAGGATCGTCGCCCAGTTGTTTCACGCCCAGCGAAACACGGTTTTTCTCTTGATCGTACTTCAGGACCTTGGCGGTGATTTCCTGGCCAACCGTCAGTACTTCCGACGGGTGACGTACACGGCGCCATGCCAGGTCGGTGATGTGCAGCAGGCCATCGATACCGCCCAGATCCACGAACGCGCCGTAGTCGGTGATATTTTTGACGACGCCGGTCACGACCGTGCCTTCTTTCAGCGTTTCCATCAGTTTCTGACGCTCTTCGCCCATCGAAGCTTCGATGACGGCGCGGCGGGACAGAACCACGTTGTTACGCTTGCGATCCAGCTTGATCACTTTGAATTCGAGGGTCTTGCCTTCGAATGGGGTGGTGTCTTTGACAGGACGGGTATCAACCAGCGAGCCCGGCAGGAATGCGCGGATGCCGTTGGTCAACACGGTCAGACCGCCTTTGACTTTACCATTGACGGTACCGACGACGATTTCGCCCGATTCCATCGCTTTTTCCAGAGCCAGCCACGAAGCCAGACGCTTGGCTTTATCGCGCGACAGGATGGTATCGCCGAAACCGTTTTCCAGCGATTCGATCGCCACGGAAACGAAGTCACCAACTTTGACTTCCAGTTCGCCGTGGTCGTTCTTGAATTCTTCGACAGGGATGAATGCTTCGGATTTGAGGCCAGCGTTCACGATCACGAAATTGTGGTCGAGGCGCACGACTTCAGCGGAAATAACTTCGCCGGAGCGCATATCTTGACGCGACAACGATTCCTCGAAGAGCGCAGCAAAACTTTCCATACCGGTAGATTCGTTAGTTGTAACAGTAGACATAGGGTTCACACAGGTTATCCAGCAGAGATCGCACGATGCGACTTAAACTGGGTTAGGTTTTTGACACACCCGGACAGGCCAGGAGCCGTCAACGGGCACCACATAGCACAACAACACGCTATTTTGCTGCAGCTGCATACCATTTCAACACGGCTTCAACGGCATCATCTGCCGTCATTTCCGACGTATCGAGGACATGCGCCCCTTCCGCGGGGACCAGCGGCGCAATCGCACGGTGAGTATCACGTTCGTCCCGCGCCTGCAAATCCATCAGAAGGTCTTCCATCTTAGCAGAAAAACCCTTGTCTATCAATTGCTTGTAGCGCCGTTGCGCGCGCGCCTCGACACTGGCCGTGAGGAACACCTTCAATTGGGCATGCGGGAAGATCACCGTGCCCATGTCGCGCCCATCGGCCACCAGGCCAGGCGTCTTGCGAAAACCCAGCTGCAAGCTGACCAGGGCCTGGCGTACCGTTGGCAACACGGCAATTTTCGACGCCGTGTTGCCGACTTCCTCGGCACGGATGTGCTCGGTGACGTTTTCCTGCGCCAGCAGGATCTCGCCATTGGCAAAGTGGCAAGGCAAGTGTTCAGCCAGCTTGGCCAGCGCGTGCTCGTCGCGCAAGTCCGTGCCGCGGCGCAGCGCGCTCAGGGCCGTCAGCCGGTACAGCGCGCCCGAGTCCAAGTAATGAAAACCCAGCTTGTCGGCCACGCGGTGCGCCACCGTGCCCTTGCCGGAAGCGGTGGGGCCGTCGATGGCGATGACTGGGATGGTGGAGTTCGGCATTGTATTATTTATCAATTAAATTAATGTATCTTTGGCAATCCCCGCGAAGGCGGCGAAATACTCGGGGAAGGTCTTGGCCACGCATTTCGGGTCGTTGATGCGCATCTCGTTGCCGCGGCGGGCGGCGCCGTCCAGCGAGGCGAGCGAAAAGCACATGGCCATGCGGTGGTCGTCATACGTGTCGATGGTCGCCGCCTGGATCTCGGCCGGCGGCGTCACGCGCAGGTAATCGGCGCCCTCTTCCACTTCGGCGCCCAGCTTGCGCAATTCCGTCGCCATGGCGGCCAGGCGGTCCGTTTCCTTCACCCGCCAGCTGGCGATGTTGCGCAAGGTCGAGGTGCCGTCCGCGTACAGGGCCGCCACGGCGATCGTCATGGCCGCGTCGGGGATATGGTTGAAGTCCATGTCGACGGCTTTCAGCACGCCGTTCGAGCGGGCCTCGATCCAGTTCTCGCCCATGGTGATGGTCGCGCCCATCTGCTGCAAGGCTTCGACGAAGCGCACGTCGCCCTGGATGCTGTCGCGTCCCACGCCTTCCACGCGCACGGGACCGCCGCCGATGGCGCCGGCCGCCAGGAAGTACGAGGCCGACGAGGCGTCGCCCTCGACGTGGATCGTGCCCGGGCTTTGGTACTGCTGACCCGGTTGCACGGTGAACGACTGCCAGCCGTCATGCTCGACCGTCACGCCGAAACGGCGCATCAGGTTCAGGGTGATCTCGATATACGGCTTCGAGATCAGCTCGCCTGTGACATCGATGGTGACCGCATGGTCGCGCGCCATCAGCGGCGCCACCATCAGCAGGGCCGTCAGGAACTGGCTCGACACGTTGCCGCGCACGGCGATGCGCTGCGCGTGGATGTGGCCGCGGCGGATGCGCAGCGGCGGGAAGCCCTGCTCGCCCGTGTACTCGATCTGCGTGCCGACGGCGTTCAGCGCGTCGACCAGGTCGCCGATGGGGCGCTCGTGCATGCGCGACACGCCGTGCAGGGTGTAGTCGCCGCCGATCACGGCCAGCGCCGCCGTCAGCGGGCGGATCGCCGTGCCGGCATTGCCCATGAACAGGTCCGCCTCGTGGTGCGGGAACGCGCCGCCGCAGCCTTCCACGTGGTGCACCTGGTGCGCCGTGGCCGGGTCGCCCGTCAATTCATCCTGCGTCCATTTGACGCCCAGCGACGTCAATGCCGTCAGCATGACGAAGGTGTCGTCGGAGGCGAGCAGGTCGATGATCTTCGTCGTGCCCTTGGCCAGCGCGGCCAGCAGCAGCACGCGGTTGGAAATGCTTTTCGAACCGGGCAAGCGCACCGTGCCTTCGGCGTGCATCACCGGCTTCAGATCGATATGGTGGGGGTAGTGCTTGGTCTGGGTCATGCTGGAATCCTTGAGTATTTATCGTGTGGGCGCGGCCGGCATTTCCGCCGTTTCGATCGCCTCGATCCATTGCTGCCGCGCGTGCTGGGCGTTCGCGTACACGCCCTCGATGGCGGCGCCGTCGTTCGCGGCCAGGTGGGCGCGCAAGGTCGTCAACTGCGCCAGGTAGGCGTCCAGTTCATGCAGCAGCGCCGGCTGGTTGGCCAGGCTGATGTCGCGCCACATCTCCGGCGATGAGCCGGCGATGCGCGTAAAGTCGCGAAAGCCGCTGGCCGCGTATTGGAACAGCAGGCCCGCGTGCGGTTTGTTGGCGATGTCGTCGACCAGCGCAAAAGCCAGCAAATGCGGCAGATGGCTGACGGCGGCAAACACCTTGTCGTGTTCTTCGGGGCTCAAGGTGTGCAGGATGGCGCCGCAGGCGCGCCACGCGGCCGCCACCCGTTCCACATCGGCGGCGCTATTTTCCGCCAGCGGCGTGAGCACCACCTTCTTGCCTTGATATAAATCAATGATGGCCGCGTCGGGGCCATTCGTCTCGCGTCCCGCAATCGGGTGCCCGGGCACGAATTGCGCCACCTTGCCGCCCAACGCTGCGCGCGCGGCCGCCACCACGTCGCTTTTCGTGCTGCCCGCGTCAGTCACGACGGTGCCCGGCTGCAGGTGCGGCGCGATGGAGGCCAGGATGGTGCCCGTCTGCGCCACGGGCGCGGCCAGAAGCACCAAGTCGGCGCCGGCCATGGCTTGCGCCATATCGCCGCCGATTTCGTCGATGATGCGCAGTTCCAGCGCGCGCGCCATCGAGGCCGGCGAGCGGCCCATGCCGACCACCGTGGCGACCGCGCCCGCGTGCTTCAGGGCGCGCGCGAACGAGCCGCCGATCAGGCCCACGCCAAAGATAACGACCTTGTTCAGTGCAGGCGTCGTCATACGGTCAGGCCAGCGCTTTCGTCAGCGCGGCGATGAAGATGGCGTTTTCCTGCGGCAGGCCGATGGAAATGCGCAGCCATTGCGGCAAGCCGTAGCTGCCGACGGGGCGCACGATCACGCCCTGCTTGAGCAGCGCCAGGTTGACGCGCGCGCCTGCCGCATCATCGTCTCCCACCTTCACCAGCACGAAATTGCCGTGCGACGGCACGTATTCCAGGCCCAGTTGCGCAAACGCTTCCGTAAATTGCTGGTAGCCGGCCGCGTTGTTGCGCGCGCTTTGTTCGAGGAAGGCCTTGTCGTTCAGGGCGGCAATCGCGGCCGCCTGCGCCAGCGAGTTGACGTTGAACGGCTGGCGGATGCGGTTCATCAGGTCCGTCAGCACCGGTTGGGCGATGGCAAAGCCGATGCGCAGGCCGGCCAGGCCATACGCCTTCGACAAGGTGCGCGAGACCACCAGATTCGGATACTGGCGCACCCACGCCGTCGACTCGTACTGCTCGTCGGCCGAGAGGAATTCGTTGTACGCCTCGTCGAGCACGACGACGACGTGCGCCGGCACTTTCTTGAGGAAGGCTTCCAGCTGCGCGGCCGTCAGGAAGGTGCCGGTCGGGTTGTTCGGATTGGCGATGAAGACCAGACGCGTATCGTCGGCGATCGCCGCCGCCATGGCGTCGAGGTCATGGCCGTAGGCTTGCGCCGGCACGACGATGTGGCGCGCGCCCAGGCCTTGCGTGGCCAGCGCGTACACGGCGAACGAGTATTGCGAGTACACGACGGACTGGCCGTGCTCGACAAACGCGTGCGCGGCGATTTCCAGGATGTCGTTGCTGCCATTGCCCAGGGTGATCCAGTCGGCCGGCACGTCGTAACGCTTCGACAGCACGGCTTTCAAGTCGAAGCCGTTGGCGTCCGGGTAGCGGCCCAGGTCATCGATGGCGGCGATCATCGCCTGCTTCGCCGATTCCGGCATGCCGTACGGATTTTCATTCGACGCCAGCTTGACGATGGCTGCCTCGTCGAGGCCGAATTCGCGCGCGACTTCCGCGATCGGTTTGCCGCTCTGGTAAGGGGCGATGGCGCGGACGTATTCTGGACCGATATTTTTAGACATGGTGCTCTTTAAAAGTTGGTGAATGATTAGGCTGGTGACTGTTGTTGTTGGGTTACGCTGCGCTAACCCAACCTACAGCTTACCGTAGGTCGGATTAGCGCAGCGTAATCCGACACCAGTCAACGAAGTCACAGACTGACCGGATACGACCCCAGCACCTTGAAAAACGCCGCATTGCTCTGCAGCTCGGCCAGCGCCTGGGCGACGGCCGCGTCCTGCACGTGGCCTTCCACATCGACATAGAAATAATACTCCCAGCTGCCCATGCGCGCCGGGCGCGACTCGAAGCGCGTCATCGATACGCCGTGCTTGGCCAGGGGCGCCAGCAGCTGGTACACGGCGCCCGCCTTGTTCGGCACGGCCAATACCAGCGAGGTCTGGTCCTTGCCCGACGGCGCCGTCTGCAAGGTGCCCACGACGGCAAAGCGCGTGCGGTTGTGCGGATCGTCCTGGATATGTCCCTTGACCACGCCCAGCTTGTACTGCGCGCCGGCCAGTTCGCTGGCAATCGCCGCGACGCTACCGTCTTCGCCGGCCATGCGGGCCGCTTCCGCGTTCGAAGCCACGGCGTAGCGCGCGACGTGCGGATAATTCTGGTTCAGCCACACCTGACACTGCGCCAGCGCCTGCGAATGGGCGCAAATCGAGGTGACGCCGTCCATGTTGCCGCTCTTCGTCATCAGGCTGTGGTGCACGGCGATCGCCACCTCGCCGCTGATGATGAGGCTCGTCTGCAACATCATGTCCAGCGTGCGGTTGACGGCGCCTTCCGAGGAATTTTCGATCGGGACCACGCCGAAGTCCGCCGTACCCGCCTCGGCGGAACGGAACACTTCATCGATGGACGCGCACGGCAAGCCTTCAACGGCGCTGCCGAACTGCTGATACACGGCCTGTTCGCTGAAGGTGCCGGCCGGGCCAAGGTAGGCCACGGTGACGCGCTTTTCCAGCGAGCGGCAGGACGACATGATTTCGCGGAAGATGGTCTGCACTTCGCGATCGCCCATGGGACCGGGATTGCGCTCGGCCACGCCGCGCAGCACCTGCGCCTCGCGCTCGGGGCGGAACACGGGCGCCTGCGTCTCGGCCTTCACGTGGCCCACCTGCTGGGCGATTTGCGCGCGGCGGTTCAGCAGTTCGAGGATTTGCGCGTCGATCGCATCGATCTGTTCGCGCAGCGGTTTCAATTTATCGGTCATGGTTGTTTGTTTCGTCAGCTGTACTTCAATGATGGCCGCGCGGCCTGCGCCGGCGGCGGGCCGGCGCGGTCGCTTAAGCGACTCAGCGTCCGGCAAACTCGTTCAGATAATTCACCAGGGCTTGCACGCCCTCAATCGGCATCGCGTTATAGATCGATGCACGCATGCCGCCGACGGACTTGTGGCCCTTCAGTTGCAGCAGGCCGCGCTGCTTGGCGCCGGCCAGGAATGCGTCGTTCAGACTTTCGTCGCGCAGATAGAACGGGATGGTCATGCGCGAGCGGTATGCGGGGTCGACCCGGTTCTGGTAGAAGTCGTCCGCATCGAGCGCCGCGTACAGCAGCGCCGCTTTCTCAATATTACGCTGTTCCATGGCTGCAACGCCACCCTGGCGTTTGAGCCACTGGAAAACCAGGCCGGCGATATAGATGCCGTAGGTGGGCGGCGTGTTGTACATCGACTCATGCTCGGCCACGATGGTCCAGTCGAAAGCCGACGGGCACATCGGCAATGCCTTGCCCAGCAAGTCTTCGCGCACGATGACCAGGGTCAAGCCGGCCGGGCCGATATTTTTCTGCGCGCCGCCGAAGATCACGCCGTATTGCGACACGTCGATCACGCGCGACAGGATGTGCGAGGACATGTCGGCCACGATGGTGGTGCCTACCGGCACGTTCGGCGCCTGCTGGAATTCCACGCCGTCGATGGTTTCATTGGTGCAGATGTGCAGGTAGGCCGCGCCCGGCGTCAGCTTCCATTCGGCGACGGGCGGCACGCCCGTGAAACTGGCAGCCTTGGACGACGCGGCCACGTTCACGCTGGCATACTTAGCCGCTTCCTGGATCGACTTGCCCGACCACGAACCCGTGTGCACGAAGTCCACGGTGGCCGGCTGCTGCGCGGCCAGGCCCACCAGATTCATCGGGATGATGGCGTTCTCGCCCAGTCCGCCGCCCTGCAGGAACAGGATTTTATAGTTCTCGGGCACGGCCAGCAGCTCGCGCAGGTCGGCCACCGCCTGCTGGTAGATCGAAATGAATTCGGGACCACGGTGACTCATTTCCATCACCGACATGCCGCTGCCATGCCAGTCCTGCATTTCAAAGGCCGCTTGCGCCAGCACTTCCTTGGGCAGGACGGCGGGGCCGGCTGAAAAATTGTAGATATGGGTCACGATACGGTCCTTGGCAAAATGGGAATCTTATTGGGGCGACTGCGTGGCCGCCCGCATGACCTGGTCAAGCACGGCGTTCACGCGCGGGATCAGCACGCGCTGGCTGATGGCCATCGACTCGGCCGACAGTTGCGGCATGGTGGCCAGCATCTTGCGTCCCAGCGGCGTCTTGTAGAAGGCCGTCAGCTGCTCGACTTCCGGCACCGTGTAAAAACGCGCGTACAGGGGCACCATCTCGTCGCCCAGCTCGTCGATCAGGGTCGGGTCGGCCAGTACCTGCGTCAGGGTGGCGATGGCGAGGGGGATTTCTTCCTCGGCGCTGGCCAGCGCGCGCGCCTTGCGCTGATCATCCAGTTTCGGGTTGCTGTTGATTTGCTGCTGCGCCGACTGGCGTATCATGGCCGGCACCGATTGCAGCATCTGGTCGAAGATGCTGCGCGTGAGCTGCGGGAACTGCATCGCGTCGAGCATGCGCCGCACGGCCACTTTCATGGCGGGGCTGGGCGCCGCCTGGCGGGCGGGCGTGGCTTGCGTGCTCTGGGCCAGGGCCGGCAGGGTCGCAAGAAAGGCCAGCGAAAACGCGGCGAAGAAGGTGGCGACGATTTTTCTCATGGCATGCGGGATGTTGAATGACTGGTAAAAGGGCACTGCCGGCGATGCATGTCGGCTTACGCCCGACGGGCTAAGCCGACCTACGAAATTGTGCTGGCGGCGCCAGGAAAAGGCACGCCAATAGCAATTGGGGCTCCCGAAAGAGCCCCAATCATCTTACTCCGGCTGGGCCGGGTCGACAGGATCGGCTGGTTCGGCCGCTGCCGGTGCGGCATCCGTGCCCGCCTCCGTCGTCAGCTCGACTTCGTCGATATCCGTTTCCACCACGCGCTGCAGGCCGGA
Organism: Janthinobacterium sp. GW821-FHT03C10; assembly: GCF_059420865.1. Taxonomy (NCBI): domain Bacteria; kingdom Pseudomonadati; phylum Pseudomonadota; class Betaproteobacteria; order Burkholderiales; family Oxalobacteraceae; genus Janthinobacterium; species Janthinobacterium sp. GW821-FHT03C10. The sequence continues at coordinate 420,420 of NZ_JBWKUN010000004.1, read as the reverse complement.
CAGCTTGGTGCCGTCTTCCACGGCGATCAGGGTCACGCCCTGCGTCGCGCGGCCCATCTCGCGGATTTCCGACACGCGGGTGCGGATCAAGACGCCGCCGGTGGTGATCAGCATGATTTCATCGCTGGCATCGACCAGTGTCGCGGCAACCACTTTACCGTTGCGCTCGCTGGTCTGGATGGCGATCATGCCTTTCGTGCCACGGCCATGGCGCGTGTACTCGGTGATCGGCGTACGCTTGCCGTAGCCGTTTTCCGTGGCCGTCAGCACCGACTGCTGCTCGTTCTCGGCCACCAGCAGGGCGATCACGTGCTGGCCTTCTTCCAGGTTCATGCCGCGCACGCCGCGCGCCGTGCGGCCCATCGGACGCACATCGTTTTCGTCGAAGCGCACTGCCTTGCCCGAATCGGAGAACAGCATCACGTCGTGCTGGCCGTCCGTCAGCGCCGCGCCGATCAGGAAGTCGCCGTCGTCCAGGTCGACCGCGATGATGCCGGCCTTGCGTGGATTGCTGAAGTCCTTCAGCGGCGTCTTTTTCACGGTGCCGAGGCTGGTCGACATGAACACGTAATGGTCTTCCGGGAACGTGCGGTTCTCGCCCGACAGCGGCAGGATCACGGTGATCTTTTCGTTGTCCTGCAGCGGGAACATGTTGACGATCGGCTTGCCGCGCGAATTGCGCGAGCCTTGCGGCACTTCCCACACCTTCAGCCAGTACATGCGGCCACGATCCGAGAAGCACAGGATGTAGTCGTGCGTATTGGCGATGAACAGCTGGTCGATCCAGTCTTCCTCTTTCGTCGCCATGGCCTGCTTGCCGCGGCCGCCGCGCTTCTGTGCGCGGTATTCGGTGATCGGCTGCGCCTTCATGTAACCCGTGTGCGACAGGGTCACGACCATGTCCTGCGGCGTGATCAGGTCTTCCGTCTCCAGGTCGGTCGCGTTCAACTCGATCTGCGAGCGGCGCACGTCCTTGTTGCCGGCGCCGTATTCGTTCTTCGCCGCCGTCATTTCATCGGTGATGATGACGGTGACGCGTTCCGGCTTGGCCAGGATGTCGAGCAAGTCGGCGATATGTTCCATCACGTCCTTGTACTCGTTGACGATCTTGTCCTGCTCCAGGCCCGTCAGGCGCTGCAGGCGCATCTGCAAGATTTCCTGCGCCTGGTCGTCCGACAGCTTGTACAGGCCATCGGCCTGCATGCCGTAGTGCTTCGGCAGGTTTTCCGGACGGTAGGCATCCACGCCGCCCGGCGTCGTGCCGTCGCCCGTACGGGCCAGCATTTCGCGCACGACGGACGAATCCCAGGCCTTGGCCATCAGCTCGACCTTGGCGATCGGCGGCGTCGGCGCGGCCTTGATGATGGCGATGAAGTCATCGATGTTGGCCAGCGCGACAGCCAGGCCTTCGAGCACGTGGCCGCGTTCGCGCGCCTTGCGCAGTTCGAACACGGTACGGCGCGTGACCACTTCGCGGCGGTGCGACAGGAAGCATTGCAGCATCTGCTTGAGGTTCAGCAGCTTCGGCTGACCATCGACCAGGGCCACCATGTTCATGCCGAAGGTGTCTTGCAACTGGGTCTGCTTGTACAGGTTGTTGAGCACCACTTCCGGCACTTCGCCCCGTTTCAGCTCGATCACCACGCGCATGCCCGACTTGTCGGATTCGTCGCGGATGTCGGAAATGCCGTCGAGCTTCTTGTCGCGCACGTTTTCAGCGATGCGTTCCAGCAAGGATTTCTTGTTGACCTGGAATGGCAGTTCGTCGACGATGATGGCGATGCGGCCGCCATCCTTGCCGTATTCCTCGAAGTGCGTCTTGGCGCGCATGACGACGCGGCCGCGGCCCGTGCGATAGCCGTCGCGCACGCCGGACACGCCATAGATGATGCCGGCCGTCGGGAAGTCCGGCGCCGGGATCAGCTCGATCAATTCATCGATCGTGCATTCGGGGTTACGCAGCACGTGCAGCGCGCCGTCGATGACTTCGGTAATGTTGTGTGGCGGAATGTTCGTCGCCATGCCGACGGCGATACCGGACGAGCCGTTGATCAGCAGGTTCGGGATACGCGTCGGCAAGACCGTCGGTTCCTTTTCCTTGCCATCGTAGTTGGGCTGGAAATCGACGGTATCCTTGTCGATATCGGCCAGCAGCTCGCTGGCGATCTTGTCCAGGCGGCACTCGGTGTAACGCATCGCCGCGGCGCCGTCGCCGTCGACGGAACCGAAGTTGCCCTGGCCATCGACGAGCATGTAGCGCAGCGAAAAATCTTGCGCCATGCGCACCAGCGTGTCGTAGATCGAGGCATCGCCGTGGGGATGGTATTTACCCATGGTTTCGCCGACCACGCGGGCGCACTTGACGTAAGGGCGGTTCCACACGTTATTCATTTCATGCATCGCGAACAAGACGCGGCGGTGCACTGGCTTCAAGCCATCGCGCGCATCGGGCAAGGCACGGCCGACGATCACGCTCATGGCGTAATCGAGGTAGCTCTTGCGCATCTCTTCTTCGAGGGAAATAGGAATTGTTTCTTTTGCGAATTGATCCATTGGCGGTTCGACTGATCTCAGGCTGTGGTTAACTTATCTGTTACGCAATGTATGACGCAATACTGCATATCCTGGGTGGCTGTCGTCGTGGACGCCGCGCCGCGCGCTGCTGGCGTGGCCCGGCTTCCATGTCGCAGAGTGCCAGAACAAATCGGCGGGCTGACGGCAAGGCCAGTACGGGTACCGCAAGGGTAGGTGCTGGCCATGCAGTGCCGCCGTGGGCATTTGCCCGGCACTCTTAACAGTCAAGCGCACGATTTTAGCATGCGCGCCCAGCTACCTGTACAAATTGGCCATACCGGCAAGATTGCCAGTTTGCGCCGGGGCCGCGCATATTGACCTGTCGATAATGCACAATGGCAATATCAGTTCAAGACATCTGCCCTTAAAAGTGGCAAAAAAAACGATCAATTGTTACAGATGCGTTACAAATGGGCATTTTCGTTGCGCAAAAACAACGCACGGTCTAAAATCGGGCAAGCTTTGATTTAACCACGGTCGTGTGCCCCTGATGCGTGTGGCAAAATGACTGGGAAGTTAATTGCTAGTTTCGCAATCTGAAACGAGCGCATATGGTCTACATGATAAAATCTTGGCACGTAGCACCAGTAGCGCAGTGTTGTTCTGCGGATATCACCCCCCGAAAGGAAAAAAGAATGAATAAATTTGTAACGCTGTTTTTCGCTGCATCCGCAGTGATTGCTGGCTCGGCTTCGGCCCAAACCCCAACCTCCCCACCATTCGCGCCAGTTACCACTGACATCAAAGCACCAAGCCCAAAAAGCGCTTACGTGCAAGATGCCCGCGGCGTGATCGTGCGTGACCCATTCGGCCTGTGCTGGCGCACCGGCTACTGGACACCTGCTGACGCAGTGCCAGGTTGCGACGTGCCACTGTGCGTAGAGCCAGAAACCCTGCAAGACGGCAAATGCGTAGCACCTCCAGCGCCAGTCGTACCAGCTCCAGCACCAGCACCAGTCGTGCCAGTGCCAGTCGTCGTTGCTCCTACCTCGGAAAAAGTCAGCTTCGCCGCTGATGCATTCTTCGATTTCGACAAAGCTACGCTGAAGCCAGAAGGCAAAGCCAAGCTGGACGAGCTGACCGCACAACTGGGCGGCATCAACCTGGAAGTCATCATCGCTGTGGGTCACACCGACTCCGTCGGCACCGATGCTTACAACCAAAAACTGTCGGTACGTCGTGCTGATGCTGTCAAAGCCTACCTGGTCACCAAAGGCGTTGAAAGCAACCGCGTGTACACCGAAGGCAAAGGCGAGAAACAACCTGTTGCTGACAACAAAACTGCCGAAGGCCGTGCGAAAAACCGTCGCGTGGAAATCGAAGTTGTTGGTACCCGCAACAAGTAATAGCTGAACCCCTGGACTTGCCGCGAGTCATCGCGCAAGTCAAGAACAGCATGAAAAACCCCGCCACGGCGGGGTTTTTTTTCGTCCGTGGCTGCCCAATTGTAAAATTGCCGCTATTATTCGACCTATGAACGCCGACCCTCTCGAAATCCAAAAATTCAGTGAGCTGGCCCACCGCTGGTGGGACCCCACTTCCGAGTTTCGTCCCCTGCACGAAATTAACCCCCTGCGCCTGGAATGGATCAACGCGAAAGTGCCGCTGGCCGGCAAGCGCGTGATCGACATCGGCTGCGGCGGCGGCATCCTGGCCGAATCGATGGCCCGCAAGGGCGCCGACGTGACGGGCATCGACCTGTCCGACAAGGCCCTGAAGGTGGCCGACCTGCACAGCCTGGAATCAGGCGCCAAGGTACGCTACAAGCTGATCGCCGCCGAAGCCATGGCCGAGGAAGAGCCGGGCCAGTACGACGTCGTGACGTGCATGGAAATGCTCGAGCACGTGCCGGACCCCGCCGCCATCGTCAAGGCTTGCGCCACGCTGGTGAAACCGGGCGGCCACGTCTTCCTGTCGACCCTGAACCGCAACCCGAAAGCGTACCTGTTTGCCATCCTGGGCGCCGAATACCTGCTGCGCCTGCTGCCGAAAGGCACGCACGACTATGACAAATTCATCACCCCGGCCGAACTGTCGCAATACGTGCGCAGCGCCGGCCTGGACGTCAACAGCATGCGTGGCATGGGCTACAATCCACTGACCAAGATTTACTCACTTAATAGCGATACCAGCGTCAATTATTTGGTCGCCTGCACCCGGCCGCTGTAACCATCACGCACAATACAAGGCGGCTGCGGCCGCCATTTTTCATTCCCACTTGACACAATTTGCCCGCCATGATCACTGACCATCTGCCAGCCCCGCGCGCCATCCTGTTCGACCTCGACGGCACCCTGGCCGACACCGCGCCCGACCTGGCAGCGGCCATCAACCTGCTGCGCGCGCGCGCCGGCCTGGCGCCGACCCCGTATGACATCCTGCGCCCCACGGCCTCGGCCGGCGCGCGCGGCATGATAGGCGCGTCGTATGGCATAGCCCCTGGCGAAAGCGGCTACGAAGCCCTGAAAGACGGCTTCCTGAACAATTACGAAGCGGCCCTGGCGGTGGAAAGCCGTTTATTCGACGGCATCCCCGCCATGCTCGACGGCCTGCAGGCGCTGGGCCTGGCCTGGGGCGTGGTCACCAACAAGGCCGCCCGCTTCACCGACCCGCTGGTGGGCCAGATCGGCCTGGGCGGCGCCGGCTGCGTGATCTCGGGCGACACCATGGCGCACCCGAAACCCCATCCCGCGCCCCTGCTGGAAGCGGCGCGCCGCCTGGACCTGGCGCCGGAAGAGTGCTGGTACGTGGGCGACGACCTGCGCGACATCCAGGCCGGCCGCGCCGCCGGCATGCGCACGGTGGCCTGCGCCTGGGGCTACTGCGGCCCCGTCGAGCCGCAACACTGGAACGCCGACCACCTGCTCGATACGCCGCAAGCGTTGCTGGAACTGGTGACTGGCGTGGTGAAGGCGGCGCAGGAGCGGCAGCTGGCGGCTTGATGGCTTGAAACTGCGCCTGCCTGGCCGTCTATCCATTACTGCGAGTGCCTCATGCAAGAGCGTGAAGATTGCGCTGCAATGAAGGTTCTGTGGGGACGACCTGGTTTCGACGTGGGTTGCAAAGCAGCACACGGCATGCCGAGGGCTGGCCACCTCGTAAATACAACCACTACATTACCGCGAATGCATCATGCAAGAGTGTGAAGATTGCGCTACAATGAAGGTTCTGTGGGGACGACCTGGTTTCGACGTGGGTTGCAAAGCAGCGCAGGGCATACCGAGGGCTGGTTACCTCGTAAATACACCCAGAAAAAACTTAACTGCAAACGATAACTCGTACGCACTGGCAGCTTAATCGCTGTTAGCTCTAGAACACCTCGTCCCTGGGGTGGGCCGTCAAAAGCTCTAGAGTCATTTACAGGGACTCGTCGTATGCTGGGTTACTTAGCGTCCGACTAAATAATAGGTAACTCGCTTGCCCATAACGTGCACATCCGTGCTGGCTGAGTTAAATTAAATGATAGTGCTAAGTATGTAGAACTGTCTGTGGAGTGCTTGCGGACGCGGGTTCGATTCCCGCCGTCTCCACCACTGAATAAATAAAAGGGCTTCCCCGTTTTGGCGGGGAGGCCCTTTTTATTTGTTCCATGCATGCAGAACGCGGGCAGCGCATCCGCGTCCGGTACGGGCGCGGGGGTTTTGCGGGGCCTTCGGCGAGCGCAGCTCGGCGCCGCAAAACCGGGTTGCGCCTGCAAACGCAACCCTCTCCGATTCTTCCGGCTAGGTTTTGCGCCGCCGGCGGTTTTTCCTAACGACAACGTTGGCTGCTCAGGCTGTGTGCGAATGCCGGACCTGACCCTCGCTCCATCAGGGGCCAATGATATAGTGGCGGGAATGTATACACTGAAGGAAATCGCATGAAAAACGACGCAACCGCTCGCCCGCAAACAAACCAGGCACCGGCCAGACTCAGCAAAGGGGACTTCGTCACCGCACTGCGCAAGCTGCTGAAAGAAGCAGGAAAGGCCGGCGAGACCAGCGTGGACGTCCGCGCTGCGAACCTGCACACCGACGTTGGCGTTTATCCCGCGCGCGGCCACTCGATGCCGACCTGTTGCACGGTAATGTATGAAGAGATGCAGCCGGGTGACGAGATACTGCTGACGCCACCCGGCGGCAAAGGACCTACGCTGCTGGTACGGTATAAATTCCCGCGCTGAGGATCGCGGCCTTAGGCTACTGATGGCGATTCGCAGCGCTAATCGGCTCCGTCCGCTTCCCCCCCACACGTCCGGGCAGGCCGGACTTCATAACAGCGACCTCGGCAGCCCAGTCTCATTGTGTTTTCGGGTCATGACGATTGATGGCGCCTGGACTGCGACAGTTTCGGCGTCGTTACCGCCATCAGTATTGCTTGATACGGCCACTTGGACAGAAAAATCCCATGCATCAATGCAGCCGCGCCGAAGGCGTCGAATTGAATGGTTCAGATCTCTTATGGAACATAAAATACGCAAATGGCACAAAGTAGAACACTAGCCAGTGCCCGGAGAAACCACGCACTTGATTTACCTTGAAAGTGGAATACTCCACGGCGGTCAGTTCGCGAATGAAATTTCCACGGTTCAATAGCACAAATTTCCCGTCAACGATCGAAGGATTGCCGCCCGCCGCTTTCATCATGAAGAGTGCAAAATTCACCAATGCGTAAGCAGAAATACAGAGTCCCAGTCCGACCACCCACTTTGGAAAAGCTGCGCGTAGTTCAGCGAACGTTGGTTTGGGGCCGAGTGACTTTCGACTGGAGAAGACAAACGGAATGAACACAACGAAAATGCCGACGTGCAGCCACCAGATCGCAGGAAACTTATCAGACACATTGACTCCCATCAATGCCGCAATGTGCACAATCAGTGCGCTTGCAAAGCCAATTAGTGAGGCAAAGCCAAGAGTTTGGTTCATAGAATCGGTTTGCATATAGCGTAAAGATGTCGGTCTGCAACTAAATTCATAAGTGATGCAACTTCATAAAGTATATTAACTGTCCGGCTTACGTCCTGTGAAAAAAGGCCAAGCAAACACCACAATGCCTGCAACGGCACATCCGGCCAGGCTAACGGCGACACCAAAAATGTACCACGCCACATCGACTCCGTGACTGTAGAGCGTTCCGACAAATAGTCCACTCACTAGCCAGACTAACGCCGCTAATTTAAGCAGAAAATATTTTACTTTACCGATGGGACGATTAAGCCGCATTTGTTGAATAGCGGCCATGCCCATGACTAAACAAGCCACACCAGCCGCAATTATCAAGCGTGAAAACGAATGCTCCATGTCGCAACCTGACTTGTAGCTGAGCCAGCGGGCCCAGAGATTAAAACAGCGAGGGGCTTAAATCCAGCAGCCAATTATCGCTTGCCACTACGTCGCCGGCTTGAGTCTGCACTACGGAACCTGTGCGACCAGACGAATTGGCGAGTGTCCGCCCCAACGCGGATCTTTCAGCGATGGTACGGTTGCCACAAAGACGCCTTAGAGACAGCCCTAAAGATAAATGGACTGTCCCGTGGTGGCGGCCTGCCGTGCGAGCGATTGAAAATCCTTCAAGAGCGGTCGCAAATCTGCTGCATTACAGTCGATCTCTTCAATTTTTGCCCATTGCTCTGATGCGCTCTCCAACCCATCCGCACTTGAGTTTGCGAGAAGGCTCGTCAGCTCGTCCGGAAAACGGTAAAGCCACGACTCACCGTCCTCCCCAACGTAGATGTCTTCAGGCATGTGTTTTTCTATATCCCACTCCCTGCGTTCCAAAAATGGCCCAAATTAACCGAACACCAGCTTAAAGCTAATGCAATTAATAAATATGCTATATTTAATAATACTAAAAATTGGGACTCTCATGGCCGGTGAAATCATACGCAAGGGTGACCCGACAAGCCATGGCAGCGTTGTGCTGGAAGGCTCGACGACGGACATATGCATGGGCTAGCCCATCGCTTATATCGGACACAAAGTTCAATGTCCCAAGTGCAAAGGCATCTTCCCCATTGCCGAGGGCGTTCTCACCACGATCCTGTACGGGAGGGGCGTCACCGTGGCAGGCATGAAGACCGCTTGCGGCGCGACTCTCAACCCTACACAGTTTACCGATACGGTGGAGTGGAGCAGCGGCGACGCGGGTGCGGGGTCCTCGAAAGCTGCCGCCACCCCGGCACTGGTGGCTGCTGCTGGTGCCGCAGCCTCGGCTTTGGCAAAATTCCCGGACGATAGCCCGGATGAACAGATATGGGTCGTTGATCACAAGACGGGCGAGCCGATCCCGGAACTTGCCTATTACATCGAAGCTCCCGATGGTTCAGTCTACACCAGCCTCACCGATGAAGATGGTTTATGCGAACGGGTGGCGACCTACCAGCCAGAGGAATTGTCCGTTTATTTTGGCGAAGACGCCGAAAAGAAAAAACAGGGGGCATGATGCTCGACAAGGTCAAGACTAACTATGAAAAGGAGTCCGTCGTTCCCGTCCCCTACAAACGTAAAGTTCGCTTACTTTTATGGGGTGGCGCAGCAACACCAGGCGACAATAGCGCCGGGCCACTCGCAATGTCATCAAAGCTTACAAAGCAAGCGACAAGTCCAGCACCATTGAGCAGCACCAGATCCGGGTGGCCCAAGACATTATCAAGCATCACGGCGGACTTCTCGACGCAACTTGCCAAAGCGGGCAAGTCTGCGTCCGTTGTTATCGGTCACGCCGACCAGGCCAACCCGAACATCAATGGCGGCGGCGAAAAAAATAGTGAGCAGGATTACAGGCATGGCCAGCGAGTTATCTTCAGCAAAGGCAAGATTATCCAAGTCACCAAGCAGAAGCACCATCTGGCCGAACGCGATCTCGAAGCATTGGCAAAGAAATCCCAACCATGAAAATTGCTCGCCTGCTTTCCTCCAGTTTCCTCGTGCTGGCAGTGGCCCTCGTCGCTTATGGTCTTTTCGGCTTCTCCCGTTTTGCCTGGTACACCGGCGCATACTATGATGAGCGCATGATCTTGTTCGATCACGGCTTCTATCCTTTTGCGTGGGGTATCGCGCTGCTGCTGATGGGGCAGATCGCCCGCTTGCACCATCGTCGACCGGCGATGCTGCTCGCCGCTGGCGCCGCCCTGGCGCTGCTTCTCTGGAAGCGTGCAACAGTGCCCGCTCCTATAGCCAATCAGCAACTTTTCCCGGATCCAGCTTTACTCGAGGGACTGATTGTTACCGCTGTCGTGGTCATCGTCCTGGCACTGATAGACCGTCCCATCGAGCAAGCCATCCGCAAGGCTCTTGCCCGTACCCGGTGATCCCGGGGGCCAGATCCACTCGGATACGATCTCGGCATGAAAAAATCATTGCTACGATATGAGTTGCTTAATAGCCCTTCGATACTTTGCTACCCGCTCCATATCCTTCTGCGTCGGCTCCCCTATCCTCGACAAGTCACTATTCTCAGCCAGATCCGCCAGCTTGACGGCCTTGCCGACCGGGTTCAAGGCCGCGCGGGCGATGAAGGCCTCGTACGACTCGCCCTCGACCTTGGTCACGGCGCGCACGCCGTCGATGACTTCCTGGGAAAATCCTTCGCGCGTCAGGTCGTCGAAGGTGACTTTGCCGTCGCTGTCTTCCACCACGTCATGCAGCACGGCGACGATTTGCTGGGCGCCGGGGGCGACGCGCAGCATGACGCGCAAGGGGTGCAAGATATACGGCGCGCCGCCCTTGTCCGTCTGGCCGGCATGGGTGGCGGCGGCGATTTGAATGGCGCGCTCGAGGGTGCCGCGACTTGCGTGTTCACTCATGCTTACTCCTTGTTCACTCCAGGTTGATTGATGTGTCCGCTGGCACGCCAGCCGCGGCGCTGCAAGTGGCACACGCTGCTGCACAGCAAGGCTGGCACCAATAAATTGAGGACCGGGACGAGCATCAGCAAGCACAGCAGCAGGCCCAGGGCAACAATCGCCGGACCCTGCTCGCGGCGCAGCGCCGCTTGCCGATCCGCGCCAAGCACACCTTCGGCCGCCGCGCCGTAGATCGCCTGGACGTTCCAGGCCAGCAAGTACGCAATCAGTACGCACATGGCCCACACGGGGATCAGCAGGGAAAGCAGCAGCAACAGGCGCCGCCGCCAGGCGGGGCGCGCGGCGGATAGTTGCACGCCGGCCGGCGCCTGCCACGCGGCATAGCGGCGCGCCGCCACGGCCTTGGCGCGTTCCAGCAACAGCCAGCGCAGCGGCAAGCGCGCCGTGCCGATGGCGCCGACGATAAAGACCATCACGTAGAAAAATGCAGCCAGCGCCAGCAGCGCCAGGGCGATCTGGCCTATCGACAGCATGGCTTTGGCGGCGCTGCCCAGACCGCCGGCGATATTGCCCATCTGCGAGATGGTGGCCGGCCCGTTGGCCAGTGTCCCGACGCCATCCATCACGCCCAGGCCCAGCAAGCCGGTGACGGACACCAACGCCAGCATGGCGCCGAGTTCGACAAAAAAACGGCCGAAATAGCTATACAGTCCCAGCCACAGCGCCACGACCGCCATGCACCACAGCGCGGAGCGCCACCACAGTCCCCCATGACGAGTATCGCGCAGCCCCAGGCCGACGCACGTGAAGGCTTGCCGCCAGGCCAACAGCCAGGTTTGCAATGTTTTTGTCACCTTCGGGGCATGCTCCGCAATCAAGGGGCGGATACGTCGATCCGGATGTTGCCGATTGTACATGGACAAGGCTGGCGCACGCGCAGCGCAGGGCAAACCCGACGCAGCGCCATCAGCCTTCATCAAAGGCTATCGAAACGCCAAAGCCGTCGCAGCCTGCTCGGCACTGTCGCAAGCAGACGCATAGCAGACCCGGTTTCTCCCCGATGCCTTGGCCTTGTAGAGTGCCTTATCCGCGAGCTCAACCAACTCGACCGCTTGGTTTTCCAGGTACGTCGGCATCAACGCCGCCACGCCGACGCTGGCCGTCACCACGCCGAGAGGATTGCCCCGATGCTCGATTCCCAGCGATTGCATGGCCTGGCGGACGTCTTCCGCCACCCTCAATGCGCCCGGCAGATCCGTCCCCGGCAATAAAATGACCATTTCCTCGCCGCCATAGCGTGCCGCAAGGTCGCCCGGCCTGCGCATGCTGTAGGCCACCACTTTGCCGAGTTTTCTCAGGCATTCGTCACCGGCCACATGACCATAGATATCGTTGTATTGTTTAAAGAAGTCGACATCGATCAACACCAGTCCAAGTGAGCTATTTTCACGCTGCGCACGGCTGAACTCGGCAAGCAGCGACTGATCGAAGTGGCGCCGGTTCGCCAGCCCTGTCAATCCATCCTGGCTGGCAAGGCGGGCCAGGGTTTCATTGATCAATTCCAACTCGTTGCGCGCCTCGACCAGTCCTGCCTCGCTTTTTACCCGCAAATCGATCAGCCGCACCACGCGGTATCCGATAAACGCGATCAACAGTACCAGCATCCCGCCCACGGCGTTTTGCATCACCGTATCGAGGCGCCATGCAGCGAGGACTTCATCCTGTGACAATGCGGCAGAGACCACCAGCGGATATTCTTCGACTCTTCGATAGCTATTGATACGCGTCACGCCATCGACTCTCGACTTGATCACGGCCGTGCCGACGGGGCTTTTCGGTAAATAATCATGAAATAAGGGAAACTGAGAAAGATCGCGCCCCAGCAAACTCTCATCGAATGGCCTGCGCAATAAAAGAATACCCGCGCGATTCGCAATGAAAATGGCGCCCTTTTCGCCTATCGCAAAACGTTCATAAAACAGCCTGAAATAATGCATATCGATGGTCGCCAGCACCACGCCGCCGAAACTTCCGTCAGGCATATTGATCCGCCGCGACACGGTAACAATCCAGTGTCCCGTCGATTTGCTGCGCACGGGAGGACCGACATACGGCCCCCGGTCAGCATGCGTTCGATGGTAGTTGAAATAATCGCGATCAGAATTATTCAGATTGCTCAACAAGGTTTTCTGAGAGTTCACGAGCCAGCTGCCATCGCTGGCATAGACGAAGATGCCGTGCAGTTGCGGCAGCTCGGCTACGCGGGTGACCAGCAATTTATGGATGCGGGCCAGTTCAAGATCGGAGACACCATCTGTTTCCACCCGCTCCACCAGGCCGACCAGCACCGTATCGGCCTCCTTGATGGTGTCATAGGCATGCTGGGCAACGGATTGCGCCAGATTGGCGCTTTCACGGGCCGCTTCATGCAGTTGCACTTCCCGTGCACGCAAGGTCATCCATAACTGGGTCGCCAGGAGCGACAGGCACACCAGCACGACAAATGCGATCGCCAGCGGCAGCAAGGAAAATCCCCGGAAGCCCGCTCCCAACAATCGTGGCGGCAAGCTGCGTGACCTGGTCATGGATACACTCCCGGTTTGATATCCGGCAAAGTGTGCACCAAATAGGCAGCGACATACTCACACTTCGTCACAAAAGAATGGATATACGCCCATTACGTAAAGACAAACTGGCAGGCCAGTCCGCACGCGTGTCGCGCTTTGATGACGTGTATGACCGGAACGCCACCATCAAATTGATACGCCTGTTTCTGCAACATCCCATGGTCACCAAGGTCTTCTTTAACGATGGCGAGGTGCAAAAGACGATCGCCGGTGGGCGAGTCCGGTCTCTGCAAGGGCACGATGACCATATGAACATTGAAATCAGAGAGCACTGATGAATACTCGGCTTGCATGCTGCACCATGGCGCTCGCGCTATTCTCACCGTCGCAAGCCGCTGACAAGCAGCCGGTCTGGAGTGGCGAACCACGGCCCTTGCGGGGTGACTATCAGATCTATGGTGGAACCTTGTCCGAAATGCTGCCGCCCACGCGAAACGACCGAAAAGTGGCAATCATGGACAAAGGGGAATTGGCACGGGAACTATTTACCCAGATCGGGCCCGACGTGAAACAGGAGCAGGCATGCAGCTCCTCGGCAGACTACCGGGAGCTGCGCAGGGGGGACATTACCTGCGCTCATACAAAAGGAGCAGCATACGCATGCTATTTCGGACTCGATTTGCGTACGGAAAAAGGAATGCATGGAGCGATCTGCTAGCCTGAATTTTGCCTGACTTTGGTAGAACCAAGGCCAGGCACATGGCGCTGCAGCCCTCCTACCTTCGACTCAACGGCACATACTCGCCCGGCAAGCCCGCCGCCTCCAGCGCATCGGCGAACGCCAATAGAAACTTCGCCGGGCCATGTTCGGACACCAGCAGGGAGGCGCCCTTGTGGCGCAGCAGTTTCAATACCTCTTGCTGGTGCGCCTGGTATTCCTGCGAATGGCCGTAGAACGTTTGATACATTTCAAGGGTTTCCATGGCCTTGGCGGCCAGGATGAATTCGGGTTTGTCCATGATGTCTCCTCGTTGTTACTACCAAAACCACGAAAAAAAACCTGCAGGACGTGCTGTCGCGTGCCGGTCGCACTGCCTTGCGGCAACCACATCCGTATTTCCATCATACGCCTCAAGCCGGCCGTTGCGCCGTCCTGCCGTGCATCTTTTTCTCTCCCGCCCGTCCGGCACCATTCCTGCTGTGCGCACGCTAGCCGTGTGGTTCCGCGCGTGGCATCATGCGCGTTGCCCATACACTCCAACGACACATGGACCAATATCACTTCCTCGTAGGCGAATTCAAGAAAAATAGCCCCTTTATTCCCGCCACGGCCAGCGCGCAGCTGTTCGCCTGGTTCGCGCACATCGGCGAACCCGTCGAGCGCTACGGTAACAAGCGCGGCAAGATCGTCAAGTTCTCACAGCGATATTACGAGAAGATGCTGTTCGCGCCAGAGACCAACAGCATCGGACTGCTTTCGCCGCGTATCGTGCCGCCCGACGAAGCTGACGAGGCCGTCAACTGCGACGCGCAGGCCATGTATTCGTCAGACTCGGAGCTGATTCTGTCCATACGCGCCAGCAAGCTTGCGCTGGCGCCGCTGTTCGACGGTGCGCGGGCCATACCCGGCCTGTTTGACCATTGCGAATATGTATACTGCTACGCTGAAACGCAGGGCTATGGCACCGGCTACGCACTCGGCTACCGGCAGGTCGACGAGGCCCACCCGATGACCTTTGGCACGCCTTGCCCCGCAAATAACTGGGCCGCCATCAAGCGGCGCGGGCTGCAAGATGCGCACCTGCGCGATGTCTATCCCATCAATGGTTTCACGCCAGCCGGGCTGGATGCGCTGCCGCCCGGGCGCCGGCAAGCGCTGCGCGCTGCGATGCAAGCCCATGGCCGCTGTGAAGAACATGCCGGCTGGATCTTCTGGTACTTGCAGCCCGGGGAACTGGAAGCGGCCCGCGCCGCACTGAACGCACACGCCATGCTGGGCGCCTACATCAACCACCGAAGCTCATGAGCACACATTTCTCGCTGCACTGTTATCTGCAGGACGAGGCCGCAGAACGGCCCCTGCCCTGTTCCGACGTGACCATCCAGGCCGACCCGGCCACCTTGCGCGCCATTGCCCATTTTCTGCTGGCCAGCGCGGACGCGTTTGATCTGGCGCAAGACCGGGCCGGCATGCACGCCCATCTGCAAGACGAGTGGGAAGGCTGGCAGGACGACTTCCCCGACCTCGTCGTCGTGGCGGCCTGAGGTGAGGCTGAGAATGGTGCCCCGCTTGCTGTGCGTCGGGTAACATACGCCACCCTTGCCATACAGAGAACCTTGATGCCCGATTTCCGAACCGCCCTGCCGTCGCTGCGCGCCGCCGTGCTGGCCGCCGCGCTGGCCAGCCTGTCCGCCTGCGCCAGCCAGCCCGCGCACGAAACGCTGTTCCTCGCCACCACCTTGACCGCCCCGCATTCCTTTACCAAGGGCATCGAAGGGCCCGCCGTCGATGCGGATGGCAATATTTATGCCGTCAACTTTGCGCGCCAGCAAACCATCGGCAAGGTCAGCCCCGGCGGCGCTGGCGAGGTCTACCTGACCCTGCCCGGTAACAGCATCGCCAACGGTATCCGCTTCGGCAGCCGGGGGCAGATGTACCTGGCCGACTACATGGAACACACGATCTACCTGGTCGATCCGGCCACGCGCGCATTGTCCATCCACGCGCGCGAGCCGCGCATGACGCAGCCGAACGACATCGCCATCACGGCCGACGACGTGCTGTATGCGAGCGACCCGAACTGGAAGGAAAACACGGGCCGCGTGTGGCGCATCGCGCAAGATGGCACGGTGACACTGGCGCTCGACACCATGGGCACGGCCAACGGCATCGAAGTGAGTCCCGACGGTAAGATTTTGTATGTAAATGAAAGCGTGCAGCGCAATATCTGGATGTATGACATCGCCGCGGACGGCAGCCTGAGCGGCAAGCGATTGCTGATCAAGTTCGACGATTTCGGCATGGACGGCATGCGCGTGGACGTGGACGGCAACCTTTACGTGACGCGCTACGGCAAGGGCAGCGTCGTCAAATTGTCGCCGCAGGGCCGCATCTTGCGCGAGATCAGCGTGCCCGGTGCCAAACCCAGTAACATCACCTTTGGCGGCCCCGATGGCCGCACGGCGTACGTGACGGAAGTGGTGCAGGGACGGCTGCTGCAATTCCGCGTCGACCGCCCGGGCCTAGAATGGCAGCGGGCGCAGGAGCGCCGCAAAGCCGAATAGCAAGTCACATGGTGCTGGCGGCGCATGGCGCGATGTCGGCTTACGCGCTTACGCGCTAAGCCGACCTACGCTACGCCACGATGCATGCGCAGGCCGGGTAGGCCGGGTAGGTCGGCTTAGCCGGAACGGCGTAAGCCGACGAACCAAATAGACATGGTCCTGGCGGCGCATGGCGCGATGTCGGCTTACGCGCTTGCGCGCTAAGCCGACCTACGCTACGCCACGATGCATGCGCAGGCCGGGTAGGTCGGGTAGGTCGGCTTAGCCGGAACGGCGTAAGCCGACGAACCAAATAGCAAGCCGACGTGGTCCCGACATGCCACGATTGCTCAAGGAATTGAAGCAGCGCCTGAAGATGAGCTGAGGCTCAATATAAAACGTTCTTCGCTTCCGGCAGATCGACATTGGCCTTGGTGACGATCACCACGCCCGTGTTGACGAACGGTGCGACCTTCTTGCCTTCGATCAGGCTGACCAGGGTTTTCACGCCCAGCGCGCCCATCGAATACGAACCCTGCACGGCGGTCGCATACAGGGTGCCGTCCTTGACGAAGTTTTTCAGGTCCTCATTGCCGTCGAAGCCCACGGCGATCACCTTGCCGGCCTTGCCCGCCTGCGCGATGGCGCGGCCCATGCCCACGGCCGTCGGCTCGTTGGCGCCGAAGATGCCCTTCAAGTCCGGATTCGAGGCCAGCACGTCGGTCGTCTGGTTCAGCGCCGTGGCCATCTGCGATTGCGAGTAATACGTGCCGACGATCTGCAGCTGCGAGTTCTTTTCGATGTAGCGCTTGAAGCCGCCCACCCTGCCCGTCTCGGAACCGGCGCCCGCCACGTACGACATCACGGCGATCTTGCCCGTCTTGCCGACCTGCGAAATGAGGGCCTTGGCGCTTTGCTCGCCGGCCGCTTCATTGTCGGTCGACAGGAAGGACTGGTAATAACGCTTGCCGCTGTCGGCCACCAGCGAATCGATCAGCACGACGGGAATCTTCGCTTCCCACGCCTTCTTCAGGGCCGGCACCAGCGCGTCCGGGTCCGACGCGGCCAGCACGATGCCGGCCACCTTGCGCGTGACGGCGTTTTCCACCATGCTGACCTGGTCGGCGATGGCCGATTCCGAGGCCGGCCCCTGGAAGGTCAGGCTGTACCCCTTGGCGTCGGCGGCGCTGGCCGTGGCGCCCTTCCTGACGTTTTGCCAGTAGTTGGAATTGGTCGTCTTGACGATCACGGCGATCTCGCCCGGGGCGGCGAAGGCGGCGCTGGCGCTCAGGGCAAAGGCTGCGGTCAACAGACCGAGTGACATGGCTTTGATGGTGTTCATTGTCGTCCTCATGTAATTATAGATTTATGGATGTGACTACTTTCAGCTGCTGCTTCAGGCGCGGTTGCGCTTCTGATCGATCCAGACGGTCAGCAGGATGACCAGTCCGATAATGATTTGCTGGATAAAGCTCGATACCCCGTTCATGTTCAAGCCGTTGCGCAGGATGCCGATGACGAAGGAACCGATGACGGTGCCGGAAATGGTGCCGATGCCGCCGATCAGCGAGGCGCCGCCGATGACGGCGCTGGCGATCGCATCGAGTTCGTACATCACGCCTTCGTTCGGCTGCGCCGTCACCAGGCGCGACATCAGCACGCAGCCCGTCAGGCCCGACAGGGCGCCGGACAGGGTGTACACCAGCAGGGTCACGCGACCCACCTTCACGCCCGACAGGCGCGCCGCTTCCGCATTCGAGCCGACGGCATAGATATGCCGGCCGAAGGTGGTGCGGCTGAGCATGATGGACACGGCCACGGCGATCACCACCATCAGCACCACCGGATACGGAATGCCGGGAAACACGACTTCGGGAAAGGTGCCGCCCGTGTCTCGCTCGATGCGCCACAGCACGCCGTTACCCAGTTCGCCGAACGACTCGCCCAGGCCGGAAATGGCGCGCGCGCCCGTCACCTGCAGCGCCAGGCCGCGCGCGATCAGCATCATGCCGAGGGTGGCGATGAAGGGCGGCAGTTTCAACTGCGTGATGCAAAAGCCGTTGACGGCGCCGCACATGGCGCCCACCACGACGCCGCCCAGCATGGCGACCGGCACGGGCACGCCGCTTTTCACCAGCAGCGCGGCGGCCACGCCGGCCAGCGCCAGCACGGAGCCGGAACTCAGATCAATGCCGCCCGTGATGATGACGCAGGTGGCGGCTATGCCCAGGTAGGCGATCGACGTCACTTGCAAGGCCACGCTCATGCCGTTGCTGACGGAGAAAAAGGCGTTGCTGGTCAGGGAAAACACCAGCAGCAACAGCGACAGGCTGCCCAGCGCGGCGAATTTTTGGATCAGTTCTTTATTCATTTTTTTAAGCTTTCTGTTTTTAGTGGACTGCCGTCTGGCCAGGAACGGGACTGGCTACGCGCCCCGACGCCAGCTGCATGATCTCTTCCTGCGACGACTCGCGCGTATTGACGATGCCGCTGATGCGCCCTTCATGAAACACGGCCACGCGGTCCGTCATGCCCATGATCTCGGGCAGCTCGGACGTGATCAGCACCACGCCGATGCCTTCCGATGCGAGCTTGTCGAGCAGCTGGTAGATGGCGAACTTGGCGCCCACGTCGATGCCGCGCGTGGGTTCGTCGAAGAAGATGATTTTCGATTCGTGGTACAGCCATTTGCTGATGACGATCTTTTGCTGGTTGCCGCCCGAGAGGTTGCGGGCGACCTGTTGCGAGGTCGGCGTCTTGATACCCAGCGCAGCGATGTACTGCTGCGCCACCGCCTCTTCCCTGGCAAAATCGATGAAGCCGAAACGGTTGGCCAGCGCCGAAACATTCGTCAGGGTCAGGTTGGCCGCCACCGACATGCGCACCGCCAGGCCGTGGCTCTTGCGGTCTTCCGACAGGTAGGCGATGCCGTGTCCGATGGCGTCGATGGGGCTGGTGATCGATACTTGCGTGTCGCCCAGGTGGATCGCGCCGCCGGTGAGCGGATCGGCGCCGAAGATGGCGCGCGCCACTTCCGTGCGGCCAGCGCCCATCAGGCCGGAAAAGCCGAGGATCTCGCCGCGCCGCAAATCAAAGCTCAGCGGGCCGAAGACATCCTTGCGGTGCAAATCGCTCACGCGCAGCAGCACTTCAGCCGTCGGCGTCGAGACGCGGTCGGGGAATTTTTCATCGAGGGTGCGGCCCACCATCCTGGCCACGATGGCGTCCAGCGTGGTGCTGGCAAAATCGTCGGTGCAGACGAATTTCCCGTCGCGCAGCACCGTCACCCTGTCGATGATGTGCTGCATTTCTTCGAGCCGGTGCGAGATGTAGACCACGCTCACGCCGTTGCGCTTGAGTTCATTGATGATGTCGAACAGCTGGCCCGTCTCGCTTTCCGTCAGCGACGACGTGGGCTCGTCCATGATCAGCACTTCCGTATTGAGCGACAGCGCCTTGGCGATTTCCACCATCTGCTGCTGCGCGCAGGACAGGTTTTTCACCAGCTGGCGCGGGTCGATGCGCAGTTTCAAGCGATCCAGCAGCGCCTGCGCATCAGCGCGCATCTTCTTGCGGTCGATGAAGATACCGCGCACCGGTTCGCGCGCCAGGAAAATATTCTCCGCCACGCTCAGGTGCGGGATCAGGTTCAGTTCCTGGTGGATGATGGCGATGCCGGCCGCCTCCGCATCCACGCTGCTGGCAAAACAGCACACCTTGCCCTTGTAGACCAGTTCCCCCTCGTCGGCCTGGTACACGCCGCTCATCACCTTCATCAGGGTGGACTTGCCGGCGCCGTTTTCGCCGCACAGCGCATGGGCCTCGCCCTTGCGCAGGCTGAAACTGACGTTGTCCAGCGCCAGCACGCCGGGAAAGCGCTTGCTGACCTTGTTCAGCGCCAGTATCTCTTCGGATTGATTCATGGTGTGTCTCCTCCACTCCACTGCCATAGGCCGGCGCGCCGATGTCTGAGCATCTTGGCGGCACGCCGGTCTGCTGCCGTATTAACTGTCGATCAGCTGCGGATTCCACGCATGCACGGTCTGCCGCTGTTCGCCGAGGCCGTCGATCCCCAGGCGCATGCTGTCGCCCGGTTTCAGGTACACGGCCGACGGCTTCTGACCCATGCCCACGCCCGGTGGCGTGCCGGTGCTGATGATGTCGCCCGGGTACAAGGTCATGAAGCGGCTGATGTAGCTGACCAGGTTCGCCACGCCAAAGACCATCGTTTTGGTATTGCCGTCCTGGACGCGCTTGCCGTTCACTTCCAGCCAAAGGCCCAGGTTTTGCGGGTCCGCCACTTCATCGCTTGTGACCAGCCAGGGGCCGATGGGGCCGAAGGTATCGCAGCCCTTGCCCTTGTCCCACTGGCCGCCGCGCTCGAGCTGGTATTCGCGTTCGGACAGGTCATTGACAACGCAGTAGCCGGCCACGTACGACAGCGCCTCCGCTTCGCTCACATAGCGCGCGGTGGTGCCGATCACCACGCCCAGCTCCACTTCCCAGTCACTTTTCTGCGAATCCTGCGGCAGCACGACGGCGTCGTTGGCGCCGATGATGGCGCTGGTGGCTTTCATGAACAGCACCGGCTCAAACGGCACGGCCATGCCCGATTCGGCCGCATGGTCGGCGTAGTTCAGGCCCACGCATAAAAACTTGCCCACGCCCTGCCAAGGCGGCGCGATGCGGCCGGGGTTGGCCACCACCGGCAGGCTGCCGATATCGATGGCCGCCAGGGTCGCCAGGCCATCCTTGCCCAGGGTCGCGGCCGTAATATCGGGCAACACGCCGGACAGGTCGCGCACGGCGCCGTCAGCATCGATCAAGGCAGGTTTTTCAGCGCCCTTGGCGCCATAACGCATCAGTTTCATGATTAAACTTTCAAGTAAACATCAAACAACATAAAAAGTTCGGTAGCAATCAGGCCCGCGCCTTCACGACACCCGACAAAACCGTAGCGAGCGGAAGCGAGATGTGGCCGAGAAGCGCAGCTGTACGAATGTACAGTGAGCATCGCAAGCCGCATATCGCGACGCGCAGTAGGTTTGGTCGGATGTCCTTAGTTAGACCAGCCGCCATCGATGACGTGAGTCATGCCGGTCGTAAAGGCGGATTCGTCGGAAGCCAGATACACGGCCAGGGCGGCGATTTCCTCTGCCCTGCCCACCCGGCCCATCGGCTGGCGGGCCACGAAAGCGGCTTGCACTTCATCGACACTCGCGCCCGTCGCCGCCGCCTGGGCGGCAATGCGTTCCTTCAGCGAGGGCGACTCGATGGTGCCGGGGCAGATCGCATTGCAGCGGATGCCGCGCGTGACGAAATCGGCGGCCACCGACTTGGTCATGCCCACCACGGCCGCCTTCGAGGTGCCGTAGATAAAGCGGTTCGGCGCGCCCTTCACGCTCGACGCCACCGACGACATATTGACGATGGCGCCGGCGCCCCTGGCCAGCATGCCGGGCAGCACGGCGCGCATCAGCCGGTACATGGAGCGGGCGTTGATGTCGAAGGAACGGTCCCAGGCCGCATCGTCGCAATCGAGAATGGTGCCGCCATCGACGAAGCCGGCGCAGTTGAACAGGATATCGACGGGACCGATCTCGCCGGCCAGCGCGGTGATCGCCGCGCCATCGGTCACGTCGAGCAGGCGGATGGCGCAGCCCGTCGCTTCC
Source organism: Janthinobacterium sp. GW821-FHT03C10 (assembly GCF_059420865.1). NCBI lineage: Bacteria > Pseudomonadati > Pseudomonadota > Betaproteobacteria > Burkholderiales > Oxalobacteraceae > Janthinobacterium > Janthinobacterium sp. GW821-FHT03C10. The sequence goes on along the minus strand of NZ_JBWKUN010000004.1, from coordinate 398,560 downwards.
TTCAGTGCGTCGAGCTGGCTCTGGTTGATATCGGTGGCGATCACGGTCGCGCCTTCGCGCACGAACGCTTCGGCCGTGGCCCGGCCGATGCCCTGGCCGGCGGCGGTGAGCAGGGCGATTTTTCCTTGTAGTCTGGCGATCATGTTGTCTCCTTTTATTTTTAACCCAACACCTTAACTGCTGGGGTCAGACCCGGCGGGTCTGACCCCGGATTCTTGCTAAGCAAGGTAGAAAACCTGCTCCATCATCGCCCAGTGCTCGCCCTCGGCGCGCGAGGCCAGCGGCTGCTGGCAGGGGGCGCAAAAGGTCCACCAGCGCTGCGTTTCCGGATCGGCGGCGATGGCCGCCATGTCGGCCTCAAAATCCTCGCCGTGGTATTCCCAGTAACCGAACAACAGGTTTTCCGGCTCGCGCAAAAAAATCGAATAATTGCCGACATGCGCGGCTGCCAGCTTGGCCAGCACCTGCGGCCAGACGGCGGCGTGCAGGGTCTTGTATTCCGCGATGCGGTCCGGCGCGATGCCGATGACCATGCCCATTCTTTGCATTTCAGCTCCTTTTTGTTGGCTTACGCCGTACCGGCTAAGCCAACCTACAGTTGGCATCGCGGTGTTTCGTAGGTCGGCTTAGCCGGCACGGCGTAAGCCGACAAGCCAGCCACCTCATTTAAGCCCATAAAACCGGCAAGCATTGAGGCCGAAAATATCGTCCCTGTCCTGCTGATCGAGATGCGCCAGCAGCGCCTCGCTGGCGGCCAGCCAGGTCGCATAGCCGCCTGCCAGGTCGACTACCGGCCAGTCGCTGCCCCAGATCACGCGCCGGGGGCCGAACACGTCCAGCACATGTGCGGCATAGGGGTGCAGCTCGTCCACGTTCCAGCCAGGCCTCGCTTCCGTCACCAGCCCGGACAGCTTGCAGTGCACGTTCGGCAGCGCGGCCAGCTGCGCCATGTCTTCGCGCCAGCAGCCGAAGACGGCATCGGCGATCGGCGGTTTGGCCGCATGGTCGATCACGATGGGAAGCAGCGGATAATCGCGTGCGCAACGCAGCAACGCGGGCAAGTGGCGCGGCAGCACCAGCGCGTCCAGCCGCAAGCCGTGTGCCGCCATGGCCCTCAACGCCGGCGCGAGCGCGGGATCGGCGATCCATGCATCGTCGTCGAGGTCCTGCAGCATCGGGCGCAGGCCTTTGAGCTTGCCGTGCGATGCCAGGCGGGCAATCGCCGCCGGCGCATCCATCGCCAGCAGATCGGTCCAACCCACGACGGCGCGGATAAAGCTGGTCTTGTCCGCCAGCGCCAGCAGGTAATCGGTATCGGTGGACGACGGCAGCGACTGCACCAGCACCGTTCCAGCGATGCCGTGTTCGGCCAGCAGAGGCGCCAGATCGGCGGGCGCAAAATCGCGGTGGATGGCGGCCAAGGATGGCGGCGGCCAGCTGCCGCCGCGCGCGGCCAGTTGCCAGAAGTGCTGGTGGGCGTCGATGCGCATCATGCGGCTCCCTTGGGCACGGGTGCGCGCGCGTCGATCAGGCCAGCTTCCTGCAAGGCCGTCCACAAGGCGTCCGGCAAGGGCGTGGCGAACCAGTCGAGGTTTTGCCGCAGCTGCGCCAGGTCCTGGCCGCCCGGGATGCAGGAAACGACGGCCGGATGCGCGAGGGGGAACTGCAGGGCGGCAGCCTGCAGCGGCACGTTGAATGCGCGGCAGACGGCGTCCAGGCGCGCCACGCGCTGGAGTATCGCGGCCGGTGCCTCGGCGTAATTGAATTTGCCGTTCCCGGCCAGCACGCCCGAGTTGAACGGGCCGCCGATCACGATGGCGTTGCCGCGTTCCACGCACAGGTCCAGCAATGGCGACAACGAAGACTGCTCCAGCAAGGTGTAGCGGCCCGCCAGCAGGGTGCAATCGAGGTCGAATTCCGCCATCGCCCGCAGCACGATCTCGGATTCGTTGACGCCGAGGCCCACCGCCTTCACCTGGCCGCTGGCGCGCAGCTGGTCCAGCGCGCGAAAGCCGCCGCCGGTCGTCAGCTGGCGCCAGTATTGCTGCTCGCGTGCGCCATGCGTGGCCTTGCCGATATCGTGCACGAACAGGATATCGATGCGCTCGAGCCCCAATCGCTGCAGGCTGTCGTCGTGCGAACGCAGCACGCCGTCATACGTGTAGTCGTAATGGGGGCGGAACGGCAGCGGCGCGGCAAAGCCGTCGTCGCCGGGACGCACGCAGGCGTCGGGCCGCATCAGCCGTCCCGCCTTGGTGCTGACGACAACATGATCGCGGGGCCGCTCGCGCAGCGCCGCGCCGAGACGGTGTTCGGACTGGGTATAGCCGTAGAACGGCGCCGTGTCGAAGAAGCGCACGCCGGCGTCCCATGCGCCATCGAGGGTGGCGCGCGCCTGCGCGTCGCTGACCGGCTGATACAGGCCGCCCAGCGGCGCGCAGCCCATGCCGATGCAGGGCAGCGAGAGGCCGCCACGCGGCAAGCTACGCAATTGTGTGACATCCATGAATCCGGCCCTCAAGCAGCGCGCAAGGGGAAGCAGCCTGGCCCCACCGCGGCGAATTGTTTATAGGTCAGCACGAATTCCTGGTGGCCCAAGTCTTCCGAGCGGCTCAGTTCTCCGTTGGCCACGTTCAGCACGGCGGTGACGATCTCGGCGCCCACTTCTTCCAAGGTGGCTTCGCCCGTGAGTATCTTGCCGGCGTTGATATCCATGTCGTCGGCCAGGCGCTCGAAGGTTTGCGGATTGGCGCACACCTTGATGACGGGAGAAATCGCCGAGCCCACCACGGAGCCGCGTCCGGTAGTGAACAAGGTGATGTGGGCGCCGCAGGAAATGAGTTCGACGATTTCCGCGTTGTCCGACACGTTCGGGAAACCGAAGCGCGGCTCGCCGTCCGGTACCACGTCGAGCAGGTACAGGCCGCCGCCGGCCGGCTGGTCACCCGGCTTCAGAATGCCGACGATGGGCGAGGACCCGCTCTTGGCGTAGGCGCCCAGCGACTTTTCTTCCTGCGTGGTGAGGCCGCCATCGGCGTTCCCCGGCGAGAAGCTGCCATGGCCCATGATGGTGTAGTAGCGCGCGGCCTTGGCCACGGTTTCGACGATGGCGTTGCCCAGGTCCGGGCTGACGGCGCGCCGCTGCATGTGGTGTTCGCAGCCCACCAGTTCGCCCGTCTCCTCGAAGATGCAGGGGCTGCCGGCCGCGATCAGCGTGTCGAAGGCGACGCCGACGGCCGGGTTGGCGCTGATGCCGCTGGTGCTGTCGGAGCCGCCGCAGATGGTGGCGACGACCAGTTCATCGATCCCCATCGGCACGCGCACCTGCCGCGCCAGGTGTTCCAAAGCCCAGCCTATCCATTCGACGCCGCTGCTCACGCTGGGGCGCGTGCCGCTGTTTTCCTGGATGGTGATCGTGTGCACGGGGCGGTCGCTGTCGGCCACGGCGCTGGAGAGGCCATATTTGTTGAAGCCTTCGCAGCCCAGGGAGACCAGCAGCACGGCGCCCACGTTCGGGTGCGTCAGCAGGCGGCGCATCACCTGGTCCGCGTATTCGTTGGGGAAGCAGCCCGTAAAGCCGATCAGGTGCACGGGCTGGCCGGGAAAGGCGTTGACCATCAGGCGCGCCACATGGTGCGCGCATTCGACCATATAGGCCACTACCACGATATTGCGGATGCCCTTGCGGCCATCGGCGCGCAGGTAGCCCGACAGGGCGGGTGTCGTTACGGGAGCGTTCATGCTTGGTCGTCCTTGTGCAGGAAATGGTGGCCGTCCTGGCCCAGGGTAAACGTGGGGATGTAGTCGCTTGCCAGGTTGTGCGTGTGGATATGCTCGCCGATGGCGACGGGAGCCGTGATGCTGCCGATCAGGGCGCCGTAGCGCAGCACCTTGTCGCCCACGGCCAGCGCGCGGCGCGCCACCTTGTGGCCGATCTGGATGTCTTGCGCCAGGGTGACGGGCAGTCCATCGATGGCGACGACGTCGCCGCTGGCCAATGCTGTCCTGGCGATCAGGCAGTTATCCTCGGGCGACATCAGCAGCAGGCTGGCAGGCCGGGAAGCGAGGCTCATGGCGCACCCTCCCCGGCAAAGACGGCTAGGTGTCCGGCTGGCTCAGTTTTTCGCGCGTGCCTATCGATGACAGCATGGTGCGGCGCGAGGAGTCGAGGTGCGAGCGCATGCACTCGAGCGCCTTCGGTATGTCGTGCTCCGCCAGCGCATGCAGGATCGCCAGGTGTTCCTGCACCGCGTACTGGTTGCGGCCCTTTTCCTCGCCCTTGTCCCACTGGTAGTGATAGTGAAACACGAACGAGACGATATCGTAGAAGCCCTGCGCGAAGCGGTTGTTCAGCAGGCCAATCAAAAAGGTGTGGAACTCGCGGTCCAGCGCCGGAAAGGCATTGTGGCGCGTGTCTATCCTGGCCGCCAGCTTCTCGTGCTGTTTGATCAGCCGCGCCAGTTCCGCATACGCCGGGTCGCCATGCGGCAGGTGCGCAAACTGCTCCACGGCCGCCATCTCGAACATGCGCCGCATGTCCGCCAGTTCGGTGGCAAAAGACCTGTCGAACGCGCACAGGCGCCAGCCGCCGCGCGGCTTCTTTTCGATCAGGCCGAAGCGCGAAAAGCCGATCAGAAATTCGCGCACGCTGACGGTACTGGCGCCCGCCTCGCGCGCCAGTTCCGCTTCCGAAAATTCCGCGCCGGGCGGCATGTCGCGCTGGTACACGCGTTCCATCAGCACTTGCTGGATGCGCTCGGCCCCCGACTGCAATTCGGAGATATCGAAGTAGTCGCCCGGTATGGGTTTGCGCAGCAGGCGCCGGTCCGCCGGGCTGGCGATCAGCCGCCGCGTCGACAGGTAGGCGATCGCGCTGCGGACCGCCGTGCGGCTGCCCTGGCAGATGGTGGTCAGGAACTGCTCCGTCGGCAGCATCTCGCCCACTGCGACATTCTCGGCGAGAAATTGCAACAGCAGATTGGTACTGCGCTTGAAGACGGTGGCGGGTTTGGACATGGATGAATGAACGCGCTATGCCAGCGAAAGGGAAAGTGGATGAGTGGGCCATTTTAGTCGATATCGGATTGGATCGGCATGCCGAAAAAGAAACAACTGCGGTGACGGAGGCCTTCATGGCTGCGCTCCCGGCGCCAGCATGGCGCGCAGGCGCGGCTGCACCAGGGCGGGACAGAGCTGCCGCGCCAGGGCCGCCACGGGCGCCATGCGGCGCTCGATCTTGCCGGCGTGGTGCTGGGCGATGTCGGCCAGGCGGTGCGCGAGGAAGGGATTGCAAAAGCGTTCCCTGACCTGCGCCACATAGGCCAGCGCGGCGTCGCCGTGCTGTTCTCCCATGGCGGCAAACACTGGCAGCACTTCCTCCTGCCACAGGGCTTCCAGCGCGGCGCGCATGGCGCCATCGTCCATCGCCTCGCGCACCGTCATGCCGGCCGGGCTGCCCCGCTCCATCCACAGCTGCGCCAGATAGGTGTGACCCAGGTTCAGCAAGAACAGCTTGCGCTGTTCATACTCGCGCAGGCTGTTTGTGACCACCAGTTGCGGGTGGCGGCACGGCAGCAGCATGCCTTCCTGCGCTTCGATGGCCCACAGCGCATAGGGCTCCGCCACCGCGCCTACCGGTTCGATCGGTTCCGAAACGATGCGGTCGACGAGGGAATTGATCCACAGGCAGCCCGTTTCCAGATAGCCGATGAACGCGGCATCGCAGAGCCACTGCCGCGCCAATGCCACGATCACCTGACGCAGCACCTTGCCGTTGTCGGCCACCAGTTCGCACGGAAAAATCGAGATGGGCGCGGCGCCGGCCAGGAAGCGCCCGTGCAGCAGCACCAGCAACTTGGCGGGAAAGCTGGCAGGAACGGCCGCGCCGTCGAGCATGCCCGCGTGATCGGATTCGTCCAGCTGGTAGCCCGTGTCGCCCGTATTCGACAAGATCACGCGCGCGGCCACGGCCGCATCGCGCACCTGCCGCCAGTCGCTGCCCGCTTGCCACGCCTGCGTGACGGAGTGGGCGCGGCGCTCTTCATCGACTTGCGCGCCGTCCTGCCAGCCGCGGATGCGCACGGGATAGCCACCGGGCCGGCGAAACGCCGCCACCCTCGCCGCGCCCTGCGCGCTGCCGGTCGTTTGCACGATGGTGATCTGGCCGAGCGCCTCGCCGAGGCTGGCCGCTTCGCTGACGAACAGGTCGGCGTGCGCCTGCAGGAAGCGGCTGGTGCCGAATTGAAGTATGGGGTTGAGATCGCTCATCTCAGACCTCGACGATGGCCTTGATGACGCCCGCCTCGGGCTGCATCCAGCGATCGAGCACGCCCGTAAATTCGTCGAGCGTGGTGCGGTGGGTATTGAGCAGCGCCGTTGGCACGCGTCCCGCCTGCATGGCCGCCACCACGTCCTCGAAATCGTCGACGGTGGCATTGCGGCTGCCCAGCAAGGTGGTTTCGCGCTTGTGGAATTCAGGGTCGGAGAACGACAGGCGGTCGCGCACGATCGATACCAGCACATAGCTACCGCCATGGGCGACGAAGTCCAGGCCACGCTCCATGGCGGCGATATTGCCGGTGGCGTCAAACACCACGTCGAAGAATTCGCCGCCCGTGGCGTCCGACAGCAGCTCCTTGTCGCCCTCGCCCAGCTGCACCGTGCGGACGATGCCCAGCGCGTCGCGGCAGAACTGCAGGCGGTCGGCGCGGCCGTCGAGCACCGTCACGTCGGCACCTTTCAACGATGCGAACAGCATCACGGCCATGCCGATCGGGCCGGCGCCCACCACCAGCACGCGCTTGGCCGCATCGACCGCGCCGCGCTTGACGGCATGCGCGCCGATGGCGAGAAATTCGATCATGGCCGCGTCGTCGAGCGAGATGCCTTCCGTCTTGAAGACAAAGCGCTCGGGCAGCGCCAGGTATTCGGTCATGCCGCCGTCGCGGTGCACGCCCAGCACTTCGATGCGGGTGCAGCAGTTGGTCTTGCCCTGGCGGCAGGCCACGCAAGTACCGCAGGACAGGTAGGGCATCACGTAGACCTGGTCGCCCACAGCCAGACGCGAGCCGGCCGGCGCGCTGTGGATATGGCCGGACAATTCATGGCCCATCACGCGCGGATAGCTGAGGAAAGGCTGGGTGCCACGGAAGATATGCATGTCGGTGCCGCAGATGCCGACGCGGCGTATGCGCAGCAGCACTTCGCCCTCGGCGGGCACGGGCACGGGACGCTGCTCCATGCGCAAACTGCCGGGCGTATCGCAAACGATACTTTTCATCATGGTCGTCTCTCTCGCCGTCCGGATCTTGCCGGCGGCATATTATATTTAACGTACAAACCAACTGTGAAAAAAATCCGTCTGCGCGGATTGTCTTTCCAGCCCTGCCAATGGCGCTCCTTGCTGCGCCGCACAACGATCATGCCGTCATGCCGCCTGGCCCGAACCTGTCTGTTTTGCTGAAACCGTCATTCGGTTTTATAAATATACCGTACAAAAAAATAGAGGTCAACGGATTCTTTTTCCGATTTTTTCGGCTCCTCTGCTACATTCCTGCTTGACCCTGACGTGACGTCAGGCGCCATCGTGGCAGCACGCACTGAAGACAAGGAAAAGACGATGCTGTTGAAAATCGGTGAACTGTCCAGGCTCACGGGCCTGACCATCCGCACCCTGCACCACTACGACAGCATCGGCCTGCTCTCGCCTTCGGCGCGCACGCAAGCTGGCTACCGCCTGTACCAGCACGGCGACATGGACCGGCTGCACCGGATCATGGCGCTGCGCAAGTTCGGGCTGTCGCTGGCCGATATCGCCAATGCCCTCGCCGGCCCGGACCTGCCTTTGCATTCCATCGTGGCGCAGCAGATCGCCATGCTGGAGCGCCAGATCGCGCAGGCGTCCACCCTGCGCGAGCGCCTGCTCACCCTGCAGGCGCAACTGGCGCAGGGACAGGCACCGGAACTGGCCGAGTGGCTTACCACTATGGAGTTGATGACCATGTACGACAAATATTTTAGTCCTGAAGAACTGCAGCAATTGCCGCTGCTGTCCGATGCGGCCGTGGAACAGGAATGGAAGGCGCTGGTTGCAAGAGTGCGCGCACTGCAGGCCACGGGCGCCGGCCCCGGCGACGCGCCAGCGCAGGCGCTGGCCACGGAATGGATGGTCAAGCTGGTGCGCGACACGGGCGCCCACCCTGGCCTGTTCGCGCGCCTGAACGATATGCATGCGCAGGAACCGGCCATGCAGGCCACCACCAGCATCGATGCGGAGCTGATGCAGTTCATTCTCGCCGCCTTCAACGCCTCGCGCATGGCGCTGTACAAGCCTTTCCTCGATGAGCAGGAATATGCGTATTTGCTCGCCAACTACGGCAGGCGCTCGGGCGAGTGGCCGGCCCTGATCGCCGCCGTGCGCGCCGCCATCGATGCGCGCACGCCGCCCACCGCCCCGGCCGTGCTGCAATTGGCGCGGCAATGGCTGGATCTGTTCCGTTCGTATGCGGGCACGGACCCGGCCACGCAGCTGAAATTCCGCCAGGCGCACCAGCAGGAACCGCGCTTGATGGAAGGCAGCTTCGTTGACGCCGCCATGGTGCAATACCTGGGCGCGGCAATGGCTATCGTGGCGCAGGAGCGACCACGTACATAGTTGACGTGTGGCATCTCGTGGGCGGGGCCATGTAGAATCGGCCATCGCCCACGAGAGGAACCACCGATGCGCCGCTTTCTGTTTGCCTGCCTGACCCTGCCCGCCCTGAATTCCGCCATGGCGGCCGATACGCCCGTGCAAGGGGTGTGGCAAGGCACCCTGGGCAAGGCAAATATCGTCGCCTGCTTCAACCAGCCCAGCCCCACGCAAGGATCTGACCGCAGCGGCAATTACTACTACACGCGCTACAAGACACCCATCATGCTGTCCATGGCGAACGGCAAGAGCGACTGGAGCGAGTCCGACGCCAAGGGTGACACGACGGGCACGTGGCGCCTTAACGCGCCGCAGGGCGGCAAGCTCACCGGCACGTGGACCGAGCCGAAAAGCGGCAAGACCCTGCCCCTGGCCTTGAGCTTGCTGGAAGCGGCGGGCGAGCGCGAACACCCGTCCTGCGCCAGCGACGCCTACAACCTGGCGCTGGAAGACTTTCCCAACACCAAGGTCAGCAAACCCGTTACCTTCGAAGGCAAGCAATACCGCAACCTGCAAGTGGGCGACACCATCACCGTGGAACTGATGGCGCCCGGCGACGGCATCGCAAAAATCAACGCGCAGCTGCGCGCCGTGCTGGCGAAGAACAAGAAAGACCTGGCCGATTTCTATGCCACGCGCCGCGAATACCTGGGCCGCAACGGTTTCACGACGGAAGACGAAGTATATGCGGAGCCCACCTACTGGTCGCCGCGCTGGGTGACGGTCAAATTCTACCGCTGGGCGGCCGGCTATGGCGCCAGCGGCATCTCCATCCGCTTCCGCACCTGGGACGTCAAAACGGGCCAGGAGACGGACGTGTGGAACTGGTTTGGCGCCAGCGCCAGCGATGGCGACGACAAGGCCGAATTGCCGGACCGCCTGCGCCAGGCCCTCTTCAAGGACGTGAAAATCGACGCCGAATGCAAGGGCACGGATTACGACGGCCGCGGCCGCTTCCACCTGTCCTTGAAACCCGAAGGCGTGTCGTTCTGGGAAGACTCGAACGGCAGCGGCTGCGAAAACGATTTTTTACTGCCCTACAGCAAGGTCGGCCCCTTCCTCACCGTCAAGGGCCGCGCCGCGCTCAGCGATCTATTGCCGAAGAACTAAGCACTGCCTCTGCCACCATCTCCGCCGTCGCGGCCGCCAGGGTCCAGCCCAGGTGGCCGTGGCCCGTGTTGTAGTACACGCCCGGCGCCTTGCCCGGCCCCACTTTCGGCAGCATGGCCGGCAACATAGGGCGCAGGCCCGCCCACGGCACCACCTTGCGGGTATTCACACCAGGAAAGCACTGTTCGACCCACTGCAGCAGCGGGCGGATGCGGTCGGCGCGGATGTCGTCATTGAAGCCATTGAATTCCGCCGTACCCGCCACCCTGAGCCGGTCCTCGCCCAGGCGGCTGCTGACCAGCTTGGTCGCATCGTCGAGCAGGCTGACGCACGGTGCCGCCGCGCGGCTGGCGGCGTCATCGAGCTGCACGGTAATCGAATAGCCTTTCACGGGATACACGTTTACGTGATCGCCCAGCATGGCCGCCATGGCCCGGCTGGCCGTGCCCGCGCAGATGACGACGGCGTCGAACACGGCGCTGTCCTCGCCCGTCATGACCCGCACCTGGCCGTGCTCACGCGCCAGCGCCGTCACCTGCGTGCCGTAGCGGCAAGCCACGCCCAGGCGGGCGCAGGCGTCGGCCAGGCCGCTGGTGAATTTGTGGATGTCGCCCGTGGAATCGCTGTCCGTGTAATAGCCGCCGTAAAAGTCGCCGTGCAGGGCCGGTTCGATGGCGCGCATTTCTTGCGGCGTGACGGCGCGGCGCTCCAGCCCTGCCTGCGCCAGCAGGCGCGACACGCCGGCCGCCCGCTCGAAGCCGCGCTGGTCGCGGTACACGTGCAGGATGCCGGCGCGGCGATGGTCGAAAGCTATGTTTTCTTGCTCGGCCCACGCAAACAGGTGTGCGCGCGCGGCAATCGCCATGCGCGCCGTGGCGATGGTGTTGCGCTCGTAGTGCGGCATGGCGGCGAGAAACTCCGCAAGCCAGCTCAGCTTGTGCCAGCCGGGAGTCGGATTGAGCAGCAGCGGCGCATTGCGCCGCGTCATCCATTTCAGCGCGTTCCATATCGTCGCCTTGTGGTTCCAGACTTCCGCGTGCGAGGCCGACAATTGCCCGCCATTCGCGTACGACGTTTCCATGGCGGCATAGCGGTGGCGCTCGACCAGGGTGACAGCGACGCCCCGTTTCGCCAGCGCGTACGCCGTGGTGACGCCCGTGATACCGCCGCCGATGACGGCCACCGTGCGGCTCATGGCGCCCCTACCTTCTGCACGACGGTATCGCCCGCCTGCAGGACGCGGCCATCCTCGGCCAGCACGTCCATGCGGCGCACGGGCAAGCCTGAACCCCGCTGCAGCAAGGTGGAATGCGCCTCGCCAGGGTCGAACAATTGCGCCTCGCTCCACTGGCGCAAGCCGACGACGACGGGAAACAGCGCCAGCCCCTTGGCCGTCAGCACGTATTCCTGGTAGGCCGTGCCGTCCGAGGCGGGCGCGACCGTAAAAATGCCCTCTTCCACCAGCGTGTGCAGGCGGTCGGCCAGGATGTTCTTCGCCACGCCCAGGCTTTTCTGGAATTCCCCGAAACGCCGCATGCCGTCGAAGGCATCGCGCACGATCAAGAGCGACCAGCGCTCGCCGATCGCGTCGAGCGCGCGCGCCACGGGACAGGGGTCAGTTTTCAGGCTCTTGCGCTTGGCCATCGGCATGCTCCAGGATTGAGTGGTTGCATTTTAAAACTAATCACCGTAGACTCCAACTGGTTTTAATTTGCAACCACTTATAGGCAAGCCCATGCGCGACACGACCACCCCCATTACAACAGCACTTCCTTCCCCTCTCGTCTGGCTGTTTGCCTGTGCGGCCGGCCTCAGCGTGGCCAATGTGTATTACGCCCAGCCTTTGCTCGCCACCCTGGCGCAGGAATTCGGCATGACGGAGGCCGCCAGCGGCATGGTCATCACGGCCACGCAGATCGGCTGCGCGCTGGCCCTGCTGCTGCTGGTTCCCTTGGGCGACATGCTGAACCGGCGCCGGCTGACCCTGTTCCAGCTGGGCATGCTGGCCGTCTCCCTGGCGGCGCTGGGCTGCGCCCGTTCCACGGCCGCCTTGCTGGGCGGCATGCTGCTGGTGGGCTTGCTGGGCACGGCCATGACGCAGGGCTTGATCGCCTACGCGGCCAGCGCGGCGGCCAGCCATGAGCGGGGCAGGGTCGTCGGCATGGCGCAGGGCGGCGTGGTGATCGGCTTGCTGCTGGCGCGCACCCTGTCCGGCGTGGTGGCGGACCTGGCCGACTGGCGCGCCGTGTATTTTGTCTCGGCCGCCATCGCCTGTGCCCTGTTGCTGCTGCTGTGGCGCAAGCTGCCGCCGGCGCAGCCATCCGATCAAAAGCTGGCCTACGGCGCCCTGCTCGCTTCGATGGCGGACATGCTGCTGCACAACAAGGTGCTGCGCGTGCGCGGCATGCTGGCCCTGCTGATGTTTGCCGTCTTCAATATCTTCTGGAGCGCCCTGGTGCTGCCCCTGACGGCGCAAGGCTATACGCATGCGGCCATCGGCGCGTTCGGCTTAGTGGGCGTGATCGGCGCGCTGGGCGCGGCGCGTGCGGGCGCCATGGCGGACAAGGGCCGCGCCCAGTGGACAACGGGCGCGGCCCTGCTGTTGCTGCTGGCCGCGTGGCTGCCGCTCAGCTTTGCCGGTGCTGCCCTGTGGCCCCTGATCGTCGGCATCATCGCGCTGGACCTGGCGGGACAGGCCATCCACGTGACGAACCAGAGCCTGATTTTCAAGCAGGACAGCGACGCGCACAGCCGCCTGGTGGCGTGCTACATGCTGTTTTATGCGGTGGGAAGCGGACTCGGGGCGATTGCCGCCACCAGCGTGTATGCGCTGGCGGGCTGGCATGGGGTATGCGCGCTGGGCGCGGCGGTCAGCTTGCTCGCCCTGCTGTTCTGGCGGCTGACCTTGCCTGCTGAAAAACTTAATTGAGCATCGCCGCGGCGGAACCGTGGCGGTACGTCTTCAGTGCATCCGGCTGGATCTGGATCAGCGAACCGCTGACTTTAATCAGGTGCAAATCCGTCAGCTGGTGCAGCACGCGCGACAGGGTGGCGGGCGCCAGGTTCAGGAACGATGCCAGCAGGCTTTTCTTCAGGTCCAGCTTGACCTCGTTGGAACGCTGCTGGTCCGATGCCTGCAGCAGATACTCGACCACGCGCTGGGTGGCGTTCTGCACGGAGCAGCGCTCCACGTTGCGAATGAAGCCCATCAGGTGGTGCGACAGGCTGTTCATCATCTGGCGCGCGATGCGGGGCGACTGGTCCAGCAGACGCAGCAGCGCGTGCGGCGGGATGCGCAGCAGCAGGCAGTGCTCGAGCGCTTCGGCGCAGAACGGATACGGTTCATCGAGGAAAATCATGGCTTCGCCGAAGCTCTGGCCCGGGCGGATCAATTCCAGGACCTTGTCCGTCCCTTCCATGGAAAACACGCTGAGCTTGACGAGGCCGAAGACCACCACGTAGGCGCCTTCCGCCACTTCGCCCTTGCGGAACAACACTTTGCCTTTTTCCACTTCGACACGCACGACATCCTGGCGCAATTGCTCTAATTGCGAAGGGGAAATATGGCGGAACAGAGCCTGGCTCGATAGCAAGCCATCGACGTTGACCTTATGCATGACACTCTCTTATTAGATTAGCGAATGACTAAGAGTGTAATGCGCAGGCACGGTCAAGGCCATACGTCAAAGGAACTAGGGTTGTCTAGGCCGGAACGCCATGCAGATCAAACAATCGCGCATTCCTTGTGGCTTTTTGGCACGGTATTTGCGCTTTGCTTGATCTTTATTTACCGAGTTCGCGCTCGACCGCATACACGGCAATCTGCACGCGGCTGCTGAGCTTAAGCTTTTTGAGGATGTTTTGCACGTGGATTTTCACCGTGCTTTCGGCCACGTCCAGCTGGCGCGCGATTTCCTTGTTGCTCAGCCCTTGCGCCAGGCACGCCATGGCTTCGCGTTCGCGCGGCGTCAATTTGTCATAGTCTTCCTGCGGTGCGTTCTGCCCCGCGCGGAACTGCGACACGAGCTTGGCCGTCATGGCGTCGGCAATCACGGATTCGCCGGCGGCGGCGCGGCAAATGGCCTGGCCCAGCTGCTCGGCTTCTATATTTTTCAGCAAGTAGCCGCGCGCGCCTGCACGCAGGGCCGCGCCCAGGTCGGCCGCGTTTTCCGACACGGTCAGCATCAGCACCACCATCTGCGGCATGTCCTGCAAGATCAGCTGCAGCGCCTCGACGCCCGTCACGCCCGGCATGTTCAAGTCCATCAGCACCACGTCGGGCCGCAGTTCGGCCGTCAGGCGCACGCCGTCGAGCCCGTTCGATGCCTCGCCCACCACCTGGAATTGAGGATTGCGCTGCAGCAGCAGCTTGACGCCGCTGCGCAGCAGGGTGTGGTCGTCGACCAGCAGGATTTTGATTGGTGCGTTCACTATGTTTGTTTCTTTAGCCTGATAAATAGCGGGAATAGATTCGGAATCATCTGTTACGCGGCCTGGCGCCGGGCTGCCGGCAGGGCCAGCGAGATCGTCGTGCCGCCGCCGGGCGTGCTGTCGATGGCAAATTGCGCACCGAGCCGCTCGGCCCGTTCCTGCATGATACGCAAGCCGATCTGCAATTCCGTTTTCTTGTCGCGCAGGTTGGCGGCAAAGCCTTCGCCATCGTCGCGTACCTGCAGCGCAAAGTCGCGCCCGTTTTCCACGCGCAACGCCACATTGCTCGCCTGCGCGTGCTTGCGGATATTCGACAGCGCTTCCTGCACGATGAACAGGATCTGCAACTGCTGCTCGGGCGCCAGCGGCGCGCCGTTGCCGCTCATCTCCAGCGTGCCGGCGACGCCCGTCTGCAGCTCGAACTTGGCCAGCACTTCGCTGAGTTTGCTTTCCAGGTCGCTGCCATGCCAGCGCGTGCGGAAATTGACGAGCAATTCGCGCACGTCCTGGTAGCTTTGCTCGACGCCCATGCGCATCAGCGGCAGCACTTCGGCCGCTTCGTCGAGCTGGCCCCGGCGCACGGAATCGTCGAGCATCTGCACTTGCAGGCTGATGAAGTTCAGGCTTTGCGCGATGCTGTCATGCAAGCCTTCGGCCAGCAGGCTGCGTTCGCGCGCCACGGCGAATTCCTTTTCGCGCGCGATCAGGCGCTGGTTTTCGATGGCGATGCCCAGGCTCTGGCCCAGCGTCTCCAGCCAGCCCTGCTGCTGCGCATGCACGGCTTGCGGGCGCGCAAAGTGCAGCGAAAAACTGCCCACCACCTGCTCGCGCGCGAGGATGGGGAAGACGGCGATGGCAATGAAACCTTCGTCCTGGCAACGGTAGCGCTGCAGCGCATCGACCTGGCGGAAATCGCGGATCTGGATCACGCCCTGCGCCACGGCCGCGCCGCACAGGCAATCGTTGTTGCGGATACAGTGTTCCTCTTCCACCATGGCGTCGGAAATACCCTCGTGCACGATGATGTGCACGGTGTCCTGCTGCGGATCGAGGATGCGCACGGTGCCGCCTTCGGCCTGCGCGAACTGCATCACGTGGCGCAGGAAGCCACGGCACAGGGCATCGATGGCGTGCTGTCCCGCCAGCAAGGTGGAAATGTCATGCAGGGTGGCCAGCTGGCGTTCCTGCGCGGCGCTCAGGCCCGACGCGGCTTGCGCCAGGCGGCGCTGGCGCCAGCGCGAGGCTGGAAGTTGTTTGCGGGAAGGTTGACTGCGCGGCGCATGCATGAAGAACTCGAATCTGAAAAGTGATACGCCCGGCAAGCGCTGCGGCCTGCCGGACTGGTGAAGGTTACAAATGGATCTCGGTACCGAGCAGCTTGACGAACTGCGCCAGCCAGGCCGGATGGGCGGGCCAGGCCGGGGCCGTGACGAACTGGCCATCCGTGACGGCGTCCGTGACGGCGATATCGGCATACGTGCCGCCCGCCAGTTTCACTTCCGGCGCGCAGGCGGGATAGGCGGAAATGCGCTTGCCGCGGATGACATCGGCGGCGGCCAGCAATTGCGCGCCATGGCAGACGGCCGCGACGGGCTTGCCCGCTTCGGCGAAATGGCGCACGGCGGCGATGACTTTCTCGTTCAGGCGCAGGTATTCGGGCGCGCGGCCGCCGGCGATCATCACGGCGTCGTAGTGGGCCGGGTCGATCTCGTCGAAGCTGGCGTTCAGGGTGAACAAATGGCCCGGCTTTTCCGTGTAGGTCTGGTCGCCCTCGAAATCGTGGATGGCCGTCTTGATCGTCTCGCCGCTTTTCTTGCCGGGGCAGACGGCATGCACGGTATGGCCCAGCATCAGCAGGGCCTGGAACGGCACCATCGTTTCATAATCTTCTGCAAAATCGCCGGTCAAAAACAGAATTTTCTTCGCTGCCATTTAGTTCTCCTATGAAAGATTGATCCCGCATCCCTGCCTGCAGGATGCACCGCAAGGCGTATCTTAGCGCGACTTGGCAGCCATACTGGATATTTATCAAACTTTTGCCACTGAATGCAGGCATTTGGAGGCTGAGGCAGAATTATTTAAAGGCTCGCAGGTCAAATACAGACGACCCTCTTTGAAAGCCTGGCCATGAGTACCTCCACCAGCCCCCTTGCCAACCCTGCGCCTGCCCTGATCCGTATCTTCGACCATCTTGCCGATGCGCAGCAGGCCCGCAGCACCCTGCTGGGCGATGGCTTTTCCGCGCACGCCGTGCAGCTCGACACGGTCGACGACGAGGCCGTTCCCGTGCAGGGCAAGGCGGCGTGGCGCGGCATGTTCCGCCTCGTCGTCGCCATCGGCACTCCGCAGGAACGGGAACGGGCGCACGCCATCGTGCAGGCATGCAATGGCTGCGACATCGAACAGCGCACGGCCAGCCACGCGGGCAGCCAGCGCGCTGGCGCAGGTGCAGGCAAACAGGTGCTGGCAGGCTGACGCCCTCCCCCGCGCGGCGAAATTATGGCAAGATCACCGTTCCTTCATTCCACAGCGGAACTTGCCATGATTTTTGAAATTGCCCACATCCAGATCAAATCGGCCACGCATGAAGCCTTCGAGGCGGCCGTAGCGAAAGCCGTGCCCCTGTTTCAGCGCGCGCGCGGCTGCGAATCGATGCGCCTGGAGCGCTCGATCGAAAACGGCGACGCCTACCGCCTGGTGGTCGGCTGGACGACCCTCGAAGACCATACCGTGCATTTCCGCGGCAGCGACGACTTCCAGGCCTGGCGCGGCCTGGTGGGCGAATTCTTTGCCGCCCCGCCGCAGGTGGAACACATGAACACGGTGGTCACGGGGTTTTAAGTCGGGGCTCACACTGCACGCCGTCTGCACGCCGAGCTTGTCGGCGAGTTTGGCCGCGCAGTTGTCCGCGCAGTTGGCCGCGCAGTTGTCCGATTACGCGCGGCTTTGCCGCGCCTCGGCGGCCCCGCTAATCGGACCTACGCCACGCATAGACGCCTGGGCGCAGCTTAGACGGCAGGATGGTGAAACACCTGCCGCAGATACGCGAGGAAGGTTTCATCCTTGCACAGGGTCTTGCCCGGCGAATCCGACAATTTCGCCACGGACTGGCCATTGCAGCGCACCAGTTTCATGACGATATTGAGCGGCGTCAAACCGACGTCGTTGGTGAGATTGGTGCCGATGCCAAAACCCGTCATGATGCGGTCGGCAAAGTGCTGATACAGGGCGAAGGCCTTGTCCAGGTCCAGGCCGTCGGAAAACACGAGGCGCTTGGTGTTGGCGTCGATGCGCAGGGCCGCATAGTGGGCCAGCGCCTTCTCTCCCCATTCGACGGGGTCGCCCGAATCGTGGCGCAAGCCGTCGAACAGCTTGGCGAAATACAGGTCGAAGTCGGCCAGGAAGGCATCCATGCCGACCACGTCCGTCAGGGCGATGCCCAGGTCGCCACGGTATTCCTGCACCCAGTCTTCCAGTGCCGCCTTTTGAAAGTCGCGCAGGCGCACGCCGAACGACTGGAACGACTGCATGTATTCATGCGCCATGGTGCCGATCGGCACGATACCGAGCTTTTTCGCCAGGTAGACATTCGACGTGCCCTTGAAATACTCGGGCACTTCGCGCGCCAGCCGCTGCACCACCTCGTCGTGCCAGGCACCGGAAAAACGCCGGCGCACGCCGAAGTCGGAAAATTCAAATGGATGCTTGCGCCGTGGCAACTTGCCGAATTCTTTGACGGCCGCCACTTTCAAGCCCAGGCGGTGACGCCCTTCGCGCATGGCCGCATCGAGGTCGAAACGGCGGAAATACAGTTCGTTAATGATGTACAGCACGAAAATCTCGAAGCCCATCACATGCACCTGCGGCCCGGCCGCGTGCACGAGCAGGGTGTCGCCGTCCGTGCTGACGTCGATGAATTTTCTCTGAAAACGGAACACCGTCAAAAAGTCGACGAAATCGCTCTTCATGAAGCGCAAGGTGCGCAAATAGGCCAGCTCGTCGTCAGCAAACGACATCGAACACAGGTGGTCGAGCTGTTCTTCCAGCTCGCCCTTCAGTTCGGCCAGGGGAAAGGCGGTGGCGTTGCGGCAGACAAATTCGTACTCGGTATGGGTATTCGGATGACCGTGCAGCAAGGCTTGCCACATTGTAAATTTATACAGATCGGTTTCCAGCAAACTGCGCACTATCGGGGTCATGTGTGTTTTCTCCAACTTCCTGAAGCCAGAATAGTACGCCACCGCAAGCATTTCAGCAGGGTTCGCTTGCAGGAAAGCATCAATCGTCTGCGTTGGCCAACAACTCGGGCAAAACATCGGCGGACGTGGCCAGCCGCGCGCCGCGCTCGCGCATGGCAGAAAGGAAATCGCGCTGCTGCGCTGCGAAGCCCGTGACGGGGCTCATGCAGTCCGTCAGCAAGACCAGGCGCGACAGGGCCGCCTTGCCTTGCTGCGCTTCCAGGTAATCGGCGATATGTTCCGTGCTGGCTTTGACGCAATGGCTGCCCGCTTCGCCGCAGATGTAGAGTTGCTGCGCCGGCAGCAGGGTGTCGAGGAAAGCGCGGTTGAGCTGGGTGGCCGCATCCTGCACATCGGGCACTTCCGCCATGACGGCCGAGTAGTGCTCGGTCCACGGATTGGAACCCTTGCTCAGCTTGGCCACCACTTGCAAGTTGGTCACTTCCCAGGCGTTGTAGGCGGCGCGCACGGCCGCGTGGATATTCTGGCCCCAGCTGCCGATCTCGCAGTGTACGGGCCACACCATCAGCTGGTAGCGCCCCGCTTGCTGCAAGGCGTCGAGGTAGGCCAGCGCGCGCGGCAAGGCGCCGCTGGCGGCGGGCAGGAACAGGCGGTCGCGCACTTGCTGGGCGCTGATCTGCGTAAACGGCGGCACGGCGCCGCCATCGCCCGTGCGCCAGAAGGCGGGGTGGGCGATGTCGTAGCGGTGGTGGGCGTCGAGCGTCACGCTGATCTGCGTCAAGCCGCCGCCCCCTTCACGGATCAGCTGCGCCACGCGCAGCATGTCGGCGTGGGCGCCGGGCACGGCCAAGGCCGGCGCCGCATCGGGCGGCAGCCAGGTGGCAGGCAAGTCGCAAAAATCGTTTTGCGGGTCGATGACGAGCAGGTGCAGCTGGCGTTTCATGGCGGTCCTCGTGCGTGGCAGGAAGTTGCATGATAATGGCAACATCGCCATCACGCCAATCCGGAGCCCGCCATGCACCTTGCCAATCGCAATAACTTGCGCCCGAACAAGTTACTCAACAGCAAATGGACGGCCGTCACGCCCGTCAACAAGGAAAAACATTTTCTCGTCATCAAGCTGTGCGCCCCTGCCACGCCGGATGAAGCGGCCACGCATGTGGAACTGGAAGCCGTGCATTCGGGCCGCGTGCACATCCTGCCCTGGCGCGCGCTGCGTGATACCGCGCAGTGGCATCAGGGGTGGAAGACATAGCGGCGCTGGCGCCGCTCGACCAGCTTGACGGCCGCCTCGCCCGCTTCCGCCATGGCATCGGCTTCCGTTGTAAACTGGTGGTCGGCCGACACCCGGCGCTTTTTCACCAGGTTCACACGGTGCATGGGGTTGGGCGAAGGGGCATAGATGGCGACGTAGGCGCCCCATAGCTTGCAGCCCCGCAAGCGCTCTGCCGTGTAATTCACCTCATAAAAATCAACATACTTTATCGGCACGATGTGCGCTCCAAAAATGACATGGCCGGACAGCTTGTCTCTACGGACTGACGCGGTGAGGGTAAAACCATGCGCTCGCGATTGTTCAGGATACTCACTTACTTATCTGCTTTTTATTACGCGGCACAGGGAAAACTTGAACGCTTGCCTGATCGCCAGGCATGGCGGCACGTCCACTGAAAGTATAGACGATGCAAAAAAATTGTTGATCGGAAACCCCGTACTGAACGCGGGGGGCACGGTGGAAATCCGCGCGCTGCCGCGCGACTGACGCGGCATGGCGGGCGGCTATTTTCCTGCCTCGGCGGCGGGATGCATGGACCAGACGACGCTGAGGATTTTCCAGTCGCCATCGCGCTTGACCATCTGCCACGCTTCCACGCCATAGTTCGACAATTTGCCGCCGACGAGGAATTCGTAGTCGAAGTTGACCCACGCCACATGGCGGTCCTGGGTGATCTTGACGTTGTAGAATTTTTCTTCCGTGCGCTGCGGTTCGCGCTTGATGAAGCTGGCGAAAGCGGCGTAGCCGCCCGCCCCGACACCGTCGAAGTGGACGTCCGTCGTGTCGCGCATGTTCTTGATGAAAGCATCGTCGGCCGGCGAGGCGAACAGGATATTCGTGTGCAGCATCAGCGACGACAGCAGTTTGACGTCCTTGGCGATCAGGGCCGCCTGGAAGTCGGCGACGACCTGCTCGATGGCGCGGATATCCTCGGGCGTGGAGGCGTGGCGGCCCACGTGGGGCGGCGCAGGCGGTGCAGCGGGCGCGGTCTGCGCCAGCGCCATGCCTGCCGAAAACAGGGAACAGCCGAACAGTACTGCGCTTGCCAACTTGTGCATGGGGGACTTTCATGGCGAACGGCTCGCCGGCCTGGCACGGGGCGTGCCGCCGGCAAGCTTATGTCAACCATGGCAGATTGGCAATCCCTCTTTGGAACTACGGCGGAGTAGACCTCAGGCAGCCAGGGCCTCGATCGAGGCGCGGCCCTTGGCGATCGCGCTGGCGACGGCATCCTCGCCCATGGCCACGCCTTCCGCTTGCACGAACTCGATGTCGGTGATGCCGATGAAGCCCAGCGCCGTGCGCAGATAGGTGCTCAGGTAGTCATACGCGGCGCCCGGGCCTTCGCTGTAGACGCCGCCGCTGGCCGTGAAGATCAGCGCTTTCTTGCCCGTGGCCAGGCCGACGGGGCCCGTTGCCGTGTACTGGAAAGTGCGGCCCGCGCGCGCCACGTGATCGATCCACGCCTTCAGGGTCGACGGCACGGAAAAGTTGTACATGGGCGCGGCCAGCACCAGCACGTCGGCCGCCAGCAATTCGTCGACCAGGGTATCGGACAACTGCACCGCCGCTGCCGCCTGCGCGCTGCGCTGCTCGGCCGGCGTGAAGAAGGCGCCCATCACTTCTTCCGTCAGGTGCGGCACCGGTTGCGCGGACAGGTCGCGCTCGACGACGCTGGCGCCTTGCGCGGCCAGTTTCGCGACGAATTCGCCCGACAATTGACGCGACAGGGAACCGCTGTTGCGCACGCTGCTATTGATGTACAAGACCTTGCTCATGAAGTACTCCTGGGAAAACGGGTGACGGGATGGGCCGCATCGCAGCCCTTGCATACAGCATAGTTCAGGTCTACCATCGAGAAAACCATGTAAATATAAATGATTAGCATCGAATTTTTAGATAAGGAATCATCATGAGAGAACCGGGCCAGCCTTCGCTCGACCAGTTGCGCGTGTTCGTCGCCGTCATCGACGCGGGCGGTTTCGCCCACGCGGCGCGCCAGCTGCACCGCACGCAATCGGTGATCAGCTACACCATCGCCAACCTGGAAGAACAACTGAATGTGGTGCTGCTCGACCGCGGCAAGCGCAAGCCCACGCTGACGGACGCGGGCAAGGCCCTGCTGGCCGACGCGCGCGCCGTGGCCCTGAAGGTCGATGGCATGCGCGCGCGCGCCAAGGCGCTGGCCGGCGGGCTGGAGGCGGAAGTGTCGGTGGTGGTCGACGTGATGTTCCCCACCTGCGTGCTGGTGCGCGTGCTCGAGGCGTTCCAGGCGCAGTTCCCCACCGTCGCCCTGCGCCTGCGCATCGAAGCCATGGGCGCCGTGGCGCAGCTGGTGATGGATGGCAGCTGCCACATCGGCCTTGGCGGCTGGATGACGGCCACGGCCAGCGTCTTCGAGCGCCTGGCCGTCGGCCACGTGCGCCTGATTCCCGTGGCCGCGCCCAGCCACGCGCTGGCGCAGCTGGCCGGCCCGATTCCTTCCAGCGTGGCGCGCGAACACGTGCAGCTGGTACTCAGCGACCGCAGCGTGCTGACGGAAGGCCAGGATTTCGGCGTGCTGGGATTGCGCAACTGGCGCCTGGGCGACCTGGGGTCAAAACACGCGCTGCTGCGCGCGGGCCTGGGCTGGGGCAACATGCCCGAAGCGATGGTGCGCGAGGATTTGACGGAGGGACGGCTGGTGCACCTGCCGCTGGCCGTCGACAATGGCGAGAATTACCCGATTTACCTGATCCAGCGCGCCGACACGCCGCCGGGCCAGGCGGGCAAGTGGCTGACGGAGCGGTTTGCGGAGCAGCTGCCGTTGCTGGTGCAGGGCTTCTAGAAGAACGCGCGGACGGGTATCATGCGGGGGCAAGCCCCAAACAACTGCTGGGGTCAGACCCTCAACACCGCCAACGCAAAGCTCAGTGTCAACGTGTCCGGGGGTCTGACCCCGATTTCAGACACAACCTTGAAGAGATTCACATGGCCGGCATCGACGACTTCGTCAACAAGCAAAAACCAGGCGCGCGCTTCGTCATCACGGCGCAGATGCTGCGCATGACGCCGCAGCAGTTCGACGCGCTGGCGCAGGAGTGGATGGAAGACGGCGGCCCCGGCTTCGACGTGGCCGGCATCCCGCACCGGGTCGTCGTCGATGGGCAGTTTTATATTGCCAGGCTCACCGTGGCACGCCACGGCGAGCCCGAATAAAAGCTATTCGACGCCCAGCACGTGCAGGCGGCGGCGCAGGCGCGCCACTTCTTCCGATAGATCGACCACCAGCGCGGCCAGTTCCGCGTTCGCGTCGAACACGGATTCGATTTCGTGCAGGCGGCGCGCGCGCACCAGGTCCAGGCTGGTGAAGCGCCATGCCGTCAGCTGGCCCGCCGGCGGGCCGTCCTGCAGCAGCACGCCCGTCTGCACGTGCTGCACCACCCAGTCCGGTTCCACCGCGCAGGCGCGCGCCAGTTCCTCCAGGCTCAGGGCACGGTCTTCGAGCAGTTCGCCAATTACCTTGTTTGTCATGATTTACCCTCCCAGCTTCTGGCGCGGATTGAAAGCCATCTCGCGCGCCATGGTTGCATACAGTTCGCGCGCCTTGTCGTCGTTCGCCGGCGGCAGCACCACTTCCAGCAGCAGATACAGATCGCCCGGCTGGGCGGCGGGAATGCCGCGCCCCTTCAGGCGCAGCTTGCGCCCCGTCTGCGAATTGGGCGGCACCGTGACGGACACGGTGCCCGACGGCGTCGGCACGTCGATGTCGCCGCCCAGCGCCGCCTCCCACGGCGTGACGGGCACGGTCTCGAACACGTCGCGCCCTTCCACCTTGTAGCGCGCGTCGGGCCGGAAGCGGATTTCCAGGTACAAATCGCCGGCGGGCGCGCCACCGCTGCCGGGATTGCCCTGCCCCTTCATGCGCAGCTGCTGCCCTTCCGTGACGCCTTTCGGTATCGTCACTTCCAGCGTGCGCTCGCGCGTCACCACATGGCCCTGCGCATCCGCTTCGGGCACGCGCATGACGATGTGGCGCCTGGCGCCCTGGTAGCTGTCCTGCAAATCGATGGTGATGGCGGCGTGGCTGTCTTCGCCCTGCATCTGGAAACTGCCGCCGGCGCGGCGCCGCCCGCCCACGTGGGCGAACAGGTCGGCAAAAAAGTCGCTGTCGTCGGCGCCCGACGATTCGTAGCCCGAGCCCCAGTCCGGCGGCGGCCGGAAGGGCTGGCCCTGCGCGCCCTGGTTACGGCCAAGTTCATCGTAGGCGGCGCGCTTTTCCGCGTCGCCCAGCACGCCGTAGGCCTCGTTGAGGGCCTTGGTGCGCTTGTCGGCGTCCGGCTCCTTGCTTACGTCGGGATGGTATTTGCGCACCAGCTTGCGGTACGCCTTCTTGATGTCGGCCTCGGTCGCCGTCTTCTCGACGCCAAGCTCCTTGTAGTAGTCCTTGTATTCCACCGTGCTTGCTCCCCATGGTTGAACTGCCTATGGGAAGAGTACACGAATTGGGCCGTGGACAGCGTGCGCACAATACGCCGCCGCCCGGCAGCGGAATCAGCGCACGCGGCGCAGCGAGGAAATGCGGCGGTCGAGGCCACCGTGCAGGCGGCCGTAGCTGCCTGGCCCCATCACCACGCAGCGGCCACGGAAGTTGGCATCGACGCAGAATTCCCAGCGGCCGTAATTGACGACGATCGATTCGGCGCGGTCGTTGAAGCCATAGCGGCTCAAGTCGTGCACCTCGCGGTCCAGGCGCACGGGCCGGCCGCGCATGCCGGCGTCGGGGAACAGCAGCACGGCGCCATTCATGTCGGGACGGTGTCCGCCGCCGTGGCCGGGATAGCCGGGATGAGGACGCTCCGGCTCGGGACGCGGCGGGCGCGGTGGATACGGGCGGTGATCGCCGCCGCCATGGCCCGGGCGGCCCACTTCGCGCACGGAGGAAACGGCATCGTTCATGCCCGGCATGCTGTCGTAGCGGCCAGGCTGCAGCACGCGGCAATTGCCACGGTAATTGGCGTCCTTGCACACTTCCCAGGTGCCCGAGCGCACGATGATGCTCGAGGTCTTGTCGTTAAAGCCCATGCGCGACAGGTCGCCCGTGTCGGAGCGCAGGGTGACGGGGCGGCCGCGGAAACCGGCGTCCTGGAACAGCGTGATTTCGCCCGCCGATGCGGCGAGGGGGGCGAGGAAGGTGGCGGCGCACAACAGCGCGGGCCGGAAAGATCGAACCATGACAACTCCAATACTGAGACATTTTCGCCAGTGTAGTCCAGGCGACAGGCGGCGAGTGTAACAAAGGGCAAGCAAATGTCAGCGCACGGCAGCGAATGTAAAAACCGCCTGGCGGGATCAACCCGGCAGGCGGCCTGTCTGCACGACGTCAGGACGGGATCAGCGCACGCGGCGCAGCGAGGAAATCTGGTTTTCCATGCTGTTCAGACGGCCATATTCGCCCGGCCCGATCACTTCGCAGCGACCATGGAAGTTCGAATCGCTGCACACTTCCCACTGGCCCTCGTTGACGACGATGGACGAGGCGCGGTCATTGAAGTTGTAGCGCACCAGGTCTTCCGCATTGCGGTCCAGCGCCAGCGGTTCGCCGCGCATGCCCGCTTCGGGGAACAGCAGGACGGCGCCGCGCTGCTGGTATTGCGGCTGCTGGTATTGAGGATATTGCGGCTGGTCGTACTGCGGCCGCTGGTACTGATTATCGTACTGCTGCTGGCGGCGCGCTTCGCGCTCGTCGACCATGCGCGCCGACGAGACGCGCCCGTCGAGGCCGCGTCCCAGGTCGTCGTGGCGGCCAGGGCCGAAGATGCGGCACACGCCGTTGTAGTTCGAGTCGCTGCACAGCTGCCAGTAGCCGTTATAGACGACGATGCTGGTGGTGCGGTCGTTGAAACCGATACTGACGAAATCGTCCGTGTCGCGGTTCAGGCGCGCCGAGCCGCCATTCTGGCCCGCACCCGAATACACTTCCAGGGTGCCGCCACGGCCATAGCCGCCATGGCCCCGGTCCGGATCGCGTCCCGGGCGTCCCGGATTGTTGCCATCGCCTCGCCCCGACTCGCGCACCGAACTGATGGCGTCGTTCATGCCCGGCATCGAACGGTATTCGCCCGGCCCCAGGGTGCGGCAATTGCCGCGAAAACCAGCATCGGTACACACATCCCAGGTACCCGAACGCACCAGGATGCTCGATACCTTGTCGTTAAAGCCCATGCGCGACAAATCGTCCGTCGTCTCGCGCAGGTTCACCGCGCGGCCACGCAGATCGACGTCCTCGAACAAGGTGATATCGCCCGCATGGGCGGCCGCATGGGCCCCCAGCGATAGCAGCAAGGTGGCCGCGCATGCCAGCGTGTGTTTGAAAGGGCCCGTCATGATTAACTCCATTCTTCATTCTTTGGTGATGATTTGCCTGGCGGTTGCGCCAGGATGCTAGTGTAACAAATACAAGGCCACGCGGAAGGCCCCATCACGCGCTCAGTACAGGCGGCGCAGCGAGGAAATACGCTTGTCAAACGTCGTGTTCAGCACTTCATACTTGCCCGGCCCCATGCGCTCGCAGCTGCCGTTGAACTGCGAGTCCGTGCAGACTTCCCAGGTGCCTTCGTTGATGGCGAGGGATGCGGCCTGGTCGTTGAAGTTCAGGCGCACCAGGTCGCTGACGTCGCGGTTCACCTGCAGCCCGGGCCCCTTCAGGAAAGCGCGGCCATACAGCACCACCAGGCCCTCGTCATTTTGCGGACGGTTCTCCTCGCGCGGATCGACCAGGCGCGCCGACGACACGCGTCCGTTCAGGCTGCCCAGGTCATCGTGGCTGCCAGGCCCGAACACGCGGCAGCTGCCACGGTAGTTGGAATCGCTGCACAGCTGCCAGTAGCCGTACTCGACGCGCGCGCTGCTGGCGCGGTCGTTGAAGCTGATGTCAACCAGGTCGTCGCGGTCCGAGTTCACGCCGGCCGACGCACCGCGCTGGCCGCCATCGGCGAACAGCTCCAGCGCCGCGCGGCGGCCACCGCCGCTACCGCCGCTCCCCTGCCCCGTGCCGACTTCGCGCACGGAGGAAATCTTATCGTTCATGCCCGGCATCGAGCGGTAGTCGCCCCGTTCCAGGGTCTTGCAATCGCCCTTGAAATCGGCATGCGTGCACACTTCCCAGCTGCCCGAATCGACCTGGATGCTCGAGACGGTGTCATTGAAATTGACGCGCGACAAGTCGTCCGTCGTGTCACGCAAGACGACTACGCGCCCCTTGAAATTATCATCGGTATACAGGCGGATCTCGCCGGCCTGCGCCGCGAGGTGGACAAACAGCGAACTGGCACACAGCAGAGCAAAGGCGAGCGGGCGATTCATGGGGCGGTCTCCGGTGGTGGCAAAGGTAAGTGATCGACATGACAACTGATGTCAGTGTAGCCATCCGCAGAAAAAACGGTGTAACAAAGTATGGGAAAAGCACAATAAATTGTTACCAAAAGCAATAACAAGCCCCTGCGGGCCTGTTATTGCCACTTCGCGTACCGCCTGCCCGGCGTCAGCGCACTTCGCGCACCGACGAGATGCGGTTGCTCATGCGTTCCAGGCTCGCGTACTCGCCCGGCGCCAAGGTGCGGCAGCGGCCACGGAAGCCCACGTCCTCGCACACTTCCCAATAGCCGGAGCGCACGCGCACGCTTTGCACCGTGTCATTGAAGTCGCGCTCGCGCAAATCGGCCGAAGCGTTGCTCACGCTCAAGCTGCGGCCGGCGAAATCGTCGCGCGTATAGAAGGTCAGCTCGCCGCCCAGCGAGCGCCCGGGCAAATGGCCGCGCTCGCGGTCACGGTCACGGTCACGGCGGTCGTCCCAGTCGCGCCCCCGGTCGCGGTCACCGTCACGGTCGCGGCCCCGATGGCCGTCCCAGCCGCCGCGCACTTCGCGCAGTGACGTGATCTTGTTGGCGCGGCCATCGAGCGACGGGTACTCGCCCGTCTCCAGCAGGAAGCAGGCGCCGCGGAAATCGGCTTCCTCGCACGCCTCCCAGCGGCCCGAGCGCACGCGGATGCTTTGCGTCGTGTCGTTGAAACGCAGATCTTCGAGGTCGGCGACGGCATCGCGCACGGTCTGCGAGCGGCCGTGATAATCGTCGCGCGAATACAGGGTCAGTTCGCCGGCGCCGGCCAGTTCGGCCGTCATGGCGGCGCCCAGCAACAGGGCGCAGTTCAAGGCTTTCTTCAACATGGTCTTGCTCCATAGTCAGGATATTGCGGTTGACTATTTGGTCATTTTGCCAAATAGAGCGCGCAGTCTATCCGCGACTGGCCCACTTAGCTGTAACAAATGATTACCGTGCAGGCCGCTGGGGGGGGCCACGGCGGACAAGCAGGGCGAATGCCGGTAGAATCTTGTGTTTAGTCAAGCTTGCAGACCATGCCACACACTACCTCGTTCACCCTGCCCGCCATCCGCACTGAAGTCTCGTCGCTGTGGAAACTGGCCTGGCCCATCCTGATCGGCCAGCTGGCCACCGTCGGCATGGGCGCGGCCGACGTGGCGATGACGGGGCACACGAATCCCGAGGAACTGGCGGCCGTGTCGCTGGGCGCGGCCATCTGGTCCATCGTACTGGTGACGGTGAGCGGCATCATGATGGCGATCAATACCCTCGTGGCGCATGAAATCGGCGCCGCGCGCCACGACCGGGTGCCGCACATCGTGCGCCAGTCGCTGTGGAAGGCGCTGCTGGTCGGCCTGGTGGCCTGCCTGCTGACGAACATGGCGGCGCTGGTATTCGACCACCTGATGCTGGAACCGGCCGTGGCCGCCAAGGCCAAGCTGTTCGTGCACATCATCAGCTGCGCGTTGCCGCCGTTCGCCGCCTACCGCGCGCTGTACGGCTACAGCACCAGCATCAACCAGACCAAGCCCGTGATGGTCATCGCGCTGGCCGCGCTGGCGCTGAACATTCTCGTCAACTACCTGCTGATCTACGGCCACTGGGGCATGCCGAAGCTGGGCGGCGTGGGCTGCGCCGTGGCCACCACCTGCTGCGTGTGGATGATGCTGCTGGCCATGCTGGCGTGGATCCGGATCGCGCCCGCCTACCGCGCCACGTATCCATTCACGCACTGGGAATGGCCGCAGTTGTCGTCCATCGGCCCCATGCTGCGCCTGGGCCTGCCCATCGGCGTCACGTATTTTGCCGAAGTGAGCGCGTTTGGCGTCATCAGCCTGCTGGTGGCGCGCTTCGGCGTGATCCAGGTGTCGGCGCACCAGATCGCCCTCAATTTCTCGTCCGTCGTCTTCATGGTGCCGCTCACCTTCGGCATCGCGCTCGTCACGCGCGTGGGCCATGCCGTGGGCGAAGCCAATCTGCGCCGCGCGCGCTTCATTTCCTGGGTGGGCGTGGCCATGTCGCTGACGGCGGCCATCGTCTCGGCCACCGTCATCACCATCTTCCGCCACCAGATCGCGCAAGCCTACACGTCCGACCCGCAGGTGCAGGAACTGTGCGCGCAGCTGCTGCTGTTCGCCGCCCTGTTCCAGCTGTCCGACGCGACGCAGGTGGCCACTTCCTGCGCCATCCGCGGCTACAAGGTGACGCGCCAGCCGATGCTGATCCAGCTGCTGGCCTTCTGGGGCTTCTCGCTGCCGATCGGCTATGTGCTGGGCCTGGCGCCGCAAGGCTTCATCTGGTCGCCGGCCGAACCGATGGCCGCCGCCGGCTTCTGGATCGGCCTGGTCACGGGCCTGACGGTGGCCGCCGTGCTGCTGACCTGGTACTTGAACCGTTTGTCGCTGCAGCGCCTGCGCGCAGCCTGAGACAAGGAGCACCCCATGCCGCAACCACGCCCCTTCAGGCAAGTCGATGTCTTCAGCAGCGTGCCGTTCCTCGGCAATCCGCTGGCCGTGGTGCTCGACGCGAATGGCCTCGACGACGCGCAGATGCAGGCCATCGCGCGCTGGACGGGCCTGTCGGAAACCACCTTCGTGCTGGCGCCGCGCGACCCGGCGGCCGATTACCGCGTGCGGATTTTTTCGCCCGAGATGGAATTCCCGTTTGCCGGCCACCCGACCCTGGGCACGGCGCACGCCCTGCTCGATGCGGGCATGCGGCCCAAGGGCACGCGCATCGTGCAGGAATGCGGCGTCGGCCTGGTACAGATAGAACGGGGCGCCGGCGGCATGCTGGCGTTCCAGGCGCCGCCCTGCGCCACGCGCGCGCTCGCCCCGGCGCTGCTGCCGCTGCTGCAAACAGCGCTGGGCGGAGAACTGGCCGCGGGCGCCACCGTCGCCGACATGGGCATCCGCTGGCTGTGCGTGCCGCTGGCAAGCGCCGCCGCCTGCCTGGCCGTGCGCGCCGACATCGCCGCGCTGACGCCATTGCTGGCCGCCGCCGGCGCCGACGGCCTGGCGCTGTACGGCCCGCACGCCGCCGGCGGACCGGCCGACTACGAAGTGCGCGCGCTGCTCAGCGAACACGGCGCGCTGGTGGAAGACCCCGTCACGGGCAGCGCCAACGCCTGTATCGCGCAGCTGCTGGCGGGCAGCGACTACACGGTCCGCCAGGGCACCTGCCTGCAGCGCGACGGCCGCGTGTCCGTCAGTTTCCGCGCTGGTCACGCCTGGATAGGCGGCGCATGCCTGACCGTGATCGAAGGGTCGATATTGGCTTGAACGGGGCAAAGCGCCATGGAATGGGCGGCTGCTGGATATTTTTGACGAAGGAAATACGGCCAGCAACGGTTTATTCCGTGGCTGGCGCTATCGCATAAACACGCATGCTCTGGTATCGTCTTACGCTTAGGCAACGCTCAAGCTCGCCTGTACATGCAGTGCCCTTCTTCTTCCAACTACCGAGACATCCATGCGTTTTATTCTTTGTTTTCTGGCCGCGATGGCCAGCGTTCCCGCATCGGCTGAAAAGCTGACCCTGGAACGCATCCACGCCGATCCGGCGCTGGCCGGCCCCGGCGTGCGCAACCTGAAAGTCTCGCCCGACGGCGAGCGCGTCACCTTCCTGCGCGGCCGCGCCGACAACCAGTTCCAGCTCGACCTGTGGGAATTCAAGCTGAAGGACAAGAGCACGCACCGCCTGGTCGACTCGAAGGCGCTGGTGCCGAATGAAACGATTTCGCCCGAAGAGCAGGCGCGCCGCGAACGCGAGCGCACGGCCAGCCTGAACGGCATTCTCAGCTACAGCTGGTCGCCGGACGGCAAGCAGTTGCTGGTGCCGCTGGCCGGCAATCTGTACCTGGTCGACGCGGCCCACCCGGACAAGGCGCGCCTGGTCGCCAAGGGCAATGTGCTCGATCCGAAAATCTCGCCGAAAGGCCGCTACGTGTCGTTCGTGCGCGACCAGAACATCCATGTGATCGACCTGAAGTCGGGCCAGGAACGCCAGCTGACCACCGACGGCAAGGGCACGATCCGCAACGGCGAAGCCGAATTCGTGGCGCAGGAAGAAATGGGCCAGCGCACCGGCTACTACTGGGCGCCCGACGATTCCGCCATCGCCTATAAACGCTACGACGAAGCGCCCGTGCCCGTCGTGCGCCGCTTTGAAATCTTCGCCGACCGCACCGACGTCGTGGAACAGCGCTACCCGGCCGCGGGCGACCCGAACGTGCTGGTGCAGCTGCTGATCGTCTCGCCGGAAACGGGCGTGCAGCGCCGGGTGGACCTGGGCACGAACCCGGACATCTACCTGGTGCGCGCCGACTGGAGCGCGGACGGCAAATCGCTCGTCTACCAGCGCCAGTCGCGCGACCAGAAGACGCTGGACCTGGTCGCCGTCGACGCGGCGACCCTGGCGCAGCGCACCCTGCTGACGGAAACATCGACAACCTGGGTCAGCATCCATGACGACCTGCGCTTCCTGTCCAACGGCACCTTCCTGTGGTCGTCCGAGCGCACGGGCCGCAACCATCTGTACCTGTACGACATGGGCGGCAAGCTGCTGCACCCCGTCACTTCCGGCGCATGGGGCATCGACAGCGTGCTGGCCGTGAACCAGAAGACCGGTAAAGTGTTCGTCGCGTCGAACCGAGACGCCGTGATCGACAAGCAGACCTACGCCCTGGCCCTCGACGGCAGCACGGCCGACAAGCCGCAGCGCGTGACGAAAGCGGACGGCTGGCACGACACGACGTTCTCGCGCAATGGCGAAGTCTTCGTCGACACGTATTCCGACCCGGCCACGCCGCCGCAAGTGAGCATCCGCCGCCCGGACGGCGCCATGGTGGGCTGGCTGGAAGAAAACGCGCTCAACGCCAGCCACCCCTACTTCAAATACAAGGCCGACCACCTGCCGACCGAGTACGGCACCCTGAAGGCCAACGATGGCCAGACCCTGCACTATTCGATCGTCAAGCCGTCGAACTTCGATGCGGGCAAGCGCTATCCCGTCTACCTGTCGACGTACGGTGGCCCGCACTCGCAGCACGTGGCTCGCCGCTGGGGCAACAACTTCGACCAGTACATGGCGCAGCAGGGTTTTGTCGTCTTCCGCCTCGATAACCGGGGTTCGTCGCGCCGCGAGCGCGCGTTCACGGACGCCATCTATCACAAGCTGGGCGCGGCCGAAGTGGCGGACCAGTTGGTCGGCATCGACTGGCTGGGCAAGCAAAGCTTCGTCGATCCTAAACGCATCGGCGTGTTCGGCTGGAGCTACGGCGGCTTCATGACCCTGCGTTTGCTGTCGGCAGCGTCCGACAAGATCGCCATGGGCGTTTCGGTGGCGCCCGTGACCGACTGGTCGCTGTACGACACCCATTACACGGAGCAATTCCTCGGCATGCCAAAGGAAAACGTGGACGGCTACAAGGCCAGCACCGTGTTCGCCCACCTCGACGGCCTGAAGTCGCCGCTGCTGCTGGTGCATGGCATGGCCGACGACAACGTCTTGTTCAGCAACAGCACGCGCCTGATCGACGCACTGGTCAACCGCGGCGTGCAGTTTGACCTGATGACGTATCCTGGCGCCAAGCACGGCATCTCGTCGCGCGCGGGCCAGCGCCACGTGTACAAGAAAATCGAGCTGTTCTTCAAGCAGAACCTGATGAAGCCAGCACAGTAAGCTTGCGCTGCATCAAATAAAAAACCGCCGCCTGTCTCGCGACAGGCGGCGGTTTTTTATACTGGAGCAGAAATTATGGCTTGCGCGTGACAGTTTCCACCGCCTCTTTCACATCGCCAACCTTCTTCTGCACTTTGCCTTCGACCTGGTTTGCCAGGCCCTTGGCTTGCTGTTCTTCGCTGCCGACGACTTTGCCAGCGGCTTCCTGGATTTTACCGCCAACTTCCTTCAGTTTACCTTCGACTTGATCTTTGTTCATGATGGATCCTCACTGTAGTTGGTACATCTGTTGTCCAGCCCGACAAGGGCCGGTACTGCGGCTCACACGCTGCTTGTTGCGTGTCGATGTGTCCATAGTACGCAGTGGGGATCAAAGGCTCTGTACGGTTCCTAACACAGTGCCAACATCGTCGATCAGGCCGTCAAATCCTTGCGCCACACGGTGGCCAGCCACGGCTGCTGTTCGCGCGGCAAGCCGGGCGGGCGGTAGTACTGTTCGACCAGGCTGAAACCGGCCGCCTGCACGTACGCGGCCCAGCTCGCTTCGTCGTGGTAGCTGCCGTAGCGCGCGCCATTCCAGCCTTCCTGGTTCTGCCCGCGCGGATTCGAGCTGAACAGCACGCCGCCCTCCTTCAGGCATGCGTGCAGGGCGCGCAGCACGCCGGGCAAGGCGGCGCTGGGCACGTGGAACAGCACGGCATTCGCGAACACGCCGTCGAAATGCGCAGCCGGCAGGTCGAGGTCGACGAAATCCTGCTGCCACACGGTGCAGCCGCTGTAGGCGCGCGCCATCTCGACGAAACGGGGGCAGCCATCGACGCCCGTCGCGTGGTGGCCCAGGGCCGTGAACGCTTTCAGGTCGCGGCCGGGGCCGCAGCCCAGGTCGAGGATGGCCAGCGGCGCCGGCTGGCCGATGGCGTTCAGCAGCGCAGCGATGTTCTGGCTGACGTCGTGGTCGCGCGTGCCTTCGAAAAACTGCTCGGCACTGGCATCGTAGTGGGCCAGGGTGCGGCCCGTGATGGCGTGGATGGGGTCTTGCTGGTCGTGCGGCGGGGTCGGTTTCATGGCGGTCCTGTCGATATGTTCCGCCATTTTACGGTGCCGGCGCGTCGGGCGTCCGGCACCGTCCATGATTACCAGACGCGCACGCGCTGTTCCGGCGCCAGGTACAGCTGCTGCCCCGGCTGGACGTCGAAGGCCGGATACCAGGCGTCGAGGTTGCGCACGGTGGCGGCGCGGTATTGCGCCGGCGCATGGCCATCCGTGAGGATTTGCTGGCGCGCCGCCGCTTCGCGCGCCTTGCTGCGCCAGCTGACGCCGTAGCCGATGAAGAACGCGCGGTCCGCGTCCGGCTGCGCCGGCTTGCCCTGCTGCGACAGGGTGAACGCGTCATAGGCGGCCGCCACGCCGGCCAGGTCGGCCAGGTTTTCGCTCAGGGTCAGCTGGCCATTCACGGCCAGGTCGGGGAACGGTTTGTAGGCGGCGAACTGTTCCACCAAGCGCTTCGATGCCGACTGGAAATGCGCCAGGTCGGCCGGCGTCCACCAGTCGCGCAGCTTGCCCTGAGCGTCGAATTGCGCGCCCTGGTCGTCGAAGCTGTGGCTGATCTCGTGGCCGATGGTGGCGCCGATGCCGCCATAGTTGGCCGCATCGGACGCTTGCGGGTCGAAGAATGGCGGCTGCAGGATGGCGGCCGGAAAGTTCAGTGCATTTTGCAGCGGCAAGTTGACGGCATTGACCAGCTGCGCCGGCATGGCCCAGGCCTTGCGGTCGGGCGACTGGCCCAGCTTGGCCAGCTCCTGCCGGTAATGAAACTGTTCCGCCCGCTGCACATTGCCCAACGCATCGCCGCGCACCACGCGCAAGCCCGCATAGTTTTCCCACCGTTCCGGGTAGCCCACGCCCACGTACAGGGTCTTGAGTTTTTCCTGCGCCTGCGCCTTGGTGGCCGGCGCCATCCAGTCCAGCTTGTCGATGCGGCGCGAGAAGGCGGCGACGATATTCGTCACCATGTCTTGCACGCGGGCTTTCGATTCAGGCGGGAAATAGCGTTCCACGTACAGCTTGCCGACGGCGTCGCTGAGGGCCGCATTCGTCGCGGCCAGCGCCCGCTTGCTGCGCGGCGACTGCTGCGGCGTGCCGCTCAGGGCGCTGCCATAGAAGGCGAAGCGCTGATCGGCGGCCGCTTTCGGCAAGACGGTGCTGAAATGGTTGATCGCGTGGAAGGCCAGGAAATCCTTCCAGGTGGCCAGCGGCACGCTCGCCACCAGTGCGGCGCTGCCCGTCATGGCCGTCGGATGCCAGACGATGAAATCCGTCTGCCGGCCCAGCCCTGCCGCTTCGAAGAAGGCTTTCCAGTCGAGTCCCGGCGCCTTGCTGGCGAAGTCGGCGGCGCGCCACGCATTATTGCCCTTGGCGACATCGGCCGAATCCTCGCGGCTGGCGTGACTGGCGGCAATTTGTTGTTCCAGCGCAAACACGCGCGCGGCGCGGGCCGGCGCATCGCGGTAGCCGGCCTGCTGGAGCATGGCGGCGATATGCGCCTGGTAGCCCGCGCGCAAGCCCTGCATGCGCGCGCTGTCGCTCTGGTAGAACGCGCGGTCGGGCAAGCCCAGTCCGCCCTGCAGCAGGTAGGCCACGTTGCGCGTGGTGTCGTTCAAGTCTTGCGCCACCCACAGGCCGAACAGGTTTTCCGTATAAAAATTGGTGGCGTTGAGCGGGTCGACGTCGGCGCGCAGGCTCTCGCCCAGCGCGCGGGCCAGCCCTGCCCGATCGCGTATGCCGTCGATCTTCCTGAGCAGCGGCTTGATCGGCGCCCAGCCTTTCGCTTCGATAGCCGCTTCATCCATCCAGGACCGGTAAAAATCGCTGACCTGGCGCGCCGATGCATCGGCCTGCGGCGCCGCCGCCAAGCCTTCGACGAGGCCGATGATGCGCTCGTTGGTGGCGTTGGCGAGGATGGCGAACGAGCCCCAGCTGCTGCGGTCGGCAGGGATCTCCGTGCTGCGCAGCCAGTCGCCATTCACGTAATCGTAGAAATCATCGCCGGGCAAGACCTGCGCGGCAGCGGGGGCGGCGGCGCTGGCGGCCGCTTGCTGTCCATGCGCCTGGGCAGGAAAACCGGTCAGCGAAACGCCGGCCAGGGCGAGGGCGATGGCAGCCTGGACTGGTGTCCGGGACCAGGGAAAACGCAAACCGTGCATGGCGATCCTTTCGATGTAATAGCCAAAATCATACCCTGAAAACCCTGCCTTTTTGGGCAAAAAACCGTCCCGGAACTTTTTTGCATGCGGACAAAAAAACGGCATATAGTGGCACGACTGCACGCCGTACCGCGCGAACGCCAAGGAGATTGCCATGCAACTGGAAGCGCTGTTCCAGCATCCCCACGCCCTGCCTGCCGCCCCGAAGATCGTCGATGAACTGGTGCGCAGTTTCGACAATCCTGCCATCGCCACCGAAGACATCGCGCGCCAGCTGGGAGCGGACCCGGCCTTGAGCGCCAAGCTGCTGCGGCTGGCCAACTCGGCCTATTACCACGTCTCGCGCAGCATCGGCACGGTGGAAGACGCCGTGCTGATGCTCGGTTTTGTTACCGTGCGCACCCTCGTCATCAGTTCCGGCCTGGTCAGCGGTTTCAAGGGCGTGCCGGGATTGAATTTGCCGCAGTTCTGGCGCTACAGCCTGCACAGCGCCGTATCGGCCCGCTGGATCGCCAGGCAGACGGGCGACAACCAGGACCTGGCCTTCACCATCGGCATGATGCATGCGATCGGACAACTGGTGATCCATGCCGCCATGCCCGAGCAAGCCATGCAGCTCGACAAGATTGCCCCGCCGCTCGACGCGCGCCGCCTCGACGCGGAACGGGTATCGCTGGGCTACGATTTTGCGCAGGTGGGCGCCGAACTGGCGCGCCGCTGGAAATTTCCGCCCGCCTTTGCCGAGGCCATCGCCGCCTTTCCCGCTCCGCTGGCCAAGGCGCCGTTGAACCGCCTGGCCGCCATCATCCACCTGGCCGCCTGGCGCGCGCGCATCGAGGAAAATGCCTTGAGCAATGAAGAAATCATCGCCTGCTATCCCAACGAGGTGGCCGAAGCGCTCGGTTTGCCGCCGTCTGTGCTGGTCGACAGGATGCCGCCGCCGGCCGAACTGAGCGCGGGACTGGAAGAACTCGTCAAATAAATCCACCGCTGCCGGCAACGTCACCCCTGCATCCATGCGGGTTTGCGGACGATGCCGGCGGCCAGCCAGAAAACATCCAAATTATTTTCACTTTTTTTCAAAAACACCCTCAAGTTCCCGTTGGACCCGCCGTTAATCTGGACAAGCGGTAATCCATTCACTAGTTACGGGTGTGCTCATGACCTCCAACGACGTTCTCTCGATGTATGAAAATATTGCAGGAATGACCAATAAAATGGTCGTGGCCGCACGTTCGAGCGACTGGAATGACTTGGATGCCCTGGAAAACCAGTGCGCCAGCGCCGCCAGCGCAACCATGGCGGGCAAGGTACCTGCCCTGGCCGGCGCCTCGCGCCTGCGCAAGATCGACTTGCTCAAGCAAATCCTGGCCAATGACCGCGAAATCCGCGCCATCACGGAACCGTGGATGACGCAGCTGTCGAACGCCATGCCAGGTTCGCGCGCCCGCATGTAAGCCAAGAGGCAGGCAAGTCGCCGCGCCAGAAACGACAAAAGCACCCGAGGGTGCTTTTTTTACGTCTGCCGCCTTGCCAGGGAGCGCCATCTGCGGCGCTCAAAAAGCAAGGTGGGGAATGTGGAAGGCGAGCCCCAGGTATCTCCTGGCGTCGCCTCGCTGCCGGTTGCATCCGGCGTTCGCGAGCACATCGTCGGCATCGCAAACCGCTTCCAGACCCAGGCGTTTATGCAACGCTACACCTGGTTTGCCGCGCCACACTATCGTTGGTGACTGCGCCAGGCTGGGGCTGTTTTGTCGTAGAGCAAGTCCACTGAATTAATCATATCACCATCTTTAAAAAATAGGCAACACGATAGACGTACATTTTCTGTCTTTTTTGAATATCTTTTTTTATATCAATTTTTAGCACGGCCCCGCACACAATTTAACGCGAGAACGGCTCCGCTTCCGGCTCGGCCGCCCCTTCCTCCACCGCCTCCGTCAACACGGGCACCTCCTTCTTCCTGCGGCCGAACGGCTTGCGCAGCAAGACCCAGTATTTCGACGGCGCGCCCGGCTCCACCGCTTGCCTGCGCTTGCGCACGGCATACACGATGAGCGCCGTCAGCAGCAGGAAGAGCACAGTGCCGATACCGAGCCACAGCAAGCCGTTGCCGCCCGATTTCTTTTCCTTGTCGGCTGCAGGCGCCGCGTGCAGGGGTTTGGGTTTGGCATGGGGCGCTTCCGCCACGGCTGGCGCGGCAGCGGGCGGCACGGCGGGCGTGGCGGCGGCAGGCAGGGCCAACGCCTGCTGCAAGACGCCGATCTTGCCTTCCAGCTCGCCGAG
Source organism: Janthinobacterium sp. GW821-FHT03C10 (assembly GCF_059420865.1). Taxonomy (NCBI): domain Bacteria; kingdom Pseudomonadati; phylum Pseudomonadota; class Betaproteobacteria; order Burkholderiales; family Oxalobacteraceae; genus Janthinobacterium; species Janthinobacterium sp. GW821-FHT03C10. The sequence continues at coordinate 360,323 of NZ_JBWKUN010000004.1, read as the reverse complement.
CTTTTCATTCAGGGCCGTATTTTTCTCGTCCAGCGCCAGGCATGCCGCCGCCTGCCCCGCATCCGCCTGCGGCGCACAGGCGGCCACGGGCGCCGTGGCGCGGCGCAATGGCGGCGGGCGCAGCGCAGCGGCGGCCGGCTTCGGCGCGGCGGGCGGCGCCACGAACACGCTGGCCGGGCGCACCATGCCCTCGGCCCGCGCGCGGGCCGCCAGGACGGCGGCGTCGGGCGGCGGGATGGGTACGGCGCGCGGCGGTGGCAACGGCGCAGGCGCGGGCGCAGGAACGGCTGGCCTGGCCGGCGCACTGGCGGCGGGCGGCGCCGGCGTCAGCCACAAGGTGCCCAGGCGCACGATGGCGCCATTGCCATTGCCCAGCAATAAATACAGGTGCACATGACCCGCCTGGATCGCTTGCCGCGTGGCCACGCGCACATAGTGGCGTCCACCGCGCTCAAACGGGCTGATCGTCAAGGTTTGCAGCGCCGGGTCCATGCCGATGCCGCCGCCCCGGTACACATCGGGCGAGGCCAGGCGCACGGCCACGCCGTTGACCTCATCGGGCGCCAGAGCCGTCAGTTCGAGCTCGGCCAGCAGAGGCTGGCCCACGTGGGACTGCACCGCCAGCTCGCCCAGTTCGGCCGCCATAACGGGCGGCAAGGCCAGGCTGGTGGCGGCGCACGCGATCAGGGACCAACGGGGAAGGATGCTGCTCTGCATGAACTGATCGCTTTGATAACAGGATAAATAATGGGGACTCGCCTGTCTTTAACGGCAGGAAATCGCAAAAATATAGATGGGTCAGGGCAAAAATGATGCAATACAGCATCATCCTGTGTCTTTTTGACGTCTGGAGTACACTCGATCCACCTCCATCGATGAAAGGGATGCCATGAGCAGCAGAATCGAACGCGACAGTTTCGGCCCGATCGACGTACCCGCCGACCGGCTGTGGGGAGCGCAAACGCAGCGCTCGCTCGATCACTTCCATATCTCCACGGAAAAGATGCCGCCCGAACTGATCGCCGCCCTGGCCACCGTCAAGCGCGCGGCCGCCCACGTCAACCTGGACCTGGGACTATTGGATGGCAAGAAAGCCATCGCCATCACGCAGGCGGCCGACGAAGTGCTGGCCGGCAAGCATGACGCAGAATTCCCGCTGGCCGTCTGGCAGACGGGGTCCGGCACGCAAAGCAATATGAACATGAACGAAGTGCTGGCCAACCGCGGTTCCGAGCTGATCGGCGGCTTGCGGGGCGCCGAGCGTCTGCTGCACCCGAACGACGACGTCAACCTGGGCCAGTCCTCGAACGACATCTTTCCCACCGCAATCCACGTGGCGGCCGCGCTCGCCGTCGCCAACACGGTCTTGCCGCCGCTGCGCCAGCTGCGCGCCACCCTGGATGCGAAAGCGACGGAATTTGCCGACATCGTCAAGATCGGCCGCACCCATTTGCAGGACGCGACGCCGCTGACCCTGGGCCAGGAATTTTCCGGCTACGTGGCGCAGCTGGACTTCTCCGAACACATCATCACCGCCTCGTTGCCGCCGCTGCTGCAGCTGGCCGCCGGCGGCACGGCTGTCGGCACGGGCTTGAATGCCCACGTGGAATTTGCCGGCCGCATTGCGGCGGAACTGGCGCGCCTGACGGGCCAGCCATTCGAAACGGCCAGCAACAAGTTTGCCGCCCTGGCCGCCCACGATGCCTTGGTGGCCGCCCATGGCGCCTTGAAAACCCTGGCCACGGCCCTGATGAAAATCGCCAACGACGTGCGCTGGATGGCGTCCGGCCCCCGTTCCGGCCTCGGCGAAATCACCATCCCCGAAAACGAGCCGGGCAGCTCCATCATGCCGGGCAAGGTCAATCCCACCCAGTGCGAAGCGCTGACCATGCTGTGCTGCCAGGTGTTCGGCAACGACGTGGCCATCACGGTAGGCGGCGCCTCGGGCAATTTCGAGCTGAACGTCTTCAAGCCCTTGATTGCACACAACTTCCTGCAAAGCGCGCGCCTGCTCGGCGACGGCATGCGCAGCTTCGATGAGCATTGCGCACACGGCATCGCGCCGAACCGTGGTCGCATCGCCGAACTGATGGAACGCTCCCTGATGCTGGTCACGGCGCTGGCGCCGCACATCGGCTACGACAAGGCGGCGCAAATCGCCAAGCAAGCCCAGCACGAAGGCACGACCCTGAAGCAAGCGGCGCTGGCCCTGGGCTTTGTGACGGAAGAGCAATTCAGTGCATGGATCGTTCCCCTGGAGATGACGCAGCCCAACAAAAGTTAAGGCTCAGCCTGCATTCCCCCTCGCTTCATGTAAACTATGACCTTAGTTGACACCGTCATTCAGTGTTGAAAACACATCGTTGCAATAAGGGATACAATGCAAAAAGTAAGCTTTGATTTAACATCCGAGTTCGTCGAGCTGAACCAGCTGCTGAAGCTGGTCGGCTTATGCGACAGCGGTGGCGCAGGCAAGGTCATGGTCGATAGCGGCGTGGTGAAGGTCGATGGCAAGAAGGAATTGCGCAAGACCGCCAAGATCCGCGCCGGCCAGGTCGTCAGCGTGGGCGAGATCCGTATCACGGTCGTCGGCCCCGCTTGATGCCGGCATGGGGCGCGAAAGCAGCCCCATGCGTCCAGCCTGCCTGCCAGCCCGGCTGCCTGGATCAAGCTGCAACACGTCGTTATTGTCAGATAAATATCGATTGCAGAAGGGAAGCGCCATGGACCATCCCGAACAAGGTACGCGCAGCCAGGAACGCCTGATCGGCGACTTGCGCCAGGTAATAGAAAACGCGGAAGAATTACTGCGTAACACAGACAAATACACCAGCAGCCTGTACCAGAGCGCGCGCGCCAGGCTGCAGCTGGCCCTCGTCGCGGCCACCGCCGAACTGGCCCGCTTTGAAGAGGAGCAAGTCACGCGCATGATGGACGCCACGCTGGCCGCGAACGCGCTGTACCGCGATCAGACGGGCGAAGCGCGCGTGCTGCGCGCCTTCGAATAAATAATTACGCCGCCAACACCGCATGCGCCAGCCACTGGCGCAAGTGCACGGCCAGGTCGAATGCCGGGTCCAGCTCGAACGCCGCATCGAGCGCGGCGCCGAACGTGCGGCCCTGCCGCAAGGCCAGCAAGGCCGCATGCGCGGCCGCATCCAGCACCAGCACCTGCGCTTTCCAGCGCGGCCGGCACACCAGCGCGTAACTAGCCGTCTGCATATCCTGCGGAAATACCCCCTGCCCTTCACCCTCTTGATGCGCCTGCCACAGGGCCGCCGCTTGCCAGTTCGATGCCAGCAAGGCACAAGCGGGATGCAAGGTGAAACACCGCGTTTCCAGTTGATCGGCATGCAAGGCGGCCAGCGCCTCGGGCGCCAGTGCCTGCGCATCGGCCGCGTAATGGGCCAGGTGCAAGGCCCATTCCAGGCGCGCCACATCGGGCAAATAGGGCAATTCGCCGGCTGGCGGGAACTTGGCGAGAAAATCGGCGAAACGGGCGCCAAACTGGTTCAAATCGGCGCTATCCGACGGAGATTGCCGGCCGTATGCGCGCGCCAGGCCGCCAAAGAACGCCTCGCCCACCAGCGCCAGCACGACGGGGTAGACCTGGCTCAGGGTGCGGCGCCAGGTGGCGCCCAAGCTGCCACGGTACAGCGAAAAACGCTGCGCCGCCGCGTCTCCCGCGAACGCTGGCAGAACTGCCGCCGTATCGAGCAAGGCGGTGGCGAACGCTTGCTGGCCGGCCGCCAGCGCGTCAAGCGACGCGGGTGGCGGTGACGGCAGCGGCGCCATCCCAAGCCATGGCGTTTGCGGCGCATGGCGCGCCAGCATGGCTTGCGCCTTGTCCGCCTCGCCCAGCAGGATATCGAGCGGCGGCAACTCCGTATCCCATTCGACCAGGGTGGGAATGGCGCCAAAGCGCCGCAAGGCGGCCGCATATAACGCCCAGACGGGGTCGGCCACGGCGGCGCCATGATGGTCGACCATGGCGTGCGGCGTCAGCAGATGGCCGCCCAGGTGCAGCTCGCCCACGCTGCCCGGCGCGATGGCTTGCATCGCAAGCAAGGCGTCTTCGCCGTGGTTACACTGGTTCACATACAGATTATTGATATCGAGCAGCAGCCCGCAGCCGCTGCGGCGCGCCAGTTCCGCCAGGAATTGCGCCTCGCTCATGGCATCGTCGGCAAAACGCAGGTAAGTGGAGACATTCTCCAGCAAGATCGGCCTTTTCAACACATCCTGCACCCTCCCCACCCTTGCACACAGCAAATCGAGGGCCGCGCCATTCAAGGCCAGCGGCAACAAATCATTGAGTTGCTGCTCCGCCACGGCGCCCCAGCACAAGTGCTCCGACACGAGGACCGGCTCGATGCGCTCGACCACGGCGCGCACGCGCCGCAAATGGTCCTCGGAAAAGCCCCGCGCGGAACCCAGGCCCAGGCCCACGCCATGCAGGCTGATCGGGTAATCCTGGCGCAAGGTGCGCAGCACATGGCTATCCCAGCCCGAAGGCTGCAGATAATTTTCAGTGTGCACTTCCAGCCAGCCGACCTGGGGCCGGCGCGCCAGGAAATCGCGGTAGTGCGCGGCGCGCAGGCCGACGCCGGCAAGCGCCTGGATGGGCGGCGGCATGGGCAGGCGGCGGACGCTTAGGGCTGCGTGGCCGGCTTGGCCGCCTTGCCGGCCTTGATGGGCTTGACGGAACCGCCCGCCTGTTCGCACGTGCCCTTGGCTACATAGGCCCATTCCGTGGGCAGCTTGTCCGCCTCCGCCTGGCCCGCGCAGGAATGCGCGCCATCGGACGAGGCGCAATCGTTCTGCCCCGCCTTGGCCACGCCGTAGCATTTTTCCTTGTCGCCGGGGGCGGGACCATCGTGGGCGGCCGCATTGACGGCGGTACCGGCGCAGAGGCCAGCGAGGGCGGCGGCGATGAGAGCTTGACGTTTGTTCATGGGGATTCCTCTTGCATGGGTCAAAGTAAAGTGGGCACGCCCCGGACTGCACGATGGGCAACGCGAGGTGATGCACGCCATTTTACTGAATCGGCCGATTCATGGCGAACAGAGATGGAAGGAAGGCGAAAAGGAAGCGGAAAAGACAGACAACAACGCCCACGCGCCACCATCGGCGACGGTGGTGTGGGCGTATCTATGGCGAGCGCCAGGCTGGCGCCGCGGGACCGCGCTCAGGCTGTCGTGTTGATGCGGTTGCCGAGGTGAGCCGGCAGACTCGGCGCCGACTGTACCGGCGGCAGCGCTGCCAGCAAGGCGGTGGCGGTCGAGCTTTGGATATCCTGGGCTTTTTTCAGGACAGTCAAGCCGACGGCTTGCCGCGTGCCTGTCTCCGCCATCGTGGTTGACAGTTGAGCAATGCTTCCGACGTCCATACGTTTCTCCAATGAGGTTCTACCCTTGTTAACGGATGCCGCCGGCAAACCTTTAGCTTATTTTTCCAGCTTATTTTCCAACTGCAGCAGCAACCAGCCCAGCACCTGCTCGCGCGCATTCAAGTCCAGCCATTGCACGCCCTCGCGCAGGCCGGCCGGCGCCGGGCTGTCGGAGGCGACGGCGATCACGTGCGGGTCATGCGGATATAAGGGTGCTTGCCCCACTTCCGCGCGGAACACTTCCAGCTTGGGGATAGGGTCCGTCTTGAAGCCCTCGACCAGGGTCAGGTCTGCCGGCCCCATGCGGGCCAATTGCTGCGCCAGGCCCGGTTCGGGCGCGCCGCGCAGCTCATGCACGATGGCAAAGCGGTACGGCGACGCCACCAGCACTTCCGCCGCCCCGGCCAGGCGCAGGCGGGCGCTGTCCTTTTGCGGCGGCTCCAGCGCCAGGTCATGGTGGCTGTGCTTGACCAGGTTGACGCGCAAGCCGCGCGCCGCCAGTTCCTTCACCACAAATTCCAGCAGGGTCGTCTTGCCGCTACCGGAACGGCCGATCACACCCAGTACCGGGTGGGTGGGCATCGCATCGTGCATGGTCACTCCTTGATTGAGAAGGAATGATTATACGCAGCCCCACGGGCGCCAGCGCCTTGCATTGCCCAAGCCATCGCACAGGTCAAGCGCCGCCGGATTTTCCACCATTCCCCCCGTCAAAGGGGGCCGGCGGACCACCCTGCCGCGGGCGCCGGCCCGCCGACTTCGGCGCCTTCTTGCCCGCAGTTTTGCCCGCAGCCCTGCCATTTTGTGCCTGCGCATTCCTGGCCGTGCGGGCCAATTGCCGGTGGGCGGCGATCGCCCCCGCCTCGGCATCGGACTGGAAGGGGACGGCGGCAGCGGCAGCCACCTCGCCATCAGGCTGGCAAGCGGGCGCCAGCGGGGCGAAGTCCTGCGCCCGCACATCGGCTTCCCAGGCCGCCCGCTGCGCCGCCACACTAGCGGGCACGGCCGGCGCCGCGCGGGCGTGCGCCAGGGTCAGCACGGCGCCCAGGCCGCTGGCGGCCGCCACGCGCGCGCCCATCTGGGGCAAGCTGCCATCGGCGGCGCGGCAAAAGCGCTGCAGGATGGTCTTGATGATCGACGTGTGGTCGACCACCTCGTGGCTGACGCTGCCCGGCGCGATCAGCGGCGACACCAGCAGCATGGGCACGCGCACGCCGTACTGGCGAAACGCGGGGTCGTCATCGATGGCGGCGCCAGGCGGTACATGGTCGAAAAAGCCCCCGTGTTCGTCATAGCTGAGGATCAGCAAGGTGCGCGCCCAGGCGGGACCGCGCGACAGGGCCTGATAGACCTGCGCCACCAGCGCCTGGCCGGCGCGGATATCGGCCGGCGGATGGTCGTCGTTTTCAAAAAAATGCGGATCGATCCAGCTGACCGGGGGCAAGGTACCCGCCAGCGCGTCGCCGATGAAGCCATAGCGGCGCGCGCTGGAGCCGAACGGCTCGTACAGCTCGGACGAGCGGTAATGGTCGTCCGTCAGCGCCAGGCTCCAGGGTTTCCAGGCGGAATAAAATTTCCAGCCGACCTGGGCGCGGTCCAGGTGGCGCACGAAGGATTTGTTCGCATACAGGGGCACGCGCTTGCTATCCTTGCTGCCGGCCGCCTTGCCGCTGACCGCATACAGGCGGTTGGGCCAGGTGGCGCCAGGCACGGCGCTGTAGCAGCGGTCGCAGACGCAGAACTGCTGCGCCAGGAAATCGTACATGGGCAAGTCGGCCGCATTGTAGTAACCCATCACCAGATCGATGTCGGGGTCGCCCGGGTGCGTTTGCGCATAGTTGTCGACAAAACCGCCGTTATTGTTTTGCAATTGCTGCGCCACCGACAGGCCCGTGTGCGACGGGTCTTGCTGCGGGCCGAAGGCCGTGCGCCGCAAATGGTGCACGGGATAGCTCACGCCCGCATGCACATTGGCATGGCTGGCCTGCAAGCCGTCGATGTCGGTGCGCCCGCCTTCCAGGCTCAGGTAGCCGAGCATGTGGTCGAACGAGCGGTTTTCCATCATCAGCACGACGATATGGTCGATGCGCGCCAGGTTTTCCAAGCCATGCGCATCAAACGCACCCTCACCAGCAGCTGCGGCAGCAATCATGGGACCTCCCCGGCCGCGCACACGGGCGCAGCGACCCTGGTTCGACCAGGCCAGGCCAGTATGGTTCAGCTATGACGGCCCGGCCTTGATGCACAACAACTCAGTACGGCACGCGGTAGCGGTAGCCCTTGAAACTGAAGATGGCCGCCTTCGGCTGCAACTTTTCCAGCACCAGGCCGGGCGCCAGCTCCTCGCCTTCGTGGCGCAAGACCTTGTCGATCAACAATAAACGATCGGCCGGATTCTTCGAATAGATATAGCCGCCGATGGCGATCGGCGGGATTTGCCGCTGTATCGGCTCGGGCAAGTCGCGCATGCCCGGCACGCTTTCTTCGGTCGCAGGCGCGGGCACGGTGGGCACCGGGGCCGCAACGGGCGGCGGCGCGGCCTGGACGGGCTGCTTCGGTTCCTGCTGCGGTTCCGCCACGGGCCTGGCATGGTGCACGGGTGCGGCCGTGGCCGCCGGCGGCACGGGCGCGATTTGGGTAACGGGGGCCGGCGCAGGCGCAGGCACTGGTGGCGGGACTGCCGGCGGGACGACTGCCGGCATCGGCGCGGGCACAGCCTGGACCAGCACGGCAGGAGCGGCCGCAGGTACAGGCACGGGCGGCGCCGCCCCCGCCTGCCAAGGCTGCCACAGCAGCAACGCGGCGACCAAGGCCAGCGTCACGCCGCCCAGCGCCAGCCAGACGGGCGCGCGCCGCGCCGCGCCGGACGCCGCGCCATCGTGCAGCTGCACTTGCGGTGCGTGGATCGACGGCAACTCGCCCAGCTGGCGCTCGGCTTGCGATTTTTTCAATGCTTCAAGTATGTAGGACATCTTATTTCCCCGCCACCATCGCCGTCGCAGCGGGCGCCGCCACGGCAGGCGCCGCGCTGCTCAGGCGCGGCTCCGCATTGTCACCCAGCTGCATCAGGCGTATATATGTTTTCGGACCCGCCAGGCCATCGGCGCGCAGGTTCTGGCTTTGCTGGAAAGCGCGCAGCTGGCTTTGCATCTCGGCATCGAGCGGCAGATTGGCGGCCGGCGCCGGCAAGCCCCGCTGTTGCGCCAGCCGCTGCGCCAGCCAATCCACGTCGGCGCCGCGCGCGCCCAGCGGCACCTCGTCGCGCCAGCTGCGCGGGGCGCGCCAGAAGGTCGTGAAACCGCCATCGCTGCGCTGCGCCAGCTGGGCCAGCGGCAAGTCTTGCTGTTGGCCGTCGAGCATCAAGGTGGCCGTATCCCCCTGCAGACGCGTCAGCAGCGCCAGCTGTTCCGTGCCACCCGGATCGCGCAAGACCAGCATGGCGGGACGGTCCAGCACGCGCAGCTCGGCGATGCCGCCCCGGCTGTGCAGGCAGCGCAGGCCGGTGCGGGCGCCCGCCTGGCAAGCATCGCCTGCCGGCAACTGCTCGCCCCACAGACTGGCCAGCTGGCGCAGCACGGCGTTGCGGTCCGGCACGCTGACGGGCGCGGGCGCAGGAACAGGTGCGGCAACGGGCGCCGGCGGCGCTACCACGGCGGGTGCTTTCGCCACGGCCACTGTGGCAGGCGCGTGCGGCATGAAATGCCAGGCCAGCGCGGCCGTGGCCAGCGCACCGGCCAGCACGCCGCCGGCCACGTGCGGCCAGCGCAAGCCCCGTCCGGCAACCGGCGTCCCCTCTTCCGCAAACACTTCCTCGGCGGCACGGCGCAGTATCTGGCGCGTCACTTGCGGCTGGTTTTCCACGTAGGCGCCCAGCAGCGCGCGGTCACACAGCAGGTTGATGCGGCGCGGCACGCCTTTACTCAAGGCATGGATGGGCGCCATCAGGCGCGGCGCGAACGGCGTCTGCGCCGTACTGCCCGCCACGGCCAGGCGGTGGCGGATGTAGCTGGCCGTTTCCCCGGCCGTCAGCGAACCCAGGTGATACCGGGCGATCACGCGCTGCGCCAGCTGCTCCAGTTCGGGCCGCGCCAGCATGGCGCGCAATTCCGGCTGGCCGATGAGGATGATCTGCAGCAGCTTGCGCTCGCTCGTCTCCAGGTTGGTCAGCAAACGCAATTGTTCGAGCACGGCGGCGGACAGGTTTTGCGCTTCATCGATGATCAGCACATTGTTCTTGCCCTGCGCATGGCTGGCCAGCAGGTGCGCATTGATGGCGTCGACATAGCCTTTCACGCTGGCCACGCCGGGCGCCAGGGCGATGCGGAATTCCTCGCAGATCGACAGCAGCAATTCCTCGACGGACAATTTCGGATTGAAGATATAGGCGAGCTGGCAATTCTCCGGAATCTGCTCCATGAAGCAGCGGCACACGGTGGTCTTGCCGGCACCGATTTCTCCCGTCAGCAGCACGAAGCCGCCGCCGCTGCCCACGCCATACAGCAAGTGCGCCAGCGCTTCGCGGTGGCGTTCGCTCATGAACAGGTAGCGCGGATCGGGGGCAATCGAAAACGGCGATTGCTTGAGCTGGAAATAATGCGTGTACATGGAGACCCTGCGGATGAAACGATCAAAATGCGCGACGGCAAGCCGAGACCCTCAGCGGGTGCGGGCGGGCGGCAACGGCTTGTATTTGGCGCAATACACTTTCGCCTTGCTGCGAAAGTAGACGATTTTACTGCCAGGCACGGAACCACGGACAGGAAAGGCGGAATTGTCGAGTTTATTGAAACGCAGGCCCGAAGCGCCGCGGATGGCCGGCTCCAGCTTTTCCGGTGTCGCGTCCGCCACCACGCCCATGAAGACGAGGGGACTGGTGTCGTCGCTGACGATGACGTCGGTAACGGGCGCGCCCCACAGGGTCGCTTCCGTGCGGAACCAGTAGGCGCCCCCTTCATGCTTGTAGGCGGGGCCGAAGGCCGTCAGCAGATAGGCATAAAAGGCCTTGTTGTCGATCTGGTCGATGCACAGCACGGCATTGCCCACCACTTGCCCGAACGTGCTCGGCGCCGGCTTGGCCTGCGCCAGCACGCCGGACACGGGCACGCCGCAGGCCAGCAGGGCGAACGCCGCCAGCAGGGCCGGCGCACGCCACGGGCGCGTCAAGGTACGGCGCACGCGCATGATCAGCGCTTGCGCTCTTCTTTCTTGACCTTCTTGGCTTCCTTCTTTTCTTTCATGGTCTTGGCCGGTTCTTTCTTGGCTTCCTTCTTGCTGTCCTGTGCCTTGCTCATCATCTACTCCATGCCTGGGCGGAAATGCCAGGGCCATTATGACACTCCCCCATGAAAATGCCACGTCATTTCCCCCATGCAATAGACCCGCCCGGCAAGCACAGTCAGCGCATGCGCTTATTTGCAAAAAGACGTTTGCATTTTCATTTTATTGTGTTTTAATACACGCAATTTATAAAAAGATATTATTTCTGTGCTGCATGAGCAACACCGGAAAGCATACACACTGGGGACAGGACATGGACCGGCATACGGCGGGGCCATGCGTGATCGACTTACAGCCCTCGGCAGAAATACAGAACATGATGAGAAAGATGATCTTGCTGTGCGCAGCCCTGTCGCTCTGGGCCGCTGGCAACACGCATGCGGCGCGCACGCCGCCGATCCAGGTGGCCGCGTACCAGGCGCCGCCCGCCCCACTGGCCGCGCGCCTGGCCAGTTTTCAGTCGCCCGACGCCAGTCCGCGCGTGCGCGCCCCGGATGAACCGAGCACGCATTCGCTGCTGCTGGTCGCCATCGTGCTGCTGAGCCTGCGCATGCGCGCCAGCGCCACTACCAGCAGCGAAAAATTCAGTACCTGACGTGAAAACGGCCGCGCAAGGCGGCCGCTCCAGTCACGCGTCAGCGCACTATCAATGCAGGCACAGACGGCGGCGCGTCTTTTCGATCAGCGCCGCATCGTAGGGATACAGGTTCTCGATAAAGAACAATTCCGTTTCCGCCTCGTCTTCCAGGCACATTTCGATCATGACCGGGCCATCGCTTTCGCGGCCCAGGAAATCCTTCGGCCAGCGGTTCTTGCGGTGCGTGCGCATCATTTCCATGCCCAGCGCGGCCAGCGGCGCCGACACACCGGCGGCCAGCGCCGCTTGCTGCCAGTCGTCCCAGTACTCGCTCTTTGCTGCCTTGTCGTTCATCATGCTCTTCCAACTCAGGTGTAAAAGGCGGACTTTACTCTTCATGGCGTCCCTTGCCAAGCATGCATACAAGCAATACCGCGCGGCCAACAACAGACCAGTTCGAAAAAATTGGCATTAAACAAGGCCAATTTCAATACCATTTTCAATCGACAAAAACTCCTTTATTAACAACAGCTTGCGGCGAATTTTCCGGGCGCGACACATCAAGCGCAAGAATATTTTACAATACCACTTAAATACCTCTTGACTAGCCATCGGAGCAACAATATAGTGCCTTCAGCTTTTTCGCCGCCCGACAAATAAAAAACCGAGACAGGCGCATCCAACCATAAGCGGGACTGCATAACATGATCGAATACATAATCGGCGTCGACGGCGGGGGCAGCGGTACCCGCGTACGCCTGGCGCGCCTCGATGGCCAGGAACTGGCACAGGGACAAAGCGGCCCATCCGGCCTGGGACTGGGCATCGAACGGGCCTGGACCTCCGTGGCGCACGCCGTCACCCTGGCCTTCCGCACGGCCGGCCTGGAACAACCCTCATTGCAGCGCATGGCCATCGGCCTGGGCCTGGCCGGCGTGCACAACAAGCAGTGGGCCGCCAGCTTCGTCGAACACAATCCCGGCTATGCCTTGGTGGCGCTCGAATCGGACGCCCTGACCACCTTGCTGGGCGCGCACGCGGGCCAGCCGGGCGCCATCGTTGCCATCGGCACGGGCAGCGTGGGCGAAGTGCTGCACGCGGACGGCAGCCGCCACGAAGTCGGCGGCTGGGGCTTCCCCTCCGGCGACGAGGCGGGCGGCGCCTGGATCGGCATGCGCGCCATCAACCATGCGCAGCAAGTGGTCGACGGCCGCGTGCCCGGCAGCGCCTTCGCCACGGCCGTCATCGACGCCTGCGGCGGCCAGCGCGACGCCATGCAGGTGTGGCTGGCGGCCGCCAGCCAGACCAATTTCGCGCAACTGGCGCGCCTGGTGCTCGAACACGCGGCCAGCAATGCCGTGGCGCGCGCCATCCTGACCGACGCGGGCCAGCAGATCGCCCTCATCGCCAGGGCGCTCGACCCGGCCGGTACCTTGCCCGTGGCCCTGTGCGGCGGTCTGGCGGCGCCCTTGTCCGCCTACCTGCCGGCGGAACTGCTGAAACTGGTCGTGCCGGCACAGGGCGACTCGGCCGCAGGCGGCCTGCGCCTGATACGCAAGCACTTGCGGGAGCAATGACCATGCTGGCCAAACTGTCCGCCTTCAAACCGAATCCCGCCAGCGACACGCCGCTCTACATGCAACTGGCGAACATGCTGTCGGACGGCATCGCCAGCGGCGACTGGCGCGCCAACCAGGCCTTGCCCTCCGAGCGCGTGCTGTCGGAGATCCTGGAAATCTCGCGCGTGACGGCGCGCAAGGCCATCGACATGCTGTGCGACCGGGGCATGCTGACGCGCAAGCGCGGCTCGGGCACCTACATCACGCCCAAGCTGGAACAGCCGCTGTCGCGCCTGACGAGCTTTTCGGAAGAATTGCGCCAGCGGGGCTTCAAGGCCGGCTCGCGCTGGCTGCAGCGCGACATCGGCTCGGCCGCGCCGCTGGAACTGCTGTCGCTGGGACTGTCGCCGCACATGCCGGTGGCGCGTTTGCGCCGCCTGCGCACGGCCGACGAAGTGGTGATGGCGATCGAGACGACCACCATCCCCGCCCTGTACATGCCGGACCCGCAGCAGGTGACCGATTCGCTGTACGGCTACCTGGAGTCGCGCGGCACCATCCCGATGCGCGCGCTGCAGCACATCCGCGCCGTCAACGCCACGGCGGAACAGGCCAAGCTGGCCAATATCAAGACGGGTGAAGCCATGCTGCACATCACCCGTGTCAGTTATCTCGACAACGGCGCAGCGGTGGAACTGACCCACTCGTATTGCCGCAGTGATTATTATGAATTCGTAGCGGAGTCGCGCAGATGAGCAGCACTATCAAAGGCAATATCCTTACCCCCGGCGGCTGGATCCACGGCGCCATCGCCTTCGGCGAAAAAGTCGACAGCATCACGGGCGATTCCCTCCACCCGTCGGGCAACAGCGACGACTACATCCTGCCCGGCTTTATCGACCTGCACGTGCATGGCGGCGCCGGCAAGGACATCATGGAAGGCGGCGAAGCCGTCTACACCATCGCGGCCATCCACGCGCGCCACGGCACCACCAGCCTGCTGGCCACCACCATGACGGCGCCGCCGGAAGATATCGACATGGCCTTGACGGCCATCGGCATCGCCGCCAAGCACCGCCGCCCGAACACGGCGCGCGTGCTGGGCGCCCACCTGGAAGGCCCGTACATCAATTCCGGCAAGCTCGGGGCGCAGCCGAACTACGCGCGCGCCGCCACGCTGGCGGAAATCGAGCGCCTGCAAACCCTGGCCAAGCTGCGCGTCATCACCGTGGCGCCGGAAATCGCCGGCCACCTGGACCTGGTGCGCGCCCTGGCCGACGCCGGCGTGCGCGTGCAGATCGGCCACACGCTGGGTTCCTATGAAGACGGCGTGGCCGCGCTGGAACACGGCGCCATGGGTTTCACGCACCTGTTCAACGCCATGAGCGGCCTGCACCACCGCGAGCCGGGCATGGTCGGCGCCGCCCTGGCGCACGCCGAATACGCCGAACTGATTCCCGACCTGCTGCACGTGCATCCGGGCGCCATCAAGGTGGCCCTGCGCGCCATCCCGCGCCTGTACTGCGTCACCGATTCGACGGCCGCCACCGGCATGCCGGACGGCGAATACATGCTGGGCCGCCACGCCGTGCAGAAATGCATGGGCGGCGTGCGCCTGCCCGACGGCACGCTGGCGGGCAGCACCCTGACCCTGGACCAGGCGCTGCGCAACCTGGTGGGACTGGGACTGGACCTGGCCGACGCGTCCAAGCGCGTGTCGACCAACGCCGCCGATTACCTGGGCCTGGAAGAACGCGGCCGGCTGGCCCCCGGCACCTACGCCGATCTGGTGGTACTCGATCGCGACCTCAAACTCAAAGCTGTCTATATAGAAGGAGAAATCTGTGACCTCAATGATGCTTAAAGAAGCCGTTTCCGCCGCCGAATGCGTCGCCCTGCAACTGGCCAGCGACACGGAACGCTACGCGGAACTGGGCCGCAAATTGAGGAGCACCTCGTTCTCCACGGCGCTGACCATCGCGCGCGGCAGCTCCGACCACGCCTGCAACTACGTCGCCTACCTGATTATGGCGCGCCTGGGCCGCGTCGTCGCATCCTTGCCGATGTCGCTCGTGACCCTGAACAAGTCGCCGCTGGTGACGCGCGACACCTTGGCCATCTCGATCTCGCAATCGGGCCAGAGCCCGGACGTGGTCGAACCGATCCGCTACTTCCGCGACGGCGGCGCCACCACCGTGGCCCTCGTCAACGACATCGATTCGCCGCTGGCGCACGCCGCCGAATGGGCCATGCCCCTGCGCGCCGGCAAGGAACAAAGCGTCGCCGCCACCAAGAGCTTCATCACCAGCCAGGTCGCAGGCGCGCGCATGGTGGCCCAGTGGCAGAACGATCCCGAGCTGCAGGCCGGCCTGGAAGCGCTGCCTGAAGCGCTGCTCGAAGCGACCCGCGTCGACTGGTCGCCGGCGATCGACGTGCTGGCCCCGGCCCGCAACATCATGGTCGTCGGACGCGGCATCAGCTTCCCCGTGGCGCTGGAGTCGGCCCTGAAATTCAAGGAAACCTCGGCCCTGCAGGCGGAAGCCTTCAGCGGCGCCGAAATCAAGCACGGCCCCATGGCCCTGATCGAAGACGGCTACCCGCTGCTGATTTTCGCCACCCGTGGCCCGACCCAGGCCGGCCTGCTGCAATTGGCCACGGAGATGCGCGGGCGCGGCGCCAAGGTCTTGCTGGCGGCGCCCGCCGACGTGGCCGAGCGCGACCTGACCCTGCCCGTGGCGGCCACGCCGGACCTCGATCCGATCGTCGCCATCCAGTCCTTCTACGTGATGGCGGCAAAACTGTCGGCCGCGCGCGGCATGGATCCGGATGCGCCGCGCCACCTGAGCAAAGTAACAAAAACAAACTAGGCACTCTTCGGCAGCTGCGCCCCAGGCACGGGGCGAAGCTGCCGTCCGCAGGACCCGAATATAAGCGACGGCAAGGGCATGTACCCGCGCCGCAGACTCATGGACATTGGAGCGCCACGCTCCAGGATAAAAATGACGATCAAGAGACTGTTGGCGGTTGTTGCCTGCGCGGGCCTGCTCGCGCCACAGGCATGGGCTGCCGAGAAAATCGAATTCTGGACCTTCAGCATGAAGCCCAAGTTCACGCCGTATTTCAATGCGGTGGTGGCGCGCTATGAGGCGCAGAATCCCGGCGTCAGGATCGAATGGATCGACTTCCCGTGGGACGTCATCCAGACCAAGCTGGTCACGCGCATCGTGGCCGGCACGCCGCCCGCGCTGGTCAGCCTGAACGTGCCCTGGGCCGACGAATTTGCGCGCGACGGCTTGCTCACACAAGTCGATGACCTGATCGCGCCTGCGCGCGCCAGCTACATTCCCAGCGCCCTGGACGACCTGCGCTTCAAGGGCCGCACCTACGGTTTTCCCATGTACAGCAATGTCGCGGTGATCGCCTTCAATACCGATATCTTCAAACAGGCGGGACTCATGCGCGGCCCTGCCAGCCTCGATGAACAGCTGGCGTTCGCGCGCCAGATCGCGCAACGCACGGGCAAGGCCGGCATCGCCCCGGCGCTGTCGAAGATCGACGGCCTGTTCATGCAGCAAGGCCTGGCCGTCATCACGGACAAGCGCGCCGTCTTCAATTCGCCGCAGCACGTGGCGCTGGTGCAGAAACTGGCCGACACCTACAAGGTCGGCGGCCTGCTGAAGGAAAGCCTGTTCGCCGAAGATAACTTCCCGGCCGTCATCGACGCCTACAAGGGCGGCCGCCTGGGCATGCTGCTGGCGCCCCCCACGGCCATGCAGCGCATCCGCGGCGACGCGAAAGACATCTACGCCATCACCGACGTGGCGCCCGCGCCGCTGGGCCCCACCGGCATCGCCGATGGCGGCTGGCTGGTGCACTTCGCCATCCCGAAAGGCGTGCCGGCGCGCCAGCTACCCTCGGTGGGCAAGTTCGCGCGCTTCCTGACGAACGACGAAAACCAGCTGGCGTTCGCGCGCCAGGCCAGCGTCTTCCCCACCACCGTCAAGGCGGCGGCCGATCCGTTTTTCCTGTCCACGCCGCAAAACGCGGGCGCGGCCGAAAAAGCGGTGGCCGCCGGCGCCCTGTCGATGGGCCACTCGCGCACCCTGTACGTGGCCGGCATCGACGACTACGACGAACTGCGCCGCTCGCTGGTAAAAGCCGTCGAGGCGGGCGTGACGGGCAAGCAGGACGTGAAGCAGGCGCTGGACCAGGCCGTCGCCATCTGGAACCGCAAGCTGGCCACCCTGCCGCGCCACTAAGGACACCATGAAACTCGCCCACCGCCACACCCTGCAAGCCTGGCTGTTCCTCGCCCCGGCCCTGCTGCTGCTGGCCGCCTTTTCCTTCTGGCCCGTCGGCTACGGCTCCGTGCTGGCCTTCACCGACTACAGCCTGATACGCGAGACGCGCTTCGTCGGCCTCGACAACTTCCGCTACATCTTCAACAACGAGATGTTCGTCTCGGGCCTGAAGAATTCGCTGATGTTTTTGCTGATGGTGCCCTTCGTGCAGGTGGGCGCCATCACTCTCGCCGTGCTGGTGAACAACCGCCTGCCCGGCATCCGTTTGTTCCGCGCCGCCTTCTACGTGCCCGTGGTGACCACCGTGTCCGTGGTCGGCATCATGTGGGGCTTCATGTTCCACGAACAGGGCGCGCTCAATTACGTGATGATGACGTTAAAACTGGTGAACGCGCCCGTGGGCTGGCTGACGAACGACAGCCTGGCCCTGTTCGCCGTGATGTTCGTCACCTTGTGGCGGGGCCTGGGCTGGTACATGGTGATGTACCTGGCGGCCCTGCAATCGATCCCGTCGGACATGCAGGAAGCGGCCATGCTCGATGGCGCCAGCCGCTGGCAGCGCTTCTGGAAGATCACCGTGCCGATGCTGCGCCCGACCATCATGCTGTGCTCCATCCTGTCCGTGCTGGCGGCCTTGAAGGCTTACCAGGAAGTCGACGTGCTGACCCAGGGCGGCCCGATGAATTCCACCTTCACGGCGCTGTATTACGCGTATGACCAGGGCCTCAAGCACTTGAAACTGCCGCGCGCGCTAGCGGCCAGCTTCGTCGTCTCGCTGTTTTGCATAGCCATCGCCCTGCTGTGCCTGCGCTACCTCAAACCCAAGCACCGCTGACCGGGACAAGACCATGCAAAAACGTTCCCGTCCCCTGAAAACCCGTCTGCACATGCTGGGCCACTATGCCGTGCTGTGCGCGATCGCCGTCGTCTGCGTCTTCCCGTTCTGGTGGACCCTGGTGACGGCCATTTCCACGCAAGGCAATATCTTCGCCTTCCCGCCCACCTTCTGGCCCAAGGCGCCGTCTTTTGAGAACTTCGTCGAAGTATTCAACGCGATTCCCATCTGGTCTTTTTTCAAGAACTCCGTGCTGATCGCCGTGTTGACCGTGTTCTGGAAGCTGCTGCTGTGTTCACTGGCCGCGTATCCGCTGGCGCGCCTGAAATTCCGTGGCCGCAGACTGGTGTTCGGCCTGATCCTGGCAACCCTGGTGCTGCCGTCGGAAGTGAACTTCCTCGTCAACTTCATCACCATCACGCAAATGAGCCTGGTCGACACCTACACGGGCGTGATCCTGCCCAACGTGGTGACGGCCGTGGCCATCTTGCTGCTCAAGCAGGCGTTCGAGGAAGTGCCGCAAGACCTGATCGACGCGGCGCGCGTCGATGGCGCGTCCGAGTGGGTCATCTTCAGCCGTATCATGCTGCCGCTGATCACGCCATGGCTGGCCACCGTCGGCATCCTGACGGCCGTCGAATCGTGGAACGAGTACATCTGGCCGTCCATCGTCATGAGCAAGCCCGATGAGTTCCCGCTGTCGGTGGGCGTGCTGTATTTGCGCGGCACCTTCGGCAGCAGCACGCGCGTGATCGCGGCCGGCACCTTGATCACCATCGTGCCGACCCTGCTCGCCTTCCTGTTTACCCAACGCTTCTTCATGCGCGGCATGGACGGCGCCGTCAAATGAAAACGTCTCTCGATAAGGAAGCCTCCATGCACGACAAGCGCATCAGCATCAGCAAACGCAGCCCGATCACCTGGGTGCCCACCTTGTACTTCGCCCAGGGCTTGCCGTTCTACGCGGTGGCCCTGGTGGCCGGCCTGATGTTCAAGAGCATGGGCGTGCCGAACGACCAGATCGCCCGCTGGACGGGCCTGATCGGCTTTGCCTGGGTGTTCAAGTCGCTGTGGAGTCCCTTCCTCGAGCTGGCGTCGAGCAAGAAGACCATGGTGGTGCTGTTCCAGTTCGCCGGTGGCCTGAGCCTGGGCCTGATCGCGCTGGCCCTGCAAACGCCGCTCTGGTTCGCCGCCTGCATCGCCGTGCTGTTCGTCGCCGCGCTGGCCTCGTCCACGCACGACATCGTCTGCGACGGCCTGTACATCGCCAGCCTGTCGGACAAGCAGCAGGCCGCCTACGCGGGCTGGCAAGGCGCCTTCTTCAATGCCGGCAAATTCATCTCGCTGGGCGGCCTGGTGATCCTGGCCGGCTACCTGGAGAAAAAGATCGGCATCCAGCCCGCCTGGTCGGTGATCTTCCTGATCATCGGCGCCATGATGCTGTCGCTGGCCGCCTACCACCTGTGGGCGCTGCCGCAGGTGCGCAACGCGGCCGTGGCCGACAAGAGCGTGGCGGGCATCAGCCGCACGCTGTGGGACGTGCTGGTGGACTTCCTGAAAAAGCCCGGCATCTGGGGCATGATCGCCTTCATCATCCTGTTCCGCGCGGGCGAGGCGCAAGTGCAGACCATCGGCCCGCTGTTCCTGCGCGAAGCGCGCGAACTGGGCGGCCTGGGCCTGTCGACGACGGAAGTGGGCGCCGTGTACGGCACGGCCGGCACCGTGGCCTTTTTGCTGGGCAGCATAGGCGGCGGTTACTTCACGTCGTGGCTGGGCCTGAAGCGCGCCATGTTCTTCCTGATCCTGGCCATGAACTTGCCGAACCTGGTGTTCTACTACCTGAGCCACAGCATGCCGACCGACCTGACCCTGATCACGGCCGCGCTCAGCGTGGAGATGTTCGGCTATGGCTTCGGCTTCGTCGGCCTGATCCTGTTCATGATGCAGGTGGTTTCTGTCGGCAAGTACCAGACGGCCCACTATGCGTTCGCCACCGGCGTGATGCAGCTGGGCTTCGTGCTGTTCAAGATGATCAGCGGCGACATCCAGACGGCGCTCGGCTACAAGACCTTTTTCCTGTGGGTGCTGGTGTCGGCCGTGCCCGTATTGATCCTGTCGCGCTTCATGCGCATCGGCCCGAAGGATACCTCCGACCCGTCTGACGCCGGCGCCACGTCCGCGCCGGCCAGCGCCAGCTAGGAATCGCACAACCCATGGCACACATCGCTTTAAAGAATATCGTCAAGCTGTACGACGACAAGCACCCCGTCATCCACGGCATCGACCTCGATATCCGCGACGGCGAATTCGTCGTCTTCGTGGGGCCGTCCGGCTGCGGCAAATCGACCCTGCTGCGCATGATCGCCGGGCTGGAAGACATCACCGACGGCGAGCTGCATATCGGCGGCCAGCTGGCCAACGACATCGCGCCGGCCGAGCGGGGCCTGGCCATGGTCTTCCAGAGCTACGCCCTGTATCCGCACATGACGGTGTACGAGAACATGGCCTTCGCCCTCTCCCTGGCCGGGCATAAAAAGGCCGAGGTGCGCGCCGCCGTCGAGCGCGCGGCCGAGATCCTGCAGATCACGCCACTGTTGAAGCGCAAGCCGAAGGATCTGTCGGGCGGCCAGCGCCAGCGCGTGGCCATCGGCCGCGCCATCGTGCGCAAACCGCAGGTCTTCCTGTTCGACGAACCGCTGTCGAACCTCGATGCCTCGCTGCGCGTGCAGATGCGCGTGGAAATCTCGCGCCTGCACCAGGAGCTCAAGACCACCATGATCTACGTCACGCACGACCAGGTCGAGGCGATGACCCTGGGCGAGCGCATCGTCGTCTTCAATGGCGGGCGCATCGAACAGGTGGGCAGTCCGCATGAGCTGTACAACAATCCCGGCAACCTGTTCGTGGCCGGCTTCCTCGGCGCGCCGAAGATGAACTTCATCGCTTGCGACGCCGTCGCCTGCGGTCCCGGCACGGTGGCCGTGCGCCTGCCCGGCGGCGCCGTGATCGACGTCGAAGCGCACGGCGAGAGCGTGGCGCCGGGCGAGCGGCTGACCCTGGGCGTGCGGGCCGAGCACGTCAGTCTGCAGGACAGGGAGACGGCGGGCGGCCATGCGGGAAACAACGTCGTCGACGCGGCCGTCAGCCATGTCGAATACCTGGGCGACGTGGCCATCGTCTACGCCAGCATGCCGGGCGTGAGCGAGATGCTGGCCGTCAAGCTGCCGGCCGAGGATGGCTTGCGCCAGTCGGGCGACGCCATGCGCCTGCATCTGCCGCCGCAGCGCTGCCTGCTGTTCAATGCCAAAGGGCAAGCCCTGGCGCGCACGTTTGGCGCTCCAGCCCAGCCGTTTATGTGACAATGCCGTTGTTTACCATGCTGCCGCCCTTTGACTTGTGCGGTCAGGATGGCAGAATACGTGTTTTTTTAAGATTCCCTGCCCCCGGCAAATGCCGCCGCACACTGTTGCGGCAACCAGTACCGGAGCGTATTTTTGTTATTGATTGAAGGATAACCCATGTCCCAATTCCGCCTTGCCCGTCTTAGCCTGCTCCTGGCCGCCATCGGCCTGAACGTCCTGCCAGCCCTGTCGCACGCGCAGGATGCCAAACCGGCCGCCGCTGCCGCTGCCGCGCCGGCCGACTCGGTGCGTCCTGAAGTGTTCAAGCTGCTCGATCCGGTTGCCGTGAAGGCATCGATGGATGCGAAAAACTACGCCGACGTACAAAGCCGCATCGACCAGGCTGCCGCCATTCCCGCCCTGACGCCGTATGAAACGTTCGTGCTGAACCGCCTGCGCGTGGCACTGGCCTCGACCACGAACAATGCACCGATGGCCATGACGGCGCTGGAAGCGGTCATCGAATCGGGCAAGCTGGACAAGAAAGCCCAGGGCGACTTCATCCAGGCGCTGGCCAACTACCACTACAACGCCAAGGATTATCCAAACGCCATCAAGTGGTTCACCCGCTACCAGACGGAAACAGGCGACGTGGCCACCATGCGCCCGTACATCATCCGCGCCTACTACTTCAGCAATGATTTCGCGCGCGCGAAACAGGAACTGATGGCCGACCTGACGGCCAAGCAGCAAGCGGGCAAGACGCCGACCATCGAAGAACTGCAATTGCTGGCCAATACGGGTTCGAAAAGCAAGGACCCGGCTACCTACCTGGTCGCCATGGAAAACCTGGTGCGCTACTACCCGTCGGATGACTACTGGAGCGATCTGCTGAGCCGCACGCAAGGCAAGGCCGGCTATTCCGACCGCTTCGCGCTGGACGTGCTGCGCCTGCAATTCAAGGCCGTGGGCACCATGCCGCCGCAAGATTACAGCGACATGGCTGAAATTGCCTTGCAGAATGCCTTCCCGACGGAAGCGAAAAAAGTGCTGGACGCCGGCTTTGCCAAAGGCGTGCTGGGCACGGGCGCAAATGCCGCCAAGCACAAGAAACTGCGCGACCAGGCCAACAAGGCTGCCGCCGACGATGCGAAGAACATCGCCAGCGGCGAAGCGTCGGCCATGAAGAGCAAGGATGGCACGGGCTTGATCAACCTCGGCTACGCCTTCGTGACGATGGACCAGTTCGACAAAGGTATCGACCTGATCCAGAAAGGTATCGCCAAGGGCGGCCTGAAGCGTCCTGAAGACGCCAAACTGCGCCTCGGTTATTCCTACGCCATGGCCGGCAAGAAAGATGACGCCATCAAGGTCCTGGAAACGGTCAAGGGCGGCGATGGCGTGGCCGACCTGGCACGCTACTGGATCCTGTGGCTGAACCGTCCTGCCACGGCAGCGGCGGCACCGGCGGCAGCGGCACAGTAATTCCTGTTCCCGCCAGCATGCGCAAGGCAGTTCCCGGCTCACGCCGGGGCTGCTTTTTTTTCGACCTTTGCCCTCCTTCCATGCCGCCAGCCACTGTCGCCACTGCCACCGCCGCCGAACGATTGACCAGCCTGGACGCCTTCCGCGGCTGCGTGATCGTCGTCATGATCTGGGTCAACTATCTGGCCGGCATGCCCGGCATCGCCTGGTGGCTCGAGCATGCGGGTCCGCGCGCCGACGGCATCACCCTGCCCGACCTGGTCTTTCCCGGCTTCCTGTTCATGGTCGGCATGGCCATACCGCTGGCCTTGCAGCGCCATTGCGGCCACGTCACGCCCGCCCTGCTGGGGCGCCTGCTGTGGCGCTCCGGCAGCCTGATGCTGGCCGGCGTGGTGCTGGCCAATGCCTACCGCTACGATGCGCAGGCGGCGCCGCTGCCGCACGCCGTCTACTTCCTGCTGTTTTATGTGGCCATGATGCTGCTGTGGCGCCAGGGCGCGGGCAAGCTGGAGCTGGCCGTGGGTGGAGCGCTGATGCTGTTCCTGCTGGCGACGTTCCGTGGAGAACTGAACAGCGAGTTTTCCAGCACCTGGCTGCAGCCGTCGTGGTGGGGCATCCTCGGCATGATAGGCTGGTCCTACCTGCTGTGCAGCCTGCTTTACCTGGCGTGCCGGGGCAGCGGCACGGCCCTGATGGGCATATTTGCCCTGCTGCTCGTGCTGTACATGGGCGGCACGGCGGGCAGCCTGGATTTCCTGCCTGCAGGCATCAATGCCTTCGTCAACGTGCCGCAGGTGCTCGGCTCGACGGCCGCCAATGTACTGGCCGGCACCCTGGTGGGCCAGCTGTTCCTGCGCGGCGCCGCCCTGAGCCATGGGCAGCGCATCCGCTTCATGGCATGGTTCGCGCTGGGACTGTTCGCTGCCGGCCTGCTGCTGCGGCCGTATCACCACATCAACAAGATCGCGGCGACGGAATCCTACACACTCGTGTGCAGCGCCCTCATCCTGGCCCTGTTCCTCGTGTTTTATATCGTCATCGACGTGTGGCGCTGGCGCGCCTGGGCCGTGGTGCTCTTGCCGGCCGGCACCAATGCCCTGTTCGCCTACATCGTGCCCGACCTGTGGCAGCAGCTGGCGGCCGTGCTGCACCTGCCGCGCTTCTGGTGGCAGTATTGGGAAACGGGCGGCGCGGCCGGCCTGTGGGTTGCCGCCGCCGTCACCGCCCTGATGCTGCTGTTGACCGCCGTGGCCACCCGTTGCGGGCTGAAGCTGAAGTTCTAGCGCTAGACTTTGATATAAATCTTGCGCTTGTCCATCGCATAGGCGATCAGCCAGCACAGCAGCATGAAGCTGACGGCAAACAGCAGCGAGCCCACGCGCGCCGGCGCCCAGCCCGTAAACCAGTGCTGGTACAGCCACTGGTACAGGTTGCCGCCGCCGATGCGCACGGTAAACGCGATGATCACCAGCACTTCCGACACCAGGTAGATGAACAGGGTGTTCTTGCCGAAGACTTCAAAAAAATACGTCCAGCCCGTGCTCTTGCGCACGTCGATGACGAACATCAGCAGCGTCAGCAGCAGCAAGTCCAGACCGATACCGAGCATCACATAGGAGCTGCTCCACAGCTTCTTATTGATCGGAAACACTTCATTCCAGCACAAGGCCACGGCTACGCAGATGACGCCGGCCACGGCCAGTTGATACAAGCTGGAGCGCAGCCGTGCCGGCGCCGCCTGGCGCACGAAACTGCCCGCCAGGTAGCCGGCGATGACGTTGACGATGGCCGGCAAGGTGCCGAGCACGCCTTCCGGGTCGAAGGCGATGCCCTCGCCGTGGTACAAATGGCTGTCGCCCAGCAAGATCAGGTCCAGCTTGGCCGGCGCATTGCCGTGCAGGCTGTAGTCGCCAAAACAGGCCAGGATGGCCCAGTAGCCGAGCAAGGCGCAGGCGCTGAAGACCAGTGCGCCGCGCGTCTTCCAGTAATGGAGGATCAGGGCGGCGGCCAGGTAGCACACGGCGATGCGCTGCAGCACGCCGGGAATGCGCGTGTGCGACAGGGGCGACCAGGCGAACTGGCCCGCGTCGTCGATCTTGAAGAAGGGAAACCAGTACAGTAAGAATCCCAGCAAGAAGATCAGCGCGCTGCGCTTGCACAGCCTGGCCAGCACGGCGCCGTGCCCCAGGTGTTCATACTTGCCCAGCGCAAAGGCCAAGGCATTGCCGACGACAAACAAAAAGCTGGGAAAGACCAGGTCCGTGAGGGTAAATCCATGCCATTCGGCATGCAGGAAAGGCGCATACACGCTGCCCCAGTCGCCAGGGGTATTAACGACGATCATCAGGGCGACGGTCAGGCCCCGCAGGACGTCGAGGGCGAGGTAGCGTTGAGGTGCAATAGTCATGTCAAACAATTCCAAAAGATAAAAACCAGCTCCCCGCTTGTGACGGAAAGCCGGTAAAAAACTACAACTTGGCACGCAGGCCAAAATAGAATTGACGGCCGTTCGAATACAGGGCCGTCGGCTGGTCCTGGTTGGCACCGTAATACTTGAGCACCGGATTGTTCAGGTTCAGCACATCGAAGGTCAGCGAATAGCGCTCGTCGATCTTGTAGTTGAGCGATGCGGCCAGGTTGCCCACGCCATGCACATACTGGGGCGAGCTGCTGAACAGGCCGGCCAGGAAGCTGGAGCGGTAGGTATAGGCCAGGCGCGCGCTCAGCCGCTCGTCCTCGTAATAGCCTTCCAGGTTGTAGGTGCCGCGCGAGCTGCCGACCACGGCGGCGCCATCGTCGGCCTTGCCATTCGTATAGGTGTAATTGCCCACCACGCCGAAACCGCCCCACAAGCCCTGCTGGTAACTGAGTTCCACACCCTTGTTCTTGGCGCCGATATTCGTCGGCGACTGGATCACATAGGTGTTGAATTTCTTGAAGGTATTATTGTAGTAGCTCACGGGCGCCGTACCAAACGTCACGTACGATTTCATGTCCATATAAAAGGCGCCCACGGAGAGCATGGCTTTCGGCGCGAAATACCATTCCAGGGTGGCGTCGTAGTTGGTCGAGCGTATCGGTTTCAGGTCCGGATTGCCGCCCGTTCCCGTCAGCAACTGGTCGTTCAGGTTGACGGCGCCCACCAGGGCGCTGTAGTCGGCGCGCGCCATGGTTTTCGCCACCGCCGCGCGGGCCACCAGGTCTTTGCTCAAGTCAAACTTGATGTTTGCGCTCGGCAGCATATCCGTGTAGCTGTGCTTGACGACGGTGGGCGTGTAGGGGCCGAAAATGTTTTCCTGACCGATAGGGTTCTCGCCGCCCGGCACGTTCGTCACCGTCGTCTGCTGCGTGCGCACCACGCGCACGCCCACGTTGCCGCGCCACTTGTTGCCCGCCAGATTGGCCATGATATAGGCCGCGCTATCCTTTTCCTTCACGTCCAGCTCGGCCGGCCAATTGCGCGAATTCGGGCCGCCCGTATTGTCGTACTTGTTGGCCCACGCCACCAGGTCGGCCGGATCGAGCTGCCAGTAGCGTCCCTGCGCATTGCCGCCCAGGCCCTTGCCGTAGTCGCCCGGGTAGGTGCCGCCATTCCACTTCGGCAAGGGCGCATTCGTCGTGCCGTCGCACACGGCGCAGCTGCGGTTTTCCGGCCACGCCACATTGCGGTGGTGTTCCGCGTAGCGCGCGCCGAACTTCAGCGATTCCAGCACGCCGTAATCCATGCTCAGTTCGCCATCGGCCTGGCCATATTTCTCGGTGTCCAGGGTTTCCACATGGGAACCCCAGGCCGATGCCGTCACCGCATTGGAGAATCTGGAAACGTCGAGACCGGGGAAATTCAGCCTGGCCGGCGACAGGCCGTTCAGCTGGTACGACACGCCCACGCCCGTCAAGCCCGCCTCATAGCCGAGGTCGACGGGCGTCTCGCCGATGCCACGCGTGTAGCCGAGGCTGCCAGTGATGCGCAGGCGCTCGCTGGCGCGGTAGCTGCCGTTGAAGTCCACATACGCAGTCGACGAGTTCGAGCCGGGGCGGTAGATCTGATCGACCAGGGCCGGATACAGCTGGCCGTTATAGGGCGTGGTGGAATTGGCGGCAGGAAACTGCGACGCGGGAAAGTCGGCCGCCACCAGGGTATTGTTCTTGACCGTAAACGCGCTGGGAATCACGCCCACATGCTTGCCGTCATTGTCGACGGCATTCAGGTTGGCGCCGGGCTGGTTATAAAAGCTGCGGTTGTAATTGGCTGCGTCCAGCTTGGAATAGAAGCCGTTGACGTCCAGCATCAAATCAGACGTCGGCTTGAATTGCAGGTCGATGCTGCCGCCCTGTCGCTTGCGCACCTGTTCGAACAGGGCCGAGTTGATGCCCAGCGGTGCCAGCACGCCGGCCAGTTCCGGATGCTTTTGCGCGGCCGGGCTATTGGCGTCGATGGCGCCATAACCGAAGAATTCCTGCCCGTCGCGGCGTTCGTGGCGCTTCTCGGAAAACACCTGGAACAGCACGCCCATGGTCTTCGCTTCGTTCTTCCAGTTGAACAGGGCATTCATTTGCGGATCGGTCTTGCCCGGCAAGTCCGCGTAGATGGCTTGCACGGCCAGCTCGGCCGTGAACGGCTGCTTGAAACTGAGGGGCTTGCGCGTCTCGATATTGATGGAGCCGGCCACGCCGCCTTCCACCAGGTCCGCCTGCGCGCTCTTTTGCACGGTGACGCGGCTGACGATTTCGGACGGCAGCAAGGCAAAGCTGACGCTGCGCCCCACAGTGCCCACCTGGTCCGTGACAAACCAGTCGCCCGTGCCCACGGCGTGGCCGTTGATCAGGGTTTGCGTCAGGCTGGGGCTGGTGCCGCGGATGCTGACCCGGTCATTTTCCGAGAAGCCACCCTCGCCGCCGGCCGACGAGGAAATGTTGACGCCAGGCACGCGCTGCACGGCATCGGCCACGTTCTTGTCGGGCAACTTGCCGATGTCTTCCGCGCTGACGACGTCGATCACGGAATCGCTGTTGCGCTTCTGGCTCAGCGATTGCTCCAGCGAGGCGCGGATGCCAGTGACGACCACTTCCTGCATGGGGGCTTGCTGCGCCTGGGCAGCCATGCTCATGGACAGCAAGGCTGCGGCGGCGGCGATGGGATGTAATACGGGATGCAAACGACTGTTCATAGACTCCTCGATTATAGGTATGCCCGCAGATGGCGGGACGGTTTTATATGAGTACAGACGGCAGGCGCCCTGCCATGGCGCCGAAAAAAAAGGCAAGCTCCCGAAACAGGAACTTGCCTTGAAAAGACCGAGGAAGACCCGGCCAGACGCGTGCGCATCAGGCCAGATCGTCTTGTTTACAGCTTGGCGCGCAGGCCCAGGTAGAAAGTACGGCCGTTGCTATAGAAAGCGCGTGGCTGATCCTTGTTTTCCGCGTACATCTTGATGGTCGTGTTCGTCAAGTTAAGCGCATCGAACGTGATCGTGAAATGTTCGTTGATCTTGTAGTTGAGCGAACCGGCCAGGCCGCCGGCGCCGGCAACGTGCTGGCTGGCGCCACGGTCCACGCCCGCTTTGTAAGCCGAACGGTAGTTGTAGGCCAGGCGTGCGCTGAGGGCATTGGCTTCGTAGAAGGCCGTCAGGTTGTACGTGCTGCGCGATGCATTGACCAGTTCATCACCATTGTCCAGCTTGCCATCGGCATAGGTGTAGTTGGCCAAAATGCCGAAGTCGCCGAACAGCGGTTGCTGATAGCTGAACTCAGCGCCCTTGTTCTTGCCGCTGGTATTGAATGGCGACGTGATCTGGTACACGGCGTTGGCATTGCGCTTGCTGTTGAAGTAGGTAGCGTTGACGGTACCGTTCGACACGACCGATTTCAGGTCCATGTAGAACAGGCCCACCGAGAAGGCCGACTTCGGTGCGAAATACCATTCGGCGCTGACTTCGGCGTTATCCGACTTCACCGGATTGAGGTTGACGTTGCCGCCGCTGCCGCTCAATGCATCGTCGTTCAGCGATACCGAACCACCAAGCGCGCTGTAGTCGGGACGGGCGATGGTGCGGGCCACGGCGGCGCGCACCACCAGGTCGTTGCGCACATCGAACTTGATGTTGGCGCTAGGCAAGAAATCGTTGTAGCTGCGCTCATACAGATGCTGCGAGTAGGCACCCCAGTCGGAACCGGTGATCGGGCCGCCGGCCTGGTTCACCAGGGTCGACTGCTTGGTGTGAACGGCGCGCAGGCCGAAGTTGCCGCTCCAGTTGTCGCCCGTCAGGTTGGCCATGGCATAGATTGCCGAGGTTTTTTCCTTCAGCTTGAATTCGTCGGTCCAGTTATGGCGACGCACGTAGTCGAACAGACGGTTGCCCGGTGCCGCGCCCCACGCACCCAGTGCCGAACCGTCGTACTTGAAGTAGTTGCTCGACAGGTTGCCGCCCAGGTTGTTGGCGAAGTCGCTCGGGTACATCGTGCCATTCCACACGGGGCCCGGATTGGAGAAGCCCAGGTCGCCCGGACGGGTTTCGAACGGATGCTCCGCATCGCGCTTGTGATCGGTCAAACGGCCACCGAACTTGACGGAATCCCATATACCCGACGACAGGCGCAGCTCCGCATCGATCTGCGCATATTTTTCCTGGTCGACGGAACGCGATTCGCCGCCGCCGGCCCATGCCGTCGAGCCTGGCTTGGTGGTGGTGCCGCCCGGATAGGAAACACTGGCCGGACTCATGCCGTTCAATTGATACACCATGCCGCCATCGACGTTGTTCTGGTAGTACACATCGTCGCGGTCATAGCCGACGCCATGGGTCTTGCCCAGCTTGCCGGTCAGGGTCAGGTCCTTGGTGGCGCGGTATTTGAAGTTGAAATCGAGGTAGTACGATTCGCCGCCAGCATCAGGACGGTAGATATTGTCCACTTCGCCAGAGTTTTTTGCGAAGGTAGCGCCTGTCAGCGTGCCATTCTTGACCGTGTAGTTGGTCGGCACCTGACCGGTCGAGACACCTTTATCGTTGGTACTGTTCACCGAGTTGGCCGGTGCAGCCAGCCAGTTGGTGTTTTGATGCGGTGCCTTCAGTTGCGAATAGAAGCCGTTCACGTCCAGGGTCAGGTCCTTGCTGGGCTTGAATTCGATGTCGAATGCACCGCCTTCGCGGGTTTTCTTTTGCTCGAACAGGCTGGCGCCGATAAAGGTCGGCACTTTTACGCCGGCCAGTTCAGGATGGGCCAAGGCCGCATTGCTGGTAGCGGAGATCGGCGTATAGCCGAGGATTTCCTGGCCATCGCGGCGCACCGTCGATTTTTGCGAGAAACCCTGCACCATGATGCCCAGGGTATTCGTGTCATTCTTCCAGTTCACCAGGCCGGAGAACTGCGGGTCCGTCTTGCCGGCCAGGTCATTATGGAAAGCCTGGATCGAGCCTTCGGCCGTGATCTGATTCTTGAATTCCAGCGGACGACGGGTGATCACGTCGATCACGCCCGAGACGCCGCCTTCAGGCAGGTCAGCCGTGGCGCTCTTGTGCACGACAACGGAGCTCACCAACTCCGATGGCAGCAAGGAGAAGCTGCTGCTGCGGCCCACGTTGCCGCCAAATTGATTCAAGACAAACCAGTCGCCCGTGCTGATGGCATGGCCGTTGAACAGGGTTTGCTGGAAGCTGGGGCTGGTGCCGCGCAGGCTGACGCGGTCGTTTTCGCCGAATCCGCCTTCGCCACCGGCCGACGATTGGGTATTCACACCTGGCAGGCGCTGGATCGCGTCAGCCACGTTACGGTCCGGCATCTTGCCGATATCTTCGGCGGTCACCACTTCCACCACGGAATCCGCATTACGTTTTTGCTTCAGCGATTTT
Source organism: Janthinobacterium sp. GW821-FHT03C10 (assembly GCF_059420865.1). NCBI lineage: Bacteria > Pseudomonadati > Pseudomonadota > Betaproteobacteria > Burkholderiales > Oxalobacteraceae > Janthinobacterium > Janthinobacterium sp. GW821-FHT03C10. The sequence goes on along the minus strand of NZ_JBWKUN010000004.1, from coordinate 329,712 downwards.
TCCAGCGAGGCACGCACGCCGGTCACCGTCACCACGGTGGCCACGTCTTCGGCGGGCGCTTCCTGCGCCTGCGCCGAAAAGGACAGACCGGCGACCATCACGGCAACGGCCGCAGCGATCGGCGTACGGCTACGCGAACCGGATTTCACGACGGCAGCTGCAGGTGTCAAATTGCGTTTCATGTACTCCCCCTTGATTTAGGCTCCAGGATTGGAGCCTTTTCATTTTTAACGTAGGTCTTCTTTCCAGCCCGCCCACTCTCGCCGGCATGCTGCAGACCCTTCGGCACAACCACTTACAAAACCAATTCAACGCCAATATACTACTATCCAATACCAGAATACTACCAGTTGCAACTTTTTTTTTATAACGTTGCTTGAATCACACAGACCACTTCACCTGAATCAATCCGTAGCCCGTACAGCCGGCCTAAATATCAGCGAGGGCAGGCATAAATTGCCGGCCTGATAATTCAAATTGGTTTTACAACGGTCTTTTTTGGTATTATCCAGCGACACAAAACAGATACAGAGCGCGTCTGCAACGCGCCGTAACGGAGACCCTCAGCGTATGACAACCCTGGCTCACATCATGCAAGGCCTGGGGCAGACGAGCAGCCTGCCCCTGTACCAGCAACTGCAGCGCGCGCTGCGCGAAGCGATCGACAAGCGCATCCTCGGCCCCGACGAAGCCCTGCCGGCCGAGCGCCAGCTGGCCAGCGACCTGGCCGTCTCGCGCATCACCGTGCGCAAGGCCATCGATGGCCTCGTCAACGAAGGCTTGCTCGTGCGGCGCCCCGGCTCGGGCAATTTCATTAATACGCGCATCGAGAAAAACTTCGCCAAGCTGACCTCGTTTTCGGAGGACATGCGGGCGCGCGGCCGCACGCCGCGCAGCGTGTGGCTCAAGCGCGCAGAAGGCACGGTGACGCCGGAAGAAGCCTTGCGCCTGCGGCTGTCGCCGGGCGCGCCCGTGTACCGCTTCCACCGCATCCGCTATGCGGACGAGGTACCGATGTGCCTGGAATACGCGACCATCGTCGCCAGTTGCCTGCCGGCGCTCGACGCCGTCGACGTCTCGATGTACGACGCGCTGGAACAGGCGGGCAACCGGCCCGTGCGCGCCTTGCAGCGCCTCAGCGCCTTGTTGCTGACAGGGGAGCAGGCCAGCCTGCTGCAGGCGGAGGAAGGCGACGCGGGCTTGTCGGTGGAAAGGCTGGGTTTTTTGCGCGACGGCCGCGCCGTGGAATTTTGCCGCTCCTACTTCCGCGGCGATATGTATGACTTCGTGGCTGAATTAAGTACCAATTAATACCAATCGCCCCATTTCACAAATACCAGATAACACCACTTATTGCAGTGCAATATATATTCCGGCAGCGCCGACTATATATGCACGGCAATGGTGAATTCATCGGCGGCGATTATGTAGCCAGCCTATGGCAAATATAAAAAGCGCCGCGCAATGCGATTTTGCGCATTGCAGCAAAGCCTGACATTCCCCGTCAGGCAGCGGGCGCGGCGCGGCGTCCCGCGCACAGCAACATCACGCCCAGCGCCACGCACAGCCAGCCGAACAGCGGTCCCAGCCATCCTGCCCAAGTGGCGACGGGCGGGTGTGCCGGCAACGGCGCCAGCAAGGTGCTGCCCGGCATGGCGCTGCTGGCCCGCTCCGCCAGCACGCGGCCATACGCGTCGCTGACCGTCAGTACCCCCTCGCGCGCCGCGCGCAGCACGGCATAGCCGTTTTCCACGCCGCGCACCACCGTCATGCGCGCCCCCATCCAGCCGTCCAACTGGAAATCCCAGGCCGGCACCAGCATCACCTGCGCCCCGGCCGCGCCATACGCCTGTCCCAGGGGCGCGAAATGCATGTCCTTGCAGATGGCCAGGCCCATGGCCAGACCCGCCACCGGCTGCACTGCATACGCGTTGCCCGCAAGAAACTCGCGCTCGGGCGGCGCCAGGTGATGTTTCTGATAGCTGACGGGCGCGACGCCATCGGGGGAAAACAGCCAGGCCAGGTTGCGCCGGCCGGCAACGTCCTGCACGCCGATGCCGAGAACGATCCACATGCCCGTGCCGCGCGCCAGCGCCTGGAAACGCTGCCGCACGGCATCCGCCTGCGCGGGCGCCAGCACGGCTATCTTTTCCGGCAACAGCACCAGCCGGGCGCCCTGCCCGGCCAGCTGTTCGATGTGGCGCGCGTACTGGTCCCAGACGGCTTGCGCGCGCGCCGGCGGCGTGGCCGGGCCGATGAAGTCGTCGATGGCCGCCAGCCCCGCCAGCGGCCCGCCTGGGCTTGGTGCGCCTGGCACGCGCCAGGCGCCAGCGGCAAAGGCGGCCGCCAGCAGCAGCACGGCCGCGCCCGCCGCTGGCGCATACGCGCGCCCGCCGGCCAGCAGCAAGGCCAGCGCGGACGGCGCCAGGCACAGCAAGAACAGCAGGCCAGGCACGCCGGCCAGGGCCGCCACCTGCAGCACGGCAAGGTTATCGGCTTGCGAATATGCAAGGCTGCCCCAGTTACCATCGGGCAGCAAAGCCGCCATCACGGTATCGACGGCCACCCACAGCACGGGATACGCCAGCACCGTCCACGACGCCCGGTAGCGCAGCACGAGGCGCCGCGCGGCCAGCACCACCAGCAGCCACAACAGTGCCTTGACGACGATCACGGCCAGCACGGCCGGCAAGGGCATGAGCAGGCGAAAATAACTGAAGTTGGATGACAGGCCCAGCACGGCAGCCAGAAACGTCATCCAGGCCGCGTCGCGGCGCGACGCGCGCAGGGCCAGCCACAGCACGGGCAGCGGCGCGCACCAGGCCAGCGGGCCCAGCGGCTGCGGGCCCAGCACCCAGTACAGGGGCAGGCCCGCCGCCAGCGCGGCGGCGATTTGCGACAGGCGCTGGCGCAGCGCGCTACTGCCGGCAACCGGCGCAGACAAGGTGTGGAGCATGCTTATGCTTTCAAGGGGAGCCAGATTTCCACTCCGCCGATGCCGCTGACGGGATCGAATTGCCGGTCGTAGCGTTCAAAGTCGGGCGCATCGGCCGCTTCCAGCCCGGACTGGGGTAGCCACTCGTTCCATACGGTATGCCAGGTGGCGCGGATGGTGGAAATATGCCCGCGGTGATGAAACACGGCGTAGCGGCGCGGCGCGATGCGCAGCCGCGTCCAGCCATCGGGCGCCTGGGAAAAATCGCTGAGCGGCATGCCGCACAGGTAGTCGAAATTGCCCGCGTCGTCATTGTTGCAGCACACGCCATACACGAGCTGGCCAGGCGCCACGTGGGGCAGGAAGCGCTGCCACAGGGCGGGAATGCCGGCAGACGTTTCCGCGCAATAGCGTTCGACGAGGCCCGCCAGCAGCAAGGCGGGGCCTTGCTCGAAATGGGGCGGCGCCAAAGGCTCGCCCGGCGCCACATCCATCTTGATGGCCTCCACCAGCGCCAGGCTGGCGACGTGGCGCTGGGCCCGCACCTTTTCCGGCGTGATGTGGAACTGGTCGCGGAAGGCCCGCGTAAAGGCTTCATGGGAGCTGTAGCCGGCCTGCAGGGCGACGGCAAGGATGTCTTGTGCGCCCTGCGCCAGCGCGTGCGCCGCGACACTGAGCCGGCGCGCCCGCACATAGCGCATCACGGAGTGGCCCGTGGCCAGGCCGAACGCGCGCGTCAGGTGGCAGGGCGAAGCGCCGCCCACCTGGGCGATATCGCCGAGCGAGAGATCGTCCGCAAAATGCGATTCGATATACCAGAGTGCCTTGGCCAGATAGTGCATGAGCGCTTCCCGTTGAACGAGCAGCGACTGTAGCATTTTCAGCAAGCCGTGGCTTGACCGGAATTGCGCAATAACCGGCAAGCGCTTCCTATTTTCTGGTGCGCTTTTCGTGAACGAGCTGGCCGCTGCTGATGCGCGCCAGCTCGGCCATTTCCTGGGCCAGGAAGGCCAGCAGGTCGTCGATGCTGACGACGCCGGAGAGCGCGCCCAGGCTGTTGACCACGGGCAGGCGGCGGATGCCGTTGACGCGCATGCGTTCGATGATGTCGTAGACGTCTTCGTCTTCGCTGGCGGTGAGCAGCTGCGCGCTCATGATGTCGCCCACCAGCAGGCTGGCGGGGTCGAGACCGAGGGCGATGACGGAAATGACGATGTCGCGGTCGGTGAGGATGCCGATGGGGACGCGTTCGCCGTTCGGCTGTTCGGCAACGATCAGGTCGCCCACGTGGTGCTGGCGCATCAGCAGCGCGGCGTCCTGCACGCTGGTGTCACGCTGGCAATGGATGGTATGCAGGGTACAGATGTCGCCGATGCGCATGTCGCCACTCCGTTTGAGGCAGAGTGTCCACGCTACGCCAGCCCGCCGGGGCGGGTTTGAGGCAAATCAATTGAAACGGACTTACTTTTCTTCGGGGGGCGGCAGGAAGCAGGCTTCGACGATCTGCAAGTCGTTATCCTTGGCAAATTCGCGCACGAAGTGAAACGCCATCGGCTCGATCTCGCGCAGCTTGGTGTTGACCACCACCGACTTGACGCCGTTGACCACGGTCGGGCGCACGTAGGGCGAATACTGGAGGTGCGCATTGCGCCCGCCGCCGTCGGGATTGAAACAGGACATCACTCCGCAAAGGCGCTCGGCCCAATCGCTGGGTCGGAATTGCTTGCCATTGCTGGTGAGACCAAGGATGAAGAACTCGTCTGAGAGTTCGTTTTGAGATAACTCGGCCATGTGGCTTGTCGGGACTGGATTGCGTGAATGGCCCCGGCGGGTAAGCCGGGCTGGTAGTCAACTACGTTTGCTGCGGTAAGCCAGTATTATATCTTATAGAAGACTTGGGTTCTACCTCGATCTGTCCTGGCGATGCAAACAGGGGCCGGCACGCCTTGCGCGCCAGCCCCTATTTTAACCTTGTTCCACGCGCAAGGCGCATGGATGGCGCGTGTGCGCCCGCATCAGCCGAGGAAAACGGCGCCCGACATCAACAGCAGCAACAGCATCCACAGCAGCAAGGCGCGCCACACGAGGCCCACCGTGCTCTGCAAGGCGCGCGCGCCCGGCTCTTCGCCGGGCAGGATATCGCTTTCGCTGTCGCTGTCATCGACGGCCATGTCGGGCGTGACCATCACGCGCGCGGCCGTTTCCGCTGGCGTGCCCAGGCGCACGCCCATGGCGCCGCCGCCGGCCGTCAGGATGATGCCGATGGCCTCGTCCTGCCAGCGCTGGGCGAAATTGCGCCAGGCGTAGATGGCGTCCTCGAAATTGCCGACCACGGCAAACGCGACGGCCGTCAGGCGCACGGGGATCCAGTCGATCCAGTAAAAGGCGCGCGCGGCGAACTGGCCGAATGCTTCATTGCGCATGTGCTCGGGTTCGTTCCAGGCGCGCGCCAGGTATTCGGCGACGCGGTACATCACGGCGCAGGCAGGGCCCAGCGGCATGAGGAACCAGAAGAACACGCCAAACACGTTGCGGTGCGTGGTGACGAGGGCTTTTTCCACGGCGATGCGGGCGATTTCGCTCGCTTCCATGCCCACCGTGTCGAGCTTGGTCCAATCGGCCAGCAAGGTGCGGGCCGTCGCTTCGTCGCCGGCGCTCAGGGCCAGCTGGATCGATGTGAAGTAATGGCTGTAATGGCGAAAGCCCAGGGTCAGGTAGACGATGAGGACGTTCCAGGCAAAGGCCAGCAGGGTCAGCTGGTAGTGGAGCAAGATCCAGTACACGCCCGCCGTCGGCACCATCAGCGCGCCGATCATGAGGAACCAGCCCATGCGGCCATGACTGGCGTGGCCGGCATTGAACCAGGTCTCCATGCGCATTGCCAGGCTCTTGATTTCGGCGTAGATGGGATTATCCGCGCGCAAAGGTTTGAGCTGCTCGATCAGCAATGCGCAAAGTATGGAGAGAAATGTCATCAAACGTCCTTTTTGTCTTTTTCAGCAATACCGCAATGCCCGCTACGATAGCGCAGTGCCGTGCTGGAATCAAACTTATTACGTGCGCGGCGCCATTTTACGCGCGCAGCAGGTGAAACAGATTGCGCAGCATGCCGGCCGTGGCGCCCCAAATATAGAAGCGCTCGTAAGGCATGGCGTAGAACGAGCGCCGTCCGCCGGGCAATTCCACCGACAGGCGCTGATGGTTGATGCCATCCATGAGGAAAGCCAGCGGCACCTCGAAGATTTCCGCCACTTCCGACGGGTCGGCGCGCAGTTCGAACGGCGGCGTCACAAGGCCCACCACGGGCTTGACCTGGTAGCCGGTGCCCGTCAGGTAGTCGGGCAGGCAGCCCAGCACTTCGATATGCTCGCGCGCCAGGCCCACTTCTTCTTCCGTTTCGCGCAGGGCCGTGGCCACGGGCGAGCCATCGAACGGCTCGCTGCGCCCGCCGGGAAAGCTGACCTGGCCCGCATGGCTGCTCAGGTGGTCCGTGCGCATGGTCAGCAAGATGGTCAAGCCCTGTGGGCGTTGCACCAGGGGAATGAGGACGGCGGCGCGCACGGGCACGGCGCGGGCGGAGAGGAAATCCTGGGTGATCTCGGGCTGCCAGTCCGGCTGTTCGGCCAGGCGCTGGCGCAGCCAGTCCGGCGTCAGGCGCACGGCGTCCAGCGCCGCCTCGCCGGCGATCGAATCGATGGCGAGTTGTTTTGGATCAAATGCGATGGTGGCCATGGCAGCTTGTCCCATTAGCAATTCTAAATAAAAAAAGGGGCACCAATACGGTACCCCTTTTCCCAACGCAGACGCTGATATTACGCGCTTGCTTTCGCCACAACGCGGCGGTTTGGCAATTTTTCTTTGATACGCGCCGATTTACCCGAACGCTCACGCAGATAGTACAGCTTGGCGCGGCGAACATCACCACGGCGTTTCACTTCGATCGAAGCGATCAGCGGCGAGTACAGTTGGAACGTACGCTCGACGCCTTCGCCGGACGAGATCTTGCGAACGATGAAGTTCGAGTTCAGGCCACGGTTACGACGGGAGATAACGACGCCTTCGTAAGCCTGGGCGCGCTTGCGCGTGCCTTCGACTACGTTGACGCTGACGATAACGGTATCGCCTGGTGCGAAGTCAGGAATCGATTTACCCAGACGGGCGATCTCTTCTTGCTCTAATTGTTGAATCAAGTCCATTTTTATAACTCCGAAAACCATCATGCCGGCGCACTGTGGATAGCGTACTATCCGCCCGGTAGAGGATGGGTATTACCAATTTGGGCAACATGCCCGGCACTGCAAGGCCACCCTGCTTGCCGTCCGGAGACGGCTTACAGGCTGGCCAGGAATTTTTCATCGGCCTTGCTGAGCAAGCCGGCGGCGCGCGCACTGACCAGCAGGTCAGGCCGCTTTGTCGCGGTCGCTTCCAGCATGCGCTGGCGGCGCCACTTGACGATCTCGGCATGATTACCCCCCATCAAGACGGGCGGCACAGCCATGCCTTCATATGTTTCCGGCCGCGTATAGTGCGGCGAATCGAGCAAGCCATTGACGAAGCTGTCCTCGATGGCCGATGCCTCCGTGTTCAAGACACCAGGCAACAGGCGAATCACCGCATCCATCAGCGCCATGGCGGGCAATTCACCGCCCGACAGGACGAAGTCGCCCATGCTGATTTCCTCGTCGACGCACCGGTCCAGCAAACGCTGGTCCACGGCTTCATAGCGGCCGCACAGGATCACCAAACCAGGTTCGGCTTTCAGCTGCGTGACGCGCGCATGCGTCAGCGGACGGCCTTGCGGCGACATGAACACCACGCGGGGCGCCGCCAGTCCCAGTTCGGTCTGACGTTGCTTCGCGGCATTAATTGTCGCTTCGAGGGGACGGGCCATCATCACCATGCCGGGGCCGCCGCCATACGGGCGGTCATCCACGGTGCGGTGATTGTCGGTCGTGAAATCACGGGGATTCCACAAAGACAAGCCACATTTCCCCTGCTCGAAGGCGCGCCGGGTCACACCCGACTGCGTCAGCGCGGCAAACATTTCCGGGAACAGGGTCACGACATCAAATTGCATCGTTCACCATCCTGCAACGTTTGCCCGGCGCAAAGTTATGCGCAGGCGGTTTAATAATCGAGGCCCCAGTCGACCGTGATCTTGCTGGCAGCCTTGTCAACGTGAATGACAAACTGGCCAACAAACGGGATCAGGCGCTCAGGCGCCTTTTCAACGGTCTCATCGGCAGTGGCGACGGGCGTAACGCGCAAGATCGACTGCGGACCATTGCTCATCATGTCGTGCACGGTGCCGAGGCACTCGCCTTGCAAATTCTCGACTGTCAGTCCGATCAGATCGGACCAATAAAATTCATCGGCCGACAGCGTCGGGAAATGGCTACGCGGAATTTGCACAGAGACGCCTTTCAGCGCTTCTGCGGCATCCCGCCCGACCACACCCACCAGCTGGGCCACGACGTCGCCGCCGTGTAACTTCGCTTGCCTGACTTGAACATCATGCAAGGTCGGTTTATCAAACCACCAGGTTTTGACGCTTAATAATGCATCCGCATCGTCGGAGAAAGGAGTGATCCTGACCCCGCCAGCAATGCCATAGGCACCGGAGACATAGCCTACCTGTACCAGGTCATCGGGGACTTTCACCCCGGATGCAGTCTTGACCGTCAAACCAGTGATCTAATTAAGCTGCTGCTTTGCCGTTGCTGGCAACCAGACGAGCAACGGTTGGCGACAATTGTGCGCCAACGCCTTGCCAGTAGGCCAGACGGTCTGCGGTGATACGCAGTGGAACTTCGCCACCTTGCGCCATCGGGTTGTAAAAACCGATACGCTCAATGAAGCGACCATCGCGGCGATTGCGCGAATCAGTAGCGACGATGTTGAAGAACGGGCGCTTCTTGGCGCCTCCACGAGCTAAACGAATAACGACCATAATATTTCCAAAAAGTGTGCTGAGGCGGAAAAAGCCGCAAATTATAGCGCGCTTTACCGCCAGGCAGCAAGCGTTATGATGACGGGCGTGTAATTTGGGCTAATCAAACATTATGACCAGTCATGACCGAAGACGCAATAGGCGTCTGCGCCTATCGTGCCGGCCATGGCGTGAACTCACGCGAAATCATTGCATAAACGCCACAGGAAAGTGCTATCGTTGCGCGAGGCAATGGCCGATACTGGCAATCTTTACTGATGAGCAACTCTGGAGTCCCATGACCACCGCTACCATTTTGCAACAGTCGCACAAGAACAAGGCATTCACCACCTTGCTGGCCTTTTTGCTGGGCACACTGGGCGCGCACCGCTTCTACCTGCACGGCGCCAAAGACCGCTGGGGCTGGCTACACCTGACCGCCCTGCCCGCCAGCGTACTGCTGCACCAGCTGTTTCCCGAGGCCGACTGGTTTTACCAGATATTGCCGCTGACCCTGTCCGCCCTGGGCGGCTTCCTGGAAGCGCTGGTCCTGGGCCTGATGCCGGACGACAAGTGGGATGCCCGCTACAACGCCGCATCAGGCCGCCTGTCGGACACGGGCTGGCCGCTGGCCGTGGTGCTGGTCGCTACCTTGATGCTAGGCGCAGGCGTGCTGATCGCCACCATGGCGCGCCTGTTCGACTTGCTGTATACGGGCGGCGCCTACGGTTAATTTCCGTGTGGGAATGGCATCAGAGAGCCCCCGCCGCACGCACATGTAAGTGTTGGTAAGCAATCATGATTTTCCTCTATACTGCATTCACAATGCCGACATTACTGGCACATTTAACACCCCCTAGGAGAAGATCATGATTCGTCGCCCACTCATCCTCGCAGTCGCCGTCACGGCGCTGTTCAGCACCTCCGCCTTCGCGCAAAACCTGTCGCCGAAGGCGCAATACGCGTACGACACGAAACAGGCGAACACGCGCTACGCGGACGACAAGAAATTGTGCGCAGAAGAAAGCAGCTCGAAAGCCCGCATGCAATGCCTGCGCGACGCCAAGGGCGAATACGACCAGGCGATCATCAACGCCAAGGCCGCGCAAAAAGCGGGCAATTCCTACGCCAGCCAGCCTTCCAAGCAGCCGCAGCACCAGATTTGCGCCGATTGCGGCAAGGTGCTGGCAGTCAACGTCACTGAAAAAGCGGGTGAAGGCGGCGCGCTGGGCATGATCGGCGGCGGCGTGGCCGGCGCCCTGCTGGGCCGCCAGGTGGGCGGCGGACGCGGCAAGGACCTGGCCACCCTGGCCGGTGCCGCCGGCGGCGCCTACGCGGGCAAGCAAGTCGAAGGCCACATGAAGAACGCCAAGACATGGACCGTCACCGTGCAATACGAAACGGGCGCCAAGGCCGATTTCGCGTTTGACCAGGACCCTGGCCTGGCGGCCGGCGATCTGGTACGCAATTCCGGCAACGGCATCGCCCGCCGCTAGGAACGCAGAGTAAATCTGGGGTCAGACCCGGCGGGTCTGACCCCAGCATTTGTCTTTGTGGTTAAAAAAAGCGCTGGAGAGTAGTCTCCAGCGCTTTTTTGCCTTCAGCCGGCTCCCGCCGGCACGGTTTCAACTTAAAACTGCTCTTCCGACAGCGCCATCACGCCGGCGCTGCCGTCGATGATGGTGGCGCGCAAGCCGGGGGCCTGCGACAGGATGTGGTCGGCAAAGAAGCGGGCCGTGGCGATCTTTGCCTTATAGAACGAAGCGTCGCCGCTGCCCTCTCCCAGCTTTTGCTGCGCCACGATGGCCGCGCGGGCCATTTGCCAGCCACCCAGCACAATGCCGGCCAGCTTCAGGTAGGGCACGCTGCCCGCGAACACGGCCCTGATGTCCGTCTTCATGTTCGCCACCACATACTCGACCACGGCTTCCAGCGCGGCGCTGCCTTCGGCCAGGTGACGCTGCATGGCCTGGAAGTCGGCGCCGGAGAGCTCGCCCAGCTGGGCTTCCGTGGCGCGCACCTGGGCGATCATGGCTTTCGCCACGGCGCCGCCGTCGCGCACCGTCTTGCGGCCCACAAGGTCGTTCGCCTGGATGGCCGTCGTGCCTTCGTAGATCGTCAGGATCTTGGCGTCGCGGTAATGCTGGGCGGCGCCCGTCTCTTCGATGAAACCCATGCCGCCATGCACTTGCACGCCGTCGCGCGTGACGTCCTGCGACATTTCCGTGGCCCAGCCCTTGATCACGGGCACCAGGTATTCATACGTCGCCAGGCTTTCCGCGCGCACCTCGGCGTCCGGATGGTGGTGTGCCACGTCGCTGATGGCCGCGCCCACGTAGGCCAGCGCGCGCGCCGCCTCCGTCTGCGAGCGCATGGACATCAGCATGCGGCGCACGTCCGGGTGGTGGATGATGGAGACCGGACCGGCGGAACCGGCCAGGTCGCGCGACTGCACGCGGTCCTTGGCGAACGCCACGGCCTGCTGGTAGGCACGCTCGGCCAGGCCGATGCCCTGCAGGCCCACGCCGAAGCGGGCCGCGTTCATCATGATGAACATGTATTCGAGGCCGCGGTTTTCCTCGCCCACCAGGGTGCCGATGGCGCCGCCGTGGTCGCCGAACTGCAGCACGGCAGTCGGGCTGGCCTTGATGCCGAGTTTGTGCTCGATGGACACGCAGTGCGCGTCATTGCGCGCGCCCAGGCTGCCATCGGCGTTGACGAGGAACTTCGGCACGATGAACAGCGAAATGCCTTTCACGCCGGCCGGCGCGTCCGGCGTGCGGGCCAGCACCAGGTGGATGATGTTTTCCGCCATGTCGTGTTCACCGTACGTGATGAAAATCTTCGTGCCGAACACTTTATAGGTGCCGTCGCCCTGCGGCACGGCGCGCGTGCGCACGGCGGCCAGGTCGGAACCCGCCTGCGGCTCGGTCAGATTCATGGTGCCCGTCCACTTGCCGGACACCAGGTTTTCCAAATAGGTGGTTTTCTGTTCGTCGCTGCCGGCCGTCAGCAGCGCCTCGATGGCGCCGTCCGACAGCAGGGCCACCAGGGCGAACGAGATGCTGGCCGAATTGAGCATTTCGATGCACGGCGTGGCCAGCAGCTTGGGCAAGCCCTGGCCGCCGAACTCCGTCGGATGCTGCACGCCCTGCCAGCCCGCTTCGCCATACGCCTTGAAGGCTTCCTTGAAGCCTTTCGAGGTGGTGACCTGGCCGTCGTGCCAGAAGCTCGGTTCCTTGTCGCTGGGGCCGTTCAAGGGGGCCACCACGCCGCCGCAGAACTTGGCGTTCTCTTCCAGCACGGCTTCGGCCGTGTCGGGCGTGGCGTCTTCACAGCCGGGTAAAGTATGGATTTCGGCCAGGCCGGCCAGTTCGTTCATCACGAACAACATGTCTTTCAGCGGGGCTTGATAGCTCATCTTCTTTTCTCCAAGAAAAAAGCCACGCGCGGCTCGCCGTGTGGGGCGGGCCGGCGTGGCTTTGCAATATACAAAACCGAATGTGGGTACGACTTAGCCCAGTTCTTTGACCAGTTGCGGCACGATCTCGAACAGATCGCCCACGATGCCGTAGTCGGCCACGGCAAAGATCGGTGCTTCCGGATCCTTGTTGATGGCGACGATGGTCTTCGAGTCTTTCATGCCGGCCAGATGCTGGATCGCGCCCGAGATGCCGACGGCGATGTACAGCGATGGCGCGACGATCTTGCCCGTCTGGCCCACTTGCCAGTCGTTCGGCACGAAGCCGGCGTCGACGGCGGCGCGCGAGGCGCCCATGGCAGCGCCCAGCTTGTCGGCCAGCGGTTCCAGGATGTGGAAGTTCTCGGCCGAACCCATGCCACGGCCGCCCGACACGATGATTTTCGCGGCGGTCAGTTCAGGACGGTCGGACTTGGCCAGTTCGCGGCCCACGAAGGCGGACTTGCCATTGTCGGCGACGGCGGCGACGGTTTCGGTGGCAGCCGAACCGCCGGTGGCGGCAGCGGCGTCGAAACCGGTAGTGCGCACGGTGATGACCTTGATCTTGTCGCCAGATTGCACGGTAGCAATCGCGTTACCGGCGTAGATCGGGCGCTCGAAGGTGTCAGGCGAGTCGACCTTGGTGATTTCCGAGATTTGCGCCACGTCCAGCTTGGCGGCCACGCGCGGCAGGATGTTCTTGCCGTAGGCGGTGGCTGGCGCCAGGATGTGGCTGTAGTTGCCGGCGATGGCCAGCACTTGCTCGGCCACATTTTCGGCCAGGCCGTCGGCAAAATAGGGCGCGTCGGCCACGATGACTTTCGTCACGCCGGCGATTTGCGCGGCGGCAGCGGCGGCAGCCGAGGCGTTCGAACCTGCGACCAGTACGTGCACGTCGCCGCCGCACTGGGCAGCCGCGGTCACGGTGTGGTGGGTGCTGCCCTTTAAGGTAGCGTTGTCGTGTTCAGCAATAACTAATGCGACCATGATGTGTCCTGTAATTGTTCTGGATAAACGGCGAGGCCGCGCTTAGATGACTTTGGCTTCGGTACGCAGCTTGGCGACCAGGGTGGCGACGTCCGGCACCTTGATGCCGGCCGAGCGCTTGGCTGGCTCGACGACTTTCAGGGTCTTCAGGCGTGGCGCGACATCGACGCCCAGATCTTCCGGCTTGACGGTCTCGAGCGGCTTTTTCTTTGCCTTCATGATGTTCGGCAAGGTCACATAGCGTGGCTCGTTCAGGCGCAGGTCGGTGGTGATGATCGCTGGCAAGGTCAATGCCAGGGTTTCCAGGCCGCCGTCGACTTCGCGCGTGACGGTGACTTTGCCGTCTTCCAGCACGACTTTCGAAGCGAACGTGGCTTGCGGCCAACCCAGCAGGGCAGCGAGCATCTGGCCGGTCTGGTTGCTGTCGTCATCGATCGCCTGCTTGCCCAGGATGATCAGTTGCGGCTGTTCTTTCTCGGCCAGGGATTTCACCAGCTTGGCGACGGCCAGCGGTTCCAGGTCGGTCGTCGTTTCCACCAGGATGCCGCGGTCGGCGCCGATGGCCATGGCCGTGCGCAGGGTTTCCTGGCACTGCGTCACGCCGCAGGAGATGGCGACCACTTCAGTGACCTTGCCGGCCTCTTTCAGGCGCATCGCTTCTTCCAGCGCGATCTCATCGAAAGGGTTCATCGACATTTTGACGTTGGCGGTATCGACGCCAGTGCCGTCACTCTTGACGCGGACTTTGACGTTATAGTCGACCACGCGTTTGACGGGTACCAAGACTTTCATAGCTATGCCTTTGGGAAATTATAAAAATGACGGATCAAGTGCTGATTGTGCGTTCGATTATAAGAGAAATTTGAATCCTGAACCGAATTTAAGCACGATCGTGCGATTTTTTGTTAGAGCAATCCATCTAAACTGTGCAGCTTCGGGGATTTCAGGGGAGTCCGCCGCTACGCTGCAGGGCAGCAAAAGAACGCAAAAGTCACGCACACGGCAAGGTATCAGGCAGGCCGCGCCACGGCGGCCCCGGCCGGCAGAATTATTTACGTTGCATCAGGAAGACGAATTCGGTGCCCGTCTGCACGTGCGACAGCAGGGCATTGCCCGTTTGCTTGGCGAAAGCCTGGAAGTCGCGCACGGAACCGGGATCGGTTGCCATGATGCGCAGCACTTCCCCGCTCTGCAGCTCTGACAAAGCCTTTTTCGCCTTCAGAATCGGCAACGGGCAATTCAAGCCCCGCGCGTCGAGTTCTTTGTGAAATTCCATAATCTCGGTATCAAGTAGTGTGTCGCTCATCATCAATATCCCACCATTGTTTTGTTGTACTGATTTTCGACATACTACTCTAAATCAGGGGCATTGACGCGCTGCACCAAAATAGTTCATCGGCTGTTGTGGTGTCACAACGAGATTCCACACGGCAAAACGGCCCGCAAACATCGTCTGCGGGCCGTTTTCAAGGGGCTGTGGGGCGAAAACCCCGCATGCCCTCTAGCTTACGCCTTATTTCGCGCGTTCGCCGACCCAGGCCGGCACACCGGCCAGGGCGTTCGCCAGGCCGCTCGGATCGGTGCCGCCGGCCTGCGCCATATCGGGGCGTCCGCCGCCTTTTCCGCCCACTTGCTGTGCAACGAAGTTCACCAGCTCGCCCGCCTTGACCTTGCCAGTCGCGTCCGCCGTCACGCCGGCGATCAGGCTGACCTTGCCGTCCGCCACGCTGGCCAGCACGATGGCGGCCGTCTTCAGCTTGTCCTTCAGCTTGTCCATGGTTTCGCGCAAACGGGCCACGTCGGCGCCGTCCAGCACGGCGGCCAGCACCTTGATGCCGTTGACATCGACGGCTTGCGTGACCAGCTCATCGCCCTGGCCCGAGGCCAGTTTCGATTTCAGCGCGGCCAGTTCCTTCTCCAGCGCCTTCACGTGTTCCTGCACCTGGACGATGCGGGCCGTCAATTCTTCCGGCTGCGCCTTCAGGGCGCTGGCCGCTTCGACCAGGCGGCGGTTGATGGTTTGCACCAGCGCCAGCGCGCCCTCGCCCGTCACCGCTTCCACGCGGCGGATGCCGGCGGCCACGCCGCTTTCGCCGATGATCTTGAACAGGCCGATATCGCCCGTGCGCTGCACGTGGACGCCGCCGCACAGCTCTTTCGAGCTGCCGATGTCGAGCACGCGCACTTCGTCGCCGTACTTCTCGCCGAACAAGGCCATCGCGCCATGCTTGACGGCGTCGTCAAACGACATCAAATGGGCTTGCGTGGCGCGGTTTTCCAGGATCTCCTTGTTGACGATCGTTTCCACGGCGGCGATCTGCTCGACCGTCATTGGCGCATTGTGGCTGAAGTCGAAGCGGGTTTTGTCCGGATCGACCAGCGAGCCCTTTTGCGCCACGTGACTGCCCAGCACTTCGCGCAAGGCCTTGTGCATCAAGTGCGTGGCCGAGTGGTTGCGGATCGTGCGCGCGCGCTTGGCCGTGTCGACTTCGGCCGAGACGGCGTCGCCCACCTTCAGCACGCCCGATTCCAGCATGCCGTGGTGGCCGAACACGTCGGCCTGGATTTTCAGGGTATCGCTGACGGCAAAGCTGCCTGCGCCCGAGGCGATCACGCCCTGGTCGCCCACCTGGCCGCCCGATTCCGCGTAGAACGGCGTGGTGTCGAGCACGACGATACCGTCCTGGCCCGCCTTCAGCTCCTGCACCGGCGTGCCGGCCGCGTACAGCGCGACGACCTTGCTGCTGAACGTCAACTGGTCGTAGCCGACGAAGGTGTTTTTCTCGCCCGTGTACTCGACCTTGCTGTCCTTGTGCGTCTTGCCGCCCTTGCGCGACAGCTCCTGGCTTTCCTTCAGGGCCGCATCGTAGCCCACCTGGTCGAACGTGATGTCGCGTTCGCGGCAGATGTCGGCCGTCAGGTCCGGCGGGAAGCCGTAGGTTTCGTACAAAGTAAAAGCGGTGGCGCCGTCGATGCCGGTGGCATCCTTGGCCAGTTGCGCTTCCAGCACTTTCATGCCCGTTTCCAGGGTTTCGCCGAAACGCTCTTCCTCGGCCTTGAGCATGTTGGCGACGTTTTCTTTCGCCTCTTCCAGCTCCGGATAGGCGCCGCCCATCTCGATGGCCAGATCGGCCACCAGCTTGTAGAAGAACGGTTTCGTCTGGCCCAGCTTGTGGCCATGGCGCAGGGCGCGGCGGATGATGCGGCGCAACACGTAGGCGCGGCCTTCGCTGCCCGGAATGATGCCGTCGACAATCATGAAGGCGGCGGAGCGGATGTGGTCGGCGATCACGCGCAGCGACTTGTTTTCCAGGTCGGTGGCGCCCGTTTCGCGCGCGGCAGCCTTGATCAGGTGCTGGAACAGGTCGATTTCATAGTTCGAATGCACGTGCTGCAGCACGGCGGCCAGGCGCTCCATGCCCATGCCCGTGTCGACGCATGGCTTCGGCAGCTTGTGCATGACGCCCGCTTCGTCGCGGTTGAACTGCATGAACACCAGGTTCCAGATTTCGATGAAGCGGTCGCCGTCTTCGTCAGGCGAGCCCGGCGGGCCGCCAGGAATGTCGGCGCCGTGGTCGTAGAAGATTTCCGTGCATGGGCCGCATGGGCCCGTATCAGCCATCTGCCAGAAATTGTCGGACGCGTAGCGCGAACCCTTGTTGTCGCCGATGCGGATGATGCGCTCGACGGGCACGCCGATTTCCTTGGCCCAGATGTCGTACGCCTCGTCATCCTCGATGTAGACGGTGACCGTCAACTTGTCAGCCGGCAAGCCGTACACCTTGGTCAACAGTTCCCATGCGTACTGGATCGCGTCGCGCTTGAAATAGTCGCCGAAGCTGAAGTTGCCCAGCATTTCAAAGAAGGTATGGTGGCGCGCCGTGTAGCCGACGTTTTCCAGGTCGTTGTGCTTGCCGCCGGCGCGCACGCAGCGCTGCACCGAGGTGGCGCGCGTGTACGGACGGCTGTCCGTGCCCGTAAACACATCCTTGAATTGCACCATGCCGCTGTTCGTCAACAGCAAGGTCGGATCGTTGCCTGGCACCAGGGAACTGGAACGGACGATGGAATGGCCCTTGGATTCGAAAAATTTGAGGAACTTGTCGCGGATTTCAGATGATTTCATGTTTTTTTGGCAAAGAGTGGCGGCAGCTTTAAAGGGAAGATTATACGTGATATGGGGTGCGGCATTGACGGCGGGCACGGGCATTGTTGCAAGCCTGCCCACAGATGCGAGCCTGCCCGTTCAGGCCGGATCGTGGCTGCCGGCGCAGGCGTGCGGGGCGGGTATAACCTTGGTCGCGGCGCCCGCCGCAACGGCAGTGGCGGCATTGCAGTCGGCGCAGCGGCCGTACAGGGTCAATTCGTGGCGTTCGACGACAAAGCCTTGCGGCGCCATGCGCTTCAAGTCGCCCGGGCAATCATGCACGTCGAACACGCGCTGGCAGGTGGTGCACTGGAAATGGTGGTGGTGGTGATTGGCGGCCGTGTTCGACTCGTAGCGCGGGTTTTCGCCCGGCAAGGTCACCACGTGCACTTTTTCTTCCAGCACCAGCGATTTCAGGTTGCGGTAGACGGTGGCGATGCCCAGCTGCGTCACTTGCAAGCTGGCCTGTTCGAGGATTTCCTGCGCCGACAGGGGGCGCTGGGCCGACTCGATGGCGGCTTGAATAGCGGTTTTTTGACGTGTTGTGCGTTCCATAGCCGACAGAATACACCATCCGACTATATCTACCGTCCGGAAAAACTGTCACACAGTAATGATAATGGGTTATCATTATCATCTTAGGGCAGGCTATTTCCTTTTCACGCGCTGCCCCAACCCTGCCAACACCGATAGCCGATAAGGAACCTTGCCCATGTCCGTCCGTCCTCACCAACCCACTCCCCTCGCGCTGGCCATCATGCTGGCCTTTGCCGCTCCCGCCGGCGCCCTGGCGCAGCAGACGACAACCTTACCCGCCGTCACCGTCTCGGCCAGCGCCCTGGCCCTGGGCAGCGACGACATGAGCACCCCCGTGACCGTGCTGGAAGGCGAGGCACTGGTACGCGCCCGCGAAGCGACCCTGGGCGAAACCCTGGCGGGCCAGCCCGGCATCACGTCCAGCCATTTCGGCGCCGGCGCCAGCCGCCCCATCATCCGCGGCATGGATGGCCCGCGCGTCAAGGTGCTGTCGGACGGCGCCGAAGTGCAGGATGCCTCGACCATCAGCCCCGACCATGCCGTCGCGGCCGAACCGATGCTGTCGGAACAGATTGAAGTCTTGCGCGGCCCGTCCGCGCTGGCCTACGGCGGCGGCGCCGTCGGCGGCGTCGTCAACGTGATCGACAAGAAAATCCCCACGCGCGTGCCGGCGAAAGGTTTCGAAGGCAGCGCGGAAGTGCGCGCCAACTCGGCCGCGCGCGAAAAGGCGGGCGCCTTTGAAGTGACTGGCGGCTCCGGCAACATCGCCTTCCACGCGGAAGGCGTCAAGCGCGACGCGAAGGAATACAAGGTCGGCAGCGGCTGGGAAGGCGGCTCGAAGGTGGCCGGCAGCTACAACAAGACGGACACGGGCAGCGTGGGCGTGTCGTGGGTGGGTCAACGCGGTTTCCTGGGCCTGGCCTTCACCAGCCAGCACGCGGAATACGGCTTGCCTGGCCACAACCACGAATTCGAAAGTTGCCACCCGCACGGCACCCACCTGCATTGCGGCGGCCATGAAGGCCACGGCCATGGCGACGAAGACGAACATGAGCACGAGCATGAACACGAAAGCGTGCCCTACGTGAAACTGAAGAGCGAGCGCTGGGACGTGCGCGGCGAATTGCGCGATCCCGTGCCCGGCTTCTCCAAGCTGCGCCTGCGCGCCGCGTTCACCGATTACAAGCACGATGAAATCGAAGGCACGGAAATCGCCACCACATTTAAAAACAAGGGTCACGACGCGCGCCTGGAGATGGAACACCATCCCGTCTTCGGCTGGCGCGGCGTGGTGGGCCTGCAAACGTCGAAGCGCGATTTCTCGGCCCTGGGCGAGGAAGCCTACGTGGCGCCGACGGTAACGAAGAAACACGCGGCCTTCCTGGTGGAAGAATACAAGCTCGACCAATGGCGCTTCGAAGCGGGCTTGCGCCATGAATGGCAAGACATCACGGTCGACAGCGCCACCCTGCAGGACCGCAGCGCCAAGGGCACGTCGGTCTCGCTGGGCGCCGTGTGGAAATTCGCTCCCCAGTACTCGCTCGGTTCGACCATTTCCCGCACGCATCGTTTACCCAGCGCCGAGGAACTGTATGCGCACGGCGTGCACATGGCCACGGCCACGTATGAACTGGGCAATCAAAACCTGGGCAAGGAAACGTCGAACAATATCGACTTGACCTTGCGCAAATACGCGGGCGCCACGACCTTCTCGGCCAGCGCCTACCGCAACAAGGTCGACAACTACATCTTCGGCAGCACCCTGGACAGCCACGAAGGTTTCCAGCTGATCCAGTACGCCCAGCGCGACGCCACGTTCACGGGCGTGGAAGGGCAAGTCCGTCAGCAATTGAACCCCATGTTCGGCGCCAGCGTGTTCGGCGATTACGTGCGGGCCAAGCTGGCCGACGGCGGTGGCAACTTGCCGCGCATCCCCGCCCAGCGCGTCGGCGTGAAGGTGGACGCCAACTGGCAGGCGTGGAGCGGCGTCGCCGAGTTCTACCGCGTGGGCAAGCAAAACAAGGTCGCCGCGTTCGAGACGGCAACCCCGGGCTACAACATGCTGAACCTGTCCGCCAACTACGACACGCGCATCGGCACCACGCCGGCCCAGTTCTACATCAAGGCGAACAACCTGACGAATGAACTGGCGTACAGCCACACCTCGTTCATCAAGAATGCGGCGCCGTTGACGGGGCGTAATATTACGGCAGGCGTGCGCGTGACTTTCTAAGCCGCTTGAAACGTAGGTCGGCTTAGCGCGCAAGCGCGTAAGCCGACAACACCATGGTCCGGACAACTGCCGGGGTCAGACCCGTCCGGGGGAATTTTTTCCAATGGGGAAAATTCCACTCCCGAAGGGACTGACCCCGGATTTCCACTGAGTATGCATCGCATTATTCCGTCGCTCCGATCAAATCTATCCTGTCCGTGCAAAATCCATCCACGCCCCAGGCCAGCAGTTCGCTGGCCCGTTCGGGCGTGTTGACGGTGTAGCAGAACAGCCCCAATCCCGCCCCCTTGACCTCTCGCGCCAGCGCACGCGTCAGTTGCTGGTGATCGCAATGGAGCGCCACCACCTCCAGCTGCTGCGCCGTGTTCGCCCAGTCGTCCGGTATCTGTTCGACCAGCCAGCCGCGCGCCAGTTCCGGCGCCGCCTGGCGCGCCGCTTCCAGGGCGGCGATGCTGAACGACGAGAGCAGCGGCAGTAATTCTCCTGCAGCAATTTCCTTTGCGAAATAATCGCGCGTGGCCCGCGCCACCGCCGTGCCTGTCTGCGCATCGAAGCCGGGCGCCGGCTTGATCTCGATATTCATCCAGATGCGCTGCGCCTTGCAATACGCCGCCACGGCCTCGAACGTGGGCACGCCCTCGCCCGCAAACTGCGGGCCGAACCAGGCGCCCGCCTCCATGGCCCCCAGCTGCGCGGCCGTGTAATCGCTGACCTGGCCGCTGCCGGCCACGGTACGCCCCAGCTCGGGGTCGTGCACGACGACGGGCACGCCGTCGGACGCCAGCATGACGTCGAATTCCACGGCGCGGTAGCCGTAGGCGAGGCCGCAGCGCAGGGCGGCCAGGGTGTTTTCAGGCGCCAGGGTGCCGCCGCCGCGGTGCGCCAGGGTGCGTGGATAGGGCCACATGGTGTTCCTTTATTATCATGATGAGGTTTTCAATGGGGACGTCTTGCCATCATCGCGTGCAAGCGCCACCATGTAAAGGACGCGATCATGCGATTGGCGCCGTCTCCGCCCGCTTTCGTCGCAACGGCGTTGCGCCCGCATGGAGAGCCGCCCATAATTGCCGCATTGCCAACCCGAACGCTCCCCCGAAAGCGGTCCCGCATGCACACTACCGACACCGCCCCCCGCAAGACGGGCTTTCCCTACCGACGCCTTCTGGGCGATGCCCGTTATGCGCTGCTGCTCAATGTCCTGTGCGCCCTCTTCATCACCTTCGTGCTGAGCGGCGGACAAAGCTTCTGGCTCAACCTGCTTGCATCCATGTGCATAGGCGGCATCGCCTTCCTGCTCATCGACGGCATCCGCCTGGCTTGGTGGGGCGAGGGACGCCGCCCCCCAAGACTGCCCTTCACTGCCCTCATCATCGTCAGCGCCACCGTGGCACAGGTAGGCGGCACCATGCTGTTCGGCTGGCTGGCCAATATCGACGTTCCCGCGCCCGTCTCCATGTCGTCACGCAATGTCGGCATGACGGTGTTCACCTTGGCGGTGGCGGGAGCGGCCATCCTGTTCTTTGGCAGCCGCGAAAAAATCGCCCGCCTGCAAATGGAGGCGGCCCAGGAAAAGGCCCGCGCCGAATCCGTGGCGCGCCAGGCCATGCAGGCGCAGCTGCAACTGCTGCAGGCGCAGATCGAACCGCACATGCTGTTCAACACCCTGGCCAACCTGCAGGGCCTGATCAGCTTTGATCCGGACCGCGCCCAGCTGCTGCTCGATCAACTGATCCAATATTTGCGCGCCACCCTCTCATCCTCGCGCGCCGGCGCCACTACGCTGGAGCAAGAATTCTCCCTCATGCAAGCCTACCTGGGCCTGATGTCGATACGCATGGGCGCGCGCCTGGGCTACACGCTGGACTTGCCCGAGGCCTTGCGCGATATCAAGGTGCCGCCCATGCTGCTGCAACCGCTGGTGGAAAATGCCATCCAGCACGGCCTGGAACCGAAGATCGAAGGCGGCCATATCCACGTGCAGGCGTCCACGGACGACGGCATGCTGATCCTGACGGTTGCCGACGATGGCCTGGGCCTCGACCATCCGGGCCAGACCAAGGGCACGCAGCTGGGCGTGGCGAACATCCGCGAACGGCTGCACGGCATGCATGGCGATGCCGCCAGCCTGTCGCTGGCCGCCAACACCCCGGCAGGCGTCGTCGCCCGCCTGCGATTTCCCATTCACCCCACCACCGCGAGCCCCACGCCATGAGCAACCCCACCCCGCGCGCCCTGATCGCCGAAGACGAACCCATACTCGCCGCCGCCCTCGCGCATGCCCTGCGCCGGCTGTGGCCGGAACTCGACATCGTTGCCACCTGCGCCAATGGCGTGGAAGCCTTGCAACAAGGCCTGGCGCTGCAGCCCGACATATTATTTCTCGACATCAAGATGCCGGGCAAGACGGGCCTGGAAGCGGCCGAGGAACTGGCGGAGCAGTGGCCGGACGGCGTCGCTTTCCCCCATATCGTGTTCGTCACCGCCTACGATGAATACGCGCTGGCCGCCTTCGAGCACGCGGCCGCCGACTACGTCTTAAAACCCGTCAACGATGCGCGCCTGGGCAAGACGGTGGAACGGCTGCGGCAGCGCTTGCGCGACAGCGGGACAGCAACGCCAGCGGCAGCCACGACGGCGCCGGTGACGGCGGCCGTCACAGCGCCCACCGGCGACGACAACCTGACCCGCCTGCTGGCCCAGTTGCAGGCAATGGTGCCGCCCGCCCCGCGCCTGCACATGATACGGGCGGCCGTCGGCAACAGCGTGCGCATGATCGCCCTGGCCGACGTCGTGTATTTCGAGGCGCTGGACAAATACATCAACGTCGTGTGCCAGGACAGCGAAGCGCTGATACGCACGAGCCTGAAGGAACTCCTGCCCCAGCTGGACCCGCAACAGTTCTGGCAAATCCACCGGGGCACCATCGTCAATGCCAGCGCCATCGCCACGGCCGTGCGCGACGAGGCGGGCAAGCTGTCGCTGACCCTGCGCCAGCATCCGGCGCAGCTGCGCGTCAGCCCCTTATATGCCCATCTGTTCCGGCAGATGTAGCTAGTGCAGCTGGTGCTTCAGGTCCGACAGTTCATCGTGCACCTTGAGCACGGCGCTCTTCATTTCCGGCGTCACGCTGGACGCCGTGCCGCACGCCCGCTTGGCGCGGTCGCCCAGCGATTCCATCTGGTCAACGGCTTGCCGGATGCGCGCATCGTCCTGCGTGTCGATGGCTTGCCGCACGGCGCTCTTTTGCTGGTCCAGCTGGTTGATGCAATCCTTCAAATCCATCGGCATGCCCTGCTGCTTGCCGCACAACTGGGCCGCCTGGCCGATCGCGTGTTCGATGGCGCCAAAGCGCCGTGCCACTTCCTTTACCTGCATCATGATCTGTCCTCCCATGGTATCTGGAGTTGGATCGTCAGGCCGGTCCAGGGTTCCCCGCCAGCGGCCATGGCATTGAAATTTCCATGAGGCACTTTTTTGTAAGCGCTTGTGACATTCTAGATAATGATCAAATCCTTCAGATACATTGGCGTACCCGAACCACCATGCCCTCCATGACCTCGCTGCCACTCCTGCCCCGCCGCGCTCCCGGCCTGCTGCTGGTCGTCCTGCTGCACGCGGGACTGGCCTATGTCGTGCTGCAGTCGCACCCCCGCCTTGCCGCTGACGAGAACCTGCCGCAGGGTCCGGCCATCGCCTGGCTGCGCCACACGGCCCCTGCGCCGTCCAGGCCGGCAGCCTTGCCCAGCGCAAAACCGGCCGCTGAAAGCGTGCCGCGCCGAACCATACCCGCGCCCGTCAGCCGCCCCTTGCCGCCACCTGCCATCGAGCCGGCGCCAGCACCGGCAACGCCCGAAGCGATCACGCTCGTCGCGCCACCGAGCGCCGCCGACATCCTGGCGCAAGCCAAACGCGACGTGGGCAAGATCGACAGGGAGCTGCGCAAGGAATTCCCCCAGCGGGGAGAACAAAAACTGGAGGACACGGGCTTCAAACGCATGCAGCAAGGGTTTGCCGAGGCCTACGCGGCCGTGCCGCCGAAATGGTACGAGGCGTCGAAAATCGAGGAGGTGGGCGCGAATGAGGCCAGGGGCAGCCGCACGTATAAAATCACCAGCGCGCTGGGCACCTTGTGCGTGACCACGCGCGCGGGCAAGCAGGGGGAAACGATGATCGGCAACTGCCCCAAATAGCCGGGCTCAGCCCACCGCTTCGCGCGCGCCCAGCGGCTGCAAGTGACGCAGGCGCAGGGCGATCAGCACGCCGCCGCCCAGGCACAGTCCCAGCATGATGATGACGCCCGTCCAGCCGTCGAAGCCCCACATCATGCCCGAGGCGGAACCGATCAGGCTGGAACCCAGGTAATAGAACAGCAGATAGAAGGCCGAGGCCAGCGCCTGCGGTGCGCGGGCGCGGCGGCTGACCCAGCTGCTGGCGATCGAATGCGAGGCAAAGAAGCCGAAGGTGGCCAGCGCCATGCCGAAGACGATCAGCGGCAGCGAGTCGAACAGGGTCAATACAATGCCAGACAGCATCACCGACAGCATGATCCACAGCACGCCCCGCCGGCCCAGCCGGTCCACCAGGCGGCCCGCCCAGACGGAGCTGAAGATGCCGATCAGATACAGAAAGGCCAGCAAGCCGACCGTACTCTGGCGCAAGCTGAACGGCGCGGCCAGCAAACGGTAGCCGATGTAGTTATACAGGCTGACGAAACAGCCCATCAGCAGAAACGCCAGGCAAAACAGCCACGGCAAGCCCTTATCCGAAAAATGCTGCTTGATGGCATGCGGCAAGGCGTTCCAACCCTTGGTACTGGGCACGAAGTTCTTCGACGCGGGCAGGCTGCGCCAGAATTCCGCCGCCGCCAGCACGCCGGCCACGCCCAGCACGCCCAGGGCCCAGCGCCACGAGAGGAAATCGCTGAGCATGGAAGCGATCAAGCGCCCCGACATACCGCCGAACGCGCTGCCGGCGATATATAGCCCCATCGACAGTCCCAGCGACGGCCCCTCGATTTCCTCGCCCAGGTAAGCCATGGCCACGGCCGGCATGCCGCCCAAGGCGATGCCCAGCGCGGCGCGGATGGCCAGCAGTTGCGCGTAATCCTGGGCGAAGGCGGACAAGATCGTCAATATCGCGGCGGAAAACATCGACGCCACCATCAGCGGCTTGCGTCCCACCCGGTCCGAGACGGCGCTCAGCAGCACCAAGGAGATGGCCAGCAAGCCGCTGGACACGGACAGCGACCAGCTGCTTTGCGCGGGCGTCAGATGAAACTGCTGCGACAGCAGCGGGAACAGGGGCTGGATGCAGTACAGCAAGCTGAAGGTGGAAAAGCCGCCGAAGAACAGGGCGCGGTTGCTGCGCTTGAACTCGATGGATCCCTTGGCGATGGCCGTGCGGGGAGCGGGAGCGGAAACCGGAATGGCGGAAGGGGTGGCGGGGGCAAAAGCGAGCGATGAATCAGACATGGCCGTGTTTCGGAAAGGAAGCGAGTCTTCATCTTAGGATTGCCAACTCATATCGTCCAATATATATTCAAGGCCCAACTCATACTTTAAAACGATTACTGACATGGAACTGCGCCACCTGCGTTACTTTGTCGCCGTTGCCGAAGAGCTGCACTTCACGCGCGCGGCCGAACGCCTGCACATCGGCCAGCCGCCGCTGAGCCAGCAAATCCAGGCGCTGGAAAGGGAACTCGGTGCGCAGTTGTTCGAGCGCAACAAGCGCTCCGTGCGGCTGACGCAAGCGGGTGCGTTGTTTCTCGACGATGCGCGGCGCATCCTGGCCCTGTCGGAACAGGCGGCCGTGACGGCGCGGCGGGCCCAGCGGGGCGAAGCGGGAGAGTTGCGCATCGGCTTTACCTTTTCCACGCCGTTCACGCCGTATTTCGCGACCGTCATCAACCGCTACCGCCAGCAGTTTCCCCACGTCACCTTGACCTTGCACGAAATGGCGACCTTGCATCAGCTGGAAGCGATCTCGGGCCGGACGATGGACCTGGGTTTCGTGCGCCCGCCGGAAACGACGTATCCGGACGACATCCGTCTGACGGAATTGCGCCAGGACCCGCTGTTCCTCGTGCTGCCCGTCGCCCACGCGCTGGCGGCCAAGGACAGCATCGCCATTGCCGACATGGCGGGCGAAGGCTTTGTCATGTATCCCAGGGATGCGGGCACGGGGATTTATCCGCAGATCTTCCGCCTGTGCAAGGCGGCCGGCTTCGTGCCCCAGGTGGCGCAGGAAGCGGGCGAGGCGTCGACCATCATCGGCCTGGTGGCGGCCGGCTGCGGCATTTCCGTGCTGCCCGCCTCGTTCGACCGTATCCGCATGGATGGCGTGTGCTACCGCCCCATCGCCGACCCGCAGGCGAGCACCAGTTTATTACTTGCACAACGGGAAGAAGAGACGTCGCCGCTGGTAGCGGCATTCGTCAAGCTGGCCGAGGAAGCGGCGCTGGAAGGGGGAGCGTAGGCCGGCGTGTCGGCTTACGCTGCGGCTGTGCCGCAGCTAAGCCGACCTACGGAACACGCCATCGTAGGTCGGCTTAGCGGGGCCGCCGAGGCCCGGAGGGCGTAATCCGACACCAGCGATCACGAATAATCCGCGTCCAGCTCGGAACCCGCGTAGTTTTCCAGGTCCTCGAACAAGCTCTTCATGCTGGCCCGCGTGAGGATTTTCTGCACCACGGTGCAGCTGCGGCGGTAGGCGGCGATGCGGTCGAGCAGCACGGGGTGATGCTGCACGGGCACCTTGGCCACCAGGGCGGCCCAGCCTTCCTCGAAGTCCGGCTTGTTCTTGCGCACGGAACGCACGAAACGCTCGAACTCCTTTTGCCCCGTGCGCGCAACGATGCGCCCGCCGCCTTCGATGGCGAAAATGATGGCCAGCGCGATGACGCCCTCGGCATTCAAGTCGCTGTCGCTGACGGGGCCGTTGTCGTGGTGGCGGCGCAGCCAGCCGGCCAGGCGCACGACGGCTTGCACTTCCTTGCGCTGTTGCAACTGCAACGCATACTTTTCATAGCCGGCCCAGTTCTGGTTCGGGTCGGCCTGGCAAATATCGATGAACAGCTCGCGCAAACGGCGTGCAAGGTAGACGGGGTCCTGGTCGTATTCGCCGACGAGGGCGTCTTCCGGCAGCTGCGACAGGTCCTTGATCAGGCGAAAACCCACCTGGAACGCGTGCTCGGCGCCGTGCTCGACGAGGAAGTCGAGCGCGGCCTGATCGCCCTCATGCGTGACGGCCTGCTCCAGGCCCAAGGACACGCCGCCCACCGTCAGGTACAGCGCCTTCTGGATGCCGTCGGCCGTGCGTTCATTCGTGAACTTCTCGGCCACCATGGCCGTGATGCCCGTCAATTCGTCGGCCAGGTTCAGCGCCGCATCCTCGCGCGGGTCACCCGGCAACAGCTTGATGGCGCGCACCAGGCGCGGAAGATTCTCTACAACAATTGCTGGCAGCATTAGTGATTCCCTGCTTTCATTACGAGAAGATGCCCGTGCCCAGGCTGCGGCGCGTGCTGGAACGCGGCGCGCTGCGCGTGCTCGGCACTTGCTTGCGCAGGCGGTACAGCAATTCCTTGGTACTGCGCTGCAACATGGTCGGTTCTTCGTCCGGGTCGTCCGAGTATTCCGCGTCGGCCAGGTCGGCGCTGTGGCGGAAGTCGGGGAACAGCTCAAACAGCGAGCGGTCCCAGCCGTCTTCATTCGCTTGCGCCAGCTCGATGGCCAGCGGCACGACGTCGTTGTCGGACGAGGTCACGCCCGTCACGTACGGTCCCTTGATGACGATCTCGCCCGCCACTTCGAGGATTTCCTTCGGCGCCATCGAAAACAAAATGGCGAACGCCGTGGCGCCCCAGTCGGTGGCGGATGCTTCCAGCAGCAGCTCGCGGCGGCGCTCTGCGTCGTCGGTGGAAAACACCACGCCGTGGATATGCGCGAACAGCGACTCGGCGATGCGCTCCGGATCGTCCTCGATCTGGTCGTCGCTCCAGGTGGCGGCGATGAAGGCCAGGCTGTCGGCCCAGGCCTTGGGCGGCACCAGCAGGGTCGCCAGCGACATCTTGCCGCCGTCGAAGCCGGCCAGGTGCAGGGCCGTCACTTGCGGCGGGATGGCGCTCAGCACTTCCACCACGGCAAGATCACCGTACTGGTCGGCCGCATCGGCAAACGCCTGCTCGGCGTGGCCCAGCGAACCGGACAGCACCAATTCCGTGACCTGCTTCGTCAGCGCGGGCAGATTGCTTTTTTGATCCGCATTTTGATCCTTGTTATCGGCCATGGTCATCTCCATCCTGGTCAAACATCTGGGCGAAATCGTCGGTGGCTTCGTCTTCATCAATCTCGTCGTCGCCGTCGTCATTGGCGGCCAGCTGGTCGAGCGACTGGTCGTCGTCGTCCCACAGGCGCGGATTCTTGTGCAGGAAGGCCGTGATGATGGCCTGGCGCGCCAGGTCGGGGAAGCTCTCTTCGATGGCGGCGTACATCTTCGCCGCTTCCGGCGCGGCGCAGGCAGCCATGGAAAACACGCGGGCCGGGTCGCCGAACTCGTAGTCTTCGCTTTCGGCCAGCAAGCCTTTCGGGTCGCTGAAGGTGATGTGGTCGACCAGCGCGAAGGCCAGCATATTCACGTCTTCGATGCCGCCGCCGCTGGCGTACTCGCCGACCAGCGCGTCGACCATGCTCTTGTAGTTCTTGCGGTTCGGCGGGTCGCCGAGGATGCCTTCGATCTGGCCTTCCAGCTCGCGCGACTGGTACGCGAATTCAGGGTGTACTCTTCTCATGCTGTGCTTTCCAATGTGATGCTTGGTACTTTTACATAAAGGCAAAAGCACCATTGTTTGTTGTTTTTTAAATCATCCCAACTGTACCGCGTCTCACAGAACCGTAGCGAGCGGCAGTGAGTTGTGGCTAAGAAGCGCAACCGTACTTTAGTACGGTGAGCATCGCAGGCCGCAAATCACGACGCGCAGTAGGTTATGTGAGACGCCCTCAGTCCGCAGGAAGGACCGTGCCGTGAAGGCGGAACACGCCGCACCACAGGGCATAGGCTTCCGCTTCCGGATCGATGATGATGCGGTGGTTCACGCTCTGGTCGTATTCGGCGCGCTTGGCCGGGTCGGCCAGGATTTCATACGCCTTGGTGACGCTCTTGAAGCGCGCCTCGGCGCCGGGGGCCTGGTTGCGGTCGGGGTGGAAGCGCATGGCCAGCGAACGGTAAACTTTCTTGATTTCATCGTCGCTGGCATTGGGCGCGACACCGAGGACGTTATACAAATTTTCCATAAATGGCTCCGGGGTCACGTTTTGTTTGCTAATTAAAGGCGAATTATCCTATAGAACGGCGCCCGCGTCGCTTGCATGCTGGGAAATGGGGCCAAATACGTGCTTATAAAGCGCTTGCGGTACGGTAAAATGCTTTTTACTGTCACTCTTCCGCATTGATCAATGAGCAACGATAAACCGAATACCGCCGCGCCAGCGCTGGCGCCCAATTTCTTGCGTAACATCATCGAAGCCGACCTGGCTGCCGGCGCCCACGTGCGTCCCGGCCTGCCCCAGGTGATCACGCGTTTCCCGCCGGAGCCGAACGGCTATCTGCACGTGGGCCACGCCAAGTCGATCTGCGTCAACTTCGGCCTGGCGCGCGATTACGCCGGCCAGTGCAACCTGCGCTTCGACGACACCAATCCGGCCAAGGAAGAGCAGGAATACGTCGACACCATCATGGACAGCGTGAAATGGCTGGGCTTTGACTGGGAACCGAAACATGCCGATGGCCAGAGCCACCTGCACTACGCCAGCGACTATTTCGACCAGCTGTACGCGATGGCCGAATACCTGATCACGGCCGGCTTTGCCTACGTGGACAGCCAGAGCGCCGAAGACATGGCCGCCAACCGGGGCAATTTCGGCCAGGCCGGCAAGAATTCGCCTTTCCGCGACCGTCCGCGCGACGAATCGCTGGCCCTGTTCCGCGCCATGAAGGCGGGCCAGTTCAAGGATGGCGAACACATCCTGCGCGCGAAGATGAGCGAAGATGCCATGAGTTCGCCGAACATGAACTTGCGCGACCCGGCCATCTACCGCATCCGCCACGCGCACCACCACCGCACGGGCGACGCCTGGTGCATCTATCCGATGTACGACTACACGCACCCGATCTCGGACGCGCTGGAAAACATCACGCATTCGATCTGCACGCTGGAATTCCAGGACCACCGCCCGTTCTACGACTGGCTGCTGGAAACCCTGGCCGCCGGCGGCTTCTTCCAGCAACCGGTGCCGCACCAGTTCGAATTCTCGCGCCTGAACCTGACCTACATCGTCACCAGCAAGCGCAAGCTGCGCCAGCTGGTGGAAGAAAAAATCGTCGACGGCTGGGACGACCCCCGCATGCCGACCCTGGTGGGCATGCGCCGCCGCGGCTACACGCCGGAAGCGATCCAATTGATGTGCGAACGCACGGGCGTGACGAAATCCGACGGCTGGATCGACTACAGCGTGCTCGAAGGCTGTTTGCGCGAAGACCTGGACCCGAAGGCGCCGCGCACGGTGGCCGTGCTGCGCCCGTTGAAATTGATCATCGACAACTTCCCCGCAGGCGAGAGCGTGGAATGCACGGCACCCGTGCATCCGCACTTCCCCGAGCGCGGCTTGCGCACCTTCCCCATCTCGCGCGAGCTGTGGATCGAGGAAGACGACTTCATGGAAGTGCCGAACAAGGGCTATTTCCGCCTGTATCCGCCGATCGACGACAAGCCGGGCAGCAAGGTTCGCCTGCGCTACGGCTACGTGATCGAGTGCACGGGCTTTGACAAGGATGCGGACGGCAAGGTCATCGCCGTGCATTGCAACTATTTCCCGGACAGCAAGTCGGGCACGGAAGGCAGCGCCAACTACAAGGTCAAGGGCAATATGCACTGGGTCAGCGCGCCGACGGCGATTGCCGCCGAAGTACGCCTGTACGACCGCCTGTTTACGGACCCGCAGCCGGACGCGGGCGGCAAGGACTTCAAGCTGGCCCTGAATCCGCTGGCCAAGGAAGTGGTGCAGGCGTGGCTGGAACCGGGCGCGGAACTGGCCCAGCCGGAACAGCGCTTCCAGTTCGAGCGCCACGGCTACTTCGCGGCCGACCGCGTCGACAGCCAGCCGGGCAAGCCCGTCTTCAACCGCATCGTCACCCTGAAAGACAGCTGGCAGCCTGCCAAATAAGGCGCCGGACCACTCACGAAAAAACCGCTGCGGCGGTTTTTTTTCGTTTCAGAGAAAAATATTGCCTGTTGACTATAATCACGATAGTTTTGTATATTATGCACCTGTTGAGCAATTTACAATGTCGATAGTGCTTGTACAACTCAGTCTAGCCACCGCCACCGAGGCGGCACCCGATTCCTATTCCTGATGTGGATGGCGATGTCTTCTACTGCTGGCGAACACCCCTTATCTGCTGAAAAAAGGCCGCTCTGGCTGCTTGGCTTTGCGATGTCGATGATGGTGGGCCTGCTGTTCTACATGGCCGCCGCGCTGTCGGTCGAGAACGATGCCAGCGACCTGTTCGACAATCTGGCGCGCAATACCCAGAAAAATATCGAATCGCGCGTCCGCTCGTATGCCAACCTGCTGCGCGGCACGGCCAGCCTGTTCCGCGCCAACGAACACGTGAGCCGCGACCAATTCCACCGCTACGTGGAAAACATCGCCTTGCAGCACAACTATCCGGGCGTGATGAACCTCAATTACAGCCAGGAACTCGACGAGTCGCAGCGCAGCGCCTTCGAAGCGGCCATGCGGCGCGACTATCCGCCCGGGCGCGACGGCTATCCGGCGTTCGCCATCCATCCGCCCGCCCCGCGCGCCCAGTATTCCGTGCTGGTGTACATCGAGCCGGTTGCCAGCGCCCCGGAAAAGTATGGTTATGACATCGCCGAGCGCCCCCTGATCGCCGAAGCGCTGGCGCAGTCGCGCGATTCCGGGCAGATCAGCAATTCCGGCGTGCCCGTGCCCATGGAAGGGCGGCCGCAGATGACGGGCATGGCCATGCGCCTGCCCGTGTACCGCTTCGGCATGCCGATCGACACGGTGGAGCAAAGGCGCGCGGCTTACCAGGGTTCCGTCGGCATCGGCTACGACCTGGTGACGATGATGCGCAGCGCGCTGGCCGACATGCCGGTACGCAACGTGCGCCTGACCTTGTTCGATATCGGCCCGCAGGCGCGCGCGCCGCTGCAACTGCCGCACGACATGCGCCCCATTTTCGACAGCACGACGGCGGGCATGCACGCGCCATGGTGGCTGCCAGGCAACTCGGGCCGCTATCTGAGCAGCACGATGCTGATCGAACATAATGGCCGCATGTGGCAAGCGCTGTTCAGCGTGCGCAAGAGCGACCTGTATACGCGCTTCGACGCCTTTTTGCCGTGGCTGGCCCTGCTGATCGGCTTTGCCAGCACCATGCTGCTGTACATCCTGTTCCACACGCTGGCGTCGTCGCGCCGGCGCGCCATCCAGATGGCGACGGGCATGACGGAGGAGTTGCGCGCCAGCCAGATCCGCCTGCAGCTGTCGCACCAGAAACTGCGCCGCCTGGCGGCCCATGCCGACCAGATCAAGGAAGAAGAGCGCAAGCGCATCGCGCGCGAAATCCACGACGACCTGGGACAGAACCTGCTGGTGCTGCGCATCGATGCCGACATGCTGGCCTCGCGCACGCAGCGCCGCCACCCGCGCCTGAACGCCCGCGCCCGCTCAACCCTGGAACAGATCGACGCCACCATCAAGAGCGTGCGGCAAATCATCAACG
This sequence comes from Janthinobacterium sp. GW821-FHT03C10, assembly GCF_059420865.1. Classification (NCBI taxonomy): domain Bacteria; kingdom Pseudomonadati; phylum Pseudomonadota; class Betaproteobacteria; order Burkholderiales; family Oxalobacteraceae; genus Janthinobacterium; species Janthinobacterium sp. GW821-FHT03C10. The sequence continues at coordinate 296,674 of NZ_JBWKUN010000004.1, read as the reverse complement.
ACCTGCGCCCTACCGTGCTGGACCTGGGCGTGAATGCGGCCGTCGAATGGCAGGTGGCGCAATTTCGCCAGCGCACGGGCATCGCTTGCGAAGTGAGCGAAAGCCATGACGACATTTGCCTGAGCGACCAGTGCGCGACGGCACTGTTCCGCATCCTGCAAGAGTCACTGAGCAATATTTCCCAGCATGCCAACGCCAGCCGCGTGCAGGTCAAGCTGGAAAAGTGCCGCGATACGGTGTCGATGAGCATCAGCGACAACGGCGTGGGCGCGGCCATCGACGGGCGCAACAAGCTGGGCTCGTTTGGCCTGGTGGGGATCGAGGAACGTATCAAGTTGCTGGGAGGCACTTTCTACATCGAAAGCAGCCCCGGCGCCGGCATGAGCGTGCACGTCAGCGTACCGCTGGGCGCGGACGCCACCGCGTTTCCCTACCAGGAAGACAGCCGGACCAGCGCCTGACAGGCGGACCGCATGAAGCAAGCTCAGCTTGCATATTTCGTAATTAGATGCAATATTGATGTAGAACAACTAAACCCCTGCCCACCATGGGCCAGGCATTCATCGACTACTTGCCAGGAGTATATACCCAGCGCTTTCCCTTGTTTTACCGTATTTCCCACAACGCTCTTTACAAAAGGACATTCATGGATACGAACGACAGTTTCAAGGCAATTGCCGATTTGAATTTGGACGCGATCAAGGTCAAGCTGATGCACCGGGAGTCAGGCGAAGGATGGAGTCTGGAGAAGGCGAATGCGGTGGAATTCGAATACCGCCGCTTCCTGATCCTGATGAAACAGTTTCCGGAAGAAGAAACGGCGCCGCTGATGGACGTCGATACCTTCTGGCACTACCACATCCTCGACACCCTGAAATATGCGGCCGACTGCGAACAGGTCTTCGGCTACTTCCTGCATCATTTCCCGTACATCGGCCTGCGCGGCGAAGACGACGAAGCGGCGCACCATCGCGTGGGCGAGCGCATGAAACAGCTGTATGAGCAAACGTTCGGGGAAGATTATATCCGCGCGGAAACGGCGTATTCGGGGCGTGCCGTACAGGCGGCGTATTCGGGACGGGCGGTACAGGCGGCGTATTCGGGACGGGCGGTACAAACAGCATTTTCCAGCGCCGCGGTACAGGCCACCGCCTACTCGGGCCGGGCCGTGCAGACGGCGTTTTCCAGTGCGGCCGTGCAGGCGACGGCATATTCGGGCCGCGCGACGGGCGCTGCCAGCACCGCATTTTCCAGCGCGCCTGCCACACTGGCCGCTGCGGTGGTCAAGTCGTCCACGACCGGCCTGGAGATGGGGCGTTTCTATGTCGATCGTCCGGTACTGAACCGCGACCCGCAATAGAAAAGCGGAAAACAGATGTGGCTGCCGCACGCGGCAAGCCTGACTTACCCAGACGGCACCTCTCAGTTTGCCGTCTGTCAGGCGCTCTTAGGCAGCCATCAACTCGCGCAGTTCACGGATGCTGAAATCGCTGATTTCATGCATGCGGATGAGGATCGTGGCGCCGATCGGCAAGGTGTTGTGACGAATCTTGCTGATAACAGGTGGCGCCACTTCCAGAGCTCGCGACAAGGCGGCATCATTTTTCAGCTGCAGCTTGTCGATGATCGCATCGAGGACGCGATTCGGGTTGTAGGTAGGCAAAGAGGTAATTTGTTTGAGAGACATGATCAAAAATCCGTACTTGTTGTATTAGTGCAAAAAGAAACCGAATGCCTCTTTTGCAATAATTCAGGGTAAACACACTAAAAAGCGCCATCACTTATGCGGCTTTTACGCCGCAAACAATATAATACACGCTATTGTTGATTTTTGCGTAACTTAAAGCAAAATTGTGATAATTGAAGAGAATTGACGCACTTGGAATGTGCTAGAGGATAACCCAAATCGGAAAAATTTGCTGCAAGTCATCAATTTTTACAATGAGGAACGCCGCTGCGCATCAGCCAGGCAATCGCCATGAGCGCGCCCAGGCGGGCTATTTCCGTAGATAAATGCCAGCCTTGCACGGCCACGCCGGCCGGGGTGGCAAGCAGGCAAGTGCCCGGCGCGCTATCCACGCGGCACCAGGCCAGTTGCCGGCGAATTTCATCGGGCGGCGGCGGCGGCTGCCGCGCATGTTCGCGGCGGCGCATATAGGCGCGCACCTGTTCCTTGCTGGGGTGATTCGTAGCTCGCATGGCTCGCTCCTGCTGGCGGAAAACAGCGTCGCGCTAATTGTAGAGCCCGCCACAAATAGCTGAAACGCGTGACGACATCGCTCACCATATCGCCAGCGCGCCATGACGCGTTTGCGCCGCATCAAATGGCAAGGCCACGGTGTTGCACCGAAGCCCATGCTGCCCACGGCCTGGCGGCCGTCCTTATTTCTTTTGCTGGCGCACGCGCTGTTGCTGCTTTTCCTGCGTCTGCTGGCGGTTCTGCTTGCGCTCGAACAGGGTGACCGCATCTTTCTTGGCTTGTTCCAGGGTACGCATTTCCTCATGCGCATCGTGCGGAACAAAAAATTCGGCGTCCTGCGCCGCCACGACCAGCTTGATGGCGGCGTCGTCGTCGAGGTCGTACAGTTCCGTCAGGACGGTGGTGACCTCGTCCAGGTATGCTTCGTAAGTGAGGGTGCTCATGCGGTAATCCTTAAGTGAATGGCGCAACGCCGGAACGGCGCGCTGCGCGCCGGCCCAGCAAAGTGCGCAGATAACCGGCCATTTTACCCGATGCGGACCCCGCCGGCTGCCAGCGCCTGCAAGGCATCGGCCACGCGCGCGTAGCGCAGACGCACGCCCAGCTCGCGCTTGATGCGCGTATTGTGCAGGCGACGCGATTCGGACATGAACGACAGCAGCATCGGTGTGACCGCTTGCCGCAGCTCGGCACGGGGCAGGCGCGGCGGGCGCGGCAGGCCGAAGGCTTCGGCCACGGCATCGAAATACTCGGCCATTTTGAGTTCGCTGTCATCGCTGGCGTGATACACGCGTCCCGGCTTGCCCCGCCACAAGGCCCGTTCGATGATGCGCGCCAGGTCATCGGCATGGATATGGTTGGTGTACACGTCGTCGCCCGCGGCCAGGGCCGGCGTGCCTTCGCGCAAACGTTTCAGGGGCAGGCGGTCTTCCGCATAGATGCCCGGCACCCGCAGGATGGCCACCTTGGCGCCACGGCGCGCGCCCCAGCCCCGCAAGACCTGCTCGGCGTCCACGCGCCGCTTCGCGCGCGCGTTCGACGGCGCCACAGCCCGCGTTTCATCGACCCAGGCGCCGCCGCAATCGCCATACACGCCGCTGGTGCTCACATACACCATGCGTGCATGCTCAGGTAAAATGGCGGCCAGATTGCGCGTGCGCCGGTCCAGCAAGCCCGACGACAGGGGCGGCGCCAGGTGCACCACCATCGTCGCCAGTCCCGCCAGCCGTTTCAGGCTGGCGCGGTCGTCGAGGTTGGCCACGATGGGCACGGCGCCGGCCGCCCGCAGCTGCGCGCAGCGCGCCGGCTGGCTGGTGACGGCAAAGACGCGAAAACGCGCGCGCAGCAGGGGCAGCAGGCGCATGCCGACGTCGCCGCAGCCCAGGATCAGCAGGCGCGGCAAGCCAGAGGGCTTGCGCAAAGAGTGCATTAACATATTTTTCATCTCAAGGATTGTATGACTTTTCAAGTTACTGTTCAGCCCAGCGGCCACCAGTTCAGCTGCGAAGCGGACGAAACCGTGCTGGCGGCGGCGATACGCGCCGGCGTGGGCTTGCCGTATGGCTGTAAAAATGGCGCCTGCGGCTCCTGCAAGGGCAAGGTTGTTGCCGGCACCGTCCAGCACAAGGCGCACCAGCAGCGCGCCCTGACGCCGGAAGAGGAAGCGGCCGGCTTTTCCCTGTTCTGCTGCGCCACCACGCACGCCGACCTCGTCATCGAGGCGCGCGAAGTGGCGGGCAGCAGCGACTACCCGATCAAGAAAATGCCGTCGCGCGTGACCACCATCGAGAAAGTCGCGCCCGACGTCGTCGTGCTGACCCTGCAGTTGCCGGCCAGCGAGCGCCTCAACTACCGCGCCGGACAGTATATCGAAATCCTGTTGCGCGACAACAAGCGCCGCAGCTACAGCATGGCCAGCGCGCCTGCCGACGGCGGCCCCGTGACCCTGCACATCCGCCACCTGCCGGGCGGCCTGTTCACCGACCAGGTGTTCGGCAGCATGAAAGAGCGCGACATCCTGCGCTTCGAAGGCCCGATGGGCACCTTCTTCCTGCGCGAAGATTCCGACAAGCCCATCGTGCTGCTGGCCTCGGGCACGGGCTTTGCCCCGTTGAAAGCCATCGTCGAGCACATGATCAGCGGGCAATCCACGCGCCCGATCACCCTGTACTGGGGCGGCCGCCGTCCGCACGACCTGTACATGGATGCGCTGTGCCGCCAGTGGGCCGCCGACTTGCCGCAGTTTACCTATGTGCCCGTCGTCTCGGACGCCTTGCCGGAAGACGCCTGGAGCGGCCGCACGGGCTTCGCGCACCAGGCCGTCATCGCCGACTTGCCCGACATGTCCGGCTACCAGGTGTATGCCTGCGGCGCGCCCGTGATGGTCGATGCGGCCCACCGCGATTTCGTGCAGCAGTGCCAGCTGCCAGCCGACGAGTTCTACGCGGACGCCTTCACCAGCGAAGCCGACCTGGCCAAGTAAGCATCTCCTTCCAGACAGCGGGGCGCTGCTGGCGCGGCATCCGCTGCCGCCACCCGCCCCACCCCGCTGTTTCCTGGAAATCTCATGTCTCTCTCCATCCTGCGTCACCGCAATTTCGCCTGTTATCTTTCCGCCCGCTTGCTGGGCACGGTGGCCGTGCAGATGCAAAGCGTGGCCATCGGCTGGCAGGTGTACCAGATCACGGGCAGCCTGTTCGACCTGGGCCTGATCGGCCTGGCGCAGTTCGCGCCCTTCCTCGTATTGATTTTGCCGGCCGGCCACGTGGCCGACCGCTACAACCGCCGCAACATCATCGCCTGGTGCCTGACGGCGCAGCTCGCTTGCGCGCTGGCCCTGCTGGCGTTTACGTTAAGCAATCTTTCCATCGTCTGGCCCGTGTTCACCGTGCTGGTGCTGTTCGGCAGCGCGCGCGCCTTCATGATGCCGGCCACGCAAGCCGTGCTGGTCAACATGGTGCCCACGCAACACTTCAGCCGCGCCGTCGCGCTCAGCTCGTCAAGCTCGCACGTGGCCATCATCCTGGGCCCGACCCTGGGCGGCTTGCTGTATTACTTCGGCCCCAAGGTGGTGTATCTGATCTCGTCGGCCTTGCTGGTGCTGTCCGTGCTGCTGATGCGCGCCACCACGCCGGCGCCGCAAGTGGTCAAGCGCGAACCCGTCAACTGGCACACCCTGCTCGAAGGCTTGCGCTTCGTCTGGTCGAAACCCATCGTACTGGGCGCCATTTCGCTCGACCTGTTCGCCGTGCTGTTCGGCGGCGCCACGGCCCTGCTGCCGGCGCTCGCGCATGACGTGCTGCATATCGGCCCCGGCGGCCTGGGCCTGCTGCGCACGGCCCCGGGCGCCGGCGCGGCCCTGTGCTCGATCGCGCTGGCCATCTTTCCCATCACGCGCCGGGTCGGCGCCTGGATGTTCGGCGGCGTGGCCGTCTTCGGCCTGGGCACCCTGGTGCTGGGCAGCACCAGCTATTTCCCGCTGGCGCTGGCGGCGCTGTTCCTGATGGGCGCCGGCGACATGGTCAGCGTCTACATCCGCCACCTGCTGGTGCAGTTCGAGACGCCGGACGAGATCCGCGGCCGGGTCAGCGCCGTGAATGCCGTCTTCATCGGCGCCTCGAACGAGCTGGGCGAATTCGAATCGGGCCTGACGGCCGGCTGGTTCGGCCTCGTGCGCGCCGTGCTGTTTGGCGGCGCCGCCACCCTGGCCGTGACGGGCATGTGGGCCGTACTGTTCCCCGTGCTGTCGCGCATGGACCGCTTCCCCCACCACGAAAAGGAAGCGGCCGCAGGACGGTCACCGGAGCGGGCACTTAAGGGCTAAGATGCGCTATTGCCACTGACTAAGCCGCCCCATGAAAATCACGCTGCCCTTGCACAGCTTCATCCGCAGCCGCCCCCACCTGAGCATGGCCACGGCCATCGGCGTGGCGGCCGGCCTGCTGCTGCCCGCAGCGTGGCAACAGATGACGCGTCTGCTGACGGCGTGGAACGTGGCCGTCTGGTTCTACCTGGCGACGATGGCCTGGATGATGATGCGTGCCAACCATCACAAGGTCAAGGCCATGGCGGCGCGCCAGGATGAGCGGGCGGCCACGGTGCTGTCGGCGCTGTCCGTCGCATCCGTGATGAGCCTGGTGGCCATCGTCTCGCAGCTGTCCTCGATGAAAGACATGGCGCCGGACGAGCGCGCGCTGCATTACGGCTTGACGATCCTCACCCTGGTCGGTTCCTGGTTCCTCGTCGGCACCCTGTTCTGCTTTCATTACGCCCACCTGTATTACCAGGCCGCCCCCGCGCTGCGCCCCCTGAAGTTTCCCGACGACGAGCAGAATCCCGATTACTGGGATTTCCTGTATTTCGCCTTCACCATCGCCGTGGCCGTGCAGACGTCGGACGTTTCCGTGCAGACGCGGCCGATGCGGCAGATCGTGCTGGGGCAATCCGTGCTGAGTTTTTTCTTCAATCTGGTCGTGCTGGGGCTGTCGATCAATATCGCCGCCGGCCTGATCAATGGATAAAGCTGAGGCCGGCTTGAAAAGATTCTGCGAGGAAACTTGACCTGGGTGTAGGGTTAAGCTCATCTTAATCGTGCGCACCCTCTTGAAATACTGGAAAGAGGAGTAAGATAAGTTCCATGCACGAGGTCATGTGCATGAGGCAGCAACCAGGCCGCAGCACGCCTGAGATGGGTTTTTTTTGAATTGACAGGAGTAAGCATATGCAAATCAATATTCATACCGACAGCACCATCGCCAACACCGCTGGACTGAACGAACATGTGCAATCCGTACTTGAAAGCGCACTGAGCCGCTTCCGCGACAACCTGACCCGCATCGAAGTCCACATCAGCGACACGAATGGCCCGAAAGGCGGCGCCGACGATATCCGCTGCGTCATGGAAGCACGCGTTGCTGGCTATCAACCGATTGCCGTGACCGAACAGAACGCCACCGTGCACCAATCCGTTGCCGGCGCCACCGACAAACTGAAACGCGCCATCGATAGCGCCCTGGGCCGCCTGCAAGACAGCAAGCGCCACGCCACCGGCAAGAATGCCGTGATCGATACGGCCGAAGCGGAAGAAACCGCCGAGTAATTCCCCCCACCCGCAGGATTTCCAGAGACTGAGGCAGCCGTTCAAGGCTGCCTTTGCACATCCGGGCCCGCCTTTCGCCTGCGGCAACAAGCATAGTAAAACCACCATCATTTCAGCTTATTAACACAGCAATGAAATAATTGTCGCATTTCCCACAGTAAGTGACACCAAGCAAGCCTTTGCCGTTACAGCCTAGGCCGCTTTACGCTATCATGAAGCTACCGGCTCTCTGCTCGCGCGCGCCGGCTTTTTGAAAGTGTGATTGTGGAACAGATCGGCAACTTTGGCGCTTCAGGCTGCAACATCGGCGATTTACAGCTATTTCGCGATGGGGCGGATAGCCAGACGGCCGCCATGCTGGCACCCTGCCCCGTCATGCGCCTCGAAGCGGGCGAAGCCATTGCCGACACACAGGGCGCCAGCCTGTACATCGTCCTGCGCGGTTCGCTGGCTGTGGCCGCCGACACCCACACGGGCATGGATGACGGCACCGTCAGCAAGGTCTTGCCCGGCGAAAGCGTGGGCGAACAATCGGTGCTCGATGAAGCGAGCAACCTGGCCGCCATTTCCGCTCTGGAAGAAACCGACTTGCTGGTGATCGACGCGGCCGTCGTCTGGGAATTGATCGAGCAATCGAACGGCCTGGCACGCAACCTGCTGCGCTTGCTGTCCTTCCGCATCCGCGCCGCCAACGCCCTGCTGCGCCGCCGGCAGAAACTGGGCGAATTCTACCGCCAGCTGTCGATGGTCGACAGCCTGACGGGCCTGTACAACCGTGCCTGGCTCACTGATTTATTGCCGAACATGATCGTCACGGCGCACGGCAGCGGCTCGCCGCTGTCGCTGGTGATGATAGACCTCGACCATTTCAAGCGCTTCAACGACACCCACGGCCACCAGGCGGGCGACCAGGCGCTGCGCATCGCCGCACAAGTGCTGGGCGCGGCCCTGCGCCCCACGGATTTTGCCGTGCGCTATGGTGGCGAGGAAATGATGGTGATCTTGCCCGATACCAGCGAACACGTGGCCTTGCGGGTGGCCGAGCGCCTGTGCGAGCGCATGCGGCAAGCCGTCATCTTCGCCGACATGCGCAGCGCGCTGCCGCACATCACGGGTTCCTTCGGCGTGGCCAGCCTGGCGGCGGAACAGGACGACGAAGCGCTGATCGCCACTGCGGATGCGGCGCTGTACCGGGCCAAAGCCGGGGGCCGCAACCGCGTAAGCACCTGATATTCTCAGGCGCTTCATATAAATTATCAGGCAGCCTTGCTGTCGGCCGGCTTGCTTGCATCCGGCTTGGCGGCATCATCCTTCTTGCTGCTGTGCGCGGCGATGAAATCCGCGTAGCCCTTCTGCACCAGTTCATACGTCTTGTCGATATTGCCGGCGATATCGCCGTTCAGCACTTTCAAGCCGCCCAGGATGTCGCGCGCTTCCTTGAAACCTTTTTCCATGCCCCCGCTGATGGTGTCCATGAACTTGGTCAGGGCCGTATCGTCGTCCAGGCCGGGGTTCTGCTTCTTGAACGCCTCAAAAAAACCCGTCGACAGCGAGACGATGCGGCTCGCCGTCGCTTCGGCGCTGTTGTCCTGCGACGCGGCGTTCTGGATCGCGTCTTCGCCGTACTGGCCCTTCAGCGCTTCATTGATATTCGTGATGGCCGTCTTGTACAGCAGCGCCAGCGGTTCGTTCTCGGAACCGATGGAGACGTTCAGCGACGCCTGCATGATGGAGGCGTTCAATTGCAGCTTGCTGCGGTCGTTCACGCTCATTTCAGCGTTGACGCCGTGCTGGACTTTATCGTCCTTGCCGGCAACACCCGTACTGACGGAAGTCACGGAAGCAGTGGAATTGCCGCTTGCGGCGATGGGAATTGACACGATAGACCTCCTTGAACGGACAATGTATGCCACCATGCGGGAAACGCGATGATGACCATCCTCTCGTGTAGTATCGGCAGGTTTTCAGAAAACTGAAGCGGCCCGGACAATTAAGATAACAATTAAGCAAGCAACGACCATCAATGACTACCCAGACCTTTCTTTGGCACGACTACGAAACCTTTGGCGCCCAGCCGCGCCGCGACCGCCCGGCCCAGTTCGCCGCCATCCGCACGGATGCGGACCTCAACGAGATCGGCGAACCGATCATGCTGTATTGCCAGCCGGCCAATGATTTCCTGCCCGACCCGCAATCGTGCCTGATCACGGGCATCACGCCGCAGCAATGTCTGCAGCTGGGCGTGCCCGAACACCAGTTCGCCGCTACCGTCGAAGCGGCCTTTTCGGAACCGGGCACCATCGGCGTGGGCTACAACACCATCCGTTTCGACGATGAAGTCACGCGTTTCCTGTTCTGGCGCAACCTGATCGACCCGTATGCGCGCGAATGGAAGAACCATTGCGGCCGCTGGGATATCCTCGACGTGGTGCGCATGACGCACGCGCTGCGCCCGGAAGGCATTCAATGGCCGAAGCGCGACGATGGCCAGACCAGCTTTAGACTGGAACACTTGAGCAAGGCCAATGGCCTCGTGCACGAAGCGGCGCATGATGCGCTGTCCGACGTGCGCGCCACGATCGCCCTGGCGCGATTGATCCGCGAAAAGCAGCCGAAACTGTTCGAATTCTGCCTGGCCCTGCACAAGAAGGACAGGGTCGCCAGCGAAATGGGCATGCACCTGGCCGCTGGCGAGCGCCAGCCCTTCCTGCACGTGTCCGGCATGTTCCCGGCCGAACGCGGTTGCCTGGGCGTCGTCTGGCCGCTGGCCACGCACCCGAGCAATAAAAATGAAATCCTCGTCTGGGATTGCGCCTACGACCCGCGCGAACTGTTCGAACTGGACGCCGACACCATCCGCACGCGTTTATTCACGCGCAAGGAATCCATGCCGGAAGGCATGACGCGCCTGCCCGTGAAAAGCGTTCATTTGAACAAGTCGCCCATGCTGGTGGGCAACCTGAAGACCCTGTCGCCGGCCATGGCCGCGCAATGGGGCATCGACGTGGATGCGGCGAAGGTCAACGCCCAGCTGGCCGCCACGGCGCCGAACATGGATGCCATCTGGGCCGAAGTGTTCCAGCGTCCGGGCGCGAACACCGCGCTGGACGTGGATGAGGATTTGTACAACGGTTTCGTCAGCAACGACGACCGCCGCCTGCTCGAATCCTTGCGCCGCGACACGCCGGCCAAACTGGCCACGGCCCGCCCCTCGTTTGCCGACGAACGCCTGCAGGAATTGCTGTTCCGCTACCGCGCCCGCAATTTCCCGCAAACCTTGAGCGAAGCGGAAAGCCTGCGCTGGGAACAGCACCGCGCCGCCCGATTGTTCGACGGCGACGGCGGCGCCCGCACCATCGAAATGCTGTTTACGGAAATCGACGTGCTGTCGGAATCGGTCGATGAGCGTGGGGAAGAGATTCTTGGCGAACTCTACGATTATGCGGAGATGGTGGCGCCCATGCGCGACTGAAGGACCAGGCTGGGTAGGTCGGATTAGCGGGGCAAGGCCCCGCGTAATCCGACAACATTGTTGACGTTACTGGTGTTGTCGGATTACGCGGCGTCGCCGCTAATCCGACCTATGCTGCACGGTGTTGATTGATCGCATCGCGCGTCTCGATCGCCACGCGGCGCGCCGCGTCGGCGAAGTCTTCGCCCGCTTGCGGCGTGGCGTAGATGATGGCGCGCGAGGAGCTGATCATCATGCCCATGCCGTTCGCCGTCTGGCCCGCGCCGACGGTGGCGGCAATATCTCCGCCCTGGGCGCCGATGCCGGGCACCAGCAGCGGCATGTCGCCCACGATGGCGCGCACTTGCGCCAGTTCTTCAGGGAAGGTGGCGCCGACGACGAGCGCGCACTGGCCATTCTTGTTCCATTTCTCGGCCACCAGACGCGCCACGCGCTGGTACAGCGGTTCGCCGTCCGTGTCGAGGAATTGCAGGTCCGAGCCGCCCGGGTTCGAGGTGCGGCACAGGATGATCACGCCGCGGTCTTTCCACGCCAGGTAGGGATCGAGCGAATCCTCGCCCATGTAGGGGTTCACGGTGACGGCGTCGGCGCCGTAGCGCTCGAACGCTTCACGCGCGTATTGCGTGGCCGTGGCGCCGATGTCGCCCCGTTTCGCGTCGAGGATCAGGGGGATGTGCGGGTAGTTTTCGCGCACGTAGCGGCAGATGTCTTCCAGCTGCTTTTCCGCGCCCAGCGCGGCAAAATAGGCGATCTGCGGCTTGAAGGCGCAGGCCAGGTCGGCCGTGGCGTCGATGATGCGCGTGCAAAAGGTGGTGATTCCATCAGGCAAGTCGCGCAGGTCCGCCGGCAGTTTCGCCAGGTCCGGGTCCAGGCCCACGCACAGCAGGGAATTATTGGCCGTCCATGCGGCGGATAATTTATTGATGAAATTCACGGCACACCTTCTCTATATTCAGTTGCAAACCCCGTATTGTAACGCGGCGCAAGCTTGCCACGGCGTCTCAAGGCAGCCGGAGGCGGCGGCCGGCGCTTATTAAACCGACATGGCGGGCCGTTTCAGGTATATTTGCCTCACCTCCCTTACTCAGCACGGAACCCATCATGCAAATCACCAATCAATTCACCAAATGGCTGCGCCTGGCGCTGAGCGTCACCGTCCTGGCCGGCATCCTGACGGGCTGCGGCTACAACGACTTCCAGAGCAAGGACGAAGCCACCAAGGCCGCCTGGGGCGAAGTGGTCAACCAGTACCAACGCCGCGCCGACCTGATCCCCAACCTGGTCAATACCGTCAAGGGCTATGCCACGCACGAGCGCGAAACCCTGGAAGCGGTGACCAAGGCGCGCGCCGCCGCCACCAGTTTCCAGATCACGCCCGAAGTGCTGAACGACCCGGCCGCCTTCGAAAAATTCCAGCAAGTGCAGGGGCAGCTGTCGTCGGCCCTGTCGCGCCTGATGGTGGTGTCCGAGAAATATCCTGACCTGAAAGCCGACACCAGCTTCCGCGACCTGCAGTCGCAGCTGGAAGGCACGGAAAACCGCATCACCGTGGCGCGCCAGCGTTACATTGCCGCCGTGCAGGATTACAACGTGCATGCGCGCAGCTTCCCGAACAACCTGACGGCCATGGTCTTCGGCTACAAGGTCAAGCCGTCGTTCACGGTGGAAAACGAAAAAGCCATTTCGACCGCGCCGACCGTCAACTTCGGCAAATAAGATGAAAGCCTGGTCTTATCTGGCGACGCTGGCGACGGCGCTGCTGCTGTGGACAGCCTTGCCCGCCGGCGCGCAGGGCTTGCAGCCCGTGCCGCCGCTGGCGGCGCGCGTGACGGACAACGCCGGCATGCTCGATGACAAGCAGAACGCGGCGCTGGAAGGCGTGCTGGCCGACTACCAAGCCAAGACGGGCAGCCAGATCGCCGTGCTGCTGGTCAAGAGCACGGAACCGGAAGCCATCGAGCAATACAGCATCCGCGTGACGGATGCCTGGAAGCTGGGCCGCAAGGGCGTCGATGACGGCGTGCTGCTGATGGTGGCGAAGGACAACCCATCGTCCTTGCGCCGCCTGCGCATCGAGGCAGGCCGTGGCGTGCAGGGCGTGCTGACGGATGCGCAATCGAAACGCATCCTGCAAGACGTGATCGCGCCGCATTTCAAGCAGAACGACTATTACGGCGGCCTGGTGGCTGGCATCGGCGCCATCGCTACCCTGCTGAACCAGGAGCAATTCCCCGCTCCCGCCCAGCAAAAGGCGCCGGCGACCGTGGAAGCGGGCGGCCTGACCTTCTGGCTGCCGCTGCTGTTCTTCGGCTTTCTTGTGCTCCTGACCGTGTTCCGCTCGCGCGGCGGCCCGAACCGGCTGCAGCGCGGCAGCAACTGGTCCAGCGGCGCCACCGGCGTCGTGCTGGGCAGCATTTTGAGCCAGGCGCTGAACAACCGCGGTGGCGGTGGCGGCTTCGGCGGCGGCGGTGGTTTTGGCGGTGGCGGTGGTTTTGGCGGTGGCGGTGGTTTCGGTGGCGGCGGCGGCGGTTTTGACGGCGGCGGCGCCTCGGGAGATTGGTAATGACGAAACAACTGACATTCGGACAACGCTGCGGACGGGCTCTGAAACATTTGCGGGGCACGCCGGCGACGGCGCGCCAGGCCTTTCCCGAGCGCACCCTGAAAGCCATCGAAACGGCGATTGCCGATGGTGAAGCGATGCACCGGGCGGAAGTGCGCCTGATCGTCGAGGCGGCATTGACGCCGGGCATGGCTTACCAGGGCGTGAGCAACCGCGAGCGGGCGCGCGAACTGTTCGCCCAGTATGGCGTGTGGGATACGGAAGACAACGTTGGCGTGCTGATCTATATCAACCTGGCCGAACACCAGGTCGATATCGTGGCCGACCGCAACGTGGGCCGGCGCGTGACGCCGGAACAGTGGCAAGCCGTATGCCGCACCATGACGGGCGGCTTCAAGGAGGGCAACTACCACGACAGCACGCTCGATGCCTTGCAGCAGTTGAATGCCTTGCTGCAAAGCCACTTCCCTGCCGATGGGACGCGCGGCAACCAGCTGCCGAACGAACCCATCCTCCTCTGAATCCCGGACAGGGATTAAAATCCGCCATGGCGCCGCAGCATGGCGGCGCCCCCAACCGCCGAGGAGAATACATGAAACTGGTCAATAAAACCGCCATCGTCACGGGCGCCACGCAGGGCATCGGCCTGGCCTGCGCCACCCGCCTGATCGCCGAAGGGGCGCAGGTGATGCTGGTCGACATCAAGGAAGAAGGCGCGCAGGCGGCGGCCGCCCTCGGCCCGCAGGCGCGTTTCTTTTGCGCCGACGTCAGCCAGAAGGCGGACGTCGACGCCATGCTGAAGGAAACGCTGGCGCAGTTCGGCCACATCGATATCCTCGTCAACAATGCGGGCGTCACGCACGCGGCCGATTTCCTCGACGTGTGCGAGGACGATTTCGACCGGGTCATGCGCATCAATCTGAAATCGATGTTCCTGTGCGGCCAGGCCGTGGCGCGCGAGATGGTCAAGCGCAACAGCGGCTGCATCATCAATATGTCCAGCGTCAATGCGGAACTGGCCATTCCGAACCAGGTGCCGTATGTGGTGTCGAAAGGCGCCATCAACCAGCTGACCAAGGTCATGGCCCTGAACCTGGCGCCGCACGGCGTGCGCGTGAACGGCATCGGGCCGGGCACCATCCTGACGGAACTGGCCAAGCAGGCGGTACTGTCGAGCCCGCAAGCGCGCCACACGATTCTGTCGCGCACGCCGCTGGGGCGCTGCGGCGAGCCGGAAGAAGTGGCAGGCATCGCCGCCTTCCTGGCCAGCGACGACGCCACCTACATGACGGGCCAGACCATCTACGTCGATGGCGGACGCATGGCGCTCAACTACACGGTGGCCGTGAAAGAGTGATGCAATCGAGTTATATCAAAAAAGAATAATGCATATCTAAAAAGATCATTAGACACATATCGTGCGACGCAGCATAATGCACCTGTCTCCACTATTCTCCTCCAAGAAAATAGTTTTAAGCCCGCTTTCACCAGCGGGCTTTTTTTTTGCCATCGCTGCTGCAACATGGCCATTCTTGCCATTTCCCGCAATCTTCCCGCTCATTCTGCCTGCCGCAAAAAAATGTTGCGGCGTGTCATCAGCCCGTCATTTTCGCCCCCTATACTTGCTTCATCTGCTGTACAGGCAACCGATATGCCTGACTACAGACAGGTGTGCCGCGATGGCACACCACTCCCCTTTTATGCCGTGGCGGGCGCCGGCAAGGCGCGCGACATGGCGAGTACCGAGCAACTCTCAACTCTTGACCCATTTCATTTGGGTTTTTGGCCCGCGCCCCCGCGGGCCTTTTTTTTGCCTGCCCGGCAAGCTCTTGCGCAAAAACACGGTGCCCCGCCACGCCCATGATATTGTGACTGCCTTTCCACCCATCCTGACGCATCATGCCTGTACCCTTGCCCGAACTTTGTTTTGCCGACCGCTACGAGCGCCTGCGCTACCGCACGGCCCTGGTGTTGTATGTGCTGGTGATCCTGATCGGCGACATCCCCGGCGTGCGCGCCGACGTGGGCCAATATGCGTCGGGCGGCGTGCTGCATTCCTTCGGCTATGGCGTGCTGGCCCTGATCCTGTTCAGCGGCACGGGCGGCGGCATGGCCCGCCGGGCGCTGCTGTCGGTGCTGATGGTGGCGGCCATGGGCGCGCTGGACGAATTCATCCAGAGCTTCCTGCCTTATCGCCATGGCGCCGTCAGCGACTGGGTGGTCGATATCACGGCCGCCACGGCCGTGGCGCTGCCGCTGTACTTCCTCTGGCCCGGCATGGCCGCCGCCGCGCTGAAGAAGTCGCGCGGCTGATCAGGGCGCCGCGCCGTCGCCGGTGCTCAGCGCCAGGGGCAACTGGCCCTGGCCGGTCGCGGCCCGGCCGGCAATGCGGCGCAAGGCCGCGTGCATCTCGCGCCGGCTGTGCGCTCCCGCCGCGCGCGCCGCATCGCGCTGCATCTCCATCAACTGCTCCGACCGCGACAGCCGGGTCAAGGCATGCAGGGCCTGCGTCAACGCATAGCGGGCGCGCATATCGTTCGCCGTGCCCGGCGCACCGTACACCGCAATCACCAACTCATTGATCAGCTTGACGCTAGTGGAATCGGAAGCCATTTATTCTCCTGAGATAAGCAGCGGGAAGGACAGCGGGACAGCGCTGACGCTGTGCACGTTCGTACAAGAATGTCTTTTATACCAAGCTCGACAATTGAAGCGCTTGATGTATCTCAATGTGAAATAACAAGGATCGAACATCTTTCCTCCCCTGCTCTCTTACTAGCAGTAGTTACGGCCATGCCTGGCATGCGCCATTGACGCTGACCTCCGCCACACCCTGAAAACCGGGTTACCACTTTGTCAGACCAAGAGGAGAACAAGATGAGAGCAAAAAAAACCATGGCGCTGGCCGGCCTGCTGTGTACGCTGGCCGCCTGCAGTTCGAATCCGAACAACACCGGCATGAGCAGCACGAATGGCCGCAGCGGTGAAAGCTACAGCAATACGGCCGGGACGGGCAGCACTACGGCCGGGACCAGCACCAGCAGCACCATGAGCAGTACAGGGGTCAATACCGCCGGCACATCCACGGCCAACAACGCCATGAACATGGACGGCAGCCAGACGGGTGTCAGCATTGCCTCTGCCACGGTGCAATCGATCGAGCCAGTGCCGCGCGGTATGGAGCAGCGCAGCGGCGACATGCAATCCGGCAGTTCCGGCACAGCGGGCAGCACCTCGGGCAACACGCAGTACCGGGTCACCCTGCGCCTGGACGACGGCAGCACACAGACCCTCATGCAAAACTCCCAGCCCAGCTACCAGATCGGCGACCACGTCAAGGTGGTCAACGGCTTGCTGCAGCGCTACTAGGCATAGCGCATCTCGATGCGGCGTTAGCGTCCGGGCACAGGCAAGACAGGTATTTCATCTGCCTTGCCTGTTGCCTGTTGCCTGTTGCCTGTTGCCTGTTGCCTGTTGCCTGTTGCCTGTTGCCGTTTGCCTGTTGCCGTTTGCCTGTTGTCTTTTCCCTATTTGCGCCTTTTCCCTGCTTACCTTTCCACGGCGCGCCGGGAGCACCGTTCCAGGCCCCCGGCGCAAGCGCCTATTCCACCATGCTCACCTTGCGCTGGCTGGCCGCCAGCCCGGCGATCTGTTCCGCCGCTTTTTTCCCGGCCAGGAAGGCATGGTCAGAATTGTAGTATTCCCATTCGCTGTAGCGTCCCGCCAGCACGATATCCTGCGTGGCCAGCCAAGCCTTCACCAGCGCCACGTTGGCGGCCCGCGCGTGGTCGTACACGACGTAGGCGTAGGGCATGTCCACCTGGCTGGCAGCGAGCAGCCGGTCATCGTCGCGCAGCAAGCCCACGGCGATGCAATCGGCCACGCAGCGGTCGATCAGGGCTTGCCCATCCAGCGGCAACGGCTTCCAGGGCGAATAACTGATCTCGCACGTCAGGCCAAAGCCGCCCGGCGCATTGCAGTGGGGGCTGGCGTTACCTTGCAGGAAGATACGGTGAAATATCGTCTCTTCCGGGTAGTAAATCCAGTGTTTCTCGCTGATGTGTTCACGTGCCACGCCCAGGTTGACGCAGCGCACGGAAATATGCCGCAAGGCGCGCGCCGCCGCCCGTACCTGCTGCGGCGCCTGCTCACCGCTCAGGCGCACCAGCTCCGGCAAGGGCATGGTGCTCAGCAGGTGCTGGTAACGGAAGCGGCGGCCATCGGCCAGCACGATCAGGTGCTGGCGCGGCAGGATCTGCACCACCTCGGCGTTAAGTTCCAGCTGGCCTTGCAGATGCGGCAGGAAGCCCGACATCAATGCCTGGAAACCACCGCGCAAGGGATAGCCGAAACGGGCATTCGGGCCCATCGGCCTGGCCACCGGTTCGAGTGCGCCCTCGATGATGTCTTCCAGGTTCGGCAAGGGTACCCGCCCGCCCAGCCACGACGTTTCCATCTCGGCCAGCGGTACGGTCCACAATTTCCTGTTGTAGGGAATGGCGAAATGGCGGGCGATGCCGCTGCCCCATACCTGATGGATGAACTGTTCGAAATTGAGTCCCGCCTGGGGCGGCGCCGCCACGGCATCGTGCGCCTGTTCCAGTCCCGTGCCGCCGTCGGCGCAGCAGTCCTCCACGGCGCAGGCCCCCGCCGCCGCATGGCCCGGCACGGCCGGCGCCTTGCCGTAGCGCGCCTCGACGGCACCGACGATGCATTCCTTGATGACGGCCGGCGGCAAGCCGTACAGCGCCCCCTGGAAAGGATAGCGCGTGTAGACCTGCTTGCTGTACACCCAGGCTTCGCGGTTTTGCCAGTGCAGGTTGGTGCCCAGCAAGGTGCGGTACATGTCGAGCACATAGTCGTCGTTGGAAAACATGATGTGGCCCGCATGGTCGAAAGTGAACCCCCGGTCGACGATGGAGCGGCACCAGCCGCCCACCGCGGCATTTTTGTCCAGCAACAAGGTGTCGGCGCCCAGGTGATAGGCGGCGCTCAAGCCCGTCGGGCCGGCGCCGATGATGGCGCAGGCCACGGCTTGCGGCGCACCGGGGGGATGCAGGAGGTTGACGGCGGCGCCCGGTGCGGCGGCCTGTGCCGTGCTGGCGGCGGGCAACGCCTGGCGGGCTCCCTGTCCCGGCGGCGTCGTGTCGAGCAAGTGGCGCATCTGCTCGGCCGTGGCATCCCACGAGGTAGCCGCGACGATGGCGCGCATGCCGGCGGCCATGGCCGCGCGCTGCTCCGGCGTCGCGGCCATGGCCGCCTCGCAGGCGCCGACAAAGGCCTCGGGTGTGTCGGCGATGGCCACGATGCCGCCATACGGCACGGCCACGTCGGTGATCGAAGTGCTGACGATGGGCAACTGCGCCGCCATGTATTCGAGCACCTTGGTAGGACTGATGAAGCGGGTCGCCTCGTTCCTGGCGAAGGGCAGCAGGCACACGTCCCAGCCGGCCAGGAAGTGCGGCAGCGCCTGGTACGGCTGCTGGCCCAGATAATGGATATTTTGCCGCTGCGGCAAGTTGGCCGGGTCGATCTTGAGGATGGGGCCGACGAGCACGATTTGCCAGTCGGGATGGGCATCGGCCAGCGCCGCCACCAGGGCAGGCTCGAAACGCTCGTCGATCACGCCGTAGTAGCCCAGCCTGGGCCGCCCGATCTCCGCTTGCGCGGGATGGCCGTTGTGGCGGTCCAGCGCCTGTTCGAAGTGCACGGTGTCGACGCTGCTGGCGAAGCAATGCACGTTCGCATGGCGCGTGCGTTTCGCCTCGAACAGGCTGGGGCCGCCCGCGAACACCAGTTCGGCGCGCGCCAGCAGGGCCGTTTCGCGCTGCAGTAATTGTCGGGGAGCATACTTGAATGCGGCCAGTTCATCCATGCAGTCATACACCACCAGGCCAGCGTGCAGGGCCGGCAGCAGCGGCAGCGCCATCGGCGTATAGAACCAGACGATGGGGTCGTCGGCGGGCGTGATCTGGGCCAGCAAGGGTTGCAGCACGGCCAGCTGGTCGTCGTGAAAACCGGGTGCCCGCACGGCCGTGCGGGGCTGGCACACGGTCACGTTCGGTGCCGGGGTGGACAGTTCCAGCGTGCCGGGCCCGTCGTGCCAGACGGGTTCCTCGATGAAGACCACGCGGTAGAACTGCGCCAGCCGCGACAGCAGCTGTTGCGGACGCTGATACACGAAATTCCAGCGCAGGTGTGAAAAGACGATAATGGTTCGCATGCCAGTTCCTTTCTGCCCCGCCGGGGCAAACGTTGAACAAAGGTGTGCGGTCAGGCGCTGGGCCTGCCGTAGCGCCGCCGCGTAAGGCGGAGACAGGATGCGCCGCAGCCGCTCCCCT
This sequence comes from Janthinobacterium sp. GW821-FHT03C10, assembly GCF_059420865.1. Classification (NCBI taxonomy): domain Bacteria; kingdom Pseudomonadati; phylum Pseudomonadota; class Betaproteobacteria; order Burkholderiales; family Oxalobacteraceae; genus Janthinobacterium; species Janthinobacterium sp. GW821-FHT03C10. Next base: position 277,000 of record NZ_JBWKUN010000004.1, on the reverse strand, counting down.
CCCTCGCCTTCCAGGCCGACATCCCACAGGCCGCTGCGGTGCCAGTGGCTGGCATCGTCCCAGTCGGGACGGTCGATGACGGGATAGAGGCAGATGCCGCGCAGGTCCGCGCCGTGCTGAACGGCCAGCGCCGCCTCGGCGGCCACGTCGCGTATCCAGGCGCCGCGCCCGCTGCCCACGTGGCTCGTTTCCGCCAGCAGCAGCGGCCGCCCATAGCGCCGCCCCACTTCCAGCAGCAGCTGGTGCAGGGGCATGCGGCGCGGCTCGCCCAGATGCCACCAAAGGCGCAGGTTGCTGCCGCTTTCCCACTGGTTGCTGTGGTAGTAGTTCAGGCCGATCAAGTCCAGGTAGCGCGGCGCGCCGCCCAGTTCCGGGGACAGGCGCCCGCACAGCATGTCCCAGGCCTCGAACTGCGAGGCGCGCCAGGCGGCCGCCTGGGCGACCCAGTCCGGCCGTCCCGGCGGCGCGATCACGTGGATCAGGGGATCGCATTGCAGGAAGCGCGCATGCGGGCTGACGGCGCGGATGGCGTCGCAGCCGGCCACGGTGGCGCGCACCAGCTGCCGCTTGCCTTCGTGGCCCGCGTCCGGCCGCTGCATGTTCAGGCACTGGAACATGTGCACCGACAAACCCCAGCTGGTAAACGAGATTTCATTGATGGGCGAATATACGGGCGCGCTGCCCGCATAGGGCGCGAGAAACTGCGCCGCCGCCCGGCAATAGCGGGCAAAGCCCGGCACGAAGTCCGGCGAGAACAGGTCGACGTCGGGCGGCCAGCCGTAGTGGCAGAAGGTCCAGTTGACCTGCAGGCCCAGTTCCCGCGCCACGGCGGCGCGCTCCTCGATGCAGGAAAAATCGAAACGGCCGTCGCGTTCGACCAGGCGCCAGCCTATGCTTTCGCGCACGCTGCGGATGCCGAACTGGCGCAGCAGCAGGTAGTCTTCGCGCACCCGGTCCAGGTGGCCCGTGGCGCGGTTCATGTCCAGCGCCTGGCCGCCATGGGTGACGTGGTCGGCGCCCTCGTATCCCGCCTGCCAGTAAGTAGGGAACGGCGCTGCCGCGCCATCGGTATCGGCCATACCTGCTCCTCTTGATGTAGGGACCGGATGAAAACTGCCAGGCCCGGCTTGCGTTCAATTGAGCCGGATATTGCGGGTGGCCGCGCTGAGCAGTTCCAGCGCGGCCTTCGGCGTTCGGTTCGCCGTCAGCAGGCCATTGGTTTCCTGGAACGTGTCGGCGAACTGCGTGTAGCAAAAGCCGCTGAACATTTGCGCCGTGTTGACGACCGTCATCAGGCGCCGGTAAAGATCGAGGAAGGCCGCCTCGTTGCTCACGCGCGCATAGCCCCAGGTATCGGCATCGCCCTGTTCCCGGTCAAAGGCGATGCCGCCAAATTCCGTGAGGACGATGGGCTGGCCCCGGTGCGGAAAACCGTCGAGCGTGAGGATGCGCCCGCCCGGGCGGCGCTGGTCGAACAAGGTGGTGCGGGCCGAATCGCTGATCGCATAGCGCGCCTGCAGGCGTTCCGGATCGCAGTCGTAGTCGTGGATGCCGAGGATGTCGGTGGCCGACGCTTCCCAGCCGTCGTTGCCGATCACAGGCCGCGTGGGGTCGAGCGTGCGCGTCAGGTGGTACAGCGCCTCGACGGCATTGCGGTGGGCCTGGATGGCCGTCAGGTTGGGCACGCCCCACGATTCGTTGAACGGTACCCAGACGAGGATGCACGGGTGGCTGTAATCGCGTTCGATCACGTCCGTCCATTCGCGCACCATGCGCGTGATCGCCTTGCCGGAAAAGCGGTAGGTGGACGGCATTTCTTCCCACACCAGCAAGCCCAGGCGGTCTGCCCAGTACAGGTAGCGCGGGTCCTCAATCTTCTGGTGCTTGCGCACGCCGTTGAAACCCATGGCCTTGGCCAGTTCCACGTCGTGCCGCAAGGCCGCATCGGAAGGCGCCGCCAGCAGGGTGTCGGGCCAGTAGCCCTGGTCCAGCACCAGGCGCAGCGGATACGGCCGGCCATTGAGCATGAAGCGGTCGCGGTTGATCGCCACCGAGCGCAGCGCCGTGTACGACCTGACCGTGTCGAGCAGCTCGTCGCCATGCCGCAGCGTGACTTCGGCATCGAGCAGGATGGGCCGCTCCGGGCTCCACAGCAGTTCGTTGCGCGAATCGTCGATGCCGGGATCGGACAGGGCAATCTTGCGGCTCGCTTCGTTTTCGATCAGCTTGTACTGGTCGTCGGCCAGCAGGTTGTCGCCATGCCAGATGCGCACGCCCACGATGAGATCGTCGTGCAGCTCGCCCATGGCGAACACGTCGCAGCCGATTTCGTAGCCCTCGAACACGGGCGTCCAGCGCAGCTTGCCGATGTAGGTGCTGGCCACGCGCTCGATCCACACGCTTTGCCAGATGCCCGTGGTGCGCGGATACCAGATGGAATGGGGCAGCAGTTGCCAGTCCTGCTTGCCGCGCGGCTTGGCCAGGTCGTGCGGATCGTCCTCGACGCGCACCGTCAGCACCTGCGGCCCGTCGGCCAGCAGGGCATGGCTGATGTTGGCGACAAACGGCGTGTGGCCTCCCTCATGCTCAGCCACCACGTGGCCGTTCAGCCAGACCTTCGCATGGTAGTCGACGGCGCCGAAATGCAGCAGCACGCGGGGACCGCCCGGCTGCAGCAGGAAGTCGCGCTGGTACCAGCACACGCGGTGAAAACCGCGGTCGCCCACGCCGCTGGCCTGCGATTCCGGCGGAAACGGCACGATGATCTCGTGTGTCCAGCCGATGCCGCCGTCGGGCAGGCGGTAGCGCCGTTCATTGTCGAAGGTGAAACGCCAGGCGCCGTTCAGCGATTGCCAGTTCTCGCGCACCATCTGCGGGCGGGGATAGGCAAAGCCGCCCGCGCCAGGCAGGGCGATACCGGCCTGGCCGTCATCCGTATGGGGTGGGGAGAGATGGTCGTCGAGCATGCCAGTTGGATGCGTGCGGCATGGGGCAAGTTCCGCCGTATGGGGCTTGCCCTGTAACGCATGAGCAGGATCAAACCATGCTCAGTCGAGCGGAACCACCATGCGTGCGTGGTGTCCCAGGGCGTTAAAGCGCTGCACCACCGTACGCCCCGCGCTGGCCGCGCCCTGCTTGCGGCACAGGGCCACGCAGGCGCCGCCAAAACCGGCGCCCGTCAGGCGCGCGCCGTACACGGCGGACTGCGCCGACAGCAGCGCCACCAGCGCATCGAGCACCGGCAGCGATACCTCGTAATCGTCGCGCAGGCTGGCGTGCGACTGCGCCATCAGCTGGCCGAAGAGCACGGGACCATGCTGGCCGCAAGCCTGCAGCACGCGCAGGTTTTCGCTGACCACGTGGCGCGCGCGGCGGCGGTACGGCTCGGGCAAGCCTTCCACCACGGACGGCTCGCGCACGTCGCGCAGCGCCGCCACGCCCAGCAGGCGCGCCGCCTGTTCGCACTCGGCGCGGCGCACGTTGTAGGCGCTGCCGGCCAGGGTGCGCGGCACGCCGCTGTCGACCACCAGCACCTCGCTGTCGTGGGGCAGCGCCAGCAGCGCATGGCGCAGGGTGCGCGCGTCGAGCAGCAGCATGTGATGCTCGTCGGCCAGGCTGCACGCCATCTGGTCCATCACGCCGCAATTGACCTGCGCGTAGCGGATTTCCGCCTGCTGCCCCATCAGCGCCAGCGACACGTCGTCGATCTGCAGCCCCAGCAACTGGCGCAGCGCGCGCAGCATGGCGATCTCCAGCGCGGCGCTGCTCGACAGGCCGGCGCCCGGCGGCACGTCCGAATCGATGTGGCCGCGCACGGCCGGCACCGCGACGCCGCGCTCCTCGAACAGGCGTATGCAGCCTTCCAGGTAGCGGCCGAAGCCGGGCGGCGCGGCGCTCTGGCGCTCGAAACGCACGAGTTCGTCAAGAGTGGCCGAATAGAACTGGTGGTGCCCGTCGGCGGCCGGCGCCAGCATCACCCGCGTGCGCTGCGGCGTGGCGCACGGCAGCATGTAGCCGTCGTTGTAGTCCGTATGCTCGCCCAGCAGGTTGACCCTTCCGGGCGCCGAGGCCGCCACCACGGGGACGGCGCCGAAATATGCGTCGGGAGTGATCATTGCACTTCCAGGGTCAGCGGACGCCGCCGTCCCTGCACCGTTGCCGCCGGCCAGTCCGGATCGCAGGTCAGGTTGTGCAGGCGTCCGCCGCTGAGCAGGAAAGTGTCTTCCACCATGCTGCCGGGCAGGCTGGGATGGAAGGCCACGGCCATGCCGTCCTTCAGGGCGATTTCCGTATGCGCGCCGGCGGCCACCTCGGGCGCGCGGTAGCCGGCGATGCCGCCCTGCCGGAATTCCTGCACCGTATCGGGCTGGCCCGCATACGCATAGGCGCTGTCGAGCGCGTGATACACCATGCTCAGCGCATGCCCCGCCACGCAGGCATCGAGCGCCACCGCTTCCAGCGCCAGGATGGCCGCGTCGGCTTCGCCGATGCCGTCGCGCGCGGGGCGGAAACGGCGCTGGCGGCTCAAGCTGGCGCACAGGCCGAAGCCTTGCGCGCACAGCGCCAGCACGGCCCGTTCGCCCAGCGGCGACGCGGCGGGCGGCGCGCGCCGGTAGCGCTCGAAGCGCTCGGCGCCCGCCGCCAGCACGTACACGGCATGCAGGCCGCGCGACCACAGGGCGCGGGCGCAGGCGCCGGCCAGTTCCTGCTCGCTCCAATCGGGCCGCGCGGCGCGCAGCGCCTCGCTGGCGGCAGCGGAGGCCAGCCGGCCCACTTCGCGGTAGCGCGCCTGTTCCGGCGCCAGCAGGGGCAGGCGCTCCTCGCGCAAGGCGACGGGCAGGCAGCGCTCGTGCAGACCGGGCCGGTCGCACAGCACGGGCCGCCCTCCCGCCGCATGCTGCACGAAATGCTCGCGCAATTCAGCCAGCCGGGGCTGCATCCACGGCGTCACTTGCCAGGTCCAGCTGCCGCGCACCTCTTCCTGGCGCAGCCGCTGCGCCTCGGCCGCATCGGTGAGGATGTAGGCCGCATCGCGCGTGACGAGCACCTCGGCACAGCCGCACTCGGCCGTCTGGCAGCTGCTGCCCGACGCGCCCGCCGTGGCCCAGGCGAACCAGTCCACGCCGCGCAGGCGCAACGCGCCGGCCCTTTCCTGTTCCAGCCAGCCACGCATCTGCGCCAGTTTGTGCGCAATTTCCAGTTCGACATTCCAGTTCATGCGATTTCCTCTGCCATTTCCCATGCCACGCGCACTTGCTGCAGCTGCCGCGCCGATTCCTCGGGCAGGGCATCCATGGCGTACATGCCGGCGGCCAGCTCGGTGCCGGCCAGATATTTGAGCCGTTCGCGCGTGCGGTACGGCGGATAAAACTGTGCGTGCAGCTGCGTGTCCGGGTGCGCGCGGCCGTCTGGCGGCGCCTGGTACCAGGCCATCAGGTAAGGCATGGCGCGCCGCCACAAGCCGTCGTATTTCAGCAGCACGGTCTTGAGGGCGCGCGCCAGGTCGTCGCGCTGCCGCGCCGACAAGGCCGTAAAGCTGTCCGTCTGCCGCAGCGGCATCACCCACGCCTCGTACGGATAGCGGGCGCAGGCGGGCACGAAGGCGATCGCTTCCGGCCCCAGGTACAGCAGGCGCGCGCCGTCATCGGCTTCGCGCCGCGCCATGTCGACCAGCAGGGCCTGGCCATGGCTGGCGAAATATGCGTGTTCCTGCTCCAGCATGCGCGCCGGCACGGGCGGAACAAAGGGGTAGGCGTAGATCTGGCCATGCGGATGGTGCAGGGTCACGCCCACTTCCGCGCCGCGGTTCTCGAACGGCAGCACGTACGCGATGCCGGGCCGGCTGGCCAGCTGTGCCGTGCGCTCCCCCCACACCTGCAGCAGCAAGGCCATGTGGCCAAGCGCCAGCGTGCCCAGCGAGGCGCCGGCATCCTGCGCGAACACCACCACTTCGCAATGGCCGCGGGCGGGCGCCGTGGCGACCGTCAAGTCGGGCGGATCATGCGCGTGCGGCGCCAGGGTGGGAAAGCGGTTGTCGAAGACGGCGATGTCGTAATCGCCGGCAGGCAATTCCGTCGGCTGCGCGGGATCGCGCGTGGGCGCCAGCGGGTTGTACCGGTCCGGCGGCAGGAAGGGGCGGCCCTGGCGGTAAGCCGCGTAGGCCACCCATTCGCCGCGCAAGGGATGCCAGCGCAAGTGCGGATTGGCTTCCTGCGCCGCGGGGAAGGGACTCGGTGCAACGCCGGCGACGACGATGGGACGCCGGCTGTACAGGGTCAGCTGGCGCCCGTCGGGCTTGGCGAGTTGCTTGCAATACATGATGTTTCGCAATCTTAAGACACGAATTCTTAAGACTGGCACTGCCGAAAAAAGTTCCGGCGAAGACGTTTATTTCGCCAGTTCGATCAGCACGGCCGTGTACATCTGCAAATTCAGCAGCAACTGTTTTTCCGTGATGAACTCATGCTCGGAATGGCCCGTGTACACCGTATGCGGCATGGCGGGGCCGAAGCTGACGGCATTCGGGAACAGGCGCGAATTGGTGCCGCCGCCGATGGACACCGGTTGCGGATGCGCCATGCCAGTGTAGTGCTCGAAGACGGACAGCAAGGTGGGAATCTGCGGCGCCGCCGTCTGCAGCCACGGCTCGCCGATCTGCACCTGCAACGCGGCCGGCACCTGGCGCCGCGCCTTCCAGCCATCGAAGGCGGCCGTCACCTGCTGCTGCAGCACGGCCGCCGTCTTGCCTTGCGGACGGCGCAAGTTGATATTCAGTTCCAGTTCTCCGCCTTGTTGCTTGAGCACGGTAGGCGCCACCGTCATCGGGCCCATGAAACCGTCGCGGTAGGCGATCTGGCCGAAGCGCTCGCCGTAAATGCCGGTACCCACCAGTTCATTCAGGAACGACAGCATGTCGGCCGCCTGCGTGCCCTGCCACGGCTGCACGGCCAGCGCGTCGGCCAGCATGCTGATGGCGTTGACGCCGTCTTCCGGCTTCGACGAGTGGGCCGACACGCCCAGCGCCGTCACCGTCAAGGCGCCGCCCTCGCGCGCGTAGCTGTAGCGCATGCCCTTCTGCTGCTGCGCGCGGGCGCGGATGGCCGCTTCCAGCGCGGCCGGCGCGCGTTCGATGACGGCTTGCGCGTCTTCCGGAATCTGGCTGCCGAAAAAGCCGCCCGTCAGGCTCTTCAGCACGGGGCCGCCGTCGGCCGGCATGGCCGTGCGCGGCGGCAAGGTCAGCTTGATGGAGCCATAGCCTTTCTCGGCCGTCACCACCGGGTATTCCGCATCGATGGTGATGTTCAGCTGCGGCGGCGTGTGGGTCTTGAGGAACTGTTTCAGCGGTTCCCAGTCCGACTCCTCGGCCATGTACACGTACAGCTCGATGCGCTTGCTCAGCGGCACCTGTTTGTCCTGGATGGCTTTCATCGCGTACAGGGCCGTGGCGATGGGGCCCTTGTCGTCTTCCGTGCCCCGTCCCAGCAGTTTGCCCGGTTCGCTGGTACGGTCCAGCTCGAATGGCGAGCGGGCCCATTTGGCGGGATTGACGGGCTGCACGTCGCCGTGCGTGATCACGCCCACCCGCTCGCTGCCCTTGCCCATGCCGATGACCAGCACGTGGCCGTGATCGTGGAAATCGAAACCGAGGCGCTGCGCCTCGGCCGCCAGGTAGCGTTTAAAACCCGTGTGCTGGGGATTGTCCGCAAACGGCACGGCCGGGTCGGCCACCGTGTTGAAACTGATCATCTTCGCCAGGCTGGCGATCAGCGGTTCGGGATAGGTGGCCAGCGCGTAGCGGGCCGTCTCCTGCGCCTGCGGGCTGACGGGAGCGGCGTGAACGGAAGGCTGCAGCAGCAGGCCAAGCAGGGACAACAGCAGGGGTTTCTTGAACATGGCGGGACGCGTAAAGTGGGGAGGCCCACTCTAGCACCGCCCGCGCCGATTTCCAATCGACACGAGTTTTTTACCGATCAGTACGCAAATTCCCGATTCGCATTATCATGTGTCCAGCCTGTCTTCCCCACCACGCCGTCATGGGTGACCCTGCCAGCGTCAGGGGATAGACAAATCGTCCATTGTGATTTTCCACCACGTCCCGATATCGCTACCATGATTCCATTTTCCATACTCGACCTCGCGCCCATCGCCGAAGGCAGCAACGCCAGCCAGTCGTTCAAGAACACGCTGGACCTGGCGCAGCACGGCGAACGCTGGGGCTACAAGCGCTACTGGCTGGCCGAACACCACGGCATGCCCGGCATCGCCAGCGCCGCCACGGCCGTCGTCATCGCCCATGTGGCGGCCGGCACCAAGACCATCCGCGTGGGCGCGGGCGGCGTGATGCTGCCGAACCACTCGCCGCTGGTCATCGCGGAACAGTTCGGCACGCTGGAAGCGCTGCATCCGGGCCGCATCGACCTGGGCCTGGGCCGCGCGCCCGGCTCCGACCAGACGACGGCGCGCGCCCTGCGCCGCGACCTGCAGTCCGACGCGGAACAGTTTCCGCAGGACGTGCTGGAATTGATCGACTATATGTCCGACGAACCGCGCCAGCGCGTGCTGGCCGTGCCCGGCAAGGGGGCGAAAGTGCCCGTGTGGATACTGGGGTCCAGCCTGTTCGGCGCCCAGCTGGCAGCCCACCTGGGCTTGCCGTATGCCTTCGCCTCGCACTTCGCGCCGCAGATGATGATGCAAGCCGTGGCCTATTACCGCGAACACTTCAAGCCGTCAAAACAATTGGCGCAACCGTACGTGATGCTGGGCTTTAATGTGTTCGCCGCCGACACGGATGCCGAGGCGCACTTGCGCGCCACGTCGATGCAGCAGGCGTTCGTCAACCTGCGCACGGGCCGCCCGTCGCGTCTGCAACCGCCCGTGCCCGGCTACCTGGAACAGCTGGGCCCGCAGGAACGCGCCATGCTCGATTCCGTCCTGTCCTGCACGGCCATCGGCGCGCCGGACACGGTGAAGGCGAAGATGGCCGCCTTCATCGCCGAAACGGGTGCCGACGAATTGATGATCACCTCGCAGATCTTCGAGCACCAGCACCGCCTGCGCTCGTATGAAATCACGGCGCAGGTGCATGCGGAGCTGGCGCGCGCGCAGTAACTTCACTGTCTCCCCCGGTATTTCCCCAAATACCCTTTTCCCGGCCGTCGGCAACGATCGCCGGGATTTTTTTGCTCACGCCCAGCCGCAAAATCGGCCGCGCCCGGCAAGAAATGCGCAGCCCCGCTATCATGCTCATCCAAAAGCATCATTCCAAGAAAGTTGTATCGCATGAAATCTGCACCCTCGTCCGTCGATGCCAGCGCCCTGCTGAGCTCCACCCGCATCCTGTTGTTCGCCCTGTCCGCCGGCGTGCTCGTCGCCAGCCTGTACTATGTGCAGCCGCTCACATCCATGCTGGCCGCCTCGTTTGGCGTCAGCGTGCCGCAAGCGGGCTACCTGGTCACGGCGACGCAGATCGGCTACGTGCTGGGCATCGTGTTTCTGGTGCCCCTCAGTGACGTGCTGAACCGCCGCCAGTTGCTGACGTGGATGCTGATCGCCAAGATCGGTGCCCTGCTGCTGGCCGCCACCAGCCAGAACATCATCGTCTTTGCCATCGCCAGCGTCCTGATGGGGATCACGTCCAGCGCCTTGATGGTGGTCACGGCCATGGTGGCCTCGTATGCGCCCGATCACAGCCGGGGCCGCATGGTGGGCACCGTCATGACGGGCTTATTGCTGGGCATCTTGCTCGCGCGTACCGTCTCCGGCACCGTGTCGCAGATCAGCGGCGGCTGGCGCACCGTCTACGTGCTGGCCGCCATCGTCGTGGCCGCCCTGCTCGTCATGCTGCGCCGCATCCTGCCCAACGAGGCGCCACGTGGCACGCTGCAATACGGCAAGCTGATGGCCTCGCTGGCTGACATCATCCGCCAGGAACCCTTGCTGCGCCAGCGCGCCCTGTTCTCCGGCCTGGGCCTGGGCACCTTCAGCGTGTTCTGGACGGGCCTGACCTTCCTGCTCAGCGGCGCGCCGTATCATTACTCGGAAATGCAGATCGGCCTGTTCGGCCTGGCGGGCGCCACGGGCGCCTTTGCCGCCAACACGGCGGGCCGCATGGCCGACCGCGGCTATGCGCGCCAGGCCACCTGGCTGCTGGCGGTCGCCTCGATCGCGGGCTGGGCCCTGATCGGCTTCGGCGCCCATTCGCTGGTGCTGCTGTTGATCGGCATCGTCCTGCTGGACATGGGCGTGATGGGCCTGCAAGTAACGCACCAGTCCATCATCTATAAACTGGCGCCGCACGCACGGGCCAGGGTCACCACCGTGTTCATCGCGGGCGGCTTCATCGGCGCGTCGGCCGGCTCGGCCCTGGCCAGCGCCAGCTTTGCCGCCGGCGGCTGGCCCGCCCTGTGCATGGTGGGCGGCGCCATGCCGCTGTTGCTGCTGCTGGTGTGGAGCAAGTACCGGCACGCGCAGCGCAAGCTGGAACGGACGGCTTGATCCGGCGCTGCGGGGCTGCGGCGCCAACAATGTTGTCGGGTTACGCGCTGGCGCGCTAACCCGACCTACGCACTTGCTCCAAGCGAACGGGCGTAGGTCGGATTAGCGGGGCCGCCGAGGTGCGGCGAGGCCGCGCGTAATCCGACAACGTTGCTTGCACGGACCACGTCTTATTTCGCGGCCTGCCCGCGCGCCTTGCCAAACGCATCGCCCGCCTTCCAGGCCGGCATCTTCGCCGCATTCGCCACGGCTTGCCCCAGATTCAGGGTAAATTGCGCCTGCTGCGTCATGCCGGACAGATCCCAGCTGGCGTCGTACTCATCGGTGACCTGATGGTAGCGGGGGCCATACGCGGCGGCCTTGGCTTTCGACGCTGCCACGTCCTTGATGTACTCGCGTCCGCCATTGATGGAAAACGCGGGCACGCCCGCCTTGGCAAAGCTGAAATGGTCGCTGCGGAAATAACCGCCGGCCAGGTCGGGACGCGCTGCCGCAATGTGCATGCCCATGGCTTTGGCGGTTGCCGCCGCCATCGCCCCCAGCTCCGTGCGCTCGCTGCCCTGCGCGCCGATGTCGTGCGTGGCGCCCACGAAGTTCAGGCTGTCGAGGTTCAACGCGGCGGCCGTCTTGTCCAGCGGCCACAGCGGATCGGCCGCGTAGGCGGCGCTGCCCAATAGCCCCTGTTCCTCGGCCGCCACCCACAGGAATATCTGCGTGCGCTTCGCAGGCTTTTTCACGGCTTCCTGCGCCATGGCCAGCAAGCCGGCCGTGCCCGACGCGTTGTCGACGGCGCCGTTGTAGATCGTGTCTCCAGAGTCACCTTGCTTGCCCAGGTGGTCCCAGTGGCCGCTGTAGATGACGGCTTCATCTTTCAATGTCGGGTCGGTGCCCGGCACCATGCCGGCGATATTGAATTGCTCCACCTTGCGCACGATGGACTTCATCTCGCCCGACAGCTTGGCGTTCAAGGCGACGGCCTGGAAATCCTTGCTTTCCGCCTTGGCGCGCAAGGCGTCCAGATCCTGTCCGCCGGCCGTAAACAGCCGGCGCGCCGCGTCTTCCGCGATCCAGCCCTGCAGTGGCGTGCCGGCAGTGCGGTCGGCCAATTGAAAACGTTCGCTGCCGCTCCAGCTGTTCTGCACGACGCTCCAGTCGTACGAGGCCGACGGTTTCGTGTGGATCAGCAATACGCCCGCCGCGCCCTGACGTTTGGCTTCCTCGAATTTGTAGGTCCAGCGGCCGTAATAGGTCAGCGCCTTGCCGGCGAAGCGGTTCGGATCAAGCGCGGTCGGCTGCGGGTCGTTGACCATCATGACGACGATCTTGTTTTTGACATCGGCGCCCTTGAAATCGTTCCAGCCCTCTTCCGGCGCCGTGATGCCGTAGCCGACGAACACGAGCGGCGCATCGAACGTGTGCGCGGCAACGGAGTCGCCCGTGGCCCAGACCCAGTCGGGGCCAAAGGCCAGCGGCACGGCCTTGCCGCCCGCCACCGCCTGCAGGCTGCTCTCGGCAGGCAGCGACTTCACGCCGGCGATCTGCACGCTCTGGCGGTAACTGTTGCCGCGCACAGGTTGCAATCCGGCCATCTGCGCCTGGGTTTCCAGGTACGCCACCGTCAGGTCGGCGCCGCGCTGGCCCGTGCCCCGGCCTTCCAATAAGTCGTTGGACAGGAAGGCCAGGTGGGCGCGCAAGGGCGCTTCCTGCACCACGGGCAAACCGGTGGCGGCCTGGGCGGAAAACGCCAGCGCGGTCAAGGCGAGGGAAGAAAACAGCTTCTGCATAAGATCCTTTGGATAAGAGGAGACATTCAGTCCGGCGGATGGCCGAGCCGGCGATTGTATGCCATGGGGCAGGCGCGGCAAAATGCGGACGAAAAAAATCCCCGCGGCGAGGGCGGGGATGTCATGGCCGAGTAAATTACACGAGCAAGGCGGCCGCCAGCGATTCGATCTCTTCGGCCGATTCCTCGAGTATCGTATGCAGGGTGCTGCCGCCGATGCCGAAGTCGATCTTCGCCGCCGCCTGGCGCCGCGCGGCGCTTTCCGGCGGGTGCAAAGGCGAGCCGACGGGCGACAGATCGTTGGCCAGCACCAGGGTCGCGCCCAGGGTGCGGGGCGGGAACGTGCTGCCGCCGTGCCACATGCCTTCCACGGCCTGCAAGACCATGTCCGGCACTTGCAGCTGGCGCAGCACGCCGCGGCCGATCAGTTTTTCGCCGTATTCGATCCAATCTTCCGTGTTGTCGTCGAGCAAACCCGGATACTCCTCGGCGCGCGACAGCAGATAAAAGCCGCCCACTTCGTGCACGATGGCGGCGAACATGGCCGTTTCCACGTCCACATGCGTGACTTTCCTGGCAATCACCTGGCTCAGCGCGGCCACGTGGGCCGTGTGTTCCCACAGCTTGGCCGCCTTGGCGCGCAATTGCGGGTCCGTGATCTGGCTGCCCAGCTGGCGCACGATGACGGACGCCACCATCGATTTCAAGGTGGCAAAGCCCAGGCGCGAAACGGCCGCGCGCACATTGGCGATTTCATTGCCGGAACGGTTGTAGGCGGCCGAGTTGGCCAATGCCACGACCCGCGCCGACAGCAGCGGCTCGGCCATGACCATGCGGGCGGCCGCTTCGATATGGCAATCGGGGTCGTCCAGCGCTTCCTGCAGCTTCAAGGTGGCCTTGACGTTGGCGGGGAACGTCAGCTCGCCCTTGCTCGCTTGCAGCGCGATAATCTTGAATACTTCCAGTCTGTCCATGGGTCGATCTCCGGTACGGGCCTATTAGGCTCTGCTGTGTGGGTGGGCCGGGAACGCGCATGTATCCCCGGCCTGGCTCCCGTTTCCGGCAATATTACAGCAAGTTTATACGCAACCCTATTACTTTCCGGAAACTTTCCCTGCCACGCCTTCGACAAAATAATCCATCTTCGTCAGCGCCGCATCGTCGAGCACGCCTTTGTCCAGGCGCACCTTGCCATCGTTATCCTTGATCGGCGCGCTGAACGGATTGAGCTTGCCAGCAACCAAGTCTTTCTCGCGCGCCAATACAAACTGTTTCACGTCGGCAGGCACGGCAGCGTTGATGCCTTCCAGCTTGACCATGCCATCCTTGATGCCGCCCCAGGTGCTGCTGGACTTCCACGTGCCGTCCAGCACGGCCTGCGCCTGCTTCGTGTAGTACTCGCCCCAATGGTGGGTGACGGCGGCCAGCTGCGCCTTCGGCCCGTACTTCTTCATGTCCGAGTGGTAGGCGATCGCATATTTGCCCTTCTCTTCCGCCGCCTGCACCACTGCGGTCGAGTCCGTGTGGTGGGTGACCACGTCGGCGCCCTGGCCGATCAGGGTGATGGCCGCGTCGCGCTCCTTGCCCGGGTCGAACCAGCTATTCACCCACACCACTTTCACTTCCGCCTTCGGGTCGACGCTGCGCATGCCGCGCGTGAAGGCGTTCACTCCCTGTAACACTTCCGGGATGGGAAACGCCGCCACGTAGCCGGCCACATGGGTCTTGCTCATCTTGCCGGCCAACACGCCGGCCAGGTAGCGGCCCTCGTAGAACCGGGCGTTGGTGTTGGCCACGTTGACGGCCGTCTTGTATCCCGTCAAATGAATGAACTTCACATTAGGAAATTGCTTCGCCACTTTCAAGGTGGGATTCATGTAACCGAACGAAGTCGTGATGACCAGCTTGCTGCCCGTTTGTGCCAGGTCGCGGATCACGCGCTCCGCATCGGCGCTTTCCGGCACGTTTTCCACATACTTGGTGCTGATCTTGTTGCCCAGCGCCTTTTCCATTTCCTTGCGCGCCTGATCGTGCTGGGTGGTCCAGCCCGCGTCGCCGATGGGGCTGATGTAAACGAAACCGACATTCAATGGAGCGGCGGCCGGCGCGGCGGCCATGGCAGGCATGGCGGACATCAGCGTGGCACTGCAGACGGCGGCGCACAGTAATTTCTTGGACATGGTTTTCCTTGTGGTGAGTGATTAATTTCCGGGATTGAAATTTTTCCCCAGCGAAGCGGGCATGTTGAGCTTGATGTAATTGGCATTGCTGGAAATGAGCACGAGCACGACGATGGCCGCCACATACGGCAGCATCGACAGCAGTTGCGAGGCGATGGGCACGCCCAGCGCCTGCGCGTGGAACGTCAATATCGTGATGCCGCCGAACAGGTAGGCGCCGCCCACCACGCGCGCCGGGCGCCAGGTGGCAAAGGTCGTCAGCGCCAGCGCGATCCATCCCCGTCCCGCCACCATGCCCTCGACCCACAGCGGCGTGTACACGAGCGACAAAAATGCGCCGGCCAGACCACAGCAGGCGCCGCCGAACAGCACGGCCACCAGGCGGATGCGTCGCACGGGATAGCCGAGCGCATGCGCGGAAGACGGCGACTCGCCCACGGCGCGCAGCACCAATCCTGCCCGCGTGCGGTACAGGAACCAGGCGATGGCCAGGCACAGCAAGAGCGACAGATACACCATCGGATGCTGGCGGAACAGGGCCGGCCCCAGCACGGGAATGTCTTCCAGTACAGGGATGCCGAAGCGGCCGTTCTGCAGGCTGTTGCCCACGTACTTCAGGCCGATGTACGTGGACGCGCCCGCGCCGAACAGAGATAAAGCCAGGCCCGTCGCGTACTGGTTCGTGCCCAGCCACACGGTCAGCCAGGCAAAGAAGCCCGACAGGACCATGCTGGCCCCTGCCCCCACCAGGAAGCCCAGGGTGGGGCTGCCCGTGTTGACGGCCACGGCAAAGCCCGTGATGGCCGAGACCAGCATCATGCCTTCCGCGCCCAGGTTCACCACGCCCGCCTTTTCATTCACCAATAAACCGAGCGCGGCGAGCATCAGCGGCGTGCCCGCGTTGATGCTGGCGGCAATCAAGGGCGCTATCGTCAGGGCCAGGTTATCCATATTTTCTCCAGCGCAATTTGTATTGGATCAGCACGTCGCAGGCGAGCAAGGCGAACAGCAAGATGCCCTGGAACACGCCGGTGATGGCGCTGGGCAAGCCGAGGCGCGACTGCGCCAGTTCGCCGCCGATATAGAACAGGGCCATGACGAAGCTGGAGAAAATCACGCCCACGGGATGCAGCCGCCCCACGAAGGCGACGATGATGGCGGCAAAGCCGTAGCCGGGCGAGACCGTGGGCGTCAGCTGCCCCATCGGTCCCAGCACTTCGCAGGCGCCCGCCAGGCCCGACAGGGCGCCGCAGATCAGCAGCGACGACCACAAGGTCTTGCGCGAAGAAAAACCCGCATAGCGGGCGGCGGCGGGCGCCATGCCGCCCACGCGCAGGCGGAAACCGGCAATGCTGCGCGACAGATACAACCAGCCGCCCAGCGAGGCCAGCAGGGCAAACACGATACCCACGTGCAAGCGCGTATCGCTGATCACCATCGGCAACAGCAAGCCGTCCGACAGCAGTTTCGACTGAGGAAAATTGAACCCTTCCGGGTCGCGCAGCACGCCGTACACGAGATAGCTGAGCAGCAATTGCGCGATATAGACGAGCATCAGCGAGACGAGGATTTCGCTGGCGTTGTAACGGTCGCGCAGCCAGGCCACCAGGCCCGCCCACGCCATGCCGCCCGCCATGCCGGCCAGCAGGGAAATGCCGATGATGGCCGCGCCGCCCGCGCCATCGCCCGTGTCCAGGTACAGGGCCGCCGCGCCGCCGCAGATGGCGCCCAGGGTCAGCTGCCCTTCCGCACCGATGTTGTAGATGTTGGCGCGAAAGCAGATGGCCAGGCCCACGGCGATCAACAGCAAAGGGGCGACTTTAATCCCCAGTTCGGACCAGCCGTGCGCGTCGCGCAAGGGTTCCACGAAGAAGACGGCCAGGCCGGCCAGCGGATCGTGGCCCAGCGCAAGAAATAACAAAGCGCCGCACAGCACGGTCAGCAGCACGGCCAGCACCGGCGACAGCCACGACATCAGCCGCGACGGTGCGGGCCGGGCTTCCAGGCGCAAGGCGAACTTAGCCATGGGCAGCCTCCTGCGGCCACAGCCCGCTCATCCATTGCCCCACTAGATCCACGCTGGCCTCGCCCACGTCCAGCGACGGTGAAATTTTTCCTTTCGCCATCACCAGCAGGCGGTCGCTGATCTCGAACAATTCATCGAGTTCTTCCGATACGACCAGCAGCGCGCAACCCGCGTCGCGCAGCGCCAGCAATTCGGCGCGGATTTGCGCGGCCGCGCCCACGTCCACGCCCCAGGTCGGTTGCGCCACCACCAGCACCGTGGGTTCGCGCATGACTTCGCGTCCGACTATGTATTTCTGCAAGTTGCCGCCCGACAGGCTGCGCGCCAGCGCCTGCGGCCCGCCCGCCTTCACCTGGAAGCGGGCGATGATGGCGGCCGCCCGCTGCGCGATCGCGCCACGGCGCAGGAAACCGTGGCGGATGGTGGCGGGGGTCTGCAAGCTGAGCAGCACGTTATCGGCCAGCCCCATGTCGGGCACGGCGCCCCGCCCCAGCCGTTCTTCCGGCACGAAGCCGAAACCGAGGGCGCGGCGGCGGCCCGGCGGCAGGCGCCCGGCAGGCATGCCGTTGAGCACGATGCTGGCGGGGGCCGCGCGCAGGTCCTCGCCCGACAGGGCGGCCAGCAATTCCTGCTGGCCATTGCCGGATACGCCCGCGATGCCGACGAGCTCGCCCGCGCGCACGTCGAAATGGATATCGATCAATTGCGTGGCGAACGGATGGCTCTTCGGCAAATGCAGATTGCGCACGCTCAGCATGGCGGCGCCGGGCGTGCGCGCCACGCGCGTGACGGCGGGCGGTTCGGCGCCGATCATCATGCGCGACAGGCTGGCCGCCGACTCTTGCGAAGGGTCGCACACGCCCGCATTCTTTCCCGCGCGCACCACCGTGCACGTATGGCACAGGGCGCGGATCTCGTCGAGCTTGTGGCTGATGTACAGGATGCTGCAGCCTTCGGCCGCCAACTGGCGCAAGGTGGCAAACAGCTTTTCCACGGCGCCCGGCGTCAGCACGGACGTCGGTTCGTCGAGGATCAGCAGTTGCGGCTTGGCCAGCAAGGCGCGCACGATTTCCACGCGCTGGCATTCGCCGACGGATAGCGTGTGCACGTGGCGCTGCGGTTCCAGGTCCAGGCCGTACTGGCGCGCCGTGTCTTCGATGCGCTGCGCCAACTCCGCCATGTTGGTGCCGGCGGGCAAACCGAGGGCGATGTTTTCCACGACCGTCAAGGTATCGAACAGGGAAAAGTGCTGGAACACCATGGCGATGCCGAGCGCGCGCGCGGCCGACGGGTTGGCGATCTCGACCTCGCGGCCGTTCCACACAATGCGGCCGCCGTCGGGCTGCACGGCGCCGTAGATGATTTTCATCAGGGTCGATTTGCCGGCGCCGTTTTCGCCGAGCACGGCGTGGATTTGTCCGGGCGCGACGGTGAGATCGATGCCGTCATTGGCCACCACGGCCGGATAGCGCTTGCTGATATCGTGTAATTCCAGGCGTGCCGTCATTGTTTTTTTCGTGCCTCGCTGCGGGGTCGCCGGCCTGGTCGCCGGTGGAGGAAAAATTCAAGCTCTTGTCTCTATCGTATCGGCATCCACGGCGCTTGGGGGATGGCGTGGCGGCACGCATTTCTATTTCCGCAAAAAAACAACACCTGTCTACAATTCTGAAAAAAATTATCAGCTTTACAGCGGCCGCCTTGCCCGGCAAGGGCGGGAAGGTGCGATGATTATATGCAGGAACTGATAGTAAGTATGCAGACAAGACATATCGCCCAGTGCGGCGCTTCTCGCATCATGGATTGAACGGCGCGCAATGTCCCATCGCCGCGCTTCATGCGCTAGTGGGCTCCCCCCTGCGCCCAGCCATCCCAGTTCCCGTTTTCCAACACCGCCATCAGGAGCCGAAAGTGCCAAAAACCATACCGTGTCTGTTGCTCTGCCTCACCACCACTCTGGGCGTGGGCGCGACCGCCCAGGCTGCCGAATGGAGCGATACCGCGCTGAGCTGGCGCGCCGGCAATGATTACCGCGAACCGTTCAATCCGGACGACATCAAGAAAAATATCTTTGCCATCACGCACGCCAGCGGCTACAAATACGGCAGCAACTTCGTCAACCTGGACTTCCTGATCTCCGACAGCAAGGACCCTGGCGCACTGGGCAAGACGTCCGGCGCGCAAGAGGCGTACCTGGTGTACCGCAACACCATCGACATCGGCAAGGTGCGCGGCAGCGACATCAAGTTCGGCCCCGTGCGCGGCGTCGGCGTGACCCTGGGCTTCGACGTCAACACGAAGAATGACGTCGGCTACAACTCGCGCAAGCGCATGCTGGTGGCCGGCCCCACCCTGATGTGGGACGTGCCCGGCTTCTTCAACACCAGCCTGCTGTTGCTGCGCGAAAGCAATGCTCCCAGCGGCGCCTTCCCGCCCATCTCGCAAGTAACGGGCCGCTACACGTATAAAACCCACGCCATGCTGACGGGCGCCTGGGCCATCCCATTGTCGCCGCTGTTCTCGTTCGAAGGTTTCTTCAACCTCATCGACTCGAAAGGCAAGGATGAAGTGGGGCGCGACACGGCGGTGGAAACGAATATCGACATGCAAGTGATGTACGACGTGGGCGCAGCCCTGGGCAGCGCCAAGAACACCTTCCGCGTGGGCCTGGAATACCAGTACTGGAAGAACAAGTTCGGCAACTCGCCCGCCACCACGGGCAACGTGGGCCAGACGGCGAAGACGCCGATGATACGCGCGGAGTATCATTTCTAAGAATCATTGTCACGCATCAACACCCACCGTCGCGCCTGATGCCAGCATGAAGCTTTCCTGCTGGCGGAGAGCGCGACCGTGGAACAAGGGCTTGCGAATCATCTAACATACCGCTCACCCGGTCGCTCGAACACCTTACGCTACGATCCAATCACGTCCATCCCGTGCATGTCGCAAGACGGGATCACATTGCAGGTGCGTGGCATCACCTGCCACCCCACACGATTTGACAGGCCTCGCGCCCTCCCCGATACTTGTTCTCATCTGTACCAACTACACAAGCGCAGACTACCTTGTAGTCACGTTTGCCAGCACGAATGAATATTGTCACCCCCACCGCCCCCTACATCGGCCGCTTCGCCCCCTCCCCCTCCGGTCCCCTGCACATGGGCTCGCTCGTTGCCGCCATGGCCAGTTATCTCGATGCCAAGGTGCATCAGGGCACGTGGCTGTTGCGCATCGAGGACCTCGACTATGACCGCAATGTCGAGGGTGCCGATCTGGGTATCCTGGCCAGCCTGCGGCGCTGCGGCATGTACTGGGATGGCGAGGCGACGTGGCAGAGCCGCAGGCTGCCGCTGTACGAGGCGGCGCTGAAACAGTTGCAGGATGATGGGCTCGTGTATGCGTGCGGCTGTTCGCGCAAGGAGATCCAGGATTCGGTGCTGCAGGCGGGTGCGCCCAAGGGCGGCGCCGCAGTGTATCCGGGCACCTGCCGCCATGGTTTGGCACCGGGCAAGGCGGCGCGGGCCTGGCGGTTGCGCGTGCCGCAGGGGCCGCAAGCCGTGTACGGCTTTGCCGACCGCTGGGCTGGTCCGCAACGGCAAGACCTGGCCAGCGAGGTGGGCGACTTCATCGTGCTGCGCGGTGACGGCTTTTGGGCGTATCAGCTGGCCGTGGTGGTCGACGATGGCGCGCAGGGCATCACGCAGGTGGTGCGCGGGGCGGATCTGCTCGATTCCACGCCGCGCCAGCTGTATCTGCAGGACGTGCTGGGCTTGCCCCATCCCGGCTTTTTGCACGTGCCTGTCGTCAACAATGACAGCGGCGAGAAACTGTCGAAACAGACGGGCGCCCTCGCCTTCGATACGGGCACCGATGCGGCAGAACTGCTGGCATCGGCACTGCTTCCGGCCGCCCGTTTCCTCGGGCTCGACGTGCGCGCCGACGATGTGGAAGACTTCTGGCGGCAAGCCGTGCCCGCCTGGGCGCAGCGGCTGGCGCGCCTTCCCGGGCACGCATAAAAAAACCCGCCGCGGCGCGAGCCGGGCGGGTAGCAATGCAGGCGCCAGCACATGGCCGGCGCCTGGAACCGAACACTTAAGAAAACCGTAGCGAGCGGCGGTGAGTTGCGGCCAAGAAGCGCAGCTGTGCTTTAGCACAGTGAGCATCACAGGCCGCAAATCACGACGCGCAGCAGGTTTGCTTATGTGTTCTTAGAAGTTGCCTTTGAACTGCACACCAAATTGACGCGGCTCATTGATGAAGCCCGTGCGGTTGTTGAAGTCGATGGCGCCCGTGATACGCTGGGTGTCGGTGATGTTGCGGCCGAATGCGGCCACTTCATACTTGCCGGCATCCCAGGTGTAACCCACGCGCAAGCCGCCTTCGACCATCGGCTTGCCGGTGAACTCGGTTGCCTCATACAGGAAGAAATTGATCTTGCTGCGGTAAGCCCAATCCGTGAAGACGAAGAATTCGCCGTTTTCCATCGGGATCGAATAGCGGCCCGTGGCGGTGATCGTCCACTTCGGCGCTTGCGGCAATGGATTGCCGTCGATGATGGCGCGGTTGCCGGTGGTCAGCGGGTCCGTCACGCTGCAACGCGTCTGCGCGCAGGTAGCGATCGACAGGCTCGGGTCCTTGATTTCCGTAAAGTTATAGCTGCCGCCCAGGGACATCTTCAGGCTCGGCGTGACAAAACCTTCCAATTCCAGCTCGGCGCCGCGACCGTTCGTCTTGGCGGCATTGATCAGGCGCGTGATGTTCGACGTGCCGCCCACCACCGTCAGCTGCTGGTTTTTCACCTGGTAGTCATACACGCTGAACGCGACGCGGGCGCGGCGGTTGAACAGGTCGGCCTTGATGCCCGCTTCGTACGAGGTGATGGTTTCCGCATCGGCCACGGTGACGGGCACGCTGGTGCTGGCCGGGGCGATACTTGGCGCGCGGAAACCGG
This sequence comes from Janthinobacterium sp. GW821-FHT03C10, assembly GCF_059420865.1. NCBI lineage: Bacteria > Pseudomonadati > Pseudomonadota > Betaproteobacteria > Burkholderiales > Oxalobacteraceae > Janthinobacterium > Janthinobacterium sp. GW821-FHT03C10. The sequence goes on along the minus strand of NZ_JBWKUN010000004.1, from coordinate 255,566 downwards.
TGGCGATACGCGCGTAGAAGTTCACGTCCTTGTTGTATTTATAGGTGCCGCTCAAGTCCCAGTTGACCTTGGCTTTGCTGACATCGGCGCTGGTCGGGTTGACCTGCACGATGTTGGTCGCTTCCACCGTGTCGAAATCCTTCTTGTCCTTGGTGTAGCGCAAACCGGCGCGCAACATGAAGTCATCGTTGACGGCGTAGTTGACGGAACCGAAGGTGGCCCAGGCCGAGTTCTTCTGGCGGCTGGCCAGGTGCGTGGTCAGCACGTGCGTGCTGGTATCGAAGTTGTCAGTGAAACCGTTGGCGTTTTCATTGAAGTAGTACACGCCTGCCTGCCAGTTCAGGGGACCGGCATTTTTCGATTCGGCGCGGAATTCCTGCGAGTATTGCTTCACGCTGGTGATGCCGCCGGCCGTTTCAACCTGGAAAGGAATGAAGCCGGGGCCCGTCGGCGTGCCGCCGTCGATGTCGCCATGCGACACGTAATTGCCGACCTGCTCAAAGCCGGTGATCGAATACAGTTTAATACCGTCCAGGTCCCAGCTCAGGCGGGCGCTGGCGCCGTTGGTGCGCAGGCGCTGGAAATTCGGCGCATTCGTAAACGACTTGTTCGGGTCGAAACCGTCAACGATATCGTTCGTGCCCTGCTTGATCATGTTGGCGTAGAAGACGCGCGCGCTGCCCGTGGTGTTGCGCTGGTGCACATTGAACAGGGCGTTGAACGTGGTGTTCGGTGCGTACAGCAATTGCACGCGTTCCGCATGTTCGTTGTAGCCGTCCAGCGCATCTTTCTGGCCCGTAAACGTGTTGTCGACGTAATCGTCGCGGTGCTGGCGCAGGGTCGAGAAGCGCAGCGCCCATTCTTTGCTCAGCGGCACGTTGACGGCGCCGTCGAAGTTGGTCGTGTTGTGCGTGGCGGCGGAAACGTTGTAATAGCCTTCAACCTTGTCCAGCTTCGGCTTGACGGATTCGAACTTGACCACGCCGGCCGGCGTATTGCGGCCGAACAAGGTACCTTGCGGGCCGCGCAGCACTTCCACGCCAGCCACGTCGAAAATCGGATAACCCTTGAGGATAGGATTTTCTTGCACGACATCGTCGTAAATCAGGGAAACAGGTTGCGATGCAAAGATGTTGAAGTCGGTATTGCCGTAGCCGCGGATGTAGAAGCGGGGGAAGGTGCGGCCATTCGACGATTCCACGTTCAGGCTCGGCACTTTGCCGGCCAGCACACGGATATCCTGGCCGCTGGATACGAGCACGTCGAGCTTCTCGTCGCGCAGCAGCGACACGGAGACGGGCACGTCGCGGATATTTTCCTTGCGGCGCTGTGCCGTCACGGTCACGGTTTCCAGCTGGCTGGCAGCAGGGGTCGTATCAACAGCGACTTCATCAGCATAAGCCGAGCCGATAGGCAAGGCAGCGGACAGTGCCAGCATAGCAGCGCTTTTGGCGCACAAACGCTTGTGCATCTTGGACATCTTGATCATGTGGTTTCCCAGAAGTTTAAAAAAGAATTACGAAATCTGTCTTTCTTGCAACCTGTCTCCGGGTTATTTACGGCGCTGGACGATCGTTTGCACCATCACGGTGCAGCAGCGCGAGCGGATGTTCCCCCGCTCTCGGCGTCACTGGCTCTGTCCTGTCTGTCACTCAAGTTGACAGCGGTTCCGGCCGCATCTCTGGGATGTCTGATGAACACCAACTTTTGAGTAAGGCGCCAATTTAATTCAAGCGGCTTATGCGCTGCAAGAATATTGTTATGTAAAATATTTATTCACCAACATAAAAGCCTGACTAGTGGTTATTCAGCCACAATACGCTCAGGAGCTTGCTGTTTTATCCATTTTCCGGCCCTGGCGCCGCCATTGCGCCGCGGCGGCAAAATGCTGCCTGCAAGACAGGCTCCGGCCGGTATTTGACTGTAATATCGCCATACTTGACCTTGCCGTGCTGCCACATCCCAGTGCAGCGGCGGCGCGCAGTACCATTGCCGACCTTATCCATGCCAGAACCGAGCCAGCACAGCCACGACATCATTTCCTCCCCCGCCGCCGCGCAGGCCGCGCATATGCTGCTGGGTGCCCATTGCGACATCGTCTGGAGCACGAAAACCTTCGGCCAGTTCGATGCCGACCAGCCCTCCTGGCGCGCCTTCACGGGCCAGAGCGAGGCCGAACTGCTGGGCCGCGGCTGGCTCAATGCCCTGCATCCTGACGACCGCAACTTGCCTTACGTCATGCCGTCACATCTGACGAGCGTGTTCGAAGCGGAATACCGGCTGCGCCACGTCAGCGGCAGCTACCGCAATATGCTCGTGCGCATGCTGCCCGTGCTGGCGCCCGACGGCAGCATCGTTGAATGGCTGGGCTCGCATTGCGACGTGACGCAACAACGGCAGACGGAACAGCGGCTGCGCCTGGCCATGCAGGGCGGCCGCATGGGCACGTGGGAGATCGACCTGGGCAGCGGCAGCATGGCTTGCTCCGACGCCTTCAAGGCCAACCTGGGCTTGCCGCCTGCCAGCCACATCGATTACGCGCAGCTGACGGGCGCCATGCTCGACGGCGACCTGCAGCAGTGGCAAACGGTGGTGCACGCGGCCATCGCCAGCGCCAGCGATTTCGAGATCGATATCCGCGTGCGCTGGCCCGACAGTTCGCTGCACTGGGCGCACATGCGCGGGACCTGCGCCAGCGACGGCGCCGGCAATGTGATCGCCCTGTCCGGCATCTCGCTCGACCTGACGGCCAGCAAGCAAAACGAGGAAACCCTGCGCCTGACCCTGGCGGCCGGCGAAGTGGCCACCTGGAACTGGGACATCGTTGCCGACCGCGTCACGGCCGACAGTAATATGGCGCGCTTGTTCCCCGTCAATGCCGACGCGCCCACGGCGCCGCCGCTGGCGCGCTACCTGGACATCATCCATCCCGATGACCGCGAGCAAGTCAGCGCGCAGATTGCCCAGGCGCTGCAGGCGCACGCGCCGTTCGAGGCCAGCTACCGCGTCGCTGCCGGCGATGGCCAGTACCGCTCGGTCATCGCGCGGGGCCGCGCGGAATACGCGCCCGATGGCACGCCCTTGCAATTTCCTGGCGTGCTGCTCGACATCACGCGCCAGAAACAAGTGGAAGATGCGCTGCGGCGCAGCGAGGAACGCTACCGCACCCTGATCGAGCTGATGGACCAGGCCTTCTGCGTCATTGAAATGCTGTACGACGAGCAAGGTCGTCCCGTGGACTTCCGCTACCTGGAAGGCAACGCCGCCTTCGTCAAGCAATCGGGCCTCGACAATGCCATCGGCAAGACCATCCGCAGTTTTGTTCCCGACCACGACCAGCACTGGTTCGACCTGTACGACCAGGTCGTCAAGACGGGCGAGCCCGTGCGCTACGAAAACGAAGCCGTGGCCATGGAGCGCTGGTTCGAAGTTTTTGCGGCGCGCCTGGGCGGCCCCGGCAGCCGCCTGCTGACGGTGCTGTTCAGCGACATCAGCGAACGCAAGCGCTCGGAACAGCAGCTGCGCCAGCTGGCCGACAACCTGTCCGAGATGGACCGGCGCAAGACGGAATTCCTCGCCACCCTGGCGCACGAACTGCGCAACCCGCTGGCACCGATCCGCAACGGCTTGCAAATCATGCGCCTGGCCGCCGACAAGCCCGCCACCGTATCACGCGTACGCGATGTGATGGAGCGGCAAGTCAATCAGATGGTGCACCTGGTCAACGACTTGCTGGACGTGGCCCGCATCACGCGGGGCCAGATCGAACTCAAGCTCGAACGCGCGGACTTGAAAACCATCATCGCCAGCGCCGTGGAAACGAGCACGCCGCTGATCGAAGCGAGCCGCCACCAGTTGCAAGTGGTGCTCGACGAGCAGGCGCTGCCACTCGAGGCCGACCCCACGCGGCTGGCGCAAGTGCTGGGCAATTTGCTCAACAACGCCGCCAAGTACACGCCGGCCGGCGGCCACATCGCCTTGCGCGCGGTACGCGATGGCAACGAGGTCTTGATCGAAGTCAGGGACAGCGGCGTGGGCATCCCCGCCGAATCGATCGCCACCGTCTTCGACATGTTTACCCAGGTGGGACAAAACATGGGCCGCGCCCAGGGCGGCCTGGGCATCGGCCTGTCGCTGGTGCGGCGCCTGGCCGAGCTGCATGGCGGCAGCGCCACGGCGGCCAGTCCCGGTGCCGGCCTGGGCAGCACATTTACCGTGCGCCTGCCGCTGCTGAACGAGAAAGCCACAGCCCCCGCCGCACCGGATGCGCCCGCGCCCGTGGCCAGCGCCCGCCATTTCCGCGTGCTGGTGGTCGACGACAACGTCGATGCGGCCGATACCCTGGCGGCCGTGCTCGACATGATGGGCCATGCCACGCAAGTGGCCCACGATGGCGCCCAGGCGCTGGCCGTGGCGCCGCAATTCTTGCCTGACGTCATCTTCCTCGACATCGGCTTGCCCGGCATGAACGGCTACGAAGTGGCGCGCGCGCTGCGCCGGATACCGGCCGGCGCCAGCGTCGTGCTCGTCGCATTGACGGGCTGGGGTGCCGAAAACGACCGCAGCCAGTCGAGCGCGGCCGGCTTCGACCACCATCTGACCAAACCGGCCAACCTGCTCGCCATCGGCGAACTGCTGGCTACCCTTTCCACTCCCAAAATACCTACAGACCATGACTGACTCCCCGAACCACGTCCGCCGCCACCTCCTGCTGGCCAGCGGCGTCGCCCTGCTGTGCCCAACGCCGCTGCTGTTTGCCGCGCCCGCCACCGGCATCGCCGCCGCCCACACGCAGCTGGCCGCGCTGGAAGAGGCCGCCGGCGGACGCCTCGGCGTTGCCGCCTGGCGCCAGGGCAGCGAACTGCGCGTGGCCTACCGCGCCGATGAACGCTTTCCCCTGGCCAGCACCTTCAAGGCCATGCTGGCGGGCGCCGTGCTGGCCCGCAGCGTCAGCCAGCCGGGCTTGCTGGACCAGCACGTGCGTTACGAAAAAAAGGAACTGGTCACCTATTCGCCCATCACGGAAAAGCATCTGGCCGACGGCATGCGCGTGGCCGAGCTGTGCGCCGCCACCTTGCAGTACAGCGACAATAGCGCGGCCAATTTCCTGATGACATTATTGGGCGGGCCGCAAGCCGTGACGGCGTTTGCGCGCAGCATCGGCAACACGGTATTCCAGCTGGAACGCTGGGAAACGGAACTCAACAGCGCCATTCCCGGCGAAGTGCGCGACACGGCCAGCCCCGCGTCGATGGCGCACAGCTTGCAGCAATTATTATTGGGAAATAGTTTGCCGGCGCTGCAGCGCCAGCAACTGGACGTCTGGATGCGCGGCAACACGACGGGCGACAAGCGCATCCGCGCCGGCGTGCCTGCCGGCTGGCAGGTGGCGGATAAAACGGGCTCGGGCGCCTACGGCAGCGTCAACGACATCGGTGTGGCCTACCCGCCCAGCGGCGCGCCGCTGCTCATCGCTGTGTACTACACGCGCGAACAGAAAAACGCGGACACGAATCAGGACATCATCACGGCCGCCACGCGTATCGCGACGGCCGCGTTGGCCTAATTAGATCCAACCCTGATAAAACCGTCGCGAGCGGAAGGGAGCTGTCGTCGAGAGCGGAACTGTGCTTTAGCACAGTGAGCATCGCAGGCGGCAGATCACGACGCGCAGCAGGGTTTATCAGGTCGTTGGGGGCAGTGCGGCCATGAAACCCGCGTACGTGGACCAGGCGGGGTCGGCCGCGCTGCGGATTTCAATCGGGAACTTTGGACGCGGCGCCAGCGCCGTGTTCAGGCGGTTGAAGAATTCTTCGCCCGACTGCGTGTAATAAATCCATTCGCGCAAGTTTTCGCCCGTCGACACGAGCGCCAGGGTGGCGAAGCCGTCTTCTTCCACCACGGGCGCCAGCGCCGCTTCCAGCTCTTCCATGTGCTCGCGCTCATTCGGCGCGGGCATGCCCGTCTCGTCTTCGTAACGCCAGGCGATGATGATGCGGTCCGGCTGCGACGACAGGTCCCAGTCGTCATGGAAGGCGTCGACATAGCGGTAGATGATGGCCATCTCGTCGCTATGCGTGACGATGGTGCCCCAGCTGCGGGCGGAAGTGGAATTTTCGTTCATGGTTGCAACAGTCAAAAAATAAATCGAGGGAGCGCAGCTTACAGCACTGGCGGGCAAGTCACATTCCAGGCGTCATATTGGGCACCGCTCTTGCGCAGCCAGACGCGGGCGTAGCTGTCGCGGTCGCTCTTGAACACCAGCGCGTAGCGCTCTTCGGCACGCGGTGCGGCGGCGCCCACGTCGACGGCTGCCAGCGTAAACTTCAGCGCGCGCAATGGGGCGCAGGCTGTGTTACCCGCCATCAATAATCGCGCCCGCTCCAGCAGCGGCTTCTGGTACAGCAACACGCCTTCCAGTTCCACATCGGGAAGCCGTTGCAGCATGCGCACGGGTTCGGCCACCGCGCGGCAAGTGCCACGGTCGAGCCAGGCGTAATACTCCATGCCCGCCTCCTGCCAGCGCGCCTGCTTGCCTTCGCCGTGCAGCACGAACTTGGTGCGCTGCGTCCGGCACAGCACGCCATGGCCGCGATACGGCGGCGCTTCCACGCTGCCCACCACTTCGCTGCCGCGGCCACCGACCACGGGCACGCTCTCGAACACGGTGCGCGTGGCCGGTTCGCCCGGATATTGCTGCGCATAAAAATCCAGCAAGGACGCGCGCTGCTGCGCATCCACCGCCACCGCCTCGGCGGCACTGGCAGAGAGGCACGCGGCCGATACGGTAAAGAGCGCTGCAGAGCGCATGAAATATCCTGGCATGGCATTCCTTCAATCGACGTTCAGGGGCGGGTATCGCCCAAGCGCCGATTATATAGTTACCAGGAAATGCCAGGCGGACGGCCGTCAGGACGTGCGCAAGGTGGCAAAGGCGAAACAGACTTGATATTTAGTAAGAATCTGTCTTGCTGCTCAATACATCCATCAACAATTGCCGCTTCGCCAGCAAGGCTGGATCAAACGCCGTCCACTGTTCCAGCCGCAACGCATATGCGGGCGCCATCATCCAGCCGAACACTTCCGCCTTGTCTTCCTCGGGGCCGTAGGCGGCGTACAGGCTCACCAGCCCGGGCTGCGGGTGGCCCAGGTTCTGGAAACCCTTGCCGTAGGCCGTGGCGCCGCCCTGGCCATAGGCCATGCCGGGCGGGTTCAAGGCCAGCCAGGCGGGGTCGCGGTAATAGAAATCGTTGAACAGGCGGTATTCGATGAAGTGGTAATACTCGTGGTGCACGCGCAATTCCATGCCGGATGGACACAGTGCGGCCAGCAGGTTGTCGGCGTAGACGACGCTGTCAATGTCCGGCGCCGGCATGGCCAGGCGGCGCTGGCCGTCCACGCTCAAGTCCTTCACCAGCACGACGTGGCGCAAGCCCGTGCGCGCGAAGACGCCGGCCGGGTAGCGCTCCATGGCAGGCAGGACGATGCTGAGCAGCAATTGCAGCCCGGCACGGTCCTGCTCCGACTCCGTAAAGGCGTGCGCCGCGCTGCCGGGCATGGACAAGGTCCAGGCGGGCGCCAGTTGCAGGGCCGCCAGGCGTGCCGTGGCAATGGCCTGCAGTTGCGCCACGCTGGCGTCCTGTGGCGCGACGGGCGCATAACGCACGTTCCAGTCGCACTCGCTGCGCATGCTGTCTTGCTGGGCGGCACGCTCGAACGCTTGCAGGCCGGCCGCCGATGGCGCGGACGGGCCGGTGCCGGCGCAAGCGGACAGCAGTACGGCGGCAAGACAGGACAGCAAACGGCAAGCAGGCATGGGATCTTTCACAGGCATAAAAATGGGGCGCAATCGCTGCGCCCCATTGTACAAGCTGCTAGTTCCTTACAGCATCAGCGCTGGTAATTCTTGAAGAAATTCCAGCTGATCACGGTGGCATCCGGGCCCAGCTCGTCGCTGAATGGCCAGCCGGGAGGACCGCCGCTCCACGCGTGGTTCATGCCCTCGACCGTGTACTTTTGCGCGATGACGGCGCCGTTGTGCAGGTAGGTGTCGATGGAATAGCTGCGGCCGTACGGCACGGTCTGGCGCACGATGCTGTCGGCACGATAGCGCACGCTATCATTGTCGAGGCCATCGTCGCCGTAATCGCTGGTCTGCAGGAATTGTTCGATGGTCTGTTCGCCGTTGACGGGGTTGACGACGATGTCGGAAGTGCCGTGGAACACCATCGTCGGCATCAGCCGGCGCGGCGAACCGGAGCAGCGCCAGGCATCCTTGCCGCGCACTTTCGGGTCGAACGAGCTGCCGTTGAACAGCGAGTCGGCGGCCGTGACGAGGCCTGTGGCGCCCTTGTACATGCCGCCCGAATGCACCATCACGGCGGCGAACACGTCCGAATAACAAGCGGCCATGATGGACGCCATGGCGCCGCCGGCCGAGATGCCCGTCACGTACACGCGGCTGTCCTGCACCGCGTAGTTATTCTTGACCTTGTTCAAGATGCCCATCAGCACGGCCGGCTCGCCCGTGCCCCGCTCCTGGTTCAAGGGCAACATGAAATTCCAGCAGCGCATGGGATTGGCCGTGACGTTCTGGCGCGGGTAGACGACGATGAAGTTTTCACTGTCGGCCAGCTGGTTGTAGCGGCTGACGGCAGCCATGCTGTTCGGTTCCGAACCGCAGCCGTGCAGCATCAGCACCACGGGCAGCGGCGTGTTCGGATTGTAATTGCTCGGTAGCCAGACCTGGTATTCGCGCGAACCCCACAGGCTCGCGTACAGGCCGAAGTCCCACTGCCCAGCAGAAGCCGGCAGCGCGGCCAGCAAGCCGCAGGCGGCGATCAGTGCAGAAAATAAATGACGCAGTTGCTGATGCAGATTTGCCATGCCAGTCTCCTGATTATTATTCACGACGAAAACAGCGACAACGACCCGGCTTGACGCCCGTCAAGCCGGCACTTCCGGCCGGCGAGGCCGGACCCAGCGGGTCCAGCCCCGGCAGTGAAGAACTTTAAAATTTGTAGCCAGCCTTGGCGATGATCTGGCGCGGCGGACCATAGAAACCGTCGAGGATGAACACGGCGGGTATGTTGTAGCCATCCGTGCGGTAGCGCTTGTTGCCCAGGTTGCTGCCGTGCAAACTGAAGGTCCAGTTCTTCGGCGCTTCCCACACGACGCCGGCCGTCCAGATACTGTAGCCGCCCTGCGCCAGGGTTTCGCTCAAGTCCGTCGTCGGATACACCTTGCTGCGGTAGCCATAGCCGAGCATGCTGCGCAAGGCGCCGCCGAACACGTCGCGGTCCGTGCGCGTCACGTTCAAGCCCACTTGCCGGGCTGGCGTATTGCTGAACTTTTGCGTATCCGCAATGTTCTTGCCTCCGCTCATGAACTCGTCATAGTTGGCATCGAGCAAGGCGAGGAAGCCGTTGACTTCCCACTGGCGGTTCGGCCGCCACGAAAACTCGAACTCGGCGCCTTTCACGGTCCCCTTGCCCGCATTCGTGAAGTCGCCATAGAAGCCCGGCACGCCGCCCGGCTGCACATAGCTGGTGAAGACGGACAATTGAATATCCTTGTAGCGGTTGTAGAACAGGGCCACATTGGCGTCGAAGGTGTCGTCGGGCGCCGCATACTTCATGCCCACTTCCAGCGCGTCGAGTTTTTCATCCTTGTAGGGCCGCGCGGAATCGGGCACCACCAGGTTGTTGGCGCGCACGTTGTAGCCGCCGGACTTGAAGCCGCGCGACAGGTTGCTATAGAAATTCGTCGTCTTCGACGCTTCATAGCGCACGGAGATTTTCGGCGAGGTATTGCTCACCGACAAGGACTTGTCGAAGTCGGCCGCCGTCTGGATGGGCCGCGTGAAGCCCACGTCGGCAAAAGCGCGGTTCAGCACGATGGCGCGCTTTTCCTCGCGCGTATGGCGCAAGCCCGCATTGATGCTCCACACCTTGCCCAGCGGCCAGGTCCAGTCCGTGTACAGCGCCGTGCTGTCCGTCTCCACCGTGCTGACGGCGGCCGTGAACTGGCGCCCCAGGAAGTTGTTGTAGATGCCGCCGCCGGCCGTGCCTTCAAAGCGGTACAGGCCGATCACGCCGGCGCCATAGTCGCCGCTGTACGAGGCCTGCAATTCCAGGCTCTTCTGTTCGTCGCGCGAATCGCCGAAGACGTCGGCAATCGGTTGCGGCAAGCCGTCGAAGTCGATGGTTTGCTCGGACGTGCTGCGCCGCTTGGCGCCGATCACTTTCACGGACCAGTCATTCGACAGCGTGTAATTGGCCACCAGCGAACCGCCCCGGTTGTGCGTGAAGTTGTTGCCCGGCATACCGCTCTGGATGTCATACGCATCCGTGCTGGCGGGCCGCTTGAGCGGATCGAAAGCGCTCACGCCCATGCGCTGGAAGCCGCGCACGCCCGATTTGTCGTCCGTGGCGTCCAGGCTCAGCACGACGGTGAGGGGGATGTCCTGCGGAAAGTAGCCAACGGACAGGCGCGCGGCCGTGCTGTCCTGGTCGCTGACCTGTTCGCCGTTAAACGTGTTGCGGCCGAATCCGTCGCGGTCCAGTTTGGCAGCGGCCAGGCGCGCGCGCCAGGTGCCACTCTCGTTGGCCACATTGAAGGCGGCCTTGAAGTTGCGCTGATTGTAATTACCGAGGCCCACTTCCGCCGAGGCACCATTTTCCTTTGCCAGGGGGCGCGAAATGTACTTGATGGCGCCGCCGATGGTGTTCTTGCCGTACAAGGTGCCTTGCGGGCCGCGCAGCACTTCGATGCGCTGCACGTCGAACACGTCGAGCAGCGCGCCTTGCGGACGCGCCATGTAGACGTCGTCAAAATAAATACCCACGCCCGGGTCCACGCCCCAGACGGGGTCGGCCTGGCCCACGCCGCGGATAAACGCGGTCAGGGTGGTATTCGTGCCGCGCGAAGCGTACACGGTCAGGTTCGGCACGCGCTCCTGCAAGTCGGCCAGGTTCTGGATATTCGCCCGTTCCAGGGCCTTGGCGGAAAACGCCGTGACGGCCAGCGGCACGTCCTGCAGCCGTTCTTCGCGGCGGCGGGCAGAGACCGTCACGGTTTCCATGCGTTCTTTCGCATCGCTGGCTTCCTGGGCGCTGACAGCAGTGGCAGGGCTAGTTTCCTGCGCCTGGGCCTGGGTGGCAAACGCGCTGGCAACGGCGAGGGCGGCGGGCATTAATTTCAAAGCAAGTTTCATAGCGTCTCCAATGTCAGGCTTGCTTACCACCAGGGAAGACGGCCGGTTTGCAGAATCGCAAGACGTCACGGTACCCGCGCGCATCTAAGTAACCCCCAATAAATTATTGTGATTTCTGACTTCCATAACCGGCGCTGTGCGGTGTTGCCCGCAGCTAGCAGTGCTCGCACTGCGTCGCTGCAGGCGCCTTGCACAGCATCCGGTTCTGTTCGTGATAAATTCACAATAATTTCCTGAGGATTACTTAGCGAGCACCTGCCCTGCGATGACTGTTTCCCGGCCCCTGCCCGTGCGGCGAGTGGCCTGTTTATTTTGAATGTGTGGCGAGGAAGGACTGCAACAAGGTATTCACACGCTGCGCCTGGTCCAGGGGCGTGGCATGGCGCGAGTTCGCGATGATCTCGATCTCGCACTGCTGAAACTGTGCGGCAAAGGCCCGCTTGCTGGCGACGGGCGTGTAATCCTGGTCGGCCGCCATGATGAAGACGGGCATGACCAGGGCCTGGAAATGGATGTCGATATCCCAGTGGAAAATGGCGTCCAGCGCGGCCAGGTAGGCGCGCTTGTCCATGCCCGCCATCTGCGTGGCGAAGCGCTCGACGAGCGCTTGCTGTGCAGGATCGGGAAACAGTTTCTTGCCGATGATCTTGCCCATGGCTTTCAGGCCGAAGGTGGCGATCACCGTGCGCCGCAGCCAGTAGGCAAACAGCAGCGACGCCGGCTTGCTGCCCTGAAACGGTTGCGAATTGATCAGGCACAAACTGGCCACCCGGCCAGGGGCGCGGTTGGCCATTTCCAGGCCCACCATGCCACCCAGGGAAAAGCCGACGATGTGCGCGCGCGGCACGTCGAGCTGGTCCATCAGGTTGAAGAGGTCGTTGGCGAAGTCGCCGATCTGCCAGTCGCCGTTTGGCGCGGGACTGGCGCCATGGCCGCGCAGGTCGGGCACGATCAACCGATAGCTGGTGGCTAGGGCATCGATTTGCGGGCGCCAGTCTTCGGCGCAGGAGCCGAGGCCGTGCAGCAGGAAAATAGGCTCTGACTGCGCAGGATCTCCCTGCTCCCTGCCCAGGTCGAGGTAATGCAATGGAACATCGGATGTCGTGTGACGCCGCATTCTGTCTCCTTGCTGTTGAACATGCTTTGTGTTCAGGTGCAGGAATATGTTTTCCTGCTGTTGGAAAACATAATACGGAATCCGAATTCCGATTTCAAGTTAAATCGCTAAATATCTCAGGTCAGGTAATTTAAAGCAACACGCACCAGTTCATCTTCCAGCGCCGCGCCCGACAAAAAGGACAGCGAACCCGTCAAGGTATGCTGGTTCAGGATGCCCAGCAGCACGGGCGGCACCACCATCATCGCCTGCGTGGGGTTCGGGTGGCGGATGCTGGACGACTTGCTGGCCAGCACGGCGACCGTGCGCTGTGAAATCAGATGGTTGATCTGGTGCACCCTGTCGCGGAATTGCGCATCCTGCGACGCGCGCGTGATCAAGGCGCGCAGGACGCCGCTGCGCCCGCCATTCACGGCCACGAACATGGCCACCATGGCGCGGATGAACTCTTCCAGGCTGCGTCCTTCCCACTGGCGCAGTTCCGTCAGGGTTTCGACCTTTTCCACCATGTCGGAAAAAAAGCGCTGCAGCAGCAAGCGGCTCAGGGTGTCCTTGTCGCCCAATAAACGGTAAAACGTGCCCACCGAGGTTTCCGCCAGTTTGGCCAGGTCGGCCACGCCGATTTCATCGAAACGATTTTCCGCCAGTAACTGTTCGCCCACCTGCAACAGGCGCTCGAACGCCTGCTTGCTGCGCGCCTGGGTGGGCTCCGGGGGAACGATCATCTGCGGGAAGGGCATCGGAAAGGAAGGCATGCGGCGTCGGCGTCTCTCGATAGTGGAACCGTGGTTCCGTTATGGGAGCACGTATTGTAACGCGGGAGACGGCCGATGGGGAGCGCCGCGTGGCGCCCTGGCGCGCGCTACCTGCCCTGCCACTCCATGTAGACGTCGGCGCGCTGGTAATGGACGTCGCCGGCGGGCCGCGCCACGTGGCTAAAACCGCTGCTTTCGTACAGGCGGATGGCGGGCGCCAGCTTACTGTTCGACTCCAGGAACAGCAGTTGCGCGCCGCTGGCCTCGAAGGCGTCGAAGGCCCGTTCGATCAGCCGGCGCGCGATGCCCAGGCCCTGGCACTCGGGCGTGACGGCCATCTTCGACAGCTCGATGTTGTCTCCGCCGGCACGGATCAGGGCGCAGGTGCCGACAATGCGGCCATCGAGGCGCGCCAGGAAAATCTGCCCGCCAGCGTCGAGGATCGAGCGTTGCGGATCGGACAGCACCTTGTCGTCCAGCGCCTCGACATAAAAGTAGCGCTCCAGCCAGGCGATATTCAGGCGCTTGAAATCGGCCGCGTAAGGTGCGGCGTAATCGATGATCTCCACGGCGGCCCGCTCGCGCTGGCGCCGGCAGGCGGCGATCGTCTCGCCGAAACCCTGCGCCTGCAAGCGCGCCTCGGCCCGGTCCAGGCTGGCCATCAGCTGCGGCGTGCCGTGCTCGAACACCATATCGACGGCGGCGCGCACGTCATCCCACAGGGGCGCCATGCTGCGCAGCAAGGCTTGCCCGGCGTCGGACAGCGCCAGCAGGCGGCGGCGCTCATCCTTGGCGTCCGGCAGCTCCGCCACCACGCCGGCATCGAGCAGCTTGCGCCCCAGCTGCACCACCACCGGATGCGTCTGCCCGATCTGCGCGGCCAGGGCCGTGATCGACGTGGGGCCGTTGTCGCGCAGCAGCAATAACAAGGGAAAACAACGCGACGTCAGCTCGACGCCGGCCGCCAGATAGCTGGTATCGACGCCAGCATACAGTTGATCGGAAAGACGGCGCAGCCGGCTGGCCAGCATCAGCGAGCCGTAGGTTTGCAGATTGGAAGACATGTGATCAGAATATATGTAAGTAGTTACGTATACCCTAACGTAAACGGGCTTTCGACGTCAAGCGTCGGCGTTTGTTGATCGCTTGTTCATCGCTTATTCATCATCGTCATCGGCCAGCGCCGCCTGCAGCCTGGCCTGGAACACGGTATCGACGACCTCCCCCAGCCCCGGCCACACCTGTGTCAGCCAGCGCCTGCCCTCCTCGCTCATCTCCACATACGGCGCATCGCGCGTGGCGCAGGCCCGGCCGATCGCGATGACTTGCCCCGCATCGTCCAGGCCGCCGGCGATCATGGCGCCTATGGGCAAGGCGATCAGCTCGGCGGTCAGATGCGGACGCAGCAGGCAGGCGGGCGCGATGATGGCAAACGACGCTTCCACGTAGCTCCAGCAGTTGCTGGGCCAGTGGGCAGCCTTGACGGCATCGAGGAAGGCCGCGTCGCTGATCGTTTCAGGATGGGCTTGCGCTTGCGCATAAAAAGCGGCCAGGGCGACGAGTTGGGGCGGGGAAGTCCAGGTGGGCATCAATCTTGATCCAGGTAGTGCAGCGCCAGGCTGGCGGCAAAGGCGGACTGTAGCATGTTCAATCAGCACGCTGAAAGACCAATGAACGGGGCATAATCATGGCCGACGCCACTCTCGCCAGCCACAGCCATGCCAACCGCCTTTGAACTCTGGAAAGCCGAATTACTAATTGTGGGCAATATCGTCCAGGATGGCGACAGCACCACGCCGCCCGATGAAGCCCAGCGGCGCTTCCAGCGCTACTGCGCCATGCTCGATGCGCTGACGGGGAATGAAGGCGCGCACTACGCGCTGGCCGTTTTGCAATCCGTGCAGGCCGAGCACGATTACGGCGCCTACCAGACGGCCAACCGCGCCGCCTGGCGCTTCGGCGAGACCGCGTATTGCACGGCCCTGCTGCACGAATTGCCGCGCCTGATCGCCACCTTGCCCGACTGGGCCGGCGACTTTCTCGTCGGTATCGCCAACGGCGCCGGCACATCCCACGCCTCGGCTATTGCCTGCTTCAACGCCCTGCTGGCCGGCGCGCCGCCCGAGTCCCAGGCGCTGGTCGCGGCCTTTATTGCCGAGGAAGAAGACGATGGCTGGTTCGAGCATTGCCCGGGCGTGCTGGGGCATCCGTAGGGACCGCCTGCCTTTCCACTCCCTGTCCATATAACTACTTGAGGAATATCAATGTCGGTCTACGCCATCACCATCCCCAGCTTTGCACAGATGCTGCGCTCCCTGACGACGCTGTTAACTAAAGGCGAGGAGCGCGCCCAGGCGCTGGGTTTCGATCCGCAGAACCTGCTCGATGCGCGCCTGGCGCCCGACATGCACACCCTGGCGCGGCAGGTGGAATTCACGTGTACGCAGGCGCAGGAAGCCGTGTGCCGGCTGACGCGGCAAGCGCTGCCCCGGCTCGCCACGCCCGCCAGCATGGCGGAAGCCAAGGCGCTGATCGCGCACACGCTGGACTTGCTGGCCGCCGCGGACCGCAGCGCAATCGACGACAGTGCCCAGCAGCAAGTGTCGATCACCCTGGCTGGCGGCTTGACGTTCGACATGACGGGCCTGGAATACGCGCTCAACTGGGCCACGCCGCAATTCTATTTTCACCTGGTGACGGCCTACAACATCCTGCGCCATAACGGCGTGCCGCTTGGCAAGGCCGAGTACGTACAACATATGTTTGCCTATGCACGCCCGGCATAGCCACGAGGTAGCCGTTGCCGGCGAACGCTACGCGGGCGTCATGCCTGGCGAGGATGGCGCCGCCGGCTACCAGTTGTTCCTGCTGCCCGGCGAGGCCGATGCCCTGCCCTGGCAAGCCGCGCTGGATTGGGCCGCGGCGCGCGGCGCCTGTTTGCCGACGCGCAGCGAACTGGCCCTGCTGCACGCCAACCTGGGCCACGCCGTCCCGGATGCCTGGTACTGGTCGTCGGAAGCGGACGCCATCCTGCCACGCATGGCCTGGAGCCACGATTTCGACAACGGCACCCAGTACAACTATCGCAAGACTTATTCTGGCCGCGCCTGCGCCGTGCGCCGGGCCGAACTGCCGCCCTCGGCCGCCGCGCCCGTCCCCTTGCGGCAGGGCGAACGCTACGCCGGCCTGATCCTCGGTACGGATGGCGCACCCGATTACCACCTGCTGCTGCTGCCGGACGAGTGCGAGCCGGAATACCAGTCCTGGCAAGCCGCATCCAACTGGGCCGCCAGCCTGGGCCACAGCCTGCCGGATCGGCGCGAGCAGACCTTGCTGTATGCGACCTTGAAAGACGCATTCCGGCCGAACTGGCACTGGTCGAGCGAGCCCGGCGACATCGAGAGCGAAAGTTGGTGCAAGGATTTCGACACGGGCGTCGCCTACCAGAACGCGCGCGAATTTGACGGCTATGCGCGCTGCGTGCGCCGCGTGCTTGCTTAGCGCTTGTATAGTGCGCGTTTGCTCACCCGAGCCGTCCCATCAAGGAAACCCATGCTGCTATCACTCGACGATCCCATCTGGCCAACCCTGGAAGGCGGCTACCGCATGCCCTATGACGTGGCCGGGGCGCTCAAGGCCATGCAGGCGGGCGAGGACGTCTGGCATGAGCTGTGGGAAGAGTTGCACCACCAGGGCGACGTGGGCGTCGCCTCGTATGCGGCCGTGCCCCAGCTCGTCCACCTGCTGGGCGGCGCCGATTCGCGCGAGGAAGATTTCTATGCGCTCATCGCCCTGATCGAGCTGGAGCGCCACCGCCCGCACAATCCGCCGCTGCCGGACTGGCTGGCCGCCAGCTATCAGGCGGCCTGGACGCAGTTGCCCGCCATCGCCGCGCGCGACCTGCAGGGCCAGCTGGACCCCGCCATGCTCGAATCCGTGTTCGCCGTGCTGGCCCTGGCCAAGGGCAGCTTGCGCCTGGGCGCCCTGCTGCTGCACATGGACTCGTCCGAAGCGGACGAGTGGCTGGAAGAGCGTCTCGGCTGGTCCGAAGTCTATGGCGCAGACGTCTAGCGGCTAAAAACGCTCGTCGCGCAGCGCCGGCAGCACCAGTTCGCGCACGAACGAGGCATTCGACAGGTTCAGCAACATGCGCACGACGGCGACGACGTCATGCACGGGGATCAGCTCGCCCTCGCCCCGCGCGGCGGCGTCCGCCAGCGGAACGGACAAGCCGTCGTAGGTATTCAGATAACCGAGCTGCAGCGCCGTCACGGCGAGCCCCTGTGCACGGAAACCTTCACGCAAGGCATCGGCGATGCCGTTCAGGGCGAATTTCGAGGCGCTGAACGTCACTTCCGGACGGCCGCTCTGGCGCAGGCCGGATGTCGAGCCCGTGAGGATCAGCTGCGGCTTGCTGCTGGCCAGCAAGCGCGGCACCAGGCGCTTGAGCAGCAAAATGGTCGACGTGATGTTGGTATTGACCATGTCGACGATGGTGTCATCCGCATCGCCGAGAAACGCGTAGTCATCGCTGAAGGCCTTTTCTTCCCATATGCCCAGGTTGTAGATCACCGCGTCCAGCGTAGCCGGCGCTTCACGCGCGATGCGTTCGACGGCCTCGGCGGGTGCGGCCAGGTCCGCCGCGATCCATTGCAGCCGTGTGTCCTGGCCGGCAGGCAAGTCGGCGGGTTGCTGGCGCGATACGCCGATGACGGCATGGCCGTCAGCGAGCAAACCGTCCACCAGCGCGCGTCCCAGGCCCCGGCTGGCGCCCACGATCATGATATGCATACTGTGTCCTTTCCAATGAAGTCAACGCGGATGATAGCGGCGTTGTATTAAGCACAGCTGAGGCGGCTCCCCATACGCGCCGCGTTTACTCACGCGGCGGAAATGCGTATGCTAGATCGGGCAATCTCCGATAACACACAAGAACGAGACACATGCCTACCTCCAACACCGCCGCAAGCAACGCCGCAAGCCGTCCCCTCACGCAACAAGACTACAAGACCCTGTCGCTGGCCGCCCTCGGCGGCGCGCTGGAGTTCTACGATTTCATCATCTTCGTCTTCTTTGCCAACGCCATCGGCCAGTTGTTCTTCCCGCCGGAAATGCCGGACTGGCTGCGTTTGCTGCAAACCTTCGGCATCTTCGCCGCCGGCTACGTCGTGCGTCCGCTGGGCGGCATCGTCATGGCCCACTTCGGCGACTTGCTCGGCCGCAAGCGCATGTTCACCCTCTCCATCCTGATGATGGCCGTGCCGACCCTGCTGATCGGCCTGCTGCCGACCTACGCCAGCATCGGCCTGGCCGCCCCGCTGCTGCTGCTCTTGATGCGCATCTTCCAGGGCGCGGCCGTGGGCGGCGAAGTGCCGGGCGCCTGGGTGTTTGTCTCCGAACACGTGCCGAGCCGCTACACGGGCTTTGCCTGCGGCGTGCTGACGGCCGGCCTGACGGTCGGCATCCTGCTCGGTTCGCTCGTGGCGACGGGATTGAATACCGTCTACACGCCGGCAGAAATCACCGAAGGCGCCTGGCGCTATCCGTTCTTGCTGGGCGGCATCTTCGGCTTTGGCGCCATGTATCTGCGCCGCTGGCTGCATGAAACCCCGGTCTTCGCGGAAATGCAGCAGCGCAAGGCGCTGGCCACGGAAATGCCTTTGAAATCCGTGCTGCGCAGCCACCGCGGCGCCGTCGTCGTGTCGATGCTGCTGACGTGGATGCTGTCGGCCGGCATCGTCGTCGTCATCCTGATGACGCCTGCCCTGCTGCAAAAGATCCACCACATCGCGCCGCGCACCACGCTGGTGGCCAATACCGTGGCGACCCTGTGCCTGGCCTTCGGCTGCATCATCGCCGGCATGCTGGCCGACCGCCTGGGCGGCAAGCGCGTGATCTTCACCGGCTCCGTGCTGCTGGCCATCAGCACGTATATCTTCTACACGACGATAGGCAGCCGCCCCGACCTGCTGCTGCCCCTGTACGCGATGACGGGCCTGTTCGTCGGCGTCGTCGGCGCCGTGCCCTACGTGCTGGTACAGGCGTTCCCGGCGCAAGTGCGCTTCTCGGGACTGTCGTTTTCCTACAACTTGTCGTACGCGATATTCGGCGGCCTGACGCCCGTGGTCGTGACCCTGATGCTGAAGAACAACGTGCTGGGCCCCGCCTATTATGTGATCGGCGTGTGCGTGATCGGCATGCTGACGGCGCTGTTCATCAAGGACCAGCGGCAGACGGTGGGACGCTAGATTCGCGCCCTGCGGCAATCACCGCAACACTATTTCCCCAGGCAGGCGCCAGGTGCGCCTGCCATCATTTCCAGGCTGCCAGCATGCATCTCCACACTCCCGCCCTGATTATTATCGACATGCAACAAGGCATGGCCAGCCCTGCCGCCGGAAGCCGCAACAATCCCGCCGCGGAACGCCAAATCGCCACCCTGCTGCAAGCCTGGCGCGCAGCGGACACCACCGTCGTGCATGTGCGCCACATTTCCAGAACGCCAGGCTCGCCCTTCTGGCCCGGCCAGTCCGGCGTGGAATTCCAGGCAGCGCTGGCGCCGTTACCGGAAGAGCATGTCGTGGAGAAAAATGTGCCAGATGCCTTCATCCACTCGGGACTGGAACGCTGGCTGCGCGTGCGCAGCATCAGCAAGCTGGTCATCGTGGGCGTCAGCACCAACAATTCCGTGGAATCGAGCGCGCGCACGGCGGGTAATCTGGGCTTTGCCACGCAGGTGGTCGCCGATGCGTGTTTTGCGTTTGCTCAAATCGATTATGCGGGCACGCCAAGAACGGCGGACGAGGTGCATGCGATGGCGCTGGCCAATTTGCACGGCGAGTATGCGCAAGTGGTGACGACGGCGCAGGTGATTGAAGGGCTGCCCAGCCCTGCTCCTGCGCCAGGACGGCAGCTTGTCCGCTAAGCTGTAGCTGGCACGCGACACTTGCACTGAAAAGCAATGGCGCAGTGCCCTTTCCACATTGCAAACAGGCATAAACAAGCCACAGCCACCTTCGGGTGGCTTTTTTTCGCCCCGATTTTGTCGCGCTGCACCAAATTCTGAAAAGACGTTTCACATCGCGGAATTCCGAACAGCAGACTCATCAATAAATCCTCTCACTTTTTGAAAATTCATTTCATATCATGAAAAACAATAATTAAGCCATTGAAAAACAAAGACTTAATTTAAGTTATATGTCTTATATAAGACTTGAAGATCGGCGCGAATCGGCCTACTATTTAGTCATGCAGTTTGCTTCGACAAGACGTTGTGGCGCACTCGGCGATTTTCTCAAACATAGCTTTTCTTTTTAGGAGATTCACATGTCCCAATATCAAGACGACATCAAGGCTGTTGCTGGTTTGAAAGACCAACAAGGCAGCGCCTGGAACGCCATCAATCCCGAGTCCGCCGCCCGCATGCGCGCCCAGAACAAGTTCAAGACCGGCTTGGACATCGCCAAGTACACGGCGAAGATCATGCGCAACGACATGGCTGCCTACGATGCAGACCCATCGAAATACACCCAGTCGCTCGGCTGCTGGCACGGTTTCATCGGTCAACAGAAGATGATCTCGATCAAGAAACACTTCAACAGCACCGACCGCCGCTACCTCTACCTGTCCGGCTGGATGGTGGCCGCCCTGCGCTCCGAGTTCGGCCCGCTGCCGGATCAGTCCATGCATGAAAAGACCGCCGTCTCGGCCCTGATCAAGGAACTCTACACCTTCCTGCGCCAGGCCGATGCCCGTGAACTGGGCGGCCTGTTCCGCCAGCTGGACGCGGCCCAAGGTGCTGACAAACAAGCCATCCAGGCCAAGATCGACGGCCACGTCACCCACGTCGTGCCCATCATCGCCGACATCGACGCCGGTTTCGGCAATGCCGAAGCAACATACCTGCTGGCGAAACAGTTCATCGAAGCGGGCGCCTGCTGCATCCAGATCGAAAACCAGGTATCCGACGAGAAACAATGCGGTCACCAGGACGGTAAGGTCACGGTGCCGCACGAAGATTTCCTGGCCAAGATCCGCGCCATCCGCTACGCCTTCCTGGAACTGGGCGTGGACGACGGCATCATCGTCGCCCGCACGGACTCCCTGGGCGCCGGCCTGACCAAGCAGATCGCCGTGACGAATGAGCCAGGCGATCTGGGCGACCAATACAACTCCTTCCTCGATTGCGAAGAAGTGTCGGCCGACGCGCTGGGCAATGGCGACGTCATCATCAAGCGCGAAGGCAAGCTGCTGCGTCCAAAACGCCTGCCAAGCAACCTGTTCCAGTTCCGCGCCGGTTCCGGCGAAGAGCGTTGCGTCTTGGATTGCATCACCTCGCTGCAAAACGGCGCCGACCTGCTGTGGATCGAAACGGAAAAACCGCATATCGCGCAAATCGGCGGCATGGTCAGCGAAATCCGCAAGGTCATCCCGAACGCCAAGCTGGTGTACAACAACAGCCCGTCGTTCAACTGGACCCTGAACTTCCGCCAGCAGGTCTACGACGCGATGAAAGCGGCAGGCAAAGATGTGTCCGCCTACGAACGCGCCCAGCTGATGAGCGTGGAATACGACCAGACGGAACTGGCGATCGCCGCCGACGAAAAGATCCGCACCTTCCAGGCCGACTCGGCCCGCGAAGCCGGCATCTTCCACCACCTGATCACCCTGCCGACCTACCACACGGCAGCCTTGTCGACCGACAACCTGGCCAAGGAATACTTCGGCGACCAGGGCATGCTGGGCTACGTGGCCGGCGTGCAGCGCAAGGAAATCCGCCAGGGCATCGCCTGCGTGAAACATCAAAACATGTCCGGCTCGGACATCGGCGACGATCACAAGGATTACTTCAGCGGCGAAGCGGCGCTCAAAGCTGCCGGTAAAGACAACACCATGAACCAGTTCTGAGCTTTTGGCTTGACGGTAGCGTGACAAAAGCCCGCTTCGGCGGGCTTTTTTGCGTCTGCGAAACAGCCCCCATCGCTGCGGCATTACCATGTCCGACACGCAACTGACGGTACTCGCGTCCGCAATCAACACTTGATCTGCACTTTGCCGTTCAGTCCTGGCCGAACGGCATGCTTGGCCATGCTCAAGTTCATTACCAAAAGTAATCAAGTCCAGTATAATTAAATAAGAATGATTCTTATTTATAATCAACATCCTGCCCAGCGTCTCACCGCGCATACGCCATCGAGCCGCTCGTGTGCGCCGCGAGGGACGGCATCGCCGGGCATGGCAGCCGCCATGGGAGCAGCGCGCGTGACCCTGCATTATTACAACGAATTGCTTGGATTCTTCACCCGCTCCGTGTCTGACCGTCACACGGCAACCGACATCGTCCAGGAGTGCTATGCGCGGCTGATCGCCATGGAAGCGCGCGCCGCGCCGCATAACCCACGCGCCCTGCTGTATCGCATCGGCAAGAACATCGTCACCGACGGCGCCCGGCGCAAGCTGGCCGAGTCGCGCATGCTGGAAACCCTGGCCCTGGTCGCCGCCGATGCCGCTCCTTCGCTGGAACGCGAAGCATGCGCGCGCCAGCAGCTGGAGCGCCTGCTGGCCCGCCTGGAAGCGATGCCGCGCAAGCGCCGCGAGGCTTTCATCCTGGTGCGCCTGTATGGCCTGACGCATGCGGAAGCGGCACGGCAGATGGCGTGCACGGAAGCCGCCATCGAAAAGCACATCGTGCGTGGCGTCATCGATTGCATCGATTTAAGCCGCCTGTTCGCTGACGCCAGGCATTGATTCTGACCCGCCATGTCTCCGCGCCAGTCCTTCGAGCACGCCCTGCTGCTGATCGCCCGCCGCCACGGCGGCGGTGCGGCTGCGGAGCTGGCTGCCGAGCAGGAACTGAGCAACTGGCGTGAGCACAGCAGCGACAACGATGCCATCTATCGCCTGGCCCTTGACGCTTGGCATGCTTCCAGTCCCGACGGGCTGCAGGATCGCATTGCGCGCCCTCTGCCTGCCGGCATTGCACGCCGCAAGATAGTCGTGGCGCTGGGCCTGCTGGGCATGGCCTCCCTGAGCGGAGCGGTGGGACGCTGGCACTGGCTGCAGCCGGTGGAGCTGGCCACACTGAACACTGGCCGCTCGCAGCTGCTGGTCCAGCGCATGGGGGACGGCAGCGAACTGCATCTGGCCGCACGCACCAGTGCCGCTGTCGCGTATTACCGCGACCGCCGCGAAGTGACGCTGAAGACCGGTGAAATCCACCTGCAAGTCAGCCGCGATGCCGCGCGGCCGTTCAGCGTGCACACCCGCTGGGGCAAGGTGGCGGTGCTGGGCACCACTTTCACGGTGGCCGTGCGCGACAGCGCCATGTTCGTCGAAGTCGCGGAAGGCCATGTGGCCGTGTGGAGCGGCCAGGACAGCCACTTGCCCGCGCGGGCGCCAAGCGTCAGCCTGCGCGCGGGGCAGGCGGTTCGCATGGGCGCCGATGGCGCTGGCGCAGTGCACGCCGTGGCGGCCGCCAGCGTTGGCGCCTGGAAAGATGGCTGGATGGTATTTAACCGCACGCCGCTCGGCGAAGCGATCCTGCGCTGGAACGACTACCTTGCGCGACCGTTGATGCTGGGCACGGACAAGTCTCTTGCCGGCCTCCGGCTGACGGGCAGCTTCCGTCTCGCCGAGCTCGACGTTTTCCTGCGGGTGCTGCCAACGATCCTGCCGGTCAGGCTGGGACGGTACGAGGATGGGCAAGCCATCATCCTGCCCAGGTAAATAGTAAGGCCGAGCCCCGCGCTGTAAACGGTCTGGGGCGCATTGAAAAATAATTGTCCGGTATTCAGCGAGTTCTGCGTCTTCAGCAAAACAACTTACCTCAAGGACATACCATGCCTGTGCAGCACATCCGCGGAACCCCCATCAAGCATCGCGCCGGCACCACGGCACAGCGCCAGTCTGCCCTATCGGCAACGCTGCTGGCGGCATGCGCCATCTTCGGCAATCCTTCGTTCGCCCATGCCCAAGGCGCCTCGTCCGCTGCCGCGGTGGCGGTGGAAAGGCAATTCGCCATCCCGCCCCTGCCATTGGGCCAGGCCATCAATGCGCTGGCACAGCAAGCGGGCACGGCGATCTCCATGAACGCCGCGCTGGCAGAAGGGAAGAATGCGCCCGCCATCCAAGGCAAGATGACGCTGCAACAGGCGCTCGAGACAGCCCTGGCGGGCAGCGGCCTGGCGGCGGCCGGGAATGGCTCGGCCATGGTAATCGTGCCCGCCAGCCAGGCCATAGCGCAGATGCTGCCCGGCATCACCGTCCAGGCCGAACAGGAAACGGCCAACGAGCCCGTCTTCGGCTATATTGCCCGCCGCGCCGACACGGCCACCAAGACCGGCACGCCCATGCGCGAAATCCCGCAATCGGTCTCGGTAATCGGACGCACGGAAATCGAGGCGCGCGGCGCGCAGGACGTGATGGCCATCGTTGCCCAGACGCCCGGCATTTCCGTCAATACCTATGGTCCGGACAATCGCGGCTGGGAATATATCTCCCTGCGCGGCTTCAGCGGCAACAGCGGCAACTTCCGCGATGGCCTGTCGCAAACGCCCTTCGGCATCGTCTACCGTATGACCGAACCCTACCTGCTCGAGCGCGTGGAAGTGCTGCGCGGACCGGCCTCGGTGATGTTTGGCCAGGCCGATGCGGGCGGCATCATCAACCGTATCAGCAAGCAGCCAGGCGGCGAGCCGGCACGCGAGGTGGAGCTGCAGTACGGCAGCTTCAATCGCAAGCAGATCGGCATCGACCTGGGCGACACGTTAGCCCCAAACAGTGACTTCAGCTATCGCCTGACGGGCATGGCACTAGGCAGCGATGACCAGGACCGTTATCCGACCGGCCAGCGCATCAACCGCAAGCGCTTCGCCCTGGCACCCTCGCTGCGCTGGGCGCCCAACGCGACGACCTCGTTGACGCTACAGGCGGAGTTCCTGCGCAATGCATCCGGCGAAGATCCCTACTACGCGATCGCCGCGGACAAAAGCCTGACGCGGGTGAAGATGGGCGACCCCGCGTTCAGCCGCATCAGGCAGGACCAGAATTCCATCGGCTACCGCTTCGAACACGCGTTCAGCGACGACTGGAGCCTGCGTCAACACTTCCGCTACACGGATAACCGCGTGAAGCGCCGCGTTATCTGGGTGGACGAGCTGCAAGCCGACGAGCGCACCTATACGCGCATCGCGCGCACCTGGGACGACCAGCACCACCACACGGGGCTCGATACGCAATTGCTGGGTAAGCTGCACGGCGGCGACATCAAGCAAACCCTGCTGTTTGGCATCGACTGGAATCGCTCCAGGGGTGTCGCCAACCGCTTCATCGGCCCAACACTGGATCTTGACTTGCTCAACCCGGTCTACAACCAGCCCATCGCCATGCCGACGAAGCCATGGGCGAACTACACCCAGACGGCTGAACAGACCGGCTTGTATGGGCAAGACCAGATCAAGCTGTTCGACCGCTGGATAGTGACTCTGGGCGGCCGCCAGGATTACGCACGCAGCGTCACCGACGACCGGCTCGACGCCAGCCACACCGTCCAGAGCGACAGCGTCTTCAGCGGCCGCGCCGGGCTGAACTATCTGTTCGGAAATGGTTGGGCAAGCTACGCTGGCTACACGCAATCCTTCCTTTCCAACAACGGCGTCGACTACAACAACGATCCGTTGAAACCCAGCCGCGGCAAACAGCTGGAGACCGGTGTGAAATACCAGCCTGACAATTCGCGCATCTTCTTTGGCGCCGCCCTGTTCGACTTGCGCAAGACCAACGTCGTCACCTATGACAACATCAGCGGCGATACCCGCCAGATCGGCAAGCAACGCTCGCGCGGCATCGAGCTGGAAACCAAGGCCGAGCTGACCCGCGACCTGAACCTGACGGCGTCGCTGACCAAGATGAACCTGAGGGTGCTGGAAAGCGCCGACCGCACCGAGGCCGGCAAGGTACCCGCCACGGAACCGCAGCAGATGGCCTCGCTCTGGCTGGACCAGACGCTGGCCAAGGGCTTCGGCATCGGCGGCGGCGTCAACTACGTCGGCCCGCGCCAGAACGACGAGGCAAACACGTCGCTGGCAGGCGGCTATACGCTCTTCACCGGCATGCTGAAATACGAGACGGTACGCTGGCAGCTCAGGCTCAACGCCAGCAACATGCTCAACAAGCGTTACTACACCATCTGCTACCACGGCGAATGTTACCTGGGCGCCGAGCGTGCGGTGACGGCAACGCTCAAATACCGGTTCTGATCGCTGGAGCGAGCCGCTTGATGAACGGCTCGCTCAGGCGCATCGGGCTTTGCGGCCTGCGATCCCCCCAGCGATACCGCTGATACCAACTCACTTACCGGCAATCGATATCGATCTCATTCTGCCCGACCTTGCTGCCTTTCCTGTAGGTAAATTCGCAAAGGCTGACACTGTCGTCCATTCTCCTCGACAGCGTTACCTCACCATGCACGCCGTAACTGCATTGCTACCACTTGCCGTCTGGATAGCGACCTTCCAGGCGATAGCTGAGCGTCGTCTCCCCTTTCTTCCTGCGCTTCCCGCTGGGCACCAGCTGCCCCCTGCGCTGCGGCGCGCCATCGATCGGCGCCGCGGCACTCAGGTAGAGCGGGCTGCCGATATACGACGTCCAGCCAGCTGGCACGGCATCCAGTTTGATTGAAGTCGCCGGCACGCTCTCCGGGCAGGCATCAGCGGCGGGCATCGCAGCCTGCGCAAACACAGGCAAGATGCAGCAGGCGAATGGCGGACCTGACCCTGGCCCTCGGAATGGCAGAAGTATCACCATGCACACCGTCACTGTATTGCAGCCACTTCCTGCATTTCCTCTATTTGACGATGGCAGAGCCTTAATAAATTCTTGATCATTTATTTCTCCGCAAAGTCTGGTCTGGCACAGCCGAAGATTCGGTGGCGGGCGGGGATCGGTTACAGGCTCGGAAGAAATTTATTGGAAGGCTGTGGCCGGCTGGAAGCTGGCGTCCGTTATCCCGTGTTCCGCCTCCCTGCCGCCGGACTGATGCAAGCGCTTGACTGAAAACTCGCCGCATCGGAAAGTGTCCAAGTTTTTTCCCGAAATTTAACATGAAATATCGGCTTGACCGCCCTTGATTGGCTCTCCTCCTTCAAGATATGATGGCAAAAAAATTAATTTTGGGAAACTTACACAATCCACCGACATTTTGCTCCCGCACTTCAAAAGCTACAGCGAAATATTTTGCAACCGAGCGAGAGTCGCTCAATCAGAAACACTCAATACAAAGGATTTTCAAGCATGGCAAATGATTTGGACGAAGTAACTGGCCCGATAAATGAGCAAGGGCGCGACATCAACGTCATCAGCAAGCAAATCTCCGTCCAAGTCGGCACCGGGTCGCTCATATTTGAAATCGCCCTGTGGGCGGTCCTTCCGTTGATCGGCGGCTTGGCGCTGCTGACCGGTACGTTGCCGCAAACGTACAGCTTGGGACTCCTGGTGCTGGGGGCACTGCCAGGCCTGGTCTTCCTGTTCATGAAGATCTCCGCCCTGGCGTATCTGCGCAAGCTGCAGCAGAAAATCCAGGCCGATGCGTCACAGATCGACAATTATCTGGAACAGCGCGTCGTCGTCCTGAACAACGTGGTTGGCCTGGTCGCAAAAGCGATCGACCTCGACAAGGACGTGATGAAATCGGTAGCGGCTTACCGGAGCGGACACAACGCCGACGCCGAACGCAATCAGGCATCCCAGAAAATCGACGGGATTTTTTCCCGCATTAACCTGGCGTTCGAAGCCTACCCGGATCTGAAGGCACATGCCGTCATTGCCGATGCCATGCGCCAGAACAGTTATCTGCAAAAGGAAGTGACCGCCGCGCGCACGCTGTATAACGATACCGTCGGCATGTGGAACCAGGACGTCTTTGCCTGGCCGACCAAGCAAATCGTTGCGGCGCGGCAAGGTTATACCACGCGCATTCCTTTCACTGCCTCCGCCGAAACCAAGGCTGCCGCCCGGAGCGTCTTCTTTTGATCAACGACGTCCATGAACCATTGGAGCAGTATTCTTCCCATTTCAGAAATGCTCACGCCAGCAATACGTCGGACTTTTTCGAAGACCTCGTGCGCCGTTCCGGCGTGGACGAGAACGCCAACATCGCGACGGTGCAGGAACTACGCGTGCTCGAAAAGCAGGCCGCGGGCGCCGGTTCCAGCAACAAATGGTGGCGTATCCTGCGCGGCGCCAGCATCGTCGCCGCGCTACTGGCGGCACTCTATCTCTACACCCATTACGCATGGCCATGGCTCACGGTTCCAGCGATTGCGCTTGCCGTCGCGATTCATACGCTCAACCGCATCATCAACGATTCCGACGCGCAATTAAAGCGGCTGCAGGAAGCCTGCGACGAGAAGCGTGCCGTGGCCTGGGGCCAGATGGTGCCGCTGAACCGCCTGTACGACTGGGATATCGTGACGAAGCTGATGCAACAAACAGTGCCTCGCATCGCATTCGACCCGTATTTCAGCAACGGCCGCATGGAAGAGCTGCGCACCAGCTTTGGCTGGTATGGCAATCTTGGTGACGACAACTCGATCGTGTTCTCGCACAGCGGCGTACTGAACGGCAACCCGTTCATTCTTGCGCGCACCTTGTCACACTCGATGGGCAGCAAGACATACCATGGCTCGCTGGCTATCAGCTGGACGGAACAGTACCGCAATTCACAAGGCAAAACGGAAACCAGAACCCGCCACGAAACTCTGCGGGCCTCGATCGAACGTCCGATGCCCGAGTACGAGAACCAGACATTTATCGTCTACGGCAACGAAGCGGCGCCGGATCTCGTGTTCAGCCGCCACCCGTCAAAACTCTCCAGTCTGGAGGACGGCTTCTTCGACAAATGGCGGAAGAATCGCGCCATCAAGAAGCTGGAAGAAAAGTCGCGCGATGTCGACGAGGGGAATACTTTTACGGTGATGGCCAACCGCGAATTCGACGCCTTGTTCGATGCCACGGACCGCAACCATGAAGTACAGTTCCGGCTGTTGTTCACGCCGTTGGCGCAACAGGAAATGCTCAAGCTGCTCAAGGATAGTCAGACAGGTTTTGGCGACACGTTCGTATTCGAAAAAACCCGCATGATCAACGTGCTGGAGTCGGGACATATGCGCGCGACCGATATCAGCGGCGCCCCGGAGAAATTCTTTGCCTACGAACTTGCCCAGGCGCGCCTGTTTTTCAACGCCTATCACAACGATTTCTTCAAGTCGTTCTACTTTGGGATCGCCCCGCTGCTTGCCATCCCCTTGTACCAACAGCATCGCCCGCACTCGGACATCTATCAAGACACGTATTCGCACAAACCCTGTTTCTGGGAGCATGAAGCGATTGCCAATTACCACGGCGAGGCGATGTTCAAGCATCCCGAGTGCGTCACGCGAAGTATCCTGAAGACCTCCATGCAACAGGAGGCCGACGGATCGCAGAAAGTGCAGGTAACGGCCAGCGGCTTCCGCAGCGTCGCGCGAACCCACTACGTCTCCGTGAGAGGTGGAGATGGCCGCTCCCATCAAGTTCCAGTGCATTGGGACGAGTACTTCGAGGTCGAGAATAGCGCCAACATGCTGGTAAAGGAAACGGCTGCGCCAGACAACACTGCTACGGATGATGTCGCGTTGCCGCCGGCGTTTTCACAGCGTGGCATCGATGCCGGAAGGACGGTGCTGCGCCGGTCGATTGTTTCGGCGGTATTGGCTGGTTAGGGAGACTTTGCGGATTGCCGTGGCGGAAGTTGGGCGCTTTAGTATGAAATCAGAAAGCGGCGTGTCGGCGGCGTGCGGGTCCGCCAGTTGGACACGAACTGATGCGCTAGGCATCGTAGAAGCATGCTCCTTT
Organism: Janthinobacterium sp. GW821-FHT03C10; assembly: GCF_059420865.1. Classification (NCBI taxonomy): domain Bacteria; kingdom Pseudomonadati; phylum Pseudomonadota; class Betaproteobacteria; order Burkholderiales; family Oxalobacteraceae; genus Janthinobacterium; species Janthinobacterium sp. GW821-FHT03C10. The sequence continues at coordinate 225,589 of NZ_JBWKUN010000004.1, read as the reverse complement.
GCAAAGCTGATTAGAACCACGAATGCGCGCCGCAGACGCGCGGGGCTGCTGCGCAGCGGCAGCAGTTGGTCAATTCGGGAAGAGCCGGGCCGGTAGGCTCGACCCTTCGAATGCACCGCGCAGGGTGAGGCAGGGAATTCGCAGGACACTGCTCGCGCCTGCGGAACGAGGTGCTCCTCTCCGCCGGACACAAAAAAAAGACCACACGAAGGTCGCCTTTTGCTTTTGTGTCTATGGGAGAGGGGGGATTCGAATCGGTCTTAGACCCTTATAAATGCTATGTATTTGCACGTTGGGATCGCAAACGCGGCCTTAAAAGTGGTATTAATACAACAAATAGTGATCCGCGATATCGATCCCACACCAATCTCGACAACTTCAGCCACCTTGCCGGAATCGAATCACCTATAAAATGTTGGTACAAAATAGGTGAAAAGTGCCAACACACATACCAACAGAACTAATTGGTTCCTGAGCTCGGTTCCGTTTCCTTTCCGCTACGTAAAATTACTCGACTCCGCAACGAAGTAATGTGCATCATATCCCAAGAGAAATAACCATTAATATTGCTACAGAGCATTTTTTGCTTTAGTAATTCTTTTGGGTGCTTTTTTAGTACGACTCGACTCCAATACTTTGGCAGCAGAATTTACTGCAGCCTCCCATTTTTCAAAGTCTTTCGGAGCATCAACTTCAACCCGGCTATTAAAGTTGGGCGTTGGCAAAAACCAAAGCCCATAAGCACTTCTGGCTGTAAAATTCGCAATATGTTCACGAAATGCGCTATAAAGCATTCCATAACCAGTTCCTCGCACTACTTGAAAACGCCTCAAACCTTCGTCTTTCCCCCTAAAGTGCAAGTATGCGGCACCTTCAATGGTAAGCGAATATGGCAAGATGACATCATCGACTTGTTTAGATTGTCGAATCGACACTTTCAAAAATAATGTAAAGTGTCGGGGATCGTTCAACTCATCGTCAGGATAAATAAGGTCGGTCCCAAGCTCAAACTTTACTTTATTGAAATCGAAATCAATCTGAGGGAAAAAATTTTCATCTTTACTCAAGACAAAATCAGGATTGATTTCGATATCAAACCGACGAAACTCAAGACGTGAGAGTAAAAAGACACTAGGATTCATAATGTACTCAAGCATTTACACAAATAGGTTCAAAAACTCCTGATGTTTTAGGATAGTTAGTCCTTCTATTCACACCCTTCCTAAAACTACTAAGCTGCACGACATTGGAGCCTCCTGCTCCAATGTCTTCTGCATCTACAAAATAGCTAGAAACCATATCTTCATCAAAAACATATGAGAAACTCGATTCCCTTTCCCCAAAATCAATAGACAAAGGAGCACCCAAAGCATCGGCCAACATGTACAACGTATCAATTTGGATATTTTGATTTCCATTCAAAAGCCGAGAAATTCCCGCTTCTGAAATTCCCATCCGAATGGCCATATCTCGATTGAGCAATTGGTTTTGTCGCATCAATTTTCGCACCTGTTGGATCGGCTCAGCTCGGCGAACTCCAGCCCACAGGCCTTTTCTTTCCGCAACTTCTTCTGCAACGATCTCATTATTTGGTGACATTTTTTTCCTCACAAATTTCAAATTTTCCACGAGATTGAAGAATCGCCTTGATGTCATCAACACAAACATCGATTATTTCCTTCGGCGTCTTCTGATCTTTTTTATGGCAAACTGTTAATAAAAATATAGTTTTTCTTCCATTTGGCAACCCCTCCTTTAACGGGAAAAAGTACAACCGGTCTTTGTTGTTAGGCTTCAACTCCCAGACCTTGTACGTGTTACCTTCATATAGGAACGAATGTGCGATCTTACAACCAACTCCGTTTTGGTCGAACACTGCTTGATAGTCCTCTTCACAAACCGCTGGGTACAACTCACCAAGCGCTCGGAGAACAGCAGATTTCTTGCTTACATGATCAAGCTGTTTTTCAATGCTCTTAGGATATCGGCCATTAAGTTGCCCGCAATCCTTTACCACAATAGCAACATCCCACTTCTGCACTGACGGAGAAATGAGCTTCGTCCCTGGAGGGATCTTGGCCACCATTTCGAAGGCCCGCTGATGAGTAAGTTTGGCTGCTTTCATAGATTGGAATCGATCTTAACACATAAGTTAAGTTTTCTGCGCACAGACCTGCAAAAATCCTTGACATTAGCCAACCTGCCGTCACTGCGTTTTTGATGACGATTTTTGTGCATAGCTACCATCGCGATTGCGGTCGCAAAGCTGCTTGAGTTGATAGTTTAAATCGCGCATCGCATGCTCCCAAAATCAAACTTGGTGTGATCGAGTCAGATGAGAGGGGGGCAGGGGCAGGTCCGCTATTTTGGACACGGACTTATGCATTGGGCGCCGTAGAAGCTGGCTCAGTCGAAACTTTAATTAGAGCCACGAACGCGCGCCGCAGGCGCGCGGGGCTGCCGCGCAGCGGCAGCAGTTGGTCGATTCGGAGAGGGCCGGGCCGGTAGGCCCGACCCTTCGAATCCCCCGCGCACGCCCCGCAGGGGGCGTGCTTCTCTCCGCCGGGCACAAAAACAAAAAGGCCACCCGAAGGTGGCCTTTTGCTTTTGTGTCTATGGCGGAGAGAGGGGGATTCGAACCCCCGATAGGCTATGAACCTATACACGCTTTCCAGGCGTGCGACTTCAACCACTCATCCACCTCTCCTGCAGGCAATGCGTCGACTTGCTCGCATTTGCGTACTATTTCTCGCTTGTCGCGAAGCCGCAGATTATAGCAAAGATTCTACGGACTGCCAAAGTTATTTACCGTGGGGTAAAAGTTAAAGCTGGCAACGACAAGCAGCAGCCCAACAAAGGCCGTGGTCGGCCCCCGTAGGAACCGACCTTTCATTACGACGCTTCCTTCAGCTGATCCAGAATCGCCGGGTTTTCCAAGGTCGAGACATCTTGCGTGATCGTCTCGCCCTTGGCCAGCACGCGCAGCAGGCGGCGCATGATTTTGCCGGAGCGGGTTTTTGGCAGGTTGTCGCCGAAACGGATTTCCTTCGGTTTCGCAATCGGGCCGATTTCCTTGCCGACCCAGTTGCGCAGCTCCAGGGCCAGTTTCTTCGCTTCCTCGCCTGTCGGACGCGCTTGCTTCAGCACCACGAAGGCGCAGATCGATTCGCCTGTCGTGTCGTCCGGACGGCCGACTACCGCCGCTTCGGCCACCAGCGGGTTGGCCACCAGGGCCGATTCGATTTCCATCGTGCCCATGCGGTGGCCCGATACGTTCAAGACGTCATCGATGCGGCCCGTGATGGTGAAGTAGCCGGTGTCCTTGTTGCGGATGGCACCGTCGCCTGCCAGGTACATCTTGCCGCCCAGTTCTTCCGGGAAATAGCTGGACTTGAAGCGCTCGGGGTTGTTCCAGATCGTGCGGATCATCGATGGCCATGGGCGTTTTACGACCAAAATACCGCCCTGGCCGTTCGGCACGTCCTGGCCCGCCTCGTCGACGATGGCGGCCATGATGCCTGGCAATGGCAGGGTGCAGGAACCGGGCACCATCGGCGTGGCGCCCGGCAACGGGGTGATCATGTGGCCGCCCGTTTCCGTTTGCCAGAAGGTGTCGACGATCGGGCACTTCTCGCCGCCAATATTTTTGTAGTACCACATCCACGCTTCCGGATTGATCGGTTCGCCGACCGTGCCCAGCAGGCGCAAGCTCGTCAGGTCGTAGTTGCTTGGATGCACTTTCGGGTCGACGTCGGCCGCCTTGATCAGTGAACGGATGGCCGTAGGCGCCGTGTAGAAGATGCTGACCTTGTGCTTCTTGATGGTTTCCCAGAAACGGCCCGCGTTCGGGTAGGTCGGGATGCCTTCAAACACCACTTGCGTGGCACCCACGGCCATCGGGCCGTACGCGATGTAGCTGTGGCCCGTCACCCAGCCGATGTCGGCCGTGCACCAGAACACGTCGTCGGGCTTGATGTCGAAACTCCATTTCATCGTCAGCGCGGCCCACAGCAGGTAGCCGCCGCTCGAATGCTGCACGCCCTTCGGGGTGCCGGTGGAACCCGAGGTGTAGAGGATGAACAGTGGATGCTCGGCATCGACCCATTCCGGCTCGCATTGCGTGCTCTGGCCTTCGACCAGGTCGTGCAGCCACGTGTCGCGGCCGGCCACCATCGGCAGGTCGCTGCCCGTGCGTTGATACACGATGACGTTTTTCACGGAGTCGCAGCCGCCCAGCGCCAGCGCTTCGTCGACGATGGATTTCAATGGCAGCTTCTTGCCGCCACGCAATTGCTCGTCGCCCGTGATGACGGCCACGGCGCCCGCGTCGATGATGCGTTCCTGCAAGGATTTTGCCGAGAAGCCGCCGAACACGACGGAGTGGGTGGCGCCGATGCGCGCGCAGGCTTGCATGGCGGCCACGCCTTCGACGGACATCGACATGTAGATGATGACGCGGTCGCCCTTGGCGATGCCCTTGGCTTTCAGGCCGTTGGCGAACTTGCAGACTTTTTCGTGCAGTTCTTTATAGGTTGCCTTGGTAACGGTGCCGTCGTCCGCTTCGAAGATGATGGCCGTCTTGTCGCCCAGGCCATTTTCGATGTTGCGGTCCAGGCAGTTGTAGGACACGTTCAGTTGGCCGTCTTCGAACCATTTGTAGAACGGGGCGTTGTCTTCATTCAAGGTGCGGGTGAACGGCTTTTTCCAGCTCAGGTTCTCGCGCGCCAGCTTGGCCCAGAAGCCTTCGTAGTCGCGTTCGGCGTCGGCCACCATGGCGCGGTAGGCGTCCATGCCGGAAATCGTTGCCTGTGCGGCAAACGCTGCCGACGGTTCAAATACGCGCGACTCCTCCGGTCCCTGCTGTTCCGTGCCCTGCCCTTGGTTTTCTGTAGCGCTCATGCTTGTCTCCAGTGTAGTAATTGTTTGCCAACACGATAGACCCCGTGTCTTACGGACGCCTTACATGTCGCGTTTATGCAGCGTTTTACCCCTATCAAGGCTAACCATAAGCGCCTTCGGCAATGGGAGTCAAGGGGACGCCGTACAGTATTTTCACTGGGAAAATGCATGCTGCACCGAAGGTTCAATACCACTTCATGTTTCATCAAACCTAATAATCAGGAGCAAGGCCATGCGCAGTAATCAGCAGCAAGTGTAAAATGTCGGGCATACCAAAAATTGGTATTTACTCCCCCAGGAAACCCCACATGATCGACCACCTACCACCGTCATCCAAACATACCAAGCTGCACCCGCTGTCCTCCTTCATCTTCATGTCGCGCTGGCTGCAGTTGCCGCTATACTTGGGCCTGATCCTCGCACAATGCGTGTATGTCTTCCATTTCTGGGTGGAATTGTCCGACCTGATCGGTGCCGTGTTCGGCAATGACGCGGCCCTGCAGCACGTGCTGACGGCCGTCGCCGTACCGGGTAGCGCCCTGCCGACCAAGCTCAATGAAGCCACCATCATGCTGGTGGTATTAGGCCTGATCGACGTGGTCATGATTTCGAACCTGCTGATCATGGTCATTATTGGCGGCTACGAAACCTTCGTTTCGCGCATGCACCTCGATGACCACCCAGACCAGCCGGAATGGTTGTCGCATGTGAATGCTTCCGTGCTGAAGACGAAATTGGCGATGGCCATCATCGGCATCTCGTCGATCCACCTGTTGAAGACATTTATCAATGCCAATTCCTACAAGATGGAAGTGATCATTGCGCAAACGGTGATCCACATGGTCTTCATCATTTCGGCCATGGCCATTGCGTACACCGACCGCATCATGACCGTGACCCAGAATCAAGCAAGAGCGCCACACTAAAGAAAGAAGCCCATGACTGCCAGCGGCGGCCATGGGCTTTGTCATTTTCGATGCCGCAACCAGTAACTATTAATTAGTAAAAGTCTTACCCTTCTTATCCACCGCGAGAACACCATGACTGTCATAAAGCAAGAAGACCTGATCGAATCCGTCGCCGCAGCGTTGCAGTACATTAGCTACTACCACCCTGCTGATTACATCGAGCACCTGGCGCGCGCCTACGCGGCCGAGCAAAGCCCGGCGGCAAAAGATGCGATCGCGCAAATCCTGACCAACTCGCGCATGTGCGCGGAAGGCAAGCGTCCTATCTGCCAGGACACGGGTATCGTCAACGTCTTCCTGAAAATCGGCATGGGCGTGCGCTTCGAAGGCTTCTCCGGCACGGTCACCGACGCCGTCAACGAAGGCGTGCGCCGCGCGTACAACTTCGACGACAACAAGCTGCGCGCCTCCATCGTGGCCGACCCGCATTTCGACCGCAAGAACACCAAGGACAACACGCCAGCCGTCGTGCACATGGAACTGGTCGAAGGCAATACCGTCGACGTGAAAGTGGCAGCCAAGGGCGGCGGCTCGGAAAACAAATCCAAGATGATCATGATGAACCCGTCCGATTCGCTGGTGGACTGGGTCATGAAGACGGTGCCGACCATGGGCGCCGGCTGGTGCCCGCCTGGCATGCTGGGCATCGGCATCGGCGGCACGGCCGAAAAAGCCATGCTGATGGCCAAGGAAGTGTTGATGGAAGACATCGACATGTTTGAGCTGAAACAACGCGGCCCGCAAAATAAACTGGAAGAATTGCGCATCGAGCTGTGCGACAAGATCAACTCGCTGGGTATCGGCGCGCAAGGCCTGGGTGGCCTGACGACCGTGCTCGACGTGAAAATCATGATGCACCCGACGCACGCCGCGTCGAAGCCGGTCGCCATGATCCCGAACTGCGCCGCCACGCGCCACGGCCACTTCGTGCTGGATGGCTCCGGCCCGGCCTACATGACGCCGCCATCGCTGTCGTCGTGGCCGGAAGTGCACTGGACGCCGGACACGGAAAAATCCAAGCGCGTCGACCTGAACACCCTGACGAAGGAAGAAGTCGCTTCGTGGACGCCGGGCCAGACCTTGCTGTTGAACGGCAAGATGCTGACGGGCCGCGACGCCGCGCACAAGCGCATCCAGGACATGCTGGCCAAGGGCGAAGAATTGCCGGTCGATTTTAAAAACCGCGTGATCTACTACGTCGGTCCCGTCGACCCGGTGCGCGACGAAGCCGTCGGCCCGGCCGGTCCGACGACCGCCACGCGCATGGACAAGTTCACCGACATGATGCTGGAAAAGACGGGCCTGATCGCCATGATCGGCAAGGCCGAACGTGGCCCGGTCGCCATCGAATCGATCCAGAAGCACCAGTCGGCCTATTTGATGGCCGTGGGCGGCGCCGCCTACCTGGTGTCGAAAGCCATCAAGCACGCCAAGGTGCTGGGCTTTGCCGACATGGGCATGGAAGCGATCTACGAATTCGACGTGGTCGATATGCCGGTGACGGTGGCCGTCGATGCGAAGGGTACATCGGTGCACAACACGGGCCCGAAAGAATGGCAGGCGAAGATCGAGCAACTCAATAGCGTCAGCAAGATTCCCGTGACGGTTGCTTAAACAAGCTCTACCATAGACGCCGCGCGGCAACACCAGCGCGGCGTTTTTTTATCTTCTTCGGCTTTATATGACTTCTATTGCAAGCACTGCCCGTCCAGACGCGCCCATCGGCATTTTTGACTCCGGCGTGGGCGGCCTGTCGGTGCTGCGCCATATCCGCGCGCAGCTGCCGCAGGAAGATTTGATTTACTTTGCCGATTCCGCCTACGCCCCGTATGGCGACAAGACGGAACAGCAGGTGGTCGACCGTTCGCTGGCGATCACCGCCTTTCTATTGCAGCAAGGCGCCAAGGCACTGGTGGTGGCGTGCAACACGGCCACCATCGCCGCCATCAAGGCCCTGCGCGCGCGCTATCCCGACCTGCCCATCGTCGGCGTCGAACCAGGCTTGAAACCGGCGGCCAGCATCAGCCGCAACGGCAAGATCGCCGTGCTGGCAACGGAACGCGCCTTGCGCGGCGACAAGCTGCTGGCCCTGCGCGAGCAGGTGAGCGCCGCCACGGGCGCCACGTTCATCTTGCAGCCCTGCATAGGCCTGGCCGACCGCATCGAGCAGTGCGAACTGGGCCACGGCCCGTTGGATGCCACCAGCGCCATGCTGGAACGCTACATCGCCCCCATGCTGGAACAAGGTGTCGACACCCTGGTGCTCGGCTGCACGCACTACCCCTTCGTGCAGGACGCCATCGTGCGCACGGTACGCGCGCACACGCAGGAAACGATCACCCTGGTCGACACGGGCGACGCCGTGGCGCGCCAGCTGGCCCGTTTGCTCGACGCGGCCAGCCTGCGCCGCACCGGCAACGATGCGCCCCAGCTGCAAGGTTACACGACGGCCAAGGTCGAGTCCCTGGCGCAAGCCTTCTCCGGTTTGCTGGACTTGCAGCCGCCCGTCGCGCACCTGTCCGTGTGAGCGAAAACAGGCGTTTTCATGCAATCTTTCGATTCTATAAAAAAGACTGCATTTAGATTTGCCACTTTGCCGAGTTCTTTGTATAATTCGGCACCTGTTCAGCAAAACAGCTAAACAGGTAAGTAAGACAGTGGTGGCTGTAGCTCAGTTGGTAGAGTCCAGGATTGTGATTCCTGTTGTCGTGGGTTCGAGCCCCATCAGCCACCCCATAGAATTAGCGGTAAATAAAAGGGTTACATGCTTCGGCTTGTAACCCTTTTTTCATTTCCGCGCTCGTGCATGAGGCAGCTGCAGCCCTCGCCTGCGCAGCAGGCCAGGCAAACGCATCGGCTAACAAAGCCAGCCTGCGCGCGGCAGTCAAACTTGATGCATACGCTTGATTTTCCGTATCCCAAAGAATACACTGGTATATGTGAAAAGCATCCATACCACCGCCACGTTCGATGACTGGTTCAGCAAGCTGAAGGATCGGAAAGTTTTTTTCCGCATTCAGGCACGTATTGATCGTGCCGAAGATGGCAACTTCGGTGATTGCAAGCCTGTCGGTGGCGGTGTTTCGGAAATGCGAATTGACTGTGGTCCCGGCTATCGCGTTTATTTTACTCAGTGCGGCATGGAAATCATTATCCTGCTCGCTGGCGGCGACAAGTCAACGCAGGCGAAAGATATCAAAACGGCGCAGCAGCTCGCGCAAGCACTCCAGGAGGTCTGATGGTACAAAAACTCAACAAATGGGATAGCGCACAGCACCTCAAAACCGAAGAGGATATCGTCGCCTACTTTGAAGCTTGCCTGGAAGAAGCTGGCGACGATGCATCCTTCATCGCCAAAGCGCTAGGCAATATTGCCAAGGCACGCGGCATGACACAACTTGCCAAAGACACGGGACTGGGACGGGAAAGTTTGTACAAGGCGCTGTCCGGCGAAGGCAACCCGAGCTTCGACACCATTTTGAAGGTGACGCATGCACTCGGCTTGCAATTTCGCGCCGCGGCGCTGAACACTTGAGCAGCCATCAGCCGGGGTAGCGGAAAGGCTACCCCGCCAGCACCGACTGCACCGTCGTCGCCAGGTCGTCCAGGCGCACGGGCTTGACGAGGAAGTGGCGGAAGCCCACGGCCAGCGCGTCGTCCATGTACATGGGCAGGCTGTGGCCCGTGACGGCGATCAGCACGGCGTTGGCCGTTTCAGGATTGTGGTGCAGGCGGCGGCCGATTTCGATGCCGCTGATGCCGGGCATCTCGATGTCGAGGTAGACGGCGTCGGGCACGCACAGCTTGACTTGCTCGACGGCCATCTGCCAGTTGCGCACCACCACCGCGTGGTGGCCCAGCGCTTCAAGCAGCATGGCCAGCGATTCGCCCACTTCCTGGTTGTCGTCGACCACCAGCAGATTCAATTTGCGCGCAGCACTTGCCGGCTGGTCGCCCTGGCGGCGTTCCACGGAGGAACTGCCTGGTGTCGTTTCAGTTGTCTGGCTCATTGTACGTTCACGTCTGACGGCTGCAAAAGCGGCAGTATACAAGAAGCACGCAGAATGCCGCCGCACCCGAGCAATGGTGCCATGCGGCAATCCAGAAGCTTCGCTGTACCGCGCCAGCAACACTTCCCGCCTTTCTCCGGGCAAAGCCTATCCTACGCAGTTTGCCCAATTGACGGATAAAATGAGAATCATTATCATTCTTATCCCCTTGCGCCGGATATCCACGCCACGATGTTGTCGCGCCGCCCGATTGCCCGCGCAACCATTGTCATTACGGAGATCCATGCATGGCTGCCACACCTGTCACACTGCCCTTTTCGCTGCGCCCGTGCGCGCTGGCCATCGCCCTCGCCTGCCTGGGCGCCCCGCTTGCCGCGCAGGCGCAGGACGCCAACAGCGCCGAGAATGCCGGTCCCATCCTGGAGTCGATCCAGGTCAGCAGCAACCTGCTGGGCACCAGCATGGCGGCCAGCACGAAGAATTTCGCGGGCGCGCGCACCGTGGTGCAGAAGGATGACATCGAGAACTCGGGCGCGACCAGCCTGAGCGACGTGATGCGCCGCATTCCCGGCGTGCAGATCAGCGACAACTCGGGCAGCGCCGGCAGCGCCATCTCGCTCAATATCGGCGTGCGCGGACTGGCCGGGCGCTATTCGCCGCGCAGCACGGTATTGCTCGACGGCATTCCGATGTCGGTGGCGCCCTACGGCCAGCCGCAGCTGTCGTTCGCGCCCGTCAGCCTGGCCAATGTCGAGACGGTCGACGTGGTGCGCGGCGGCGGTGCCGTGCGCTTCGGCCCGCAAAACGTGGGCGGCATCATCAATTTCAAGACGCGCCGCGTACCCACCACACAAGGCATCACGGGCGACGCCAGCGTGCGCTACAACGCGTACAGCGAAGTGGGCCACAACACGCAGGCCAGCGTGTTTGCCGGCACCCAGCTCGACAGCGGCCTGGGCCTGGCGGTGCTGTATTCCGGCATCCGCGGCAGCGACTGGCGCGTGGGCAGCGATGAGAAGGTCAACGATTTCGCCCTGAAGTTCCGCTACGATCTGAGCCCGACGGCCGAGGTGTACGGCAAGCTGTCCTACTACGACGTGACGTCGCGCACGCCGGGCGGCCTGACCGCCGCGCAATACAAGCAGGACCCGTTCCAGAACACGCGCCCAACCGATTTCTGGAGCGGCGAGCGCAAGGCCTTCGACATCGGCTACCTGAATGCCCTGTCCGACACGCAGGAATTCGAGGTGCGCGCCTATTACAACAAGAGCTCGCGCGAAAGCACCTTGATCAACGCCGGCCGCACGGGCCTGGGCCACCAGCCGCGCAACTATGAAACGACGGCCATCGAGCCGCGCTACACGCAGCGCTTTATTACCGGCAAGGTCACACAGGACGTCACCGTCGGTTACCGCTACCTGGCCGAGCGGGCCGACGAGGCCATCTATAACGTCGTCATCGCCAGCGGCGTGCGGCAGGCGCCGACGCGCTTCGCCGACAATGCCACCGATGCGCAAGCCGTGTATATCGACGACAAGATCGCCATCGACGCCTGGCGCATCACGCCGGGCGTGCGCTATGAACACATCAAGACGGAACGCTTCAACCACTTGCCGGTCGACCAGAAGATCGAGTTGCTCAACAACAAGGCCCTGCCGTCGCTGAACGTGGCCTACTTGCTCAATAACAACGTGACCCTGTTCGGCAACTACAACAGCTCGTTTGGCGCCGTGCAAAATACGCAGCTCAATGCGCAGTCGAGCAAGAACCCGCTGCAGCCGGAACTGGCGAAAACAGCCGAGCTGGGCGCGCGCTGGAAGAGCGGCCAGCTGTCGGCCGAAGCGACCTTGTTCAACATCAAGTTCGACAACCAGATCCAGTCCGTGGGCAGCGGCGAGAACGTCGTCTTCTACAACGTGGGCGCCACGCATCACCGTGGCCTGGAATCGGCCATCGACTACCGCTTCGACAAGTCCGGCCCGCTGGCCGGCTTGAACGCCTACGCCACCTACACCTATACCAAAGCGACCTTGCAGGATGGCGCGAATGCGGGCAACGACGTGCCCTTCTACTCGCGCAACACGGATACCGTCGGCGCCCACTACCAGCTGGGCGCCTGGGGTGTTGATTTGTCGAGCAGCCACCAGAGCCGCCAGTTCGCCGACGAAGCCAATACCGTGACGGAAAACGCGGCCGGCAGCCTGGGCGTGATACCCGGCTTCCGTACCTGGAATACGCAAGTGAAATGGACAGTGCCGGGCCAGAAGGGCCTGGAACTGGTAGCCGGCGTCAACAACCTGGCCGACAAGCGCTACTTCACGCGCACCTCGGACGGCAACCTGGGCAAACTGGTGGGCGCGCCGCGCATGCTCTACCTGCAGGGCCGCCTGGCGTTCTGATGCCTGCGCGCGCGGGTGCCTATCGAATCGATATGCCGCTGCGCACGGCAGCTACCTGAAAAAAACCTGCATCGTTGTTGTTACGATGCAGGTTTTTTTACGTCCCGATGTCACAAAAATACCGTGACGCAAGTAACTTCAAGTTCGCGTTCGCCTTGGAGCTTCACAGCAATTCATTCACCATGGAAATTAGTTTCTATGTGGACATAAATGATTTCACAATTGCAAATATTTTTAGCGAGCGCTTGTTCTGCGTGTGAGTTTTGGTGATATTCTTTAAATGTCATTTAAGAAATCAAATTATCTTTTAACTAACCAAACGAGAACCCATGAAAACGCCAGCCACCCTCCTGAAGATCGCCGCACTGGCCACCCTGGTCACCGCTGGCGCTGCCAACGCCGCGACCGAACTGGTGGTCAACGGCAGTTTCGAAAACAATGTCATCGCTTCGGCCTGGGCCCCGCTCAGCAGCGTCACCGGCTGGACTTCCTCGGCCAGCGGCAATTCGGCCTTTGAAATCCAGAAAGGCGCCACGCAAGGCGGCCAGGGCGGATTCAATCCCGTCGCCGCCAGCGGCACGCAATACCTGGAACTCAATACCGACCGGCTGACCTCCGTATCGCAAGCCATCGCCACCACGGCCGGCAGCACCTATGCACTGTCGTTCGCCTACTCGGGCCGTCCCGACACGGCTGGCGGCGCGAACAGCCTGATGAATGTCTACTGGGGTTCGACCCTGCTGACGCCAACGGCACTGGTCGGCAATACGAGCGGCGTGTGGCAAACCTACAGCCAGAACGTGACCGCGCTCGGCTCGTCGAGCCTGCTGCGCTTCGAATCGATCGGTCCCGTCTCCGTACCGACCTATGGTTCCTACCTGGACAACGTCTCGGTGATGGCTGCCGTACCGGAGCCGGAAACCTACACCATGCTGCTGCTGGGCCTGGGCTTGCTGGGTTTCATGGCACGCCGTAAGACAGCCGCCTGAGCCCGGATAGTCGCCGCGCAACAGCCGCCCCGCCACCTGGCCGGGCGGCTTTTTCATGGAAAAACTGTTGCATTATCCCAGCAAGTGTTGCCAAGGAGAATTAAATTAGCGCTACAATAGCAGGGTATCAAGCAATGCCAAGCATCGCTCCGCCAGGGCCCCTACCCCGCCCTGATCATCAGCACGCATTTTTTGAACAGGATGACTGGCGCTGCCGGGCCCGATTGCGCTCCCGGCACGGCCACCACACACGCACCATGTCCGCAGAAAAAACCATTACTGAAACCAGTTCCTACGGCAAGGAAACGCCCGTGGGACGTCCCGACGTCGATGGCCGCGCCGGCATTTTCGTGCCCACGGCGGAATTTGACATCGATAACACCACCACCATCCGCAAGGGCGCGGGCATTGTCGGCTTCGGCAACCTCGATGGCACCCTGACCGTATATTTCGAAGCGAACCGCTTCGACGAAAGCAATCTGCACAAGTGGGAACACAAGGCGCGCAAGGCGTATGACCGCATGGTCATGGGCGCGCCCACGGTGTCGAAGGCGAAGATCGACGCGCGCATGCTGGAACAGGTGGGCATCATCGACGGCATGGGCATCAATCTCAAGCATCCGGAACGCCTGACGCACTGGCTGGCGATCTCGAACGTGCCGGACACGGCGCCGGAAGAGCCGGTGCTGCGCTGGAAAAACCGCTAAGTAATCCTCAGGAAATTATTGTGAAGTTATGACGAACAGAACCGGATGCTATGCAAGGCGCCCACTGCGACGCAGTGCGAGCACTGCTAGCAGTGGGCAACGCCGCAGAGCGCCGGTTATGGAAGTCAGAAATCGCAATAATTTATTGAGGGTTACTCCGGCGGCCGGAGAGCGAGGCAGGGTGCCAGGCACGAGGTGTTGTCCTACATCGTGGCGGACATTCATCCGATGCCCAAAAGCATCAACTCAACCTATGATGAAAGCCTGACCACCCACCTCACACCACTCAGGAGTACGACATGTCCCGCCTCATCCCGATCAGCTTTGGCGCCTTGCAAATAGGTCTGGCAGCGGCGGCGATGTATATCCTGTGCTCGGCGGACGTGCTGCACCAGAGTTCGGTATATTTCCACTGATTCCGCTGCGCGGCGCTGCTTGTCATCGCCAATGAGAAAGCGCGCCGTGCTTTATGAAGCACGGCGCGCTTTCTCACGCCAGAAAGACTACGCCCCGCGTCTAGCGGCGGCCATGGTAACGTCCATGCCCGCCCCAGCCGCCGCGGTGTCCACCGTAGCGTCCAAAGCCGAACACGAAATCGAGCCCGATCGATACGGGCGGATTATAGTAATACGGTTGCGGTGCGTAGACGGGCGCCGGCACATACACGGGCTGCTGCACGTACACCGGCTGCTGCTGCACGTAGACGGGTTCATTCGTGTACTCCACGCGCGGCGCGCTCATCACGCGACCCGGCTGCACCGGCTCGGACGAGACCGTATGCCATTCATAGGGATTGTAGGCCCCCTGTGGCGCGCGCGAACCGTAATACGCGGGCCCGGGCGGCGCCACGGCGCAGCCACCCAGGGCGGCCAGCGAGATTACTGCCAACAGGGTTTTCATCGCAATTCTCCTAATGTGTACTACCTTAATTAAGTACTATAAGAAATTACGCCGTGCTTTGCTGCGCTTTTACCGATTGTTACACCCCGACGCACGCCGCAACATGAAATGTGGCAATGGCGCCACAAGCGGCCCGCGCGGCATATTTCCTCAGATAAATGGAATGTCGCAGCTGTCGATGGCCTTGCCGGCCACATCGTAGCGCTGCACGCACACCTGGTAGCGCACGCCATAATCGAGCTCGACCTGCTCGACCTTGCCATACTTCAATTTCCAGCTGGGCTGCACGCGCTGCTTGCCCGCCAGTGCCGCCACGTCCTGCGGTATCGCCATCGCCGTCTGCGTCTCGCCCTGGCGCGCATCCTGGCGCCGCGCCACGTCGATGGCCACGCTCACGGCCAGGTCCACGCCGCCGTCCGCATAGCTCAGCGTCGGCGCGCCGCGCTGCGCACGCATCACGCCCCAGGCGCAAGGTTTGCCGCCGGCCTCGCATTGCTTCAATTGCGCCAGCGGGAAATATTCAGGGGCAATCTTGCCATCCTTGATAGGCCAGCTGGTGCGCACGCCGTCGCGCTTGCCCGTCAGCGGATTGTCCCAGCTCAAGCTGTTGACGACGGCGACGGTCTGCCCCGCCTGCAAGCCCACAGGCGTGCCCAGTGTAGCGCAGGCGGAAAGCAGCAAGCCGGTGGCCGCCAGGGAGGAAAGTGTCAGGATGCGCTGCATGATAAGCCTCTTGTGGTGAGAGATCCCGAAGGTATGTTTCGAGGGTAACAGAATCGGGGGCGACAGCGCCGTTGGCTGGCGCACATAACAATACGGGCGGCACCCTCGCAGGCGCCGCCCGTAGCGGACAGGCGATTGCGGGAGCCAGGCTCCCGGCAATGCGTGGATCAGTCCAGCTTCCAGGCGTAATCGACCTTGGTCCAGGTTTGCGCAGCGGCACCATCCTTGGTGCCCGGCTTGAACTTGCATGCAGACAAAGCCTTGATGGCGGCCTTGTCCAGGTTCTTGAAGCCGCTGCTCTTCTCGATTTTCGAATCGGCAACGCTACCGTCGGCATTGACCAGGAAGGACATCGAGACGGTGCCCTGCTCTTCGTTCATCAGCGAGGCTTTCGGATAGTCGGCCTTGCAGTTCTTGGCATCGAACGACGCCGGCACCTCAGCCGCGAAGGCGGCGGAAGAAACGGACACCAGCAAGGCTGCTGCAACACTCATCAAACGTTTATTCTCAAACATGTGCTTCCCCATGATTATCAGATACGGTAATTACAATTCCCTGTGCGCTGTTGACCGCGCTTAAAACTCTTCCCATTCGTCATTGCTGCTCGCTGCCGCCGCCTTGCGCGGCGCCGCGGCGGCCGCGGGTGCGGCCGCTTCCACCTTGCGGGTCAGCGACTTGACCGGGCGCAATGCGGGCGCCGGCTTGCGTACGGCAACGGGGGCGGTGGCGGTGGCGGTGGCGGTGGCGGTGGCGACGGGGGCCGGCACATATGCCGCCGGCTTCTCTTCGCCCTCGACCAGTTTGAAGATGCTGACGACGTGGGCCAGTTCGGCCGCCTGGTCCTGCAGGCTTTGCGCCGCGGCGGCCGCCTGCTCCACCAGGGCCGCATTTTGCTGCGTCATGCCATCCATCTCGATGATCGACAGGTTGACCTGTTCGATGCCGGCGCTCTGTTCCTGGCTGGCACTGGCGATCTCGCTCATGATGTCGGTGACGCGGCGCACGCTGTCGACCACTTCGCCCATCGTCACGCCAGCCTGGCCCACCAGACGCGTGCCGCGTTCCGTCTTCTCGGCTGAATCGTCGATGAGGATCTTGATTTCCTTCGCGGCGCCAGCGGAGCGCTGGGCCAGGTTGCGCACTTCGGACGCCACCACGGCAAAGCCGCGGCCTTGTTCGCCGGCACGCGCCGCTTCCACGGCCGCGTTCAGCGCCAGAATATTCGTCTGGAAGGCGATGCCGTCGATCACGCCGATGATGTCGACGATTTTCTTGGCCGACTCGTTGATCGAACTCATGGTGTCAACCACTTGCGACACCACGGAGCCGCCCTTCAGGGCCACGTCCGATGCGGTGGCGGCCAGCTTGTTGGCTTCGCGTGCATTGTCCGCATTCTGTTTCACGGTCGAGGTCAGCTCTTCCATCGCGGACGCCGTTTTTTCCAGCGCGCTGGCCTGCATTTCCGTGCGCGACGACAGGTCGATATTGCCGTCGGCAATTTCACGCGAGGCCGTGCCGATGGTTTCCGTACCGACGCGCACCTGGCCGACGATGCCCACCAGGCTGTTGCGCATTTCCTTCATTTCCGCCAGCAGGCTGGAATTGTCCGATGGCTGGGTGTGGATGCCGATCGACAGGTCGCCATTGGCGATGCTGCCGGCGATCGATGCCGTGTAGTCCGGCTCGCCGCCCAGCTGTTTCAGCAGGCCGCGCGTGATCACCAGTGCCGCCGCCACGCCCATCGCCACGGCCAGCACGCCGAGGATGATCATGAACAAACGCGCGCTGTCGAAGGCCTTGCGGGCATCCGATTGCATCTGTTCATTGAGCTTGTCTTCCAGCACGGCCAGCTGCTCCAGCGCTTCCATCCATTTTTTCTGTACCGGGCGGATTTCCTTGATCATCACGCGCGTGGCGCCTTCCGCATCGTTGGCCATCCACAGTGCGGATGCCTTGGCGATGGCCGGCATGGCGGCCGCTTCGTATTCCTTGATCGAAGCGAGCAGGGTCTTTTCTTCGGCAGTCGACTCGATGGCGAATTTCTCCTCGAGCTTCTTCTGCGTTTCCTGATAGGTGCTGGTCTGCGTCTTGATACGCGCCATTTCCGGCTCCATATCGCTCGCGTCGGTCATCAGGGTAAGGATGCGCAGCGAGGTGATGCGGTCGCTGACGTTGCCACGCATATCGATCACCAGGCGGGTGACGACGTTGTTGACATTGATCACGTGATCGAGACGTTCCTGGATTTGCGCCATGCGCGCGATGCCGAGGACGGTCACGGCCACCAGCAGAACCAGTACCAGGGCGAAACCCAGGCCCAGGCGGGTACCAACCTTCATTTTTGCTAAATTCATTTCGGCTCTTCGTAAATGAAACTATTGATAAGGATTTTTGCCCGGCACGACAAGACGAAGGCTGCGGTACACCGGTATCCGCCCTTACCCATTGGTATGCTGGCGGTATCCGGCCGCACGCAGCCTGGGGTACTTCCTGGTCCTTCGCCAGTCCTGAAACTGCCAGTGACTGCGAATGCAAACTTGCTCCACACGCTGAATTTTTGACACTGATGATATGAGATCAACATCAAACATTCATATGAGAAATATTTGTCTATAATCAATTATAGGTGTAAATTTTGCCTCAAAGCAAGCAATAAGTACCTGAATAAATGGCAGATTAACTTTCTTCGGGGAAATGGCAACAACGCCGATTCTTGCCTCTTAGAAATGCCCCATCGCAGTGCGGGCGTGCGCCGAAACAGCGCATTTACAACACATGGCGTAGCCATATTGCATCGTTTTGGAAGAGGTGCTCAGAGGAAGGGGGAGGACGGACAATACCAGTACGCAGGGGCACCGGTATAGACAAGTTGGATCAGCTGTCCCAGCTGCAATGCATCACATAGGCGTGGCACTCTGTGCCGAAGACAAAGACGCTCCAGATGGCGCCCAATTGTCCGCCCAGGCTGCGCTGGCTGGACAATACCAGTTGATACCAGCGGGGCTCGCCGCCCAGCAGTTCGGCCAGTTCGCGCTCGAAACCGTCATATAAACGCGCATCGAGCGGCTGGCGGTCGGCCTCGCTCATGGGACGAAACCGTTCCAGCAGCCACTGGCGTGGCGTGCAGGCGATGCCGCGGCACACCACGCTCTCGAGCGGCTGCAAGGACAAGCCCTCCGGCGCGATCCGCAGCACGCGGCACAGCGCGTCGAGCGAGGCCTGCGGCGCAACGGGTCCCAGGTACTCGCAAAGAAACAAGCTGCCGTCATCCTTCAGGGCGCCGACGGCCAGCAAGTAGCCTTCGATCACGCGCGCAAGGCCGTGGCAGTCGCCGCTCATCAGGCAGGCAGCGACAGGCGCGCCGCCGCTTCCAGCAGCAAGCGGGGGTCGCCCGAGGCCAGCTTCTTCGAGTCGGACAGGGTCTGGCGGAAACCGCGCGCACCGGGCAGGTTTTGCATCAGGCCCAGCATGTGGCGCGTGACGCTGTTCAGTTTCAAGCGCCCCGCTTCCTTCTCCAGCTGCGCGCTGATGTACGGAATCATCGCCTCGAGCACCTGCGCGCGCGTTTTCACGGGCGCGTCATCGCCGTAGTAGCGCTGGTCGAACTGCGCCATCACGTAGGGGTTGTGGTAGGCCTCGCGGCCCAGCATCACGCCGTCCAGATGCTGCAAATGCAGGTCGATCTCGTCCAGGGTCTTGATGCCGCCATTGATGATGAACTCGAACTGGGGAAAATCACGCTTCAGACGATAGGCGTAATCGTATTTCAGGGGCGGCACTTCGCGGTTTTCCTTCGGGCTCAGGCCTTTCAGGATGGCGTTACGCGCATGCACGATAAACGTCTTGCAGCCGGCATCGGCCACGGTACCGACGAAGTCGCGCACGAAGTCGTACGATTCGCTGTCGTCGATGCCGATGCGGTGCTTGACCGTGACGTCGATGTCGACCACGTCGCGCATGGCTTTCACACAGTCGGCCACCAGTTGCGGTTCGGCCATCAGGCAGGCGCCGAACGCGCCTTTCTGCACGCGCTCGGACGGGCAGCCGCAGTTCAGGTTGACCTCGTCGTAGCCCCACTGCTGGCCCAACTTCGCGCTGGTGGCCAGGTCTGCCGGATCGCTGCCGCCCAGCTGCAGGGCCACCGGGTGCTCTTCCTCGTTGAAGCGCAGATGGCGCTCCACGTCGCCGTACACGAGCGCGCCCGTCGTCACCATCTCTGTGTAGAGCCAGGTGTGACGCGTGATTTCGCGGTGGAACTTGCGGCAATGGCGGTCGGTCCAGTCCATCATCGGGGCGACGGACAGGCGGCGGGAAGGCAAAGAAGAGGAAGTCATGGTGTCTACAAAAAAACAGAAGCTGCAAATGACAAACCCGCTGCGCGCCTCACCGGTGACGGAAAGGCGGAGCAACGGGCTTGAGCGCGGCATGGCCCGCAGGCCATGCTCTACAACAGATTACGATTCACGCGACGCTTTTTTACGCTCGTGCTCTTTCAGGAAGCGCTTGCGCAGACGGATCGATTTCGGCGTGATTTCCACCAGTTCATCGTCCTCGATGAATTCGACCGCGTATTCCAGCGACATCTGAATTGGCGGCACCAGGCGCACCGCTTCGTCGGTACCCGACGAACGCACGTTGGTCAGCTGCTTGCCCTTGATCGGGTTGACGACCAGGTCGTTGTCGCGCGAGTGGATACCGATGACCATGCCTTCGTAGACCGGGTCATTGTGCGACACGAACATGCGGCCGCGGTCTTGCAGTTTCCAGATCGCGTAGGCAACGGCGGCGCCGTCATCTTGCGAGATCAGCACGCCGTTACGACGGCCAGCCATTTCGCCACGGGTGTTGTCGACCGGTGCGTATTCATGGAACACGTGGCTCATCAGGCCGGTACCGCGGGTCAGGGTCATGAATTCACCCTGGAAGCCGATCAGGCCACGCGCAGGGATCAAATACTCGAGACGCACGCGGCCCTTGCCATCCGATTCCATGTTTTGCAGGTCGCCGCGACGACGGCCCAGTTCTTCCATGACGCCGCCCTGGTTGGCTTCTTCCACGTCGACCGACAGGTTTTCAAACGGCTCGTGGCGCACGCCATCGACCATCTTGAACACCACGCGTGGACGCGATACGGCCAGCTCGAAGCCTTCGCGACGCATGTTTTCGATCAGGATCGTCAGGTGCAGCTCACCGCGGCCCGACACTTCGAAGATCGTGTCGTCGTCGGTCGGCGCCACGCGCAGAGCAACGTTGGCTTTCAATTCTTTTTCCAGACGGTCACGCAGTTGGCGCGAGGTCACGAACTTGCCTTCGCGGCCAGCCAGTGGCGAGTTGTTGACCATGAAGTTCATCGTCAGGGTCGGCTCGTCGACGGTCAGCATCGGCAGCGCTTCAGGCGTGTCCACGGCGCACAGGGTCGAACCGATGCCGATTTCGTCGATACCGTTGATCAGGCAGATGTCGCCGGCAACGGCTTCGTCCACCAGCACGCGCTCCAGGCCCTTGAAGTTCAGCACCTGGTTGATGCGGCCCTTGATCGGGGTTGCGCCTGGGCCATTGATGACCAGCACGTCTTGACCAACTTTAACGGTACCGCGGTTGACGCGGCCAATGCCGATCTTGCCCACGTACGACGAGTAGTCCAGCGAGGTGATCTGCATTTGCAGCGGGCCTTCCGGATTGTCGTCACGTACTGGAACGTGTTCCAGGATGGCGTCGAACATCGGCTTCATGTCGCCGCCGCGCACGTCTTCGGTCAGGCCGGCATAGCCGTTCAGGCCCGAAGCGTAAACGATAGGGAAATCCAGTTGCTCGTCGGTTGCGCCCAGCTTGTCGAACAGTTCGAACGTCTGGTTGATGGCCCAGTCCGGGCGCGCGCCTGGACGGTCGATCTTGTTGACGATCACGATAGGCTTCAGACCCAGTGCCAGCGCCTTGCGCGTGACGAAACGGGTTTGCGGCATCGGGCCTTCCTGTGCATCGATCAGCAGCAGAACCGAGTCCACCATCGACAGAACACGTTCCACTTCGCCGCCGAAGTCGGCGTGGCCTGGGGTGTCGACGATATTGATGTGGGTGCCTTCGTACTCAACAGCGCAGTTCTTCGACAGAATCGTAATGCCGCGCTCCTTTTCCAGGTCGTTCGAGTCCATGACTCGGGTGTCGACCGCTTGGTTTTCACGGAAGGTGCCGGACTGGCGCAGCAGCTGATCCACCAGCGTGGTTTTGCCGTGGTCAACGTGGGCGATAATGGCGATATTACGAATTGCGCGTTTTGTATTTGACATGGTCGTAGTAGTTACTGAAAAACTGCGGAGTGCGTACAAGATGTACGAGATACCCGAATGCTAATCTATTTCCGGAACCGCGTAGTATAGCATGTTGCGTTGCAACGCTATCTAAAAATGCTGGCGGCTCCCGCAGTCGGGGACGGATTGTTTAAAAAAGCGACACTGTTTGGAAAGTGTCGCTGGGTAATGTGACGTTAAGATGACTTATGGCCGCCCTAAACAAAGCTGGGGTCGGCCCCTGAGGGTCCGACCCCGGTATTTGCTCTGGGCTTATTGATGCGCCGTGGCGATCAGTCGTTCCGGCGCCAGGATGCTGTATTCCTGCAACTGGCCCGTGCCCAGCAATTTGGCGTCGTGATACACGCGCACCCTGCCCGGCTCGGCCGGCACGGCGACGTCTTCCTTGCCCAGCGCGATGCGCTGGCCGTGCAGGAAACGCTTGGCCAATTCTTCCGTCAGCTGGACGGCGGGGAAGCTCGACAATAATGCATCGACGGGTGCCAGCAGACTCAGAGGCGCGGCATGCGCCGTCAGCTCGTCCAAGGTGACGACGCCGTCCAAGGTCAGGCTGCCCACCTGCGTGCGGCGCAAGGCGTTCAGATGACCGCCGCAACCGAGGGCCTGGCCGATGTCTTCGCCCAGCACGCGGATATACGTGCCCTTGCTGCACATCACGGACAATTTCAGGAACGGGGCTTCGTAGCCGAGGAACTCGAGCTTGTGGATGGTCACCGGGCGCGCTTCGCGCTCCAGGGTGATGCCCGCCCTTGCATACTCATATAAGGGCTTGCCGTCCCTTTTCAAGGCCGAGTACATGGGCGGCGTCTGCAGGATCGGCCCGCGGAACCGCGCCAGCACGGCTTCGATCTGCTCCGGCGTCACATTCACGTCGCGCGTTTCCAGCACTGCGCCTTCCGTGTCGCCCGTATCCGTCGTCTGCCCCAGGTGCACCAGGGTTTCGTAGGTCTTGTCGGCTTCCAGCAAGTCCTGCGAGAACTTGGTCGCCTCGCCAAAGCACAGCGGCAGCAAGCCCGTGGCGAACGGATCCAGGGTGCCCGTATGGCCCGCTTTTTTCGCGTTCAGGACGCGCTTGGCCTTGATCAGGGCATCATTGCTGGACCAGCCCACAGGCTTATCGAGCAGCAAGACGCCGTCGACCAGGTCGCGCACCCGCTTGATGCCGGGCTGTTTCTTCGGACCCGCCACTGTTATTGCTCGTCCGCTTCTGGTTTGACATCCGGCTCGGCGTCGGCCGCGCGCGTGGCGTTGGCCTTGTCGATCAGGAGCGACATTTCCATGCCGCGCGAGGTCGAGCTGTCGTGCACGAAATGCAGCATCGGCAGGGTGTGGATGTGCAGGCGCTTGCCCAGCAAGCCACGGATGAAGCCAGCCGCGGCCATCAGGCCTTCGGTGGTGTTCTTGATGGCTTCCTTGCTGTCTTTCAACATCGTGAAAAACACCTTGGCGTGCGCATAATCGGGGGTGATCTGTACTTCGGTGATGGTGATCATCGTGCCCACGCGCGGGTCCTTCAATTCGTAGGCGATGATTTCGGCCAGATCGCGCTGGATCTGGTCAGCCACGCGCAAGCCGCGCGCCGGCATGGTTTTGCTATGTTTAGCCATGATATAAGTGCTGTCCTAAGTGCCGCAGGGCGCATGGGTCAAACGGTTGCCCGTTGACCAATGCGCCCCACGTGTTTGCGCGGACAACGATATGTCCGCGCCATTACTTCTGTGATTACAGGGTACGAGCGATTTCCTGGACTTCGAACACTTCCAGGGTGTCGCCAACCTGAATGTCGTTGTAGTTCTTCAGCGACAGGCCGCACTCCAGACCGGCGCGAACTTCTTTCGCATCGTCCTTGAAGCGTTTCAGGGAGTCGATCTCGCCGCTCCACACCACGATGTTGTTGCGCAACAGGCGGACGGAGGAAGCACGCTTGACCACGCCATCGGTGACCAGACAGCCGGCAATCGCACCAACCTTCGAGACCAGGATAACCTGGCGGATCTCGACCTGGCCGATGACGGTTTCGCGTTTCTCTGGTGCCAACATGCCCGACAACGCCGATTTGATCTCGTCGATCGCATCGTAAATGATGTTGTAGTAGCGAATGTCCACGCCATTCGACTCGGCCAGCTTGCGTGCCTGGGCATCAGCACGGGCGTTAAAGCCGATGATGACCGCTTTCGAGGCGACTGCCAGGTTGACGTCCGATTCCGTGATGCCGCCGACAGCGGCATGAACCACTTGTACGCGCACTTCGGAGGTCGACAGTTTCTGCAGCGAGCCAACCAGCGCTTCCTGCGAACCTTGCACGTCGGTCTTGATGATCAATGGCAAGTTTTTCACTTCGCCTTCGGCCATCTGGTCGAACATGTTTTCCAGTTTCGCGGCTTGCTGTTTCGCCAGTTTCACGTCGCGGAACTTGCCTTGACGGAACAGACCGATTTCACGCGCCTTGCGCTCGTCAGCCATGACGACGACTTCTTCACCGGCGACCGGCACTTCCGTCAGACCCTGGATTTCGACCGGAATCGAAGGACCCGCTTCAGCGATGGCTTTGCCGTTCTCGTCCAGCATGGCGCGAACGCGACCATACGAAGAGCCCGCCAAGATCACGTCGCCGCGGCGCAAGGTACCCGACTGCACCAGGATCGTCGCGACAGGACCACGGCCCTTGTCCAGACGCGCCTCGACCACCAGGCCGCGCGCTGGCGCATCGACCGGCGCCGTCAGTTCCAGCACTTCGGCTTGCAGCAGCACTTGCTCCAGCAAGTCGTCGATACCCTGGCCCGTTTTGGCCGAGACCGGCACGAATGGCGATTCGCCACCGTATTCTTCCGGCACGACTTGTTCGGCGACCAGTTCCTGCGTCACGCGGTCAACGTTGCCGCCTGGTTTGTCGACCTTGTTGATCGCCACCACCAGCGGTACGCCAGCTGCTTTCGCATGGGCAATCGCTTCTTTCGTTTGCGGCATCACGCCATCGTCGGCGGCCACCACCAGAATCACGATGTCGGTTGCCTTGGCGCCACGGGCACGCATCGCGGTAAACGCTTCGTGGCCCGGGGTGTCGAGGAAGGTGATCATGCCGCGTGGCGTATCGACGTGGTAAGCGCCGATGTGCTGCGTAATGCCGCCCGCTTCGCCGGATGCCACCTTGGCGCGACGGATGTAATCGAGCAGCGAGGTCTTGCCGTGGTCGACGTGACCCATGACGGTGACCACCGGTGCGCGTGGCTTGGTTTCGAAGTGCGCGTGTTCGCCCACGTCGGCCAGCAGCGCTTCCGGATCGTCCAGTTCGGCGGCGAACGCCTTGTGGCCCATTTCTTCCACCAGAATCATGGCGGTTTCCTGGTCCAGCACCTGGTTGATCGTGCACATCTGGCCCAGTTTCATCAAATGCTTGATGACTTCGGATGCCTTGACGGACATCTTGTGTGCCAGTTCGGCCACGGTGATCGTTTCCGGTACGTGCACGTCCTTGACGACGGCTTCCGTCGGTGCCTGGAAGTTCGATTCACGGTCGTCATGGTGCGTCGGGCGACGGCCCTTCGCGCCACCGCGCCAGCTGTCACGGCCGCCTGGGCCGCTGTTGCCGCGTGGCTTAGGACCACCGGTGGTGCCGCGTTTTTTCGCGTCATCGGACCAGGTGGACGACACATTGGCCGACTTGATGGATTTCTTGTCTGCGACAGCAGGCTTCTTGTCGCCCGGCTTGTCGCCAGGTTTCTTGTCAGCAGGCTTATGCAGGGTGCCTTCCGGCGCCTTCGGCTTGACGGGAACCGGTACGGGTTCCGGTGCCTTGATGGCGCGGCGTGGCGCGTTCATCATGGCCTTGATCTGGGCGACTTCGTCGGCAACGGCCTTGCGTGCGCGCTCGGTGGCTTCCGCTTTATCGGCGGCTTCCTTGGCGGCAACAGCAGCGGCGGCGGCTTTCTTCTTCGCTTCTTCGGCGGCGGCGGCTTTTTTCGCTTCGGCGGCGGCGTCGTCAACGACAGGCGCAGCGGCGCTGACAGCAGGCGCGGCGGCAGCCTTGGCGGCCGCTTTCTTCGCTTCCGCTTCAGCTTCTTTCTTCGCAGCCAATTCAGCCTGTTGCGTGGCTTTCGCCTGGGCTTCTTTTTCCGCGTCGAGTTTGGCCAGACGTTCCTGCTTTTCGCGCAGATCGGCTTCCTGGCGGGCGATCAGTTCAGCCTGTTTACGGGCTTCTTCTTCACGGCGCGCCACGTCGGCGGGATCGATCACCGGTGCGGCAGGCGCGGCCGGTTCTGCCGCGACCGGCGCAGCTTCGTCACGCTGGACGAAAGTGCGTTTCTTGCGCACTTCCACCTGGATCGTGCGCGATTTGCCGGTGGCGTCTGCTTGCTTGATCTCAGTCGTTTCCTTGCGGGTCACGGTGATTTTTTTCTTTTCTGTGTCAGCCGCTGCGCCGTGTGTGCGGCGCAGATGATCCAAAAGCTTGTCCTTATCATCTTTCGACAATGGATCTGACGTCGAACTTTTCTCGACGCCGGCAGAACGCAGCTGCGTCAGCAGCAAATCTGCAGGCATCTTCAGTTCGGTGGCAAATTGGGCTACGTTGTTACTCGCCATTCAGTCCTCTTTTCTATGTGTCGCGGAGATGATAAAGATACTCAAATTAAGCCTTTGCGGATTCGGCCAGACTCCATGCCTTGGCTTGCAACGCCTTGGCACGATCGTCGTATTTCGAGTCAACCAACTTCATCTCATCGTCGGTCACATCTTTAAATTCACTTGTAATCAGTTCACGCGCACGGTCCGCAGACAAGGCCAGGATTGCGCCAAATTCGTCGTATGCCAGTGCTGCAAATGCTTCAACGGTCTTGATACCAGCCAGACCCAGCTTGCCGGCGGTGATGCGATCCATGCCTTCCAGATTCACCAACGCCTCGTCCATGCCTTCCAGACCCTCTTCCGAAGCAATCGCTTCGGTCACGAGCGCATCACGCGCACGGGTACGGAGTTCATTGACGGTATCTTCGTCAAACGATTCGATTTCCAGCATTTCGGAAATTGGCACGTAAGCGATTTCTTCCAGACTGGCGAAACCTTCTTCCACCAGAATATCGGCCACTTCCTGGTCGACATCGAGCTTTTCCATGAACAGGATGCGCACGGCAGCCGTTTCCTGGGCAGCTTTGTCAGCCGATTCTTCGGCCGTCATGATGTTGATCTTCCAGCCGGTCAGGTCCGAGGCCAGGCGCACGTTCTGGCCGGAACGGCCGATCGCGATTGCCAGGTTTTCTTCATCGACGACGACATCCATCGCGTGTTTTTCTTCATCGACCATGATCGACGACACGTTCGCCGGCGCCAGGGCGCCGATGACGAACTGCGCCGGATCTTCCGACCACAGCACGATGTCGACGCGTTCGCCGCCCAACTCGCCGGTGACGGCCTGCACGCGCGAACCGCGCATGCCGACGCAGGTACCGATCGGGTCGATGCGCTTGTCGGCCGTGTAGACGGCGATCTTGGCGCGCACGCCGGCATCGCGGGCTGCGGATTTAATTTCCAGCATGCCTTGCTCAATTTCCGGCACTTCCAGCTCGAACAGCTTCATGATGAATTCTGGCGCGGTGCGCGACAGGATCACCTGCGGGCCGCGCATGTTGCGGTCGATGCGCAAGATGTAGGCACGCACACGGTCGCCGATACGCAGATTCTCTTTCGGGATCATCTGGTCGCGTGGCAAACGTGCTTCGATCTTGCCCGATTCGACGATGGCGTCGCCGCGTTCCATGCGCTTGATGGTGCCGGTGACGAGCGAGTCGCCGCGTTCCAGGAAGTCGACCAGGATCTGTTCGCGTTCGGCGTCACGCACGCGCTGCAGGACGACCTGTTTGGTATCCTGGGCGAAGCGGCGACCGAATTCGACGGATTCGATCGGTTCTTCGATGTGATCATCGACTTCGATATCGGGAATCTGTTCTTTTGCCTCGAAATGCAGGATCTCCTGATCCGGCAATTGCAGGCCCGCTTCATCGGGCACCACGTGCCAGCGGCGGAACGATTCGAATTCGCCCGTTTCGCGGTCGATTGAAACGCGGATGTCTACTTCACCCTCATACCGTTTCTTCGTGGCTTGCGCCAACGCGAATTCGAGGGCGCCGAAGACGACATCTTTATCGACGTTTTTTTCGCGCGCCAGCGCGTCAACCAATAATAAAACTTCGCGGCTCATGCTTTGCGTCCCTTAAAAACCACCTGCGGCACCAAGCGTGCCTTATCCACATCGGCGAGCGTAAACTCCAACATCGCCGGACCATCCTTACCTTCAAATTCCAACGACAATTTATCGCCCACGGGTTCTTGCAAGATCCCCTGGAACGATTTCCGGTTGTTCGTACCCGGCATCGCCACCATCAGCTTGACGATGATTTCCTGGCCTGCGAAACGGACAAAGTCTTCCAGCTTGCGCACCGGACGATCGAGACCCGGGGAAGAAATCTCGAGACGCTCGTAAGGAACGTTCTCTACCGTCAACACATGCGATAACTGGTGACTCACCGTGGCACAGTCTTCGACCGTGATCGGACCTTTTTCAGCGGCATCGGCGGCGCTGAAATCAATAAAGACGCGCAGCAGCCCGCGCTCGGCACGTTCGACATCAACGAGCTCATAGCCCAGACCAGTGACTGTCTTTTCAATTAATCCCAACTGCTGCAAGAAATTCTCCAGAAAAAGGCCTGTTTTCGGCATCGCGGCACTGAAACAGGGCCGGCGGCATGCAAAAAAACACGCACAAGTCATATATGGCGCCTTGCCGGCGCCATCACAAACGGTTCAACAAAAAAAAAATGGGCATCTGCCCATCTTCTTGTATTTCCCCAACCAGATGAAAGCACTCCCCACCAAACAACCCTGCGGAGAACTTTTATTAGGCTGCAGATTATAACCTCTTATTAACTTCGCCGCAATGCCGCACACGAGGAGCGGCCCGGCTTACAACAGTTACAAGAGCGCGCACCCGCCGCAGATCGGCGGGCGCGCAAGAAGAAACTCTTCCCGATTAACCTTTGCTGCGGCGGCGCGGCATGCCGTCCATGCCGCCACGATCCATGCCCCCACGCGGCTGGCCGCCGGAACGCGCTTGCCCACCGGCACCACCGCCAGCATTGCGGCGCGGCCCCGTGTTGGCGAAGCCGAAGGCCGTTTGCAGCGGATCGGGCTGACGCGGACCGCGCTGCGGCGCGCGGCCTTCGCCACCCGGACGGCCCTGGCCCTGGCCTGCCGCACGCGGCGGACGGCCCTGGCCTTGGCCTTGCGCGCCTTCGAACGATGCCGACGAACGGGGCTGGCCGCCCTGGAACGGACCTTGCGGCTGGCCGCGGCCAGGACCACGCGCGTCGCCTGGACGGCCGGCGCCGCCTGGGCGGCCCTGGCCTTGCGGACGGGCAAACTGGCCGGCAGGCTGGCCACGGCGCGGCGCGACGGGGAACGGATCGGCGTTGCGGTTGCTCACATCGATGCGGTTGCCATTCGGCTCGTCATCGCGGCTGGCCTTGCGCGCTTCGCGGCCCTTGGCGGCGCCGGCGGCACGGGGATCGCCCGAAGGCGGCATTTTCTTTTCGATGCCGTAGGCGGCCAGCAGGTCGCGCACGGTGTTTTCATCCATCTCTTCCCAGCGGCCGCGCTTCAGGCCGCTCGGCAGGGTCATGGCGCCGTAGCGGGTACGGATCAGGCGCGACACGGTCAGGCCGATGGCTTCGAACATGCGGCGCACTTCGCGGTTGCGGCCTTCGCCGATCACCACGCGGTACCACTTGTTGATGCCTTCGCCGCCGCCATCGGCGATCTTCGAGAACTGCGCCATGCCGTCTTCCAGCTCGACGCCGGCCAGCAGCTTCTGGCGCATGCCCTCTTCCAGCTCGCCCAGGGTACGCACGGCGTACTCGCGGTCGATGCCGTAGCGCGGGTGCATCAGGCGGTTGGCCAGATCACCGGAGGTGGTAAACAGCAGCAGGCCTTCCGTGTTGAAGTCAAGGCGGCCAACGGCCAGCCACTTGCCGGCCTTCATGGTCGGCAGGCGGTCGAAGACGGATGGACGGCCGTCCGGGTCATTGTGGCTGACGATTTCGCCGGCCGGCTTGTGGTACACGAGCACACGCGGCGGCTTCTTGCTGACGCGGCGCTGGATCAACTTGCCGTTGATGCGCACGTGGTCGCTCGGCAGGATGCGCTGGCCGATGTGGGCCGGTTCGCCATTCACGGACACGCGGCCCGAAATGATCAGGTCTTCCATGTCGCGGCGCGAACCGAGACCGGCTTCGGCCAGCACCTTGTGCAGCTTCGGCGCGTCGTCGTCGGACGTCAGGTCGCGGCGCACAACCGCTTTCTGCATGCGGCCCGTGCCACCCTCTTCGCTGTCGAACGCGTCGGAGGTGACGAACGAGAACACGGCATCAGCGTCGCTGAGCTTGCCCGGCGCAGCCTGGCGGCCCTTGCCCTTTTTACGGCTCTTGCCCGCATTCTTGCCGGCGCCCGGCACGTCGTTGCGCGGACCGCGCGGTGCGCGTGGCGCGGAAACGAGGTTGCCTTCGGCATCGAACACGTCGGCGACAGGCGCCGCAGCCGGCGCTGCGGCAGGTGCGGCATCGGCGGCCTGCGGCGCTTCGGCGCGCGGCGGCTGGCGCAATGCGCGTTCGGCCTGCACGCCGCGCATCTGGCGCGGACCGCGGGTCGGGCGTGCTTCGGCCGGCTTGTCGGCGACGGCTTCCGGTGCTACCTCAGCGACAGCGGCAGCGGCCTTGGCGGCGGCGCGGGCGCGCGGCGGACGCGGTGCCGGGGCGGCAACCGCCTCGGCAGCCGCTTCGGCGGCGTCGGCAACGGCCTTCAGGGCCGGCTTGGCGCGGGTTTTCTTGGCCGCTGGCGCAGCTTCAGTTTCAGCAGCGACGACGACGGAGGATTCAGCAACTGAGTCGGCGGCCACGTCGGCTTTCGCGCGGCGCTTCGGCTTGGCGGCGGCGCTGTCGCCGGCAACGGCAGCAGCAGCCGCATCGGCTTCGATCTGGGCCTTGGTGCGGCGCTTGGGCTTGGCAACGATGGCTTCGTCGCTGGCGGTGACTGTCTCGGGTGTGTTCGGATTATTCATTCTTCGTTTCTTGGCTGTGCTGACCTGGCGCAGCGTCAACCGTTAGTTCTGGCGCAGGGTCGTGAGTATAGGCTTCGTCCGTGGGCGAAGCATCGGGGCCGGCATCAAGGCTTGCTGTCACATCTACATCTGTCACAGCCGTATTGCTACCTGCACCAAGCTGGGGGACAAGCTCATTGCTTGCCTTGTCAAAATTTTCCTGCAGGGCCGCTTCCAGGGCTTCGAGCCCATTGCCCTGCATCTCGCTGATTTGCTGCAAAGGCGGCAGCTGGGACAGCGATTGCAAACCCAGGTCGTCCAAAAACTGCTTGGTGGTGGCCAGCAAGGCCGGCCGTCCCACCACGTCGCGGTAACCGATGGCATCGACCCAGCCACGGTCTTCCAGCATCTTGATCGTCTGCGAATTGACGGCAACGCCGCGAATCTCCTCGATATCGCCGCGCGTCACCGGCTGGCGGTAGGCGATGATGGCGAGGGTTTCCAGGGTCGCCCGCGAATACTTGGGCGGCCGCTCGGGCGTCAAACGGTCCAGATACATCTTCATTTCCGGGCGGCTTTGAAAGCGCCAGCCTGAAGCCAGACTGACGATCTCGATGCCGCGCCCTTCCCACTCATCGCGCAATTCTTCCAGCAATTGCTTGATCGTGTCGGCGCCGACGCCGACGCCGCGCACGCGACCATTCTCGTCCGCATCGACGAACAGCTTCTTCAAGCTGTGGATCGTCAGCGATTCACGAGCGCACAGCAACGCGGTTTCGAGGACTTTTTTAGCCTCAATTGTATTCATAGCAATTCTGTGCGGATGTGTGTTGCAATTCGTATGCAGAGAAAGAAATCAAAAACGTTCATTTCAACGTAACAGAGGGCAGACATCGATGATGACGCCGTGCTGGGTTACTAGTTGAGGCTGTTTTTCCGACGCCTTGGCCGATGCGCGCAAAGCGGGATTAAAGCGGATGCAGTGAAAGTCCTGCCATCCATGGTGCTGGCCTTAATTAACCTTCACTAAGTAACCAGCAATGAAACGATCTCCGGAGCAGCTGCTTTCCTGTGGCGGCGAACCAGCCAGACGGGAAAGCGACAGTCGTCGTTTCATCCAACGATGCCAATTGTACCTGATAAAAAGCGGAAAAGCGCAAAACCGGGCAAAACACGCGTTTTACCCGGTCCTGGCACGACACATCGCCCGCTGCCCGCATCACAGGGAGGCGAGTTTCTCCGAGAGAATGGCCGATGCACCCAGGAAAGCTGGGTACTGCGCCGTGATGACGAAGGTCGGCACTTGCGACACGTAGTTGGCGAAGCGGCCCTTGCGCTCGAAGCGGGCGCGGAAACCGGAGCGGTCGAAACGCGCCCCCAGGCGCGGCACGATGCCGCCGCCGATATAGATGCCGCCCAACGCGCCCAGAGTGACGGCGACGTTGCCCGCCACGGTGCCCAGCATGCAGCAGAACGCTTCGATGACGTCGTCGCACAACTGGGATTCGCCGGCCAGCGCGCGGCGCGTGATTTCCGCCGCCGGCAAGGCTTCGGCCGGCACGCCGGCGCGGTCGGCCAGGGCGCGGTAGATCAGTTCCAGGCCGTCGCCGGAAATCAGGCGCTCGGCCGAGACGTGCTCGTATTCACGCCAGGCAAATTGCAGGATGCTCACTTCCGTTTCATTGAACGGCGCAAAGCTGACGTGGCCGCCTTCGCTTTGCAGGGCGATCCAGCCGCCGTGCGAAGGAATCAGGCCCGACACGCCCAGGCCCGTGCCGGCGCCGATCAGGCCGATGGCCGTGTTCGGTCGGGCCGTACCCGCGCCCACCTGGTGCTTCTGTTCGCTCGACAGCTGCGGTAAGGAACGCGCCAGGGCCGTGAAATCGTTGACCACGTCCAGGGTCGTGAAACCGCACTCTTCGCGCATGGCGCGGATCGAGAACGACCAATGGTGGTTCGTCATGCTGAGGAAGTCGCCGTCGACGGGGTTGGCAATGGCGATCACGGCATGGCGCACGGCTTGCCCGCCTGCTGCGGCGATGTGCGGCAGGGCCAGGTAGGCTTGCAGGGCGGCGGACAGGCTCGGGTAATCGGCACAGGGCAGCACTTCCACCAGGGTGATGTGGCCGGCGGCCACTTCCAGGGCGAAACGGGCATTGGTGCCGCCCACGTCGGCCAGCAGGCGCGGTCCATCGGCAAAGGCGGAAGTCGGCAATACGGGGGAAGACGAAGCGCTCATGATTTTAAATGATGAAGTGGGACGCATGGGACGCCAAGCTTAAAGGATGAATGCGCCCGGAGGCAAGCAAAGTTTGTAGTTTAAGTACATCAAAACAAGCCTTTATTGGTAGTTCCACTCCAAATGCAACAGGCAAGGCTAAAGTTGCTCGCAAACAATGATTTATAGTAAGTACTTGCACTCGGCGGGCGCACGAAAATCATGTTGCACAGCAGCAGGAATCGCCTGAAAACAAGAGTATGCCGCAGTTTGCGCAAAGCCGCTTTGTATGGGGCGGCGCAGGCGTGGCGCTGCCGTCCCGGTGGCCCGGCGACGGTGTTTTCGTATTATTACTACCGGTTTTTACTGATCAGGAAGGCAAGCCTTCGCCCAGCAGACTGGCGGGCGCCGGCTGGTCCGAGCGGTAGGCCGCGTTCCACGCATCGAGGCCGCCATGCAGGGGCTTGGCCCGGTGAAAGCCGTGCTGGTGCAGCAGCTTGGCCACTTGCGCGGCCGTCACATCGTTGGGACAGCTGCAATACACGATGATGTGGCGGTCCTTGTCCATGGCGATCATGGCGGGCACGGGCTCCTTGCCATTGAAGAACAAGGCGCCCGGCACGGCCGGTTCCAGCGCCTGCGCCGTGGCGCTGCGCGCGTCGACCATCAGCGGCTCCTCGCCCTGCTCTATGAGTTCCAGCAATTCATCGATGCCGATGCGCTCGATCTGCAAGGCCTGGCGGAAACGCCGGCGCTCCAGGTATTTATACAGCAGGAACAGGCCCAGCAAGGTGGCCAGCATCAGCAAGGCCGTACTGCCCATGGTGCTGAGCAAATCGAGCACCTGCTGCACGCTGGCGTGGAAGATCACGCCGACGACGATGCCCGTGCCGCTCCACAGCAAGGCGCCCAGACCCGCGTACAGGAAGAACAGGCGCGGCGGCGTGCCCAGCGCGCCCGACATCGGCGCGGCCACGGTATTGAATCCCGGCACAAACTTGGAGACGATCAGGGCTTTCGGGCCCCAGCGCTTGAATTTGTCTTCCGTCTGGCTGACGCAATAATCGGGCGACAGCGAGATGCGGCACAGCAGGCGCAGGATGCGCTTGCCGAAATGGCGGCCCGCGCGGAACCACGTGAAGTCGCTGATCAGGCAGGCGCCCAGCGCGGCGGCCAGCACCAAGCCTCCATTCATGTCGCCATCGACGGCCAGCGCGCCCGCCACCACAAGGATGGGAAAGGCGGGAATCGGCAGGCCGAGCTGCTCCACCAGCACGATGCCAAAGACAATCAGGACACCGTAATGTTCGAGCAGATAAATGAGGTTGGGCATGGCCGCTATCTTACCGTAAAAAGCCCCCTACAACTGCACGCCCTTCGGTATGGCGCTGAGCAGGGTGCGCGTGTACGGATGCACGGGATTGCGGTACAGCTCGTCCGAATCGGCCAGCTCCACCACTTGCCCCTTGTGCATCACCATCACCTGGTCGGCGATGTATTTCACCACCGATAAGTCGTGCGAGATGAAGATGTAGGACAGG
This sequence comes from Janthinobacterium sp. GW821-FHT03C10, assembly GCF_059420865.1. NCBI lineage: Bacteria > Pseudomonadati > Pseudomonadota > Betaproteobacteria > Burkholderiales > Oxalobacteraceae > Janthinobacterium > Janthinobacterium sp. GW821-FHT03C10. The sequence goes on along the minus strand of NZ_JBWKUN010000004.1, from coordinate 190,845 downwards.
CCGAATTCATCCTGCAAGTCCTGCAGCAGATTGAGCACCTGCGCCTGCACGGACACGTCCAGCGCCGAGACGGATTCGTCGCACACCAGAATTTCCGGCTGCATGGTCAGGCAGCGGGCAATGGCGATGCGCTGGCGCTGGCCGCCCGAGAACTCGTGCGGATAGCGGTGGAAGGCCTGCTCCGGCAGGCCGACTTTATCGAGCAGCCAGTAAGCCTTGGCGATGCGTTCCTTGTCATCGGCGCCGATCTTGTGGATGCGCATGGGTTCCAGCAAGATCTGCCCCACCGTGAAGCGGGGATTGAGCGAGGCATACGGATTCTGGAAGATGATCTGGATGCGGCGTTTATAGGGCAAATACTCCTTGTTCGGCATGGCAATCAGATCCTTGCCGTGGAACATGGCCGTGCCGCCCGTCGCCTGGTGCAGGCGCAGCAAGGTCAGGCCCACCGTCGTCTTGCCGGAGCCGGATTCGCCCACCACACCCAGGGTTTTTCCGCGCGGCAAAGTAAACGACACATCCTTGACGGCCTGGAATTCGCGCTTGCCGAACAGGCCCTCGCGCGTATAAAAGCTTTTACTGAGATTATTCACCACCAGCACCGGCTCGTCGCCCGGCGTGTAGCCGCGCGTGCGCTGTTTCACCTCGACGCCGGGGCCGGCCTTGCCTTCCATATAATCGGCAATGACGGGCAGGCGCCACGGGCGCTCGTCCAGCGAGGGGCGGCAATGCAGCAGGGCTTTCGTATAACTGTCTTGCGGCGCCTCGAATACCTGGCGTACCTCGCCCGTCTCGCGCACTTCGCCGTGGCGCATGACGATCACCTGGTCGGCGATCTCCCCCACCAGGCCCAGGTCGTGCGTAATGAAGAGCACGGACATCTGGTGTTTCTTTTGCAGCGCCGCGATCAGGTCCATGATCTGCTTCTGGATCGTCACGTCCAGCGCCGTCGTCGGTTCGTCCGCGATCAGCAGTTTCGGTTCGCAGGCGATCGCCATGGCGATCATCACGCGCTGCTGCTGGCCGCCCGACATCTGGCTCGGGTAGGCGTCGATCTTGGTGGCTGGATCGGGTATGCCCACTTCCTCGAGCAATGCCAGCGTGCGCGCGCGCGCCTGCCTGCGGTTCATGCCCATGTGCTGGCGCAACACCTCCGCGATCTGGAAGCCGACGGTGAAGACGGGGTTCAGCGACGACATCGGCTCCTGGAAGATCATCGAGATATCCTTGCCGCACATGGTGCGCCGCTCGGCGATCGACAGTTGCAGCAGGTCGCGCCCGCCGAAGTGGATGCGCGATTGCGGATCGATGATGGTGCTGTCAGGCGGCAGCAGGCCCATCACGGCCAGGGAGCTGACGGACTTGCCGCTGCCCGACTCGCCCACCAGGGCCACGGTGCTGTTGCGCGGCACGTTGAACGAGATGCCCTTGACGGCTTCGAACGTGGTCTTCTTGTCCAGGCGGAAGGTGACGCGCAGGTCGCGCACTTCCAACAGGTTATTCTGGTCCATGAGCAACTCCTATTTCACTTTGGGGTCGAGCGCATCGCGCAAGGCATCGGTAAACAGCGAGAACGCCGTCACCAGCACGGCCATCGCCGTGGCGGCGGCCGTCAGCTGCCACCATTTGCCCAGGATCAGTTCATTTTGTGCCTCGTTGAGCATGCTGCCCCACGAGACGGTGCCCACCGGCACGCCAAAGCCGAGGAAACTCAAGATCACTTCCGCCTTGATGAAGCCCACCACGAGAATCGACATTTGCACCAGCGCCACGTGACTCACGTTCGGGAAGATGTGCGAGAACATCTTGCGCCAGTGCGAGGCGCCGATGGCGTCGGCCGCCATCACGTATTCGCGCGCCTTGTGCTTGATGTATTCGGCGCGGATCAGGCGGTATGGCCCCGTCCAGCCCGTCAAACCGAGGATCAGCACGATGGTCAGCACGCCCTTCTGCTGCAGCACGGCCGCCACCGTCAAGATCATCAGGATCGACGGAATCGAGGTGAAGATGCTGTAGAACCAATTGAAAAAGTCATCGACGATGCCGCCGAAGTAGCCGGACACGGCGCCAAAGATCGTCCCCAGCACGACGGCCAGCAAGGCCGCCACCAGGCCAACGACGATCGACGTCTCGCCGCCCTTGATGGTTTTCTGCAGGATGTCGTGGCCCCACTTGTCGGCGCCGAACGGCAAGGTTGCCGCCTTGTGCGCGATCAGCTTTTTCGTCTTGCCCATGCCGGCGCGCAAGGCCGTCAAGTCGTCGGCCAGAGGGTCCGTCACGCCGTACATCTCGACGCCGGCCGATGGGTTGCTGCCCATCTGGGCGCGCAGTTCGGCGATGTCGTCGGCCAGCGGGTCGAGCACGTTGACGGGTGTCGGCGCGCTACGCTCGTCGGCATGGGGAATGGCGCCGTCGCCGGCGCCGGCCACATCCTTGTCGGCCCCCACAAACGTGGGCGGCGCATAGCTGACGGCCACTTCGTCTTCCCAGTTCGCCGCCACCAGGCCGCTGGCGGAGGCCAGCACCAGCAGGAAAAATGCGCCGACCACGGCCAGCGATACCATTGCAATCTTGTCGCCGCGCAAACGGCGCCACGCCAGGGCCCACAGGCCGGGCGATGTATGAGGTTTCGACATCGTCTCTTTCTACTTCAGTTGTACGCGAGGATCGACCGCCTGGTACAGCAGGTCGGTGAGCAGGTTGAAGAGCATGGTGGCGGCGGCAACGTACACGGTGATCGCCTTGATCACCGGAAAGTCGCTGCGCTCGACGGCCAGGATCACTTCACGCCCGATGCCGGGGATGCCGAAGAAGCGCTCGAGCAGGAAAGCGCCGATCAGCAGGGCCGGCAAGTTCGACATCACATAGGTAATGATGGGAATGCCGGCGTTGCGCAGCACGTGGACCCACATGATGCGGCCTTCCTTGAGGCCCTTGGCGCGCGCCGTGCGCACGTAATCCTGGTTGGCCTCGTCCAGCACGAAGGTGCGGAACAGGCGCAGCGTCGGCGCGATGGACACGGCCAGGCCGATCAAAATAGGCAGGGTGGAATAGCGCAGCAGGTTTTCCCAGAAGCTGTCGCCCCAGCCCTGCACGGGGAACAGGCCCAGTTTATACGCGAAGCCGTACTGGAAGACGATGATGTAGACGAGGATGGAAATCGACATGCCCACCGTGCAGGCGATCATGACGGCGCGGTCCGTCAGCGAACCGCGCACGAAAGCGATGGCCAGCGCCAGCGCCACGCCGAAGAAGGTTTCCAGCACGGTCAGCGGGATCAAGACCATCATCGACGGGCCCAGGCGCGAAGTGATGATGTGCGACACGGTTTCGCCCGTGGCCCAGCTTTGACCGAAATCAAAGGTGACGATCTGCTTGATGAAGATCCACAGTTGCACGTAATACGGCTGGTCGACGCCCAGTTGGCGGCGGATGTTGGCGATGCTTTCCGCACTAGACATCTTGCCGGCCAGGATGTAGGCGGGATCGCCGCCCACCCAGTTAAACAATATAAACACCAGCAGGACCACGCCCAGCATGGTGGGCAGCATCTGCCACAAGCGGCGCAGGATATAAGCAAACATAATGATTCCTTGTTGTTATAAGCGTCGCTTATTTATTGGCCGAGGCCGCAGGGGCTGGCGCCGCTGGCGCGCCCGTGCTGTCGATATCCATGTACGCCCATTCCTGGAACAGGATCGGGTGCTTCTTGTAGCCCAGCACCGACTTTTGCGCCAGCATGTTGCGGTAGCGCGCATAGCCGATCAGGGCGCCCGCATTGACTTCCAGGCGGCGCGCCATCTTGTGGAACAGCTCGTCGCGCTCGGGACTGGCCGGCATGGCCTGGCTGGCCGCGTACCATTTATCGTACTCGGGATCCTGGTAGCAGCCATTGTTGTTCTGGTGCGTGTTGGGGCCGTAGAACAGCTGCATGAAGTTGTCGCCATCCGGATAGTCGGCCAACCATGGCGCCGTGCGCGTCTGCATCTTGCACTGCTTTTCCGTTTTTAGAATGTCGGAAAAGATCATGCGGTCGTTTTCCATGCGGATGCCCAGCGAGTTATACGTCTTGCGCCACATTTCCGCCTGCAGCACGCCGTTGGCTTCGTTGCGCGAAGCGTAGCGGATCAAGAGTGGTTTGCCGTCCGGCAAGGTGCGCCAGCCGTCGGCGCCCTTCTTGTAGCCGAATTTATCCAGCAGCTTATTCGCCAGCACGGGATCGTATTGCAGCAGGGATTTATAGTGCGGATCGTAGCCGACGACACCGGGCGGTATCGGATAGTCGAGGCGCTTGGCCTGGCCATTCCAGATGATGCGGATTTCCTCGTCGATATTGTGTGCCATGGCAATGGCGCGGCGCAGGGCGATCTTTTCCTTGCTGAAGCCGCCGAGGGTCGGGTCTTCCATGTTCCAGTAGTAATAGCTGATTTCCGGGTCCAGCAAACGTGACAGTTGCACGCCCTTCTCCGCCAGCTCGGGACGCAGCTTGCCGTTCAGCAATGCCTTCGGTGCCAGCGGGCCGTCGAGCCAGAACACGTCCGTGCCGCCGCTCTGGAACGACAGCCAGCGCGACTGGTCTTCGATCATCACGGAAATTTCGATGCGGTCGATGGCGGGAATGCGCTTGCCCTGCATCTGGCGCACGATGCGCTGGTCGTCCGGGTCGTCGCCGGCCATGAAATTCCACGTTTCCGGCAAGTGCTGCGGGTTGCGATTGAGGACAATGCGGTTGCCGCGCGTCCATTCGCCCAGGGTGTAATAGCCGGTGCCGACGGGATTCGAACCCACTTCGCCCTTCACGTCGCCGTATTTTTCCACCACTTCGCGCGCCACGGCGGCCGTCGGCACGTAGGCGAGGATCATGGGGAAATTGAAATCGGTCTTGGTCAGCGAGATGCGCAAGGTGTACGGGTCGAGGATTTCCAGTCCCGCCACCTTCTTGCTGTAATCGAGCTTGTTCGACTTGGCCGCGTCCTTCGCCAGGTCGTCCAGGCCCACCACCTTGCCTTCGAACAGCCAGCTGTGCGGCGACGCCAGGCGCGGGTCGAACAGGCGCTTCCACGAATACACGTAGTCGGCCATCGTCAGTTCGCGGCGCTTGCCGCCGAACGCAGCGTCGGGTGTGTACAGGATGCCTTTTTTCAGGCGGATGGTGTAGGTCTTGCCGTCGGCCGACACTTCCGGCATGGCGGCCGCCGCGCCGGGCACCACCTTGACGGGGCGCGCCAGATAGTCATAGGTGTACAGGGTGTCGAAGACGGCCTGCGTGATGTGGTTCGAATACAGGTCGCGCGCGGTGGCCGGATCGAAGCCCGTCTCGGCGGCCGGCAGGATATAGCGCAAGGTTTTCACCGGCGCGGCCGCGGCGGCAGGGGTGGCATCCGCAGCAACGGCGGCCAGCGGCAGGGTGGCCAAGCAGGCGAGCAGCGCCACGCGCCGCATCCATGGTGACTTCATGTAATACCCTTCATCTCGATTATCTGTCGCACCGTATTGGTGCGCTTGTACTGGCTTCCCCCTGGGATACAGGATTCCACCGCCAAAACCAGTCCATCCTCGCAAGATCTATGCCTTGTTCATCCCCAGCCGCGCCCGCAGGCAGGCGAGCTGGAAAAAGGCGTAACGATAACGCATATTCCGTTCGCCGGGCGAAAAGCCGCAGCAGGGGCGTGGCGCGCCGCCATGGCCACCCGCCTTGCGGAGCGAATCTTCCGCAGCGCAACAAAGACAAGGCGCCACCATGAAAAACCGGCCTGGCAGTAACCCTTACGGCCTCGAATGACAACCGTTTTTATCGCAGTACGGAAAATACGCATCGCAATGCAACATCAAGATAATTGCAAATATTGAAACACGTCAACATTATAAAAAACACTGTTGTTTCCATGATGAAAGTACATGCGTGCGCGTTGACAAGGTTTCTCGGCAAATGGTCTTATCACTCACGGCAACTGACAGTATGCCGTTTTGACCCACAGCGATTGCCGACGCAGCAATCTTTATCACCCTGGCAAAGCTGTGCCTTACAAGGGCCGGCCGAGCACACTTTCGGAGTTCTGAGAATGATGATGGAAACAGTGATGTCCCGCTCCGTACGCCTGATTTTTTCGGGCAGCGTAGCAGCGCTCAGCCTGGGCATGATGGCTGCGCCGGCAATGGCGCAAGACGCCAATGTACAACGTGTGGAAATTACGGGGTCGAGCATCAAACGGGCCACGGCCGAGACCGCATCGCCGGTGCAGGTCATCACCCGCGACGACTTGATGAAATCGGGCAAGGCCACCGTCGCCGAATACCTGCAAACCCTGACCGCCGATGGCGCCGGCTCCCTGCCGACGGGCTTCGGCAACGGCTTTGCCGCCGGTTCCACGGCCATCTCGCTGCGCGGCCTGGGCGCCACCTCGACCCTCGTCTTGCTGAATGGCCGCCGCATGGCGCCGTTCGCGCGCGCCGATGACGGCCAGAAGAGCTTTACCGACCTGTCCACCGTGCCGATGCAGATCGTCGAGCGCATCGAAATCCTCAAGGATGGCGCATCGTCGACCTACGGCGCGGACGCCATCGCCGGCGTGGTCAACATCATCCTGCGCAAGGACTTCGAAGGCCTGACCCTGAAAGGCGACACGGGCATCTCCGGCGACAGCGACGCCAAGCAGCACCGCGCCTCGCTGACCTTCGGCAAGGGCAACCTGGATACGGACAAATTCAACTTCGTCCTCAATGCCGAGTACAGCAAATCGGACATGCTGATGAACAATGACCGCGCGGGACGCAAATGGATAGGCAAGGCCGACCTGCGCCCATACGGCTATGCGATCAACACCCAGTTCGCCGGCGGCTACATCAATGGCAACAACGATGCGAATGCCGCGCCGACGGGCCTGATCCGCGATCCCGTCACCAACAATTACGTGTCCCTGCCCGGCTGCTCCAGCTTGTCCGTTTCCTCGCCGCAAGATCCGAAGGGCGGCTGCCTGTGGCACCACGACCAGTTCCGCTCGATGCAGCCGAAGATCGAATCGATCAACCTGTACACGCGCGGCACCTGGCAAGTCAATGCCGATACCCAGGTGTATGCGGAAGCGGGCTACTCGAAGCGCGATACGGCCTTCACCCTGATCCCGCCATCGATCACGCCGACCATCGCCTTCCCGCCGAACGCCACCAGCCCGACTGGCGTCGTCAACTACGGTTCCGGCGCCGGCACCACCATTGTGCTGGCCGCCAACCATCCGCAGAATCCGTATGGCGTGCCCGTGCGCGTGCGCTACCAGGCCTTCGACGTGGGCGCCAGCACGCGCCAGGCGAACAACGAATTCAACCGCATCGTGCTCGGCGTCAAGGGCAACGCCATGGGCTGGGACTACGATGCCGGCTACACGCATTCGGAATCGAAGCTGCACCTCGATTACAGCAATATGCTGAACATGGCCGTCGTCAAGGATGCGTTGGGCAATCCGAACAGCAAGTATTTCCCCTACTACATCGGCGCGCAGGCGAACAAGAATCCCGCCTCGCTGTACGCGGCCATGGTGACGAACGCCACTTCCGATTCCACCACCAAGCTCGACATCATCGACTTCAAGGCATCGCGCGAACTGATGCAGTTGCCGGGCGGCGCCATGGGCCTAGCCGTGGGCGCGGAACACCGCCGCGACAAGCTCGACAATCCATCGCTGTCCGGCACGCAGGACGGTTCCATCAACTCCAGCTATGTGGCGGCCAAGGGCGACAGCAAGGTCTCGGCCGTGTTCCTCGAAGTGCTGGCGCCCGTCATCAAGACGGTGGAACTGTCGGGCGCCTTGCGTTACGACAAATATGACCGTTTCTCGTCGACCACGCCGAAACTGGGCGCCAAGTGGACGCCGCTGAAGACCTTCGCCGTGCGCGGCACGTATTCGGAAGGCTTCCGCGCGCCGGGCCCGGCGGAAAGCAATGCCAACTCGCAATCGACGGGCACCTCGACCGTCAGCGATCCCGTGCGCTGCCCGGGCGGCACCCGTTTGCCGGGCGCCAATGCCAGCGATTGCGAACTGCAGGTGGCGGCCGTCAAGATTGGCGACCCCAGCCTGAAGCCGGAAAAGTCCAAGGGCTACACCCTGGGCCTCGTGTGGGATCCGTTCAACGATACCAGCCTGTCGCTCGATGCCTGGAAGATCAAGCGCGAAAACGAGATCAACCCGCTGCCGTACAACGAAGCGGCCGCCCTGCCGACGGCCGTCCGCGCCGACAACAACCTGACCATCAATGGCGTGGTGGTGCCGAACACGGGCACCTTGCTGATCACCAAGGCGCCGTACCGCAACTCCAGCTTCACGGAGATCAAGGGGATCGACCTGGACGTCAAGCAGCGCGTGCGTCTGGGCGACTACGGCCGCGCCACGTTCGGCCTGACCTGGACCCACATCGCCTCATGGGTACGGGCCGAGTCGGCCACCGTGCGCTACCAGTTCGCCGGCACGCATGGCAATTGCGACACGTCCAACTGCGCCGGCACGCCGAAGGACAAGATCAATCTGACCGGCTCGTGGGACCTGGGCAACTGGAACGTCAGCGGCGTGCTGAACTACCGTTCGGACATGAAGAATATCTTGTTTGAAGGCAAGCCATGCGCGTCCAAGCTGGCCGACGGCACGTCCGCGCCGAACGGTTGCAAGCTCGCATCATTCACCACGCTCGACCTGTCGAGCCGCTGGAACGTCAACAAACAGCTGCAACTGTTTGCCTCGATCAACAACGTGACCGACAAGATCGCCCCGCTCGACCCGTTGACCTATGGCGGCATGAGCTACAACCCGATGGATGCGAGCGGCGCCATCGGCCGCTACTTCAAACTGGGCGCCAGCTACAAGTTCTTCTAAGCTGACACAAGGCCCCCTGACGCGAGGCGGTGAGCAATCACCGCCTTTTTTTCGTCCGCGGCTGTGGCGCCAGTTCACTCATCCACATGCCTATTGCGCCAGCGCAAACCTTACCTGCTGCGCGCCTGTAAAACTCCCGTGCAGGCCACTTGGCCCATGACCAAGCCACAGGAGTGTCAGATGACGCAAACCCGCAGTCCCTCCCCTACCTTGCGCCTGCTGTGCGCAGCCTTGATCGGCGCGTATGGCCATGCGGCCATGGCGCAGGACACCGGCGCCGCCGGCGAGCCGCCCGCCATGCAGCGCGTCGAAGTCACCGGGTCCTCCATCAAGCGCCTCGTCTCGGAAACGGCCACGCCGCTGTCCATCTTCAAGGCCGAGGATTTCGCCAAACAGGGCTTGACGACGGCCCAGGAAGTGCTCAGCAAGATACCCTCGAATTCCTCCAGTATGGGCAGCGGCAATGCCGTCGGCGGCAATACCAGCGGCTTGCCCACGGGCGGCCAGGCCAGCGCCGACTTGCGTGGCCTGGGCGGCGACAAGACCCTGGTCCTGCTCAACGGCAGGCGCATCGCCAACCATCCGTATGACGGCGCCAGCGTCGACCTGAACATCATCCCCATCGCGGCCCTGGAAAGAGTCGAAGTGCTGCGCGACGGCGCCTCGGCCATCTACGGCACGGACGCCATCGGCGGCGTGATCAACTTCATCACCAAGCGCTCCGTCAACGTCACGAATATCACCGCCGAAGTCGTCTCGCCCGAACACAAGGGCGGCGGCGAGCACCGCATCAACCTGTCGACGGGTTTCGGCAAGCTCGACACCGACGGCTACAATATCTTCGGCGTACTCGACTACCACAAGCAAAATGTGCTCACCTCGCAGGACCGCGATTTTTCCAGGACGGGCATCATTCCCGAGCGGGGCCTGTCGCTGACCAGCGGCACCACCTTCCCCGGCAACTACTTCGACGCGGCGGCCAACGGCGGCAATGGTCTGGCCGGCAACCCCTACGCGGCCAGCGGCTGCCTGCCGCCGCTGTCGGTGCCGGCCGTGCCGGCGAACGGCACCTGCCGCCAGGATTACACGCGCCAGATCGACAACTTGCCCGCACAGCAGCAAATAGCCTTCTTCGGCAAGGGCGCCTTCAAGCTGGGCGGCGGCCACCTGGCCACGGTGGAATACCTGCATTCGGAAAACAAGGTGAAGGCACGCACGGCGCCGCCGCCGCAAACGGGCCTGATTCTGCCCATCAGTAGCAAATATTATCCGGGCAATGCGGGCGGCGTGCCGGCCCAGCCGGGCTTGTCGGGCCAGCCGCTGAGCGTCAACTGGCGCCCCGTCGAGGCGGGCCAGCGGCAGATCGATTCGGACGGCAAGGCCGACCGCTTGGTGCTGGCCCTCGAAGGCGAGCTGGCCGGCTGGGACTACAAGACGGGCCTGAGCCATGCCATCAGCAAGTCGTCGGAAAAATTCACGAACGGCTATGTGCAGGATGCGGGCTTTGCCGCCGGCGTGCTGAACGGCATCCTCAATCCCTTCGGCGAGCAGGATGCGGCCGGCAAGGCTTACCTGGACAGCACGGCCCTGCGCGGCGAGGTGCAGAGTGCCAAGGTCACCACCACGGGCTTCGACATCAAGGGCAGCCGCGAACTGATGCAGCTGGCCGGCGGTCCGCTGGCCATCGCGCTGGGCGGCGAGGTGCGGCGCGAAAAGGCCGACTTCAACGTCAACCGCGATATCGCCGGTCAGGCCGCCAGTTCCGGTCTGTCGGGCTCGCTGTCGAAGAGCGGTTCGCGTACCATCGAAGCTGTCTTCGGCGAAGTCAACTTGCCGCTGATCAAGGACCTGGAAGTGCAGCTGGCCGCCCGCTTCGACCATTACAGCGACGTGGGCAGCACCACCAATCCAAAGCTGGCCCTGCGCTACCAGGCCAGCAGCGCGCTGGTGCTGCGCGGCTCGGCCAGCACGGGTTTCCGCGCGCCCACCCTGTTTGAAAAGAATGCGCCGCCGTCGAAGAACGATACCAACGATTCCTACGACGACCCTATCCTTTGCCCGGGCGGCGTGCCGCAGCCGGGCGCCAATCCCCTGCGCGATTGCGACTTGCAACAATTCAAGCTGCAAGGCGGGAATGAAAAGCTGAAACCGGAGAAATCCACCACCTTCGCCTTCGGCCTCGTGCTCGAACCCGTCAAGGAAGTCACGCTTGCCATCGATTACTGGAACATCCACCTGAAGGACAAGATTTCGTCCTTGCCCGAGCAATCGATCTTCGGCAACTACGAAAAATACAAGGCCTTGTTCCTGCGCAATCCCGATGGTTCGCCCTACGCCATCCTGGACTTGAACGACAACCTCGGCGAAGTGAAAACCGACGGCATCGACGTCAGCCTGAATGCACGCCTGGGCCGTGGCGCGTATGGCGATTTCAGCGTGTCGGTCGATGGCACGTGGACCCACAAGTACGACTATCAGAACGAGCGCGGCGGGGCCTTCATCGCCAACGTGGGCCGCTATGCGGACAACAATCCCGTGTTCCGCTGGAAACATACGGCGGCCCTGAACTGGCGCATGGGCAACTGGGGCGCCACCGTGTCGCAATCGTTCAAGTCCGGCTACACGGACCAGAACCAGGTGGATCCGCAGTTCCGCCACGATGTGCCGTCGTACAGCCTGCTGAACGTGTCGGGCAGCTACGCGTGGAAAGGCTTGCTGCTGACGGCCGGCGTGAAAAACCTGTTCGACAAGGAACCACCGTTCTCGAACCAGGGCACCCTGTTCCAGAAAGGCTACGATCCGCGCTACACGGACCCGCTCGGACGCGCCTGGTACTTGCGCGGCAGCTATACGTTTTAAGGGAAATTTTCAGATCAAGTGATAAAGCAGGCAGCGCTGGCAACAGCGTGCCAGCAACAGAAAAGCGGCGCCATCAGCGATGATGTGCGCCGTTTTATTTTACGCATCTGAGCAAGGCTGACAAGGGCTCACGATACTTTATTGCTGAAGGATTACAAAAAAAACAGGGAAATGTTGCATTTCGTCCAAAAACTCCGCGCGAAATTGACAATCTGAATCGTGAATGTTTTGATGAGGGCCCAGAAAATTTACAGAATTTTCATTGGTGGATTTTCAAAAAGGCAAATAAATTGTTGGTGAGCAACAAGTTATTTCAAAATAATTGCCGCCTTTATCACAATAACAAGGAATTTCAGATGATGATAGAAAATGTAATATCGCGGTCGCTGCGCCTGATGTTTGCAGGCGGCATGGCCCTGAGCATGCACGCCGCGTACGCACAAGAAACAACAGATGGCGCCATGCAACGCGTGGAAGTCACGGGTTCGAGCATCAAGCGCCTGGCATCGGAGACAGCGTTGCCGATCACCTCGATCAAGGCTGACGATTTCGCCAAGCAAGGCTTGACGACGGCGCAGGAAGTCCTGTCCACCATTTCCATGAATCAGAGCTCGCAAAGCAGCTCGCAATCCGTCGGTTCCGGCACGGGCGGCCAGTCCGTCGCCGACCTGCGCGGCATCGGCGGCGACAAGACCCTGGTCCTGCTGAACGGCCGCCGTATCGCCAGCCACCCGTTCAACGGTTCGTCCGTCGACCTGAACATCATCCCTATTTCTGCCCTGGAACGTGTCGAAGTGCTGCGTGACGGCGCCTCCGCGATCTACGGTACCGATGCCATCGGCGGCGTGATCAACTTCATCACCAAACGCTCCGTCAAAGGCGGCTCCGTCACGGTCGAACATTACGAGCCACAGAAAGCGGGCGGCGGCGACGAGTCGCGCCTGAACCTGTCCGGCGGCTATGGCGACCTGAACAAGGATGGCTTCAACGTCTTCGGCGTTGTCGACGTGCATCGCCAGTCGGCGCTGAGCACGGCCGACCGTTCCTTCTCGAAGAGCGGCTACATCCCGAGCAAGGGCGTGGATAACCTGAGCGGCACCACCTTCCCCGCCAACTTCTACGATACGGGCAATGGCCTGATCGGCAACCCGGCCTTCGCCGGCGGTTGCGTAGGTGAGAACCTGTACAAGAATACCTCGGGCAAGAGCACGTGCGCCATGGATGTCACGCCATTCATCCAGGCCATTCCGAAAACCCAGCAGGAATCCTTCCTGGGCAAGGCCAGCTTCAAGCTGAACCAGGATCACCTGGCCACCATCGAGTACCTGCACTCGCGCAGCACCAACGAAGCACGCATCTCGCCGCCGCCGATGTCGAACATCGGCATCCTCATGTCGTCCAGCTCGCCGTACTACCCAGGCGGCAGCGGCGGCGTGCCAGCCGTGGCTGGCCTGTCGGGCGAGCCGCTGGACATCAGCTGGCGTCCAGTGGCGTCGGGCCAGCGCAGCGGCTTCGACACCAGCACCTCGGACCGCCTGGTACTGGCTTCCGAAGGCGTTCTGGGCGCGTGGGACTACAACGTCGGCCTGAGCTACTCCGTCAGCAAGGCCACCAGTGCCTTCACGGGCGGCTACCTGAATGACCAGCGCATCATCGACGGCATCGGCAATGGCATCCTGAATCCGTTCGGCGAGCAGAGCGCCGCTGGCACCGCGTACCTGAAGGATTCCGTCCTGAAAGGCGAATACCTGAGCGCGAAGATGACCAGCACCGCGGTCGATGCGAAGATCAGCCGCGAGCTGTTCAACTTGCCGGCTGGCGCAGTCGGTTTCGCCGTCGGTACGGAATTCCGCAACGACAAGGCCGAATACAATGTGAACCGCGACCTGGCCGGCCAGGCATCGAGTTCCGGCTACGCCGAAGCGCAGAACCAGTCGGGCAGCCGCAACATCTCCGCCATCTTCTCGGAACTGAGCATTCCTGTCGTAAAAGACCTGGAACTGTCGCTGGCAGCCCGTTATGACCACTACAACGACGTCGGCGGCAGCTTCAACCCGAAAGTCGGCGTACGCTGGCAGCCAACGAGCCAGGTGCTGCTGCGCAGCTCCTACAACACAGGTTTCCGCGCGCCAACACTGTATGACCTGCATGGTCCGCAAACCAAGACCTTCACGGCCAACAAGTACGACGATCCACGCCTGTGCCCAGGCGGCGTACCGATCCCTGGCGCCAACAGCAATGTGGCCTGCGGCGCGCAGCAGTACATCCGTTCGGGCGGCAATCCGGACGTCGGCCCGGAAAAATCGAAGACCTTCAGCGCCGGTATCGTCATCGAGCCGACCAAGTCGCTGACCGTCTCGCTCGATTACTTCCAGATCAAGCTGCGCGACAAGATCGGCACCGTGGCCGAACAGACCCTGTTCGACAACTACGCCAAGTATCAAAGCAACTTCATCTATACCGCTGACGGCAAGCTCGACTACGTGCTGGCCACCCTGGGCAACCTGGGCGAAATGCACACCTCGGGCATCGACCTGGGCCTGAACTGGAAATTGCCACGCAGCCAGTATGGCAACTTCACGTTCAACTTCGACGGCACCTGGGTGCAGAAGTATGAATACCAGAACGAACGCGGCGGCGAATTCGTGCAAAACGTGGGCGTGTATGGCGACAATGCACCGGTATTCCGCTGGAGACATAATGCCTCCCTGCAATGGAATCTGGACAAATGGAACGCCACGCTGTCGAACAAGTACATGAGCGGCTACCGCGACCAGAACTATGTCGATCCGCAATTCGAGCAAAGCGTCAAGGCTTACTCGGTATGGTCGCTGTCGGGCGCGTACTCGGGCTTCAAGAACACCGAAGTCACCGTGGGCGTGAAAAACCTGCTGAACGAAGATCCACCGTTCAGTAACCAGATCGGCACCTTCCAGTCCGGCTACGATCCGCGTTACGCCGATCCGCTGGGCCGTACTTTCTACGTGCGCGCCACGTACAAGTTTTAAGCTGCTGCGCAACTGATACCAGCTCAAAACTGAAAAGCCCGGAAAGCTTAGCTTTCCGGGCTTTTTTTCATGCTGCGCGCCATGTTATTCCGCGTCGCCCTGCAAGCGGCGCTGCTTCACGGCCGCCGCCAGGTTTTCCAGCACGGCCACGCTGGTGCTCCAGTCGATGCAGCCGTCCGTGACGGATTGGCCGTAGATCAATTCCTTGCCAGGGATCAAATCCTGGCGCCCCGCCACCAGGTGCGACTCCACCATCACGCCGACGATGCGGCCATCGCCGGCGGCCACCTGGCTGGCGATGTCGGCGCACACGGGGATCTGGTTTTCCGGTTTTTTCGAGCTGTTCGCATGCGAGGCGTCGATCATCAGGCGCGCCGCCAGTCCCTGCGCGGCGATGGCCTTGCAAGCGTCGTCCACGCTGCTTGCGTCATAGTTCGGGGTTTTTCCGCCACGCAAGATGATGTGACAATCCTCGTTGCCGTTGGTCGAGACGATGGCCGAGTGGCCGCCCTTCGTGACGGACAGAAAATGGTGCGGTTGCGAGGCGGCCTTGATGGCTTCCACGGCGATTTTCACATTGCCATCCGTGCCATTCTTGAAGCCGACCGGGCACGACAGTCCCGACGCCAGCTCGCGGTGCACCTGCGATTCCGTCGTGCGCGCGCCGATGGCGCCCCAGCTGATCAGGTCGGCGATGTATTGCGGACTGATCACGTCGAGGAACTCGGTGCCAGCTGGCAAGCCCAGCTCATTGATATCGCGCAACAGTTCGCGCGCCATGCGCAAGCCGTCGTTGATGCGGAAGCTGTTGTCCATGTACGGGTCGTTGATCAGGCCCTTCCAGCCCACCGTGGTGCGCGGCTTCTCGAAGTAGACGCGCATGACGATTTCCAGTTCGCCCGCGAACCGCGCGCGTTCCTTGACCAGCAGGCGCGCATATTCCATCGCCGCCTTGGTGTCGTGGATGGAGCAAGGCCCGATCACCACCATCAGGCGGTCATCCTGGCCGTGCAAAATACGGTGCAAGGCGATACGGGCGCTGGCGGCGGTCAGTCCGGCTTGCTCCGAGCAGGCGAATTCGCGGATCAGGTGGGACGGCGGGGTCAATTCCTTCATTTCGCGAATTCGCAGATCATCAGTGCGGGGCATCATTTTCTCCAAAATTTAAGGAAGGGTAAAACATCCGGGTAAAAAAAAACCGCCATCAGTGGCGGTTTTTTAGAATTTGCTGGGATCTCGTTTTTTGCTGCTACGTGAACCGACCGCTACTCCACCGCCTTTTGGGTTGGAATTGCTAAAGTAAAAATAAGCGGTAAAAAAGTGGCGAGCAAACATGCGGTTCATCCATAAGTGATGAATGACTATAAACCTAAATTACAAGGGTTGGCAAGCGTATTTGTCGGCAAAGCCGCATGCCGCAGCCGTTTTACACTGAAAAATACGTCAAAAAGCATAAAAAGTTGCGCGCCGCGAACTGGCATCACCGCCCTGACAACGCTGTGGCCGCCGTGGCACGCACACCACGCCAATCCGTTTTGACCATGGTAATCGGCGCACTACTGATGTAGATCGAATCCCGGCCGGGCCGCACGGCCAAGACTTCAAGGTGCACCTCACCTTTTCCTGTCTGACCTTCCGGAGAATCGCATGATCTACAAAACATCCGTCCATCCACCGTTGCTTTCACCACCACGCATGGGCCTGGCCCTGGCCAGCGCCCTGCTCGCCCTGCCCGTCCTGGCACAGGAAGCGGCCCCCATCGCCCGCGTGGAAATCACCGGCTCGAACATCCGCCGCGCGCAGGCGGAAACGGCATCGGCCGTCCAAACCCTGAACGCGGCCGACATTGAAAAATCGGGCAAGTCCAGCGTGGCCGAACTGCTGCAAACCCTGGCCGTCGACAACCAGGGCTCCGTGCCCACCACCTTCGGCAACGGCTTTGCCGCCGGCGCTTCCGGCGTTTCGCTGCGGGGCCTGGGCACGGCCTCGACCCTGGTGCTGCTGAACGGACGCCGCGTGGCGCCGTATGGCCTGGCCGACGATGGCCAGAAAGTGTTCGCCGACCTGAACATCATTCCCCTGGAAGCGGTGGAACGGGTGGAAATCCTCAAGGATGGCGCCTCGGCCATCTACGGTTCGGACGCCATCGCGGGCGTGGTCAACGTGATCCTGCGGCGCGACTACCAGGGCACGGCCATCAAGGGCAATTACGGCAAGACGAAGGAGTGGGACGGGCGCGACGCCCGTGCCGCCATCACGCACGGCTTCGGCGACATCGACAGCGACCGCTACAACGTGCTGCTGAACCTCGAGTACAGCGAAAAGGCCGCCATCTGGAACCGCGACCGGGCCGGACGGGGCGCCGTGGGCCGCAGCGACTTGCGCGACCTGGGCTTCAGCGCGCAGGAAACCCTCAGCGGCGCGGGCGCCATCACCACCAACAACGCGGCCGGCAGCGCCGTCAACGGCAATGTGCGCAATCCCGACACGCTCGACTACTACAACCGCGGCAACCTGGCCGGCGTGGGTTTTACGCGGACCTTCCCCGGCGCCGCCTGCGGCAACTTCACCACGCATCCGCAGGGCGACCCGGGCGGCGGCTGCCTCACCGATGCCACGCAGCAATATGGCCAGATCCAGCCCAAGCAAAAGAACATCAATTTCTTCGGCCGCGCCGCCTGGCAACTGACACCGGCCTTGCAAACGTATGCCGAACTGAACCTGTATCACAGCGAATCGCATTCGGCCACCACGCCGTCGACGGTCAGCGGCTCGGTCGGCTACCCGGGCGGCCCCGTCAGCAATGCGGGCGTGTCGCTCGGTGCGGCCCACCCGGACAACCCGTATTACGGCACGGCGGCGCGGCTGCGCTACCTGGCGGCCGACGTGGGGCCGCGCCTGTCGGAAGTCGACTCCACCTTCACGCGCTTCGTGGCCGGCATCAAGGGTAGCGTGGCGGGCTGGGATATCGACAGCGCCTTGCTGTACTCGCAGAACAAGGTGTCGAACGACCTGAACGGCTACCTGCAGCGCGACGTCGCCTTCGCCCTGCTCAACCCGACTGCCGCCAATGTGGCGGCGGCCAGCCTGAATCCCGCGTACGCGGCCCTGCCTGCCGGCAGCCTGTGGCGCATCGCGGAAAACGCGGGCCTCAATTCGCCCGAGCTGTACGCGGCCCTGTCGCCGCGCATCTCGAACGACGCCAAGACGCATATCGCGCAGATCGACTTCAAGGCCAGCCGCGAGGTAGCCAAGCTCGACGGCGGCGGCCTGGGCGTGGCCGTGGGCGCGGAATTCCGCCACGAATCGACGGAACTCAAGCCCACCACGGGCACGGAACGGGGCAATATCATCGGTCTCGGCTATTCCGCCTACAAGGGCAGCCGCAACGCCTCGGCCATCTATGCCGAAGTGCTGGCGCCCGTGCTGAAAACCGTGGAGCTGTCAGGCGCCCTGCGCGCCGACCATTTCACGGACGTGGGCAATTCCTATACGCCGAAAGTGGGCGTGAAATGGACGCCCGTACGCGAACTGGCCCTGCGCGGCACCTTCGCCAAGGGCTTCCGTGCGCCCAGCGCGGCGGAAAACGGCGTCGGCGGCCTGGCCGCGTTCTCCACTGCCAGCGATCCGCTGCGCTGCGCGCTGGGCGTCGAAGTGGCGTGCGATCCCGCGGCGATCGCCGTCATCACCTCGCCCAATCCGGACCTGTCGCCGGAACGTTCGCGCAGCTATTCCGTGGGCGCCGTATGGGACCCGCTGCCGCGCAGCAGCATTTCCGTGGACCTGTGGCAAATCCGCCGCAAGAATGAAATCAACCAGGAGCAGACGGATGCGGCCATTGCCGCCGGCAAGGTGGCGCGCGACCCGTCCACGGCCACGGGCATTCCCGGCGATCCCGGCGCCATCACGGCCGTGCTGGCCAACTATGTGAATTCGGCGCAAACGACGGTGCGCGGCATCGACATCGACGCCCGCCAGCGCTTCAACCTGGACGGCGGCTACGGCAGCCTGACCTTCGACCTGAAGTGGACGCATCTGTACAAATGGCTGCGCACGGAACAGGATGGCACGCAGCGCGATTTTGCCGGTACGCATGGCAATTGCGATGTATCCAACTGCATGGGCACGCCGGACGACCGCATCAACCTGGGCGCCACCTGGGAACGCCAGAACTGGCGGGTCACGGCCAACGTCAACTACCGCGCGCCGCTCGACAACGTGCTGTTCAAGAACGACCCGGACGGCTGCGCCACGCATTTCGCCGACGGCACGGATGCGCCACGCGGCTGCCGCATCGCCTCGTTCACCACGGTGGATCTGACGGCCCGCTGGCTGGCCACGCCCAAGCTGGAGGTGTTTGCCACGGTGCAAAACCTGTTCGACAAGATCGCCCCGCTCGATCCGCTGACCTATGGCGCGACCGGCTACAACCCGCTCGACTATGCGGGCGCGGCAGGGCGATTCATCAGTGCGGGGGTGAAATACAAATTCTGAGAGATCCAGCAGCCGTGTTGGCACGGCCGATCATGTTGGCGTGATGGTGGTGTCGGGTTACGCGCTTTGCGCTAACCCGACCTACGCGAGCGCCATGTCAGAGAAAGGTCGGATTGGCGGGGCGCAGCCACGCGTCATCCGACGTTGGCCGCGCCGTGTCAAAAAAATCAGGCAGTGCCGCCGACCGTGATGCCATCGAGACGCAGGGTCGGCTGTCCCACGCCCACGGGCACGCTTTGCCCCTCCTTGCCGCAGATACCCACGCCCGAGTCCAGGCACATGTCGTTGCCGATCATGGAAACACGGTTGAGCACGTCCGGGCCGTTGCCGATCAGGGTCGCGCCCTTCACCGGGTAGCTGAGCTTGCCGTTTTCGATCATGTACGCTTCGCTGGCCGAGAAGACGAACTTGCCGTTCGTGATGTCGACCTGGCCGCCGCCGAAGTTAACGGCATACAAGCCGTTTTTCACGGAAGCGAGGATCTCGCCCGGATCCTTGTCGCCGCCCAGCATATACGTGTTCGTCATGCGCGGCATGGGCAGGTGGGCGAACGATTCGCGGCGCGCATTGCCCGTCACGGGCATCTTCATCAGGCGCGCATTCATGGTGTCCTGAATGTAACCCTTCAGGATGCCGTCCTCGATCAGGGTGGTGCACTGCGTCGGGTTGCCCTCGTCGTCGATATTGAGCGAACCGCGCCGGCCAGCCAGGGTACCGTCATCGACCACGGTGACGCCCTTGGCGGCCACGCGCTCGCCGATGCGCCCCGAAAACGCGGATGAGCCCTTGCGGTTGAAATCGCCTTCCAGGCCATGGCCGATCGCCTCGTGCAGCAGGATGCCGGGCCAGCCCGGTCCCAGCACGATGGTCATGGGGCCGGCGGGCGCCGGGCGCGCTTCCAGGTTCACCAGGGCCGACTTGACGGCGTCGGCAGCGTACTGTTCCAGCACGGCATCGCTGAAATAGTCATAGCTGAAACGCCCGCCACCACCGGCCGAGCCCGTTTCGCGGCGGCCATTCTGTTCCGCAATCACGGTCAGCGACACGCGCACCAGCGGACGGATGTCGGCCGCCAGCACGCCGTCGCTGCGCAGCACCAGCACCACGTCGTACTCGCCGGCCAGGCCCGCCATCACTTGCACCACCCTGGGATCTTTCGCGCGCGCCATCTTTTCCACACGCTCGAGCAGCTGCACCTTGGCCGTGGCGTCCAGCGAGGCGAGCGGATCGTTGGGCAGGTACAGCGAGCGCCCGCCCTGCGGCTGCATCCGGCCCGCGATCTTGACCCTGCCGGCGCCCGCGCGCGCGATGGTGCGCGTGGCCGCCGCCGCTTCCAGCAGGGCCCGCTCGGAAATGTCGTCGGAATACGCAAACGCCGTCTTGTCGCCGGACACGGCGCGCACGCCCACGCCCTGGTCGATGGAAAAACTGCCCGTCTTGACGATGCCCTCTTCCAGGCTCCAGCCTTCGCTCTTGGTCGACTGGAAATACAGGTCGGCATAGTCGACCTTGTGCGTAAACATCGTGCCCAGGGCTTTCAACAGCTTGTCTTCGTCCAGGCCGAAGGGCGTGAGCAGGATATCGCGCGCCACGGCCAGATTCGATAGATTGGGTTCAAATGGGATCATAGCTCTTTCTCAACATTCAATTTACATCGTCCGGTGAGTGAGTGCCGGCAAGGACTCGCGCACGCCGGCCAAAAACACCAGGTCGATCTCGCCGCTGACCACGCCCTCGCCTTCGGGCAGCACGGCGATCACTTCGCCCCACGGGTCGATCAGCATGCTGTGGCCCCAGGTCCGCCGGCCGTTCGGATGCAAGCCGCCCTGCGCCGAGGCCAGCACATAGCACTGGTTTTCGATGGCGCGCGCGCGCAGCAGCACTTCCCAGTGGGCGCTGCCCGTCGTGTGGGTAAACGCGGCCGGCACGACGATCAGCGCGCAATCGCCCATGGCCCGGTACAGTTCCGGGAAACGCAGGTCATAGCAGATGGACAGGCCGACCCGGCCAAACGGCGTCTCGATCGAGCGCACCTGCGCACCGGGCACGATGGTGCGCGATTCGTTGTATGACTCGGCGCCGCGCGTAAAGCCGAACAGGTGGATCTTGTCGTAGCGGCCGGCCGGCTCGCCTTGCGGGTCGTACACCAGCGTGGTGTTCAAGACCTTGCCCTCCTGGCCGGAGATCAGGGGCAAGGTGCCGCCGATCAGCCAGATGCCATGCTGGCGCGCCATCTGCGCCATGCCATCCTGGATCGGCCCGTGGCCGGGCTGTTCCGCATGAGCCAGCTTGTCCGTTTCCTGCTTGCCCATGATGGCCCAGTATTCGGGCAGCACCACCAGCTGCGCGCCAGCGGCGGCGGCCTGCGCCACCAGGCGGTGCGCCGTCGCCAGATTGTCTTCCACGCAAGGCGAGGAAATCATTTGTACTGCTGCAACTGTATGCATCATTGCCACCTCTTCTCCATTCGAACGCCGCGCCTATTTCGCCACAGCCTCCACGGCTGCGGCGGCAGGAGCGGCGACAGGTTCCAATTTACCACCATCGAGCTTGGTCACGACGGGCGCTTTCCACGGGCCGGCGATCTGCATGTGGTAAGTGAGCGCCTTCATCACGGGGGCGCGCAGGAACAGCTGCGCCAGGAAGCTGCCCAGGCCGATGACGGGATTGACGGCCAGCGCGTACACGAGCGGCCCCGTGCCCAGGTTAAATTCCGGAATCACCACCACGTGCAGGTTCGTCGTTTCATTGGCGATATCGGCCGTGCCATCCATCAGCACGGTGGCCGCCACGCCATGCATCTTGAGGTTGTCGGTGGTCACCACGCCCCGCTTGATGCTGGCGTTGGCCGTGATGCCGTCGAAGGCCAGGCCTTCGGAAAACACGTCGTGGAAATCGAGTTTCAGCAAGCGGGGCAAGGCTTGCAGGCTGAGTACGCCCAACAGCTTGGCCGCGCCCGGATCCTGCTTGAGGAACTGGCCCGATTCCACGTTCATCTCGATCTGCCCCGACAGGGTGGGAATGTCGAGCGAATACGGCAAGCCGTTCCAGGCGATGTCGCCGCTCAGGCGCCCCTTGCCGCGACGCAATGTGTCGGCAAAGCCGAAGCGGTCGAGCAGCTTGCCCGCATCGACGATATCGAGGCCGAAACGCAGGCTGGTCGTGCTTTGTCCGTCCTTGATGACCCATTTGCCACTGCCGCTCAGCGCGCCATCGGGATTCGACAATTGCAGCTTGCCCACGCGCCACTCGCGCCCGCCCGCCGCCATGGTGTTATAGGCCTGCAACTCCAGCCGGCCGATCTTCTTGTTGAACAGTTCAAATTGCTCGGCAACGATATCGAGCGAGGGGATCGACTGGGCGCCGCTTTTCCCTTCCAGCAAATTCTTCACGTCGTTGGCGGCCGACTCCGGAATGATCAGCGACGACAGGCGCGCCGTCATCTTGCCCAGACCGGACGGCGTTTCCAGCCACGTCACATAGCCGGACACTTGTTTCGCGTCAATATTGGCTTGCCACACATCCTTCTGGTGCGTGGCGCCGACCACCACGTTTTCCAGCTTGCGCTCGCCCAGCATCAGTTCGCTGGCCCGGGCCGCCATCATGTCCGGCACCACGTATTGCGCGATATCAGGCGCGTCGTCCGCGCTGCCGCCCGCATCGGCTGGCGCCGCGGCGCCGCCGGCGATCTCGCTGCCGGCGGCGATCCAGCTATCCACGTCCAGGGTTTTCATATTCACGTTGAGCATCATGCCGCTGTCCGGTTCCGGCGCCGGCACGTTCACGCCGATGCCGCCGCGCACCAGGCGCCAGGCATCCTTGCCCTGCTTCTGGCGCTGGTAGCGTGCGGCAATGCCGGAGCCGAGCGCGATGCGGATATCGTCCGTGCGCAGCCCGGCCCCGTTGGCCGCATTGCCCGTCAGGGTGAATTTCACGGGCAGGCTGTCGCCGGCCGGTTTTTTCAGCGGGGCGGGAAAATCCAGGCCCAGACCCGTCAAGGGCGACTCCACATTGACCACCACCTGGTGGTCGCGCGCCGTGATCAGGCCGCTGTAGCGCGCGCCGCCGTTCAAATGTTTCGCCAGGCGCTGCAGCACGGGCGCCGGATACGTCTTGCGCAAGCCATCGATGGTCATGTTGCCGGCGAGTTTCACCTGAATGGAACTGTCCGCCTGCGTGCCGCCCGAAATGGCCAGCGGCCCGCCCAGCAGGCTGCCGTTCAAGCCATTCAGGTTGACGCCCTTTTCGTTGAATTCGATCTTGCCCTGCGTGCCCAGCACGGGCGGCATGTCGTGGAACAGCACCACGTCGTTACCCGCCAGCTGCAAGCTGCCCTGCACGGTCGACTCGAGCATGCGCTCGATCGGCAAATGCAATTTGAGGGCCAGCCTGGCGTTGCCCGTCGCCGTCGTTTCATCCGTGAAATGCTCGATCCAGCCCAGCACGGGGCTGGCCGTCACGTACTTGAGGAATTCCTGCATCGGGCCGGCCGCGTTGCCGTCGATATCGAGCAAGGTGTCGAACACGGTCAGGTCGGGGATCACGGCTTTGACGTTCGTCAATGCCACGCCGCCCGTGGTGGCCGTGTCGCCGCGAATTTCCATGCGCGCCCGCTCGAACACAAAGCTGCCCTTGATCTTTTCCGCCTGCGGCCACAAGGGCGCCTTGCCCGCCAGCGGACCGCTTTCCGCAAATTCGCCGGGCGCATAGTTCAAGGTGCCGTTCTCGATCTTGCCGGCTACGCGGAAGTCGCCCCGGTTGCGCTGGGCTGGCGTGTCGGCCTTGAAGGGGAAATGTTCGAGCTCGCCGCGCAGACGCAGGCTGACATCGTGCGCCATGCCGCCTTCCAGCGCGCCCGTCAGCCAATGGCGCAGGTGCTCGGGCGTTTGCAGCGGCAGATAGCGGCCGATGGTATTGATCTGGAAATTGTCGATCGTGCCCGTCAAGTCGACCTGCCCCAGGTTCTTGCCGTCGAGCGGCAGGCGGTGCGTGCCTTGCAGGGCGACGCGCAAGCCTTGCTGATTGAAATCCAGCTTGTCCAGCTCGACCTGCAGCATATTGGCCGCTTCAAACGTCCAGCGCGCCTGCATCGCGAATTGTTCGAACGGCAAGGCCGGTTCGCTCAAGTACGTGGGCAATTGCAGCACCAGGTCCTGCGCGTCGATGGCAATGGTGCCGCCCTTGTCGCTGGCGTCGATGCTGCCGCTGAGTTTATCGAAGCCGGGAATGGCGGGCGCGGCGGCCTGCGCGGGGCTGGTCGCCGTCTTCGCCACGGCCAGGCGCGCCGGCTGCGCATCCAGGCCCAGGTCGATGAGTTTGCCGCGCAGACGGTAGCTGGCGGGCGCGGCCATCTCGCCTTCCCATTGCGCCGAAAAATCCTGCAAACGCCCGCGCGGCGCCAGGGCGTCGAGGCGCTGGCGCTGCTGCTCGCCCAGCGGCAATTTGTCGGCCAGCGCGGCCAGGGTTTGCAAATCGAGCGACTTGGCCGTGATTTCCGTGCGCGCCGGCTTGCGCTTCGTGGCAGCGATGAAACGCTCGGACAAGGTCGTGGGCGGCAGGCTGAGGCCGTCGCGTGTTTCCACCGCGAAGTTCGTCAATTCCACCTGATGGCCGTTCGCGCCGAAGGTCGGCTTACCGTCAGGCACCTGCGCCGACAGCTCTTCTTTTGCCGAAATGCGTCCGCTGACCGACAGCAAGTCGAGCGGCGCGATATGCTCGCCCAGCTGCGCCTGCACATCCGTCAAGCCCACGTCGGCCGTGAAGCCGGCCAGACGCGCGTGGTCCAGGCTCAACCAGGCGCGCAGGGCGCCCTTGCCCTGGCTCAGCTCGAACGGGTAATCGAGATAGCGGCGCCAGGCGGCCAGATCGGCGTTTTTCAGGTCCGCATACAGCTCGCCCTTCCACATCGATACATCGGAGATGCGCGTGCTGAAAGGGGGATGCGTGAAGTGAGCGCGCACATCGATGGGGGCGGCCAGGCTGGCGGGCGGCGTGGCCTGCAAGCCCAGCCGGTGGCTGCGCCAGCGGTTGCGCAGCAGCAGATTGACCTGGGACAAAGCCAGCTCCGGCGTGCCGCGCGCTTCGTCCGTCCAGCGCACCTTGCCGTCGCGGATGATGACGTCATGCTGCGACAGCAGCCAGTCGGCGCCCTTGCCATCGCTGCCTTGCGTGCTGTCGATCAATACCCCGGCCACGTACAGATTGCCATCCTTGCTGCGCCGCACGTCCAGATCGGGCCGCGTGATTTCCAGGGTAGTGAAGCGCACGGAACCGAGCACGCTCCACCACGATACGGTGGCCGAGATGCTCGGCAGGCTCAGCGCCTGGCGGCCCGCCTGGTCGCGCAAGGTCACGTCGCCGAGGAAGAGATTCGGCCGCAGGCCGTGCCAGGAGGCATAAATACGCGCGATACTGACGGGGTTGCCCAGCGCGCGGCTGGCCGCCCGCTCGATATCGCCTTTGTAGTAATCGATATTCGGCAAGATCGCGTAGCGCAGGAACAGAAACAGCACGGCGAAGGCAAAATATGCGAGCAGCACCAGTTTGACGGTAAAACCCAGCACATGGTGGGTGGCCAGGTTGGCCATGCGATAGGCGGCACGCAGCCGCTGCCAGCGCAGGGCCAATGGCACATGTTCTGTCACGCTTGCTTCTGGCGGTTTTTGCATCAATAAGCTAATAAACGGGCCCGGCGTCAAATAATGGCAAAAATCGTCTGCATTCGTGGTGCGCGCCTGCATCCTTGCGCTTGCGTCTGAGCAAAGCCTCCCTTACCATCGTCCGGAAGAGCACGCACTGCCGGCGGCTTAGCGCCAGCGGCACAATTTTACCGCATCCCCCGCCGTTCGCAGCCAAGTTAAACAAGAACATGCACGCAGCATCCACGAGACCCTTACCGATACCATGAGCACACAGCCTTTGATTTCCGCCTCCCGTTTCTACCAGCGCTGGCTGGACGCCGCCCCCGAGCGCGCCGCACAGGTAGCGCAACTGGTGCGCGCGCCGCTGGACGGGCTCGACTTTGCCGCCGCGCTGGCCGAGCAGGCGAACGCGGCCACGCCGCCGCTGCCGCCCGAGCGGGCCATGCGCCGCCTGCGCAACCTGCTGGTATGCGGCCTGATCGTGCGCGATCTTGGCGGCCAGGCGGACTTGAACGAAGTCGTCACGGCCATGACGGGCTTTGCCGATTTCGCCATCCGCACGCATGTGGATGCCATCATGGCCGAGATGGTGACCCTGCACGGCATGCCCGTCGGCGAGGAATCGGGCGAGGAACAGGCCTTGATGGTGCTGGCGATGGGCAAGCAGGGCGGCGGCGAGCTGAACGTCTCGTCGGACATCGACCTGATCTTTGTGTATCCGGAAGATGGCGACACGCAAGCGACCCAGCCGGGCCAGCGCAGCCTGTCGAATCACGAGTTTTTCATTCGCATGGGCAAGAAGCTGATCGCCGCCCTGGCCGAGATCACGCAGGATGGTTTTACTTTCCGCGTGGACATGGCCTTGCGCCCGAATGGCAATTCGGGACCGCTGGCCGCCAGCCTGAGCATGGTGGAACAATACCTGATCGTGCAGGGCCGCGAATGGGAGCGCTACGCCTGGGTCAAGGCACGCGCCGTGACGGGCAAGCCCGAAGACATCGCCGCGCTCGACGCCATCGTGCGCCCCTTCGTCTTTCGCCGCTACCTCGATTTCGGCGTCATCGACGCCATCCGCACCATGCACGGCCAGATCCGCGCCGAGGTCAACCGCCAGGAGCGGCTGCACCCGGACCGCAGCAACAACGTCAAGCTGGGCCGTGGCGGCATCCGCGAAATCGAATTCCTCGCGCAAGTATTCCAATTGATACGGGGCGGGCGCGACGCCGAACTGCGCGAGCGCTCCACGCGCGCAACCCTGCGCACGGTGGCGGACAAGGGCTTGCTGGAACCGGCCATCGTGGAACAGTTGCTCGGTTCCTACACTTTCTTGCGCAACCTCGAACACCGGCTGCAGTATCTTGACGATGCACAGACACACACCCTGCCCGCGAATGACGCCGACCGCCTGAGCGTGGCGCAGATGATGGGTTTGCCCGACACGCCCACCCTGCTGGCCCAGCTGGAAGTGCACCGCGTGTTTGTCGCCGGTCAATTCGACGAAATGTTCAGCGACAAGAGCAGCGGCACGCCGCCGGCCGACACGGGCATCGACCCGCAAACCTCGAACGACTGCGCCGCCTCGGACCAGCAGGAAGCCATCGAGGCGCGCTTTGCCGCCCTCGGTTTCCATGAGCCGGCCGCCTGCGCGCGCCGCCTGCTGGCCACCTGGCAAGCACCGCGCCTGCAATCCTTGCCCGAGGCAAGCCGCACGCGTCTGGTCGCCCTCGTCAATTCCGCCCTGCCCCTGATCACCGACTGCTCCGTTTCCAACGGCAACGCCAGCCAGCTGGCCACCCTGGGCCGGCTGCTCGATTTCCTGGAAGCCATCGCGCGCCGCTCGGCCTATCTGTCGCTGCTGACGGAATACCCGCACACCCTGGAGCGTGTGGTGCGCATGGTGTGCGCCAGCGGCTGGGCCGCCACCTTCCTCACGCAGCACCCGATCCTGCTCGACGAGTTGCTCGATGAGCGCATCCGCAACACGGTGCCGGATCCGGCCGCGCTGGCGCTGGACCTGCAACGCCAGCTCGACGACGCCCCCGGCGACACGGAGCGGCAGATGGATATCCTGCGTGAAATGCACCACGCGCAGCTGTTCCAGTGCCTGGCGCAAGACCTGGCGGGCGACCTGAGCGTGGAAAAACTGGCCGATTACCTGTCGCAGCTGGCCGACATCATCGTCGCCGCCACCGTGCAAGCCGTGTGGCAAACCTTGCCCACGCGCCACCGCGAGGTGCCGAAATTCGCCGTCATCGCATATGGCAAGCTGGGCGGCAAGGAACTGGGCTATGTCTCGGACCTCGACGTCATCTTCCTGTTCGACGACGACGACCAGGAAGCGCCCGGCCTGTACGCCAAGCTGGCGCAGCGTTTCATCACCTGGATGACCTCGCACACCTCGGCCGGCATCCTGTTCGACATCGACATCGCCCTGCGCCCCGACGGCGCCTCGGGCATGCTGGTGTCCAGCGTGCAGGCGTTCGAGCGCTACCAGAGCAGCGCGGCCTGGGTGTGGGAACACCAGGCGCTCACGCGCGCGCGCTTTTGCGCCGGCGACGTCAGCATCGGCAAGCATTTCGAACGCATCCGCGACACGATCTTGCGCAAGGAGCGCCCGGAAAACGGCCCGCTCAAGGGCGAAGTGGTGGCCATGCGCAAGAAAATGCTCGATGCGCATCCGCCCCGCCCCGGCAGCTTTGACTTGAAGCAGGATCCGGGCGGCATGATCGACATCGAATTCATGGTGCAATACCTGGTGCTGCAGCATGCGGCGCAGTATCCGCAGCTGACGGCCAACTCGGGCAATATCGCCCTGCTGCGCCTGTGCGGCGAGCTGGGGCTGATCGACGCGCAACTGGCGACCCTCGTTGCCGACGCCTACCGCGCGCTGCGCAAGCTGCAGCACCAGTTGCGCCTGCAAGGGCAGGATCTGGCCCGCGTGGAACCGGAGCGGGTGCGCGTGCATGCGGAGAATGTCATGCGCCTGTGGCAAGCCATCTTCGGCGCCGCGGCCTGAGGCCGGGCCGGGCATGCCGCTCCATTACCTGTCCCGCCTGAGCGGATCGGCGCGCGATACGCAAGCCAATCTGCAGCTGGGCTGCGTGCTGGCGCTGGTGGCCGGCGCCGTGAACGCGGGCGGCTTTCTCGCCATCGGCGGCTATACCTCGCACATGACGGGCATCGTCTCGGGCATGGCGGATGACCTGGCGCTGGGCAACGTCACGGTAGCCCTGGCCGCGCTGGGCGCCTGGCTGGCCTTTGTCAGCGGCGCGGCCGTCACGGCCATCATGGTGAACTGGGGCAAGCGGCGCCGGCTGCACAGCCAGTTTGCCGCCAGCCTGCTGCTGGAAGCGGCGCTGTTGCTGCTGTTCGGCCTGACAGGCAACTACCTGGCCACCATGCCCGACGTGCTGGGCCCCGTCACCATCTTGCTGCTGTGCTTTGTGATGGGCTTGCAGAACGCCATCATCACCAAGATTTCGGGCGCCGTCATCCGCACCACGCACGTGACGGGCCTGTCCACCGACATCGGCATCGAGCTGGGCAAGATGGCGTACTACAACCGCAGGAAATTGCCGGACCGGATGGTGAAGGTCAACCGGGGCAAGCTGAGGACGCACAGCCTGCTGATCAGCTGTTTCTTCATCGGCGGCGTCAGCGGCGCACTGGCCTTCAAGCACGTCGGCTTTCCGGCCGCCACCATCATCCTCGCCGGCGTGCTGACTTTACTGTCGGGCGTGCCCGTGCTGCGCGACTTGCGCGTCTTGTGGCGCTTTTACCGGCGCCGGCTGTGGAAACAAAAATGCCGTCCAGACCAGATCTGAACGGCATCACCTTGCTATGCTGAATTACTGCTGCGCGGTCTTGTTGCCGGCAGCCGGACCAATATAGCGGTTAATGAAGCTGTACACGGCTTCTCCCCACTTGATGTTGTTGCTTTCCTTGGACCAGCCATGGCCCTCGCCCGTCATCACCATCCATTCAACCGTATTACCTTGTTTGAGCAACTGGTCGCGCATTTTTTCGCCGTGAATCAGGGGCACGCGGCGATCTTCGCTACCATAGGCCATCAGCACGGGCGCCTTGATCTTGTCCGCATGATCGATCGCCGATACCTTCCGGAAATACACGTCGTCGGTCTTCGGATCACCGTGCATTTTCGTGCCGATGTTATCCATCACAGGACCGGAGACATCGGACCAGTTGACAGTAAACAACATTTTCACGTCCGTCACGCCCACCCAGTTGATGCCGCATTTGTACAGGTCGGGATTCTTCACCAGGCCGTACATGGTGGCATAGCCGCCATAGCTGGCGCCGATGATGCAGACGCGGTTGCGATCGACCACGCCCTGCTTGACCAGTTCCTCGATACCGTCCGTGATGTCATCCTGCATGGCCAGACCCCATTGCTTCCAGCCCGCCGTATGGTGCTTCCACCCCAGGCCGGTCGACATGCGAAATTGCGGTTGCATCACGGCAAAGCCGCGTGAAGCGAGCATCTGCGTGATCGGATCGTAGCCAAAGCTGTCGCGCGCATGCGGGCCACCGTGGATATACGCCACCAGCGGCAGGGCCTTGGGCGTGCGGCCTTCCGGCAAGGTCAGGTAGGCCGGGATGGTCAGGCCATCGCGCGCCTTGTAGCGGATAACCGTCTGCTCGGAAAGTTTCTTGCCGTCCAGTGAGGGCTTGACACTGTACAGCGGCTCCAGCGTCTTCTTCAAGGTATCGAAGTAATACAGCTTGCCCACGTTATTGACGCCGGTGGTGACAACGACGGCGCGGTTGCCGCGCCACTGGAATTCCACGTGCTCGCCAGGCAGGCTGGCGTCGAGCGAAGCCTGCAGGCGCGCATAGTCTTCGTCAAAATAATACATTTCCGGCTTCATGCCGTTGACGGCCACGCCCACCACCTTCTTGCGCGCTTCATCAAAGATCAGGCCGCCCGCGATATCGGCTTCCGCATGTTCGGCGATCAGCTCTCCCGCCGTATTGGTGGCGCTGTTCCAGATATGCACGCCGGCCTTGTCGCGGCCATTGAAGCGTCCGGCCACGAACAGGGTCTTGTTATCAAAATCAAATCCCAGCGGATTCATTTCCTTGCCTTCATCCAGATACGCCTTGTAAATCGCTTTCCACGGCGCCTTCTCGTCATCGCGCAGGTACACGGTTTGCACGATACGCTTGCTGCCGTCTTCCACCGTCATGGCCGATGCCACGCGGATCACATTATTATGGTCAAGCACCCAGCCGCTGACGGCGCCCGGATTATTAAAGGTCAACAAGGCCATGCGGCCGTTCGTCGTATCGAGGCGGAACACGTCGCTGGCGCCCAGGTCGGCATCGCGGCCCCGCTCGTTGTTGACGACAATCAAGTCGTTGCTGTCGCCGCCCACACGCTGCAGCACGGACACGGGCTTGTACGGCATGCCCGAGCTCATCGATTCCTTCACGCTGATCACCAGCTTGCGAAAGCCGCTGCCGTCGCTGTTGACGGCGAACAAACCACCGCCGGTCTGTTTTTCCAGTACTTCTTCGCTGCCTTTGCTGATGCTGAACACCAGGCGCTTGTTGTTGACCCAAATGGGGTTGGCCACGTTCCAGTCCGGATCGGAAGCCACCACGGTCGAAGCCCTGGTATCGAGATTGATGACCGCCAGCACGAAGCGTCCATTGCGCGGCGTCAACACCGCCATGCTTTGACCATCGGGCGACAGGATGGGGCGGCCGCTGAACTCCGCTTTCTTGAAAAATTCGGCAATGGGAATGGATTCGTCGGCGCGCACGCTTGCGCTGTACAGGCCGCTACTGAGTAACAAGGTACTAAGCACGACAGGAATGATGCGTCGGTTCAAGACAGTCTCCTCGATAAAAACAATGACTTTAATTTCCTTAAGGCAATCACGCACTGCTTGCCCAGCAGGACAAAAAAAGACGCCGTTACCTCACGGTCACGGCGCCTTCTTCATCATGCGCGATTACTTGAAGCTGTAATCAGCCGTGATCTGGAAATAACGGCCCATCGCGCTATGCAGCGACGAGTAGTAGTTCGCCGTGCCGTTCGGATGGAAAGGCGGTTTGCGGTCGAAGGCATTCTGGATGGCAAAGCTCAGCTTGGTGTTCTTGAAGCCGCTGTAGCTGCCGCCCAGATTAACCACGGTGAACGATGGAATCCCTTTGCACAGCTCCGGGAAGCCTTCGGTTTCAAGTACGCAATCTTGCGTACGGTCGGCAACCGATGCCATCTTGCTGATAAATACCGTATCTGCCGACAAGGCGTAGGCCGCTTTCTTCCACGCCAGGCCCAGGGTAGCTTGCACCGACGGCGTGCCACGGGTGCCTGCATACTCGATCAGGTCGTCGGTTGGCGACGGCGCGTTCTTGAACGACTGCATGTGGCTGACGTTCAGGGTTGGCTGCAAGCTGCCGTACTCACCCAGGTTGATACGGCCCGTCAGCTTCAGGTCCACGCCACGGATCTGCGTCACGGCCACGTTGGTCAGCAACATCTTGATATTGGTGATTTCACCGGCGGTGGCACCGGCGAGCTTGTCGGCGGCGGTCAGCGGATCACGCGTGATGGCAACGGCCGGGTCGCCAGCGTAGCGGCTAGGATCGGACAGGACCTTGTCCAAGTCATAGGTACCGATTTCGTTGACGCGCTTGATCTGCCACAGATCGATCGTTGCCAGGAACGACGAGCTTGGTTCCCAGGCCAGGCCCAGGGTGTAGCTCTTCGCCGTTTCCGGTTTCAGCTCCGGATTCGCGCCGCTTTGATACGGGCTGGAAGTGGAGCAGCCCAGCTTGTATTGGGCGTTGCAACGGTAGGGATCGCGAATCGACACAAAGGCATTGCGCACGTCGGTGGAGTTTTCCACCAGGGTCGGTGCACGGAAGCCTTCAGCATAGGTGCCGCGCACCATGAACGCCGGCGTCACGCTCCACTTCAAGCCCACTTTCGGCGTGGTCGAATTGCCGTAGTCGGAGTAATGGTCGTGACGCACTGCCACTTGCGCTTCCAGCGATTTCAGCAGGGGAATCGTCGATTCCGCATAGATCGAGGAAATGTTACGGTCATTCGAAAAGCCTGGCGGCAATTGCGCCTGGTGATAGAACTCGCCTTCCACGGCAAGCGGATCAGGCGACGTGCTCAGGCTTTCGCGACGGAACTCGGTACCGACCGCCAGGCCGACGGCGCCAGCAGGTAAGTTGAACAATTCACCGGAAATCTTGCCATCGATTTGCGTCAGGCTGGACTTGAACATGTTTTTCGAATTGGCCGTGATCGAATCGTACAGGGCCTGATTGGCCGCACCGCCGCCGAAGATGAAGGTGCCGTTCTTGTAGGCATTGACGAAAGGCGTCAGCATGATCGCGCTGGTATTGCGTGAAGTCACTTTACTATCCGTACGCAACAGGGCCGTTTCCCAGTCCCAGTTCTTGTAATAACCTTTGACACCGACCAGGTAGCGGCCGAAATCGGTGGTGTTGTCCTGGCCCTGGCCTGGGAAGTCACGCAGCGAAGCGCGCACGCGCACGGTGCCGTTGCCACCCGCCAAGGTCTTGCCGTCCGGGCCAATCAGCTCTTTGGGATACTGCGGATGCGTAATCGGCAAGGCTGGCGTCACTTGGCCAGTCTGGCCGGCAACCCAGTGCAGCAGGCCGGTAACGGTGGCCTTGTTGCGGTTGAACATCAGTTCGCTGAAGACCGTGGTGCTGGCGGTCGGCTGCCAGGTCAGGCGGCTGGTGATGCCGAAACGGTCGGTCTTGCCGGCGGAATTGATGGAGCTGTCCTGGAAGTCATCGAATACGCAGGCATTGCCCAGGGCGCCTGCGCCCAGTACGCTGTCGGCCGGCACCAGACGGTCAGCCGGGCAATTCTTGTCCAACGTGCGCGACGTCAGCGCGCCGGTGGCCTTGTCGGTCCAGTAGATATTGCCTGGGTAGGTGTACAGCGAACGGCGGTCCTTGTAGCCATACGCGCGCAGATCCTGCGTGCTCAGGTAGCCGTCGCGCTTGCGCAGGTACATCGGATCGCGCTGGCGCACGTCCAGGGTGGCGTAGGCATTGAAATGGTCCTTGACCAGGCTGCCGGTACCAAAGCTGATGGTCGCACGCTTCTGCTCACCATCGCTGCGGCTGGACTGGCCCAGCGAGCCGCCCACTTCCAGACCTTCGAAGCTGTCGCGCAGAATGATGTTGACCACGCCGGCCATCGCTTCCGAACCATAAATGGCCGATGCGCCATCTTTCAGGATTTCGATGCGTTCCACGGCGCCCACGGGAATCGAGTTCAAATCGACAAACGTCGTCTGGAATTCAGGCTGCGCGTATGGCGCCAGGCGGCGGCCATTGATCAGGGTCAGAGTGGCCTGGCTGCCGAAACCGCGCAGGTTCAGGCCGGCGGCGCCAGCGCTGAAACCATTGGTGCGGTTCTCGTCGATACCGCCGACGTTCGACGAGATCGTGCGCAGCACTTCATTGAGCGACGTCGCGCCACCGCGCGTCAGTTCATCACGCGTGATGATCTGCACCGGCGAAGCCGATTCCAGCGTAATGCGGCGCACGTTCGAGCCGGTTACGTACACTTTTTGCACGGCGCTGCCGTCGGCCTCGGCCGCAGCCTTCGCCGGCGCCGCCGCCTGAGGTCCCATGCTGGCGTCCTGCGCATGAGTTACTTGAGTCAACAAACTGGTACCGGCAATTACGCCCAGCGCGAAGCGAACCAAGACCACACTAGTTTTTTCTCTGATGAACATTACTCTTCCCTTTGTGCTTTTTTATATAGTCAATTTTGTTATTGCAACTCAGATTCAGGCAGCCAGCGACGTTACATATTCCAAGCAGGCAATACGTATCCCACACGCGGTTATGCGTTGTCTGCATGAAACTTTATTATGCATGCATGTTTTTTCATTTTGTTACAAATGTTAGTTTATGTTGCTATAAAACGACTTAACGGAATATTCAATCATCAATATAAAATTTCACGATAATAAATTCGTAAAATTTCCATAAATTAGAATTAAATTTAACCGTATAAATAGTTTCCAGTTTGCTGTTTACGTTCTTGTCAGAATCATGTAAGGCTAAAGACAAGCGGTTTTTATTGCAACTGAGAATGACAATGCCGTTCTGTAAAGCAAGCGGGATGGGACACGGCAGCAGGATGCTGCGGCAGAATGGGATGGTTTTTTTTGCCCAGCACACATGGCGGACAAATGTAACTAATGGTAGTCGCGCATGGCACGCCGCCGGGACTGAAACACACCAGTAATGCGCGCACAGAATGTGCTCGCAAAAAAAAACCGCCCTGTCAGACAGGGCGGCCCGGCGCCCCTCAGAGAGCGCTTACTGCAGTGTTTTGATGAATTACTTGGCCGACATCAGTGCTACGGTGGTGTCGAGCATGCGGTTCGAGAAACCCCACTCGTTGTCGTACCACGAGGATACTTTCACCAGGCGGCCCGACACCTTGGTCAGGGTCGAATCGAAGTTCGACGACGCCGGGTTGTGGTTGAAGTCGATCGAGACCAGCGGTTCGGTCTGGTACGTCAGGATACCTTCCAGGGCGCCTTCCGACGCCGCTTTCATCAGCGCGTTGACTTCTTCCACGGTGGTGTCGCGCTTGGCGATGAACGACAGGTCGACCAGCGACACGTTGATGGTCGGCACGCGGATGGCGAAGCCGTCCAGCTTGCCATTCAGCTCAGGCAGCACCAGGCCCACGGCGGCGGCAGCGCCCGTCTTGGTCGGGATCATGCTCATGGTGGCCGAACGGGCGCGGCGCAGGTCTTCATGCATCACGTCGGACAGTACCTGGTCGTTGGTGTAGGCGTGCACGGTGGTCATCAGGCCCGTTTCGATGCCGATGGCGTCGTTGAGCGGCTTGACCAGCGGTGCCAGGCAGTTGGTGGTGCACGAAGCGTTCGAGATGACGGTGTCCGTCGATTTCAGTACCGAGTGGTTCACGCCGAACACGACGGTCGCATCGACGTCCTTGCCGCCTGGGGCCGAAATGATGACTTTTTTCGCGCCGCCCTTCAAGTGAGCCGAAGCTTTCTCTTTGGTGGTGAAGAAGCCCGTGCATTCCAGCACGACGTCGACGCCCAGCTCGCCCCATGGGATTTCAGCCGGATTGCGCTGTGCGAATACGCGGATCGGATCGCCATTGACGATCATGTTGTCGCCTTCGACGGTCACCGTGCCCGGGAACTTGCCGTGCGCGGTGTCGTAGCGGGTCAGGTGGGCGTTCGATTTGGCATCGCCCAGGTCGTTGATGGCAACGATCTGGATATCCTGTTTCTTGCCGCCTTCGTAGAAAGCGCGCAACACATTACGGCCGATGCGGCCGTAGCCGTTGATTGCAACTTTGATCGTCATACTCTGCTCCTGATTAAAAAAAAGGTATCAGCACAGCACCCCGGCACTACCTTGCCGGGGTCTGCTCAAAATCAATATTAGCCGGCGATAACGGCTTTCACCTTGGCGACGACGTTCTCGACCGTGAAGCCGAAGTGCTTGAACAGCACGCCGGCCGGGGCCGATTCGCCGAACGTGTCGATACCGACCACGGCGCCTTCCAGGCCCACGTATTTGTACCAGAAGCTGGTCACGCCCGCTTCGATGGCCACGCGCGGCACGCCCTTCGTCAGCACGCCGGCCTTGTAGGCGGCGTCCTGGCGGTCGTACACGTCGGTCGACGGCATCGACACCACGCGCACATTGATGCCTTCCGAGGCCAGCGCGCTGGCGGCGGCGACGGCCAGTTCCACTTCGGAACCGGTGGCGATCAGGATCGCCTTGGCGTCGGCCACGTCGTTCAGCACATAGCCGCCGCGGTAGATGTTCTCGATCTGTTCGGCGCTACGCTCCTGGTACGGCAGGTTCTGGCGCGAGAAGATCAGGGTCGACGGGCCATCCTTGCGGCGCACGGCGGCGCCCCAGGCGGCAGCCGACTCGACGGTGTCGCACGGACGCCAGTTGTCCAGGTTCGGGATCAAACGCATCGACGAGACATGCTCGACCGACTGGTGCGTCGGGCCGTCCTCGCCCAGGCCGATCGAATCGTGGGTAAACACGAAGATCGAACGCAGTTTCATCAGGGCAGCCATGCGCAGCGCGTTGCGGCTGTAATCGGAGAACGTCAGGAAGGTGGCGCCGAACGGGATGTAGCCGCCGTGCAGGGTGATGCCGTTCATGATGGCGCTCATGCCGAATTCGCGCACGCCATAGTTGATGTGGTTGCCAGGCTGGCCCGAACGCACGGCCACGCACTCTTTCCAGTTGGTCAGGTTCGAACCGGTCAGGTCGGCCGAGCCGCCCAGGAATTCCGGCAGCGACGACGCCAGCGCCTGGATGGCGTTCTGGCTGGCCTTGCGGGTAGCGATGTTTTCTTTCTTTTCGACGCAGGAAGCGATGGCGGCGCTCAGGGCCGCTTCGAATGCCTGTGGCAAGTCGCCCTGCATGCGGCGGGTCAGTTCAGCGGCTTGCTGCGGGAATTCACGGCTGTAGGCGGCGAAACGCTCGTTCCAGTCTTTTTCCAGCAGGGCGCCCTGCTCTTTCGCATCCCAGGCCGCGTACACGTCGGACGGCATCTCGAACGGTGCGGCATCCCAGCCGATGTATTCGCGCACGGCGGCGATTTCCTTGTCGCCCAGCGCGGCGCCGTGGACCTTGTCGCCGCCTTGCAGGTTCGGCGAACCCTTGCCGATGATGGTCT
Source organism: Janthinobacterium sp. GW821-FHT03C10 (assembly GCF_059420865.1). Lineage (NCBI taxonomy): Bacteria > Pseudomonadati > Pseudomonadota > Betaproteobacteria > Burkholderiales > Oxalobacteraceae > Janthinobacterium > Janthinobacterium sp. GW821-FHT03C10. The sequence continues at coordinate 153,260 of NZ_JBWKUN010000004.1, read as the reverse complement.
TGCAGCAGATCAAGGTTGGCTTGCTGGCGGTCTTGGCGGCGGCGATGGCGGCAGCCACGGCGGCCACATCGTGGCCGTCGACGGCGCGGATGACGTTCCAGCCGTAGGCTTCGAAGCGCGCCGGGGTGTCGTCCGTGAACCAGCCTTCCACTTTACCGTCGATGGAAATGCCGTTGTCGTCGTACAGGGCGATCAGTTTATTCAGGCCCAGGGTACCGGCCAGCGCGCACACTTCGTGCGAAATACCTTCCATCAAGCAACCATCGCCGACGAAGGCGTAGGTGTAGTGGTTGACGATGTCGTGGCCAGGCTTGTTGAATTCAGCGGCCAGCAATTGCTCCGACAGGGCCATGCCGACGGCGTTGGCGATACCCTGGCCCAGCGGGCCGGTGGTCGTTTCCACGCCGGGCGTGACATCGACTTCCGGGTGGCCCGGGGTTTTCGAATGCATCTGGCGGAAGGCCTTGATGTCATCCATCGACAGGTCGTAGCCCGTCAGGTGCAGCAGCGCGTAGTGCAGCATCGAGCCGTGGCCGTTCGACAACAGGAAACGGTCGCGGTTCTGCCATTTCGGGTTCGCGGGATTGTGGCGATAGTGACCACTCCACAGGGCAACTGCGATCTCGGCCATGCCCATCGGCATGCCTGGATGGCCGGAGTTGGCCTTTTGTACAGCGTCCATTGCCAGTGCGCGGATCGCATTGGCCATTTTGGTAGTCGGGAGCGTAGTTGTCATGATGGTATGGGTCAGTCGCGAGTTTGGGATTCGTTTGCAACAGCGCGGACAGGGAAGCCGGCTGCTTTCTGTAGCCAACTATTTTACCAGACTGGGGGACCGCAAATTAGAATTGCGGCGTACTGGCCCGCCAAATGGCTATACTTTGACGTCTTTCCACCCCACTTACCCCCGTTGAGGATTTGCATGCCGCGTTTTTTCTGCCCCCAGCCGCTCGTCGCCGGCGCCACCGTCTCCCTGCCGGAGGCTGTCGCCCACCATATCCAGGTCGTGCGCCTGGTGCCGGGCGACGTCATCACCCTGTTCAATGGCGAAGGCGGCGAAGTGCAAGCGAGCCTGGTGGCGGTCGCCAAGCGCAGCGTGACGGCGCAAATCCAGGCGCAGGTGGCGCGCGAGGCGGAACTGCCGTATGCCGTGACCCTGGCGCAAGCGTTGCCGGAAGCGTCGAAAATGGACTGGATCATCGAAAAAGCCATCGAACTGGGCGCGGCCGGCATCGTGCCGCTGGCGGCGCAGCGCTGCGTCGTGCGCCTGTCCGCCGAGCGGGCCGAGAAGAAACTCGCGCATTGGCAAGCGATCATCGTGTCCGCATCGGAACAATGCGGGCGCAACCGCCTGGCGCAGCTGGCCCCATTGCAGGATTTTAACGGCTGGAGCAGTCAGCAAGATTTACATAAACGCATCATTTTGACGCCGCGCGCACAGCAGTCGCTGGCCGACTGGGCGCGTCATCAGCCGCCGCAGGCGATCACCGTGATGGTGGGACCGGAAGGCGGGTTTTCGGAAGCGGAGGAAAAGGCGGCCCTGGCCGCCGGCGCCATCGGCCTGTCCATGGGGCCGCGCATCCTGCGCACGGAAACGGCGGGCCTGACGGCGCTGGCCACCCTGGGCGCCTTGTGGGGCGGCATGTAAGGCGGCGTACGATGGACTGGCACCCAGCGCGCCACCCAAAAAAATGCCCCGCAAGCTTCGCAGCTTACGGGGCATGTTACTGGCATGACTGACCATGCCTCTTGCTATAACCGTCCGTGCATCCCGGCCTCCGCCGGCTGACGGCTGTCAACCGGCAAGGAGGAAATCACATCAGAACTTGTGGCTGTACTGGGCCGACAAGCGCACGGTGCGCGGGTTCGAATACGCATTGACCATACCGGCGGTAGGGCTGACGGCAGTACCGGCGGCGCTGGTGTTGTAGGCCTCGTCAATGGATTGCGCCACTTGACGGTTGGTTGCGTTCAGCACGTCGACTTTCAGCACGATGCCTTTGATTTGCTCTGGCTTGTAGATGAAGTTCAAGTCCAGGCGCATTTCTGTTGGCAGCGTACCGTAGGCGCCGCGGCCGTTCGGACCGGTTGGGCACAGGAAGAAGATCGAGCCGTATTGCGACAAGCCCAAGCCCTGTTGATCCATGGACGCTGGGATATTGCAAGTACGCGACATTGGACGGCCCGTCGCCACCAGCAAGTTGCCACCGACGCCAAACTGGCTCGTGAACTCATAGTAGCCGTAGGTTTTCAACTGGTGCGTACGGTTGTTAGGCAACAAGCCGCTGCCGTTGACCATCGTTTCCGGGAAGTCCCAACCCGAGCTGAAGCCCACGTCGGCCTGGCCGTTATCCGACTTGGTCTGGCCTTCCTGGTTGCCTTCGCTGCGCGACCACGTGTAGTTCATCTTGCCATACCAGCCATTGCGCATCGGATGTTCCAGCATGAATTCCAGCGCCGTGTAGGTACGCTTGGCTTTTTCCGGGAAGCCTGCATCGGCAGCCGTAATCGTCACCGCACGCTGTGCACCGTTTGGTCCCACCGGGATCATGAAGGTGTTGTCCTTGCCTGGATTGAACAGGGCGCCGTTCCAGCCATGGTCATCGAAGTACTCTTTTTCAGCGCCCGTCAGCTTGGCCGAAATGGCGCGTGGATCCGAGTAGTCATCGATCGTGTTTTTCAGCTTGCGATAGGTAAACTTGATACCGCCGTTGAAATCAGGCGTCAGCGCCTTCTCGAAGCCCAGGTTGATCTCGTCCTGGAAGTGGGCCTTCAAGTTGGTCGAAGCCAATTCATTGGCGCGTTTTTCCTGGCCAAATTCATTGTTAGCCGACACGACATTGCTGATCGGGTTCAAGCCCAGCGGTGCACCCGTGGTCGGGTTGACGCCGGTGTAGGTGTAGAAGCGGTCGGTATTCAGCGAAGCGCCAGCAAAACGTACGGCCATGTTGGCCGGCAATTGCATGAAGTAGCGGCCAGCCGTACCGAAGACTTTCAGGGAACCGTCGCCATACACATTCCAGGCCGCATTCAGGCGCGGCGCCAGCATGTTTTTCTGTTCCACGAAGGTTTCGCCGATACCGTTCATGTTCTTGAACGACTCATTGCGCAAGCCCAGGGTCACGACCAGGTTTTCGGTGGCTTGATAGCGGTCCTCGATGTACTGCGCCGACTGCTCGACGGACGGAGTGGAACCGCCACGCTGCAGGTTTTCACGCACGTAGTAACCTTGGGTGCCGTAACCGCCGCCAGCTGCCGGCGACATATTATGGCCAGACAATACGGTGTTCGGATTGGTTTTCAGGTAAGTCCAGGTACCGCCGCCGGCCGCTTCCGTGCCGTTCAGGGCATTGATCTTGTTGTGGTCAAGACCGCCGCGTATCGTATGCTGCTTGGCCAGTTTGTATTCCAGATCCAGGCGATAGCCGCGGTTGGTGTCTTGTGCACCGTCGCGCAACAGGGCCGAGCTGAAACCTTGCACCTGGCTAGGCTGGTAATTCACGCCTGGTACCTGGTTGTCCGGGGAAGCAACGACCGGACGCAAGCCTGGAATGTAGCCAAACGGATTTTGCTCGCGCTGGGTCTTCGCCTGGCCGATCAGGGCCTGCACGGTCAGATCGTCGGTCACATAGCTGGTCAGCTTGAGGATGTCGATGTTGGAACCCTGGGCTGCCGCCAGCGCAGCGCCGGTGGCGTTGAGGAACAGCACACCTGCCGAATAGTTCTTGAATTTGGCGCCGCCGTTCTGCACATAGCCGCGCTGCTTGGTATCGTAGTTGAAGCCGTAGTATTGATCGTCAACTTTCGACTCGTCCGAAATATGCGTATATTCGAGGCGGTTATTGTCGGTGATATTCCAGTCGATCTTGGCGATATAGCGCGGCACATCGGATTTCTGCACCAGCCAGCCAGTCTGATTGTTCACCGTGCTGGTCGATGCCAGACGTGCCGTTTCGCGGTCCATTCTGGTAAATTCACCACCCAGATAGATGAACAGCTTGTCCTTGATCAGCGGGCCGCTGACATAGGCGTTGTAGACCTTCTCGGTCAGCTTGTCGCCTTCCCGGTAGTTGTAGATCTTGCCATCCGTCTTGGGATTGGCACCCGTATTCGGGAACATGATGTTCTTGGCCTTGCCGCGCAGCGAATCAGGCGCGTAGGTAAAGCCGGCGCCGAATTCCCAGTTATTCGTACCGCTCTTGGTGGTGATATTGACCACGCCACCCGTCGAACGTCCGAATTCGGCGCCGTAGCCGCCGGTGATGATTTGCGCTTCAGCAATCGAGCCGAAAGGCAGGGAAGAGTAACCAACCTGATACAGGCTGTTGGTGACAGGGAAACCGTTGATGTACGCCGCATTTTCCGACGCGCTGGAGCCGCCGAAGCTGGCGGCGTTGTTGCCGTAGCGCGAGTCGGCGCGCGTGGTACCGCCGGCCAATTGCACAATGTTGGCGACCGTTGGCGCCAGCGGCAGGGTAGCCAGCTCGCGCGAATTGAAGGACGAACCGGAGTTGGAACTGGTGACATCGATCGCGCGGCGGCGGCTCGTCACGTTCACGGTCTGTACCTGCTGCAGCGCCACTTCGCTTTCCTGGCCGATGCGCACTTCCACGTCCTGCGTGCTGACGACGGAAGAACCTTTCAGCAGCGTGACCTTGTAGTTACCAACTGGCAGGGAAGTGATGCGGAAAGTACCGCTGGCATCGGGTGAAATAGTCCGCTTGAAGCCGTTGTCGGCACCGACGATCTGCACCGATGCGCTGGCATCCGGCGCGATCTTGCCGATGATGTTGCCCGTGGCATTCGACTGAGCCATTACCGCTGGAACAATCGCAACGCTCAATACCGATGCGCTGAACGCGATCGTTAATGCACGTGCTATTACAGTTTTTCTCAACATGTCATTCCCTATTATTTATATGAGCGCAGTATTACTGCTTTGGTAAAGGAGTTTTTCACTTACGCTTATGCGTTTTTAAACGCTTTCTACTCTCATCGCCTTGCTATCCCGCCACACAAGACATCCTCTCGGTCCACTTTGCATACGCAAAATAAAACAGAAGGACACATCGGAACATATTGAAACAGGCTGGTCAATAAAATTAGGAAAACTGTTCTGTTGGCGCAACACTTCGATTTATCCAGAAAATAGGCATGCAGAAACGCATCCAGGCTAAATGAAAACATTCGCGGACGATAATAAAACTTACTTGGGATGCCTGAAAACAGTGGCTTTGCGCCAATGGAATTAGAAAATTACCGGAAGAATCCGTTCTAAAAAAGATGAATATCAATAACCCGAAAAATAAATGACGCGCAAGACGTCATTACTTTACGGGAGGAGGCGACATATAAAATGTGAAGCCACTTCGCAATATATCGATCAGACCTTTTATGAATGGATCTATATAAAAAAAATTCCTCGACATAATCTCAAAACAAAATCCCGCCCTCCATCGAAGAAGCGATAGCGACGAGATACAGCGCTGCTCTTTTCCTGGAATGCGAGCAGACCAAAGATACAGAATTGCGCCGGTAAGAAACAAAACACTATCAAATCACACGCAATGGCAAGGCGTCAACAAAATCAAGCGACCACAACAAAAAAGCAACACAAATTTACCTGAAAAATAAGCCCAGGATTTGCGTGCCCCAACAAGGGGCGGCGGACGCACCAGCAACGCGCCGGCTCGCACCAGTTTGTGGCAGCCAGAAAACGCCTCCAGGTCCCGCCACGGCACCGCGGCGACAATGCGAACAGACGGTACTGCCGCCTGTTGCCCCTCCCCAAAAAGTCCGGGTAAATCTAAGCGGTGAACGATGTGGAGGTAAAATAGCGCCTTGATGCCCTCACACGGCGCCACACACTCTCCGCTAGATACGGAGCCCGGCAATTTTTGAAAATACACACCATGTTGCGACTCAACGAAGTAAAACTCCCCCTCGAACACGACGATGCAGCCCTGCCGGCCGCGATCCTGGCCCGCCTCGGCATAGCCGCGGAGGAACTGCTCGGCTTCACCGTCTTCAAGCGCAGCTACGACGCGCGCAAGCGCAGCGCCGTGGTGTTGATTTACTCACTGCATGTGGAAGTCAAGAATGAAGCGGCCGTGCTGGCGCGCCTGGGCCACGATATCCACCTGATGCCCGCGCCCGACACCGACTATAAATTCGTCGCCGGCGGCGAACAGCTGGCCGGCCATACCAATGAACCGCGCCCCATCGTCATCGGCACGGGCCCCTGCGGCCTGTTCGTGGCGCTGATCCTGGCGCAGATGGGCTTGCGCCCCCTCATCCTGGAACGGGGCAAGCAGGTACGCGAGCGCACCGTCGACACCTTCGGCTTCTGGCGCAAGCGCGAACTGAACCCGGAATCGAACGTGCAGTTCGGCGAAGGCGGCGCCGGCACTTTCTCGGACGGCAAGCTGTACAGCCAGATCAAGGACCCCAAGCACTACGGCCGCAAGGTGCTGACGGAATTCGTCAAGGCGGGCGCGCCCGAAGAAATCATGTACGTGAGCAAGCCGCACATCGGCACCTTCCGCCTGGTCAAGATGGTGGAGGAAATGCGCGCCAATATCGAGCAGCTGGGCGGCGAATACCGTTTCAGCAGCAAAGTGGTCGATCTCGACATCGTGCCCGGCCCGGACGGCGGCCAGGTGCGCGGCGTGGTGCTGGACAATGGCGAGACCATCGCCAGCAACCACGTCGTGCTGGCCATCGGCCACAGCGCGCGCGACACCTTCGAGATGCTGCACAAGCGCGGCGTGTACATCGAAGCGAAACCGTTCTCGATCGGTTTCCGCGTGGAACACCCGCAATCGTTGATCGACAGCTGCCGCTTCGGCCCCAGCGCCGGTCACCCGATCCTGGGCGCGGCCGACTACAAGCTGGTGCACCACGCCAGCAATGGCCGTTCCGTCTACAGCTTCTGCATGTGCCCGGGCGGCACGGTGGTGGCGGCCGCATCCGAACCGGGCCGCCTGGTAACGAACGGCATGAGCCAGTATTCGCGCAATGAACGCAACGCCAACAGCGCCATCGTCGTCGGCATCACGCCCGCCGACTACCCGGGCGACCCGCTGGCCGGCATGGCCCTGCAGCGCGAACTGGAAGAGCGCGCGTTCGCCCTCGGCGGCGGCAACTACGATGCGCCAGGACAATTGGTCGGCGACTTCGTGGCCGGCCGCGCCTCGACGGAATTCGGCAGCGTGGTGCCTTCTTACAAGCCGGCCGTGCACCTGACGGACCTGGCGCCCTCGCTGCCCGAATACGCGATCACGGCCCTGCGCGAGGCGTTTCCGGCGTTCAACAAGCAGATCAAGGGTTACTACAAGGCCGACGCCGTGCTGACGGGCGTGGAAACGCGCACCTCGTCGCCGATCCGCATCAAGCGCCGCGACGATGACCTGCAAAGCCTGAATACACGGGGACTGTTCCCCGCCGGCGAAGGCGCCGGCTATGCGGGCGGCATCCTGTCGGCGGCCGTCGACGGCATCAAGGTGGCCGAGGCGGTGGCCCTGTCAATGGCGGCGCGCGGCTAGGCCGTGCCCTCCCCGCCGTGCGGCGGGATGAAAAAAACCGGCACATTCACGGGCCGGTTTTTTTATGCCTGCGTACCTCGTTAAAACTTGTACGAGGCATTCAGGTAACCAGTACGGCCGCGCGGATCGTAGTAGCGGTCGTCATAGCCGAATTGCTGGCCGCGGTTCACGCCGGACGTCGATGGCACGAATGGCGGACTCTTGTCGGTCAGGTTCAGCACGCCGACGGTCAGCACCCAGCTCTTGCTTGGAGTCCACACCGTTTGCCAGTCGAGGGTCGAATAGAAGCCCGCCTGCATGCGGATCTTTTCCTGCCCCGTCACAGCACCCGAAGCGTCAAGCACGTCGACCGACGTTTCCTGATCCTTGTAGCCGGACAGGAAGTTGACCGTCAGCGAGTTGGCCCAGTTGCCCGTTTTCAGGGTATTCGTCCACTGGCCGCGCGTGCGGAAAGTCACCGTGCCCAGATCGGCAAAGTTGCCCAGCGCCGAATAATACCTGCCGTTGCGTTCCAGCTGCACATCCTCGCGCAGCATTTGCGTCGCGTTCAGCTGCGACGTGAACAGGCCGATGCCGGAGCGGTAACGGGCGCTGATATCGATGTCGACACCGGTGGCGAACGATTTACCCAAGTTCTGGTTGTCAGCCAGGAAGGCCAGGTAGGTGGTACCCGTGCCCACGTCCTTGTTGACGCCCCAGGATTTCGGGAAATTGGCCGGATTGGCGAATACCAGCTGTTCGGTCAGCTGACCGAAGGAATCGCGGATCTGCACATGCCACAGGTCGGCACCCAGGGTGATGGCGTTGATCGGTTCGTAACGGAAGCCGATAGTTGCCTGTTTCGATTTCTCCGGCTGCAATTCGCGGTTGCCGCCGGCCAGCTGGTCGTACTGGCGGTTACCTGGCTGGCATTGCGCATTGAGACGCGTGGCGATCGCCTGCAAGGCTGGCGAGCAGGTGTACTTGTCGCTGGTGACGCCATAGCCGCGCTGCAAGGCGTTGACTTGTGGCACTGTCGGCGCATGGAAACCATTGCCGACCGAACCGCGGATCAGCAAGGTGGGTGCCGGCGTCCACTTGAAGCTGGCCTTGGCCGTGGTAGCACCGCCAAAGTCCGAGAATTCATCGAAACGCAAGGCGGCGCCTAATTCCAGCTCTTTCAGTACAGGCGCGATGACTTCGCCAAAAATGCCTTTCGACGTACGGCTGGCGCTGTACGGCTGGCTGCTGGCCGCGTCGCCGAAACGCTGGTCGCATTCCAGTCCGGTCGTGCCGCCGCACAAGGTGCCCTTCACGGGATCGGCCAGGATGCCTTGCGCAAACGGACTCGGCTTGGCAGAGAATTCCTCGCGGTTGATGTTCACGCCCATGCCCAGCATCATCGCGCCGCCAGGCAGTCGCCGCAGTTCCGTCGAGCCATTCAGGTTAATCGTTTGCAGGCGCGAAGTGCCACCGTCCCAGTAACCGGAGTACGCGGCCGCCTTGATGGCTTCCTGTGCCGCGGGAGACTGCTTGCCCGGGCCGACGAAGGGGTCGAGCAAGCCGCTCGACGTGAGGTTATTGACAGCAATGGCGCCAGGATAACCGGAAATACTGCCTTTTACGCGGCTTTCGGAGAAGTTGTAGGCAGCGTTATAGTCCCATCCGGCCAGAACGCCGCGCGTGCCGACCACCACGCTGGCAAAATCCGCCGTATCTTTCGAGGTACGCTGGCCCATGTCGAACAAGCGGTAGAACGCCGTGCTGTCGCCGGTAATTCCAGCTGGCACTAAATACTTGTCATGCAGCGGCGTGCCCGCATCGACGGCGATCGCGCCAGGTACCGGAGCGATACGCGAAGTTTGTTTCGTGCGTGACAGCAAGACGTCTGCATATACTTCCTGGCCGGCGATCTTGAAGGTGCCCGATGCCATGAAGTTGTCGCGTTTGCGCTCCGGATAGATTTCCAGGTCCTTGGTGAAGTCATAGCCGCAGTAGTCATCGGCCAGGCCGCTGCCATCGTTGTACGGTTCGATCACGCGGAACGTCTTTTCCGGGCAGGAGCCGTTGGCCTTCTGGTAAGGGCTGATCAGCTGGCCATTGTCATCGGTGGCATTGGCGGGAATCGGGCTGGCCGAAAACTGCTGCTTCTGGTAGCGCTTGCCATTGGCCGAGAATTGCACCTTGCCCGTGCTGGCGAACTTGCGGTCGACGGAAGCGAGCTTGTCGCGCTCGTCATGACCAAAGGTCAGCACCACGTTGTAGCCATCTTCGTCCAGGTTGCCAAAGCCCTTGGTGGCGCTGAGGCGTTTCTCACGCGCACCGTTTTTTGGCGCGGAGTAGCCGATGGACACATCACCGATCGTCGTATCGTGCTTGGTAATGAAGTTGACCACGCCGGCGATGGCATCGGCACCGTACAGGGCGGAGGCGCCATCGGTCAGCAATTCCACGCGTTCAATTGCCGAGATAGGGATCGAATTCAAGTCGAAGCCAGCGGCGAAACCGGTCAGCGTCTGGCCGCCGAACTGGGCCAGGCGCTTGCCGTTCAGCAAGACGAGCGTACGCGTCTCACCCACGTTATGCACGGAAATACCGGAGAAACCGAAGGTGCTGCCGCCAACCGAGGAACTTTCGCTGGTGGCCCCCTGGGCGGAAGAGAGCTTCTTGACCAGATCGGTGACCGAGGTGGCGCCCGATGTGCGGATGGCTTCGGCGGTCAGGACGGTGACCGGCAAGGCGCCTTCGGCGGCGATACGCTTGATCGACGAGCCGGTGACTTCGACACGCTGGATCTGCGTATCGGCGCCCTGCGCATCTTGTGCGATCGCGGACTGCGAAACAACGGACATGGCGGCAACTACACCACCGGCGCAGACGATGCGAACTGCACGAGAGATGACGGTTTCTTTAAGCATGGTGAACCCTTTTTCATTTGTACGGTTATATATGACTCCGGATTTTTTACCCGGATTGCACTCGTTCATCTAAAGGAAACGCCTCGTACGGCACCCGATCAGACACCGTGAAGTCCGCTGGGACACGTGTACAGAAATGGCACTAGGCAACTAAAAGTCAACTAGACAACTACATAGAATCACGGCAAGAATATGAGTGTCAACAGAACTCAGCATGCGTATGGCGTACATACAACATATGAAAAGCAGGGTAAAAAGGGATGGAGTGGCTTCTCCCGGCTAGCCGGGAGGTTGCGCGGTATCAACTGGCCAGCGGCAGCCTGATCTGTATATGACAGCCGGGAGTGCAGTCGATGGCGCACACCTGGCCGCCCAGTTGCTGCACGATGGTGTAGACGATGTGCATGCCCAGGCCGGAGCCGCCCTGGCCACGCTTGGTGGTGAAAAACGGTTCAAACATGTGTTCGCGCACGGCCGGCGCCAGGCCGATGCCGTCGTCCGAAAAGTCCAGCAGCAGCCAGCGCAAGGCCGCATCATCCTCGTCCGCCTCGATGCGCGCACGTATCGTGATGCGCCCCGGCCCGCCCTGCGGATAGCCGTGGCGGGCGCTGTTCATCAGCAGGTTCGAGAGGATTTGCGACAGCTTGCCGGCCGCCAGGCGCACCTGGCAATCGGGCGCGATATCGAGTTCCACGCCCAGCGCCGCCTTGCGCAGTTCCGGACTGTGCGCCGACACCAGGCCGTGCACGTAGTCGTGCAGCGCCAGGTCGGCCACGTACTCGCTGACCTGGTCCACGGCCAGCTGCTTGAAATTGCCGATCAGGTCGGCGGCGCGCGCCAGGTTACGCTCAATCAATGCCGCCGCGCCTTTGAGGGATTCGGCAATGTCGATCAGTTCGGTGCGGCTGACCTTGGCGCCGCCCAGCAGCTGCACCAGCTGGTCGGCATAGCTGCCCATGCTCGACGCGGCTGTGAGCGCCACGCCGATGGGCGTGTTGACCTCGTGCGACACGCCCGCCACCAGCGAACCGAGGGCCGCCATCTGTTCCTGCTCGATCAGGTTGGCCTGCGCCGCCAGCAGCGATTCGGTGCGCACGCGCACGATTTCTTCCAGCTGCTGGGTGCGCTCCTGGTGCTGCAGCTCGGCCGCGCCGCGCGCCGAGAAGATCGACAGCAGCAGCAGGGCCAGCAAGCGCTTGTTTTCATCGATGGGACGCGTGTCGATGGCCGACAGGATGCCCAGGGTCTTGCCATCGGTATCGATCAACGGCATGCCGACATAGCTTTCCGCATGCATGTCGACCAGGAGGGTATCGAGTGGAAAGCGACGCTGGATATCGCTGCCGTGAAAACACATGCTCTGGCAGGTCACGTCCTGGCAAGGCGTGTGCTGCAGGCTGTATTCGATGTTCGGCTGGTAGCCGTCGCCGCCCCACAGGGCCAGGGTGCGGATGCCTTCGCTGCCATCGTCCATGCGCACCAGCCGCCCGGCGATCACATAGTGCACGTCGAGCGCTTCGGCCAGGTCCTTGACGAGGATGCGCAGGAAGTCGTCGCCACGGGCGTGCGCCGTCGAGGCAGTGATCGAGCGCAGGGCCGCCTCCGCCAGGGTGCGCCGCTGCTCGGGATCGAACAGGGGTTCTTGCGAATTCACATCGAACAACGGAATACTCATGAATGCTCCTGCGCGGCACGGGAAGCGCAGGCAAAGCTGCCGGCGCGGCGATCCTCAGCAAAGGCCCGGGTCAACGGACTTGCCGCGATTGTACCCCTGGCTATTGTTTAATAATACAGATACACAGGAAATTTTTATAGCCAGCCGGAACGCTTGAACAAGTAATACATATAACCGCAGACACAGCTCATCACTGCCACGGCGGCCGGATAGCCATAATGCCAGTCCAGTTCCGGCATGAACTTGAAGTTCATGCCCCAGATGCCGGCAAACGCGGTAAACACGGCAAAGATGGCGGCCCAGGCCGCCAATTGCTTGTTCACTTCGCTCTCGTCGATGGCCACCATCGACAGATTCACCTGGATGGCCGTGCTGATCGTATCGCGGATGGTGTCGAGCGTGCCGTTGATGCGCGCCAGGTGATCGTGCACGTCGCGGAAATACTCCTGGGTATCGTGGCACAGCGGCGGCACGCGCCCGCCGTGCAGCTTGCCCACCGCTTCCATCAGGGGCGCCACCACGTGGCGCAAGACCATGACCTTGCGTTTCAATTGATACAGCCGCTCGATATTGTCGCGCTCGGTGCCCCGGTCGAAGATGCGGTCCTCGATCAGTTCCAGCTCCGATTCCAGCGCGTCGAGCACGGGAAAGTAACGGTCGACGACGGCGTCCATCAGCGCGTACAGCACGAAGGCCGAGCCCTGGCGCAGCAAGTGCGGTTCGCGCTCGGCACGCGCGCGCACGCCCAGGAAACCTTGCGAGCTGTTGCTGCGCGACGAAAGCACGTAATTGGCGCCGACAAAGATGTCGACTTCGCCCAGCACCAGTTCATTCTCGACCATTTCCACGGTTTTCACCACGGCAAACAGGGAATCGCCATATTCCTCGATCTTCGGGCGCTGGTGGCCCCGCTGCGCGTCTTCCACCGCCAGTTCGTGCAGGCAAAACTCATGCTGCATCTGTTTCAGCTCGTCCGGCGTGGCGTCGAGCAGGGCCACCCAGACGAAGCAATCGGGGCGCTCGACGTAATCGCTGATATCGTCGATCGGCAAGTCGGCCAGTTTTTTGCCATCCTGGTAGGCCACGCAGTTTATGAGCATACAGTTCCACAATCAAATGAAGACCGGACGAAACAGTCCGGCAGGCGCCAGCTTACCTTATCGCCAGCCATTGTTGTGGGTGTTGTGGCGTGCCAGGGACGCCGGGAAGGGAAGCGGACGGGGCGGGGCCCCGTCCGGACGGCAATCAGTCGTCCTTGGCGCCGTCGATGCCCAGTTCGGAGATCTTGCGGGTGATGGTGTTGCGGCCGATGCCCAGGCGCACGGCGGCGTCGTTCTTGCGCCCGTGCGTATGCTTGAGCGCCGTCTTGATCAGGGCCGACTCGAATTGGCGCCCCAGCACGGCCATGACTTCCTGCTGTCCCGCGCCCAGCATGCCGGCCGCCTGCAATTCCAGCAAGCCGATCCATCCCGGCGGCGCGCCGTTGGCGGGCGCGGCCGCTTCGAAGACCTGGCCGCCCTGCGGATGGGCAACGGCTGCGGGTACGGTCTCGCCCGCCGCCGCGCCGGCCGCGCCATCGCCCTGCCCCTGCGTCAATTCCAGCGGCAAGTCCTTGATTTCCACCGTCTGGCCCGGCGCCATCACGGTGATCCAGTTGCACAGGTTTTCCAGCTGGCGCACATTGCCGGGCAAATCGAGGCTGCTCAAGAACTGCATCGTCGGCTCGCTCATGCGCTTGGCTTCCACGCCCAGCTGGCGCGCGCTTTGCACCAGGAAGTGGCGCACCAGGATGGGGATATCCTCGCGCCGCTCCCGCAAACTGGGCAGGCGCAGGCGGATCACATTCAGGCGGTGATACAAGTCTTCGCGGAACAGGCCGTCGCGCACGCGCTGCTCGAGGTTCTGGTGCGTGGCGGTAATGACGCGCACGTTGGCCTTCATCGGCTGGTGTCCGCCGACGCGGTAGAAATGGCCGTCGGACAGCACGCGCAGCAAGCGCGTCTGCAGGTCAAACGGCATATCGCCGATTTCATCGAGGAACAAAGTGCCGTTCTCGGCCTGCTCGAAGCGGCCCCGGCGCGTCGTCTGCGCACCGGTAAACGCCCCGCGTTCATGGCCGAACAATTCGGACTCCAGCAAATCCTTGGGGATCGCCGCCGTGTTCAGGGCGATGAAAGGCTGCGCCGCGCGCGGACTGTGCTTGTGCAGCGCGCGCGCCACGAGTTCCTTGCCGGAACCGGATTCGCCCGTGATGAGCACCGTCACATTCGATTGCGACAAACGGCCGATGGCGCGGAAGACTTCCTGCATGGCCGGCGCCTGGCCGAGGATTTCCGGCGTTTCCGACGGGCCCGATTCGACGCTGGTCTCGCGCAGGCTCTCTTCCAGCGCGCGGCGGATCAGCTCGACGGCCTTGTCGATGTCGAAGGGCTTGGCCAGGTATTCGAAGGCGCCGCCCTGGAAGGCCGCGACGGCCGAATCGAGGTCGGAAAAGGCCGTGATGATGATGACCGGCAAGCCGGGAAAGCGCGACTTGACCGTCTGCAGCAATTCCAGGCCGGACGCGCCCGGCATGCGGATGTCGGACACGAGCACTTGCGGCGTGTCAAATTCCAGCGCGGCGATGGCGTCGCGCGCATTGGCAAAACTCTTGGTGGCGAGATTTTCCCGCGCCAGGGCTTTTTCCAGCACCCAGCGGATTGATTCGTCGTCGTCAACTATCCAGATTGGCTTCATTAGTGTGTGCGTCCCGCAATGGATTTCATGGGTGGGATACTGCCTCGCTTATGGCAAGGGGAGAACGATCCTGAAATCGGTGTATCCAGGCCGGCTTTCGCACTCGATCACGCCCAGGTGCTGTTGCACGAAGGTTTGCGCCAAGGTCAGTCCCAGCCCGCTGCCGCCTTCCCTGCCCGACACCAGCGGGTAGAAAATCCGGTCGCGGATCTGGGGTGCGATGCCCGGTCCATTGTCAATGATATGCAAGTCTAATGCCAGGTTGTAGCGCACCTTGGCCAGGGTCACCTGGCGCGCCACGCGCGTCTTGAAAATCAGCTCCGCATCGCCCGCCTCGATGCGCTCGGCCAGCGCTTGCGCCGCGTTATGCGCGATGTTGAGCACGGTCTGTATCAGCTGCTCCTTGTCGCCGCGAAACTCGGGGATCGAGGCGTCGTAATCGCGCGAAATGGTCAGTCCGCTGGGAAACTCGGCCAGGATCAGGCTGCGGACCCGTTCGCACACTTCATGGATATTCACGTCGCCCACGATGTGCGGGCGGCGGTGCGGCGCCAGCAGGCGGTCGACCAGCGTCTGCAGGCGGTCCGCCTCCTTGATGATGACTTGCGTGTATTCGCGCAGCTCGCTCAGATGCAGGGCCGGCAGTTCCAGCTCCAGCAGCTGGGCCGCGCCGCGGATGCCGCCCAGCGGGTTCTTGATTTCATGCGCCAGGTTGCGGATCAGCTCCTTGTTGACCTGGCTCTGGTCAAGGATGCGCTCCTCGCGGTCGAGTTTTAATTGCTGCACGTTTTCGCGCAGCTCGATCAGCACGCCGTCGCGCGGTGCGTCGAGGGCGCTGACGATGCTGTGCACGCGCAGCGGCTCGCGCCCCAGGCGTTCCAGGCTCAGGTCCTGGCGCAAATCGGAAAATTTATGTTCGAGCGCCTGCGCGCAGATGCCGGCCAGCTCCTCGGGGTTGAGGAACAGCGCCGTCAGCTTTTGCCGCGACAGCGCCTTTAATGAGCTTTCCAGCAGGTTTTCCGCCGCCGCGTTGGCATAGCTGATGCGGCCGTCTCCGTCGAGCAGGATCACGGCTGAAGCGAGCAGATCAAGGCCTGCCAGGTGGGCGGGACGGCTGGAATGGTTGTCTAGTGTCATGTGCTTTACCGAATATTCGCGATCTCGCGTTTCAGGGCGTCTATATTTTGCTGCGTGCGGCTGAGGTTGTCCTTCAGCTGCGCCACCCGTTCCTGATATTTCGCATAGTTACGCTCGTTGCCCTGGCGCTCGGGTTGTCCACCGTTAAATTCCAGGCGCTGCGCCGCCAGTTTCTGCTCTTCGCTGCGCAATTCGTCCTGCAGGATCTGGCGCCGGTCCAGGTCGCGCGCGCGCTGCTCGGCGCCATCGACCTTGGGAAACGCGCCGGCGGCAGGTGCCGCCGTGGCCGCCGCCTGCGTGGCCGGCCGGGCAGGCGCGCCGGCCAGCGACGCCGTCTTGCGGGGCGGCTCCGTCATGGCGCCCGGCAAATCGAGCAGCTGGCAATGCGCGCCGGCCCGCTTGTCCGTGTACGTCTTGTGTCCCTGCGCATCGGCGCACACATACAACTGCCCGTGCGCCTGTGCCGCCGCGCCCAGCAATCCTGCCATCAGCGCCATTCTGTAATGCTTGGTCAATCTCTACTCCTGTCGGCACATGCCGCATCGTTCCTGGGCCGACTATACAACAAGGCACTGTGGCGCCATAACAAAAAACGCGGGCAAGACCATCGCCTCACCCGCGTTTTTTATTCACTACCGGCACGTTGCCGGCGTGGCGCCATTACAGCGAGTAGTACATGTCGAACTCGGCAGGATGCGTGGTCATGCGCATGCGCTGCACGTCCTGCATTTTCAGTTCCAGGTACGCGTCGATCATCGAATCGCTGAACACGCCGCCGCGGGTCAGGAACTCGCGGTCCTTGTCCAGGGCTTCCAGTGCTTCTTCCAGCGAAGCGCACACGGTAGGGATCAGTGCGTCTTCTTCCGGCGGCAGATGGTACAGATCTTTCGAGGCGGCTTCGCCCGGATGGATCTTGTTGGCAACGCCGTCCAGGCCGGCCATCAGCAGTGCGGCGAAGCACAGGTACGGGTTCGCCAGTGGATCCGGGAAGCGCGCTTCGACGCGGCGGCCTTTTGGATTGGCCACGTGCGGGATACGGATCGAGGCGGAACGGTTTTTCGCCGAGTACGCCAGTTTCACCGGCGCTTCGTAGCCTGGTACCAGACGCTTGTACGAGTTGGTGCCCGGGTTGGTGATCGCGTTCAGCGCCTTGGCGTGCTTGATGATGCCGCCGATGTAGTACAGGGCGAAATCGGACAGGCCGGCATAGCCGTCGCCAGCGAACAGGTTTTTGCCATCTTTCCATACGGATTGATGCACGTGCATGCCCGAACCGTTGTCGCCAACGATAGGTTTCGGCATGAAGGTGGCGGTCTTGCCATAGCTGTGCGCCACGTTCCACACCACGTATTTCAGGTTTTGCGTCCAGTCGGCGCGCTCGACCAGGGTCGAGAACTTGGTGCCGATTTCATTCTGGCCGGCGCCGGCCACTTCGTGATGATGTACCTCAACCGGGATGCCCAGCGATTCCAGGATCAGGCACATTTCCGAACGCATGTCCTGGAAGCTGTCCACTGGTGGCACGGGGAAGTAGCCGCCCTTGACGGTAGGACGGTGGCCGCTGTTGCCGCCTTCGATATCCTTGCCGGTCGACCACGAACCCTCGTCCGAACCGATCTTGACGAAGCAGCCCGACATGTCGATCTTCCAGCGCACGCTGTCGAAGATGAAGAATTCCGGCTCAGGGCCGAAGTAGGCGGTGTCGCCCATGCCCGACGATTTCAGATAGGCTTCGGCGCGTTTCGCGATCGAGCGCGGGTCGCGGTCGTAGCCCTTGCCGTCCGACGGTTCGATCACGTCGCACTGCATGAACAGGGTCGTTTCTTCCATGAACGGGTCGATATTGGCCGTGTTTGGATCCGGCAGCAAGATCATGTCGGACGCTTCGATACCTTTCCAGCCAGCGATCGAAGAACCGTCAAAGGCGTGGCCCGACTCGAATTTGTCCATATCGAAGTGCGACACGGGAACCGTCACGTGCTGCTCTTTACCACGGGTATCAGCAAAGCGGAAATCAACGAATTTGACTTCGTTTTCTTCTACCATCTTCAAGACTTCTGCGGCTGTCATTGCCATGCGTATCTCCTAAATGAATGTGGGGTGAGCCGACCTTAGTGCGTCTGGGCTGATGAAGCGAAGCAAACATTGCGTGCCACCAAAACTCATAAGGATCATAGCAGATTCCATGCCAGCTCCCGGAGCCGCCTGGCGCCGGCGGCAAAATGGCTGCCATCCCTGTGAAAGTTTTCGTGCCCGCGATTTTCCTGCTGAGTTTGCGTCAAATCAAGAATGCACTATGCAAGTGCAAAAAACAAATAACGCACCATTATCGTGCATTTTGTGCGCATTCTTGAAAAATGCCTCGTTGTGGTGCATGCGCCGGGCACCGTGGTTTCCCGTTTGCGGTGCGCGAAGGGCGCACTATAATCGTACACACCATCCCACTTTCATCGAGGACGCCATGACTACCGCCGCCGACATCCTGACCACCGCCCGCAGCCGGGCCAATGAAGGTACGCCGTATGCCGGCGCCGTCACGCCGCAGGAAGCGTACGAGCTGCTGCAGCTGGACGCAGCCGCCAAGCTCATCGACGTGCGCACGAATGCCGAGCGCGACTGGGTCGGCCGGGTCGACATCGCAGATACCCAGCATGGTGCGGTGCAGTGGGCCACCTACCCGGGCGGCGTGCCGAATCCCGACTTTCTTGCGCAGCTGGCGGCCCAGGCCGGCAAGGACGAGGTGCTGCTGTTCCTGTGCCGCTCGGGCGTGCGCTCGCGCCATGCCGCCAAGCTGGCCACCGAGCACGGCTATATCAACTGCTTCGATATCCTTGAAGGGTTTGAGGGCGACAAGGATGCGGACGGCCACCGCAAACAGATCGGCGGCTGGTGCAAGGCCGGGCTGCCGTGGCTGGGCGCCTGACGCTGGTCGCCTGACTATCTGAACAGTGTTTGATCTGGCGGGCCACGCGATGGCCCGTCATCGGCTACAACCATCCATGCGCGCCCGTTTTCCTCCATTGCGGCGCAAATTCTCCTTGCGAATATGTACCTTATATAGTACAACGTAGAGGTGCGTCATGGATGCTTCCGGCCTGCGGCAGATTACCCTGCTGTTCTACACGAACGGCAATGGCGGCGAACCCGTGCGCGACTGGCTCAAGTCGCTCCCCATCGAGGAACGCCATGTGATCGGGCAAGACTTGATGCATGCGCAATGGCGCTGGCCCGTGGGCATGTCCCTGTGCCGGCATCTCGGGCACGGCCTGTCGGAAGTGCGCAGCAACTTGCCCGGCAACCGCATCGCGCGCATGCTGATCTGCCATCACGGCGATTGCCTGGTGGCGCTGCACGGCTTTATCAAGAAAACCCGGACGACGCCGGAAGACGATCTGGCGCTGGCCCGCAAACGCCACAAGGAACTGACATGAACGCCACCGCTCCCCATCTCGGCAGCAGCCTCGACGACTTTTTAAAAGAGGAAGGCATCTTCGAGCAAACGCAAACCCGCGCCATCAAGGAAGTGATCGCCTGGCAACTGACGCAGGCGATGCAGGAGCAATCGCTGTCGAAGACGCGCATGGCGGCCCTGCTGCAGACGAGCCGCTCGCAGCTCGACCGCCTGCTCGACCCCGGCAGCGACGTGACGCTCTCCACCCTGGAGCGGGCCGCCGCGCTGCTTGGGCGCAAGCTGTCGGTCACCCTCGTTTAAGCGAGTTAAGCGTTCAGGCCGCTTCGCCTGCCTCTGGATGCTCGCCCATCAGGGTCAAGATGCGCTTGCGCACGAAATTGATATGGCTGCGCAAGCCATACAGGCCATCGGCAAACGACAGGGGAATCGAGATCTGGTTGACCATGTCCTCGATCTGGTCCAGCCGCTTCAATTGCTCCGCATACACTTGCGCGCGCTGCTCCTGCGGCACGTCTTCCAGCGCCTGCTCCACCGTGCGCAACTGGCCATACCAGCGGTACACGCGCGAGCGGATGCGCCACACGTACAGGGGCGGCACCACGCGCGACAGGGGCAATATCAAGGCGCCGAGCGCCACCACCAGCACCCACATGCGGTCGAAGAAATTAGCCAGCCAGAAACTCATATAGCGCTGCAGCACGGGCGCGCCATCCTTGTAGAATTTCAGCGCTTCGGGCGCGACGGGAATTTCCGTGTAGCGTGCGGACGGGAACTGCCCCTGCTGCTGGAACCAGCCCGTGCCGCCATGGATGCCGGCCGCCGCCTGCACGAACAGATCGACCAGGGCCGGATGCAAGTCTTCGCGCGCGACCAGGGTGGCGGTCGGCGCGATCAAATGATAATCCTGCGCCGGGATATTTTTGCCCAGGTCGACGATACCGCGCGGCAAGACGACATGCGTGAGGAAAGGCAATCGCCGCGTGTACGCCTCCGCTTGCGAAAAATCAAACAGCTTGATGCCCGGCGTTTGCAGCAGCATCTGGATCAGCGGCGCTTCCGGCGCCGAGCTGAACACCAGGCCGTCGATGCGCCCTTCCAGCAGCTCCACCGTGGCGGGCGTATTTTGCAAGTCGCTCACCGTCAGCTCCTTCGCTTCCACGCCATTCACGGACAGCAACTGCCGGAACAGGCTGGGCACGCCCGTGCCTTCCGGCCCCAGGTTGATCTTCATGCCCTTCAATTGCGTCAATTCCGTCACCGCCTTGTCTTCGCGCAAGAACAGCCAGACGGGTTCCGTAAACAGGCTGCCCAGGGAGATGAGACCATGCCGTTCGGCATCGGCGTGCTCGGTCGAGCCGCTTTGCACGAAGGCGATATCGGTCTTGCCCGCGTTCAGGCGCTGCAGGTTATCCTGCGAACCCAGCGACGGCTGCAAGGTCACCTTGATGCCGTGCTTGGCCAGGGTGGCCGCGTATTTCTTGCCGAACTCTTCGTACGCGCTATTGTCCTGTCCCGTCGACAGGCTCACCTGGCGCGGCGGCGCCGGGTCGACCAGCCAGTAGGCAAGCGCGCAGAATGCGCCGACGAGCAGCAAGGTGGGACCGGCGGTGGCGAGGAAATCGCGCACGGAAAAGCGGCTGAACGCGAGGATTTTGGACATGTGGTGGCGCATAGGTTTCATGGGTGGCTACGATGCCAAGAAAAGCCCAACTATGCAAGGCACTTTCACATGCGCGGCGTGGCCATTTCCGCTACAGTGGCAGATCGATCACCTGCCCTCTGGAGCCCCGCATGCTGAAAATTCTTGGAAAAGCCGCCTCGATCAATGTCCGCAAAGTCCTGTGGACGTGCGAGGAACTCGACCTGCCCTACGAACGCGAAGACTGGGGCAGCGGCTTTCGCAGTACCGACGACCCGGCCTTCCTGGCACTGAACCCGAACGCCATGGTGCCCGTGCTGCTCGATGGCGACCTGGTGCTGTGGGAATCGAACACGATCTGCCGCTACCTGTGCGCCCAGGCGGGCCGCGACGACTTGCTTCCAAGCACGCCACGCGCCCGCGCGGAAGTGGAAAAATGGATGGATTGGCAAATGGGCGATTTGAACAACAGCTGGCGCTACGCCTTCATGTCGCTGGTGCGCCACAGCCCCGCGCACCAGGATGCGGCGCAGCTGGCGGCCGGTATTGCCGGGTGGAACAAGATGATGGGCGTGCTGGAGCAGCAGCTGCAGCGCACGGGCGCCTTCGTCTGCGGCGAACAGTTCACCCTGGCCGATATCGTGCTGGGCCTGTCCGTCAAGCGCTGGCTGATGGCGCCCATGCAGCGCCCGGCATATCCGGCCATCGCCGCGTATCACGCGCGCCTGGAAGATAAAACGGCCGTGTTTGCCGGCTAATCGAGTTCGATGGCCTCGACCGTGCCGCCGATGACATAACAGTCGCCATCGCGGCGCACCTCGTCCAGGGTCGCCGGATCGTCGCGCGTATAGGTGCCGTCGACGTCGACGCACCAGACGTCGCCAAAACGCAGCAGCTTCACGCCGCAGCAGATGCGGTTGATGAAGTTGCCCGGCGTCCTGAGCAGCACTTCCCGTACTTCGCCCACCGTGATGGCGACGTTGCGCCAGACATTGCCATCGAGCGCATGATTTCTTGCGTACAAGACGATGCGCACGGCCTGCACGCCCCCGGGCTGATACCGCTGTTCGATGGACACGAGCGCGCCATCGTCAAAGCGGTGATATTGCTGAAAAATCTGCTGCGTCTTGGCCAATTGCACTCCCTCAAAAAAAACCGGCCCGTGAAGGCCGGCTTTCAGCTAGCTGCAAAAAGACCTTAATTCGTGCACTGCTTCGCCACGCCCTCGGCCGGCGCGGGCGGCTCGATCAGCGGCAGCAAGCTCGGCGCCAGCGACACCAGCAGTTGAACGGGCAAGGCGCTGGTGAAATCGTAGTTTTTCGATTCCGGTCCGCGCACATACGCCGTCATGCTGCCGTAGAAGCGCTCGCCGATATTGAACACGAACGTGGCCGAGCGGTTCACATAGCGCGACTCGATCAGGCGGCCGCCGGCGCCATACACGTCGAAGCGCTGGTCGCCCGTGCCCGTCTTGCCGCCCATCGGGATCGGCACCCCGTCGGCGCCGACAAACGCCGTCTTCGCCCGCTTTGCCGTACCGTCGGACACGACTTCGCGGATGGCCTTGGCGACGGCCTTGGCCACGTCCGGCGACAACACTTGCTCCGCCTCCACCTTGCTGCCCCGCTTGACCATGGTGTCATACGGCGTGTTGGCGGCGAAATGCATGGAATCGATGCGCACGCTCGGCTTGCGCACGCCATCGTTGATGATGATGCCCATCAACTCGGCCAGCGCGGCGGGACGGTCGGCAGACGCGCCCAGGGTGGTCGCATACGACGGCACCAGCGAATCGAAGGGGTAGCCCATCTTCTTCCACTGGCGGTGGATTTCCAGGAAGCCTTCCACTTCCAGCAAGTTGGCGATGCGGCGGTCCTGCGCATGCTTGCGGTGCGTGTTGAACAGCCATTTATACACTTCCTGGCGTTCCTTTTCGCTGGCCGCCACCATCTGCGTCAGGGTGGAACCTTCATGCTGGCGCAGATACGCCACCATCCACAGTTCCAGCGGATGCACATTGGCCAGATAACCGCGGTCGGCCAAGGACCAGTTTTCCATCGCGTACTGCTGGTACATCTTGGCGACCCGCTCGGGCGGCACTTCGTTTTGCGACGGCAGGTTGGCGTTGAGAAAATCGCCGAATTCCGCCACCGTGCCCTTCGGATTGACGGTGCGGAAGATATTCGCCAGGCGTACGGGGGTCGGGCGGATGCTGGCCAATAAAATCTTTTCCTGCTCATCGACGCTCTTGCCGCGGTACTTCTGATAGAAGCGGTGCAGGAATTCGCGCCCTTCCTTGTCGGCAAAGCGGCTCAGGTACTGCGCACGGCGCGGATCGTCCGCGTCCGCCAGCAGCGAGGCCGAGGAATCGGGGCGCGAGAACATGTAGTAGCGGGCCACGTCGCGCATCAGGCGCACGAAGGCCAGGTTGGTCGACTGGCGCAGCGCCTGCTGCACCGTCATGATGCGGCTGTCGTCGAGCTTGGAGAAGTTGCCGAAATGGTGCAAGCCGCCGCCCGTGAAGAAGCCTTCGCCCGGGTTGCCCGAATATTTGCGTTCCATGGCAGCCGCCAGCATGGCCGGCAAGTTGCGCGCCTCGCCCAGCGGCAAAGGTTTCAAGTAGGCAATCGCCCACTGCGACAGCATGTCCTTCGGATCGACGGCGATCTTGCCCAGCTCGGCGGCGCCCATGCCGCTGTAGCGCTGGTGCAGCTGGTCGATGATGTCCAGATACGTCACCAGGGTGCGCAGCTTGGCCGTGGAACCGAGGTCCAGCTTGGCGCCTTCATTGATGTCGAGCGGCTGGTCAAAGTTATCCGTTTGCACGCGCAGCAAGTTGGCCTGCTCTCCCTTTTGCAGCAAGGTAAAACTGTAGACCACGTTGGCGGGGTCGCCATTGCCCAGCATGCCCTTGCCCGTCAGGCCGGCCGCTTTCGCCACTTCCGGGTCGCGCAGCTCGCGCAAGACCTTGGTGACGGCGTTTTGCGCCTGCGCGTCGAGCGTGCTGACCACTTTCAGGTCGAGGCGGTCGAGGTTGTACAAGCGCGGATCGCCCAGCATGCTGGCCAGGTGGTTGCGCACGGCATTCGACGCCTTGCGCGTGACGAACGAGGTCGACGCTTCCGATTGCACGCCGGACGCCGTCGATGGACGCAGCTTCTCGGCGATGGCCGTATCGCGCAGTTGCGGCGAAATCACGCCCGCCTGCGCCAGCAGGCGCAGGTGGCTGTTGGTCAATTCTTCCAGGTCGGCGCCGCCGGCCACCAGATAATGCGAAGGACGGCGCTGCGCGATCAGCAGGCTCAGCGCCTGCTTGTAGGCCAGCGCGCTGCCCGGCTGGTCCATTTTTCCGCTAAGCAATGTCTTCACTTCGGCAAACGGACGGCCATACCAGACCCACATGCCGTCGCCGATGCCGTTGACTTCGCCAAAGCCGCTCTTTGCCGACAGCGGCACGGTATTGAGGTAGTTGACGACGATCTTGCGCCGCGCCTCCATGGTGTTTTCGCCATCCTGGTACGAGCGCAGGCTGGCCGAAATCATCTGCAGCAGCTTGTCCTGCATGGAACTGGTGCGCCCGTCTTCCGAATGGCGGTATTTCTCGATCTGCGTAGCCAGGGTGCTGCCGCCGCCGCCGCGGTGGCCGCCGAACAAGTTCAGCGCCTTGTCGAGGATGGCCTTGCTCAGGCGGTCCCATTCCACGGCGGGATTGCGCTCGGGCGTGCCCGGGTCGAGCAATTCGCGGTTTTCGATGAACAGCAGGCTTTGCACGAGCGCGGGCGGCGCTTCGGCAAAGCCGTCGAACATGCGCTCGGGATAGCTGGCCGCGAACAGCGGCGCGGCGCGGCAATCGAGGATGGCCAGCCCGGCGCGGTTTTTCTCGTGATACGTGGCAAAGATGCCCCGGTCGACCAGTTGCACCATTTTCGGCGACATGCGCGCCTGCGCCGTAACGGCATAGTCGCGCGCATTCAGCTTGGCGATGAAGTCGGGCAGGCTGGCATAGCCGAGCCGCTCGTCATACGGGCCGTGCTGCGGATAGCGGATGGCGCCCGCCGGTGCCGGGCCTGGCTCGACCTTGAACGCCAGTTGGCGGTCCAGGCGTGTGAAAAACTCGGCCTGCAGGGCCGAGGTGCGCACTTCGCGCATGACGAACCACGCCACACCGGCGATCAGCGCCAGCACGATGATGGCAAAGATCGGCCAGATGCGCGAACGGCGCCTCTTCGGCGGGCTCGCCGGCGGCGGCGCCTCGGCGCCCGTGTCGGAGAGTGGATCAGAGGGGGGCCGCTCTTGCGCGGCCAGGTTGACGCCTGTGTCTTTCATGGGATGCTGGGGTAAGGTTGGGTTTGGACGGCGCGGAAAAGGCGGCAGCGATACCGCTCCGCGCAGGATAAGACGAGGGCCGGCAAGAGCCGGTCACAACAAAGCTTGCTTAACATGATGTCCATACCAGTGAATCAAAAAACGCGCTACTGCACAGGCAGGCGGCCCCGCGTTCGACACGCAAGGCCCCTGTTCACCATTCCACCACATCGGCATGAGAACGACTGACGAGCGCGCACAAAAATCTTGCTTCATTGAAGATTTTCGCAAAAAAACAACGTCTTGGAATGTACGCTTGCGTACATAGATGCAAGGCGGGCTGGACGCCAGCGAAAAAGCCGCCGGCGCCGGGCTGGCGGCATGTCAGATGGTGGTGTATTCCGCCTGCAAGGTATCGAGCGCGGCGCGCATCTCGGCAAAGGCGGCCGCCGCCTGCGCGGGCTCGCCCTTGACGCCCAGTTCGATATGCCGGCGCGTCTGCGCATCGCCCACGCTGGGCAGGCTGAATACCTTGATCAGCGGAAACTCCGCTTCCAGACGCACCATCAGCGGCGTCAGCAGGGATTCGGCCGTTTCGTACACGAGCAAGGCATGTTCCGCATGCGGTACCTGGTTGAACAAATGGCTGTAATGCGTGTCGAGCACCCATTCGATCATGGGCCAGGACATGACAGGAAAGCCCGGCACGAAATAATGTTCGCGCACGGCAAAGCCGGCAATCTTGTTGTACGGATTCGGAATCAGCTCGGCGCCTTCGACAAATTCCGCCATTTTCAGGCGGTGCAGGTTTTCCGGCGAGTTCAAATCGGCCGGCACGCCCGCCTCCTCGCCCATTTCCGTGATCCGTTGCTGGATATTGAGCTTGCCCTGCGGATGCAGCACCAGCGGCAAGCCCAGTGCATCGGCGGCCGCCTGGCGCGTATGGTCGTCCGGCGTGGCGCCGATGCCGCCAAAGCTGAAGACGATGTCGTCGCTGGCAAAGCTGCGCTTGAGCAAGGCGACCAGACGGGCCGGTTCGTCGCCCACGTATTCCGCCCAGCTCAGTTGCAAGCCGCGTGCCTTGAGCATGCTCACGACTTTCGGGAAATGCTGGTCCGTGCGCTTGCCCGACAGGATTTCGTCGCCGATGATGATCAATCCGATAGCCATGAAGCTTCCTCGTAGAATGCAATAAAAATGGTCAGGCGTCCGCCGGCGCCACGTCGGTCATGCCGCCTACGCCCCGCAAACGCGCCAATGCTTCCAGGCAGTAATACTGGAACCACAGACCCGTGAAGATAAAGATCAGCACATACAGCCAGATGGCGAACGCCGCCAGGAAGGGGAAGAACACCACCGACATCACGCCGCCCATCCACAGCATGCCCGGCACGGCGCCGGCCGCGCCGGAAACCATGCCGATGGCCAGCAGGGGCCAGCGCTGCGTGCGCATGATGGCGTGGCGCTCTTCCGCGCTGGCGTAATCGGCCATGGCGTCATACGCCATCACGCGGTAGGTCAGCCAGCCCCACAGCACGGCTTGCCCCGCCAGCGCGGCCGGCGGAAACGCGTACAGGGGCAGCATGAGCACCCAGACGATGATGAACAGCAAGAACGTGACCAGCGAAGTGGCGACACTGCCCAGCAGACTGCCGCCATGCTTCTTCTCCAGCTGCGGAAAATGCCGCCCGCCCACATGGCGGCCGATGGCCGGCATGGCGAACAGGCCCATGAAGATCAGCGCCGTCAAGATCATCAGCGGCAGCAGCATGAACATGGCGATCAGGGGCACGATCACGGCTTTCAGCATGCCCAGGCCGAAGGTGGCCAGCACCTGGCCGCTGGTGCGGAAGAAGTCATACTGCGTAAACAGCGCATGCAGGCTGTCGATCAGCGGCTGCAAGCCCACGTACAGCAGGGCGCCCCACAGGATCAGCGACAGGATGAACGGTGCTATGCTCAACAGCAATATCCTGCCGTGCAATTGCGACAGGAAGGCACGGCCATACGAATTCAGCACATTACGCATCAACGGCGTCCTTTTCGTTTCAATCTTGCAAATTCCACCATGCGGCGCAAGCCCAGCCATTGCTGCTGCCAGAAGCCGCGGCCATAGTTGCGCCCCGGCCGGCCCACGCCTTGGCTGTCGATGCGGGCCAGCTGGTCGCGCACGCCCGTGCGCGCATAGCCCGCCGAGAAATTCGCGGTGCCCAGCAGCATATCCCAAATCGGCAAGACCACGCCGAAGTTGCAACCACCCAGGCTGCCCTTGCCTTTCGACTCGTGCCCCACGCCGATCGCGTGGTGCGTGCGGTGGAAACGGGGCGAGATCAGCAGCCGCTCGCCGATGCGGCCGAAGTGTATCCTCACATTCGCATGCTGCAAGCTTTGCAGGATGCGCGAAATCGACACCAGCAGCACGTACTGGCCCGGCGGCACGCCGATACCGAGCGCCACCAGCGCCATCACCACATCGCGCAAAAAGTCGTCGAGCAGGTGGTTGCGGTCATCGCTCCACAAGTTCATGTTTTGCTGGCTGTGATGCAGGCTGTGCAAGCCCCACCACCAGCCGAAATGATGCGAGGCCCGATGGTAGCAATAGTCGACGAAGTCCAGTATCACAAAATAAATGATAAAACTGACTAAGGGACTGATGTCGGGCAACAGCGATTCCAGGTTGAATGGATGGATATTGTCGAAACGCAAGGCGCCCGCCAAGGCATCCATCAACGGATCGAGCGTGAAGAAGACCAGCACGGAAAACAGGCCGATGCGGTGCAGCACCGTATAAATAAAGTCGTTCCAGCGGGCGCGCGGGTCCGTGATTTTTTGTGCGGGAATCCAGGCTTCGAGCGGGCGCAGCACGAGAAACAGCAGCACCAGTTCGCACAGGCCGATCAGCAGCCATTCCGTGCCCTCGAACGCCTCTTCCGTGAATTCGCCAAAGCCCAGGTGATACACAAGGGGGTTGACGATGGTCTGGAACAGCCAGCCTTGCGCCACGCCAAACGCATCGACCACGGCATCGATCGCCGGGGTGACGAAACTGACGATGTCGGCGGCCATCATGGTTGGCCCTTCTTCTGCGCGTAGGCAGGATGCGCGCGCAGGGTGGCAAAACAGAAACCCTTGTCTTGCAGGCCGGAAATCAAGGCATCCAGGTTGGCGGGCGCCCACGGCTCCTTGCGCGACCAGATGCCCATGTGCGCAATGAAGATGTCGCCGCTGCGCAAGTTCGCCAGCGCCTTTTTCAGCAGCATGGCGTTGGGATACCTATCGCTGGGTAGTTCATCGCCGGAATACCCTGCCGGCGCCCAGCCCGCATGCTGGTAGCCGCAGGCGCTGCCGGCCGCCAGGGTGCGCGGCGATGTGTAGCCGCCCGGCGCGCGCCAGAACGGATCGAGCTTGCGGCCCGTCAGTTCCTGGAAGCGCGTATCGACGCGGCGCAATTCCTCGCAGAACTGCTGATCCGTCACCGACGCCAGCTTGCCGCCATCCTTGCCGAACTGGGGCTTGACCTGGATCAAGCCATTGGCCAGATCCTTCTTCCAGTACACGTGGTCGAACGTATGCGTGCCGAACGCATGGCCTTCGGCGACCCGGGCTTTCCAATACGGCGCCCACGAGGCATCGAGCGAATAGTCGCCGCGCGTCGTCTTTTCATTGGCCAGGAAGAACGTGGCTTTGATATGGCGCTTGTTCAGCACGTCGGCGATCAGTTGCGCTTGCGACTGGCTGCCCGTGTCGAACGTCATGTAGATCGTGCCCTTGCAGGCGGCAGGTGCTGCAGATGCGGCTGCTACTGCTGCTGCGGCAGCTGCGGCGGCATGCGCGGGCGGCAGCATGGCGCAGGCGCACAGCAGCATGGCAGGCACATGGCCCGCGGAAATCAGGCGTTTCATCATCACACCCGTCATCACATGCGCGGCGAGTGCGTGGCGAAATACACGCCATGGGGCGAGCGGCCCACGGGGATCGTCTTGATCACCTTGCGCGTGGTTAAATCGATCACGGCCACTTTCTTGATCCAGCGCAATGTCACCCACATGGTCTTGCCATCGGGCGTGATTTCCATGCAGTCCGGGCCACCGGGCACGTTGATGGTGCCCACGTTTTCCAGGGTCTTCTGGTCGATGATGTTGATCGTGTTCGACACGCGGTTCGACACGAACGTCATGCGATTGTCACCCAGCGCGCGGAAATTATGTGTGCCGGCGCCCGCCTTGATGCGCTTGACGGTCTTTTGCGTGCGCCAGTCGATCACTTCCACGTAATCGCTGCCCATGATGCCGACCAGCAAATACTTACCGTCCGGCGTCATCGTGATGCCGGCCGGCGCCGGGCCGACGGGCATGGTCCATTTCACCGTCTGCGTGGCCAGGTCGATGGCGCTGACCTGGTTGCTGCCCTGCTGCGTAATGAACGCCATGCTGCTGTCGGCCGTGAAGGCCATGTGGCTGGGCAGCTTCGGCAGCGGGATGCGCTTGGCCAGGGTCAGGTTCTTGCCGTCATAGCGGTACAGGTCGATGCGGTCCAGGCGCAGCGAGTTCGAGATGAACCACTTCTGATCCGGCGAAAAGCCGATCTGGTAGGGGTCGAGGATGTTGCTGATGCGGCGCTGGATCTGGCCCGACACGGGGTCGAGGAAGATCAGTTCGTTGCCGACGGAACTGGCGACGATCAGCGACTTGCCGTCCGGCGTCTCCATCAGATGATGCGGTTCCTTGCCGACGGCAAAGGTGGACAGGGGGGCGTAGGTTTTCTGGTCCAGCAGTTGCACCGTAGCATCACGGGAATTGAGTACCACCACCACTTCGGCTTGCGCCGTCGATATTGCGGAAACCAGGCACAGCGAGGAAAAAACAAGGCGGCGTAGACTGCGGAACATGGAAGAAATCACTGTTAAATACAAAACATGCATTTTACGTGGAACACTGTATTTATTGTGTGAATTCCCCCCTTAAATGCAAGCGGCAGCCACACTCGCCGTCATTTCCCCATTTTCCCCTGCGCCGGGCCTGGAATGGCGCTTTGCAACTCATTGCTCTACAATCTGTAGCTTTCATCGCCTACACAAGGATTATCATGACCACCACCACGACCGCTTCCGGCCTGCAATACATCGACACCGTCGTCGGCGAAGGCGCTGAAGCGCAAGCCGGCAACAATGTTGTCGTGCATTACACGGGCTGGCTGCAAAACGACGACGGCAGCGCCGGTTCGAAATTTGACTCGAGCAAGGACCGCAACGACCCATTCGAATTCCCGCTGGGCGCAGGCCGCGTCATCCAGGGCTGGGACGAAGGCGTGCAAGGCATGAAAGTGGGCGGCAAGCGCCAGCTGATCATCCCTGCGGCACTGGGCTATGGCGCACGCGGCGCCGGCGGCGTGATTCCACCGAACGCCACCCTGATTTTCGACGTCGAACTGCTGGGCGTATAAGAACCGAGCAGGCCGCGATCCATCGATTGCGCCTGGCGCCGCCCCTGTGCAAGCAGCGGCGGCGCTTTTTGTTTTGAGTGTGTCCTCTAATGCACGGCACGCTTTTTTCACTATGATGTCAGGCACTGCAGCACGCACGGTGGCCACTCCGCCGGGCCTGCCGCACTTTTCCAGCGATTCCATCAGCACACAGGAGCCATCATGAGTTTACAAGAGCAATTCGACCAAGCGCAGCTCGATTCCAAGACCCTGTCCGAGCGTCCGGACAATATGACCTTGCTGAAAATCTATGCCTTGTTCAAGCAAGCATCGAGCGGCGACGCCACGGGCGAACGTCCCGGCATGACCGACTTCGTCAACCGCGCCAAGTTCGACGCCTGGGCGGCCCTGGCCGGCACCTCGAAGGAAGAGGCGCAACAGCAATACATCGACCTGATCGAAGACTTGAAGGACTGATCATCCCCTGCCCCGGCACAGCCCGGGGCAATGTTATTATTTCCGCATGACACCATCACCGATTTCCCTGGCCCATGCCGCCGACCTGCCCCGTCTGTTCGACGTCTGGCACCTGTCCGTACGCGCCACCCACGATTTCCTCGCCGACAGCGATATCGCTTTCCTCATGCCCTATGTTCGCGATGAGCTGGCCAGAGTGACGGCGGACCATCTGCTTCACGTGCTACGCGATGCCAACAGTGTCCCGTACGCCTTCCTGTGCGTCGAGCACGCCAAGATCGAGATGCTGTTCGTGCATCCCGATCAACGCGGCAGCGGCGCCGGCCGCACGCTGGTCCGGTACGCCATCACGGCCTTGGGCGCCACGGCCGTCGACGTCAACGAGCACAACACGCAAGCGCACGGCTTTTACCGCCACCTGGGTTTTATCGGGGAAAGCCGCTCGGAATGCGACCCCTTTGGCAAGCCTTTCCCCATTTTGCACCTGAAACTGGCCGAAAACGGCTGAAAACTCACCAAAAACCACCAAAACAGGCCGTTAACGCAAAAGTGGCTACCAAACCGGTAGCCACTTTTTTTACGCCTGTATCGGCCGTAATTTACTTTTTTGCCGCCGCCAGCGCTTGCGCGATCCAGCCGTCAAACTTTTGCTGGTGATACTTGATCCAGCCGGCCGTATGGCGCGCGATATCGGCTTGCGTGTTTTCGCCGCGGCGCATGCGCTCGTTCTGCGCATTGATGTCCGCCACGGGCAATTGCATCACCTCGAACAGCTTGGCCGCGGCCGGATTCTTCTCCGCCCAGGCCTTGTTCGATACGATGCGCGCCGTGTTGACGGCAAAACCGTAGTCGCTCCCATCGTCGAGGCGGGTGTTCACCTTGTCGGGATTGGCCGAGAACGGCACTTTCAGCCAGACCACGTCCTTGCCCGGCACCAGCACGCCGCTGACCCAGTACGGCGTCCACGTGTAGTACAGGATCGGTTCGCCACGCTTGTAGCGGCCCAGGGTGTCGGCGATCAGGGCCGCATAGCTGCCCTGCACGTGCGTCACCGTCTCGCGCAGTTTGTACGCATCCATGTGGTTCTCGATCAGCGCTTCGCAGCCCCAGCCCGGGTTGCAACCCGTCAAATCGGCCTTGCCATCGCCATCGTGGTCGAACAGCTTGGCCAGGGTGGGATCGCGCAACTGGTCGATATTCGTGATGTTGTACTTCTCGGCAGTCGCCTTGTCGATCAGATAACCTTGCGCGGCAGGACCCGCATACTGGCCCGTGCGCAGCAGCTTGGCGTCGCCGCCCGCATTGTTATAGAAATCCTTGTGCATCGGGTCCCAGTGCACGGCCATGAAGGTGGCGTCACCGTTGGCGATGGCGATATGCGCGGTCGGATATTCCACTTCCTTGATCGGCTGCACTTCGTAGCCGAGCTTTTCCAGGGCCTTGTCGACCAGCATGGTCTGGAAGGTTTCTTCCGCAATCGAGCTTTGCAGCGGCTGCACCTTGATGCCCTTGCCGGGCAGCACGTCGGCGGCCGGCGCCTGCGCCATGGCCAGGCTGGTGGTCAGGGCCATGGCGGCGATCGCCAGGGCGGAAAACAGCTGGAACTTGCGCTGCGATTTTTGCGTCTCTTTAAAATGTGCGATTTGATGCATGTAAATCCTTTCTTATTGTGCGTTGGCCAGCGTTGCTTGCTGTTCAACATTATTTTTTTCCGTATTGCCGCGCACCAGGCGCAGCACGAAACCGGCGGGACCCGTCTGGTACCAGTGACGCACGCCGCGGCGTGGCTGGCCCATCGCTTGCGTCAAGCGGTCCAGGGTGATGGCCAGCAGCACGATGCCCAGGCCGCCCACGGTTGCCAGGCCCATGTCCAGGCGGCCGATGCCGCGCAATACCATCTGGCCCAAGCCACCCACGGCGATCATCGAGGCGATCACCACCATCGACAGCGACAGCATCAGCGACTGGTTGATACCGGCCATGATGGACGGCATGGCCAGCGGAAACTGCACGCGGGTCAGCAGCTGCCACGGCGAGGCACCGTAGGCGCGGGCCGCTTCGATCAGGTCCGGACGCACCTGGCGGATGCCGAGGTTGGTCAAACGCACCAGCGGCGGCAGGGCAAAGATGATCGTCACGATCACGCCCGGCGCATTACCGATACCAAACAGCATCACCACCGGTACCAGGTAGACGAAGGCGGGCGTCGTCTGCATGGCGTCGAGCAAGGGGCGCAGGATATTCTGCGCGCGATCGCTGCTGGCAAGAAAAATACCGAGCGGCAAACCGATGGCCAGACAGAAGGCCAGCGACGTCAACACCAGCGACAGGGTGGTCATGGCTTCCGGCCAGATGCCCAGCATCGACACGAGCAGCAGCGCCAGCACGGTGCCGATGGCCAGGGTGCGGCTCGTGAATTGCCACGCCAGCAAGCCGATGATGGCGATCACCGTCAGCGACGGAGCGGCCAGCAGCACACCTTCCACGCCGGACAGCACGCTGTCGATCGGCGCGCGCACGGCCTGGAAGAAGGGGCGGAAATGCGCCACGACCCAGCCCAGGCCCTGGTTGATCCAGCTTTCCAGCGGCAGCGAGCCGTCGAAAATCTGCGTCAGGTGAAAGCCGGTCGCGTGTTCCGGCTGCACGGCGGGCGCAGCGGCGTCCAGCCACGCGGTGCTGGCGTCGGTGGGCGGCGTCAGCGCCCAGGGATTGATCTGGACGGCCTGTTCAACAACAGGTTCTACTGTGGAAACGGTGCTTGGGTTCATGCTTGTCCTTTCTGTTGTTGTTCGGCAATGGCTGGCGTGTCGCGGTCGAGAAACTTCAGCAAGGTCGTCTTGCTGATGGCGCCGCGGAAGCTGCCGTCATTGGCCACCACAGGGACGGCGTAAGGCAGTTGCGCCACCTGGCCGAACAGGCCGGCGACTGGCTCGTCTGCATTGATGGTCTGCACGTCGGGCAGATAGGCATGGGCCAGACCCAGCGGTCCCACATGGCCGTCGAGCGCATTGCGCAGCGAATCGGCCGAGACGACGCCGAGGAACTTGCGCTGCGGATTGACGACATACGCAAACGCGCGATCCTGCTCTTCCAGCATCGACAGCGCGGCGCGCGAGCCGCGGCTCGGCGACTCGGACACGACGATCTGGCTCTTGCGGGCGATGTCGCTGGCCTTGAAGACGGCCGCCGCATCGACGCCGCGCACGAAGTTGCGCACGTAATCGTTGGCCGGCTTGCGCAGGATTTCTTCCGGCGTGCCCACCTGCACCACGTGACCATCTTTCATGATGGCGACGCGGTCGCCGATGCGCATGGCTTCGTCGAGGTCATGCGAAATGAAGACGATGGTGCGGCGCTTGATTTGCTGCAAACGCAGCAGTTCCGATTGCATTTCCGTACGGATAATCGGATCGAGCGCGGAAAATGCTTCATCCATCAGCAGAATCGATGGATCGCACGCCAGCGCACGGGCAAGGCCCACGCGCTGCTGCATGCCGCCCGACAATTCGTCGGGATAGCTGGCGCCGTAGCCGTCCAGACCCACCTGCTCCAGCGCTTGCTGGGCCAGCGCATGGCGCTCGGCTTTCGGCATGCCGGCCAGTTCCATGCCGAAGGCAGTGTTGTCGAGCACGGTAATTTGCGGCAGCAGCGCGAACGACTGGAACACCATGCTGATGTCCTTGCGGCGCAGGGCCCGCAGTTGGGCGTCCGGCAGGGTGTTGATGTCGTTGCCGTCGATCAGGATGCGGCCGGCGGTGGGCTCAATCAGGCGGTTCAGCATGCGCACCAGGGTCGACTTGCCCGAACCGGACAGGCCCATGATGACGAAGATCTCGCCCGCTTCAATGGTAAAGGTGGCGTCGAATACGCCGATGGTGCAGTCGGTCTTGGCCAGGATGTCCTGCTTGCTGGCGCCCTGACGGACGAGTTCAAGTGCTTCTTCTGGCTTGTCGCCGAACACTTTGAACACATGGTCGATAATGATTTGTTTTGCCACGATGTGGTTCTCCCTCGATTTGACGAATGGATTGAAACCCAGCAAGCTGCCAGCTTGCGGCGGGAATCAGCAAACCCTGTTGCGTCGGCTACGCCACGGCGCGCAATGCGCACGGGAGCGACAGGAAACAGGGGGTGACACGCGTGTGACCAGCGGATGGCCAAAGCCGGTGCCGGGGTGCCGTGTGCGTGCTAAAAGAGGCTGTGGTTCAGGACTTTTAACAACGCTAGCGCCATGCAAATACATGGCACCAAATGTATTTGACCGAAAAAAAATCGACCAAGCTACTATTAAACTGGATGCGGGTGTAAAACCCGAAGAATTATTCACCACTCAGCGAGCGGAGAGTACTGCGAAGCAGAAGGTGAAACGCGGTGTAGCTGTTGTAAATATGATTCAAGTATAACGCAAAAAGCCATCAAAGTCCAATGGCTTTCCAAATAGAAATGTGCTAGCAATGTTCGCCAGCGTACAGTCAGACGTAAAAAAGGCGAAAAGAGACGTGTTGTCATCGTCTTTTCGCCCATCGCCGCGACACGCTCCCTAGCATCAAACAGGGCGCCAGACAAGCGGGTGAAACGCCGTCAAGCTGACTCGGTAAACACCTTGCGCATCTTCTCGGCGATCTTGCCTTCAATCGTGGAGGCGAAGGCGCTGAGCATGAAGCCCAGCTTGATTTGCAGTTGCGCCTGCTCTTTTTCCAGGGTCAGCGAACCATCGACGCCACTGCGCTCGAAGCGCAGCACATCACCATCCCAGGCGCACGCCAGGTCATATTCCTGGGCCAGCTTGTCGGCCACTTGCTGCGCCGCTTCGCGCGCCTTTGCTGCTGTCAGCTTATGTTGCTGAACTATATTTATATCCGCCATCAAACGATCCTTTTATTATAAAAACGGGGGCAATACGGCCAGCATCATACCAGCCGCCATGCGGCGGGCACGACCGCAGCGGGCGCCGGACGGCTAAAAAAACCCGTCCTTCCCGCATGTCGTTTGCGCGCGATCAAACCGGACGCGCCGAAGCGGGATGACTATTCCAGTTCCAGTTGCGCGTGTCTTGGAGAGCTACCATGGACCAGAAAGTCATCGTGCCGGTCGAAGCCGTACTGACCAAATGCGTGTCCCTGCCCGTCGGCTATGTCCCTACCCCCTCGGCGCCCTACCGCCAGCACCGCAAGAATGCGCAACTGACCCTGCAGCCGGGCCCGCCACGCCTGACGGAGGCAACGGTGCGCAACCTGGCCGCCGTGCCCGTCGGTTCACGCGTGCTGATCTGGAAGCAAGATCCGTCCGTCAGCGACCTGGGCACCCGTAAAGCCTTTTTGCCCGGCCTGATCCTGCAAGGCCCGCGCGACGCGCGCATCACGTTTGGCGAACCGGGCATCGCGCAGGTCAGTCCGAACGCCTTCGGCGACTTCATCGTCTCGCCCAACACCGACCAGTTCGACGCCGTGCACACGTTTGCCATCGTGCGCATGACGCTCACCATGTACCAGCGCGCGCTGGCCAGCAACGACACGGCGCCGCCCCTGCCCTGGCAATGGAACAGCGCCAGCAATACGGCACCGCTGCGCGTGTTCCCGCATGGCTTGCCCAACGTCATGAATGCGTATTACAGCCGCAGCGACAAGGCCCTCAAGTTCGGCGACTTCATCCCCAGCGGCGCCACCGAGCGCGTCTACACCTGCCGCTCGCTCGACATCGTCTCGCATGAAACGGGGCACGCCGTGCTCGATGGGCTCAAGCCGAATTGGCTGCTCAGCAACAATCCGCCGCAAACGGGCGGCTTGCACGAATCGTTCGGCGACCTGACGGCCATCTTCCTGGCCCTGTCGCAGCTGGACCAGGTGGAAGCGGTGATCGCGCAAACGAAATCCGACCTGCACGACAAGACCTTCCTGGCCGACCTGGCGGAACAGTTCGGTCTGGCGCTGGGCCGGCCGAATGGCTTGCGCAATGCCGACAATGACATCAAATTGTCCGAAGCGGGCACGGAAGTGCACGCCATCTCGCAAGTATTTACGGGCGCCATCTACGACATCCTGGCCGACATCTTTGCCCACGAACGCCAGCCCCAGCTGGAAGACGACGCGGCCGTGCTGCACCGCTGCGGCGATTACCTGCGCAGTCTGGTCCTGCGCGCCCTGGTGGCATCGCCCGACCAGGCCGCCACCTATGCCGATGTGGCCGGCCACATGCTGACGATCGCCCAGGCCGATGGCAATGGCGCCTACCTCGATTTCATCCGCAACAGCTTTACCGTGCGCGAAGTGCTCAAGGCCAATGCCATGACGGAGGATGGGCAAATGACGTTTGCCCCCGATATCGTCGACGAAGACGGCGCCGTGCAAGACCGGCGCGCCTGCTGCGGTACCATGAACCATGCGGAATACAGCGAATCGGACCAGTTGCTCGAAGCGGAACGCGAAGCGCTGGCGGCCTGGTGCCGCAGTTACGGTCCCCGGTAAACAGCCCCATACAAGGCAGCGCACCGGCGCGTCCGCTTCAG
This sequence comes from Janthinobacterium sp. GW821-FHT03C10, assembly GCF_059420865.1. Taxonomy (NCBI): domain Bacteria; kingdom Pseudomonadati; phylum Pseudomonadota; class Betaproteobacteria; order Burkholderiales; family Oxalobacteraceae; genus Janthinobacterium; species Janthinobacterium sp. GW821-FHT03C10. The sequence continues at coordinate 115,512 of NZ_JBWKUN010000004.1, read as the reverse complement.
GCCAGCCGCAGCAGCGGCAGGCCATGGCGCGGCCCACACCACCCACAACAGCAAGGAGCAGCATGAAAATTTCAGCCCGCAGCAGCGGCGGCTTTGCCGGCCTGAGCGAACAGTACGAGATCGATACGCAAGCCCATCCCGCTGGCCCCAGGCTGGAAGCGGCGCTGGCCAGCAGCGGCTTTTTCACGCATCCGCAGGCCACGGATGAACAGGTGGGCGCCGATATTCCCCACTGGCAGATCACCGTCGATGCGCCCACCGCGCGCCGCACCATCACATTTGCCGAGGATGGCAGTGCTGAAAATGCACGGTGGCAGCAATTGCTGGCGCAAATACGCGCCAGCGCCTGATTGTTGCGGCACTTATTTGTGCCGATCTTGACTTGAGTAAAACAAAAACACCACACGGCAAGCCAGCACGTCACCCGCCCTGCCCTCTGCAGTATCGGGCGACTGTCGCGTTCTTGCCGCGTTCCTCATGGCAACGTCCCGGATAGTCGCTGAACTGCCCGCTCTGCGCGGCAATGCGACTGCCAAAAAATGAATTTGCTTATATGTATTGTATATAAGCGGGATTTGTGAGAAATAGCGAATTGCCTTAAAATACAATGCTTTGCTTTAGTATGCGCCGCCGAGGTTCCTGCAGGCGCTACAGCACCTCCCCCCAAATTGATAGGACTGTTATGACCCACGTTGTCACCGAATCCTGCATCGCCTGTCGCTATACCGACTGCGTCGATGTCTGCCCGGTAGATTGTTTCCGGGAAGGCCCGAACTTCCTGGCAATCGATCCGGACGAATGTATTGACTGCGCCGTCTGCGTGGCAGAGTGCCCGGTGAACGCGATTTTCGCGGAAGAGGACGTGCCGGGCGACCAGCAAGCCTTCATCAAGATCAACGTCGATCTGGCCCGTAACTGGCCTTCGATCACCAAGACGAAGGCTGCCTTGCCGGAAGCCGAGCAATACAAGGACGTCAAGGACAAGCTCGACATGCTGGTGCGCTAAACGCACGGCAGCTGCGGCGGCAATTCCGGCGGGGATGGATACTCTTCCCCGCAGGGGCGTGGCGGCAAAGAACAGACAAAAAGCAGCGGAAACGCTGCTTTTTTTGCTTTTAAAGCATCGTTGCAGGTCTATCCACGTTACTGTGGCGCGCTGTCACAAGTATGCGCAAACTGTGGACCTATGCGCGGTAAAGCACATTTTGTCCTCAACAAATATCGTAAAATTGGATTATGATATTTGAGCCGATATTGGCGCTTGGAATCAAACAAGGACTCTATATGCTTTACCAACTGCACGAACTGCAACGCTCTTTCCTCACTCCGGTGATGCAATGGGCAGACATGTCCTCCAAGTTATTTACCAACCCGGTTTCTCCACTGGCCCACACCCCGTTTTCGCAACGCATCGCAGCCGGCTACGAGCTGATGTACCGCCTTGGCAAAGACTACGAAAAACCACAATTCGATATCAAATCCGTTCTCGTCAAAGGCGAGAGCGTCGACATCCGCGAACACGTTGTCGTGACAAAACCGTTTTGCCGCCTGATTCACTTCAAAAAAGAAGCCACTGGCTTGCAACAGCCCAAAGTTTTGCTGGTTGCCCCCCTGTCCGGTCACCACTCGACCCTGCTGCGCGACACCGTGCGCGGCTTGCTGGCCGAGCATGATGTCTACATCACCGACTGGACGGACGCGCGCATGGTACCGCTGACGGAAGGCCCGTTCCACCTCGATGACTACATTTATTATGTGCAGGAATTCATCCGCCTGCTGGCGCCTGATTTGCACGTGATTTCCGTCTGTCAACCGACCGTGCCCGTGCTGGCGGCCATCTCGCTGATGGCGACGGCAAAAGATCCGCACATGCCGAAAACCATGACGATGATGGGCGGTCCGATCGACCCGCGCCGCTCGCCTACGCAAGTGAACAACCTGGCGACGGAAAAGAAATTCTCGTGGTTTGAAAACACCGTGATCTACGCGGTGCCGCCGAACTACCCGGGCTTTGGCCGCAAGGTGTATCCGGGCTTCCTGCAGCACGCCGGCTTCATCGCCATGAACCCGGGCCGCCACGCGCAAAGCCACCGCGAGTTCTACATGCACCTGGTGACGGGCGATGACGAGCCAGCGGAAGGCCACCGCCAGTTCTACAACGAGTACAACGCCGTCCTGGACATGCCGGCCGAGTACTACCTGGAAACCATTAAAACGGTTTTCCAGGAATTCAGCCTGCCGAAGGGTACGTGGAAAGTGGGAGGCCAGCTGGTGCGTCCGCAAGACATCACGAACGTGGCGCTGTTCACCGTGGAAGGCGAGCTGGACGATATTTCCGGCGCCGGCCAGACGCAGGCGGCGCATGATCTGTGTTCCGGCATCCCTGCCGACATGCAGCAAGATTTCGTGGCGCCAAAATGTGGCCATTACGGCATCTTCTCGGGCCGCCGCTGGCGCGAGATCATTTGCCCGAAGATCGGCGAATTCATTCAAAAACACGGCTGATACACGGCATATCCATCGAAACGCCACGCCAGTTCATACTGGCGTGGCGTTTTTTTATACCCCGCTCACGCGCGCTCGATTTTCACCGTCGGGCGCGTATTGACAAAGATTTGCTCGACCCTTGGCTCGCCCGGCCCCGGCTTCTTCATCGCATAGCCATTCACGGGCTGCGAACGGTTCACCCACAGCGCGTAATACAGGTGGTCGGCGCGCGGATCTTCCGTATTCGGGTGGATCAATATCGTCAGTCCCAGGCTGTTGAGCTGCAGCCATGGCACGATCACCGATAACAGGTCATTGCTAAAGCCAAAGTAAAACGACGGCGTCACGTGCGGGCCGCGCGGCTCCAGGTTCCAGTCGCCCAGCTCGATCCGAAAGCGCTCGGCCGCCCACTTGCGTATCAGCGCCGCCTTCTGGTAACTGTCTTCGTCAAAATAGATATGCGCGTGATAGCTCTCGATATCCGTATAGGCACGTGGTGCCGACGGCAAGGTTTCCTCGCCGGGCCGCACGCTGACGGGACGCGGCGTGGGCGCCGTATCCGTATGCTCGCCCCATGGACTTTTACCGGGCGCCGGTTTCGCGCGCTTGACGGCGCCCTCCTGTGCCAGGGCCGTCCCCGCCAGGCCGGAGGCGGCCAGCGCTGCCACCAGACCGCCGCCGCGCAAGACCGTGCGGCGTTGCGGAGAAAGGAGATTCGCCCATTCCAGATCGATGGCGGCGTGTTGATTTTTGTCAGACATAGGATTTCCTGTTCTTGATGATCGGTAGAGGGATGCGGTAAATCAGAACGAGACGGTGGCGCGGGCGTAGTAATAGCCGCCCAGCACACCCAGCGGTCCCGAGTTGTCATACGCGCCCGTGTACTGCGCCAGATTCGCGGCGCTGCGCGCCTCGCGTGGCACCTGGCTCGGTTTCTGGTCGAAGACATTGTTGGCGCCCACCGTCACGTTGATGCGCTTGCTGACGTCGTAGCCGACGCTGACATCCGTCACGAAGGTCGCCTTCAGCTGGTAATCGCCGCCCGTGATGGCGTTCAGACGCTTGAGCTTGCCGTAGCGCGTTTCGCGTACATTGAATGTCCAGCCGGCTTTTTCATACGCCAGCGTGAGGATTTCCTTGTCGCGCGGGGCCCGGTACAGCAAGTCGTACTCGGCCGACTTGCTCAGGGTGCCGATGTTCGGCAAGCCTTGCAGCACGGCGGGAAGTTCCGCCTTGCCCACCAGGCTCGTATGGTTGAGATTCGCGGCCGCCGTCCAGCGCAGCTTGCCATCGGCCACGCGCAAGACATCCTCGGCCGTCAAGTCGACGCCGCGCGTGCGCGTGTCGCCCACGTTGGCAAAATAATGCGCGACCAGGCCATTGCCCACCGTCAGTCCCGCCGAACGCAGCAGGTTTTCAATGACGGTCGCTTGCGCCGCGGTCAGCGGCCGGCCGCTGCCATCGAGCGCCACGCCCGAGCTGCGATCGATGCCGATGTTCGACGATACGCCCAGGCGGTCGCTGACCCTGATTTGATACGCGTCAACGGCCAGGCGCAGGGTCGGCGTGGGATTGAAGGTCAGCCCGGCCGACAGATTCGTCGATTTTTCCGGTTTTAATGCTTGCGCACCCAGGGCCCGCGCGGCAGCGGAATTGGGCTGCGCCAGGGTGTAGGGCACGCCAGCATGGTCGGACGTGTTCGAATACGATTGCGTCACCAGGCTAGGCGCATGGAAACCGTTGCTGACGGTGCCGCGCACGGCGGCCGTGGGCGTGAGGTCATAGCGGGCCGATAAACGACCCGTCGTCTTGCTGCCGAAATCGGAATACTTTTCGGCACGCAAGGCCGTGTCGAGCAGCCATTGCGGCGTCAGTTTGGCGCCCAGGCCGATATACGCCGCATAGCTGTGGCGCGCCGTGTCGGACGCATCGACGGGCAGGTAGCCGGCCAGCGCCGACGACCCGCTGCCCTGCCAGGAAGCGGGTTCACCCGGGCTGCGCTGCTGCGTTTCATGCGAGTACTCGAGACCGACGCTGAGGTCGGCCGGTTCGCTCAGGCCCAGCTGCACGGGGCGGCGCGCGTCCGCATTCGTCGTCGAGCGGCTGTAGCGCTGATTGCCGATGTCAAAATCCGTCTTGCCGCCCGGATAAGTCAGCGAGTAGTTGGCCGAGTGCTCCACGCCCACGTCGATATCGTCGCGTCCGTAGGTGCTGCTGATATCCCAGCTCCAGCCGGCCGTCTCGCCCTTGATCCCGCCCGTCAAGGAAAAGTCGTTTTCGCTCGTCGTTTCATATGGCGTGAAGCCGTCGGGATACACGGCCAGCAAGCCTTTGTTGTTATTGAAAATAGTATTGGGCAAGCGGAAATTCTGCGCCGAGCGGGCATTGCGGTGCGCGTAGGTGCCGAAACCGTACAGTTGCACCTCGTTCGACAGGTCATAGCCGAGATTGGCGCTGAGCGAGGCGGTCGTACTTTGCGGCACACCCGTATTGCGCCACGGATTGCTGTTGCGCGTCGCGTCGGCCGGGTTCGGCGACGCGCCGGCCGGCAAGCTGTTGTTCGGCCCCAGTTTGATCAGCTGGCCATCGCTGTTGCGCACGGCCGGATACGACAGATAGCCGGGATTCAAGCCGAAATTGCGCACGGCGATACCCTGGCGCTGGACTTCGGCGCCGAAGTGGGCAAAGCCGTGTTCGCCCAGGCGCGTGCCGCCATCGATGCGCGCGGAACCGTTCGTGCCGTCGCCCGCGTAGGTCGAGCCGAGTTGCGTGCTCAAGCTGCCCTTGTCATCCGCTTTCAGGATGATGTTGATGACGCCGGCGATGGCGTCGGAACCGTAGATGGCCGAGGCGCCGTCGCGCAGGATTTCCACGCGGGCGATGGCGCCTGTGGGGATCAGGGCCAGGTCGGTGGCGACGGAACCGGGAAAGCCATCTTCATTGACGATGGCCGTCGTATGCCGGCGCTTGCCGTTGACCAGCACCAAGGTATGCGACGGGTCGAGGTTGCGCAGCTGGCCGGCGCGCACGATGCTGCCCAGGTCGGGCTGCACGCGGGCAGGCAAGTTAAACGATGGCAAGGCCGTATCGAGCGCGTCGAGCAAGTTCAGTTTACCGGTCGCCTGCAATTGCTGCGCGCTGATCACGTCGATCGGCGCGGCACTGTTGGCTACCGTGCGGCCCGTGCCGCGCGCGCCCGTGACGATAACGGCGTCCAGCGGCCCGCCAGCCAGCGCGCCAGCGCCGTCCGGCGTGGCTTGCGCACGGGCCGCGCCAGGCGCAGCCAGCACGAGCACGGCCAGCGAGACGGCGTGCGCCAATTGCCGCACACGGGGAACGGGTTCTTGCTTGTGAATCAATTCCGGCATACGAAAACATCCTTTCAAAGTCGTCAACACAGTGGCTGCAGACTAAAGGATGGACAAACAAACAAGAACGAATGGTTTCGTATTTAGATATTTCGTTTTGGCAACTAACAACAGTGCCGCGGCGCGTCAGGGGGAGGATGGGGCCGTCGCCAGGCTCTGGTCGAGCCGCTTCCAGTAATCGCGTTCGAGGCGGGCCGTATCGATATCGCGCGCCGCCTCGTTGAAGCGCTTTTGCCGCGCCGCCCCCTCGGCATCACGCTGGAAGCACACGTGCACAGGGCGCTCCTTGAAGACGGTATCGATGACGGCGATGCGTTCCCGTTCGGCCTTGCTGAAATTGCGTCCCATCAGCAAGTGCTGCAGGACATGGCGTTCGATGACGATCACGCGGTAGCGCTTGATCAACAGTTTCTTCAGGTTCGTCGCGTCGTTCAAGCCCTCTTCCGTCTTCAGCTCGCCGCGCGCCACCATGCCATCGAATTGCTCCCCATTCGAATAGCCGGCCACGGTACCGATGCGCAGCCGGCCCAGATCGGCCAGAGTGGCACCGGGCACGCCATCTTCCTTCAGGTAGGCCAGCACACCTTGCGTGTTGCCAACCGGAACAGAAAAATGGCAGAGTTTTTCCCGTTCGGGCGTGCGCCAGACGGCCAGAAAACCGGCGTAGCGGGGACTGGCCAGGCCAAACTGCATGGCGCGCTTCCATGGAAAATACTCATATTTGACGACGTAGCCCATGCGTTCGAAGATGGCGCTGACCATGGCGCCCGACATGCCGTCGGCAGGCAGGCTACGGGAAATGAAGGGCGGCCAGTCTTCCGCCGCGAAACGGACGATGCGCGAGCCGGCAGAGCCCGGCGCCGCCATGGGGGAACCAGCCTGCCCGTGTGCAAGGGCAAGTGTAGAGGACATGAAGAAACAGAAGGGCAAACCAACTGTCCGGAGGAAACGCATGTTTTGCTCCTATGGCCTGGCGCGCATTGCAATGCAGGCGCGGCAACAGGACTGGCGGTCGGCTTTTTTTGATCACTACCTTGATAAAAATCATGCTCCCACAAAAAAAAGAAATTGCAAAGTTGTTTATTTGCACTTTGACATTCCCAGGGGAAATAAAATACGATTGCGGCGCGCCTGCAACAGCCGGCCCTGGCACCCGCTATCCCCTCCTACAAAACAGGTTTTTACTTGTGCGCGCGCCGGATGGCCGATAATGGCGTTTTACCGTGGAAGATGACCGTGCCGCACCCTGCCCCTCCCTCACTTGCCGACCAGATCGAAGACTTGCTGCCGCAAACGCAATGCACCAAATGCGGCTACAACGGCTGCCGCCCGTATGCGGAAGCGATTGCCGCAGGCAATGCCGACATCAACCAGTGCCCGCCGGGCGGCGCGCAGGGCATCGTGCGCCTGGCCGGCTTGCTGGGCAAAAAAGTCATTCCGCTCAATCCCGTCAACGGCCTCGAACGTCCGCGATCTGTCGCCTATATCGACGAATCGCTGTGTATCGGCTGTACCCTGTGCATCCAGGCCTGTCCCGTGGACGCCATCGTCGGCGCCGCCAAGCAGATGCATACGGTGGTCACCAGCCTGTGCACGGGCTGCGACCTGTGCGTGGCACCGTGCCCCGTCGACTGCATCGTCATGTACCCCGTCAGCGGCGACGCCACGGGCTGGGATGCCTGGAGCCAGATGGATGCCGACGACGCGCGCGCGCGCCACGATTTCCGCACGCAGCGGCTGCGCCGCGAAGCCGAGGCCAACGACGCGCGCCTGGCCGCCAAGGCCGTCGCCAAGATGCAGGAAGTGACGCAGGAAGTGCCCGTCACGCCAGATGAACTGGCGGAGAAGGAGCGCAAGCGCGCCATCATCGCCGCCGCCATGGAGCGCGCGCGCGCCAAGGCCGCCGCCAGCACGGACACCGCCCCGCCCGCCCCCACGACACCGAAAAAAGACGCATGAACGCCGCCAAACGCCTGGAAATCTTTACGCGCTTTCGCGCCGCCAACCCTTCCCCGAAAACGGAACTCGAATACACGACGCCGTTCGAGCTGCTGATCGCCGTGCTGCTGTCGGCGCAGGCAACCGACGTGTCCGTCAACAAGGCCACGCGCCTGCTGTATCCGGTCGCCAATACGCCGGCCAAGATACTGGCCTTGGGCGTCGACGAGCTGGCCAGCTACATCCGCACCATCGGCCTGTTCCGCACCAAGGCGAAGAACGTCATCGCCACCTGCCAGATCCTGCTGGAACAGCACGGCGGCGAAGTGCCGCGCGACCGCGCTTCGCTGGAAGCCTTGCCCGGCGTGGGCCGCAAGACGGCCAACGTGGTCATGAACACGGCGTTTGGCGAACCGACCATGGCCGTCGACACGCATATCTTCCGCGTCTCGAACCGCACGGGCATTGCACCGGGCAAGAATGTCGATATCGTCGAACAGAAACTGCTGAAATTCATACCCAAGGAATTCCTGCACGACGCCCACCACTGGCTCATCCTGCACGGCCGCTACACCTGCACGGCGCGCAAGCCGCAATGCTGGAACTGCATGATCGCCGACCTGTGCGATTACAAGGACAAGTCGCCGATGCCGGCCGTGGTGTAAAGCAACGGCCCGAATAGGGCCGATGGAGTGGTGGCGTCGGATTACGCGCGACGCGCTAATCCGACCTACAGCAAGACCATATTGTCGCGGTGGATCAGCTCATGGCCTTCCATGTAGCCGAGGATGGACTCGATCTCGGTGGACGGCTTGCGCATAATGCGGCGCGCTTCGCCGCTCGTGTAGTTCGACAGGCCGCGCGCCACGGGCACGCCATCCGCGTCGACGCAGGTGATGACGGCGCCGCGGCCAAATTCGCCGTTCACGCCCGTCACGCCGATCGGCAGCAAGGATTTGCCTTCCTGGCGCAGCTTTTGCACGGCGCCCGCGTCCAGCACGACGGCGCCGGCCGTATGCAGATGATCGGCCATCCACTGCTTACGCGCCGTCAATTGGCCCGTTTGTGCACGCAACTGCGTGCCGATCGCTTCACCCTGGGCGAGGCGGCTGAGCACGTCGCTGTCGCGGCCCCAGGCGATGATGGTGTGGGCGCCGGACTTGGCGGCGCGCTTGGCGGCGAGGATTTTCGTCAGCATGCCGCCGCGCCCCAGGCTGGAGCCCGCGCCGCCCGCCATCGCTTCCAGGGCCGGATCGCCGGCGATGCCTTGCGTGATCAGGTAGGCACTCGGGTCCTTGCGCGGGTCGGCCGAGAACAGGCCGTGCTGGTCCGTCAGGATGACAAGCGCATCGGCCTCGATCAGGTTGGCCACCAGGGCGCCCAGGGTATCGTTGTCGCCGAACTTGATTTCATCGGTGACGACCGTGTCGTTTTCATTGATGATGGGCACTACGCCCAGGCGCAGCAGGGTCGTCAGGGTGGAGCGGGCGTTCAGGTAGCGTTCGCGGTCGGCCAGGTCGGCATGCGTGAGCAGCACTTGCGCCGTGCCGAGGCTGTGGGCGCGGAAGCTGCTTTCATAGATTTGCGCCAGGCCCATCTGGCCCACGGCGGCGCAAGCCTGCAATTCGTGGATATCGGTGGGGCGCTGCTCGAAACCGAGGCGCAGCATGCCTTCGGCGATGGCGCCGGAACTCACCAGCACGACTTCCTTGCCGAGGGCGCGCAAGCCGGAAATCTGCGCGGCCCAGCGGGCGATGGCGGCATGGTCGAGTCCGCGGCCATCGTTGGTGACCAGCGAGGAGCCGACTTTGATGATGATGCGGGTAGCTTTTTGAATCACGGAATCCATGGGGCGGCGCTCTTCACTTAATAGACGTCAGCGCGCAGGACGCAGCAGCAGCAAGGCCAGCCCCGCCGTCAGCTCCATTGCGCACATGAACAACACAAAACCCTGGGGCAAGCCGAAGCTGATGGCCGCAAACAAACGGCCGGCGGGCTGCGCCAGGACCAACATTGCAGTGATATCGCCGAGGACAGGCGGTTCGCCCTGCCGTGCCGCGAACAGCGCCAGGAGCGCGGTAGCGCCCCAGACACCGACATGGGAAGCGTAGAACTGGCTGTAGCCATCGACGCCATTGAGGAAGATGCCCATGCCGGCCGCCATTTCATCGGCGAACAGCAGACAGGCGACCGCGCTCAGCCCGTAAGCATACGCGATCAGATGCAATACCCGGCGCTGCCACGCTTGCTTGCGTGCGGACGCGGCAGCGACCGTCTGTACCGACATCAGGGTAAGGCGCTTAGTCGAGGATCTTGAAACGCGGATCATCCGGGTCGATCGACGAGATACCGCGTGCTTCTTCGGTCATCTGCGTTTCTTCGGCACGGCTTTCGCTGTGTTTCTTCTCTTCCAGATGCTGGTAGATGGCATTGACCAGTTCCGGGCAACCCTGATGGTTCAGCGCGGAAATCTCGAAAACAGGACCTTTCCAGGCGAAACGCTTGAGGAAGTCCTTGACGATCTTCTTGCGCTCTTCTTCCGGCACCATGTCGAGCTTGTTCAACACCAGCCAGCGCGGCTTGTCGACCAGCGACTCGTCGTACTTTTTCAGCTCCTTGACCAGCGCCTTGGCTTCCTTGACAGGATCGACGTTGGTTTCGAACGGCGCCAGGTCGACGATGTGCAACAGCAGACCCGTGCGCTGCAAGTGGCGCAGGAATTGATGGCCCAGGCCCGCGCCTTCGGAAGCGCCTTCGATCAAGCCGGGAATATCGGCGATCACAAAGCTCTTCTCGTGCGACACGCGCACCACGCCCAGGTTCGGGTGCAGGGTGGTAAACGGATAATCGGCGATCTTCGGACGCGCGTTCGAGACGGCCGAAATGAAGGTCGACTTGCCGGCGTTCGGCATGCCCAGCAGGCCCACGTCGGCCAGCACCTTCAGTTCCAGGCGCAGTTCGCGGCGTTCGCCTTCCTTGCCCTCGCCTTTTTGGCGCGGTGCGCGGTTGGTCGAGGACTTGAAGTGGATATTGCCCCAGCCGCCTTCGCCGCCCTTGGCCAGCAGTTCGATCTGGCCGTGTTCGGTCAGATCGGCCAGGATTTCACCGCTCGCGTTGTCGATGATCAAGGTGCCGACCGGCATGCGCAGGTGGATGTCATCGGCGCCCTTGCCATAGCAATCTGCGCCACGGCCAGGCTCGCCATTGCGAGCCTTGTGCATTTTGGAGAAACGGAAATCGACGAGCGTGTTGATATTGCGGTCGGCGACTGCCCAGATGGACCCGCCCTTGCCGCCATCGCCGCCATCGGGACCGCCGAAAGGCCGGAATTTTTCACGGCAGAAAGATGCGCAGCCGTTGCCGCCATCGCCCGCGATGACTTCGATTTTTGCTTCGTCGATAAACTTCATAATTTTGCCGCCATAAAACTAAAAAGGCTCTACCTTGGGCAGAGCCTTTCGATTGAAGGCTTGCGCCTTACATCATGCGATCATTGCGGAGCGAACTGGCGCTCCGCGATGAATTACGCTGGTACTGCTTCGTTTGGTACAACGGTCACGAATTGCTTCGAGCCGGCACCTTTGACAACGAACTTCACTTTGCCCGCGATCAGCGCGAACAACGTGTGGTCCTTGCCCATGCCTACGCCTTCGCCGGCGCGCACTGGGGTGCCGCGTTGACGAATGATGATGCCGCCAGCATTGATAGCTTGGCCGCCGTAGACTTTAACGCCCAGACGTTTTGATTCTGAATCACGGCCGTTTCGCGTTGTGCCGCCGCCTTTTTTATGTGCCATTTAAGACTCCTTGATAGCTGATTATGTAGACAAACTGCGTCAAACAGCGGCGATTAGCCGTTGATCGAAACGATTTGGATTTCGGTAAAATTCTGGCGATGGCCTTGATGCTTTTGGTAGTGCTTACGACGACGCATCTTGAAAATTTTGACCTTATCATGGCGACCATGCGCCACAACCGTAACCAGTACCGTTGCACCTTCGACCAATGGAGCACCAAACTTGATGCTGTCGCCCGCGCCTACTGCGAGCACTTGATCGATGGTGATTTCGGAACCAATGTCTGCCGGTATCTGTTCTACTTTAAGTTTTTCGCCAGCGACAACTTTGTATTGTTTGCCACCGGTTTTTATGACCGCGTACATGATTTGAAACCTCATCAAATGTTGAAAGAATTTGTCCCACTGTCACGCAAAGCAAGCCGTACACAACAGGGGGAACCAGCGATTATACACGGACTGAGAAATTGCGTCAAAAACTATTCACAAAGCTTGACGATCGTGGTATGTCGACAACCTGACCATCATGTCAGGCTTGCGCCAGGCGGACAGGAAAACGCGCGCCAGTGCCAACAAGATCAATCAATTGCTCTACAGCCATAGGCAAACGTCACGCACGCGCAAGCCTTGTCGTATAATCGCGGCACCCACAATCTAATGCAGGTTCGCCTTGTCTGACGCTAACAAACACGTTAACCAAAACACCATCGTGCAAACGATTGCCGCCGATATGGACGCAGTCAATACGGTGATCCGCCAAAAGTTGCACTCCGATGTGATTCTGATCAACCAGATCGCGGAATACATCATCAGCGCAGGCGGCAAACGCATCCGTCCCGTGCTGATTTTGCTGGTGGCCAATGCCCATGCCTATCGCGGCACGGCGCACCATGAACTGGCCGCCGTGGTCGAATTCATCCATACCGCCACCCTGCTGCACGATGACGTCGTCGATGAATCGTCGATGCGCCGCGGACGCCAGACGGCCAACGCCCTGTTCGGCAATGCCGCTTCGGTGCTGGTGGGCGACTTCCTGCACTCGCGCTCGTTCCAGCTGATGGTGTCGCTGAATAATATGCGCGTCATGCAAATCCTCTCCGACGCCACCAACGTGATCGCCGAAGGCGAAGTGCTGCAGTTGTTGAACATGCACGATCCGGACGTGACGCAGGAAAGCTACCTGAACGTCATCCGCTCGAAGACGGCCAAGCTGTTCGAAGCGTCGGCGCAACTGGGCGCCCTGATCGCCGGCGCCAGCGAAGACGATATCGAAGCGGCTGCCGAATACGGCCGCTCGCTGGGCACGGCTTTCCAGCTGATCGACGACGTGCTCGACTATGCAGGCGACGCCGCCGAAATCGGCAAGAACGTGGGCGACGACTTGCGCGAAGGCAAACCAACCATGCCGCTGATCTGGCTGATGGAAAACGGCACCCCGGAGCAACGTGAACTGGTGCGCAGCTGCATCGAGCAAGGCGACGAACAGCATTTCGATGCCATCCTGGCCGCCATCACCAATAGTGGCGCCCTCGACTACACGCGCAAGCAGGCGGAAATCGCCGGCCAGCGCGCCGCCGATGCCATCGCCGGCTGGCCCGACAGCGTCTACAAGCAATCCATGCTGCAACTGTGCTCGTTTGCCGTGGACCGCAATCACTGATCGCGTTGTACTTATATGCAATACAAAACGGCGCTACTGGCGCCGTTTTTTTTATGTCCCGCTCATTTCACCGGCTTGCCGTCGGCGCCGACCACGGCCTGGCCGTCTTCCTTGGCAAATGCCCCTTGCTGCGGCAGCGGCAAAATCTCCAGCACCTTTTCCGACGGCCGGCACAGACGCACGCCCAGTTCCGTGACGACGATGGGGCGGTTGATCAGAATAGGATGGGCTTGCATGGCGTCCAGCAGGGCCGCGTCTGGCAAGTCAGGATTGGCCAGGCCCAGCTCGTCGTACAGGGCGCCCTTGTCGCGCATGACGGCGCGCACGGACAGGCCCGCGCGGGTGATCAGGTCGACCAGCTCCTCACGCGTCGGCGGATGCTTGACGTAATCGATGATGACGGGCTCCACGCCCGTGTTGCGGATCAGGGCCAGGGTATTGCGCGAGGTGCCGCACGCCGTGTTGTGATAGATCGTGATCGTCATGTCGTGATGTCCTTTACATTGGGTTCGCTGACGCAGCAAGGGGCGCCGGCGCAGCAGTTCTCGGTCAGGAAGGCCAGCAAGCCGTTCATGCCCGCATAATTGGCCGCGTAGATGATGGAACGGCCCGTCTTGCTCGCCGTCACCAGATTGGCGTGCGCCAGTTCTTTCAGGTGAAACGACAGGGACGAGGGCGCGATCGCCAGCGCGTCGGCGATTTTCGTCGCGGCCATGCCTTGCGGCCCCGCTTGCACCAGCAGGCGGAACACGGCCAGCCGCGATTCCTGCGCCAGCGCGGCCAGTGCCACGATGGCGGAGGCACTCGTCAGCGGTGTCGCCCCGTTCGCTATTGTCTTTTCATTTTCCATACTTCAATAATAGTCGAATTATTGAATAATCTCAAGCGCGATGTCTTACGTAACCCAGCGCACCGACCGTCGTGGCCTATCGGTCTACCTTAATGAAAAATCATTGCGATTGGCTTACCATGACACGCTCAACCCCGCTCAACATCCTCGGCTGGAGCCTGGCCGCCCTGCTCGCCTTGGTCGCCATCGTGGCCATCTTCGTGCTGACCTTCGACTGGAACCGCGCCCGTCCCTACATCAACGAGAAGGTATCGGAAAGCACGGGCCGCAGCTTCGTCATCGGCGGCGACCTGCAGGTGACATGGAAGCAGGGCCTCAAAACGGAACCGGGCTGGCGCCGCTACGTGCCGCGGCCTGTCATCAGCGCCCACGACGTGCGCATGAGCAACCCGGACTGGGCCACGGCCGGCCCGCAACTGGCCAGCGCCAGACGCATCGACGCGGCCATTCACCCGTTGCCCCTGCTGCAGCACCGCGTGGTGCTGACGGACCTGGCGCTCGACGCGCCCAATATCGCCCTGCAGCGGCGCGCCGACGGCAGCAACAGCTGGACTCTGAAAGACAATGGTCCCTCGGCATGGGACGTGGAAATCCAGCGCATGGCCTTCGCCGACGGCGCCATCCGCTACCTGGACGAAGGCATCGCCCTGGACGTGCACGCCAAGGTCAGCTCGACGGCACCGGACGCCACGCCGGGCGATGCGTCAGGCAACGCTCCCGTACAGAAATACGGCATCGAATTTACCCTCGGCGGCAGCTACCGCAATGCGCCCGTGACGGGCGGCGGCAAGGCGGGCGCCGTGCTGTCCCTGACCGACAACAACACGGTCTATCCCGTGCAGGCGCATGCCGTGCTGGGCAAGAACAAGGCCAGCATCGATGGCACCCTGACCGACCCGCGCTCGCTATCCGGCATCGATTTACAGCTGAGCCTGGCCGGCGCCAGCATGGCCGATCTGTACCCGCTGACGGGCCTGCTGCTGCCGGAAACGCCGGACTACGCGACCACGGGACGCCTGCTGGGCAAGAAAGACGGTGCCAGCTGGAACTGGACCTACCAGAACTTCAAGGGCACGGTGGGCCGGAGCGACCTGGCCGGCACCCTGCAATACCTGCCGCGCCAGCCCCGCCCCTTGCTGCGCGGCGAAGTGACGTCGCAGCAGCTGCGTCTGGAAGACCTGGGCCCCACCATCGGCGCCGACAGCAATGCGAAGAAACAGGCGCGCGGCAAGGCGCCCGTGCAACCCGATAATAAAGCCTTGCCTGTGGAACAGTTCAACACGGCGAAATGGGATGCGCTCGACGCCGACGTGAAATTTACGGGCAAGAAACTGGTGCGCACGCATGACATCCCGCTCAACGACATCGTCGCCAACATCCGCATGAAGGACAAGGTGCTGAGTCTGACGCCGCTCAACTTCGGCATGGCCGGCGGCGACATCACCTCGAACATCACGCTCGACGGCCGTCAAAAGACCATCGCGGCGCAAGCCAAGGTGGCGGCGCGCCACCTCAAGATACGCGAACTGTTTCCCAAGCTGCAATCGATGCAAGCGAGCTTCGGCGAAGTGTATGGCGATGCGGCGCTGACGGGCCACGGCAATTCCATTTCCGCCATGCTGGCCAGCGCGAATGGCGAACTGGCGGCCACCGTCAGCGAAGGCTCCGTCAGCCAGTTCATGCTGGAACTGGCGGGCCTGAACCTGGCCAACGCCGTCTTCGTGAAAATCTTTGGCGACAAGCAAGTCCACCTGAACTGCCTGGCCAGCGATTTCGCCGTCACGAATGGCCAGGCCGACGTGCGCCGCTTCGTGCTCGACACGGACACGGCCGTGGTGAACATCACGGGCAACGTCAACCTGGCAAACGAAACCCTGAACCTCGACGTGCGCCCCCGCACCAAGGGCGCCCGCATCATCACCCTGCGCACGCCGCTGTATGCGAAAGGCACGTTCAAGAACCCGGATGTGGGCCCGCAAAAAGGCCCGCTGGCATTAAAGGCCGGCGCCGCCGTGGCCCTGGCCACCGTCGTCACGCCGCTGGCCGCCCTGCTGCCGCTGGTCAACGTCGACAAGGCCCCCGACACGGATTGCGCCGCCGTCATGGCGCAAGCGAACGCCACGCGCAAGGCCCCCACTTCGCCGGCCACAAATGCACCGGCGAAAAAGGTCAGCGAAGCGGACATCAACAAGGCGCAACAGGAAAAGAAATAGACCTTGATGCAGCCGCTTGAAACCCGTTCCGCCATCTGCTGTAATGAAGGAAAGCGGGGTGTGGCTCAGCCTGGTAGAGCGCTGCGTTCGGGACGCAGAGGCCGGAGGTTCGAATCCTCTCACCCCGACAAAAAAATACCATATTAAACAATGGCTTATATTTAAACCATTGTTTCAGTTATGCGGCAGATGGTGGCAGAATGGTGGCAATTTATTTTTGACGCGACCCCAAAAAAAATATATGGCGGCGTCTCTAGCAGTATTTGCCACCAACGGTCATCCAGGCGAAAACATGCTCGCTCAGCCGACGTATACCGTACTCCTCAACTTTGGAGTACATCAGGTGGCATCCATCGAAAACAAGTCCAACTATGAAGTTACGGTCAAGAATCGGGCGGACTTAACGAAAGCCTTTTCACACACAGCGAAACTAGCTGCGGAAGAATACTGTCGGAGTCTTGAATCTCAAAAATTTAAGCCGCGACTATCACGGCTCGACAATTCATTCATTGTTCGAGACCGTAGCGTTTCACGCAAGACACAGACACTGAACGCATCGTCTATCGCCGAGGCACAAGATATCAAGAGTCGGTTAGAAAGCGAACATCGCCGTAGCATTTTTACCAACTATGCGATAGGCTACCAGACTACTTTTGCAGACCTTCTGATTCGCTACCTCCGAGAGACTGCACCCCGACATAAAGGTTTCGAAGTAATTGCATACAAAATCAATGCAATGCTCGAAGATGCCGGACTCGAACGCCAAGACCTTGCCGCCGTCGTCGCAGCACATCCGGCCCCACATAAAACAGTGGCTGAGATGAAGTTACGTAAGCCGCTCGGAAAACGCATGAGTCAGTCATGTGAGGCGACCAAGTTCCTACGCAAGCCATTTGCTCAAGTGTTGCCCTGCGATTTCGAAGAGTACTCCGACGAACGCTGCGAAGTCGTTTCACCCGCGACGGTGGACCGTGAGTTCGATATTTTCTCTGCTGTGTGTACCACCGCAATCGATAAATGGCGCATCCATATCGAGAAAAATCCCATGGATGGAGTGGAGCGGCCGAAGTATTACAACGAAAGAGACCGGCGACTAACGCTTGCCGAGGAGACAAAGCTGCTCGAAGCCGCACGGAACGAAGACCGTAAAACATCAATATCAAAAAGGCTCGAGGAACTGATGTCTATAGAGCGGACAGAAGCAAATGAGACGAAAACCTTGTATCGACACAAAAAAATTATTAAGCGAGCAAGAAAAAACTACATCAAGGAAGCCGAAGCGAGCTATCAGCACATTGCATATATTGAAACTTTCGTTCAGTTCCAGCTGATGACGGGTGCTAGGCGCACAGAAACCTTGACCCTAACGTGGAAGAATCTTGACCTCATTGAGCAAACCGCCTACCTCCCGGAGACGAAAAATGGACGCCCTCGAAAACTGGCCATTCGCAAAGACCTCGTGGACATGTTAAAAGACTTACCCCAAGATAGCGAACTGGTCTTTCCATTCGGCGCCATCCGATTAAGAAAGGCTTGGGAGCGAATTTGCGACGTGACGGGCCTTACAGGAGAAAATGATTTGCGCGTGCACGACTTACGACATGAGGCAATCTCGCGCGTTGCCGAAGTGGGAAGCAATACACTCGGAGGTTTTAGCCTGGTTGACCTACAACATTTTTCAGGACATAGGGACGTGCGCATGTTGCTGCGATATGCACATCTTTGTACTAAAAGTCTGGCGCAGCGCTTGGACGCAGCATTTTCCTCTCCGGATGAGTCTGACACGCATCGGGGACGTCGCCGCCTTAAGGGCGGTGCTTCTATCACGATGGCGGATATTATCCATCTACAATACGAGCCCCCCGCGAACAATGTCATCCATGTGAACTTCGGTTCTAAGGTCGCATGAGGAAGCGAGAACAAAGTACTAAGGGTGCGACCAGCGGTGAAAGAAATGAAACAAACCATCTGGTCGCCCCCCTATATATCCCCTTCCCATATAGGAGGAATATACAAATTTCTGTAGCTGACACTTCGCAAGTGCATGGAAAATCTGTGTAATCGCAGTATGAACACAAAGGCCTACTGCCGTGGGCTTTTTCTTATGTGCAGGCATTTTCACAATTAGCCTAGGTTAAGTTTTCCTCTAGTCCAATCTGCAACGGCAGCATGCCGCATTTCATTCCAAGACGAGTAGGTGGTCTTTTCCGCAATGTAAACATCCCACTCGGCATCAGGAATTACCTTCAAATCTTCCAGAGTATCGACCTTAAATGGACTAGCATCAAAAAGCGCCTGAATGTCCTTAAACTCCGAACACGCAGCAATGAAACTAGGCGGCATTAATTCTCCCGCCTTAACGCTCTGCGTATCTTCCAAATTCTTCAGGCCCTGCTTGAGCTTTTCCAGCCCGTCCAAATTCATTTTGAATGACATCACGGTTCCTTTCGATTAATGATAAAACTTGCAACTACCCGACCAGTGTAGCACTCCACAGTTGCAGAAAACTAAATCCGCAGTCGTCAACATCAATTGGACTCAATCGCCGCCCTCAGTCCCTGCCAGTAATTCCGCGAGCCAGAAGTATGCTCGCGCTGGCCCTACAGCTGGTCGCGTGTGAGTTGCTGCCGGGTCGCAAAGGTCATATCTAACAATCAAGCAGATTAACAGGGGGGCAGATAACGAGCGACTTGGTTGATGCCCGGTGGATGAGGACGTCACGGCCATCCGGTCCGTTCTCCAGCTCGGTTCCAACACTTCTCCTTTATTGCCTGACAGACATCGCCAGATGAGTTACAGTCATTAAAAGTACCGGCAGTAAATGGCGCCTATCGCTTTTCATATGGGTGATGTGTTGCGTCACGGGAGCAGGTGTCAAGTCAACACTTACGGACAAAAAAACGATGAGTATCACTGCTGAGTACACACGATTTCTGCAATTTCTTCATCAGAAAAAAGTCGAGCCTGATGTCTGTCGTCTTGCAAACTGCGTTAAGGCAAACCTAAACGACCTGGCTGAGTTTGGCTCTGCACGACGAGCTCGCTCAACACGGTTGGGGCCCCTCTTGTTGTTGGAGTTGGAAACGACCAACCCTGACATCTCCGTCCCGCCCCCACTTTCCATACAGACTCAAGTAGTCAAGCCTCGGCTTCACGAACTTGTAGTAGGTCCTTTCAGGGGGTTTACGGCACCCGAGACCTTCGACCTCGGCAATAACATCACGTTGGTGTATGGTGCGAACGGGACCGGCAAGAGCAGCTTTTGCGAGGCCCTCGAAACAGCGATGTTGGGACACATTAGCGAGGCGCAAGCTAAGCGCGTCGACCATCGCAACTACTGCAATAATTTGCGACTCCGCCATCACACGGCGCCTATGCTGACTGTGCGGGCAGGCGATGGAAAGATAAGCCAGCTTACGGTTAATGAGGCTTTGCACCGTTTCTGCTTTATCGAAAAAAATAGACTGGACGATTTTGCGAGAATCAGCGCGCGAACCCCTGCAGACCAGCGACAACTCATCGCTACACTATTTGGTATCGACCAGTTCAGCGAGTTCGTGCGAGGCTTCAACCAGTCGTTGGACGATAACTTACAACTTGTAGGGCCCAAGGCGACGCAACTGCGTTTGGCACGAGAACAACTTGCTGTCTCGATACAAACTGTTAGCACGTATCCCAAACATCTGGAAGCCCACAGCAAAGACGAGGCGGCACTGGCTGACGTAGTCCGCCCTGGTCAAAACTACGCCGAAGTTTGCACGTGGCTTTTGGGGACGCAGGAGGCGCCGGGCCGACTGCCAATAATCCAGGCACAACTCGATGCCCCATCTTTGCCTATTCGAGGCTTCACCGTAGATTGGCTTGCGCAATTGCGCACTGCATTCGAGCTCGCAGTGCAGGAGTGGAAAGCAGTAACAGCAACACTTGCTAGACGCGCCGGTGAGGTTTCGTACACAAGGCTATACGAAGCGGTCCTAGCGTTGGCAGACGGCAGAGACTCCTGCCCAGCGTGTGGAACCGGCCTAATGCATGTTCAGTACAACCCTTTTGAACGCGCTCAAGCGGGCATACTTGAACTCGCAGAGCTGGCCACACTACAGCAGCGGGAAGCGGATACTAAAGAAAACCTAACCGAGGCATCGAGAGCCCTGTGGGCCGGAATGGGCGACGTTATAGCCACCCTTCGCACATCCCACCAAGCCGAGTTCACAGACGCACAGTTACCTGCGCTTCCCGCTGGGCATGCCGGAGAATGGTTCGCCAAATGGGTTGATGAAGCTCAAAATTCCTGGGCCATGCTACTTTACCTAGTGTGCCTGATTGAACAGCAAGATGCCGTTGCGCGGTCCGCCTTGGCTGAACGGGAGCAGCTCATCTCTGAGCGAAACAAGCTGGACGAACACCGCCTTTCGGTCGAGCGCCTTCGCACTGTGGCGGGGGCGCTACAGGTAACGTATGAGAACGCGCAATCGGTAATTAAACAGTTCGAAGAAACAAACAGCGAACTCATGGCAGAGGTTGAAAAAGAGAAGACAGTCACAGCGCTGAACGAGCGCGTCAAGAAGGCTTACGACCAATTTCTACCAATGCTCCAGGATTATCTGGGGTTGTTACCAGCTCAACTAATTCAAGGTCTGGCCAACAGTACCTTGGAGCTCTACAACGCATTTAACCGCAGCGACCACGACAGTGAAAAGCTAACTGGGCTATGGCTTCCTATCACGGCGAACGAGAATATTGAGTTGGAATTTGCAGGCAGCCCTGGAGTTAGATATAACGCGCTCGTTATCCTAAGTGAGGGCCATATCCGGTGTTTGGGATTGGCGATTTTAGTGGCCAAAAATATTGAACAACAATGCCCTGTGGTCATTTTCGATGACGTGGTAAACGCCATCGACGATGAACACCGGGATGGCATTTGGCGGACGTTCTTCGAAGATGGCCAACTAGAAAAGAAACAAGTTATTTTGACGTCGCACTCAGAAGAGTTCTTACTTCGAATTCAGCAGGAACTGGGGGCCGTCCGGGCTGGCAAGATAAAGCGTTACAAATTCCTACCCCGCGCAGGCGGACATGAACTGAGAATAGATTCGGAACCTCCAACTAAGAACTACGTTCTCTTGGCCCGCGAAGCGCTAGAAGGGGATGAAAAGCGCGATGCACTGAGGCACTCACGGCCAGCCATCGAATCCCTGACAGACCAACTCTGGACTTGGTTAGGCCGACGGGGTGACGGCCGCCTAGAGCTCAAGCTACCGGGCCCACGTTCACCTTGGGAGCTGAATAATAAATGTTTAAAACTTCGGAGCGCACTGAATCGGATGGTGGCGCAACATCCGAATGTGGCTGGGGCTGTGACTGCATTGGATGCATTACTAGGGGTAAACGGGAATTCAATTGAGTGGGGGTACCTTAACTCCGGCACACATGATTCTCAGCGTGACCACGATTTCGATAGGGTGACTGTCCGTACAGTCGTACACGCCGTGGTCACTCTCGACGAAGCATTAGTCGCGCTACGCAACGGATAAATCTAGCGTGGCTCTTCTTCCACCATTACTCCATAGGCGTAAGGCTAATGTACGTCTACGCTATTTAATAATGAAGAAGGAAGACCGGGCAACGAGCGTGTCGCCCGGTCTTGAGTATAAAGAACAGATTTGATTTATACATTTTTTCGCTATCTAACCGACCAAGGTCAGAAGTCATCGTTCACGCCGCCAAGCGAGAACGATGGCGCACTACAACGGGCCGCCAAGCCCCTTCCAGAAGGAAGACATACACACATTTCCACCGCTGGCAGTTTTCGAGTGCTGGTTCCCCAGCTTGCTCCCCGCTTGACTGATTAGGTCTCGAAGTTCGCTCAAACTCTACTATCCGCCGCTCCCCCTCTTGTGCCGTCCCAGGTGCCAACCTGGTCAAAAGGCCGTCAGAGGTTCCCACGTTAGCTGACTGTGTCAAAACCACGATTTCGGAATACGTCGTCTCTAGTTCAAGGTATCGCATACGCTTACCCGGTTTCCCGGTTTCAGCACCCCGATGTTCCATAGCGGGCACCTACCCAGCTCGAACTGTCTTCAACGAATCACCCCCGAAAGGGCGTACCCAAGGTCTCTTACTGCGATAAAGGGGACTCCCACCCCTATTTACGTACTTAAGCTATCCAGCGACCCTCCCCATTACGGGAGGTGCCAACGCCTCCAGGTTTCCCCTCAGCGCCCTGACGCATTTCTACGCCCTCAGCAGCCCACACGCGCAGTCTCTGTCACGCCGTTCAGTTCCGAACGTCCCAGAGCCCGGATTTCCACCGGTTCACAAATCAACAGGGTTTGTCTGCGTTGCCGCAGGTCCCGTGTCCGTGTCGCCCAACACCTGCTTCAAGCAGATTGGGTCGAAGGAAGCATGTCTGCTTCCAGCGCCCGTTTCAGCCGCGCCAGCCAGGATTAACCGGCACGCAGCTAAGGCGGTGTATGAAGGGTTTGGCGACCCCTCGCGTGTCTTTCGACGTGTATGTGTTTGCAGTTGGCGGCCTGCCTTATACGTCCTCTGGAAGGCGCATAAGGCAGGTCGCCGCGCATGCGAGACACCCAGGCTTTCGCCTGGTTGCATGCCCTCAAAACACCTCTGTCCACGAATACGTATAGCCTAACTTTCGAGCTTCGCTCGGAACATCATTACGTCTCATACTCGCAACGTCAATCACACCGCATTCACGCCGTTTTTTGCTATACGGAGGTATCACTCTTACAAGGAACCTCATGCCTGCCTCTACTCCAATTGCTCATAGCAAAACCGCCGCTCTGAGCCGCATTCTCGATAGCGTGCCCAAGGGCTACTGGCGATACATGTTTGGAACCGTCAAGGTTGCCAAAGCCGTCGCGCTGGCGAATAAATTCCATGACATGTATGGCATCGCATGTTCGCCAGCTCAGCGCCTTGCCCGTAAATCAAAGGGCATCGCGAATGCACTCTTGGTACTGTACTGGCCTGAAGGCGTAGATGATGTTCACTGGCTGCTGTTGGCGACACACGGGACAGGACTTGAGTCTGAGAGGCTGCTGCTCGTCGATGAGAAACCTCGGCTGAACTGGCTGGGGTATGAACTGGTCAGGCAGAGCTCACGCGGACGAGCGGCTTGGACGTGGCGGCGCCCGCGGGATGAGATGAGCGAGTTGCACGCGCTGCTGGCTCACCAAGCCAACCGCAAGCAACAGAAAGCCATGGCGGAGACACTTGAGCGTATCGCTCGGCAACCAGGCTTCAGCGGAGTGAGGACACAGTCTTGGTCGCTGTGTGAAGAGGCCCGTCGGCGAGGCTACAGTGGACCTCTCCCACACCTCTTTTTTCTTCAAAAGGTTAGCCATGGAGAAAGGCTGATGCTGAACGGTTAAGTGTAATCCATGCGAACTCCAACACAGCCTTCCCTGGCTGCCCAAGGCTCAAACTCAATAGTTGTTTCGCCACCATGCCTCGAAACTGAGAAGCCTCTTTTTCCTTATATTGTCCGACTCCGAAGTAATGCGTTCTAACCGGGCAGCCAGGCTAGCAGCCTTCTGCTTTGAATACACAAGATAGCATCTTACAAACGAAAAAGTCGAGACTCACGCATGGAGTGCGGCTTGAAGCCCGCGCATATGAAAGAAGAGCTCAATGATTAGTTGCCGCCACGCCAACACCCAAGCCGACCAACCCAGCTACCGGTACTACAGAGTCTATAAATACTAAGGACGCCCTCCACCTCCGAAAATACCCTGTGTTCATTAGGAGTTATTGAACTCTGGTGGTGGCAGGGCGAGGTGCAGGTCAAGTACAGGTGATACAGACGTCAAGTAAGAGTGATATGGCCGTCAAGCAGAAGCAATGTGGAGGTCAAGTAAGTAAGCTCCTTCCTCAAAAAATATTGGTCCGGGTTTAATGGGAGTTTTCTCAAATCATGTGCTGCCAGGGGGGCACAACGAAATCATGGATGACGAATTCACGTATACACACTGGTCTCAATCAACCTTAACTGACCATGGAAAAAGTTCAACTCCGCCCAGCCGTGCACCTTAAGAACGCCGAAGATCTGCGCGCGCTTTCGAATCAACTTTCGCATGCAGCAATGACAACTGCATTGGAGCACCAGGACGCAGTGCTGCGCGGGGCCGAACGGCTAGACAAAATTGCCGCCAATATTGAAAGAAAAGCAAAGGCTGCGACCGCCGAGCCCTCGGTCGCCGTCCTCCCACCCGACGCTAACGAAGAAGAGGTTCGAAAGGCGCGGCGGCGTCAAGCAATTCGACGCGGCAAACACACGTTTCTCCCCAGCTGGAGCGGTATGGCTCTGGCGCTTCCGAATACTCTTTTAAGGTCCGCGCTATTTTCGACGGGACGACACGTCCAGGCCAATAGCGACAAGGTTTTGGCTGGAGACCAAAGCACACTAGTGACGTGTAAAGAAATCATCTCAATCAAGAGCGTGACGCTGACCTTCAGCGGTTATGAATTATGTCAGTTCGACCGACGTGTGTACGCAGCTTGCCTCGACTATTACCGGGAAACGCCACTCTCGCGGGAAGACTCTCATCAGTACGTAACGGCATCGTTCTACGAATTTGCCAAGAGGATGGGGCTATCTTATGGCTTGAATCCTCATAAGGCCATTCGCGCCAGCCTACTGAGATTGAACTTTGCTAAGATTCGGCTTAGATATAGCGGGTGGAGCTTAGAAGTTCCGAAACTCCTAACCGCAAACTTCGAAGATGGTTCAATCAGTGGCGTATTTAAGGGCAGTGACCGGCTGTCGTTTCGGGTAACCGAATCTGTTGCCGAACTCTTCGGACCTGGCGCCTGGACCGCAGTCGACAAAGACGCCGTTGGCTACGATGGGTTGAAGGGCTGGCTAGCAAGCTTTTACGCCGGACACTCGGCGGCAATGTTCCTTGACGTGGAATGGTTGTATCGGCTGTCCGGGTACGTATCGAACAGGCGCAACTTCAAGGCTAGCCTGGTCAGCGCCTTGGAAAAGCTTAAGGATGAACAGACGCCGGCGTGCTGCCGACTCAGCGCATACCATTTCAGCGACGATAATCAAAAAATAATGGTTGTACGCTCCACTTGGAATAAAACTAAAATTATCAAATAAGCACGACCGGGCCAGCTCGATTGGCAGTAACTTGTATCTTAGGCTGTGGTTGCCACGAAGACCTTGTACAACTCCTAACAAATTGTTCTGCGTGCAATCAGTGCTTATATGGGATAGCGTGAAAACCAGCGTTATCCCGTATTATCCCCGCTCGGCATAATGAGCCAATTTCATGTTTGAATCTCCAATTTGAAATTTATTTCACCAAGTTGAAGCTGTGAAACAGCCTCGCTAGCGTATTCAATGCTCACTTATCCGGCAGCGCAGTGTCGGCCATATGCACGCTAAAATACTCACTTCGCATTACGCTTAGTTCTCAACGTCGTCATATCCAGATTGGCCCGGGGTCATCTCTGCAAATCGGCCTTCCTCCATTGCCCGTCTGATATCTTCCGGTGTCCGCCGCGGGGTAATACGAAGTTGAGACGCCGAAAAAATCGGTAACTCACGTCCGACGCTGCGCTCGCGTAAGCGGCACATAATCCACGCTTGCTCGGCATCAGTGAAAGGCCACTTCCCCTCACGGGCTTTGTTTATCAACGCGAGGCGAATCCGCTCAAAGTTCTTCTCGTCAGTCCATTCCGGATATTCGCTCTTCTTGCGCTTGAAGTAGGTCACGAGCTGGTCTACGAGGTCGTCAGCAACTTCAAATCGATGCATGACTTCTTCTGGCGACCGGCGCGGGCTTCGATACATGCCATCATCACCGCGGCAAAGGGCCAGCTTGAGTTGGGCGCCGCCCACGGCGGCGATAATCGGCTCGTTCGGAAAATCCGGGTGTAGCTGGCGTGGTCTTGAATTCGAAGGTTCGGACATAAGGCATTCTTCAATGAGTATCAGAAAAGTGCTCCCCTTCAACTTCTTCTGTAACCTGACGGGGAACCAGGAGCATTCTATTGGCAAGAGGAAGCCCCCCCCTTCTGACCGTAGCAGCCGCGAGTATGTGCGGTCAACAGCTTTCGAACTGAGGTTGGCAAATTCGACATTGTGGACTATATGGTCGGCTGCGCCGGCACCACGCTGGCGCGGTTGCTGAGGCCGCGAACGTGGACGCCGGGAATGTCGCTGTTGAGGACCGCGAGGTGGTCGCGTTCGTTATCGTCGGTGAGGCGAAGCCAAGTTCAACACCTGGTCCACGACGGGTTGAAGAAGAACAAAATCGTAAAACTCAAAGACTACCCCCGAATCACTCACCGATGTCCAGTCCAGCATTGGCGATGTCTTTCGCGCAACAGCCTCACCGCTTCGGCTATCGGTGTCGATGACCTCCACAATTGCTCGCGCTTTCCGGACATCGTCGAGCAGCAATCGTATTGCCTCAGCAGAAAGCGCTCCCATGCCAACCATCGTGCAGAAGTCGTCGACCGATAAACGATGGATTCTGACATCTTTACGCGCGCTGGCGTAGGCTACAACGGCTTTCAATACCACTACGCCTGCTGCGGAAAGTCCGTTCAGTTCAATGTCAGTGACGACTAGCTGCGCCATGTTTGATTTCCCTATGCCAGTTCTACTAAGTAATGACCTTGCCTAGATGCGGCGGCTCTTCGAACAGGTGGCGAGAGACACTGAACCTGACACCGTCATCAGTCAAAAAGATGCCTTCAAAGACACTGAAGCGATGAATACTGCGACCAGTTCGTTTCATCGTCTCCTTTCTAGCGATGCGAACCCGGCCAGGTGCCCGGCAGTGCAGAACCATCACAGTTGGATACCGACACCGCTCCTATTGAGAGGTACATCCGGCTTCCCAGCCGACCATATCCGACGTCTGGTTGCGCAAGGTGGCGTGCCATTCGGCCAGCTTTCGCTGAACATCCGCAGGCGGCGTCGTGGCGATGATTTTTTCTTCCGTTAGCTTTCGCTCGCGGTTCCTGGTTGCGACAGCTTCAGCATTACATTTATCGAGCTTATCTTTTTTAACTCGCGCGGCCTCGATGCCCGCGCTCAGGTCCATGGCTTGGGTCACGTCCACAAAGTTCAGCCGATAGTCGGAATGGGGCGGCAACGCCCTGCTATGTTCGTAGGTTACAAGGTCCTGCAATTTGGTGCCCGGCATGAGAAGTGATTCAAACCCGTTTTCACTAAAGAACGCCAGGAAATTGCTTGGACGAGTGAATTTGACAGAGCCAGCTCCAGGGAAGAGGGGTACGCACTTTTTTCTTTACCACATGCCAACCATTCCACAGTCATATCGGAATAGGCGCTCATCCCCCAATCGGAAACATCGGCAACCATGGCCTCCCCCGATTTCAACTGGGCCGTGATGTGCAACGGTACGTACTTCTTGTTCGTCCGCTGCGCGATGACGTAATCCAAATCCTTTGCGTTGATAATCCGCGAACCAAACCGGAGAGCCAGAATCGTCTCGCCTGTCGACCAAACCCTGGCCGGCTGAGTGCCGTTACTCAGCAACGTATAGCCAATACGGTTGTCAGGATAGACCTTTAGGTCGGATACCTTGGTCAAGTCAGGTCCACTCGCACAGCCGGCCAGAGCTGCGGCCACCGCTGAAACGCTCAACAAATTCTTCAGTTGCATATAACTCCCCGCATGAGACTGCTCAACCAAAGCAGTTATGAATTTAGTTACAAAAATTTCTCGCAGGAAAATTCTACGTATTTCGTAGAGAAATCGCAAGCGTATTCTACGAATATCGAAGAATGCGCAAGATAGGTAAGTTCGAGTGGAGTAAGTCGTTGTTCGGGGCCCGGCTACGGGAGGCCCGCTTGCGCGCTCAAATTCCACAAGACAAGCTCGGGGTCGCCATCGGGTTGGATGAGACTACGGCAAGCGCGCGGATTAGTCGATACGAGACAGGAGTGCATGAGCCTCCTTTTGGGACGGCAGCCTTGCTTGCGAAGGTATTAGACGTACCCACCGCCTATTTTTACTGCGAGAGCCCCGAGCTGGCTGAGTGGGTTATGGCGTGGCACCGATTGAATGAAGCCGACCGCATGCGCGTCATGTCCCACATCGAAGCCGCGCAGTAAACTTTCTCGGCAACCAGGGCGCCAGCGCTGTTTGCCAATCTTTCATACGGTTTAGCGACTGGGTACTCACAATTGCAGTATCCCCTCACCGGAGCGAAAACGTCGTGAAAAGTGTCCTAGTAGGACATTTTTTATCATTTCAATAATTAAAGCGCCCGGCCGCAACAGCTCCTCTCAACCCACCACTTGCGAAAAACATTGCCGCATGGCAAAATAATCCCAGCTTGAGGATTGCTTAGTCCCGAGACCCTAAAAGCGAGCCTTTCTCTCTTTTTCCATTTGACCGCGACGATGTTGACTACACATCGAGTCGCTAACCTATGGACAAAAGAGATTGAAATGATTGCTTACCACTACACGACTGCACAGAAATACCACCTCATCAAGCAAAGCGGCTTGCTTCTGCCGGCAGACATCGGAATCCGTCCTCCTGAACTGCCAATTCTGTGGTTCTCCACTCATTCGAAATACGAGCCGTCCGCACTGAAGCCGCTCGGCGACGAATATGGCAATGTCGTACGGATGCTGACTGTCAAAGAACTTCACGAACTGGGCGGTGGCTTAGTCCGCTTCGGCATCTCCACAGCCGTCCTCAAACGTGGCGAGGAACTGCGCAAGGCAGCAAAAATGTCCGGCACGATGTGGCGAAAATTAGAAAAATTCGGCAAAAAAATGAAAGCGAATCCGTTCGACTGGCTCGGTCACGTCGGGTCAATGTCGCTGGAACACGTGAGCATCGAAACCATGGACGACAACATGGTCTGGCATCCTATTCCGGGCTGAACTCGAATTCCTGAACAACCTGGCGGCGTGCAGCCGCCATAAAATCTGCTACCCGTTCCAAGGGCGTCAGATAACATAAACATCGGGACTTACGTCGGCAAGTGCGTCCACAACCACGAGGATGGCTTGAGGAACATAGCCTACCAGCTTGACTGCTCCGAATTTAAAATCTTCAGAAAACAACCGCCTTTCACGTCCGATGTAATACCTCCGATAGTGACATCATACCTATCGAAGTGTCCGTAATGCTGGGGGACGGCCATCTAGTCTTTATGCTGGTTCAGGCGGACTGCTGTCGTGTCTACATCTGGTTTGACAACCCCAGAATTTCGACGCTCTATCAAAATTACGCTATTGGAATTTTCTTTCAGCCTTTCCGCCTCTCCAGCAGAAAAACCAAGGTCAACAAAGATATTTCCATGAGCAGGAGTAACATAGCTGGAGTCGGTTTCGATATGCATTTTCATCCTTTATTCAATGATGCTACGGGTAGGGTACCGAACAAACAGCACCTAAGTAACGTTCACCATTATGCCGATAATGGTGAAAAGGAATTTTCAAGAACCCAGTGCCACAACTTAAACGCAACACCGCCGAGAAGAGCAACCAAAAATGGTATCCAGGATAGACAGTCAATCTCACTTATTGAAACCTGATATCTCATCAAGCATTTCGCTTGGGATAATTTTTTTCGATTCAATCAATGGTTGAAAAGCCGAAAAATGAAATATATTTCTCTCATCCAAATCATCCCTAGCAATAGAATTTAGGAAGTAGAAACCCTCGTTATCACTTCCATCTATAATTTCGACGCACTTCATAAAATGAAAGAGACGAATTTGATTTTTTGCACCATTCTTTTCGTCGATTCCCTGGAATAAATACAACTCATTAAATATTAAAGGTTCAGCCGAATACTTTATTCGACGTTCGAACGGGTACGATGCAATTCCGGTCAGCGATAAAACATCATTTTCATATGTACGCCCATTCCATTTCTGATGCAATTGTTTAGCAATGAAATTTTCCGCGAAGAAGTCGCCTATTGCATCGGCCATTATACTCAAAATACTTTCAAATCTATCAATGTAGTCGCCAAGTTCGCTAGGCTTTATCAAGCCTCGATGAGAAATTTCATTCCGAATTTCCGTGCAGTTAGCTAGAGAATCTTCGACCTCTTTAGAAGCGACCAAAGATAAAACATAACTCCCATACCCACCGCTCCCAACAGATTTTTCACGGCACCTCCTGAGAATATTTTGATAGCTTCCCATAGTCGGTCGAGTTATTCTTCCACGATTGGCTACGGCTTCAAAACATTCTTTTTTCCCTTTATCCTCATAAATTACCCCTAGAGCTATAGAGGACAAAACAGCCCCAAGACATTCAAAGAATACTCTATACGCCTCAAGTACATCTCGTTTACTTCGTTCACACTGAATTTTATAAAGTAAAGAGGCTAGAGGATGAGGTAAAATCTTCATCAAATAATCTGAACCATCGGAGTATTCACCAATTCTCTTATTGAATATAGAAGTGACTGTGGAATTCTCCCACTGCTCCTGTTCAATTCTGGCTAGGCGAATTAGAAATTCACTCTTCTGACTATAAAAATCAATAATTGCCTGTTGTTTTTTTAAGGAAGGGCAATCAATTCTTATTTCCAGATACGCGCTGATAGATGGAAACGTATGGCGATGACTATCCTCTCTAGTTGAGCGTTTCTCGACATATATTTCCAAAAATTTCGGCAGGACTACCTCTTTTCTAACTTTAAAAAATTTTATGGATTTCTCATCAACTTCACCTTCGCAAGAGTGCTTAAAAAGTATTCCAGAATCTTTGATGCCGATATCCCAGCTAGAATCTTTATCACAAGCCTCGATTAAGGCAAAAAGCGGTAATGTTGACGCCCACGTTAATTCTTGGTTAGAGAAAAAAGAGAAGAAGTCTATCTCACAGCCTATTTCATGTTTTTTTTCAATCTTTACCGCAATTCCCAAGCTTTCAGTAAGCCGAAGGTAATCGGCATGGTTTTTACTTAAAGGAACATTTCGTGAAGTAAGATTTCCGCCGACGTCACTGGTAAAGTTCCGGTAAAGCAAGTCAGATTTCGAAACCATTCGAACCAAATCAGAGTTTTCGTTCTTGTAAATTGATAAAATCTGAACAATATATTCTGGAGAGATATAACGACTTTTACGGCCTATTGATGCATTCATTGGCTCCCACAAGCCGGAAGCATTGATTAGGCGAATACCACCTGAGCGCGGCTTATTACTAATAACAAGAATATATGTAGGAATCGCAACGTTAAAAAAGACACTGTTTGGCAATGCTATGACCGCCTCTAATAAATCGTTTTCAACAATCCATTTCCTAATATCACTTTCCCCAGAGGAAACGCCACCACTCCGTAGCGAACTACCGGTTACCACTGTGCAAATTCGACTGCCTCCCTCGGAAGAAGGCTTCATCTTATCAATTTGATTTAATATAAATAAAAGGCTGCTATCGCTCATTCTGGGTAGGCCAGGACCAAAACGCCCCTGAAACCCTTTTTTTTCGTACTCTTGACGAATGATTTTTTCAGCTCTCTTCCATTCAACGCCAAACGGTGGGGTAGAAACTATATAATCAAATTTCCTCCCGGAATGTGCATCGTCGGTCAGAGTGTTTCCCACAACGATTTTTTTAACATCCTTCCCTCTGAATAACATATTTGCTTTGCAAATAGCAGCCGACTCATCATTCAATTCCTGACCAAAAACGGCAATAAATTCTCGTGGATGCTTCTCTTCGAAGTAGCTGACCGACGCGGACAATAGTCCACCAGTGCCAGCGGTAGGGTCGTACACACTGACTTGTTTCGCTTCTGCCGCAGTTACCTTTTTTTCATCGAAAAACAGAACGTTAACCATAAGTGCTACGATGTCACGAGGTGTGAAATATTCGCCGATGATTTCATTAGAAATTTCGGCAAATTTCCCAATGAGCATATCAAAAATATCACCCATTTCTCCGTGACTGACTGACGCCAAATGCAAATCTATTTTGGAGAATTCAAATGCTACCGAACTCAGCAATCCAATTTTCACCAATTTTTCGACTTGGGATTTAAATTCAAGTCGTTCAAATATATCTATAATCGACGGCGAAAACTGTTGAATGTAATTATCAATTGCCTGTTCAGTATCGCCTTCACTTTTCAAAAAAGAAATTAAATCAACAGCGGACGAATTAGAAAAAATATCTTCCATACTAATATACTGGCGCTCTGACACATTTTTCTGAAAAGGTTCTTCGACTCCCGATTCGAGAAGCGACATCGACCGACTGTCCTCCAATAAGCAATCAAGACGTCTAAGTACGGCAAACGGCAATATAAAATTTCCGTGCTCCGAGCGTTTAAAGTGCCCTCGAAGGATGTCCGCGACCGACCATATTGACGATGAGAGAATTTGAAGGTTCATAAAGGAAGTTCGCGGTCCTATTTTTCGTTATATTATTTATTTTTTTAAAAGAGCCCATTTATTCGGCTCTCAAGAATATTGTAGAGGGATACCTACAGATGACCTTGGTGAATATCCACGGAGCGCGCCCGAAGAGCTTCGTACAATTGCGCCGGTCCAAGTAACGTATCTTTTAATCCTTCACGTACCCGTTGAGAATCCAATGCCTGCATACTCATGCTCGTATGAGCGTCAAGCGCATCCATGATGGCATTGAGCAGCGCAGTCGACAGGTCAGGAGAGTTTGCAAATTGCTCCTTGCTGTTGTTGGCGGCCTGCTGAATCAAGGTTTCGTTTTCAAGCAATTTACACTTAATCACGCCGTTCACGTAGACGAGTTGGTCGTTGTCAGACAGCTCGCCCTCAAATAGACCATTTACCTTTTCGATGATTTCGTCAAGATAGCCCTTCTCCTTATCCTGGGCTGAACCACTACCAGCACCATCCATAGGCGGCAATTTGGGCTGCTCACCTTGGCCCAAGGCAAGCGCCTGTTTGCCGATATTCTTCAGGGTGTGGTGCGTCAGTGTCACTTTGGACAAATCGACCGTATCGCGCTCTCGGCCGAACGCCAGCAATGGCAATAACAGCTTGTAGAACAGGAAGCGCTTTTCGATATCAGTGTTACCGTAGTCGAAAATCTGAGATAGGAACGAATACAAACGGACGAACGCGCCCATGTCATTCTTGAACAACAACAGGGCTGCCATGGTGTCCTTTGCCGCCTGCAAGCTTTTCTCGTCATTCTGCGCTTCTGCGGCCGCCTTCTGCGCCAGCGCCGACGTAAATCGCTTCAGCAGTCGGTCAGCCACCGGCGAAATCGCAGCTAGTAGTTGGCTCTGGGTACCCTTCGGGTCCGTCGCGACCTTAGCAACGCGGTCCACCTCGAAATCGTCATAGTGACCGGCGCTATCGAGCTTCGCACGCAAGTCGTACACCATATGTGGGTCGGTAGTCGCCTCGAGTTCAGCAGTTTCATAGTAGGTCTTAAATGCAGCCAGCACTTCTGCTGCATCGTTCACGAAGTCGAGAATGTAAGTCGTATCCTTGCCTGGCGCTGCGCGATTCAAGCGAGACAGCGTCTGTACGGCCTGGATGCCGCCCAGCTTCTTGTCCACATACATGCCGCACAGCAGCGGTTGGTCAAAGCCAGTCTGGAACTTGTTGGCCACTAACAGCAAATGGTAATTCTGCTCGTTGAACGCTTCGCGGATATCGCGGCCTTTCAACCCAGGATTAAGGTCCTTGCTAACTTCACTCACCGGCTCAGGGAAGCTAGCCGGGTCATCAACCTCACCCGAAAACGCTACCAGAACACCCAGTGGATAGTTCTGCTTTTGGATATAGCCAGCAATTTCTTTCTGCCAGCGTACAGCCTCCTTGCGGCTGCTGACCACTATCATGGCCTTGGCTCGCCCTTGCAGGAGCGGCTGAACGTTTTCACGGAAATGCTCGACTACGACTTTGACCTTCTGAGCGATGTTGTACGGATGCAGTTTGACCCACTGCATAATGCCCTTCATCGCCTCACTCTTTTCGACTTCTTTTTCGTCGTATTCCTTTCCATCGTTGGCCAACTTGAACGCGAGCTTGTAAGTCGTGTAGTTCTTCAGGACGTCAAGAATGAAGCCTTCCTCTATTGCCTGGCGCATCGAGTAAACATGGAACGGTTGCGGCAAACCATCTGGCCCTGGGCGTCCAAACAGCTCCATCGTTTTCGATTTTGGGGTGGCGGTAAAGGCGACATAGGTCAAGCCATGAGCACCGGTGCGCGCGGCCATTTGTGCCGCGAGTAAATCCTCAGTTCCTATTTCGCCACCGTCCTGCAACTCAGCCAACTCTTCAGCCGACAGCAGCTGCTTCAGCTTTGATGCAGCCTCACCTGTTTGTGAACTATGAGCCTCATCAGCGATGACCGCGAACGTTTTCCCTTCCGTGCTGGACAACTCCTGAACAGCCTTCAGCGCGAACGGGAAAGTTTGTATCGTACAAACGATAATCTTCTTGCCGTTCTTCAGCGCTTGCGACAACTGAGCACTCTTGCTGCCGTTCTCGTTGGTGATGCTCTCGACCACGCCCGTAGTGCGCTCGAAGTCGAAGATGGCCTCCTGTAGCTGGGAGTCGAGCACCGTACGGTCAGAAACCACCAGCACGCTATCAAACAATTTCCTGTTGTCCGTGCCGTGCAAGTCCGCCAAAAAATGAGCAGTCCAAGCAATCGAATT
Organism: Janthinobacterium sp. GW821-FHT03C10; assembly: GCF_059420865.1. NCBI lineage: Bacteria > Pseudomonadati > Pseudomonadota > Betaproteobacteria > Burkholderiales > Oxalobacteraceae > Janthinobacterium > Janthinobacterium sp. GW821-FHT03C10. The sequence goes on along the minus strand of NZ_JBWKUN010000004.1, from coordinate 80,564 downwards.
CGTCTTGCCCGAGCCAGCGGAATGCTGAATAAGATACCGTTCACCTTCACCATTAGCAAGGACATCGGCCACCAATTTTCGCGTAGCATCGAGCTGGTGGTAGCGTGGAAAAATCACGCTTGTCATCTGCTTCTTGTCGTTGCGCTTCCCGATTAGGTAACGACCAAGAATCTCCAACCAGCTGTCTCGAGAAAAGACTTCTTCCCAAAGGTAGGATGTCGCGTAGCCATCAGGGTTAGGCGGATTACCTGCGGCACCATGATTGCCTTTATTGAAAGGCAGGAACCGCGTCGCAGTACCTGCGAGACGGGTCGTCATCTGCACTTCTGCCTGACTAACGGCGAAGTGCACCAGCGCACCACCTGGGAACGACAACAGCGGCTCAACCATTCCTCCTTTAGGCGCAGGGTCGCGGTCATAGCGGTACTGGTCAACGGCATCCTCTACGCTTTGCGTGAAGTCAGACTTCAGTTCCAAAGTAGCAACTGCAATGCCGTTCACGAACAACACCAGGTCGATAGACTCGTGCCCTTTATTGAGCGAGTGATGCACTTGACGCACAACGCGCAATCTGTTCGCGGCATAGTGCTGCTGGATGACCGGGTTGATGGCAAGAGCTGGCTTAAACTGTACCAAGGACAGCGGTTTGGCCAAGCCAAGCATTTCAACGCCACGACGCAGCACGTCTAGAGTGCCGCGGTCGTTCAGGTTCTTACGTACGCGCTCAGCTAAGTTCTTCCCGGTCGCGACCCCATGCGTTTTGTTCAGGCGTTGTAAGCTTTCTGGCTGGGTGCTCTCGACCCATGCCAACAAGTCCGGCATGTAGAGCGCGTTCTGCTTGTCGTAATTGGCAGCGTCGCCTTCGGCATGAAGCCAACCGTTCGCCAGCAGGTGTTCGCAGATTGCGACTTCAAAATGGACCTCCTTGTGCAGGCTAGACATTAGACGGTTTCCTGCACTATCGATTGCTCCTGTTGGACAGCTTGGCGGACGTCAATTTTGCCAGTCACGGCGGCGGATATGAGAACGGAGCGGCGTTCTTTTAATAGGTCGATACCTCGCATCACTTCAGCAGCGAGTCCCATGACCTTTTTCGTCTCTACGTCAATGAATTCTAATATCCGCAACTGCTCATCAGGAGGCGGGGTCGGAACATACAATGCTCCGATTGATGTCATATTCAACCCCTGCATAGTGGTTCCTTGTGCCGCCAATGAAAAGTAAGCTTGACTAGTCGGATTATTTATAAATTCCTGCAAATACCTAGAATGTATTACTTCCTCCCTAGCTCGATATAAAACCAAGCGAGGATTAATAATCCCAGGCTCAACATTTTCCGGAACTAAAGCAGCCCTTCCAATTGTACCCATGACGCTAATCAGAATATCCTTTGAACTTACTTGGTAGCGGCGCATCTCCGAGAATTTTTCGGCTGAGATGTAGTAGTCACCAATGGAAAAATCATCAGGAATTACCTGCTGCTGCCCGTACACACGGTAACCAGAACTCGAGTACATAGACTTGGTAAGTGATGCACCGTAAGGTCCGGAAATAGCCTCGCGTACGAGAAATTTCAAGGGTTTTACTAACCAATGGCCCGGCACCTCCCCTAACCACTCCACGCCAGAGTCCTTCATCGGCGCATTTGGATTCAATCCCTTGGTCACAGCATGGGAGATGGTGGCTTGGCGTTTTTCGGTAAGCAACGTGATGAGTTTTTCCTGTTCGGAAACCAGGTTGTCGATTTTGGCGGTTTCTCGGTCAAGAAAGGCAGCGATGGCCAGCTGCTCTTCAACCGGCGGCAAAGGAATTGTCACATTATCCAACGCAGACTGGGATAGACCAACTCGAGTTAAGCCATTAGCAAGTACTGCAAATTTTGATTTAAGATAATGACTATCGAATAGTCTCTTTATGTAGAGTCCGTCATTGCCTGATTTGACCCGGACCATGGAAAGGTGATAGCCGCAAACCACACCCGGTAAATCGTTTGGCACATACGCAGCGATGGCGATATCATCAGCCGTCTCTGAGTCTTTCGTAATAATGACGTCGTCAGACCTCAGAGAAAATTTCTCGATTTGCTCTTTCGTTGCCGTGGCGGCCATAAATTGAATATCGCTAGTAATCCGCTCGTTGTAATAGACGTCGGTGTAATTGCATAGAGCAACACCAACCTCATCATCATATGACTTTTTATCCACGTTCGACGGAAAGACATCGCATGCATACTTCAAGGGTTTCACTTCCCAATGACTAGGCAATTGACCAAGCCAATCAATTCCACTGTCTTTATGGGTCAGATAGCGTGGCAAACTCATTCTGCCAACTCCTCAAGCATCTTCATAATTGTTGCTGTGACCCCCTTAAGTTCTTCGTCGATGGTATGCAAGTCACGTGGCGGCTCAAATACATAGAAGTGCCGATTAAATGGAATCTCGAAGCCAATCTTGGACTTGTCGTGGTCTATCCAAGCATCGGGCGCGTGCGGCAATACCTCTCGCTCAAAGTACGCCTGGACCTCGTCGTTCAGAGGAACGTTTTCAGAGTCACGCAGCGAACTATCAGCCTGCGGCAAGCCCTTTTGCTTGCCCTTCGAGCCAACTATGACGTTTCCTTCCTCATCGCGTAACGGGCGCTCAACGGTGATGGTGGTGTAGCCAAATTCGTGATTCTTGAACACGCGCGATATCGGCACGACTTTAACCTTACCGCCTTCCGGAGCTTTCGGCACTTTATCGCCCGGCGCCAATAGCTTGCGCTCCACCTCGTTGCCCTTTGCATCAAGTACAGTGAACAAATTACCTTCGCTGAAATCACCGAACAAGCGCGTGACGTCATCGATATGCTCGTCCGATAGCTCTTTCCGCTTACTACCTAAGCTTTTGCGCATTTTCCGCCAGAAGCCACTGGCGTCAATAAGCTGTACCCAGCCTTTACGGTCATCAGGCTTCTTGTTTGAAAGAATCCAGATGTAAGTCGAAATGCCGGTGTTGTAGAACATGTCTGTCGGCAGGCAAATGATGGCCTCGACCAGGTCGTTCTCCAGCACATAGCGACGAATCTCACTTTCACCCGAGCCGGCACCACCGGTAAACAGCGGCGAGCCATTCAGTACGATGCCGATACGACTACCGCCATCCACGGCTGGACGCATCTTGGCGATGAGGTGCAGTAGGAACAGCATTGAGCCATCGGATACGCGCGGCAGACCCGGCCCGAAGCGTCCATCGAAGCCCTTTTCCGCAGCCTCTTTGCGGATTTCCTTCTCGACCTTCTTCCACTCGACACCGAATGGAGGATTGGAGAGCATATAGTCGAACTTCTTGCCGCCGTGGCCATCCTCGGAAAGCGTATTACCGACGACGATGTTGCCAACGTCTTGGCCCTTGATAAGCATGTCTGCTTTGCAGATGGCATATGACTCGTCATTCAATTCCTGCCCAAACATGGTCAATCGGGCGTCCGGGTTGTGCTCAGACAGGTACTCCCCTGCTACCGACAACATACCGCCAGTACCGGCCGTCGGGTCATAGATAGTCCGCACAACAGCATTCCCTGGCGTGAGCACATCATCGTCCTCGATGAACAGCAAATTCACCATCAGACGAATGACTTCGCGCGGGGTGAAGTGCTCCCCTGCAGTCTCGTTTGAAATCTCGGCGAACTTGCGAATCAGCTCCTCAAAAACCAGGCCCATATCGGCGTTGTCTACGACATTTGGGTGCAGGTCGATGGTCGCGAACTTCTCAACTACAAGGTAAAGCAAGCCTGCCTTTGCCAACCGCTCAATCTGGGTGTAGAAGTCGAACCGCTCAAAGATGTCCCGCGCGGCTGGCGAGAACGCCTGTATGTAAGCGTAAAGGTTCTGCCGAATATGGTCTTGGTCACCCAGCAGCGTTGTAAGGTCCAACGATGACGTGTTGTAGAAGGACTGCCCAGCTTTTTTCACAAGAAACGGCTCTGGGTTAAGCCCCGCCTTGGTCTTGGCATCAAACTCAGCAAGCACCGCCGGTTTCGTGGCTTCCAGCACGCAGTCAAGACGCCGTAAGATTGTGAATGGCAAAATGACCTTGCCGTAGTCAGACTGTTTGTAATCGCCGCGAAGAAGGTCCGCAACGGACCAGATGAAGGATGAGAGTGCTTGATGATTCATTTAGGCTTTCAAGTCATGCATATTAGACAAATTCCATTGGGCATCATTCTACGCGTTCGTTATGCTTTGGTGGAGAAGGCTGCGCCCTCAGGCAACTCAAGCAAAAGGTTTGACGAACGCAGCACGACAGTATTGACGCACGCACATTGTGCGCGCACAATGTGCGCATTGATACTAATTTCAAGGTTAATGATATGGCATGGCAATACGTATTCCCAAGCAGCAAAGCCTTGGAAACGACGACGAACACAACTTTTACGGTGAAGTTTGGGCGCAATGTGCAGTCTGAGGACGATATCGAAATCGCTCCTACCGTCGACTCAAAAGCAAAATTTACTCCCCAGATTTTAACGAAACTAAAAAGTGAACTTTGGATGGTGATTATGCAAAGCCATACTCGTTCCGAAATGCGAAACATAGTAGAACAAGATTTTGGTGGGGACCGTCATTGGGTTGCATACACACTTTCCGATATCACGAAAAAGTCCGTTTCTAATCGAACGGTCCAAGCCTGGCTAATGGATGTAGATAAGCCTAGCAGTAGAACATGTCCTGAGTGGGCTCTTCAAGCGCTCAAAACATATGTCTCAAACCCCGACAATAACGCCTACTTAGACCAGGGGCGCAAACACCGTACGTCGGATTCGTCCTTCAGCAGAGCATGGTCGGCTGAAGTTGATAACAGGCACAGCGTCAACTTCGCCACGAACGAAATTTTAGGCGAGGAGCGAAGGCTGAATGAATGGCGAAGCGCCAACTTCGACACCCTACCTGTGATGATTCATAGACTTGAAGACCAGACTCAAAAGTACCTTAAGAGTCTAAGCTCTCGACTGTGCGCAATCGAAGCTGCACTTGAAAAATCCAAATCCTTCGAAGACTTTAAATCTATAGCATTGGCGGCCATTCGAGACAAGGAAACAGCCGAATGGTTAGTTAAAGATGCAAGACGGGCTATCGAAAATAGAACAGGTGAGTTCGCCAGCGAAGACGGAATCATTGAAAAGTAATTCACGCAGAGCGTCATTAAGCAAGGAAAACCGCTAAGTCGAGGCGTGCGCGAGCGGCGGCGGCCCATTGCGTCCTGCCGCCGCGATGGGAGGCCCCGACTATCCAACAAACGATGAATTGTTAGACAGTGTTGACCCCGACGCCACCGTGCATGTCTATACCCCTTTAGATGTCGAACATTCAGTTCAACTATCTACATCCATGAAAGGGTATGAAATGTCGGTAATTGGATATGCTCGGGTCAGCACTGTCGAACAGACACTTGACCTACAGAGGGATGCGCTCACCGCTGCCGGCGTCGGGTGCATGTATGAAGAGAAGGCCAGCGGCAAGTCGACAGACAGGCCCGAGCTAGCGCATTGTCTCAAAGCTTTGCGCGACGGCGATACGCTGGTGGTTTGGCGCCTGGACCGCCTTGGGCGTAATCTCAAGGACTTGGTCCAAATCGTCACCGACATCGAAGCGCGCGGTGTGAAATTCAAATCGTTGACCGAATCGATTGATACCTCCGGTCCCACAGGCAAGCTCGTCTTTCACATGTTTGCAGCGCTCGCCCAGTTTGAGAGAGAGCTGGTCAGGGAGCGAACGCTAGCTGGCCTGGTTGCAGCGAGAGCCCGCGGCCGCAAAGGCGGTAGGCCACCGCTCCTAAAAGCATGCGAGCAACGTATTGCACTTGCCATGATGAAGAATCGGGAAATGTCGGTGGCGTCAATCGCTGAGCACCTGGGCGTATCGCGCTCAACACTCTACAACCTGCAAAAAGAACGCAACCAGGACGTCGGTCGCGATTGACGCCCTGTCCCGACAGCAATGCCGCCGCCTGTCAGTGGGCACTAGCCACGCAGGAAGTTCGCTCATACTCAAGTCAGAGAGGAAATTAACAGTGCATGGTGGCAATTTTGTGACGCCAGCGCGCGATTGTCCTCAGCTTGAAAAACTGGTGGCAATTAGGTGGCAATTTCAAACTTACCTGCCACCAAGGACGAAGAAATGAGAGAATTTGATTTTACGTAAGTCTTTGATTTATAATGAATAACTAATCAATCTGAGTACGGTTTTACGGCAGGTATTTTCGTTCGGGACGCAGAGGCCGGAGGTTCGAATCCTCTCACCCCGACCAGCATTCCCCCCTGCCTGCACTGCGCACTCCTTGACCCACGCGTTGGCGTGTTGCCGGGAAGTATGATATTAATTGCATCATTAGTATCCTGATCACTTCTCGCGCAAGGGCCTGACCGATGTCTTTCCTGATAGTTCTGGCCGCACTGGCCTTCCTGATGCTGGCCGCCTACCGCGGCTACAGCGTGATCCTGTTTGCGCCTGTGGCCGCGCTCGGCGCCGTGCTGCTGACCGATCCGTCCGCCGTGCCGGCCGTCTTCAGCGGTATCTTCATGGAAAAGATGGTGGGCTTCATCAAGCTGTATTTCCCCGTCTTTTTGCTGGGCGCCGTATTCGGCAAGCTGATTGAACTGTCCGGCTTTTCCCAGTCCATCGTCATGGCGGCCATCCGCTACATCGGCAGCGCGCGCGCGAATGCCGTGATCGTCGCCGTGTGCGCCGCACTCACGTATGGCGGCGTGTCGCTGTTCGTGGTGGTGTTTGCCGTGTATCCGTTCGCGGCCGAACTGTATCGCCAGAGCAATATCCCCAAGCGGCTGATGCCGGGCGCCATCGCCCTGGGCGCGTTCTCGTTCACCATGGATACCCTGCCTGGTACGCCGCAGATCCAGAACATCATTCCCACCACTTTTTTCAATACGACCGGCTGGGCCGCGCCGTGGCTGGGCACCATCGGCGCCGTGCTGACGGTGATCATGGGCCTGGCCTTCCTGGAATGGCGCCGCCGCTCCGTCATGGCGACGGGCGAAGGCTATGGGGCCGAGGCCGAAAAGGCCACGGCCGACGCGGGCGACCTGCCCCATCCGCTGCTGTCGGTAGCGCCGCTGGTGCTGGTGGGCGTGGCCAACTTTGCGCTGACCAAGCTGATTCCCCACTGGTATGGCGCCAGCTACGTGCTCACCGCCGAGGCCCTGCCGGGCCTGCATGCGCCCGTGTCCACGTCGATCGCTTCCGTGACCGGTATCTGGGCCGTGGAAGGCGCCTTGTTACTGGGCATCTTGCTCGTGTGCATTACCGCCTTCGGGCGCATCCGCGCCGCCTTTGCCGAAGGCACCAAGGCGGCCGTCGGGGGCGCGCTGCTGGCGGCCATGAATACGGCGTCCGAATACGGCTTCGGCGGCGTCATCGCGGCGCTGCCCGGTTTCCTTGCCGTCAGCAATACCTTGCGCAGCGTGCCCGATCCCCTCGTCAACGCGGCCGTGTCCGTGACGACCCTGGCCGGCATCACGGGCTCGGCCTCGGGCGGCATGAGCATCGCGCTGGCCGCCATGTCGGACAGTTTTATCCAGGCCGCGCAACAGGCCCATATTCCGCTCGAAGTCATGCACCGCGTGGTGGCCATGGCCAGCGGCGGCATGGATACCTTGCCGCACAATGGCGCCGTGATCACACTGCTGGCCGTCACGGGCCTCACGCACCGCCAGTCCTACCGCGATATCTTCGGCATCACCGTCATCAAGACGGTGGCAGTGTTCCTCGTCATTGCCATCTATTACATGACGGGGCTGGTCTGAATCAAGGCAGCGAGACGGACGATTTCGCCAACGCCGGCTTGAACAAGTGGCTGATGCCCATCGTCAGCAGCGGGCCGGCCAGCGCCAGGTAGGAGCTGTCCACGCCATACGGATTGCCCGCCAGGAACCAGCCGATGGTGGCGATCACGGAGACGATCACGCCGACGAAGGCGCCGCGCGGCGTGCCGAATTTCGGCGCGTAGAAGGCCATCAGCACCAGCACGGCCAGGGTGGCGCGCAGGGCCTTGCCGAGGAAGGCGATCATCAGCAGTTTTTCCGCATACAGCGCCAGCACCAGCGGCAGCAGGCCGGCCACGACGATGGCGATGCGCAGGAACATCAGCGATTTCGCGTCATTCTTCGCCTTGTTGTACCAGGGATCATAAAAATCCTTCATGGCCAGGGTGGCCGATGCGAGGGTGGTGGCGGAAATGCCGCCGAACAAGGCGCCGGCCAGGCCGACGATCATGATGCTGGCGGAAAACGCGGGCATGTGCGCGATCAATGTCGGAAAGGCGTCGATCGACTTCATGCCCGGATACAGCACGGCACTGCACATGCCGATCAGGGCCGCCATCAGGCCGAACGGGATCATCAGCGAGGACACGTAATAGCAGGCGCGCTTGGCCACGGCCGGGTTGTCCGTGCTGACCAGGGCCTGGATCACGTACTGCGTGGCGAAGATGGAACCGATGCCGCCGATCATCCAGGCGACGATCTGGCCCCAGCCGATCTCGACCCAGTTGAACATCTTGGCCGGCAATTGCGCCTGCAGCGCGCCGATGCCGCCGGAGGCTTCCAGCGCATACGCCAGCGCCAGGATCACGCCCAGGTATTTGACGATGGAGTGGGCGAAATTCGTGTACACGACCGAGCGCATGCCGCCCAGGCTGACGTAGATCACGGTAATGGCGCCCACCAGCAAGATGGCCACCGTCTTGTTGATGTGCAGCACTGCCGCCAGCACGGCGCCGCCGCTCGCATACAGGGCCACGGCAACGATGCTCAGCGCGACGATGGTGAGGATGGACGCCGCATAACGCACGGGCTCGCCATACGTTTGCGCCAGGATGCCGGAAATCGTCGACTGCCCGCTTTCCTTGTATTTCTTGACCAGCACGATGGCCAGCAGCAAGAAGCCCAGCGACAGCGCCACCAGATTCCAGGCGGCGGAAATGCCCAGTTCATAACCCTTCTGGGCCGTGCCGATGCTGACGGAACTGCCGATGAATTCCGACAATAACAACGCGCCGATCAGGTAGGCGGGATAGTTGCGTCCGCCCGCCGTCATGCCCTCGGCGCTGTTGGCATGCTTGCGCACGCTATAGGTAATGTACGACATGAGGGCGAAATAGCCCACCGTGATCGCCGCGATGATGATCAATCTGTTTTCCATCCGTCTACTCCAAGTCTGCTTTTCTTATTATTATTTTTCAAGAAAGCTTCCCCTGCCGCATGCCGGATGAGCCGGTGGCGGTGCTCAGGGGAAAGTCAAATTCCTGCCATACCGATACGGTACAGCAAGCCTCACAACAAAAAGGTCCGCAGCTGCGCCGTAAACAAGTCCGCCGCCTCGACGTTCGAGATATGCGAGGCGGGCAGGCTTGCCAGGCGGGCGCCCGCGATCTGCCGCTGCAGCCAGCGGCCGTCGTCGAGGGTGGTCACGGGATCGTGCTCGCCCGCGATGATCAGGGTCGGCACGCTGATCGTGCCGACGCAGGCGTGCAAGTCCGCCTGGGCCAGCACGTCGCAGCAGGCCGCGTAACCGCCGGCATCCTGGCTGCGCAAGGTGGCCACCATGCGCGCCACCGTGTCCGGCTCGCGCGCGATAAACTGCGGCGTGAACCAGCGCGTGGCGGCACTCGCGGCCACCGCGGCCATGCCGTCGCGGCGCACGTGCTCCGCCCGCAGCTGCCACGGCGCGGCGCCGCCGATGCGCGCCGCCGTATTCGCCAGCACGAGCTGCGTCAGGCGCTGCGGCTGGTGTATGCCCAGCCACTGGCCAATCAAGCCGCCCATGGAAATGCCGCAGAAGGCGGCGCGCGCGATATCGAGGTGATCGAGCAGCGCCGCCACATCCAGGCCCAGCCGCCCGATGCCGAACGGCGCGCCGGCGCTGCCGGACTGGCCATGGCCGCGCGTGTCGTAGCGCACGACAAAAAAGTCGCCGGCCAGCGCGGCCGCCTGCGCCTCCCACATGGACAGGTCCGTGCCGAGGGAATTCGACAGGACCAGGCAGGGCTTGCCGCGCTCGCCATCCGTGCGGTAATGCAGGCCGATACCGTCCACCTCGCACGTTTTCCCGGCAGTGTCGTTGCCTGTACGCGTCATCGCCTGTCTCCTCAGGAATCGTCGTCGCGCACCGACGAAGGATGGCGGCACAGCGGCATCACGTCGATCTGCATGTAAGGGAACAGCGGCAGCGAGGTCAGCAAATTATGCAGCTCGTCCACGCTGTCCACGTCGAAGACGCTGATGTTGGCGTACTGGCCGGCGATGCGCCACAGGTGGCGCCATTTGCCCTCGTGCTGCAGGCGCTGCGCCAGTTCCTTTTCCGTTTGCTTGAGCTGCGCCGCCTGCTCGGCGGGCATGTTCAACGGCAGGTTCACGTTCATGCGTACATGGAATAACATGGTCTCTCCTTATTGGCGTTGCATGGAACGCAGCTTGTCCAGGTCGATCTCGACGCCCAGGCCCGGGCCAGTCGGCACCTGCAGCATGAAGTCGCGGTACACGAGCGGCTCGCGCAAGACTTCCTGCGTCAGCAGCAAGGGGCCGAACAGTTCCGTGCCCCAGGCCAGTTCGGCAAACGTCGAGCAGACGTGGGCCGTGGCGGCCGTGCCGACGCCGCCTTCGAGCATGGTGCCGCCGTACAGGCCGACGCCCGCCAGGCGCGCCACGGTCGCCACTTCCAGCGCGGGCAGCAAGCCGCCCGACTGGGTGATTTTGACGGCAAACACATCGGCCGCATCGGCCTGCGCCAGCGCCAGCGCATCGGCGGGGCCGTGCAAGGCTTCATCGGCCATGATGGCCACGTCGAAGCGCTGTTTCAGGCGCGCCAGCGCGGCGCGGTTGCCCGCCTTCACCGGTTGTTCGATCAGGTCGATGCCGCCCGCTTCCAGCGCGGCGATGCCGCGCACGGCGTCCGTCTCGCTCCAGGCCTGGTTGACGTCGACCCGCACGCTGGCCCGCTCGCCCAGCGCCCGCTTGATTTCCAGCACGTGTGCCACGTCGTCCATCACGTCGCGCAGGCCGATCTTCAGCTTGAAGATGCGGTGTCGGCGCAGGTCCAGCATCTTTTCCCCTTCGGCGATATCGCGCGCCGTGTCGCCGCTGGCCAGCACCCACGCCACGGGCAGCGCATCGCGCACGCGGCCGCCCAGCAATTCAGACAGCGGCACGTTCAGGCGGCGCGCCTGGGCGTCCAGCAGGGCCGTCTCGATCGCGCACTTGGCGAAGCGGTTGCCCTGGATGGCCTTGCGCACCCTGGCCATGGCCTTGGCCACTTCGCTCGCTTCCATGCCGACCAGCAGCGGTGCGATATAGGTATCGATATTCGTCTTGATGCTTTCCGGGCTTTCGCCGCCGTAGCCCAAGCCGCCGATGGTGGTCGCCTCGCCCCAGCCCGTGATGCCGTCGGCGCAGCGCAGCCGCACCAGCACCAGGGTCTGCGTATTCATGGTGGCGACGGACATCCGGTGCGGACGGATGGTTGGCACATCGACCAGGTAGGTCTCGATATTTTGAATCATATTTATTCCGTATAATTCTGTGGAGTGGTGACACGATATTCCCCGAATGTCCCCACGTCCAACACCGAGTTGGTATCAAACCTATACCTGAAAGGTATGAAGATGGAATTACGGCACTTGCGCTACTTCGTTGCGGTCGCAGAGGAAAGGAACTTCACGCGGGCCGCCGCGCGCCTGCATATCGCGCAGCCGCCGCTGAGCCGCCAGATGCAGCAGCTGGAAGAAACCCTGGGCGTGGCGCTGATCGAAAAGGGCTCGCGGCCACTGCGGCTGACGGAAGCGGGCGAGTTTTTCCTCGCCCATGCGCGGCCCCTGCTCGACCAGGTGCGCGACCTGCAGGCGATGACGCAGCGCGTGGGCAAGCTGGAACGCACCCTGTCGATCGGCTTCGTCGCCTCGACGCTGTATGGCGAATTGCCCGACATCGTGCACCGCTTTTGCGAGTGCCATCCCGAGGTCGACGTGACCCTGCATGAAATGACGACGGTGCAGCAGTTGAAGGCCCTGAAGGAAGGCCGCATCGACGTGGGCTTCGGGCGCTTGAAAAGCGAAGACCCCAGCATCCGCCGCATCCTGCTGCGCGAAGAGCGGCTGGTGGTCGCGCTCCCGCCCGGCCACCGGCTGGCCAAGGGGGAAGGCGGATTGCGCCTGACGGAGCTGGTGCATGAAACCCTGCTCGTGTATCCGAAAGCACCCCGCCCCAGCTTTGCCGACCAGGTGCTGGCCATGTTCAGCGAAGGCAATGTCACGCCCGGTCCCGTCACGGAAGTGCGGGAGCTGCAGATTTCCATGGGACTGGTGGCGGCCGGCCAGGGCATTTCCATCGTGCCGGAAAGCGTACAAGCCATGCATCACCGGAACGTCGTGTACCGCAAGCTGGACGACAAGCATGCGTTCTCGCCCATTTTATTCAGCATGCGGCATATGGACCGCTCGCCGGAACTGGAAAATCTCCTCGCCGCCGTGTATTCGATCTACGATGAACACGGCATCGCGCACGTCAAGGAAAGCCTGTCGCCCTCACGCTGACAGCGGCGCGTCGGCCAGCAATGCCGGGCGCAGCGCGCGGATGCGCAGCTCCGTGAAATAGCCGCCCGCCTCGTTATAGCGCAGGTAGTGGCGGCCGCAGTCCAGGCAGCGGGCCACCTGGCTCAGGTTCGCGGGATAATAGCGCGGCGCGATGGGCGCGTCAGCGCTGTCGTAGCGCGTGCCGTGCGGGTGGAATTCGGCAAACGTCGGTTCCTCGTACGGGTCTTCGCGCAGGGTGCCGATTTCTTCAAAGCGGTCCAGCTCCAGCGAGGTGGGAAGACGCTGCCAGGCATCGAGCGGGACGGCGCAGCAGCTGCATTTTTGCGTGACGCCTGCCGACGCGGCGGCCAGCGTGGACAGGGCGGGGAAGTCGATGAATATCATGTTCAGCCAAGGCAAAGGGGCGGCCCTTGGCAACGAGCCTGGCCGCGCCCCCTATTCTAGCGCAGCCACATCCGGCCGACACGCGGCCCACATTTTGCCAGCCCCAGTTCCAGCAGCATCAGCATACAGCCCGACACGAGCAGCAGCGGCATCAGGGCGCACATGCCGGCCGCCACCAGCCAGGCCAGCGCGGACGGCGAGGTCCAGGCGCCGGGCAGCAACTTGGGCAAGCCCAGCGAGCCTGGCAAGCGGCGCTTGAAGAACATCAGCCAGCCCGATACCAGCGAGAACAGCACGCTGGCGCCGAACAGCAGCAGCAAGGCCTGGTTCCACCAGCCGAATTCGCCGCGGTGGAACGGGATGCCGATGGCGGTGGCCTTGCCGAACGCCGTCTGCGCGTCCCAGCCCGCATAGTACAAAGGCTTGCCGCTGTAGGCGTCGAACTGCAGGTCGAAGCGCAGGGTGGGCTGGCTGCGGTCGGCCATGGTGGCGCGCCACACATCGTCCTGGCTGGCCGGCGCCGTCAGTTGCACGGCGATGGCGGGCGCATGGCTGCGCGCCACTTGCCACGCATCCTGCCAGTCGAGTGGAGCGCCCTCCTCGCGCGAATGCAGGCCGCGCGGCACGGGCGGCGGCGCCTGGCCGCTGACGTCGCGCAGCGCGCGGATGCGCCCGCCCGCCTGCTGGCTCCACGTCAGGCCCGTCGTCAGGATCACGAAGCTGACAATGCCGAGCGCGACGCCGAGAAAAGCATGCCACTGGCGCCAGCCGTTGCGCCCACGCGCCCCCCGCTTCGGCAAACCCGCTTGCGCGCCGCGCGGCCACCACAGCACCACGCCCGTCACCAGCATCACCATCAGCCAGCTGGCGGCCAGCTCGATCATCCAGCGCCAGCCATCGTTTTGCAGCAGGCGCGAATGCAGCTTCTTGGCCCAGTTGCCGAAACGTTCGCCGCTGGCCAGGCGGCCCAAGACGCGCGCATCGTAAGGGTTCACGTAGACGATGACGGCTTGCGCGGGCAGGCCGAATGCCGGCCTGACCGGCGCGGCATGTCCTCCATGGCCCGCATGTTCATCGGGCGCGCCGCCGGGCGGCGCGAACGCCACCTGCACCGCATCGTCCTGCTGAAACGGCGGCACCACGTGCTGCACCGTCCAGCCACGCGGGGCCGCCCGCTCCGCTGCCGCCACGGCGGCGTCCAGCGGCAGCATGGACGCTTGCGGCGCCACGTGATCGAGGTGCTGGTACAGCCGTGCCTCGATCTGCGGCGTGAAGACGTACAAAATACCCGTCAGGGTGGCCAGCAAGGCAAACGGCGAGGCGATCAGCGCGGCCCAGAAGTGGATGCGCCAGTACAGGCTCTTGCGCCGTGCGACAAGAAAAGTTGCGTCGTCCATGGCCATCCTCACAGTCCGCCATAGGTATAGGCCAGGCCCAGCATCACGCTGCGCGGCGCGCCGGGCGTGTACTGGTTCTGGCTGTTCGGCGCATAGCTGCCCGTGCCCGCATAGCTGCTGCTGGCCGAATCGGCATAGCGTTTATCGGCCAGGTTGCGCACCTGTGCCCACGCTTCCAGGCCGCGCGCGAGCTGATAGCTGGCGCGCAGGTTCAGCAGCGCGTGGCCGCCATACTCCACCGTGTTGGCATTGTTCATCCAGTAGCGGCCCTGGTGCACGGCTTCGAGTGCGATACGCGCGCCGGCCACGGGCTTGTAGCCGATCTCGAAAGAGGTGATGTCGCGCGGCGCCTGCGGCATGGTCCGGCCGCTGTAATCGAGGGTACTGGAGACCTGATAGCGCAGGTAGCGGTGGCGCGCGATGGCCGTGGCGAAGCGCGCGTCGAAGGGGCCGCTGTCGTAGTTCAGGCCAAGCTCCAGCCCTTCGCTGCGCGTGCGTCCCGCATTGCGGTTTTCGCTGTTGCCCGGCGAGAGCGTGTAGCTGACGATGGTGTCGCGCCCGTCGAGCCGGTACAGGGCCGTGTCGAGTTTCAAGCGGCCCTGCAAAAAGGCCCAGCGCAGGCCCAGTTCATAGTTGTTGTAGACGGACGGCTGCAGGTCGGCGATGCCCGTCTTGCCATACAGCTGGCTCACTTCGGGCGGCGTGAAGCCCTGGCTGACGTTCGCATACGCGCTGCCCGCATGGCCGATGGCGTAGGTGGCGCCCAGCTTCGGGCTCGCGTGCGAAAAACTGCGCGACTCGTCGGGGGCGCCGTAATTGACGCTGCCGCCCGGCGCCAGATTGTTGCGGTAATCGTAGCGGATGGCGTCCGAGCGTCCGCCCAGCACCACGCGCGTGCCCGCCAGCGGAGACCATTCCCACTGCGCGAAGACGGCCGTGTTCAAAATGTCCGTCTGGTAGTCGCGCACGCCCTGCGGATTGCTGGCATTGGCCAGCGTGTATCGCAGATAGCGGCCCGTGGCCACGTCGCGCACGATGGAGAGATTGTCGCTGACGAAGGGATTGTCGCTCCTGTCCACGTACACGCCGGCGACCAGGCGCGAACGCAGCCACGCGAATTCCTGCTGGTGTTTCACGTCCAGCCCCAGCGAATCGACATGGTTGTTGTTGATGACGCCCTTGCACAGCATGCCCGCGCAGCTGCCGATGGAATACGCGGGAAGCTGCCCGTGGTCGTTCTTGCGTGTAAACACGGTGACGGTGCTCGTGCCATTGGCCGTCGTCGCGCCCTCCCATGCCAGGTTCATGCGCGTGGTCTTGTCCTTGCGGTAGGTGAATGTATTGAGACTCTTGCCGGGATTGCTGCGGTAATCGTTCTCGAACAGGCTGCCAGTCATGGCCGCATCGAGATCCGTGTGCACGAGGGTGGCGCGCAGCTGCGACGCGGGGCCGAGCGCATAGTCGGCGCGCAGCGAGAACGAATCCTTGTCGCCATAGCTGTACTCTTGCCAGTTGTCGCGCGAGCGGCGCGAGCTGTAATGGGAAAAACGCAGTCCCAGCGGCCCCCAGGTATCGCTGGCGGATGTGTCGTAGCGGGTAAAGCCGCCCACGTTGTCGCGCCGCACGCCCACCTTGGCCGTCGGCGTCGCGCTGGCGCCGGCCGTGAGGAAATTCACGGCGCCGCCGACGGCATTGCTGCCGTACAGCGACGAGGCGGCGCCCTTTACCACTTCCACGCCGCTGGCGCCCGCCATGTTCATCTCGTTGAGCGAGTTGTGGTTGAAGACGCCCAGCGGGCGGATGGGAATGCCGTCTTCCAGATACTGGTAGACGGCATTCGTGCCGATGGGTTGGCGGATGCTCATGCTGTGCTGCTCGTTGCCCAGGTCGTTCCAGTACACGCCGGCGACGCGGTTGAGGATATCGCCCATGGTCCTGGGCTTGTCGCGCTCCAGGGTCTTGGCGTTGACGACGCCGATCGCCTGCGGCGTCTCGGACAGCCACGATTGCGCGCGCGAGCCGGAAACGACGACGGTGTCGATGGCGTGGTCAAGTTGCTGCGCCTGCGCGCAGGGATAGGCCAGGGCGATGGCGACGGCCAGCACCAATAATGTCTTGTTCATGTGATTCTCGTTTAAGTGTGCGGATGCGGCGCGTCACACCGCAAGGTGGACAGCGCCAGCATTGAAAATGCAAAAACTTAAATGAGACCGGGCGGCGCGCGCGACTGCGCGGTGGACCAGATGAACAGCGGAGCGGGTGACTGGTAGTACAGGGCCGGGAAGATAGCCGTGCCGCTGGCCACAAGCAGCGGCATCACTGGAGTGGGCGGCAGGCCAACGGAAGCCGCATGCGTGGAACAGAAGGCGCAATGCTCCATCTGCATGGCCTTGCCGCCGGACTTGCCATCGGCGGCGCCGTCATCGGCTGGATCAAGCTGCACAAAACGGATGCCGGCCACCGAGCAGATTTCCGCCCAGCCGGAGCCTGATTCCTGCTTGGCGTTGGCGACGGTCTGGGAAATCGACGGCGCGAGCGCCGCCAGCAGGATCGCGAAACAGGCGATCCAGGCGGCAAAGCGGCGCGTGAACAAGGTCATTCCCATGGCCGCATTTTACCAGCGGCCGCCGGGACTGGGTAGCGGAAAGCGGCTCAGGCGGCCGGGCAGGCGGCGCTGCCGTTGTCAAAAGCACGCACGACGCTGGCCGCATCGGCGGCGATGCGGTTCACGGCGCGGCGGTGACCGAGCACCAGTTCATCATAGCCGGCGCCCACCTTTTCATTGGCGATCGTGCGGCAAGTGACCACCTTGCCGCTGGCTAGCTGGCGCACGCTCCACACGGCATCGATCAGCGCATACTGGCCCATCACGGACTCGAAACGCTGCACATTGGTGCTGATGCGGTACACGGGCAGATTGTCCGGATGCGGCGTGCGGAACACGTCGATGGCTCCCAGGTCGTTCGTCACGGCCGTCGACAGGGCCTGGCCGATCTCGCCGGCCAGCGGCCCCGCCCAGCGCTGCTGCTCCAGCAATTCGATGCGCCCCGACGGCGCCGTCACGACAAACTGGTTGCGGCTCACCTGCTGCGGCACGCTGACGGCCAGCACCTCGACATAGTATTTCACGGGCTTGGCCGGCTGCGCGTCGGCGCCGCCGCTGAGCGTATAGAAATGCTCGGGCTGGGGCGTGGAGCAGGCGCCCAGCAGGCTGGCCGCCAGCAGCGCGGCAAACATCGGCTTCATCATTTTTTTTCATCTCCTTTTTTACCGCGGATCAGGGACTCGGGGTGGCGTTCCAGGTAATCCGACAGGGCATTGAGCGATTGCAGGGTTTGCGTCAGCTGCTGCAAGGCCTGGCGCACGTCCGACTGCAGCGGCGAATCCTTCTGCAGCACCTGTTCGGCCGTGCCGAAGGTCTGCTTCGCCGCCGTCAGAGTGTCGCGCATTTCCGGCACCACCTGGCCGTCGAGCTGCTTGAACAGCACATTGGCCTGCTTGATCGTGGCGTTGAGGTTATTGCCGATCTCCGCATACGGTACCTGATCGAGCTTGCGGGCGATGCTGGCGATCTGCGTCTGCAATTCATCGAGGGTGTTCGGCACGGTCGGCACTTCCAGCGGATACCTGTTCGAATCGAGCGCCACTTTCGGCGCTTTCGGGAAGAAGTCCAGCGCGATATACAACTGGCTGGTCAGCAGGTTGCCCGTGCGTAGCTGCGCGCGCAAGCCGCGGCTGACCATGCGTTCGAGCAGCTGGTGGCCGGCCGAGCCTTCCTCATCGTCGACGGCCGCCTTGAAGCGCATGCCCAGGCGGGCCGGGTACAGATTGACGGTGACGGGCATGCGGAAGTTCTTCTTCACGGGGTCGAACTCGATGCCGACCGAGCGCACCTCGCCCAGCACGATGCCGCGGAAATCCACCGTGGCGCCGGGCTGCAAGCCGCGCAGGGACTGGTCGAAATAGAATACGGTGGTGATGGCCTCGCCATCGGGCTCGCGCATGGCGCTCGCCTCGTCGGCCGCCAGGCGGTAATTGGTGCCGGCCGGCGCCGGTTCGACGGGCTTGCGGCCGTTTTCCGCCTCGAAGGCGATGCCGCCCACCAGCATGGCGGCCAGCGATTGCGTATTCAATTTGAAGCCGTTGGAATCGAGGCGCACGTCGACGCCGCTGGCATGCCACCAGCGCGCATCCTTGCCGACGAACTGGTCGTACGGCGCATTCACGAAGACCGACATGGTGATGCCGTTGCCATCCTTGTCCAGCGCGAAGCTGACCACCTTGCCCACCCTCAGGCGGTGGAAGAACAGGGGCGAGCCCACGTCGACGGAGCCGAGGCTGTCCGCATGCAGCGTGTACAGCTTGCCCTTCTGGTCCCCTGCCACGGCGGGCGGACTCTCCATGCCGATGAAGTTCTCCTTCTTCTGTTCCGACTTGCCCGTGTCGACGCCGATGTAGGCGCCCGACAGCAAGGTGCCCAGGCCCGTCACGCCGCTGGCGCCGATCTGCGGCCGCACCACCCAGAAGCGCGAATCGGCGGTGGCGAAGCGGCGCGCTTCCTTGCTCATGTCGATCGTCACGAGGACCTTGCTCAAGTCGTCGCCCAGGGTGATGGCGCGCACCTGGCCGATGTCGACATCCTTGTACTTGACCTTGGTCTTGCCCGGCTCCAGGCCTTCGGCGCTCTTGAAGCTGACCGTCACCGTGGGTCCCTGGTCGAGGATGGACTTGGCGGCCAGGCCGGCGCCGATCAGCGCGGCCAGCAGCGGAATGAGCCACACCAGCGACGGCAGCCAGCGGCTGCCCTGTTCCACATCGGGTTCCGGCAACGGGGGGACGCCCTGGCCGCCCTTTTCGGCAAGACCGCCCGCTTCTTTGTCAGACATGCTGTTCTCCAATCACTGTATTGTTTCCGGTATTTGCCACCACCACGGGTTCTTCCTCGCCAGGCACCTGCCCGTCGACGGGATCCCAGATCAGGCGCGGGTCGAACTGCATCGCCGCCAGCATGGTCAGCACCACCACGGCGCCAAAGGCCAGCGCGCCGGGACCGGCCGTGATCACGGCCAGCGACTTGAAGCGCACCAGCGCCACCGTCAGGGTGACGACAAAGATGTCGAGCATGGACCAGCGGCCGATGAATTCGACCATGCGGTACAAGATGGTGCGCTGGCGCGGCCGCCAGCGCGAACGCCGCTGCGCCGTGAACGCCAGCAGCGCCAGCACGCCCAGCTTGAGCATCGGCACGACCACGCTGGCGATGAAAATGATGATGGCCAGGCCCTTCGAGCCGCTGGTCCAGAACAGCACCACGCCGCTCATGATGGTGTCGTCCTGCGCGCCGAACAGCGATTGCGTGACCATCACGGGCAGCAGGTTGGCGGGAATGTAGAGGATCATGGCGGCGATCAGCAAGGCCCAGGTGCGGTTGATGCTGTCCGGTTTGCGCACGTGCAGGGCCGTGCCGCAGCGCACGCACGCCAGATGCCTGCCCTTGCCCAAGGGCGGCGCCACCAGGCCGCAGGCATGGCAGGGCACCACCTTTTCACCGGGCGCGAAGGCCTTGTAACGGATGCCGGGCAGCGCTTGCCGGGTCAGGTCGTCGCCCAGGTTCCACAGGGCCTTCGGGTCGAACGAGACGACGATGGCCAGCAGCACGGTGAGCGCGCCAAATGCGAACAGGCCAGGTTGCGGCAGCACCGTGGCCAGGCTGGTCATCTTGACGACGGTGATCAGGATGCCGATCATCAGCACCTCCGTCATGCCCCACTCGCGCGCCGTCTGCACGGCGCGCAGCACCCGGTTAAAGCCCGGCACCTTGACGCCGCCGCGCAAGCCCAGTGCCACATACAGCAGCGAACCGAGTTCGATGGCGGGAAAGAGGATGGTAAACAGGAAGACCATCGTGGCCACGATGTGCATCTGCTCGTACCACAGCACGCGGATGGAACCGAGCAAGGTGGCGCTGGAAGTGAGGCCATTGACGTCGAGTTCGACGATGGGGAAAAACTGGGCGATCAGGAAGACAAAGGCGGCGCCCAGGGTGAGCGCCACCACCTTGCTCAATTCGGCCGATGCGCCGCGCGCGTGGGCGCCCCGGTACAGCACCGAGCGGCAACGGATGCAGCGCGCCTTTTCGCGGGGACGCAGCGGACGTTTGCGGTACAGCACGCCGCAGTCATGACAGCTAATCAGGTCGTATCGGTGCACAGTGTGAAGTTTGCCGGCGCGGGGAAGCGCGACTATCCCATGTCAATGCCAGCCATCATGACAGAATTGGCATCTTCCTGCACTACAGCACTATTCATTTGCACTCCTCCGTAGCAGCGCCTCCACGGCGCGGCCGATTTGCAGCACCGTATCGTCGGCGCCGGCCAGGCCGCAGATGCCCAGGCCCACGGGCAGCTCGCCGTCGGCATGGCAAGGCAGCGACAGCGCGCAGCCGTCGAGGAAGTTGATCACGCTGGCATTGCGCAGCACCAGGCCGTTCGTGGCAAAAAAAGTGGCGTCGTCCGCTTCCAGCGGCGCGAGCTGCGGCGCCAGGATAGCCACGCTGGGCATCAGCCAGGCGTCGAACGGCGCCAGACGCTGCCCGGCGACGGCGATCAGGCGCGCACGCGCGTCGAGCAAGTCGATGTAGTCAAACGCGCCCTGCTGCTGGCCGCGGCGGATGCGCGCCGCCACGCGCTGGTCGTACTGCGCGCCCTTCTCTTCCAGTAACGCCCTGTGCCAGTGCCAGGCTTCCGCCGCCACCAGGCCACCGCCGCCATTGATTGTTGGCAGTTCCAGCAATTCGGGAAAATCGAACCGTTCCACCAGGGCGCCGGCTTGCCGCAGTTTGTCCAGCGCGGCATCGAACGCCCGCTGCACCTGCGGCGCCACGTGCGTACCGACATAGTCAAGGGTAAAGCCGAAGCGCAAGCCTTTCAGTGCCGGCGCCTGCGCGCGAATGTCTTGGCCCGACAGCGCTGCGTACAAAATGGCGCAGCAATCGACGCTGCGCGCGATGGGGCCGGCCGAATCGAGGGAGCGCGACAGGGGCACGGTGCCGGCCAGCGACACGGAAGCGGCCGTCGGCTTGAAGCCCGTCAGGCCGCAAAAGGCGGAGGGAATGCGGATCGAGCCGCCCGTATCCGTGCCCAGCGCGCCGGCCGCCATGTCCAGCGCCACCGTCAAGGCGCCGCCCGATGTCGAGCCGCCCGCGACCCGTTCGCGGTCCAGCGGATTGCGCGGCGTGCCATAGTGGGGATTCAAGCCCAGGCCGGAAAACGCGAATTCGCTCATGTTGGTGCGCCCCAGCAGGACGGCGCCGGCCGCGCGCAGGCGCGCCACGGCAAGCGCATCGGCCACGGCGGGCGGCGCGCCGGCCAGCGCCAGCGAGGCGGCGCTGCTGACCTGTCCCTTGACGTCGAACAGGTCCTTGATCGAAATGGGCACGCCGGCCAGGGGCGAGGCAATGATGCCGGCGACGCGCGCCGCGTCGCTGGCGCGGGCTTCCATCAGCGCCTGTTCGCCATCAAGACTGACATAGGCATGGCCGCCCTGCGCCCGGTGCGCCTCGGCGCGCGCCAGCATCTGCTCCGTCAGTGCCACGCTGGTGATGCGGCCGGCGGCCAGGTCGGCCGCCAGTTCCCTTATCGTCTTCTTGCCAGTCAAATCCATGCTGCCTCCCCGATTTCCCAGGCATGCATCTTACCGGATGCCAGCGGCATGGTCGCGGTCCAGTCAGGCGGCCAGGAAGTCGAGCAGGGTCAGGGCGACGATCTTGCTGGCCTTGCGCAAATCGTCGAGCGCCAGGCGTTCGTCGGCCTTCTTCGCGTTCGATTCGGGCACCGTGCGCGGGCCGGCGCCATACAGCACGGCCGGGATGCCCCGCTCGCCATACAGGCGCGCATCCGCATACAGAGGGGTGCCGACGGCGGGAATCGTTTCGCCAAGGATGGCTTGCGCATTCTTTTGCAGGCTGCCGACCAGCTGCCCGGAACCGGGCAAGGGCCGCAGCGCATGCGACAGCAGCAGGCGGCGGATCTCGATGCGGATGCCGGGCTCGCCGCGCACGGCGTCCTCGATCAGGGCGCGCACCTGCGCTTCCACCACCACCGGATCTTCCTCCGGAATCATGCGGCGGTCCATCTTCATGACGACCTTGCCCGGCACCACATTCGTATTCGTGCCGCCGTCGATGCGGCCCACCAGCATGGTGGGCGAGTCGATGCCCGCCACGTTCGATTTGATCTTTTTCAGCTCCGGCAGCTGGCCATAGATGGCGTTGAGGATCTTGTTGGCCGCCTGCAGCGCATCGTGGCCCGTTTCCGGCATGGAGCCGTGGCCCGACTTGCCGTGCACGGTGATTTCCAGCTGCAGGCAGGCGTTGTGCGCCGTGACGATGCCGTAGCTGAAACCGGCCGCGATGACGAAATCGGGCTTCGTCAATTGCTGTTCCAGCAGCCAGCCCGGCCCCAGCAAGCCGCCGAATTCTTCGTCGTAGGTAAAATGCAGTTCCAGCTGCCCCTTCAATGGAATGCCCAGCGCTTCGAGCGCGCGCGCGGCAAACACATAGGTGGCGAAATCGCCTTTCGAGACGGCCGTCGCGCGGCCGTAGATATAGCCGCCGTCGATCTGGCCGCCATATGGCGGATACGTCCAGTTGTCGCCGGGCGGCACCACGTCGCCATGCGCATTCAGGGCCACCGTCGGCCCGCCTGCCGCATACGGGCGGCGCACGATCAGGTTGGTGATGCTCTGCATGCCGTAGGCTGCCACCTGATCGGCAGGCACGGCGTGCTTTTCGGCGTTCCAGCCATACGCCTGCAGCAGCTGCGCCACCAGCTCCGCATGCGGCGCATTATTGCCGGGCGGCGTATCCGTCGGCTGCCGCACCACCTGCTGTAAAAAGGCGATCTCCTCGTCGAAGTGCTCGTCGATCCAGGCCGTGATTTTTTCCGCGTGCGTCGTCATTTTGCTCCTCGCATGGTCTGTTGCAGCCAGGCGCCCAATTCGCTGCGCTCGGCCTCCGTCATATTGGTCAGGTTCCCGATCGGCATGGCTTTGAGCTCGATGGCCTGCTTGTAGATTTGCGCCGCGTGCTGGCGAATCTCCGTTTCATTATCCAGCATCATGCCGGCCGGCGCCGTGGCGAAGCCCGGCTGCGTGGGCTGGGCCGAATGGCAGGTGGCGCAGCGCTGGGCGATGATGGCATGCACGGCCACGAACTGGGCGGCGGGGTCCGCCACGGGCGCGCTGGCCACGGGCGCCTTCGGCGCGATGGCCACGGCCACGCCCACCAGCAAGGCCACGCCGAGCGCCGGGTAGCGCCACTCGACGCGGCCCTTGTGGCGCAGGTTGAAGAAGTGGCGGATGAAGACGCCGGCCGCCATGATCAGCGCCAGCACCAGCCACGCGTGGTCGTTGCGGTAAGTCATCGCGTAGTGGTTGCTGATCATGATGAACAGCACGGGCAAGGTAAAATAATTGTTATGCACGCTGCGCTGCTTGGCCTTCAGTCCGTGCTTCGGGTCGGGCAGCTTGCCGGCAGCCATGGCCTCGACCATCTTGCGCTGGCCGGGAATGATCAGCATCAGTACATTGGCCACCATGATGGTGCCGATCATGGCGCCCACGTGGATGTAGGCGGCGCGCCCGCTGAGCAAATGCGTGAGCACGTACGCGGCGCCGACGATCAGCGCGAACACCGTCACGCCGAACCACAGTTCATATTGCGCAAGCTTCGAGCGGCACAGCAGGTCGTACACGGTCCAGCCGATGACCAGGGTGGCGATGCCGATGCCGACGGCCTGGCCGCTGGAGATATCGGCCACGGCCTTGTCGATCATCATGGCCTGGGCATTGAAATAATAGGCGATGGTCAGCAGCGCAAAACCGGACAGCCAGGTGGAATACGCTTCCCACTTGAACCAGTGCAGCTCCTTCGGCAGTTCGGCCGGCGCCACCAGGTATTTTTGCGGGTTGTAGAAGCCGCCGCCATGCACGGCCCACAATTCTCCCGACACGCCCTTCTTCGCCAGCTCGGAGCCGGACGCGGGCGGACGTATTGAATTGTCGAGCCAGACGAAATAAAAGGAAGCACCGATCCAGGCGATGCCCGTGATGACGTGCAGCCAGCGGACGATCAGGTTCAGCCACTCCAGGCCGTACGGAATCAGGTAGGCAAATACTTCCATAAATTTCCTCTAGTCAGACCGAACCCATATTCGTGCCAATCTACACAAGATAAACGGATTTACCGCCCATCACATGAAAAATATCGTATATTTGACATATTCAAATCGATATACAACAGAGGCGCCGCCACATGTCCAGCCTGCCGCAACACCTCGACCTGCACCTGATCCGCATCCTCTACCTGCTGCTGGTGGAAAAGAATGTCTCGCGCGTGGCACTGAAACTCAATCAGCCGCAGCCCTCGATTTCCGCCTCCCTGCGCAAGCTGCGCGAACTGACGGGCGACCCGCTGCTCGTGCGCGGCGCGCGCGGCATGGTGCCGACCCAGCATGGCGAAAGCCTGCTCAATCCGGCCAAGCGCATCCTCGACCAGACGGAAAGCCTGTTCGTCAAGAAGACGCCGTTCGTGGCGCAGGAAGAGGCGCGCACCTTCCATATCGCCGCGCCCGACTACCTGGACAGCCAGTTCCTGCCCAACGTCGTGGCCCTGCTGCGCCGCGGTTCGCCGAAAAGCCGCGTCGTGCTGCACAGCCTGGGGCCGGGCATCGACCATATCCGCCAGCTCTCCGACGGTGGCCTGGACCTGGTGATCGCCAACTGGGACGAGCCGCCCGCCCACCTGCACATCTCGAAGCTGTTCGAAGACCCCATCATCTGCGCCATGCATGCGGAAAACGCCTATGCGCGCCGCACCGCCAGCGACGCCATGACGCTCGACGATTATCTGAGCCTGCCCCACGTGGCGCCGTCGCAGATGATGCCCGGCTACCACGGCGTGATCGATTCCTTCCTCGAACGGCAAAACCTGCAGCGCAACGTGGTGGTGGAGTCGGCGTATTTCGGCCTGATCCCCTACATGCTGACGCAGACGGACCTGGTGCTCACCACGGGCCGGCAATTCATGCGCTTCTATGAAAAGACCCTGCCGCTGAAAACATATACCGTGCCTTTGAAATTCCCGCCCATGCGCTTTTACCAGCTGTGGCACCAGCGCGTGCACCAGGCGCCCGAACACAAATGGCTGCGCGACCAGGTCAGCGCGGCCGCCAAGGCGCTGGTGCAGCGATAGCCGCTATCAGCACGCGCATATAATGGAGGCAGGAACGGGGCGCTATCATCACCGCTTGCATGATCGGAAAACCATGACCACCCTTTCAGACCTGAACGCCGGCAGCCAGGCCGATTTTATCGCCCACCTGCACGGCATCTACGAACACTCGCCCTGGATCGCCCAGCGCGCGGCCGCCGCCCGGCCGTTTGCCAGCCTGACGGCACTCAAGACGGAGCTGCAGCGCGTGCTGGCGCAAGCCTCGCCAGAAGAACAACTGGGACTGATACGCGCCCACCCGGAACTGGCCGGCAAGGCCGCCATCGCCGGGCAGCTGACGGCGGAATCGACGCGCGAACAGGCCAAGTCCGGCCTGAACCTGTGCAGCCCTGAGGAATTTGCCACCCTGCAGCGCCTCAACAGCGAATACAACGCCAAGTTCGGCTTTCCCTTCATCCTGGCCGTGAAGGGCCCGACGGGCCAAGGCTTGACGCGCCAGGACATCATCGCCACGTTTGCGCGCCGCCTGAAGAACCGGCGCGCCGATGAACTGGCCGAATCGCTGCGGCAGATCAAGCGCATCGCCGAGCTGCGCCTGAACGACCTGTTCGACGTGCGCCTGGACTTCGGCCCCGCCATCATGCAGCAGGCGGAAACCCTGGCCGGCTGGAGCGACAGCGATTACAACCTGACCTGCGCCTACCTGACGCCGGCGCACCGCAAGACGGCCGCGCAGCTGGCCGACTGGATGCGGGACGCGGGCATGCAGGTGCACATCGACGCCGTCGGCAATGTCGTCGGGCGCTATCTGTCCGACGCGCCCGGCGCGAAGACCCTGATGACGGGATCGCACTACGACACGGTGCGCAACGGCGGCAAGTACGACGGCCGCCTGGGCATCGTGCTGCCGATCGCCGTCGTGCGCCATCTGCATGAGCGGGGCGAAAAGCTGCCGTTTCATTTCGAGGTCGTCGGCTTCGCCGAAGAGGAAGGCGTACGCTTCAAGAGCACGTTTTTGGGCAGCACGGCCGTCACGGGCAAATTCGACGTGTCGTTGCTGGAGCAGCTGGATGCGGATGGCGTGAGCATGCGCGACGCGCTGACCGCCGCCGGCCACGAGGCGAGCGCCATCGGCGCCATCGCGCGCGACCCGGCCGACTTGCTCGGCTATGTCGAAGTGCACATCGAACAGGGCCCTGTGCTGCTCGAGCGCGACCTGCCGCTGGGGATCGTCACGGCGATCGCCGGCAGCTCGCGCTACCTGGTCAATCTTGGGGGCGTGGCCAGCCACGCGGGCACCACGCCCATGTCCATGCGCAAGGACGCGGCCAGCGCGGCCGCCGAAATCATCCTGCTGGTGGAACAGCGCTGCAGCCACGGCGAAGCGCTGGTGGGCACCGTGGGCCAGCTGCAGGTGCCCAACGGCTCCGTCAACGTGATCGCCGGCGCCTGCACCCTGTCGCTCGATATCCGCGCGGCCAGCGATAGCGTGCGCCAGGCTGCCGTCGACGATATTTTGGATGGCATCGCCGCCATCTGCGCGCGGCGCCAGATCGACTACCAGCTGGAACTGCTGTTGTCGGCGCGCGCGGCGCCATGCGCGCCATGGCTGATGGCACAGCTGGCGCAAGCCGTGGAATCCGTCGGCATCGCACAGTATGCGCTGCTGTCGGGCGCCGGCCACGACGCCATGGCCATGGCCGCCATCACCGACGTGGCCATGCTGTTTACCCGCTGCGGCAATGGCGGCATCAGCCACAACCCGCTGGAAACCATGACGGCCGACGACGCCGACATCGCGGCGCGCGCGCTGCTGGCGTTTTTGCGCAACTTCCAGCCCAAGCCGCAGGGATAGCGGTCGTGGTTACACGGCCACGGCCCGCTCCAGCATCGCATGCAGCAGCACATTGCAGCCCGCTTCCAGGTGCTCGGGCTTGGCGTCCTCGATTTCATTGTGGCTGATGCCGTCCTTGCACGGCACGAAGATCATGCCGGCCGGGGCCAGCCGGGCCGCGTAGATGGCGTCGTGGCCGGCACCGGACACCACATCCATCACGGAGTAGCCGAGTTTGGCCGTGGCGTTGCGCACGGCGCCCACGCAGTCGGGGTGGAACGGACATGGCGGGTAGTAGGAGACTCTTTCCAGTGAAATGCCCAAGCCTGTTTTTTCGCGCGTGGCATCGATGAAAGCCGTGATCTCGCCGTGCATGGTGTTGAGCAGCTCGTCGTTCACGTTGCGCAGGTCGATGCTGAACTTGACCTCGCCGGGGATCACGTTGCGGCTGTTCGGAAAGACCTGCACCATGCCCACCGTGCCCCGCCCGTACGGCGGGTAGCGGTTGGCAATCGCCACCACCTCCTGCATGATGGTGGTGGCCACCTGCAGCGCATCCTTGCGCAAGCCCATGGGCGTGGGACCCGCATGCGCTTCCATGCCCGTCACCACGCAGTCGTACCAGGACAGCCCCATCACGGCCGGCACCACGCCGATAACCTTGTCCGCGTCTTCCAGCACAGGGCCCTGTTCGATATGCGTCTCAAAATAGGCGCCGATGGGATGGTCGCCCGGTACCTGCTCGCCCTTGTATCCGATGCGCGCCAGTTCTTCGCCTACGGTCTTGCCTTCCATGTCCTTGGCCGCATACGCGGTTTCGAGCGAGAAGGCGCCGCAAAACACGCCCGAGCCCATCATCACGGGCACGAAGCGCGAGCCTTCCTCGTTGGTCCAGAAGGCCACTTCGATAGGTGCCTGCGTCTTGATCTTCAGATCGTTCAGGGTGCGCACCACTTCCAGGCCCGCCAGCACGCCGTAATTGCCGTCGAACTTGCCGCCCGTGGGCTGGGTGTCGATATGGCTGCCCGTCATCACGGGCGGCAAGGTATTGTCCATGCCGTCGCGGCGCATGAAGACATTGCCGATCTGGTCGATCGTGATGCTCATGCCCGCCTCGCGGCCCCAGCGCACGACCAGGTCGCGGCCTTCTTTGTCGAGGTCCGTCAGGGCCAGGCGCTTGACGCCGCCCTTGGGCGTGGCGCCGATCCGCGCCAGTTCCATCAGGGCCGCCCACAGGCGCTCGCCATTGATACGCAATGCATCCATCGTCAACTCCTTATGCGGTGGTGGCGGCAAACGCGGGGCGTTCGATATAGCGCCCCGCTCCTTCGACGGCCATCAGTTCGCCCTGCTGGAACACCACCTTGCCGGCGGCAATCGTGGTGCGGGGGATGCCGCGCACGGTGCGCCCTTCGAAGACATTGAAGCCTCCCTTGGCGAACTGGGTGGCGGCGGAAATGGTGCGCGTGCCTTGCGGGTCCCACAGCACGATATCGGCATCGCTGCCTGCGGCGATGACGCCCTTGCGTGGATACATATTGAAGATCTGCGCCGCATTGGCCGACGACACCTTGACGAATTCGGAGGGCGTGAGCATGCCGGAATTGACGCCTGCGTCCCACACCACGGCCATGCGTTCCTCGACGCCGCCGCAGCCGTTCGGGATGCGCGTAAAGTCATTCTTGCCGGCCGCCTTCTGCTCGGCGCAGAAGGTGCAGTGATCGGTGGCCGTCGTGTGCAGGTTGCCGCTTTGCAGGCCGTGCCACAATGCCGATTGATGGTGCTTGCCGCGGAACGGCGGGCTCATGACGTGGCCCGCCACGTAGTCGAAATCATCGCTCTGGTAGACGCTGTCGTCGATCACCAGGTGGCCCGCCAGCGCTTCGCCATACACGCGCTGGCCGTTGGCGCGCGCCCGCGTGATGGCGTCGAGCGACTCCGCGCACGAGACGTGCACGATGTACACGGGCGTATTCAAAACGTTGGCGATCGCGATGGCGCGGTTGGCCGCCTCCGCTTCCACGGCCGGTGGGCGCGACAGCGGGTGCGCCTGCGGCCCCGTGATGCCTTTTTTGAGCAAGGCTTGCTGCAACTGGAAAACCAGCTCGCCATTCTCCGCATGCACGGTGGGCAGCGCCCCCAGTTCCAAGGAGCGGGTAAAGCTTTTCACCAGGGTTTCATCGTCGGCCATGATGGCGTTTTTATAGGCCATGAAGTGCTTGAAGCTGTTCACGCCATGCTCGCGCACGAGAGTGCCCATCTCTTCATGTACCTGCTCGCTCCACCAGGTGATCGCCACGTGGAAGGTATAGTCGCCGGCCGCCTTGGCCGACCACTCGCGCCACTGGTGATATGCCTCGATCAGCGACTGCTTCGGCGCGGGGATGACGAAGTCCATGATGGTGGTGGTGCCGCCCGCCAGGCCCGCCGCCGTGCCCGTGAAAAAATCGTCGGACGTCACCGTGCCCATGAAAGGCAAATTCATGTGCGTGTGGGTGTCTATCCCGCCCGGCATCACGTACAGGCCGCCCGCGTCGATCACGGTGGCACCGGCCGGCAGCGCCAGGTTCTCGCCGACGGCGGCAATCGTGTCGCCCTCGATCAGCACATCGGCGCGAAACGCGCGGTCGGCGTTGACGACGGTACCGCCACGTATCAGTGTAGTCATCTTGTCTCCTTCTCGAAAAGATCAGGACTGCGTCGCCTGCTGTACGCGCGCAGCTACCTTGCCCTTCATCATGACGCCGTAGACGACGGCGGCGATGGCCACGCCCACGAACCAGGCGTAGGTATAGATGGTTTTGAAGCCTTCGCCCACGCCGGGAAACGCCGTGGGAAAGGCCGCGTTCAGAAAGCCCGGGATATTCGGCAGCACGGCGATAATGAAGGCGATCAGCGCCGCCATGTTCCAGCCGTTGCCATACGAGTAGACCCCGTCGTCGCGGTACAGTTGCCTGACGTCGAGCTGCGTCTTGCGCACAAAGTAATAGTCGACGATGAGGATGCCGGCGATGGGACCCAGCAGGGCCGAGTAGCCGATCAGCCAAGTGAAGATATAGCCCTGCGTCGACTCGAGCACCTTCCACGGCATCATGACGATGGCGATGAAGGCCGTGATGTAGCCGCCCATCTTGTACGAAATCTGCTTCGGCGCCAGCGAGGAAAAGTCATACGCCGGCCCCACCAGGTTGGCCGCCAGGTTGACGCTGACCGTGTCGATCAGGAGGATGATCAGGGCGATCAGCACGGCGGCGCCCGTCATGCGGCTGGCCAGATCGACGGGGTCCCAGATGGCCTTGCCGTACATGACGACCGAACCGGCGGTAACGATCACGGCCAGCATGGCCAGCAAACCCATGGGCACGGGCAAGCCGACCGACTGCCCCACGATCTGGTCGCGCTGCGTCTTGGCGAAGCGCGTGAAGTCGGGGATGTTCAAGGCCAGGGTGGCCCAGAAACCCACCATGGCCGTCAACGATGGCCAGAAGACGCTCCAGAACTGGCCAGCCTTTTTACCGCCGGCGATGAATTGCGATGGCTGGTCCAGCAGGCTGGCCACGCCGCCGGCCTTGCTGTGCACCCAGTACAGCAGCACGAAGCAAATCAGGATTTTCAGCGGCGCCGTATAGGTTTCCAGTTTGCGGATCGATTCCATGCCATGCAGGATGTAATAGAACTGGATGGCCCAGAAGGCCAGGAAGCACAGCAGCTGGCTGCCGTTGATGCCCAGGCCCGCGATCTTTTCGCCGCCCAGTTCATGCCCCACCAGCACGCCCATCAGCGTGTAGATCATCTGTCCGCCGAACCAGGTCTGGATGCCGTACCAGCCGCAGGCGACGATGGCGCGCATCAGGGCCGGCAGGCGCGCGCCCATGGTGCCGAACGAGGCGCGCGCCAGCACGGCATACGGGATGCCGTACTTGGTGCCCGCATGGCCGATCAGCAGCATCGGCAAGAGCACGATGGCGTTGGCGAGAAATACCGTGAGCACGGCCTGGTAGCCGGACATGCCGCTGTCGATCAGGCTGGCCGACAGGGTGTAGGCGGGAATGCACATCACCATGCCCACCCACAGCGCGGCAAAGTGATACCAGCGCCAGGTGCGCTGCGCCGCCGTGGTGGGCGCCAGGTCTTCATTCCAGAGTTGCGTGTTGCCTGAATAGTCGTGGTTCACAGGGTTGCTCCATCGGTTGGGAGGTTGGGCGTTTTAAAAACGGCTGCGGCCTAGCTTACTGCAAAGTTGGGCAACTGTTTATAAAATATATGTACGCAAAAAACGTGCCCTATACCGACTCCGCCAATGCCCGAGGGTTGCGCGGATCCTGCGTCCAGTTCATGTACGGCTTGCCCGTGGCTTGCGGCACCATCGTGATGCAGCCCTGCACCGGACAGGTGATTTCGCACAGGTTGCAGCCCACGCATTCCTCCTTGATCACCTCATACGTGCGCGTGCCGGCGGCGTCGATCAGCTGCGCAATCGACTGGTGCGAGGTATCTTCGCAAGCCACGTAGCACTTGCCGCATTTGATGCAGTCGTCCTGGTTGATCTGCGCGATCACCTGGTAATTCATGTCCAGGTATTTCCAGTCCGTCGTGTTGGCCACGGCCTTGCCGGAAAAATCGCTGATGCGTGCATAGCCCTTCTCGTCCATCCAGCGCGACAGGCCATCCTTCATCTCGTCGACGATACGAAAACCATGCAGCATGGCGGCCGTGCACACCTGCACGCAGCCGGCGCCGAGGGCGAGGAATTCGGCCGCGTCGCGCCAGTTGCCGATGCCGCCGATGCCGGAAATGGGCAAGCCGCGCGTCTGCGGATCGCGCGCGATTTCCGCCACCATGTTCAGGGCGATCGGTTTCACGGCCGCACCGCAATAGCCGCCGTGCGTGCTGGCGCCACCGACAATCGGCAAGGCCACCATGCGGTCCAGGTCCAGCGAGGTGATGGAATTGATGGTGTTGATCAGCGAGACGGCGTCCGCGCCGCCCGCCTTGGCCGCGCGCGCCGGCATGCGCACGTCCGTGATGTTGGGCGTGAGCTTGACGATGACGGGTAACTTGCTGTGCTTCTTGCACCAGGCGGTGACCATCTGCACGTACTCGGGCACCTGGCCCACGGCGGCGCCCATGCCCCGCTCCGGCATGCCGTGCGGGCAGCCGAAATTGAGTTCGATGCCGTCCGCCCCCGTCGCCTCGACCTTGGGCAGGATGTCGGCCCAGTAGTGCTCTTCGCAGGGCAGCATCAGGGAGACGATCATGGCGCGGTCGGGCCAGTCCTTTTTCACCTGCGTGATTTCGCGCAAGTTGATCTCCAGCGAGCGGTCGGTGATCAGTTCGATGTTATTGAAGCCAACCACTTCGCGGTTCTTGCCGTACAGGGCGGAATAGCGCGACGAGACGTTGACGGCCGCAGGGTCTTCGCCCAGCGTCTTCCACACGACGCCGCCCCACCCCGCCTCGAAGGCGCGCACCACGTTGTAGGCCTTGTCGGTCGGCGGTGCCGACGCCAGCCAGAAGGGGTTCGGCGCCTTGATGCCGCAAAATTCGATGCTGAGATCAGCCATTATGCAGCCTCCACTTTATTCAACAAATCGGAATGGATGGCCAGTGCGGCCAGCTTGCCATGCTGGACGGCCTGCACCGTCAGGTCCTGCCCCGGCGCCACGCAGTCGCCGCCCGCATAGATCCCCGGCAGCACCGTGCGAAAACCCGCATCGACGGCGATCTTGTCGCCTTCGCGCTGCAACAGGGATGCCATCGGGTCATGCAGCACCTGCGTATCGAGGCTCTGGCCGATGGCCTTGAAGATGGCGTCGGCCGCCACGTCGAAGGTTTCGCCCGTGCCCGCCAGACGCGTGCCCCGCATGGCGGTTTTTTCGAAGCGCATGCCGGCCACCTTGCCTCCGCTATCGAGCAGCACCTGCTGCGGCTGGGCCCACGTCAGCATGCGCACCTGGTTGGCCTTGGCGATCTCCTGTTCGTGGTGCGTGGCCGTCATGGCGTCGAAACCGCGCCGGTAGACGAGCGTGACTTCCTCGGCGCCCAAACGCTGGATTTGCACGGCCATGTCGATGGCCGTATTGCCGGCGCCAATCACAAGCGCGCGTTTCGGTACGGGCAGCGCGGCCAGGTCGTCCGCCTGGCGCAGCGCGCTGATATAGTCGACGGCGGCCAGGAGACCCGGCGCATCTTCGCCCGTCAAGCCCAGCTTGCGGCTGGCGCCCAGACCCAGGCCGAGGAAGACGGCGTCGTACTGCGCATGCAAGTCGCGCAGCTGCACGTTTTCGCCCAGCGCCTGGCGACATCGGATGGTGATGCCGCCTATGCCCAGCAGGAAGTCGATTTCCTTTTGCGCGAAATCGTCCGTCAGCTTGTACTTGGCGATGCCGTATTCATTCAGGCCGCCGGCCTTGTCCTCTTTTTCAAAGATCACCACATCGTGGCCCAGCATGGCCAGGCGGTGCGCGCACGACAGGCCGGCTGGTCCCGCGCCGACGATGGCGACGGTCTTGCCCGTGGCGGCCGCGCGCCGGAACGGGTGGCTGGTGAAGTGCATGTGGTCGACCGCGTAACGCTGCAAGAGGCCGATCCTGACGGGCTGGCCTTCGGCGTCGTGATTGCGCACGCAGACGTCTTCGCACAGGATTTCCGTGGGACAGACGCGGGCGCAGCTGCCGCCCAGGATGTTCTGTTTCAGGATGCCGGCGGCGGCGCCGTTGATGTTCTTGTCGTGGATATTGCGGATGAAGCTGGCCACGTCGATTTCCGACGGACAGATACGGCTGCACGGCGCGTCGTAGCAGTACAGGCAGCGGGCGCTTTCGATGGCGGCCTGGCGCGCCGTCAGGGGCGGCGCCAGGTCCGTGAAATGGCCCGCCAATTCCTCGTTGGGCAAGGCGGGATGCGGTAAATAGTTCAAGGACTCGATCATCGCGGTTTCCTTTTTTTGTGCGGCCGATGTTTGACTTAAAACCCTTACTTCATCTGGGGAAAAGCAAATTCCACACCAGCGCTTGCCGTGTTCGGCCAGCGCTGCATCACGGCCTTGTGGCGTGTGTAGAAGCGCACGCCTTCGGGGCCATACGCGTGGTGGTCGCCGAACATGCTGCGCTTCCAGCCGCCGAAACTGTTGAAGGCCATCGGCACGGGCAAGGGGATGTTGACGCCCACCATGCCGACCTGGATCTGGCGCACGAATTCGCGCGCCACGCCGCCGTCGCGCGTGTAGATGGCCACGCCGTTGCCATACTCGTTGGCGTTGATCAGCTCCACCGCCTGCACCACGTCAGGACACCGCAGCACGCACAGCACCGGGCCGAAAATCTCTTCCTTGTAGATGCTCATGTCGCGCGTGACATGGTCGAACAAGGTGCCGCCGACAAAGAAACCGTTCTCGCGGCCAGGCACCACATGGTTGCGTCCATCGACGACAAGAGTCGCGCCCTGCTCCACGCCCGAGGCGATGAGTTTTTCGATACGCTGCTTGGCTGCCAGCGATACGACCGGTCCCATTTCCGCACCATCTTCCATGCCGTCGCGCACTTTCAGTGCGGCCGTGCGCGTTGCCAGTGCATCGATCAATTTGTCGCCCGCGTCGCCCACGGCCACGACGACGGAGATGGCCATGCAGCGCTCGCCCGCCGAACCGTAGGCCGCGCCGATCAGCGCATCGACCGTCATGTCCATGTCCGCGTCGGGCATCACCACCATGTGGTTCTTCGCGCCGCCCAAAGCCTGCACGCGCTTGCCGCTGGCGCTGCCGCGCGCATAGATGTATTCCGCGATCGGCGTCGAGCCGACAAAGCTGATCGCCTGCACCACGGGGTGGTCGAGCAAGGCGTCGACCGTCACCTTGTCGCCCTGCACCACGTTGAAAACGCCGTCGGGCAAGCCTGCATCCTTGAGCAGCTTCGCGTGCAGCAGCGAGGCCGACGGATCGCGCTCGGATGGTTTCAAGACGAAGGTATTGCCGCAGGCAATCGCCACCGGGAACATCCACATCGGCACCATCACGGGAAAATTGAATGGCGTGATGCCGGCCACCACGCCGAGCGCCTGGCGCATGGACCAGGCGTCGATGCCGCGCGAAATCTGGTCCGTGAATTCACCCTTCAACAGTTGCGGTATGCCGACGGCAAATTCCACCATCTCGATGCCGCGCGCCACTTCGCCCTGGGCATCGGCAAAGGTCTTGCCATGCTCGCGCGTGAGCATGGCGGCAAATTCATCCGTGTGCTGCTGGCACAGCTGCAGGTAGCGGAACAGGACCCTGGCGCGCGTCAGCGGCGGCGTGGCCGACCACGAGGGGAAGGCGGCGGCCGCCGCCTGCACGGCCGCGTCCACGTCTTCCACGGTGCCCAGCGCGACCCTGGCGACGGGTTCGCCCAGGGCCGGGTTATAGACGTCGCCGTAGCGGCCGCTTTGGGTGTCGACCTTGGCGCCGTTGATGTAGTGGGTGATGGTGTCGAGCTGTGTGTTAATTTGGTTCACGTTATTTCCTCTCTTTACCCCAAGGGCAAATTCTGGGGTCAGACCCGGCGGGTCTGCCCCCGGGGCTTAATCAAGGTTCTTCAGCACCGTGGCCAGCTTGCCGAACAGCTCGTCGACATGCTGTTTCTCCAGCACCAGCGGCGGCGACAGCGCGATGATGTCGCCCGTCGTGCGTATCAGCACGCCGTCGGCGAAGGCCTGCTTGAAGGCGTTGAAGGCGCGCGTACCCGGCTTGCCGGCGATGGGATCGAGCTCGATGCCGGCGATCAGGCCGATGCTGCGCAGGTCGATCACGTGCGGCAAGCCTTTCAAGGAATGCACGGCGTCGCTCCAATACGCCTGCATCGCTTTCGCGTGGCCCAGGATGTCCTGTTCCTCGAACACCTGCAAGGTGGCCAGCGAGGCGGCGCAAGCGAGCGGGTGGCCGGAATACGTATAGCCGTGGAACAGTTCGATGCCCGGCGGCGCATCCATGAAGGCATCGTGGATATACTTTTTGCTGAATACGGCGCCCATCGGCACCATGCCGTTGGTCAGACCCTTGGCCGTCGTCATCAGGTCCGGCTCGACGTCGAAATAGTCGGCGGCGAACGGCGTCGTCATGCGGCCGAAACCCGTGATCACCTCATCGAAGATGAGCAGGATGCCATGCTTGGTGCACAGCTCGCGCAAGCGCTTCAGATAGCCTTTCGGCGGAATCAATACGCCCGTGGAGCCGGCCACCGGTTCGACGATGACGGCGGCGATCGTCGAAGCGTCGTGCAGGGCGACGATGCGCTCGAGCTCGTCGGCCAGGTGGGTGCCGTATTCGGGCTCGCCCACCGTGTAGGCGTTCTGGTTCAGGTTATGCGTGTGCGGCAGGTGGTCGACGCCGGGCAGCAAGGGCCCGAAGGTCTTGCGGTTGCCGCCGATGCCGCCCACGGAAATGCCGCCGAAGCCCACGCCGTGGTAACCGCGTTCGCGGCCGATCAGGCGGGTGCGCGCGCCCTCGCCGCGCGCCCGGTGGTAGGCCAGCGCGATCTTCAACGCCGTGTCCACGGCCTCGGAGCCGGAATTCGTATAGAACACGTGGCCAAATTTATGCCCCGTGTAATCCATCAGTTTTTCCGCCAGATCGAAGGCGGCCGGATGGCCCATCTGGAAGGTGGGGGCGAAGTCGAGCTGGCCCACCATCTCGCGGATGGCGCCGACGATTTTCGGCTGCGCATGGCCGCACGGCACGCACCACAGGCCCGCCGTGCCATCGAGGATGGCGTTGCCATCGACGTCCTTGTAGTACATGCCTTCGGCCGACACCAGCAAGCGCGGATGGGCCTTGAAATCGCGGTTGTTCGTAAACGGCATCCAGAATGCCGACATCGATTCCGGCCTTGTTTCGTTCATGACCTTCTCCTTGGGATGGGCTGGCGCGGGGCCAGGATCGTTTTTGACGAAGCGTAAAATAATTTACCAGTTGGCAAAAAGCTGATGTAATAATAGACAGGCCATCCCCAATGGCACAGATACACAAACGGCAAAGTACCCCAACCGTACAGGTCGAAAAACCACTACAGTTTTGTGCAAGGCAGCAAAGGAGCCACCGGTGACACACAACGTGAAGCAGGACGAGGGCGAAGGTCACGCCAGCGGCTGGCCCGTGCTGGACATCGACCGCCAGAAGAAGGGCGGCCTCGTCGAGCAGATCGTCATCGCCATCAGCGTCATGGTGGGCAGCCGCGCCCTGCGTATCGGCACGCGCATGCCGTCCGTGCGCCAGTTCGCCCGCTGCAATGGCGTGTCGACCTTTACCGTCGTCGAATCGTATGACCGCCTGGTCAATCTGGGCTTGCTGTCGTCGCGGCGCGGCTCCGGCTATTTCGTCGCGCGCCACGACATCGCCGCCTCGCCGCAGGCGGCCCTCATTGCCAACACCCTTGCGAGTCCTACCGCCATCGACGCCCTCACGCCGGACCTGTATTCGGGCGTGTCCGACGCCCTGCCCGTAGGGGCGGGCTGGCTGCCTCCCGAGATGTATGGCGAAGCGACGGTGCTCGACGCCGTGCGCCAGGCCATGCGCATTCCCGCCAGCCGCCTGCGCGGCTATGGCCACCCGCTGGGTTTTCCTTCGCTGCGCCAACACCTGGCAACATGCCTGTCGGAAGAGCTGTTCCAGGTGGAGCCGGACCAGGTCTTGCTGACGCACGGCGCCACGCATGCCTTCGACCTGATCCTGCGCAGCCTGACCAAGCCGGGCGACACGGTGCTGGTGGAAGACCCCGGCTACAGCAACCTGCAGTCGCTGATACGCCACCATGGCTGCATCCCAGTGGGCGTCCAGCGCGGCGAAGCGGGCCTCGATCTCGATGCGCTGGCCGTTGAAGCCGCGCGCACCCAGCCGAAACTCATGTTCGTCAACACGGTGCTGCAAAATCCGCTCGGTACTTCCTTGAGCCAGGCGCAGGCGCACCGCCTGCTGGCGCTGGCCGAGCAATTCGATTTCTGGCTGGTGGAAGACGATATCTACCGCGAACTGGCGGCGCGCGGCGAAGCGTCGCTGGCGGCGATGGACGGCTTGCGCCGCGTGATCCGCGTGGGCAGTTTTTCCAAGACCCTGTCGCCCGTGCTGCGCGTGGGATCGATTTGCGCCTCGCCGCCGCTGGTGGCAGAACTGGTGCGCGTCAAAATGCTGGCAGGGTTGACGACGTCGGAAATCAACGAGCGCGCCGTCTACCACGCCATCTCTGCGCGGCCCTACAAGCGCATGGTGGAGCGGCTGGTGGCGCAACTCGAAGCGGCCCGCGAGCGCAGCATCGACTGCCTGGCGCAGGCGGGCATGGCGCCAGTGGCGCGCCCGCGCGGCGGCATGTTCGTCAGCGCCGGCTGGCCCGACGTGCAAACGCCGGAATGGAATGGCAAGATCATCGCCGACATGGCCTTGAAGGCGGGCATCCTGCTGTCGCCGAACGAGTTTTTCATGCTGCGCGCGCCCGAGACGGTATGGTTCCGCTTCAACGTGGCCTACACCGATACCCCCGTGCTGCAGGCCTTCCTGCAATCGATACGCCCACGCTAGAGAATCCGCCATGGCCAGCGACAAATCCCCTGCCCTCTCCGTGAAAAATGCCGGCGGCCGGCGTTTGCAAAACCGCGACCGCCTGGAAGCGGACATCCTCGAGCAAGCCGTGCGCGCCTTCGCGGAATGCGGCTATGAGGGCGCGTCGATCGCCAGCATCGCCGAGCGGGCCGGCCTGTCGAAGCAAAACCTGATGTATTACTTCCCGTCCAAGCAGCTGCTGTACCAGCGCGTGCTCGACGACGTGCTCGACGACTGGCTGGCGCGCATGGAATCGCTGGCCAATGAAGACGACGAGCCGCGCGACGTACTGCGCGCGTATATCGGCGCCAAGCTGCGTTTTTCGCGCGAACAGCCGTGGGCCTCGCGCGTGTATGCGCTCGAAGTGATCAATGGCGCGCCCCTGTACGGCGCGCAGATACGCGACAGGGTCGTGCCGCTGCTGCGCAAGGATATCGCCGTCTTCGAAGCGTGGATCGCGGCCGGCAAGATCGCGCCCGTCAACGCCACGCACCTGATGTTCGCCATCTGGGCCATGACGCAATCGTATGCGGATTTTTCGGCGCAGATGGCCCTGGTGCTGGAGCGCAAGCAGCTCACGCGCAAGGATTACGAGGATGCGGAAGCCCTGATCGCGCACATGGTGCTGGCGGCAGTGGCCATGCCGCCAGCGGGTGAAAAAAAACCGCCTCGACAGGCGGTTTCCTGAACGGCGCGAACGCTTACGCTGCCGTCCTGCCCTTGCGGCGGCGCGCCATGAAGCCGACCAGGCCCAGGCCTGCCAGCAGCATCGCATAGGTTTCCGGTTCCGGCACGGCCGACACATAACCGGCTACATTGGTGGCGTTGAAATAATGGTTCGCATTGACCTGGATGTTCGAGGCCCAGTTCCCCACCACCACGCTGCCGTTGATCTGGCCATTGCCGCCGGCCAGGGTCGCCAGCGGCGCAAGGACGCTGCCGTACAGGCCCACGCCGTTCAAGGTGATGGTTTTCGCTTCATAGAAGTTGTACAGCACATTGTATTTGCTGAAATCGCCGTAGCCGCCGGACAGATTCACATTCGTGCCGCTGATATTGAGGATCAGGGTGTCGTTCGTGTGCAGGTTGCTGAACTTGAAGTTGTTCACCGAGCCCAGCGCCGCGGAAGTCAGGTCGAACACTTGCACATTGCCCGTGCCGCCCTTCAGGGTCATGCCGCCATAGGCCACCGAGCTGCTGCCCGTCGATGCCACGTTGGCCAGCGAGGTCGAAGTGTTTTTCAGCTGGGCCGACGTCGCGGCGAACGATACGGGCGAGGCCGTGGTCTTGCTTGCCGTGTTCAGGCCCACGCTGCTCGTCGTCGTGCTGCCGCCCACATAGTAATTGCCGTTCTTGATCGAGCCGGAGCTATAGTTCAGGTTGCCGCCAACGACCAGCGCATAACCGGTGTTGCCATGCGTGACGTAGGCATCCTTGTTCTTGTCATTGACCGAATAGTTCGATGCCGTCAAGTTACCGGCAACCAATACGCCGCCTTCGACATCGCTGCCGGACGCGCTGAAGTTACTGAGGGAATACAAATTGGCGCCACCGATGCCCAAATCGACAACACCGGCTTGCGCGGCGCCGGCGGCAAACGCGGTCGACAGAACGAGAACGAATGATGATTTGAGCATGATTGACATTTTATTTCCAAAAAGAAAATTAACTTGACGCCAGAATATCATATCCATCGTGTTTGACATGTCGCAAATCAACAACTTTTGTAACAATAATGAAAACATAGTTGCACAATGAGAATCATTCTCCTCGCGCTGCCCGGAGAACGCCCCAGGCATCCGGATGACGCTTGGAACAGACGGGCAAACAGCCGTCTGTTCTGCACGTTCAATATTGCTTAGAAGCGCAGCCAACTTGGTGATACGATCGCGGCAGCGCCAGACCAGGCCAGCCCACAGAGTACGAAATCATAAGGATGAAGCACGCATGAAACGATTGTCCCTAGGCGCACTGATGCTGGCATATGCCTGCGGCGCGCACGCCGATGTGTTTAACATGATCGACAACCAGCCGCTCAGCGAAACCTGGCTCAACGCGGGCTTTTATTCGTATCACTTTCAGCGCGACAAGAACCTGAACGACAGCAATCCGGGCCTGGGCGCCGAATACCGCTTTTCCACGGTCGCGTCGGTCACGGCCGGCCGCTTCTACAATAGCGACCGCGCCTACTCGAACTACCTGGGCGTGTACTACCAGCCGATCAAGGTGGGCCCGCTGCGCATCGGCGCCGTCGTTGGCGGCTTCAGCGGCTATCCGAAGATGCGCGACGGCGGCTGGTTCCCGGCCCTGGTCCCCACCATCAGCTATGAATACCAGCGCGTGGGCGTGAATATCGCCATCGTGCCGTCCTACAAGGACCGCCTGTATGGCGCCCTCAGTTTCCAGCTGAAACTGAAGGTATTCGACTAACCGTTTGTCCCGGCCTGTCGCCGTTCGGTCCGCCATTCCTGCGATTCGTCGCATACGCAATGCCCGGCAGCAAGGATTTGCCTATAGTGGTTTCATCGCCAGCATGCATACGGCAGCGGCACCCACACGACAGGAGAACGGCATGAAAGACATCAATCCGGCACCGGGCAGCACTTCCTTCAGCGCTTTCTGGAACGAGCTGTGCGCCTATGCGCGCCAGGGCATGGCCGCCATGCGCGCCATGTCCTGGCCCATGTTGCTGGCGTGCTGCCTGGGTCTGGCGTTCCTGATCACCATCTTGCCGCTGGCCATCATGCTGTTTGCCCTCGTCATGCTGCTCAGATGGGCGAGCAACAGCGACGATACGGGCGCGGACACGAAGGCGGCGGGCGCTCAGCAGCCACCGCAGTAAAATTTGCGTTGTGGCAGGAGTGTCATGATTGTTTTATGGCACTATGGATGCGCGCAGCATTGACAGGCGTCAATACCATCCCGATGGATGGTGCGAACGCGGAACGCCGCGCATCCTGGACGATCGAAGCTACTCCCCACCTGCCATAGGAGTTTTCAGATGACCATTACAGCAAAAGCGACAACCGCGACCACCATCCCCTGTCTGCGCTACCGCGACGCGCCCGCCGCCATCGAATGGCTGTGCAAGGCGCTCGGTTTTGAAAAGCAATTGATCGTGCCCGATGGCGAAGGCGGTGTCGCGCACGCCCAGCTCAGCTTTGGCAACGGCATGGTCATGGTGGCGCCCGCCCTCGACAGCGACTACGGCCGCCTGATGAAACTGCCAAGCGACGTCGGCGGCGCCAACACGCAAAACTGCTACCTGGTCGTCAGCGACGCCGATGCCGTCTACCGCAGCGCGCGTGAAGCCGGCGCCGAGATCGTGCTCGACATCAAGGATGAAGATTACGGCGGACGGGGCTTTACCTGCCGCGACCCGGAAGGCCACATCTGGAGCCTGGGCACCTACGATCCATGGTAAAACGGAGAACAATGATTGTCGCTACCCTCACCGCCGCCAGCCTTGCGCTGATCGGCGGTTTCCTGTCCGCTCCCGTCCTCGTCGACGAGCACCTCAACCGCATCCACGCACCATCCGGCAAGACGCCGTCGCCAGCGGCCATGGCCCTGCACCAGAGCCTGTGGATCGCCGACCTGCACGCCGACAGCCTGCTGTGGCAACGCAATCTGAACCGCGACAGCCAGCGCGGCCATGTCGACTTCCCCCGCCTGCAGCGGGCCAACGTGGCGCTGCAAGCCTTTTCCGTCGTCACCAAGACGCCGCGCAAGATGAATATCGCGCGCAACGGCGGCGACACGGACAACATCACGGCGCTGGTGGTGGCGCAAGGCTTGCCGCCCGCCACCTGGAACAGCCTGCTGGCGCGCGCTACTTACCAGGCCGACGAGCTGCGCCAGCAAACAGCCAAGAGCCATGGCAAGGTGCGCGTCATCGGCAGCCGCGCGCAGCTGCGCAGCTTCATCGCCGCGCGCGAAAAGGACCCCGCCCTGCTGGCCGGCTGGCTGACACTGGAAGGCGCGCATGCGCTCGAAGGCAAGCTGGACAACCTCGATACCTTGTACAAGGCCGGCTTCCGCATGGCCGCGCCCACGCATTTCTTCGATACGGAACTGTCCGGCTCCCAGCACGGCCTGAAGAAAGGCGGCCTGACGCCGCTGGGCCGGCAATGGCTGCGCGACATGGAGCAGCGCAAGATGATCGTCGACCTGGCGCACGCCTCGCCGGCCACCATCGACGACGTGCTG
This sequence comes from Janthinobacterium sp. GW821-FHT03C10, assembly GCF_059420865.1. NCBI lineage: Bacteria > Pseudomonadati > Pseudomonadota > Betaproteobacteria > Burkholderiales > Oxalobacteraceae > Janthinobacterium > Janthinobacterium sp. GW821-FHT03C10. The sequence continues at coordinate 37,366 of NZ_JBWKUN010000004.1, read as the reverse complement.
ACGTTGGCGAAACGCCCCGTGATGGTCTCGCACACGGGCGTGCGCGGCACCTGCGCCAACGGGCGCAACCTGAGCGACGCCCAATTGAAACGCATCGCCGCCCAGGGCGGCCTGGTGGGCATCGGTTTCTGGAATACGGCCGTCTGCGGCAAGGACGTGGCATCGATCGCGCGCGCCATCAAGTATACGGTCAAGCTGATCGGCGCCGAACACGTGGCCTATGGCTCGGACTTCGACGGCGCCGTCACCACGGCCATCGACGCGGCGGGCTTGCCGCGCTTGACGCAGGCGCTGCTGGATGCTGGCCTGTCGGAAGCGCAGATCCGCCGCGTGGCCGGCGCGAACGTGCGCGACTTCTTGCTGAAAAACCTGCCCGACGATGACGCCTAAACTAGCCTAGCGCCTGGACCAGGGCCTGGTCCGCCACCTGGCGCGGCCGGATGCGTATCAGCTTGCGGTACAGGGGCGGCATCGTCCCGCACAGCGCCAGCAGCGCGTCTGGCGCCATGGCCGGGCGCACGTACTGGAACTGTGCGGGATTATTCTCCGGCAGCGCCCCTTCCATGGTGGAGCCGTAGGCGCCCAGGGTCATGAAACTGGCGGCGCTGTCGTCCGGGCCGATGGCCAGCACGAAGGTACCGTGCTTGGGGTGGCCCAGGTAGCTTTTGATTTCCTCCTGCAGCGCCGGCGCCGCATTCGCCATCAATTCATAGCGCAGCTGCGCGTACTGGCGCGTGCATTCCATGAACGGCGTGCGGATGGCCGACTGGCTCAACTTTCCCGGCATGCACAGCAGCAGGTTGCCGAAGGAATCGAGCAAGGCGGCCGCATCGCCCTGGCCGCCATCGCGCAGGTCCTGCTCCATGGCCGCCTGCAGGAATGGCGCCAGGCCCGCATCGGGCGCGTGCGGGTCGCAGCGGTAAGTCAGGGCGTCGGGATAGCGGCGCCGCAAGGCGCGCACCACCGCATGCTCGGACGGCAAGGCGGCCGGATCACGCAGGGGCACGTCGTCGCCGGCGTTCAGCAGCTGCATCACCTGCGCCGATGTTGCTTCGAACACGAGCGAGCACAGTGCCTGCGTCGCCTCGTGGATGCTCTTGCCGATGAAAAAAGATTTGGGCACGGCGCCGGACGGCAGGCGCGCATACTCCGTGGCGCCGCGCACGGCCGGATAGCAAAAACTGCGGCCCGCCTGCGCCTGCAGCGGCGCCGGCAAGGCCGTAAACGTGGCGCTGCCATCGTAATTGATGCCCGCCTTGACGTCGGGCGCGGCCACCACCACGTTGAAACCGGCCGCCAGGATGGCGCCCGTGCACATGCAGCAGGGATCGAGCGACGTGACGATGGTCAGTTCCCCCGGCGGCGGCAAGGGCGTGCCCTTGGCCCGCTCGGCGAAATACCAGTCCACCAGCTGGCGCTCGCCATGCGCGGTGGGGTCGAACACCAGGCCCTGGCGCACGACGTTGTTGTGCATCGATTGCAGCACGTTGCCGGCGCCATCGAGCAGCACGCCGCCCACGCCAAAGGTACCCTGCGTCTTGGCCGCCATGGCTTCGGCCGCGGCGATGGCCACGGCGGCCTGGATGTCGATCGTCTTGTTCAAGCGGGTCCTGTTACTTCATGTCCAGGTCGGAATTGCCGAAGCCGTGCGGCAGCAGCCAGCCCGCCGTCACTTCCATGACGTCGTTTTTCAGGTTCGTCAGGATCACCGGCAGGTCGGCGCCGCCCATCTCGAAGATCACCTGGCGGCAGGCGCCGCATGGCGAAATCGGCTCGGCCGTGTCGCCCGTGACGGCCAGTTTGGCGAAGTCGCCCGGTTTGCAGCCATGCGCGATAGCGCTGAAAAACGCCGTGCGTTCGGCGCAGTTGCACAGGCCATACGCGGCGTTTTCCACGTTACAGCCGCGGAAGACGCGGCCATCCTTGCACAGCAATGCCGCGCCCACCTTGAAACGCGAGTATGGCGCGTAGGCCAGTTCGCGGCCGGCGTTGGCTTCGGCGATCAGTTCTTGGTTGTTCATTTGTTCTCTCTACACTAGACAACTACCGGGGTCAGACCCTCAACACCGCTGACACATAGCTCTACGCCATCGCAAACGGGGGTCTGACCCCAGATTTAAATTATGGACGAATGGTACGATAAATCACCGGATTGCCCGCCAGCGCCACGGCGCCGATGGCATACGCTTCCTGGATTTCCCTGACGGCTTGCTGCGCCGCCGCTTCCGTGCGCGCGTGGACCATGGCCAGCGGCTGGCCGATCGCCACCTGCTCGCCCAGGCCCACGAGGTCCGTCAGGCCGACGGCGAAATCGATGCTGTCGCTCGGACGTCGGCGGCCACCGCCCAATGCCACCACGGCCAGGCCGATGGCGCGGCAATCGCGCACGTTGGCGTAGCCGGCCGACAGCGCCGGTGCCGGCACGACGAACGGCGCCTGTTCCAGGTGCTTGTCCGGATGCTCGACCAGGTCGGCCGGGCCGCCCAGGGCCGACACCATGCGCGCAAAGCGCTCGGCCGCCGCGCCCGAATCGAGGGCCGCCGTCAATTTCACGCGCGCTTCCTCTTCGGTGGCGGCCAGGCCGCCCAGCACCAGCATCTCGGCGCACAGCGCCAGGGTGACTTCATGCAGGCGCGCGGGACGCGAACGGCCCGTCAGATAATCCATGGCGCCGCGCACTTCCAGCGCATTGCCGGCGTACGGCGCCAGCGACTCGTTCATGTCCGTCAGGATCGCCGACGTCTGCATGCCCGCGCCATTGCCCACGGCGACGATGCTCTCGGCCAGTTCCACCGACTTGTCGTAGCTCGGCATGAAGGCGCCCGTGCCCACTTTCACGTCCATCACCAGCGCGTCCAGGCCGGCCGACAGTTTCTTCGACAGGATGGAGCCGGTGATCATCGCCACCGATTCCACCGTGGCGGTGACGTCGCGGATGCTGTAGAAACGCTTGTCGGCCGGCGCCAGCTGCGCCGTCTGGCCGATGATGGCCACGCCAACTTCCTTGACGACTTTGCGGAACAGCTCATTGTCCGGCACCGTGCAATAGCCTGGAATGGCGTCGAACTTGTCCAGGGTGCCGCCCGTGTGGCCCAGGCCGCGGCCCGAGATCATCGGCACGTAGCCGCCGCACGCGGCGACCATGGGCCCCAGCAGCAGGGAGACGACGTCGCCCACGCCGCCCGTCGAATGCTTGTCGACGATGGGACCCGGCAGGTTCAGCGAGCGCCAGTCCAGCACCTGGCCGGAATCGCGCATGGCCAGGGTGAACGCCACGCGCTCGTCCATGTTCATGTCGTTGAAATAGACGGCCATGCCCAGCGCCGCGATCTGCCCTTCGCTGACGCTGCCGTCAGTGATGCCGCGCACGAAAAACTGGATTTCCTCGGCGCTCAAGACGCCCTTGTCGCGCTTCTTGCGAATGATTTCCTGGGTCAAAAACATGAATTAACTCCGATCATAATAGACTGGGGTCAGTCCCTACGGTTCTGACCCCAGCTTTGCAACTCCAGTTGTCAATCAGACGCCGTAAGGAATCCACACGTTTTTCACTTGCGACGCATGCGCCAGAACGGCACGGCCACCGCTTTGGGCGGCGCTGTACCAGTCGCGGCCCTTGGCGCCGCCGACCCAGGTGCGTTTCAGGGTGCCGGCAGACAGGCGCTCGACTTCGGCGCAACCGTCGGCGGAACCGTCATGGCGCCAGACGGCGTCGATATCGGCGTGCGTGGCCAGCGTGCGCGCCAGTTCATCGGCGTTGCCGCTGATGATGTTGACGACGCCGCCCGGCAGATCGGACGTGTCGAAGACCTGGTACAGGTCCAGTGCGGACAGCGGATGCGCTTCCGACGGCACCACCACCACGCGGTTGCCCAGCGCGATGGCCGGCGCCACCAGCGAGATGAAGCCGAGCAAAGGCGCTTCATTCGGGCAGACGATGCCGATCACGCCGACCGCTTCGTTCAGCGCCACGGTGATGCCCTTCGTCGGCGGCTGGTGCGCCAGGCCGTCGTACTTGTCGGCCCAGGCGGCGTAGTAGAACAGGCGTTCGATCGATGCCTGCACTTCCTTCTCCGGATTTTTATTGCCCGTCATGGCGGCGATGCGGGCGGCGAATTCGTCGGCGCGCGCTGCCAGGTTTTCAGCGATGTAGTACAGCACTTGCGCGCGGTTGTGCGCCGTGGCGCTGGTCCAGCCGGACGCCTTGTGCGCCGCCTCGACGGCGTTGCGGATGTCCTTGCGGCTGCCCACGCCCACTTCGGCCAGCAGGGCGCCGTTGGCGCCGAACACCGGAGTGCTGTAGGCGCTGTCGGGGCGTGCCTGCTTGCCGCCGATGTACATCTTGGCCGTGCGGTCGATGGCGAACGGGTCGGCTGCCGCCGGCTTCACGTTGGCCTTGGTTTTCGCTTCCACCACCGGCAGGGCCGGACGTGCATCTTCGGCCAGGGCCGTCATGTATTCCAGCATGCCTTCGCGGCCGCCTTCGCGGCCGAAGCCCGATTCACGGTAGCCGCCGAAGCCGCAAGCGGCGTCGAACTGGTTCGCGCTGTTGATCCACACCACGCCAGCCTTGATGGCGGGCGCGATATCGAGGGCCAGGCTGATCGACTCGGTCCACACGCTGGCGGCCAGGCCGTACACCGTGTTGTTGGCCAGCTGCACCGCTTCAGGCGGCGTGCGGAAGCTCATGGCCACCAGCACGGGGCCGAAGATTTCAGCCTGCGCCACGGCGGCCGAGGTCGACGCACCGGTGATCAGGGTGGGCGGGAACCACGAGCCGTCAGCCGGCAGTTCGCACGCCGGTTGCCACACGTCGCAGCCTTCGGCGCGGGCCGAATCGACGAGCGCGGCGATGCGCTGGCGCTGCACGGGGTCGACCAGCGCGCCCACGTCCATCGATTTGTCCAGCGGTGAGCCGAGACGCAGGTTTTCCATGCGCGCGCGCACCTTGTTCAGGAAGCGCTCCTGAACCGATTCCTGCACCAGCAGGCGCGAACCGGCGCAGCACACTTGCCCCTGGTTGAACCAGATCGAATCGACCAGGCCTTCCACGGCGCCGTCCAGGTCCGCGTCTTCGAAGACGATGAACGGCGACTTGCCGCCCAATTCGAGGGACAGCTTCTTGCCGCTGCCGGCCGTCGCTTCACGAATGAGGCGGCCCACTTCGGTGGAACCCGTAAAGGCGATCTTGTCGACGCCAGGATGGTTGACGATGGCCGAGCCCACGCGGCCGTCGCCGGTGACGATGTTGACCACGCCGGCAGGCACGCCGGCCTGCAGGCACAATTCGGCGAACAGCATGGCGGTCAGCGACGTGAATTCGGCCGGCTTGAAGACGACCGTGTTACCGGCCGCCAGTGCCGGGGCGATTTTCCACGACAGCATCAGCAGGGGGAAATTCCACGGCACGATCTGGCCCACCACGCCCACGGCGCGGTAGTCGGCGAATTCTTCCGACTGCAGCTGCGCCCAGCCTGCGTGATGGTAGAAGTGGCGCGCGGCCAGCGGCAAATCGATATCGCGCGTTTCGCGGATGGTCTTGCCGTTGTCCAGGGTTTCCAGCACGGCGAACAGGCGCGAATGCTTTTGCAGCAAGCGGGCCAGCGCGTACATGACTTTCGCGCGGCCATGGCCGCCCATGCCTTGCCATACGGGCAGCGCGCGGCGCGCCGCTTCCACGGCGCGTTCCACGTCGGCGTCGGTGGCTTGCGTCAGTTCGGCCAGCTGCGTGCCGTCGGCAGGATTGGTCGAGGCGAACAGTTCGGCCGGCTCGCTCCATGCATTGTCGATAAACAGGCCGAATGTGCGCTGGTGGCCGTCGAGCCACGCCTGCGCTTCTTTTTGACTTTCGGGAGCAGGGCCGTAGTCCATAGTAGTGAGAATCTCGTTAATTGTAGGCATGACGATTGTTCTTTAAGGTTGTGCGTGACGATGATTGGCCGAGTAGCTGCCGGTGACGTAGTGCTCGAGCTGGCGCTCGATGTCGGTCAGCAGGCTGGAAGCGCCGATGCGGAACAGGTGCGGCTGCAGCCATTCGTTACCCAGTTCTTCCTTCATCAGGGTCAGGTATTGCAGCGCGCTCTTGGCCGAGCTGACGCCGCCGGCCGGCTTGAAGCCCACCTGGAAGCCCGTCTGCTCGTGGTATTCGCGGATCGTGCGCACCATCGTCAGGGCCACGGGAATGGTGGCGTTCACGCCTTCCTTGCCGGTGGAGGTCTTGATGAAATCGGCGCCCGCCATCATGCAGACCCACGATGCCTTGGCCACGTTTTCCATGGTCAGCAAGTCGCCCGTGGCGAGAATCGCCTTCACGTGCGCTTCGCCGCACGCCTTGCGGTAAGCCAGCATTTCGTCGTATAGCACCTGCCAGTTGCCGTTCAGGACATGCTGGCGCGTGATGACGATATCGATTTCGGAAGCACCAGCGGCAACCGACAGTTCGATCTCGCGCAGCTTCGTTTCCATGCTCGTCAGGCCGGCCGGGAAACCCGTCGACACGGCGGCGATGGGCAGGCGGTCCTGGATGACTTTCACGGCCGGCTGGATCATCTCGTGGTACACGCACACGGCGCCGGTGCTCAGCTGCGTCAAGCCCAGCGCGTCCATCAGGTCGGCGCGCAGCGGGCGCATGGCCTTCATGCACAGGCGTTCCACGCGGCCCGGCGTATCGTCGCCGCCCAGGGTGGTCAGGTCGATCATCTGGATGGCTTTCACCAGCCAGGCGGCCTGGTATTCCTTTTTCACGGTACGGCGGTTCGCCAGGCTGGCCGCGCGGCGGTCCGTCGCGGCGCGGTTGACGCGGATCTGGTTGATCCAGCCCAGGTCGAGGCCGACGGCCTCGTTACGCTTGAATTCGGGGTGCATGAGTGTCATAACAAGCTGGTTCCATTAGCAAGTGGTGGTACGCCAAGGTGCTTGGCGAGGGTTTGGCCAATATCGGAGAACGTCTCGGAAATGCCCAGTGCGCGCGGGGCGACGCCGGGACCGAAGAAGATCATCGGAATGTGTTCGCGGGTGTGGTCGGAGCCGTGCCAGGTGGGGTCGCAGCCATGGTCGGCGGTGATCACGACCAGGTCGCCTTCCTTCAGCTTGGCCATGAATTCCGGCAGGCGCGCATCCATTTCGCGCAGCGCGTCGGCATAGCCGTCGACGTTGCGGCGGTGGCCGAACGCCTGGTCGAAGTCGACGAAGTTCACGAAAGTGAGCGACTTGTCCTGCACTTCATCGGCCGTCTTCAGCAGCGCTTCGAACAGCGCCATGTTGTCGACGCCCTTCACGACACGCGAGATGCCCTGGGTCGCGAAAATGTCGCTGATCTTGCCCAGGCCGACGACTTCGCCGCCCGCATCCTTGACGTGGTCGAGCAGGGTCTTGCTTGGCGGCGCCACCGCATAGTCGTGGCGGTTGGAAGTACGCGTGTAGTTGCCATTGCTGCCCGTGAACGGGCGGGCGATGACGCGGCCGATGTTGTACGGCTCGACCAGCTTGAAGGCCATTTCGCACACCTGATACAGGCGCTCGAGGCCGAACGATTCTTCGTGCGCGGCGATCTGCATCACCGAGTCGCCCGAGGTATAGATAATCAGCTTGCCGGTGGCGACGTGTTCATCGCCATGCTTGTTGATGATGTCCGTGCCCGAGGCATGACAGTCGCCGAGGAAGCCGGGCACGCCGGACAGGGCTTTCAATTTATCGGTCAGGTCGGCCGGGAACGATGGCATGGTGCGTGGGAAGTAGCCCCAGTCGAATTCGACGGGCACGCCGGCGATTTCCCAGTGGCCGCTCTGCGTGTCCTTGCCGGTGGAGCGCTCGCGCGCCGCGCCGTAGGCGCCGGTGAAGCCGTCGCGCTGGTCGAAGCCGGTGGCCCATTCGCCGCTGGCCAGGTGCGCGGCGGCGCCCAGGCCCAGGCGTTCCATGTTCGGGAGTTTCAAGGTCTTGCCGCTTTTGGCGACAGTGCTGGCAATGTGGCCAAAGGTATTGGCACCTGCGTCGCCATACTTGGCGGCGTCTGGCGTTGCGCCAAGGCCGAAGGAATCAAGCAGGAGGATAAATGCGCGTGACATGATAAGGCTCGCTTTATGGAATGATGCAAAGATGATGCGGACAGTGTAGGCCGGATTTTCCCGGCCTGCCGCGCGGCGGCGCCGATGGCCGGCGCGCCGCTGCTGCGTAAAAAAGTACTTAGGCTTGCGGCGTAGCCGATACGGTCGCCAGGAAGGCCAGGATCAGCTTGACCAGGTCTTTCGCGCCGATGGCCGCGTATTTCAGGGTTTGTTCGTGCGACAGGGCGAATGGCGACATGCCTTCGGCCAGGTTGGTGATGACGGACACACCCACCACTTTCAGGTCGCAATGGCGGGCCGAGACCACTTCAGGCACCACGGACATGCCGACCGTGTCGGCGCCCAGGCGGGCCATCATGCGGATTTCGGCGGCCGTCTCGAAGTTCGGGCCAGGGTAGGCGACGAACACGCCTTCGTGCAGGGTGATGCCGTTCGACGCGGCCGTGTCCTTGACCAGCTTGCGCAGGTCCGCATCGTAGGCATTGGCCATGCTGAAGAAGCGCGGGCCGAAGCGGTCGTCGTTCGGGCCGACCATCGGCGTGCCTGGCAGCAGGTTGATATGGTCGCTGATGGCCACCAGGCTGCCGGCGTCCACTTCAGGGCGCAGGGAACCGGCGGCGTTGGTAACGAACAGCATTTCGCAGCCCAGCAGTTTCAAGGTGCGGATGGCGCTCGTCATCACGCCCATGCCATAGCCTTCATAGAAGTGGCCACGGCCCTTCATGCAGACGACGGCGACGCCCGACAGGGTGCCAACCACCAGTTCGCCCGCATGGCCGTGCACGGTGCTGATCGGGAAACCTGGCAATTCGTCAAAGCTGATGCTGACGGCGTCCGTCATCTGCTCGGCCAACACACCCAGGCCGGAGCCGAGGATCATCGCCACGCGCGGCTTGAAATTTTCAGGAGCGCGGGCACGGATGATTTCGGCGGCGTGGAAAGGGGCGTTGTTCGACATGGTTATCCTCGTAATGACTAATGATGATGGTTGCTGCCTGCGCAGCGGCACGGTGCCGCAGCCCAGGTATCGGGTATGTATGGGTGTTGCTGGACTATCCAGATGCGTATTGCCTCTATTTGCCGCCACTATGCATCAAACGGAATATGTATGGCAAATACCATTTTTCTTGCCCATTTATACAATTCAAATATAAATGGCCGATATTATAGTCGAGGCTAGCCCAGGCCTGCCATGCCCTGGAAATGCATGCATACAAGCTCCATACGAAGGTTTTTTATGCACGCTTGACACCCGCTTGACACCTGCAAGACAAATGTTTACAGTCGCAGACAAATGTTTAAACCTTCATCGAAAACTTGTGACCGATACCAATAAAAAAGACCAGCTATATGCGCTGATCCGCAACAACCCCTTCATTTCGCAGCAAGACCTGGCGAGCGAACTGGGCTTGTCGCGCTCGGCCGTTGCCGGCCACATCGCCGGGCTGATCCGCGAGCGACGCCTGCTGGGACGCGCCTACGTGCTGCCCGACAGCCGCCCCGTGCTGTGCATAGGCGCCGCCAACCTCGACCGCAAGATGCGCACGCTGGCGACCTTGCAGATGGGCACCTCGAATCCCGTGCGCTCGGAAGAAGTGTTTGGCGGCGTGGGCCGCAACATCGCGGAAAACCTGGCCCGATTGTCGATTCCCGTCGCCCTGCTGACGGCGCTGGGCGACGACGCGGCCGGCCATGCGCTGCAGACGCACGCGGAAGACGCGGGCATCGACATGCGCGGCAGCCTGCATTTAAGCAACACCAGCAGCGGCACCTACACGGCCGTGCTCGACGAACATGGCGAAATGCTGCTGGCGATGGCCAACATGCAACTCTATGAACAGCTGACACCGGCCTTTTTGCACAGCCGCCAGCCGCAGCGCGCCGCCGCCGCCCTCACCGTCTGCGACCTGAACCTGGGTCACGACAGCGTGCAGGCGCTGCTGGCCGATGCGCGCCAGGACGCGGCCCACGCGACGCCGCTCGTCATCGTCGCCGTCTCGCAGCCGAAGATGGCGCACCTGCCGCAAGACCTGACGGGCTTGCACCTGCTGATCCTCAACCGGGGCGAACTGGAAACGCGCGTGGCGCGGGCCTTGCCGACGGCATTCGAGGTGCGCGCCGCCTGCCGCGAAGTGCAGCGCCAGGGCGCGCGCCAGGTGATCGTCACCTGCGGCGGCGAAGGCGTGTACTTCACCGATGGCGACAATCTTGATGCGCCCATCGTCCACCTGGCCGCGCGCGAGGTGGACGCCGTCGATGTGACGGGCGCCGGCGACGCGTTTTCCGCCGCCGTCTGCTGGTCGCTGTACCACGACAGCAGCGACCTGAAACTGGCTTGCCGGCGCGGCCTGAAGCTGGCCGCCATGACCCTGGAATCCGACGCCACCGTCTCGCCACTGATCTCGGCCGGCGCCCTCGACGACATTGACGACGCCGACCTGGCGCCGCCTCCCCCCACCCTCTTTCAACAGGATTGACACATGACGCAACTGAATAACTTCCTCTCGTTCTCGCAAGAAGTCCTCGACGCGCGCGCCGCCGGCAAGGCCATCGTGGCACTGGAATCGACCATCATTTCGCACGGCATGCCGTATCCGCAAAACGTGGAGATGGCGCGCGAAGTGGAACAGATCATCCGCGACGGCGGCGCCGTGCCGGCCACCATCGCCATCATCGGCGGCAAGATCTGCGTGGGCCTGTCGCCGGAGCAGCTGGAATTGCTGGGCACCTCGCCCGACGCCATGAAGGTCAGCCGCCGCGACCTGCCGTTCGTGCTGTCGCAGGGCAAACTGGGCGCCACCACCGTGGCCGCCACCATGATCTGCGCGGAACTGGCCGGCATTGCCGTGTTCGTCACGGGCGGCATCGGCGGCGTGCACCGCGGCGCGGAAACGAGCTTCGACATTTCCGCCGACTTGCAGGAATTGGCGCACACGTCCGTGGCCGTCGTCTGCGCGGGCGTCAAATCCATCCTCGACATCGGCCTGACCCTGGAATACCTGGAAACCCATGGCGTGCCCGTCATCAGCGTGGGCCAGGAAGGTTTCCCTGCCTTCTTCACGCGCGAAAGCGGCTTCAAGGCCGATTTCCGCCTCGATACGGCAGCCGAGCAGGCCGCCTTCATCGGCACGAAATGGCAGCTGGGCTTGAAAGGCGGCGTGATCGTCAGCAATCCCGTACCGGCCGCGCAAGCGATGCCCAAGGAAGAAATCGATGCGATCACCACGCAAGCCTTGCAGGAAGCGGACGCGGGCGGCGTGAAGGGCAAGCAAGTCACGCCTTTCCTGTTGTCGCGCATCAAGCAGCTGACGGATGGCCGCAGCCTGGCGACGAATATCGCCCTGGTCAAGCACAATGCGCAAGTCGGCACCGCGCTGGCCATTGCCATGCAGGCGGTCGTGGCACGATAATAGGACTGCTGTAAAGAAAGCGCGCGCGCCTGCACGGTCCGCGCGCCGTTCCATCGCCAAGCACCACGCAACGCCAAGGAAAGCATGTCCATCGATCTGAAACAGTTAAAGTATTTTCTTGCCGTTGCCGAGGAGAAAAGCTTCAGCCGCGCCGCCGAGCGCCTGCATATCTCGCAGCCGCCCCTGAGCCAGCAGATCATGAAACTGGAAAGCGAACTGGGCGTGCGCCTGTTTGCGCGCACCACGCGCACCTTCGAGCTGACCGTGGCGGGCAAGGCGCTGATGAACGAGGCGGCCGAACTGCTGGCCAAGATGCGCATGACCATCGACACCATCCGCCAGATCGACCGGGGCGAAGTGGGCCGCTTGCGCGTGGGCATCGTCGGCTCGGCCATGTGGGGCCCCATCCCCAGCCTGCTGGAAGAATTCCAGACCAAATTTCCCCGCGTCACCTGGACCATCCATGAATTCGGTCCCACGGTGCAATACGAAGCCTTGCGCGCCAAGCAGATCGACGTGGGCTTCTGGCGCGAACCCAAACTCAACGACGACGACTTGCGCCACGACAACCTGCGCCAGGAACTGTGCTTCCGCGAGAACGTGTGCGTGGCCGTCAATGAACACCATCCGCTGGCGAAAAACACGGCCATCGAGCTGATCGACATCGCCCAAGAGCCCATGCTGACCCTCAACCTCGACAAATCCGCGTTTCCCCGCTACCTGGTGCAATGCTGCATCAACGCCGGTTTCGAACCCGTGATCTTCCAGGAAGCGAGCGAACCGCAAACCCTGCTGGCCATGGTGGGCGCGGGCCTGGGCGTGACCCTGGTGCCGGAAACGACGAGCCGCATCGGCTGGCCCGGCGTCGTATTTCTACCGATCAAAACCAATCCGCCGTCGGCCAACCTGTACATCAGCTACACCACGCTCGACGACGCTCCCGTCGTGCGGGCTTTCTTGAATATTATTAATCCCCCATCCGCCTGACAGGCCATTTATATGCGCCGCATATAAATACATAAACAAAAACGTATTTGTCATACATATCTGGCATGATGCATAGTGATTCGGACGCCCATCGCGGCGCCGGTCCCGTGCTTGCCCTGCCCGTCCACTGACGGCGCATCCCAGCCCGCTCCGGCCGCCCCATTCGATGTTGTACCTATAAAAGAGACGGGGCGCGACTGTTGCATGAGCATCACACTGTCGACATAAAAGCATACGAGGCCAGCAATGATCTTGTGCAATACAGTGCAATGTTGATAAGGAATCATCACCTCGTGCATCAAAAACAGGCTAAATCGGCCCCAAATTATATGTTTCACCTATAAAAAATATACAATATCGATCTTCCAGGAGCCAATTCATGAAACTTACACAATTTAGTTTGACGATCGCAGCCGTTTTTCTGACTGCTCAAGCGTCCGCGGCTACCCCAAAACTGGGTGTCGTGTATGACGCGGGCGGCAAGTTCGACAAGTCGTTCAACCAATCCGCTTTCGAAGGCGCATCGCGCTTCAAAAAAGACACGGGCATTTCCTTCATCGAAGTGCAGGCATCGAGCGATACGCAGGCCGAGCAAGTCATGCGCGGCCTGGCCCGCAAGAAACTCGACATGATCGCCGCCATCGGCTTTGCGCAAACGCAAGCCGTGCAAAAGGTCGCCAAGGAATTCCCGAACGTGAAATTCGTGCTGATCGACGGCCAGGCCGCCGGCAGCAACGTCAATTCCGTCGTCTTCAAGGAAGAAGAAGGTTCCTACCTGGTGGGCGTGGCCGCGGCCATGGCCAGCAAGAGCAAGAAGGTCGGCTTCATCGGCGGCATCGATATTCCCCTGATCCGCAACTTCGCCTGCGGCTACGCGCAAGGCGTCAAGGCAGTGAACGCGAAGGCGGAAATCACGCAAAACATGGTCGGCACCACGTCCGGCGCCTGGAATGACCCGGCCAAGGGTGGCGAACTGGCCCGCTCGCAATTCGAGCGCGGCGTCGACGTCGTCTTCGCCGTCGCTGGCGGCAGCGGCATGGGCACCCTGCAGATGGCCAAGGAAAAAGGCAAGCTGGCCATCGGCGTCGATTCGAACCAGAACCATCTGTATCCAGGCAGCATCCTGACCTCGATGGTCAAACGCGTCGACAACACCGTCTACGACAGCTTCATGCAAGTCAAGAACGGCACCTGGAAGGGCGGCGTCAGCTATAAAGGCTTGAAAGAAGGCGGCGTGGATTGGGCGCTCGACGCGAACAACCGCAAGCTGATCACGCCGGAAATCGAAAAACGCGTGTTGGGTGCGCGTAAGGACATTATCGATGGCAAGATCAAAGTGATCGATTACCGCGTCGGCAGCAGCTGCCCGGTTTAATTTTTCTCCGTATCTTTTAGCGCGCCGCCGGGGCCTGTCTCCGCGCGGCGCGTTTCCATGAAACTATCCAGTTATGAACCTATGCAGCCAGCAGTAGAATTTCGCAGCATTTCCAAGCAGTTTGGACATGTGAAGGCGAACGCCGACGTCAGCTTCTCCATCGCCAAGGGCAGTATCCACGGCCTGGTGGGAGAGAACGGCGCCGGCAAATCGACCTTGATGAGCATCCTGTACGGGTATTACCGTGCCGACGGCGGAGAAATCTTGCTCGACGGTAAAGTACAGCCTATCCGCAACAGCCAGGAAGCGATCAACCTCGGCATCGGCATGGTGCACCAGCACTTCATGCTGGTCGAGAACTTCACCGTCCTCGACAATATCATGCTGGGCACGGAAGGCGGTTTTCGCCTGGCCAGCCACCGCACGGAAGCGGAAGCGAAATTGCGCGAGATTTGCGCGCGCTACCGCCTCGACGTCGACCCGCTGGCGAAGATCGAAGACCTGTCCGTCGGCGCGCAGCAGCGCGTGGAAATCCTCAAGCAGATTTACCGCAGCGCCAATATCCTGATCCTCGACGAGCCGACGGCCGTGCTGACGGCACAGGAAACGGCATCGCTGTTTGAAATCCTGCGCCTGTTCAAGGAGCAAGGCAAGACCATCATCCTGATCACGCACAAGCTGCAAGAGATCCTGGAAATCACCGACAACGTCACCGTCATGCGCGGCGGCACGGTGGTGGGCGCCGTGGCGACCGCCGGCACCTCGAAAGAGGAACTGGCCAACATGATGGTGGGCCGCCCCATCCAGAGCCACCTGCCCCGTGCACCGTACAATCCCGGTGCCACGGTGCTGGAAGTGGCTGATTTGCAATTGGCCGACGAGCAGCAGGTCAAATTGCTGGCCGACATAGGTTTCAACTTGCGCGCCGGCGAAATCGTCGCCATCGCGGGGGTCTCGGGCAATGGCCAGAGCGAGCTGCTGGAAATCCTCTCGGGCATGCGCTTGCCCACGTCCGGCACGCTGCGCTTCCTGGACAAGGACTTGCCGTTTGCCAAGCGGCACGATGCCGACGGCTTGCCGCTGGCCTTCCGCGAGCTGGGCATCGCCCACATTCCGGAAGACCGCTTGCGCGATGGCGTGGTGAAAAATTTCTCCGTCATGCAGAACACCATCCTCGGCTATCAGGACCACCTGAAGAACCGCTGGGGCCTGTTCAACTTCAAGGCCATCGGCGCGCGCTGCGCGGAACTGCTGAAGACGTTTGATGTGCGCCCGGCCAACCCGGACCTGCGCATCGGCTTATTGTCCGGCGGTAACCAGCAAAAGGTGGTGATCGCGCGCGAAGTACTGGCCAAGCCGAAACTGATGCTGGTGGGCCAGCCCACGCGCGGCGTCGACATCGGCACCATCGAAAGCATCCATACGCAATTGCTGGCCCTGCGCGACGCGGGCGTGGCGATCCTGCTGGTGTCCGTCGAACTGGAAGAAGTGCGGGCGCTGGCCGACCGCATCCTCGTCATGTGCGGCGGGCGCATCACCGGCGAACTGAAAATTGAAGAATTCGATACCACCCGCATCGGTCTGTTGATGGGGGGAATGCATAAATCATGAATAACGACTTGCCACGCTGGGCGACAGCCTTTGTCATGCCCATGTTAAACCTGCTGTCGGCCTTGCTGGTCGCCGCCCTGGTGATCTATATGCTGGGCGAAGACCCGGCCGAATCGCTGTCGATCCTGGTCCACAGCGCCATCCTCAATCCGGAAGGCTTGAGCTACACCCTGTTCTACGCCAGCACCTTCATCTTCACGGGCCTGTCGGTTTCCGTGGCGATGCAGGCCGGGCTGTTCAATATCGGTTCCGAAGGCCAGATGTATATCGGCGGCCTGGGCTTGACTGTCGCCATGCTGGCCTTCGACCAGACCCTGCCCGCCTGGCTCCTGATTCCCGCCGCCATGATCGGCGCGGCCCTGTTCGGCGCGTTGTGGGGCTTTTTGCCCGGCTATCTGCAGGCGAAGCGCGGCAGCCACATCGTGGTGACCACCATCATGTTCAACTTCATCGCCGCCAGTCTGATGAATTTTATTATCGTAAAGTACCTGATTCCGCCGGGCGAGCAGAACACGGCCAGCCGCGTGTTTGCGGAAAGCGGCGAAATGCCGCGCCTCTCCACCTGGTTCCCGTCGCTGGGCGACACGCCGCTGAACATCAGTTTTATTTTGGCGATCGCCGCGCTGGTCATCTACGGCGTGATGGTCTGGCGTTCGTCGTGGGGCTTCAAGCTGCGCGCCACGGGCCTCAACAAGCACGCGGCCCACTATGCGGGCGTGTCGATCAGCAAGATGATCATCGTCGTCATGCTGATCTCGGGCGCGCTGGCGGGCCTCGGCTCCGTCAATTCCATCATGGGCTCGACCCATTACCTGTCGCTCAACTTCGTCGGCGGCGCCGGCTTCATCGGCATCGCCATCGCCCTGATGGGCCGCCAGCATCCGGTCGGCATCTTTTTGTCGGCCGTGCTGTTCGGCGCCCTGATTCAGGGCGGCTTCGACCTGTCGCTGGAAAAACCGAATATCCCGACGGAAACCTTCATTTTCATCCAGGGCTTGATCATCCTGTTCTGCGGCGCCATGGAAAACTTCTACGCACCGGCCATTTCCGCCCTGCTCAAGCGCACCAAAGGCTAACACCATGACACTCGACGACTTCCAATTCGCCAGCATCCTGGTATCGACCGTGCGCAATGCGCCCGTCCTGATCTTTGCCGCCATGGCCGGCCTGTTCGCCGAACGCAGCGGCATGATCGACATCGGCCTGGAAGGCAAGATCCTGGCCAGCGCCTTCGCTTCCGCCGCCGTGGCCTACACGACGCAAAACCCGTATTACGGCATGGCGGCCGGCATGCTCGTCTGCGTCGCCCTGGCCCTGCTGCAGGCGTATGTCAGCATCACGCAAAAGGGTAATCAGCTGGTGGCCGGCATGGCGATCAACATCGCCATGAGCGGCCTGACCTTCGTGCTGGCGCAATTTTTCTTCCAGCAAGGCGGCCGCACGCCCGACCTCGGTTCGGCGCGGCTGTTCGACGTGGTCTTGCCGGGCACGCAGTACGTGGAACACATCCCCTTCATCGGCTGGGTGTATGCCCACTTGATCGGCGGCCATTCCATCCTCGTCTACGTAGCCTTCCTCTTGATTCCGCTCGTGCACTGGCTGCTGTACCACACGCGCTTCGGCCTGCGCCTGCGCGCCTGCGGCGAAAACCCGCATGCGGCCGACTCGGCCGGCGTGAGCGTGGAAGCGACGCGCTACCTGGCCATGCTGGTGGCCGGCATCCTGTGCTCGTTCTCGGGCGCGTATCTGGCCATCGTGCAAAGCGGCTTCTTCCTGCGCGACATGTCGGCCGGTGCCGGCTACCTGGCCCTGACGGCCATGGTGTTCGGCAACTGGCGCCCCGTCTACACCTTCCTCGGCTGCCTGATGTTCGGCTTCTTCGCCGCCATCCAGATCCAGATTGAAGGCGTGGACTTGCCCGTCGTGGGCCGCATCCCCGGCTCGCTGATCCAGATGGTGCCATACGTCGTCACCGTGATCGTGCTGGCGGGCTTGATGGCGAAATCCATCGCGCCGAAAGCTATCGGTATCCCCTTTGTAAAATCGCGTTAAGAGCACCTGAGAAAATACCCATGGCGTCGTTGCCTTGCCTCGTCGTACATTCGTACTGCCTTCGGCAAGACGCCTAGCCCTGGGCATTTTTCAGGCGCTCCCTGAAATGACAAAAAGCGAAGCCCGCAGGCTTCGCTTTTTTTACGCCTGGGCAATCTCGTCCAGCGAGAAAAACACGGCCAGCCCCAAGCCGCGCGCCACTTCGACCATCTGGTCGGCCCCTTGGGAGGCGCCGCCAAGCCGCAGCACGGCATCGCAATGGCTCAATAAACGCGTCGCATGCGCGTGGAACAGTTCCTCATACACGGCATCGCCCACCCCGGTTGAACCGGCCAGCGCCAGCATGGGCAAGGCCAGCCATTCACCGAGCACGGGCATGTGGCCCTTTTCATACAGCGGCAGGCAGACGGCTTCCATGGCCGCCACATTGCGCGCCATCAAGACTGGATCGTCGCCCGTACCCGAGCGGTAGGGGCCGGCAATCAGAATCTGCAGCCCCCGTTTGGCTGGCATCAAATACAGCTGCGCATGCTGCAGCAGCATGATGGTCTTGCCGTCGCAGATGCGCCCGTCCGCCACCATCCGCATCGCTTGCGCCAGGGGCAGTTCCAGCACTTCGATATCCTCGCCTTCATGGGCCAGGCCGCCGCCGTCGCCGATGCGGCTGGCGGGATCGTATTCGGCGGCAAAGAAATGCAAACGCTCCGTCACGGAGCCGGGACTCATGAAGGCCTGAAATATCTTGTGCACCTGCCCCACCCGGTAACCGGTCTCCTCTTCCACCTCGGCGCGGATGCGCTGCTCCGCGCTGGCCTCTTCCAGCAAGCCGGCCGCCGACTCGATGAGAAAACCATCGTGGCCCTCGCGGTAGGTGGGGAAGCGGAACTGGCGGATCAGGATCACCGTGCGCTTGACCTTGTTGTAAAGCAGGATGGTGGCGCCATCGCCGCGGTCATAGGTTTCCCGCGTCTGCGTCTGCCACTGGCCATCGTGACGCAGGTAATCGAACGTGGTCTTCTGCAATAAGTACCAGTCGTGCGAGAGCGTCTGCACCTGCTGGATGCGGACCCGTTCCTGCTTGCTATTTTCTTCGCGCATAGTGTCTCCTTGTGCTTGCGTCCGACGACTTTATCATGCAAACTCGTGCAATATCAAGAAAATACAAGAATACTCAAGAAAAGCCATGCTGACACATCAACGCAAACAATACCTGCTGGACATGCTCCAGCGCGAAGGGCAAATCGTCGCCAAGGCCGTCAGCGACGCCCTGGGCTTGTCGGAAGACACGATACGGCGCGACCTGCGCGAGCTGGCGAAAGAAGGGCTATTGGAACGCGTGCATGGCGGCGCCCTGCCCCTGCTGCCCCGTTCGCCCGCGCTGGCGCCGTTTGCGGGGCGCGAACAGATTTCCGCGGAAGCCAAGCCCGCCATCGGCCGCGCGGCGGGCGCCATGATACAAACGGGGCAAGTGGTGTTTCTCGATGGCGGCACGACCGCCGTGCAGCTGGCGCGCCAGCTGCCGCGCGATTTGCGCGCCACCGTCGTCACGCACAGCCCGTCGATTGCCGTCGAGTTGGTGCATCACCCGTTCATCGAGGTGCTGATGCTGGGCGGGCGCCTGTACAAGCACTCGATCGTGGGCGTCGGCGCCGCGACCGTGGAAGCCATCGGCCGCATCCGCGCCGACCTGTATTTCATGGGCGTATCCAGCCTGCATCCGCAAGCGGGCATCACCACGGGCGATTACGAAGAAGCATGCGTGAAGCGCGCGTTGAGCGAGGCGTCAAGCCGCACCGTCGTGCTGGCCTCGCCGGAAAAGTTCAACACGGCGTCACCGTTCCAAATCGCGCCCTTGAGCCAGGTCAACGATATCATCGTGCACCGCGATGTGGAAGACGCCCTGGTCGCGCCCTTCCGCGAGATGGGAATCGCCATCACCCTGGCATGAAAAAAACGGCCCGCAGGCCGCTTTCGCATGACACCTTACTGTGGCCAGATCGCCTGCAGCACGGCAGCCAGGTGATAGCCGCCCTCGATCAGCTGCTGCTTTGCCAGCGCAGAACTCGGTACCGGATAGTTGTCCGGCACCGTCAAGCTCCAGACGTTATAGACGTCACCCTTGCGGCTGGTCTGCTGCGTGGCCGGGCCGGCCACCACGTCCGTGAAGGCAATCTTGGACGCCGCCAGCGCGGCATCGGCCCACTGATACGGCCAGGTGACGGGGTCGCCGCTGTTGGCGCTCACCACGGGCGCGCTGGCGATCACGGTGCTGGCGAACTGCTGCGGCGTGCGCGTGCTCAAACGGCGCATGGCGTAATCGACCACGGTCGTATCCCAGTAGGAATGCAGGGGCTTGGTGGGCGACTTCGGATAGCTGCTGGCAGGCTTGGCCGTGCCGTTTTCCGCCGGCAGCGGCGCGGGAATCACGGCATCCGACAGGGCCGTCATCTTCGCATCGTCGAGCAGCAAGTCGTTACCGCCGCGCGCATTGAAAACGGCGACGTCGTCGATCTGCGCCTGTGTGGCAGGCACGAAAAACTGGCCATCCTTGCCGAGAAACGCATTGCCCACATGCAGCGGCTGGTGGATATCACCCACCAGGTGCGTGATCAGGATCAGCGCTTCGCGCTGGCTGAAGCCGTGCGGATTGCTGGCCGCATCGGCCTTGCCCTGCAACACCAGGATCGCTTGTTTCAAGGTTTGCACGATATCGTCGTCGGCCGTGCCCACGCCATGGTCGTGGTAGTGCACGTTCTGGAACGGTACATTCGTGTAGTGGTATTCGCCATGCTTGGGATTCGCCGCCACATACGTCAACATTTCCGGCGATTGGGGGCCGCAATACGTGCCCTTCACGCAATCGGGCCAGTTGGCGATCTTTTCCAGGCTTTCACCCGGCAACAGCAATTGGGAGATATGCGCCTGGGCCACGCTGCCCTTGAGCAATTGATCGGCGATGGCGCCTACGGCGCGGTGGCCGTCATTGCCCCAGGCCAGCACATTGCCGGAAGCGAATGCGGCACCCAGCGCCAGCACGCAGAGTAATTTTTTCATGCTCACCATTACTCCTTGCCTTGCGGCGCGGCCTTGGCCGGCTTCGGATACTGCTTGTTGATGTCGATGGGTTGCGCGTACGCCGAGCTCCACGTCTGCTCATGCAGCGCAGCGATGCGCTGCGCCATCTGCTCGTTGCGCAGCACCACTTCCAGGTTGCGCGACAAATCGAAATAGCCGCCCGCCCAGTTGCTCGTGCCGACCCAGGCCAGCTTGCCGTCGATGCTCATGGTCTTGCTGTGGATCACGCGCGCGAATGGGATGAAGCCCGTCGAGGCCGTGGGAATCGTCACGATGCGGATTTCCACGTTCGGCACCAGGGCCAAACTCTTCAGGTAGACGATGGCCGGCGCTTCCGTGTTCCAGCTTGACACCATCAGCTTGATCTTCACGCCGCGCTGGGCGGCCGCGCGCACGGCGTTGTCGATCACGGCGTAGTACGGACGCGTGCGGTTAGGGCCGTAGGACAGGGGCGCGTAATCGAGCAGCTGGATGCGCACTTCGCTTTGCGCTTGCGCCAGCAAGGCGGGCAAGCCCGTTTCCGAATCGCCCACGCCAGCGGGGTTGTAGGCGTTCGGGCTGGCCAGCAAGAAAGCATTTTGCGCGTAATTGGCCGGCACCACCTTGCTGTTGAGCACCGTGGCGCGGCTGCCTTGCGACGTCAGCGCCTGGGCTTGCCAATCCTGCTCGAAGATGGCTTGCACCTGGCTGACCATGCCTGGCTCCGTGATTCGCAAGCCCGTTTCATGGATGTGCTCGAACGAGCGCCAGTCGAAGTTCTGGCTGCCGATGTACGCGACCTGGCCATCGACGGCCAGGTATTTTGCGTGCACGATGCCATTGCCCGTGATTTTATTGAAATCGATGAGGCGCAAGTCCAGGTTGGGAATCGCCTTGATCTGCGCGATGGTGGCCGCTTCCGACAGGCCCACGCCCTTCTGGTCCAGCAGGAAGCGGATCTTCACGCCGCGCTGGCCGGCGGCCGTCAGGCTGGCCAGCACCTTTTCAAAAGCCGTGCCCGGCTTGCTGACGGCATAGAACTGGGCGATGACGATCTCTTTTTTTGCACCATCGAACAGCTCGCTCCACACGGCGACGGGTTCGCGCAGGTCGGGATTGGTCAACGTGGTTTCCACGGGCGAGGTGTGCACGAGTTCAAAGCCGGGTATCGTGAAATCGGCGTGGGCCGTGCCCGCGAACAGGCTGGAAAGAAGAACGGAAACAAATAAGCGACGCATGGTTATTCCTTGTAATGTTATTTGACGCGCACGATGCGGCCCGCCGACGTGGCGCTGCCGGCCGGCTTGCCGGCGCGCGCGCGGGCGATCAGGTAATCGCTGAAGGCGTCGATGTCGCGCACGCCCGTATCCAGACGGCGCGTGCCGGCCGCCAGCACGGTGAAGCGGTCGCCGCCGCCGGCGAGGAAACTGTTGGCGGCGACACGGTATTGTTGATTATCGTCAATAGGGCTGCCATTCAGCATGATGCTGCCGGGCAGCACGCGCTGCCCCTGGGGCCGCGTGCTGTCCCAGCGATAAGTAAAACCTTCGGACACTTGCAGCAAATTGCCTTCGCCGGCCTCTTCGCCCGGCCATTGCTGTTCGAGCAAGGTGCGGATTTGCGCGCCGGAAAGACTGACGACGATCAATGTATTGCCAAACGGCACCACAGCCTGGTTCTGACCCACGTTCGTCATCAGGTCGGCACCCGCTTCCAGGTCCTTGCGGATGCCGCCATTGTTCATCAAGCCGATTTGCGCGCCGGCAGCGCGCGCGCCGAACAGGGTGCTGTCTGCCACCAGGTCACCCAATGGGGAAGCGCCGCCGCCCTTGGTGCTGCGGCCCACGCTAGATACGGCGATGGCGGCCACGGGACGCGACAATTCGGCCGCACTGCGTTGCTTGACCGATTCCAGGTAGGCTGCCACTGCCGGGTCCGGCTCATACATGCCTGGCAGCATGACGACGTTTTGCGCGCTGGCATCGATCAGCGCATTCTTGACGGGATCGACCTTGAGCTTGATGCGCGTCAGCATGTGTCCGCCCATCTGCGCCTGGGTCACCAGCCGGCCATCGACGCGGCACAGATAGCCCTGGTGCGAATGGCCGCTGATGACGAGCTGGATGGCCGGGTCGAGGCGCTTCACCACGTCGACCACTTCGCCCTTCAGGTGACTGCAATCGGGCTGGTCGACGGCTTCCTTCGTCTCGCCGCCCTGGTGCAGCAGCACGACGAACACCCCCACTCCCTGCGCGCGCAACTGCGGCAAGGTGGCGTTGATGGCGTCCGCTTCATCGCCGAACTGCAGGCCGGCAATGCCGGCGGCCGTCACCACGGACGGTGTATCTTTCAGCACGGCGCCGATCAGGCCCACCTTGACGCCATGCGCCTCTTCGATGCGGTAGGCGGGCAGCAGCGACTTGCCCGTTTGCGTGTCGATGACATTGGCCGCCATATAGGTATAGCTGGCGCCCTTGAAGTCGGGCGTGAACTTGCACGCCTTGTCGGCGCGCGCGGATTCGCAGCCGCCGCGCTGCTGGCGCAGCAATTCCGCCTTGCCCTGGTCAAATTCGTGGTTGCCGACGGAACTGGCCTTCATACCCAGCATATTCATGGCGACGATGCTCGGTTCGTCCGCCCACAGCGCCGACATGGCGGGGCTGGCGCCGACCAGGTCGCCATTGCCGACAAAGATCAGCTGCGCATCTTCGCGCCGCCACGCCTTCAATGCGCCGGACAAGGTGTCGATGCCGCCGGCCTGCACCGTCTTGCGCCCGGCATCGCCAGCGCTCGTATAGGTAAATTTGCTGCGCTCGAGGTTGCCGTGAAAATCGTTCAAGGCGACCAGGTTCACTTCAATCGGGCCGCTGGGCGCAAGCTGTGGCACGGAAGCGAAATTACTGCAGCCGGACAGGCTGAGGATCAGGGCCGCGCTGGCGACCGGATTGCGTAGGAAGTGAGCCATGGAATGATATGTATTGAAAAGGGGAAAGAGTAAACCATCTGGTCTATAAAAAAAACGGCTGGTGTCGCCACCAGCCGTTTTTTATCTTGCCAAACTACGAGGCAACTACGACATTAAAACTCGTACTTGATCGTTGCTTGCAGCGCCCATTGCGATTCGCCTTTGGCTTGGCGCGTTTCCAGGTCTTCCACGACAGGGCGGGTGTTATAGACGTACTTGCCGTTTTCCATACCCACGTAGTCGACGAAGCTGCGTACCTGACCGCCGGCCGACTGGAAAGCCACTTCATTGATGCGGCCCCATTTACGGTTGATCATGTTGCCAACGTTCAAGATATCGAAAGTAAAGATACCCTTGTGGCCCTTGAAGAGGCCTGGTACTTCCTGGCTCAGACGCACATCGAAGCTGTTGGTCCATGGTGCAAAGCTTTCATTACGGCCAATCACGCCGCCCTTGGCTTTACGCAGGTCGCCATTCGCGTTGACGACCTTCCAGAACGCCGCCTCATTGGCAGCCTTTGCCGCCGCCGTGGCGCCGGCAAACACCACATCGCCCGAACCTGGCGCGCTAGGAATGTACATCAAGTCATTGCCGGCCAGACCGTCACCGTTCAAGTCATTGTTGATGGTCCAGCTGTATGGCTTGCCGCTACGGCCTTCATAGAACAGACCGAAGGTGGTCTTGTATTCGCCGAAGAAGCGTTTTTGCCAGTTGACGTTTGCCGTGAAGCGGTCCTTGACCATGTAGTTCGAGTTCGACGCGACATTCTCGTTCGGATTGAAGACAGCACGGCCACCCCAGTTCGAGCTCGAGGTCGAAGACGTCAGCGGCGACACTTCCGTGGCATCGCTGTACGTGTACGACGAACCCCACGACAGGCCTTCGCGCAGCGGGCTACGCAGCGACAGGGTCAGCACGTTCGATGCGCCCTTGTCGGTATTCGTGGCCATCAGGACTTGACCGAACGCAGCATTGCTGCCCGCCTTGGTCAAGGCGCTGCAAGATGCGCCACCTTTCAAGCTACCCGAAGCATTCCAGCACGTGGCGTCATAAGCATTCTTGCCATAGTACAGAGGACGGCCATCGCTACCAGTTGCCGTTGGCGCACCCAGATTCAGCTCCTGGTAGTAGATCGAGTTCTTGGTTTGCAGACGCAGGTATTCGGCACCTACGATCAGGCCCATCCATGGCAATTCATGTTCGAATGCCAGGTTGGCTTTCCACACCGAAGGTTGCGCCAAATCAGTGCTCAGCAAGTCCACTTTCATCGCCGGGATCACAGGACCCAGATTGGTAGGCTGCTTGGTTGGATCTGGATTGAAGAAGCCAGGCGTATCCAGGCAAGTACCGGCCGAAGACGAGCAGGTGTAGTTTTGCGTGGCCATGCCGGTGTTCTGGTATGGATTGCCCAGCCAGACACTGGCTGCCGCGCCCTGGAACAGGCCGAAGCCGCCGCGCACTTGCGTCGGACGTGCCGAGTCAAACTTGTAGTTGAAGCCGACGCGTGGCTGGTACAGGTTTTCACCGTCGATGGTACGCGTATTATCCACACCGAAACCGCCCGTTTGACGACCAAACTGGCTGGTACGTGCGACCGTTGGCAGCGCCGCGGTCGGATTGTAGATGGGCTTTTCGCCGATGCGGGTACCATCGATGCGCAAGCCCGCGCTGATGGTCAGCTGCTTGCTGACGTCCCAGGTATCTTGCACGAACAAACCGATGTTTTTCAGCGAGAACGTTGCAGTGGCGTCTGCCAGCGTGCGGCCCGGCTGCGGTACCTGATAGCTGTACGAGCTTGGTCGGCCCAGGCGGAAGTTTTCCAGTACGGCGGCCTGGATCTGCGCCGCGGTCGTGGCCTTGTTGCCGCAATCGATAGCACCGAACGAATACGTCACCTTGGTGCTGCTGTTGATACAGCCAAAGGTGTAGTTACCGTTAACGTTTTGCAAGAATGCATTGTAGACATCGTTCTTGCTGTAGTCCGTGCCGAACTTGACTTCGTGATCGCCCAGCGCCCAGGTACCGGCCGCATAGAAATCTTTGGTCTTGGTGCCCAGCACGTTCATCTGACGGCTTTGTTCCGTACCGAAGTTCAGGAAGCGGTTACCGGTAGCCAAGCTGGCTGGCGCGCCATCCGGCAGCGCACCCGAGAACTGCAAGCCCATGGATGGCAGGTAAGCATTGTTTTTCGGCACGCTATCATACTTGCGCGACGATACCTTGACCTCTGTCGAGAACGTCGGCGTCCACTCGGACGTCCATTGGCCAACCAGCGTTTCCAGGTTCTTTTCCTGGTTATACCAGTAAGAACTCAGCGACAGGCCGGTCGGCGAGAAACCCGTGTAGATAGGTTCAGCTTGCTCGGTCTTGGCGTAACGCAACATGATGCGTTGGGTATCGGTCAAGTTCCAGTCCAGTTTCAGCAGCTTTTCCTTGGCCGTGAATGCCGAACCGTCAGGGATCGCCAGGCTGCCGATAGGGATGCCATACTTGTCCTTGGCGATGGCGATGGCGCCATCGATGGCCGATTGGGTGATCGCTACGTTGGTCTGTGCACTGCCGACCGGACCGAAGGCCGGGGCGCCGCGCGAGCTCTTGGTTTCTTCGTAGTTAGCAAACAAGAACAGTTTGTCTTCGATCAGCGGGCCGCCCAGGGTGATGCCCTTGGTGGTGTCCTTCGATTTTGGCGGTGCGTAGTACGCGCCCGTCGTATCGTTATAGCGGTCGCCAGCGGTGCTGTCATTGCGGAACACGTAGTAAACGCTGCCCTTGACCTTGTTGGTGCCGGATTTGGTCACGGCGTTGATGTTGGCGCCCGTGTAGCCTTTTTGCGTCACGTCATAGTTGGCGACGTTCACTTGCACCGACTGGATCGCTTCGATCGAGATCGGTTGCTTGCCGGTAGCCGTACCGGAAGCTTCCAGGCCGAAGGTGTCATTCACGGCCACGCCGTCGATCGTCATCGAGTTGTAGCGCGAGTTCTGGCCAGCGACGGAAATTTCACCGCGCTCCTTGTCCGTTTGCGACAGGCGCGGGTCGGCGCGGGCGTAATCCTGCAAGCTGCGCGAAATCGATGCCTGGGTTGCCAGTTCTGTCGGGCTGATATTGGTGCCGGCGCCCATGTTGTTACGGTTAAATACCTGATTGCGGATGGCATTCGTGCTGACTTTCACCACTTGCATCTGCGCACCCAGGGTCGCATCGACGCTGGCCGTTTCAGCCAGTTGGATGAAGACACCTTCGCGTTTTTCCACTTCGCCATTCTTGGTGATGGTGATCGTGTAGGGACCGCCTGCGCGCAAGCCACGTGCAACATAACGGCCTTCGGCATCGGTGGTCACGTTGCTGACGGAGCCAGATTCAACGTGAACGATATTGACCTGCGCGCCAGCTGCAGGCTTGCCGTCATTGGCCGAGATACGTCCGCTGATGGCCGACGTAGTGTTCTGTGCGAACGATGGTGCCGCCGCCAGTGCAATAGACAGGCTGAACGCGATTTGCGTTAGCCGAAGTCGCTTGTGATTGATCATCTTTAACCCCAGAAAAGACTATTATTTTTGAAAATCCTGGATTGCCCCACCGTCCGGCTGCGCCGCACAGCAACACAAACACAAGATCTCCTCTTTACGATGCTGCAACTGTTACGCCGGCTGGACTGGCTGCGGTCCTGACAAGACCATCACAAACGCCTCTCCACACATCACAGCCCCTGGCAATTCAAGCAATAACGACGGAAAACGAGGTCTCCTGGCCGTACAACACAGCGCGCTAGCATCTGTGTCATTCACCCGACATGCTGAGCCGGCCAACATGGCAAGCCGCGAGTGTAATTGTTAAATATTTCAAGACTGTGACACGGCGGAAAAATACAGAGGAATGTCGTCATTTAGCTGCGCGACTGTTTGTTTCACTCTGCATCTCACCTTTATTTACTGCAAATACCCAGCTTCATACGATATCGCCCAGATGAATTGTGACTTTTTAATATCACCTTCATCCCACTATGCATCATCAAAAAATGGATGACAAATACGATTTTTTTTACATATTTATATATTTAAAATATAAATAGCATAGGGTAAGGAGCGAGATTGATATCGTGCTGACAGCGTTCGGGCTTATGGCGCGAGATTATAAATGAGCAATATGTACTTGAAATTGATTCATCCAGGAAATTGGATAAAGTCGCGTATCTGCCGTCAATTGTGTCGCATGGCCGCCACAACATTAACAAAACAACATTGCGGGTATTGGAGGGGGGAAATGGAAAACGGCCGGAAGATCCGGCCGCTCTGAGAGTATCAGTTGCGAAGGTCGCGCAACTTACGGTTTGCTGCTCTTGCCGGCCTTGTCGGCCGCGGCAATTTGCGCTTCAAAACGGGTAAAACGGGCATCGAGCGCTTTCAGCAAACGCTGTTTGTCCGCCTCCGCCAGGAAGGAATAACGCAAGCTGTTATACGACAGCTTTTTGATTTCCGCATAATCGGTCTTGTACTGGCTGGCAAACAGCACGTATTCATTCGACAGGGTATTGCGCGACACGCCCGCGTCGTCGGTGGAGATGACGAATGGCACGCCATACTTGCGGTACAGGGTAACCGGATGGGCCTGGCCCTTGATGCCGAGGATGTAATCGTTGCTGGTCAGGTTCACTTCCACGGGGATGCCCCGTTCGCGCATCTTCTGCATGGTCGCCAGCGCATTGTGCTCGTAGGCGATATCCATGCCGTGGCCGATACGGTCGGCGCCCGCCACGTCGACGGCTTCAGCGATATGGAACGCCATGCCTTCCGGCGGCACCATGCCCAGCGCCAGCTCGCCCGCGTGCAGGGCGATCTTGACGTTCGGATATTTCGTCTTGAGGAACTTGAACATTTCCATGTGCAGGCTGTAATCGCGCATGGACACGTTCACGCTTTCCTGGCCCACGATGTTCACGCCCACCAGCAACGGATTGAGGCTCGCTGCCTTGAACGCGGCCACCATGGACGAGAACACTTGCGATGGCGACAGGAAACGCAGCACATACGCCTGGTAGCGCATGGTGAAGTGCGCATCGTCGATGCCGGCGCTGCTGGCGTTCACGTTGTCGTTATACGCGGTGATGCTTTTCTGGAAGCTGGCATCCTGCTCCAGGCTGGCTGCCCACTTGGCCAGCACGGCTTGCAACGCTGCCGGCGGCAAGCCCGGCGCCAGCACCTGCTGGTCGAACTGCGCGTTTTGCACGAATGGCGACAGTTCGAAAATCGTCTCGATGTAGCTGAGGTTTTCCGCGATGGCGCGTTGCTTCAGGGTTTTCAGGCCATCCGCCGTATTCGTCGATGCCACGGGACCGAAGTAGCCGAAGGTATCAAAGAAGGTACGGTCCGGTGGCGTCTGGACGGCGCCGTGGTTATAAAAATCCTTGGTCGACCAGCGCTGCAGCAACTCCGCATACAGGCCCGCGTCGGCAAACACTTCCGTGGACGACAGGCAGCTGCGCTGTCCGGCCGGCTTGGCGCGCTCGGCCGCCACGACGTCCTTGTTGCTTTCGATGCGGTAGGTCGTCTTGTTGACGCAATAGTTTTCCTTGTCGACCCAGTCGAGGAATTGCTCGGCGTAAATGGCGCCCGAATAATGGTGATGCAGATCACCGCCCTTGGGCATCATGGAAAAGAACAGGTTCAACTCGGCGGTCTTCGGCTGCGCACCGCCAACCAGGGCGGCAAAATGGCGCGCGGTGGCCGCCTCATTCGAAGACGGGGTGGCCACCGCCTTGGCGGCCTGCGCCGTTCCGGTCAATGCCAGCGCGGCGCCAAGCGCCAGGCCAGTGAGTTTCTTGTGCATTCGCGTACTCGCTCAGGATAATTCGTGTTGAACAACGGGTAGGTCAGCCCTGCCCCCGCACATGCACGCATTGCCCGCCTGAATAGGTGGCGGCCACGGCGCGGTCGTCGCCCAGCAGCGCGAAGGCAAACAGCAATTCCTCCAGGCTTTGACAGCCAGCCGTGCGGCGTTCGAGCAGCGGCGTCGATTGCTTGTCGAGCACGATGAAGTCCGCTTCCGTGCCGGCAGTGAAATTGCCCAGGGTGCCTTCCAGCTGCATGGCGCGCGCGGCGCCCAGGGTCGCCAGGTAAAACATGCGCAAGGCGGGCAGGTAGCTGCCTTTCAAGCGTGCTACTTTATAGGCTTCGTTCATTGTTTGCAACATCGAGAACGAGGTGCCGCCACCCACGTCCGTAGCCAGTGACAGCAGCACTCTTGCCGCATCGGCCCGCTCGAAATCAAACAAGCCGCTACCGAGGAACAGGTTTGATGTAGGACAAATGGCGGCTGCCGAAGACGTTTCCGCCATGCGCGCGCGGTCGCGCTCGTCGAGCCAGATGCAGTGGCCGAACATGGCGCGCGGGCGCAGCATGCCGTACTGGTCATACACATCGAGGTAGCTGCGCGCCTGCGGGTGCAGTTCGCGCACCCAGCGGCATTCATCCTCGTTTTCCGACACGTGGGTCTGCAAGTACGTATCCGGATAAGCGCGCGCCAGCTCGCCCGCCAGATGCATCTGTTCATTCGTGGACGTCGGCACGAAACGGGGCGTGATCGCGTACAGCGAGCGGCCGCGCTTGTGCCAGCGGCGGATCAGCTCCTCGCTGTCGCGCGCGCCGGACTCGGCCGTGTCGCGCAGGAACTCGGGGCAGTTGCGGTCCATCATGACCTTGCCCGCCACCATGCGCAAGCCGCGCGCCTCGCTGGCGCCAAAAAAGGCATCGACCGATTGCGGATGCACGCTGCCATATACCATCGCCGTCGTGGTGCCGCAGCGCAGCAGTTCATCGAGAAAGAACTCGGCGACATCGCGCGCATGCTCTGGGTTCTCAAACGCGCGTTCGGTAGGAAAAGTATACGTTTCCAGCCACGGCAGCAAACCGGGCGCGGGCGAGGCGATCATTTCCGTCTGCGGGAAATGCACATGCGTGTCGATAAAGCCGGGCACGATCAGCTTGCCCCGGTAATCGACGATCTGCGTGATCGGCGGCAATGTCGCTTGCAGCTGCGCGTAATCACCGGCTGCCACCACCTTGCCATCGGCCACGATCAGCAAGCCGTCCGCATGCCAGGCGTGCGCCTCTTCGCTGAAAGCAGGATCGGCGTGGAAGTGCAGCAAGCTGGCACGGTAAGCTTGCAAAGTGGCAGGAACAATCGGCATGACTTCTTTCTATAAAAGATGATTGACCGCGCGCTGCTTGCGGCGCGGTGGCGTGCTGGCAGACGTCAGCCGCAGCGGTGCGGCCAGGGCCGCGCTGGCGGCTTCCTCCCACACCATGAGTAATTGACAGGCAACGGAGGCGGCGATCACGGCCGGTGCCTTGTTGCGGATGCCGGGCATGCCGATCGGACACACCATGGCCGCAATGCGCTCGTCCGGCACGCCACGCGCCTGCAGCCGGTGCTCGAACTGCTTGCGCTTGGTGTGCGAACCGATCAGCCCGAACCAGCCCGCATCCTCGCGCGCCATGATGGCTTGCGTCAAGCGTTGATCCAGCGCATGGCTATGCGTCATGACCAGATAGCTGCCGCCTGGCGGCGCCATGGCGACGAATTCTTCGGGCGTGTCGGTGGCGGCGATGCGCACATTATCTGGCATTTGTAGGGGAAACATGTCTTCGCGTTCATCGACCCAGGTGACATTGCAGGGCAAGTGGGCCAGCGCACGCACGATGGCCGCGCCCACGTGGCCAGCGCCGAACAGGGTCAGATGGGCGCGCGGCGCCAGGCAGGGGTCGACCAGCCAGCGCCGCCCTTCACTCCCCTGCGCGACATGGGTACTGCGTTCGCGTGAAAACGTATCGGGCGCCTGGCCTGGCGTGCCGGCGATCAAGCTACCGGCGACATCGAACAAGGCCGACGCGGCAGTGCCATCGAGCGCCGTCAGGCGCCAGCTATCCTGCTGGCGGCGCTCGCGCAAGGCGGACAATACATCGTTCAAGCTGGCATCGACAGGTTCAAAGGCAAGATAAACAACGCCTCCGCAGCATTGGCCCAGGCTGGGGCCCAGCGCAAAACGCTCGAGCCGCGCATGCGTGTCTTTTGTCGCCAGCATGGTCTTGGCGATTTCCACGGCGCGCAATTCCAGGTGGCCGCCGCCGATGGTGTCCACTTGGCCTTCGAGGGTGACGCGCATCTTCGCGCCCGCCTCGCGCGGCCCGGAACCTTCCACCAGGGCCACCGTCACCAGCACGGATGCCTGCGTGTCGTTCTCGATTGCTGTCAGCCAGTCGCTCATCGTCTGCTCCTAGGCGTCGACATGCGCCGCTTGGACGGCCATGACCGCCTTGAGGATTTCCTCGCTGGTGGCCGGTGCATTCAGCGGTGGCTGCACGGCGTGATGGCCCACGCTGGAAATGGCGTCGCGGATGGCAAAGAACACGGAAAACGGCAACAGCAGCGGCGGCTCGCCCACGGCTTTGGAACGGTGGATGCTGTCTTCCACATTGCTGTTCTGGAACAGTTTCACACGGAAATCTTCCGGGCAATCGGAAATGCCGGGAATCTTGTACGTCGACGGCGCGTGCGTCATCAGCTTGCCTGCCCCATTCCACCACAGCTGCTCCGTCGTCAGCCAGCCCATGCCCTGGATAAACGCGCCTTCCACTTGACCCAGATCAATCGCGGGATTCAATGACTGGCCCGCGTCGTACAAGGCATCGGCACGCAGCAGTTTCCATTCGCCCGTCAAGGTATCGACCACCACTTCGGCCACGGCCGCGCCATACGCGTAGTAGGAAAACGGATGGCCCGTCATCGTCTTCGCATCCCACGACAGCCCGGGCGTGGCATAAAAACCATCGGACCACAGTTGCACGCGGGCCAGATACGCCTTCTGCACCAGCTCGGCAAACGGCACGACGTGACCATTGACGTGGATATGCTTGTCGAAGAAGCGCACGCCAGCGGATTCGCCGCCGTACAGTTTGACCGCGTAATCGGCCAGGCGTTCACGGATCTGGCGTGCCGCGTCCTGCGCCGCCTTGCCGTTCAAGTCGGCGCCAGTGGATGCCGCCGTGGCCGACGTATTCGCCACCTTGCTGGTGTCGGTAGCCGTGGCGCGTACGCATTCGAGGTCCAGTCCCAGCTCGTGCGCCACTACCTGCATGACCTTGGTATTGATGCCCTGCCCCATTTCCGTGCCGCCATGGTTGACCAGCACGGAGCCATCCACGTACACGTGGACGAGGGCGCCGGCCTGGTTCAGATGCGTGACGTTGAAGGCGATGCCGAATTTCAAGGGCGTGAATGCCAGCCCCTTCTTCAGGACAGGACTGGCCTCATTAAAGGCGTCGATAGCGCGGCGGCGCGCCCGGTAATCGCTGCTCTCTTCCAGTTCCGCGACGAGTTCATGGATCACGTTGTCGACGATTTTTTGCCCGTACGGCGTGACGTTGCGCCCTTCCGCATCGTTGCGGCCATAGAAGTTGAGCAGGCGGATATCGAGCGCATCGCGTTGCAAATGGCGGGCGATTTCATCGATGACGTACTCGATGGCGATGGCGCCCTGCGGCCCGCCGAAGCCCCGGAAAGCCGTATTCGACTGCGTATTCGTCTTGCCGCAGGCGGCGCGGATGTCCACGTCGGACAAATAATAGGTGTTATCGAAGTGGCAGACGGCGCGCGTGGCGACGGGGCCGGACAAGTCCGCCGAATAGCCGGCGCGCGTGGTCATGTCGACCTTGGCGGCCAGGATCTTGCCATCGTCGTCGTAGCCCACTTCGTATTCATAGTAAAAACAGTGGCGCTTGCCCGTCACCAGCATGTCGTCGTCGCGGTCGGCGCGCAGTTTCACGGGACGCTTCAGTTTGGCCGCCGCGATCGACGCGGCCGCCGCCCACAGGGCCGACTGCGATTCCTTGCCGCCGAAACCTCCCCCCATGCGCCGGCATTCGACCGTGATGTTGTGCGAATGCACGCCCAGCGCATGCGCCACCACGTGCTGCATCTCACTCGGATGCTGGGTAGAACACAGCACCAGCATGCCCTGCGCCTCTTTCGGGATGGCGTAGGAAATCTGTCCTTCCAGATAAAACTGTTCCTGACCGCCCACATACAGCTGGCCCTTGACCACATGCGGCGCGCCCTCGAATGCGGCCTGGTAGTTGCCGCGTGTCAGCTGCATGGGCGGCAGCACATACGATTGCGCCGCCTTGGCCGCCTGCGGCGTCATGATCGCGGGCAACTCGTCATACGACACTTGCGCCAGGCGGGCGGCGCGGCGCGCATGGTCGTGCGTATCGGCCACCACAATAAAGATGGGCTGGCCCACGTATTGCACCAGATCAAAAGCCAGGATGGGATCATCGTGGATGATGGGGCCGCAATCATTGGTGCCGGGAATGTCCTGCGCCGTGTAGACGGCGACGACCCCCTGCGCACTGCGCACGGCGGAGATATCCATGGCCGTGATGCGCGCGTGCGGCTTTTGCGACAGGCCCAGCGCCGCGTGCAAGGTGCCCTGCAGTTCGGCAATATCGTCCGTGTACGTGGCTTGCCCCAGCACATGCAGTTGCGCCGATTCATGGGGGCTGGGCTTGCCCACGGCGGCCCAGGCGGCCGCTTGCAGTTCGGGCGTGGCAGGATAATTCATGCTGGTCCTTTCAGGCGCGGCAAGCGTAGGCGTTGAGGGACGTCGGGGGCAAAGGCGCACCGGGACGGGTTTCCAGCCAGAAGCGGCGCAACAGGTTCTGCGCCGTCGTCATGCGGTAGGTGTTCGACGCACGCATGTCCGACATGGGAGCGTAATCGTCAGCCAGCAGGCGCATGGCGATAGTCAGATTTTCCTCACTCCACGCCTGTCCCCGCAGAAACGCTTCCGTCTGCGCGGCACGCTGCGGCGTGGCTGCCATGCCGCCAAAGGCGATGCGTGCATCGACGATGCGCTCGCCGTCGAGCTGGAAGGCGAACGCGGCGCACACGGCCGAGATATCCTGGTCGAAGCGCTTGGCCAGTTTATACGTGCGGAAATACACATCGGCACGGGGTAAGGGCACCCGCACGGCTTCGACGAATTCACCGGGCTGCAAGTCTTTCTTCTGATAGCCCAAATAGAACTTTTCAAGCGGCATGATCCGCTGCCCGGCCGGGCCGCGCAGCACGATATCGCTGCCCAGCGCAATCAGCCACGGCATCGAGTCGCCGATGGGGGAACCATTCGCCACATTGCCGCCCAAAGTACCCGCGTTGCGGATCGGCAAGGAAGCAAAACGCTGCCACAGTTCCGACAATTCGTCCGGATAATGCCGGCACAGCGCCGCATACGCATCGTTCAGGCTGGCGCCGGCGCCAATCTGCAGCTTGCCGTCAACGATGCCGATGGTTTTGAGCGCGGCCACATTGCCCAGATAAATGATGTCGCCCAGGTCGCGCAGTTGCTTGGTGACCCACAAGCCCACGTCCGTGGAACCGGCCAGCAGGCAGGCCCGCGGTTTTCCCGCGCGCAACGCCACCAGTTCATCGATGGTACGCGGCGCGTGGAAGTGCTGGCCGCCATGTTCATAGGTACTCACGCTGACGCGCTGCAGCGCCTGCAATTGCTGCGCCAAGGCATCGCGGTCAAACGTGACGTGCGGCAACTCCCCCATGCGCCTGGCGGCGTCGATGATGGGCCTGTAACCGGTGCAGCGGCACAGATTGCCCGACAGCGTATCGTCGATTTCGCAGCGCGTGGGCGTGGCGCCACTTTTCTCCAGATACATGCCCCACAAGGACATGACGAAGCCGGGCGTGCAAAAACCGCACTGGGAACCGTGGCACTCGACCATCGCCTGCTGCACCGGATGCAAGGCGCCATCAGGCTGCTGCAAGTCTTCCACGGAAAACAGGGCCTTGCCATCGAGCGTGGGCGTCAGCTGAATGCAGGCGTTGACGGCTTTCATCTCGACCTGGCCATCCACCAGGCTGCCGATGACGACGGTGCAGGCGCCGCAATCGCCCTCGGCGCAACCCTCCTTGGTGCCCGTGCAATGCAAATCCTCGCGCAGGTGCTGCAACACAGTCTGCGTAGGGGCGGCGTTGCGTACTTCCTGTACGGCACCACGGTAGTAAAAGCGGATCGGTTCTGACATGCTGGCCTCGGTATAGTCCCAGTATAGGAGATTAACACCGGCATATGGGACAACTATATGCAAAGACTGATTTTACTTATCACTCAATATCAATATGCATCAGATAGTGCAGGGATGCGTCGCATGCCAGTGTTCGGCGATATCGATGCGGCGCGTGATCCAGACCTGCTCATGGCGCTGTATATAGTCGAGGAAGCGCGCCAGCGCCGCGGCCCGTCCCGGCCGCCCCACCAGGCGGCAATGCAGGCCGATGGACAGCATCTTCGGCTGGTTCAAGCCGTTCGGATCGCCTTCCGCGTACAGCACGTCGAAGGCATCCTTCAGGTAATCGAAAAACTGCGTGCCCGAATTAAAGCCCTGCATGGCGGCAAAGCGCATGTCGTTCGTATCCAGGGTGTAGGGCACGATCAGCTGCGGCTGCATGGCCGGCATGCCGGCCGCGTCCGTGTACGCCACCTTTTCCCAGAATGGCAGGTCATCGCCGTAATAATCGGCGTCGTAGCGGAAGCCGCCATGCTCGACCACCAGTTTGCGCGTATTCGGAGAGTCGCGCCCCGTGTACCAGCCTTGCGGGGAGGAACCCGTCAATTCGCGGATGATCTGCACGGCTTCGTGCATGTGTTCGCGCTCCGTCGCTTCGTCCATGTTTTGGTAGGAAATCCAGCGCAAGCCGTGGCAGGCGATTTCATGCCCCAGTTGCTGGAAGGCAGCTACCGCCTCCGGGTTGCGCTTCAGGGCCATCGAGACGCCAAACACCGTCAATGGCAGGCGCCGCTCCTCGAACATGCGCAGCAAACGCCAGAGTCCGGCACGCGAACCGTATTCATAAATCGACTCCATGCTCAGGTGGCGCGCAGGAAAAGCGGCCGCACCGATCATTTCCGACAAAAACGTTTCCGAGGCGGCATCGCCATGCAGCACGCTGTTTTCCGCCCCTTCCTCGTAATTGAGAACGAATTGCAGGGCGATGCGGGCCTTGCCCGGCCATTGAGGATGCGGTGGCGTGCGGCCATAGCCGATCAAGTCGCGCGGATAATTTTCATAAGTGCTCATGCGGTGGCTCGCCTATAGGAGACAATGTTGGTTATACGCCCAATCATATAGCCAGGTGCTGACGCAGGTATATGATTTGCACGATAAGCACATTCACTCACCCTATATACAGGATAGCAAATGGGAAAACTCAGCACGCATGTACTCGATATCGCCCACGGCAGGCCGGGAGCCGGCGTCAAGGTGGCCCTGTTTTCGGTCGCGCCGGAAGGTAAAGTGTTATTGAAGATGGATATAACCAATAGCGACGGCCGCTGCAGTTCCCCCTTGCTGGAAGGAGACAGCATGAAAGCGGGCCAGTATGAGCTGGTATTCAATGCCGGCGATTATTTCGCCGCCCAAGGCGTGGAATTGCCCTCGCCCCGCTTCATCGATCTGGTGACGCTGTCCTTCGGCATTGCACATACGGATGAGAACTACCACGTGCCGCTGGTGGTGTCGCCGTGGTCATACTCGACCTATCGCGGTAGCTGATCTCCCACCATACCAACAATGTTGTCGGATTACGCGCTGCGCGCTAATCCGACCTACCCGGTATGGTTGATGCTGGCCGATGTCCGTCGGCGTAGGTCAGCGTAGGTCGGCTTAGCGCAGCGTAAGCCGACAAGCACCGGCACAAAACCACCAGACGAAAAAAAACCCGCCAATTGCTTGACGGGTTTTTCTCTTACTGCGAATAACAAGCCTGACGATAACCTACT